>NZ_QKTU01000030.1 GCF_003234565.1 Curtobacterium sp. MCBD17_013 | reverse complement strand
TGCGTCGGCCGGGGGTCGTGTGGCACCGGGGGTGCGTCGGCCGGGGGTCGTGTCGCACCGGGTCCTTCCCATAGAACCGCGGCATGTGGGTGTTCGAACGGAAGGACGCGGTTCGACGTGCGCCGGGCGCCACTCAGTCGCGCGGCAGCGCCCCGTCGCCGAGGTTCCACAGCGTCCGGTACCAGCGGGTGCGCTCGGGGTCGGGCGCGATGCCGTACGCGTCGAGGAACAGGGACTCCCACCCGTCGCCGAAGTTCCACCCGAGGGCCATGGTCGCCACGGCGATGTCCGCCCACCGATCCGCGATGCCGAGGGTGTCGAGGTCGACGTGGCCGACCCACTGCCCGTCCTCGCCCACGATCGTGTTCGGGGTGCACGGGTCCCCGTGGCACACCACGATCCGGTCCGGCTCCGGACGGGCACCGAGCGCCGCCACCGTGTCGTCGTCGGCACCGGAGCGGGCGATGCGCTGCGTGACCGACCACTCGAACGGACAGTCGGCCACCGGGAGGGCGTCGTGCAGGGCGCGGAGTCCATGGCCGGCGGCGATCACCGCGGGCCGGGGATCGGCCTGGAACCGAGGGTCGACCGCACTCCGACCCGGGAGCGCGACCGTCCGGAGCCAGCGGCCGTCCGGGTCCTCGCCGTGGTCGACCACGCGCGGCACCGGCGTGTACGACCCCGCCCACGAGAGCCGCGCGATCTCGCCGAGCAGGTCGAGTCGCACACCGTGGGGTGCCCACTTGACGTACTCGGCCGCGGGTCCCTCGCCGAGTCGGAACGTGCGGCCGTCGAGGTCGTTGCGCCACACCGCGGTGATCGTCCGTCCGGCGGCCAGGGCCGAGACGCACTCGGGGACGTCGACGTGGCCCTGGGGGAGTCCGGCGATCGGCAGCACGGACCGATCCTCGTCGCTCTGGGCGGGCGACGCCAGCGCACGGGTCGAGGTCTACCCGCCGAACCCGCGCTCCTCGATGAACTCCTGCGCGGTCGAGACGACGTCGTGACGTAACGTCGCGGCGCCCGACGTGCCGGCGTAGTCGTAGATGTCGTAGCCGGGGCAGTGCACGATCGCCGAGGGATCGCCGAGGGCGTCCTGCACCGGGGTGGTCCAGACGTCCTGCGACCCGATGACGACGTAGGTCGGACGGGCGTCGCGGTAGGCGGCGAGGTCCACGAGCCACGGGTAGGTCGTGAAGTCGTCGCGGACCTGGAGCAGTCGCACGCCCTCGTCCCCGTACGCGGCGAGCGGTCGGACCGTCCAGAACTGTCCGACGCCGACGACCCCGCGACCGCCGACCCACCGGTCCAGGCACGAGGCGGGCGCGTAGGAGGCGGTGACCACGGCCTCCACGGTCGACGGCGCGACCGCCCCGCCCACCGCGAGCAGCGCGACGGTGGCGGCCACGGCGATCAGACGGAGTCCGCGACCAGCGGTGTGGAGGCGCGTTCGCCGGATCGCCGTCCGGGCCAGCTCCGCGACCGCGACGAGCCCGATGAGCGGCGCGGTGACGATCGGCTCGAGGTAGCGCGGCGTGGACGAGCCCGCGAGCACGACGCCGACGGAGACGGCGACGACGGTCACCATGCCGAGCGCCGACGCCACGAGCACCGTCCGGGAGCTCCGGACGCGCCAGGCCCACACCGTGCCGCCGAGGGAGGCGAGGAACAGCACGAGCAGCAGCACGAGCTCGACCTCGCCGAGGCCCGCGCCGGCGCGCTCGTCCGTCAGCGCCGCGAAGTACGAGAGCGTCGTGCCCGCGCCACCCGGGTGGATGTACGTCGACGGGTCGAGCGACACGAACGGCGCGAGCGGGATCCGGAGCAGGTACCCCAGCGCGGACCCACCGGCCAGCGCGACGCCGAGCCCCGACACCACACGCCAGGGCAGACGCCGGGCCAGGGCGAGCAACCCCACCGTCACGATCACGGGCGCCGCGGACCACGGCACGTACAGCGGGTCCGACGCCGTGCTGGACGCCGCCACGAGCGTCGTGACGGCCAACGCGGCCCACGACGTGCGCGGCACCGGCAGGGAGGCCGTGCGCACCACCCGCAACGCCAGCGCGGCCGTGCCGAGCATCGCGAGCACCGCGCCGTAGTAGTACGTCGTCGTCAGGAGGAGCGACGCGAGTTCGAGACTCGACGCCGTCCCGGAGGACTCCGTGAGGACGAGCAACGTCACGACGCCGAGGGCGCCGACCGCGACGGTGACGCGGACCGCACGGGGCGCCTCGGGCATCACCTGCGCGGCGACCGCCCGCACGAGGACGTACACCGCCACGACCACGAGCAGGCCGTTCAGCGCGAGTGCCTGTTGCGGCGTGGACGTCAGCGCGGCGCACGCCAGGTACACCGGGATCTCGGGGAAGAAGAACAGCGTGGGCGACATCGCCCACTCGAACGACTGTCCCAGCCGGAGCGAGCGTTCGACCAGGGGGAGGAGCACCGAGTCGCCGTCGTACCAGAGCAGCCGGACGCGGTCGGTGGCGAGCACGTGCCGGAGTGCGGCGAGCGCGAGCGCGAGGGCCATCGCGGCACCGAGGGCCTCGGCCCCGAGCACACGCAGGAGCGCGCGGGGTCGGGTCGCCTGGGCCATGTCCGGAGCGTACCGGGAGGCGCTGACCCGCCAGGAGCGCTGTCCACAGGCCTCGTCGGTGGGCTGGGATCCCCGAGGGGGAGCGGATACTGTGGTGGATCGTGACCGACGCGCGTAGCCAGCTGATCGCCCACATCCGGGACGAGGCCGTGTTCCACGGCGACTTCACGTTGACCAGCGGCAAGAAGGCGACGTACTACATCGACCTGCGCAAGGTCAGCCTCGACCACCGGGTCGCGCCGCTCATCGGCCAGGTGATGACGGACCTCGTCGCCGAGGTCCCCGACGTCGTCGCGGTCGGCGGACTGACCATGGGCGCCGACCCGATCGCCACCGCGGTGCTGCACCAGGCCGCGGCCCGGGGCCAGGCCTACGACGCGTTCGTCGTCCGCAAGGAGCCGAAGGACCACGGCCGCGGCCGGCAGGTCGAGGGCCCCGACGTGCGGGGCAAGCGCGTCGTCGTGCTCGAGGACACCTCGACCACGGGTGGCTCCCCGCTCAAGGCCGCCGAGGCGCTCGAGCGCGAAGGCGCCATCATCGCCGCCGTCGCCGTCGTGGTCGACCGTGACACCGGCGCGAAGGAAGCCATCGAGCGTGCCGGGTACCCCTACTACGCGGCGATCGGACTGGCCGACCTCGGGCTGGCCCCGTGAGCGGACGTCCCACCGACGGCGAGCCCGAGGAACCGCGTCCGGACGATGCTGTCCGGTCGGATGACGACGCTCGCGCCGCCGCGCGCCCCGTCCCGCCGAGCGGTCTCCGCAGCGCGTCGTCGATCTTCGGCGAGGCGAAGCTCCCTGACAACTGGCCGACCCGCCGCGAGCGCCGAGCCGCCGAGCGTGCCGCCGAGTCGGGCGAGGTGACGCCATTGCCGCCGACCGCGCAGGTCCCGCCGGAGCTGCCGCCCGTGGACCCGTCTGCTGTGCCGGAGCCGCCTGCTGCCCCAGAGCCGCCTGCTGCGCCGGAGCCGCCCGCTGCACCTGCGACCCCTGCCCGGGCGGTGTCCCACCCGAGCTCCCTGCAGCTGCCCACGGCACGGTCCACTCGGGATCAGCGCGCCGAGGAGATCCGCGCGATCGACGAGGAGCGCCGTCGGGTCGACCCGCACGGCACCGGCCGAGAGGACGTCGACTGGCTCGGCCGAGCGACGGGGGTGGCCCCGAGCCTCCCGTCGGAGCGCGACGACGTGATCCCGCCCGCGGCCGCACCGACGGAGCCGCCCGTCGCGGGCGTCCGCGCCCGGTTGCCCCGCGGCGAGGAGCGGCCGAGCTTCACCGACCTGCTGCGCCTGCCGGGCGACGAGGCAGCGGGCGCCGGAACGTCCGACCACGACTCGCGCTTCGACTGGGCCGCGCTCGGTGGTGCCGACGACGAGGGCACGAACGCCGACCGCGACGCCGATGCCGGTGATGCCGACGGCGCTGACCGTGCTGACCGTGCTGGTGATGTCGACGCCGAGGCGAGCCGTGCCGCGGTCGTCGACGGACCTGCAGCTGCCCTTGCTGCCTCCGCTGCTCCCGTTCCTGCCGCTGCCGTCCCTGCCCCCGCAGCGGGCTCCCGGCCGACGCGTTGGTCCCTGTCGGACGACGATGCGGGATCGGACGCCGCCGAGGCGGGCTCCGCGCAGTCCGCGCACTCCGAGGTCACGGCGGCCATCCCGGCGCAGCACGACGCCCCCGAGGGCGTCCCTGCGGGATCCGACACCGCGGACCCCGTCGTCGACACGGCAGACGCCGCCGAACGCGACACGGACGACTCCGGCGTCGACACCCCCACCGCTGCGCTGCCCTGGTGGGCGCAGCCCGAGACCGGCCCCGCAGTCGTGCCCGAGAGCCCCTCGCGCGCCGCCGATCCGCTCCCACCCACGGCCGCGCCGCCCCTGGTGTCGCCCGTGGACCCGGCCCACCCCGAGCAGGTCTACCCGGCCCACCTGCCTCCGGCCGTCGGCCAGGACCTCGACGCGTTGCTCGGCACCGACCGCTCGGCGCACGTGCCGGACGACGGCCGTCCCCGTCCCGAGCGACAGCCGGAGACGATCGCCTGGGCGCCCGAGACCGGCCCCGCGGACGTCGTCGAGACCGGACCCGCGGACGTCGTCGACCAGACCGAGTGGGACGGCCGCGAGACCAGTGACACCCGGGCGATCAACGCGCTGTTCGGGACGGGCGCACTCCGCGCCGTCGACGGGGTCGAGGACGACGCTGCCCTCGGCGACGACCACGCCGACTCCGCCGCCGGGCGCGCGGGGGACACGGGCACGCGGATGATGCCCGTCGTCGGTGCTCCCGGTGCTCCTCCGACCGGCGCTCCTGGTGCCGCTCCGGCCGGCGCCGGTCCTTCCGCCGGCTCGGTGCTCCCGGGTCAGAGCGCTCGTGGTGCCGTGCCGGTCGGGCGTCGTGACGGCCGTGGCGACAACCTCCTCAACGAGGGCTTCGGGCGCCTCGCCGCGCAGGGTCGTCGGGGCAAGCAGCTGCTCGTGTACGGCGCGATCGCGATCATCATCGTGTTGCTCGTGCTCGTGTTCCTCGTCGTGCGGTGGATCCTCGGCGGCGACCCGCAGAACCAGCCGGCGCCGGCTCCGTCCTCCACGTCGTCGTCGAAGCCGTCACGGTCACCGGCCGCGGCGTCGACCCGGTCGACGTCCTCGACGCCCGCGCCGGCTCCTTCGGCCACGGCGGTGTTCGCCACCACGGCGGCGTCGGTGGGGCAGCACTCGTGGCGCGACCTCGCGGGCGGCGAGTGCCTGTCACCGTACGAGAACGCGTGGGCACAGATCTTCACGGTCGTCGACTGCTCGGCCGCCCACGCTGCGCAGATGACGTTCCGCGGCACGCTGACCCAGTCCAGCTACCCCGGGCCCGACGCATTACGCGGTCAGATGACCGAACTGTGCAGCGCGACCAGTGCGATCGACCTCGGCGCCGCGGCCGCCTACACGGACCTACAGGTCCAGGGCGCGTACCCGGCGGACGAGAGCGAGTGGAACGCGGGCGACCGCTACTACTACTGCTTCGCCTCGCGGTCGTCGGGACAGCCACTGACGAGTTCGCTCGCGCCCTCGGCCTGACCGCGGTCGCCGCCGCGCTGCCCCCGCGCGCCGGACGGGAGGCGCGGCACCCGCTCGCACCGACCCTCCGGACCTCCGACACGACGGACGGGAGGCGCGGCACCCGCTCGCACCGACCCTCCGGACGTCCGACACGACGGACGGGAGGCGCGGCACCCGCTGGTACCGTGCCTCCCGTCCGTCGTCCGATCGGTCCCGGGTCAGGCGGGCACGGCGGCCGACGCGTCGCTGAGCGCGGCGATCTCGTCGGCCGTCAGCACGAGCTCGGCGGACCGGAGGAGCGCCGGCAGCTGCTCGAGGTTCCGGGCGCTCGCGATCGGCGCGACGACGTCCGGTCGCGTCTGCAGCCAGGCGAGCGCGACCGACGCGATCGGGGCGTCGTGCGCCTCGGCGACCGAGGCGAGGGCGTCGACCACGCGCAACCCCTCGTCCGAGAAGTACCCCTCGAGCTGCCCCTGGCGGTCCTTGCCCGCGATGTCCTCGCGAGTGCGGTACTTGCCCGTGAGGAACCCGGCGGCGAGCGCGAAGTACGGCACGACGCCCAGGTGGGTCTCGTGCACGAACGGTGCGAGCTCGGCTTCGTACGGCTGCCGCTTGACGAGGTTGTAGTGCGGCTGGATCGCGACCGGCTCGGCGAGGCCGTTCTCCTGTGCGATCCGAATCCACTCGCGGGCGCGGTCGACGGAGTAGTTCGAGATCGCGGTGTAGCGGACGATGCCGTCCTTGACGAGCTGGTCGAACGCGCGGACGGTCTCCTCGAGCGGGGTGTCCTGGTCGTCGAAGTGCGCGTAGTAGAGGTCGATGCGGTCGGTGCCGAGGCGCTGCAGCGAGGCACGGGCGGCCGCGGCGACGGTGTCCGCTGCGAGGCCCTGGTACTCCGGGTGCTGCGAGCCCTTCGTCGCGATCACGACGTCGTCGCGCTTGCCCGCCGCCGCGAGCCACGATCCGATGACGGTCTCGGACTCACCACCCGAGTTGCCCGGGGCCCACGCCGAGTAGACGTCGGCGGTGTCGATGAAGTTCCCGCCGCCGTCGACGTACGCGCTGAGGACGTCGTGCGAGGTCTGCTCGTCCGCGGTCCAACCGAAGACGTTGCCGCCGAGGGCGAGGGGGAAGACGTGGAGGTCACTGGTGCCGATGCGGGTCATGCCGCGAGGCTATGCCTCCGGCCTCCGAGTCGCTCCGGGACCGGTACGGATCCTCAGCCGACGGAGATCGCGATGAGTCCGCCCACCCCGATCAGGTACAGCACGAGCACGACGAACGAGTCGATCCCCATGCCGATGATCCGCTTCTGCGGCCGGAACACGAGCCCGACCGCGTAGACGAGGGTGAGCAGCGCGGCGATCGCCGTCAGGTAGATGTCGCTCGCGTTCGCCTGCGGCAGCACCGCCTTGCCGCTGATCACGGTCGCGACGAGGAACAGCACCGGCAGGAACGCGTTCCCGCCGAAGATGTCGCTGATCGCCAGGTTGTCGTCGCCCTGCCTGACGGCCTGGAGGCCCGTGGAGATCTCCGGCAGGCTCGTCGCCAGGGCCAGGACGGTCGCGCCGAACAGCACGCCCGACAGGCCGATCTGCCCCGAGGCCGCATCGCCCGCCTGCTCCACCGCGACACCGGCGACGAGCGTCGCCGCGGCCGACACCGCGAAGATGACCGCGGCCTTCGCGGTGCCCATCGGCGGCGGCTTCGGCTTGGAGCGGCGGTGCCCGGTCGCGTGCGGCGAGCTGTCGGGGGCCGTGCCGTTGTCGTGCCACGGCAGGCTCTTGCTCGCCCGCTGGACGAGGAGCAGGCCGACGACCCAGATCGCGGCGATGAGGACCACGTCCGGGGTCAGCCGGGCGAACAGCAGGTTCGAGGGCAGCTGGCTCCCTGCGATGACGACCGCGAGCACGGCGACGACGACGATCGCCTCGAGCACGAGTCCGAGCGACGCGGCACGGTAGGTGATCGGCTTGACGCCCTTCCCGCGCTTGCCGAACGCGTCGATGATCATGATGACGACGGTCTGCAGCGCGATGCCGCCGAGGATGTTCCCGGCCGCGACCTCGATCGAGCCGGAGAACGCGGCGCTCACCGTGATCGCGATCTCGGGCAGGTTCGTCGCGAGGGCGAGCACGATGAGGCCCCCGAGCGCGCTCCCGAGGTGCAGCCGGTCGTCGAGCACGTCGGTGGTCTTCGACAGCTGGATGCCCGCCACCCAGATGACGGCGGACCCCGCCACGAACACGAGCACGAGCAGCCAGAACGGGAGGGACGCCATGGTTCCATCGAACCCTCCGGGAGCCGACGCGGTTCCGGAGCGGCGATGTACGCTCCCTGCAGGGCGCGCCCGGACGCCCGGAGCGGGGGAGCGGCGTGCGCGAACGGTCGACGGAGCGCAGGCGTCCGCGCGTCCCCCCGTCCCTCCTGGTCGGCATCGCGCCGGTCGTGGCGTTCGCGACGATCGAGGTCATCCGTGCCCGGCCCGGTGACGACTACGAGCGGGTCGGCCTGACGATCCCGAGCGTCGTCACCGCCCTGCTCGTGCCCGAGGCGATCGCCGCCGTCGCGCTCGCCCTCGTCGTGACGGGGCTCGGTTGGTGGCGCATCGGCACGATCGACCTGCGTCGCGGAGCCCCCGGATGGGCGGCCGTTGCGCCGATCGTCATCCTGCTCATCGAGGCCGGGAGGCTCGCCACCGTCGCCTGGAACGGCCGCCCCCTCGCCTACTTCCTGCTGCTCGGACTGGCGACGCTGCTCGTCGGGTTCTTCGAGGAGACCATGGCCCGCGGCGTCCTGCTCGTCGGGCTCCGCCGTCGCCTGCCGGAACTCTGGGTGTGGATGGTGTCCTCGGCGGTGTTCGGCTGCCTGCACCTGCTCAACGCCCTCGCCGGACAGGGCCTCGGGACCACGATCGAACAGGTGGTGTTCGCGGCCGCGTTCGGGTCCGTGCTGTACATCGCGCGGCGGCTCACCCGGACCCTGCTCGTGCCGATGCTGTTGCACGCGGTCTGGGACTTCGGCGTGATCGGTGCCGGAGCCGCGGGAACGAGTGTGCCGCTGCCCGTCGTCGGGTTCCTCGGGCTGCTGACCTTCGGGATCCTCGTGTTCGGCGTCGTCGCTGCCGCGTTCGTCGCGCTGCACACCGATCGGCCCCGGCGCCTCGCGCAGCGCTGGAAGCACGTTCCACCACGCTCGGCGTTCGAGGTCCCGGCGGCCGTCTCACCGCACGCCGCCGATGGGCCGCCGCCGCCGGGTCCGATGTCCGAGGGGCCGCCGCCGTCGGGTCCCGCGTCCGACGCCGAGCCGGTGGCCCTGGGGTAGCTGTGACGGCCCTCCCGGAGGCGCGGACGCGGGGGAACCACCTGAGCAGCCCCTACATCTCCACTTCGTACGGGGTCTGCGTCACGAGCTCGTGCACGCCCGACAGGATCTCGTTCGGACGGAACGGGTACCGCTCGACCTCGGACATGTCGCTGATGCCGCTCATCACCAGGATGGTGTGCAGCCCGGCCTCGATGCCCGCCACGATGTCGGTGTCCATCCGGTCGCCGATCATCCCCGTGTTCTCGGAGTGCGCCCCGATGCGGTTCATCGCCGAGCGGAACATCATCGGGTTGGGTTTGCCGACCACGTAGGGCTCCTTGCCCGTGGCCTTCGAGATCATCGCGGCGATGGCGCCCGTCGCGGGCAGGACGCCCTCGGCGCTCGGACCGGTGGCGTCCGGGTTCGTGACGATGAACCGGGCGCCGTCGCGGATGAGTCGCACGGCCTTCGTGATCGCCTCGAACGAGTAGTTCCGGGTCTCGCCGACGACGACGTAGTCGGGCGCGGTCTCGGTCATGATGAACCCGGCTTCGTGCAGGGCGGTCGTCATGCCGGCCTCACCGATCACGAACGCGGAACCGCCGGGCATCTGCGACGCGCAGAAGTCGGCCGTCGCCAGCGCCGAGGTCCAGATGCGGTCCTCCGGCACACTCAGACCGGACCGTCGGAGGCGCGCGCTGAGGTCACGCGGCGTGAAGATCGAGTTGTTCGTCAGCACGAGGAACGGCGTCCCGGTGTCGAGCCACTGCTGGATGAGCTCGGGAGCGCCGGGCAGCGCCTGGTTCTCGTGTACGAGCACGCCGTCCATGTCGGTGAGCCACGCCTCGACCTCGTCGCGCGATCCCATGCGTCCCTCTCGTCGGAGTCCGGTCCCGCCGCCCAGCGGGCCGCTTCACCATACCGTCGCAGCCTCGACCACCCGTCGGGCTCACGGTTGCCTGTGGGCGGAGTGCCAGCCCGGCCACCTGGTGAGGGATCGAGCACGTGGACCCGAGCCGCACCTCCCGGCCGCCCGCTCGGTGCGGGACCGCGCACGCGGACCGGACCCGTGCCTCCCGGCCGCCGTATCCTCGACTGGTGACCGACGACGCCCCGGCACCCGACGTCCCCGTCCGGCCGGGAGGTGCGGCTCGGGTCCACGTGCTCGATCCCTCACCAGGTGGCCGGGCTGGCACTCCGCCCACAGGCAACCGTGAGCCCGACGGGTGGTCGAGGCTGCGACG
>NZ_QKTU01000003.1 GCF_003234565.1 Curtobacterium sp. MCBD17_013 | reverse complement strand
GGTTTTACATCCTAAGCGTCGAAGCGATCAGGCGCAAGTCCCGATCAGAACCTCGGTGGAGGACGGTCCCGCTTGAGGCCGGCTCGCTCCGGGACACTGTCCCGGCCGCTCCGCCGCACCTTTGGGGTGACGAGTGATTACTTTACGCACCACCCCACCACCCAGCAAACCACCCCACATCCCGGGCGTGTCGCGAAGTTGTCGCATGCAACCGCCGGGCTGTCCGCTCCTGGTTCCGCCCCCCGATCGTGGTCTGGGGAGCCGCGAACGCCGCGACCCCGGCACCGTGGCGGTGTCGGGGTCGAGGGCCGGGTCGGCCGGCGTCGGAGCTCGGTTCGGCGGCGTCGGAGCTCGGTTCGGCGGCGTCGGAGCTCGGTTCGGCGGCGTCGGGTCAGCGTCGCGCGACGACCGGGTTGGTCAGCGAGCCGATGCCGGACACCGTGACCTCGACGATCTCGCCGTCGTTGATCGGGCCCACACCCGCCGGGGTCCCGGTGAGGATGAGGTCCCCGGGCAGCAGGGTCCAGATCGAGGACACGAACTCGATGAGACTCGGGATGTCGTGGATCATCTCCGAGGTGGACGCCGCCTGCCGGATGTCGCCGTCCACGCGGGTCTCCAACCGGACGTCGGACGGATCGAGGTCCGTCTCGATGACCGGGCCGATCGGGCAGAACGTGTCGAAGCCCTTCGCCCGGGTCCACTGTCCGTCGCGGGCTTGGAGATCACGGGCGGTCACGTCGTTGGCCACGGTGTACCCGAGCACGACGTCCGCGAAGTCCTCGCGACGGACGTTCTTCGCCAGGGACCCGATCACGACGGCGAGTTCGCCCTCGTGGTCGACCCGCCCCACGTCCTGCGGCAAGCGGATCTGGTCGTTCGGGCCGATGATGGCCGTGTTCGGCTTGAGGAACACGATGGGGTCCTCCCCCGCGCGCTCATCCATCTCGGACACGTGCTCGGCGTAGTTGAGCCCGACTCCGATGACCTTCGACCTCGGGATCACCGGAGCGAGGAGTGTCGCGGTCCGCAGGTCCACCCGCTCCCCCGTCGTCTCGAACCCCTGGTACAGCGGGTCGCCCGCCAGGACCACGAGCGCTCGCTCGTCGAGGATGCCGTAACGGGGGTCCTCCCCCGGAGTGCTGAACCGTGCGATCTTCACGTGTCGACCCTACTGAGCCGCTGCCTCGTCGGTCCCGGACTCCGCGGAGCGGAGGGCATCGTCGCCCGCGTCGCCGACGGACGCCGCGCCCGGTTCGGTGAGCTGCACCATCCACCCGTGCGGGTCGGGGCGTCGCCCGTACTGGATGTCGGTGAGCTCCTGTCGCAGGGACATCGTGAGCTCGCCGGCACCCTGGGTCGGGGACCCGATCGTGATGTCCTCGCCCCGCAACTCGGCGATCGGGGTCACGACGGCAGCCGTTCCGCACGCGAAGGCCTCGGTGATCGTGCCGTCGGCGACCCCGTCGCGCCACTCGTCGAGGGCGACGCGACGGCGCTCGACGCGCAGGCCGCGGTCCTCCGCGAGCTGCAGGATCGAGTCCCGCGTGATGCCCTCGAGGATGCTGTCGGAGTCCGGGGTGACGAGCGTGCCGTCGGACCGGACGAGCACGACGTTCATCCCGCCGAGTTCCTCGAGGTACCGCCCCTCGACCGAGTCCAGGAACATCACCTGCTGACAGCCATGCGCGTAGGCCTCTTGCTGCGGCAGGAGCGACGACGCGTAGTTCCCACCGGTCTTCGCCGCTCCCGTGCCGCCCTTGCCCGCGCGGCCGTACTGCGTCGACAGCCAGATCGAGACCGGCTTGGGACCCGAGGTGAAGTACGCCCCGGCCGGCGAGGCGATCACGTGGAATTCCACCTGCTGCGCGGCGCGCACCCCGAGGAAGGCCTCGGTCGCGATCATGAACGGCCGGAGGTACAGGCTCGTCTCGTCCGCCGACGGCACCCACTCGACGTCCGTCGCGACGAGGTGCCGGATGGCCGACACGAAGTCCTCGACCGGGAGTTCCGGCAGCGCCAGGCGTTCGGCGGACCGCTGGAACCGACGAGCGTTCGCCTCGGGTCGGAACCCCCAGACGGAACCGTCGGCGTGCCGGTACGCCTTGAGGCCCTCGAAGATCTCTTGCGCGTAGTGGAGCACGCTCGCGCTCGGGTCGAGCACGAGGGGCCCGTACGGATGCACGCTCGCGTCGTGCCAGCCGGACTCGACCGACCAGTGGATGGTCGCCATGTGGTCCGTGAAGAACTTGCCGAACCCCGGGTCGGCGAGGATGGCCTCCCGTTCGGCCGCCGCGCGGCGGTCGGCGGAGGGGACCGTCCGGAACGCCGTCGTGAACGCCGTGTCGGTGCTGGTGGGTGTCGTGCTGGTCATGGTGTCTCCTGGGGACGGAGCGGTCGGTTCGGCGGACGCCGGGGTCAGGCCGCGGTGGTACGCGCGACGGCCGCGGCGATCGCGTCGCCGATCTCGGCCGTGGAGCGCGACGTGGCGCCGCGGCCCGCGATGTCCGCCTCGACCGCCCGCGTGATGGTGTCGGCCTCGGCCGTCCGACCGTGGTGGTCGAGCAGCAACGCGACGGACAGGATCGCGGCCGTGGGGTCGGCCCGCTGCTGACCCGCGATGTCGGGCGCGGACCCGTGGACCGGTTCGAACATGCTGGGGAAGGTGCCGTCCGGGTTGATGTTGCCCGAGGCCGCCAGACCGATGCCGCCGCTGATCGCGCCGGCGAGGTCGGTGATGATGTCGCCGAAGAGGTTGTCCGTGACGATGACGTCGAACACACCGGGCCGCTGGACCATGTGGATGGTCACGGCGTCGACGTGCTGGTAGTCCACGGTGACCTCGGGGTACTCGGCCCCGACGGAGGCCACGGTCCGCTGCCAGAGGTCGCCCGCGTGCACGAGGACGTTGCTCTTGTGCACGAGCGTCAGGTGGTGGCGAGGGCGACGACGGGCGAGGTCGAACGCGTACCGCACGACGCGCTCCACGCCGAACGCGGTGTTGAGGCTCACCTCGGTCGCGATCTCGGCCGGGGTGCCCTTGCGGATCACCCCGCCGTTGCCGACGTACGGCCCCTCGGTGCCCTCGCGGACCACGACGAAGTCGACCTCGCCGGGATCGGCGAGGGGGGAGGCGACGTCCGGGTAGACGCGCGTCGGTCGGAGGTTCACGTAGTGGTCGAAGGCGAACCGGAGGCGCAGGAGGAGACCGCGCTCGATGATCCCGCCCGCGAGCCGCGGATCGCGGGGGTCACCCCCGACCGCGCCGAGCAGGATCGCGTCGTGCCGGGCGATCGCGGCGAGGTCGTCGTCGGTCAGGACCTCCCCCGTCTCGAGGTAGTGCCCGGCCCCGAGGGTGTACTCGGTCCGTCGGATCGCGTCGGGCCCGACCGCGGCGTCGAGGACCTTGAGGGCCTCCTCGACGACCTCGGGGCCGATGCCGTCGCCACGGATCACGGCGAGGTCGATGGTGTCCGTCATGCGGGGCCTCCTGGTCGTGCGACCGCGGTCACAGGGTGATGTCGATCTCGCGCAGCGACTCGGCGTCGATCGCGGCGCGGACGCGCTCGAGGATCGGGCTCGGCACGGGCGAGTCCACGGTGAGGACGCTCAGCGCCTGGCCGCCAGCGGCACGCCGGGCGATCTGCATCGCCGCGATGTTGATGCCCGCGTCCCCGAACTCCTTGCCGTACACCGCGACGATCCCCGGACGGTCCGTGTAGACCATGACGACGTGGTGCTGCGCGAGCGGGACCTCGATGTCGTAGCCGTTGACCTCGACGAGCTTGGCCACTTGCTTCGGACCCGTCAGGGTCCCCGAGACGCTGATCGCCGGACCGTCGGACTGGGCGCCGCGGATGGTCAGCACGTTGCGGTACTCGGCGGTGGCGGGGTCCGTGATGAGCCGCACCGTGATCCCGCGCTGCTCGGCGAGGAGCGGCGCGTTCACGTAGCTCACCTGCTCGCTGACGATGTTCGTGAAGATGCCCTTGAGCGCCGCGAGCCGGAGGACGCTCACGTCGAACCCGGCGAGCTCGCCGTGC
The DNA here is from genome assembly GCF_003234565.1 of Curtobacterium sp. MCBD17_013. Lineage (GTDB taxonomy): Bacteria > Actinomycetota > Actinomycetes > Actinomycetales > Microbacteriaceae > Curtobacterium. The sequence continues at coordinate 288,963 of NZ_QKTU01000003.1, read as the reverse complement.
ACCTCGACGTCGACACTCGTGATCGAGGTGTCGGCGAGGCTCGCGAACACCTGCCCGAGCTGCTCCACGAGTGGGATGCCGGGTCGCACGTAGGGGTCGATGACACCGCCGGCAACGTTGACCGCGTCCGGCACCAGCTCGCCGCCGAGTGCGAGTCGGACGCTCTTCGCGACCGAGACGCCCGCCTTCTCCTGGGCCTCGTCCGTCGAGGCCCCGAGGTGCGGTGTGACGACGACGTTCGGCAGCGCGGTCAGGGCGTCGTCGGTCGGCGGCTCGGTGACGAAGACGTCGAGGCCAGCGCCGGCGATGGTGTTCGCGGTGAGCGCGCGCCGCAGGGCGGCCTCGTCGATCAGGCCGCCGCGGGCGACGTTGACGACGAACGCGGTCGGCTTCATGAGGGCGAGCTGGTCGTCCGAGATCATCCCGACGGTCTCGGGGGTCTTCGGCATGTGGATCGTGACGAAGTCGCTCCGGCGGAGGAGGTCCTCGAGCGACACGAGCTCGACGCCGAGCTGCTGCGCGCGGGCCGGGGTGACGTACGGGTCGTACGCGATCACGGAGACGCCGAAGGCCTGCAGCCGTGCGGTGATGAGGGCGCCGATGCGACCGAGGCCGATGATGCCGACGGTCTTCTCGTAGAGCTCGACACCCGTGTAGGCGGAACGCTGCCACGCCCCCTGGGACAGCGATGCGTGGGCCGCTGGGATGTGCCGGGCGAGGCTGAGGATGTGACCGACCGTGAGCTCGGCCGCCGAGATGATGTTCGACGTCGGCGCGTTCACCACCATGACCCCGGCAGCCGTGGCGGCCTTGATGTCGACGTTGTCGAGGCCCACCCCGGCGCGGGCGACGACCTGCAGGTGCGGCGCCGCAGCGATCGCCTCGGCGTCGACCTTGGTGGCGGATCGGACGAGGATCGCGTTCGCGTCGGCCAGCGCGGCGAGGAGCGCGGGGCGGTCGGTGCCGTCCACGTTCCGGACGTCGAAGTCGGGCCCGAGAGCCTCGACGGTCGCTGGTGAGAGTTCTTCGGCGATCAGGACGACCGGCTTTGCCACAGGTGGGTTCCTTCGGGGAGGGGGCGGTGGGGTCGCGACGCGGGACGACGCGCATCCCATGCTATCGACGGGCCGAACGCGTTACGACGGGTGTCAGCCGCCCACGCGCAGCGTCGCGGAGACGTACTGGAGGACGTCGAACCAGAGCGCCGCGACCGCGCAGAACGCCGCGAGGAACACGACGACCGTCCGGACGAGGTCCGTGCGCCGAGCGACGAACCACGCCACCGCGTACAGGACGGGTGCGATGGCGACGTCGATGACGAGGGCGACCCAGGGCACGCTCGTCTGCAGTGCATCGCCCCCGTTGCGCCGGAGGAACGCGTTGTTCGCCGAGAGGGTGGTCGTCACGCCGACGAAGTTACCGATCGCCTGCCACAGCACGTACGCGAACAGGACGGCAGCGACGACCCACACCACGACCTTGCCGAGCGTCACGCCCGTGGTGTCGGGAACGGCCGACGACGACGTGTCGTCCGAGGGCACCGCGCTCACCCGAAGCTCCTCGTCAGGACGAACGGCCACGGGAACAGCACGAGCGCCCCCGCGACGAGCCAGAGGACCCGCGTCCGCGGGCGCCGGCCCTGCCCGAGCCACAGGGTGGCCGCGAACCACAGGGCCGGGGCCATGATCGCGAGGACCCGGAGGCCCTCGGAGAAGACGGCCGCCGCGGACGTGCCGGGATCGACCGGCAACGCGCCCGCGCTGACGAGCCACGCCACCGTGTACAGCAGGTACACCCCACCGAGGACGCCCAGACCGACGAGCGATCCGGACGCGAGGGGCTCGTCACCGGTGCGGGCCCGCGGCGCCCTCGGTGCGCGGAGTTCGTTGGCCGGTGCGTCGACGTAGGTGGCGTCCTGCTCAGCACCCCAGCTCAGGGCCTCGGCGTCGTCGTGGTCCGCACCGCCGTCCGGCGGGGACCCGACGTCCTTCGGGGTGGTCATGACTCCAGTGTAGAAGCGACCACCGAACGGACCGCCGGGAACAGGGGGTGGCTCTCCATGAGTCCCGTGAGGATCTCGGTGAGGGCGTGGGCGGTCGCCCCGGACCGCAGCAGCGCGTGCAGCTCGAACGACTCCGGGTCGTCGGGGTCGTCGAACTCGAGGGCGACCCGGACGGCGCCGAGCAGGTGGTCGACCGGCATGCCGCGTTCCGCGAGCTGCGCGGCGGGACCGATGAAGCGCTCACGACGCCCGAGTTTGCGGAGCGGGTTCCGTCCGACCCGCGCCGTCGTGTCCGGGAGGAGCGGGTTGGCGATGCGGACGAGGTTCGCCTGGACGTACCGGCGGTGCTCCTCCGGGTCGAAACCGTGCTTCGCGACGAGCAACGCGGTGGTCTCGTCGAGGACGCCGTCGACCTCGGCCCGGACCAGGTCGTCCTCGAGGGCCTCGCGGATGAGCCGGATCCCCCGGACGAAGCCGTGGTAGGCCGCGGTCGCGTGGGCGGTGTTCACCGTGTAGAGCTTGCGCTCCACGAACGGCTGCAGGTCGTCCACCCACGTGACGCCCTGGATCGCCGGGGGCTCGGCGTCGACGCCGGAGAACGGCGTCCGCTCGATGACCCACTCGTAGAAGGGCTCGAGGACGACGTCGAGGCCGCCGGACTGTCCGAGCACGCCGGTCTGCTCCGGCACGATGCGGTCGATCGCGCAGTTCGCGAACACCGCGTCGATGTCGTGGTCCTCGAGGGCGGGCGATCGCCGGACGCTCGCGTGCAACGAGTCGGTGGCGTTGATGGCGTTCTCGCATGCCACGACGGTGACCACGCCCGCTCCGGCCGGCCGCGCGGCCAGTCCCTCGGCGATGAACGGCGCCACGAGGGGCAGTGTCCGCGCGCCGACCGCGGTCGTGACGACGTCCGCGCCGGCGATCGCCTCGACCACGCGGTCGCGCTCGCGCTTGCTGTTGAGGGCGGCGAAGCCCTCGACCACGCGGTCGATGGGGTCGTCACCGACCTCGTGGACGACGAAGCGGCCGGACTCGTTCAGGGCGCGGACGACGCGGTCGTCGACGTCGACGAAGGTGAGGTCGTACCCGCTGGCTGCGAGGAACTGGCCCACGAATCCGCGCCCGATCTTGCCGGCGCCGATGTGGACCGCACGTCTCGTCACCGCCATTCGAGCATCTTCCCATGCCGGGAGGCCGCGACCGACCACGACGGACGACCCAGCAGGTGCGATCGGTGCGCCGAGGACGCCGGCCGGAGGGCGGCGTGCGCGGGGGTGCTGGAGGAGAGGAGCTGCATGTCGTTCGGGTCACGTCGCGAGGCGACGGTGCGCGTGGTGCGCACCGTCGCCTCCTCGTCGAGTGCTGGCAGGAGCCTAGCGGGCGGCCGAGCCGTCGACGTAGTCGCTGTCGGTCTGCTTCCACGCGAAGAGCTTGCGCAGCTCGCGACCGGTCGCCTCGATCGGGTGCCCCTCGCCCTTCTCGCGCAGCGCCGTGAACTCCGGCGCACCGGCGTCCTGGTCCTCGATGAAGCGCTTGGCGAAGGTGCCGTCCTGGATGTCGGCGAGGACCGCCTTCATGTTCTCCTTGACGTGCGGGTCGATCACACGCGGGCCCGAGACGTAGTCCCCGAACTCGGCCGTGTCCGAGATGGACCAGCGCTGCTTGGTGAGCCCGCCCTCCCAGATGAGGTCGACGATGAGCTTGAGTTCGTGCAGGACCTCGAAGTAGGCGATCTGGGGCTGGTAGCCCGCCTCGACGAGGGTCTCGAACCCGTACTGGATGAGCTGCGACGTGCCACCGCAGAGGACGGCCTGTTCGCCGAACAGGTCGGTCTCGGTCTCCTCCGTGAACGTCGTCTTGATGCCGCCGGAGCGCAGACCGCCGATGGCCTTGCTGTAGCTCCAGGCGAGGTCCCACGCCTGGCCTGAGGCGTCGACCTCGACCGCGACGATCACGGGCACGCCCCGGCCGGCCTCGTACTCACGGCGCACCGTGTGGCCCGGGCCCTTCGGCGCGACGAGCACGACGTCGACGCCCTCGGGCGCCTGGATGTAGCCGAAGCGGATGTTGAAGCCGTGCCCGAACACGAGCGCCTTGCCGTCGGTCAGGTTCGGCTGGATCTCGTCCGCGTACACGTGCCGCTGCACCTGGTCCGGCGTCAGGATGACGATGACGTCGCCCCAGGCGGTCGCCTCGGCCGGGGTGTGCACGGTGAACCCGGCCTCCTCGGCCTTGCTGCGGCTCTTGGAGCCCTCCTGCAGGCCGATGACGACCTCGACGCCCGAGTCGCGGAGGTTGAGCGCGTGCGCGTGGCCCTGCGAGCCGTAGCCGATGACCGCGACCTTCTTGCCCTGGATGAGCGAGAGGTCGGCGTCGGCGTCGTAGACGATGTCAGTCACGGTGGTGGTTCTCCTTGTCGGTTCGGTGTGTCCGGTCCGGGGGTCCGCGGTGTGCCGCCCCGGGGTCATGTCGACTACGCGCGGGGGACGCGGTCGGTGATGCTCTTCGGGCCTCGGCCCATGCCGAGGAGGCCCGCCCGCGCGAGCTCCTTGATGCCGTACGGCTCCAGCACGCGCAGGATCGCCTGGATCTTGCCGGGGTCACCCGTGACCTCGATCACCAGGGAATCGGTCGCGACGTCGACGACGCGCGCCCGGAACAGGTTGACGGCCTCGAGTACCTGGGAGCGCGTCTGGTTGTCCACCCGGACCTTGACGAGCATGTGCTCCCGCTGCACGGACTGCGAGAACTCGAGCTCGACGATCTTGATGACGTTGACGAGCTTGTTCAACTGCTTCGTCACCTGTTCGAGCGGCAGGTCCTCGACGTCGACCACGACGGTGATGCGGGACAACCCCTCGACCTCGGTGGACCCCACCGCGAGGGACTCGATGTTGAACCCGCGCCGTGCGAACAGGCCGGCGACGCGCGTGAGCAGACCCGGCTTGTCCTCGACGAGGAGGGACAGGACGTGGCTCATGCGGGCCTCCCGGTCATGTCGGCGTCCTCGTCGTCCCAGCTCGGGGCGAGGTCGCGTGCGTGCTGGATCGCGGAGTTGCTGACCCCCTGCGGCACCATCGGCCACACCATGGAGTCGCGGCTGACGACGAAGTCGATGACCACGGGCCGGTCGTTCGTGGCGAGGGCGAGCCGGATCGCGTCGTCGATCTCGTCCTCGCGCTCGACGCGGATGCCGAGCGCACCGTAGGCGTCGGCGAGCTTGACGAAGTCCGGTACCCGTCGGGACGCGTGCCCCGTCTCGAGGTCGGTGAAGGAGTGCCGGCCGTCGTAGAACAGCGTCTGCCACTGTCGCACCATGCCGAGCGACGAGTTGTTGATGATCGCGACCTTGATCGGGATGTCGTTGATGACGCAGGTCGCGAGCTCCTGGTTCGTCATCTGGAAACAGCCGTCGCCGTCGATCGCCCACACGACGCGGTCGGGCTGCGAGACCTTCGCGCCCATGGCGGCGGGGACCGAGTAGCCCATCGTCCCCGCGCCGCCCGAGTTGAGCCAGGCGTGGGGGCGCTCGTACTGGATGAACTGCGCCGACCACATCTGGTGCTGACCGACCCCGGCCACGTACACGCCTTCCGGCCCGGTGAGCTCGCCGATGCGGCGGATGACGGCCTGTGGCGCGAGGAGGCCGTCCTGCGGGGCGGCGTACCCGAGCGGGAACTGCTCACGAAGCCGTCCGAGGCGCTCCCACCAGGCGTCGAGGGACGCGCGGTCGGCGACGGGGACGTCCTGCCACGCCGCCAGGAGGTCGGTGAGGACCTCTTTCGCGTCGCCCACGATCGGGACGTCGGCGAACCGGATCTTCGAGATCTCGGCGGGGTCGATGTCGACGTGCACCACCTTGGCGTCCGGCGCGAACTCGTCGATCTTGCCCGTGACGCGGTCGTCGAACCGGGCCCCGAGCGCGACGATGAGGTCGCTCTCCTGCAGTCCGAGCACCGCCGGGACCGTGCCGTGCATGCCCGGCATCCCGAGGTGCTGCGGGTGCGAGTCGGGGAACGCCCCGCGAGCCATGAGGGTCGTGACCACCGGGACGTGCGTGGCCTCGGCGAGTCGCAGCAACTCCGCCGACGCACCGGACCGGATGACACCGCCGCCGACGTAGAACACGGGCTTGCTCGACTCGGCGATGAGCTGCGCCGCGGCCGCGATCTGCTTGCCGTGCGCCTTGGTCACCGGGCGGTACCCCGGCAGGTCGACCCGCGGGGGCCAGACGAACGGCGCCGAGTTCTGCTGGGCGTCCTTCGTGATGTCGACGAGCACCGGACCGGGACGTCCCGTCGTCGCGATCTGGTACGCCGCCGCCAGCGTGCTCGGGATGTCCTCGGGCTTCGTGACGAGGAACGAGTGCTTCGTGATCGGCATCGTGATGCCGACGATGTCGGCCTCCTGGAAGGCGTCCGTCCCCATGAGCGTCGAGAACACCTGACCGGTGATCGCGATGAACGGAACGGAGTCCATGTAGGCGTCCGCGATGGCGGTGACGAGGTTCGTCGCGCCCGGACCCGACGTCGCGATCGCGACCCCGACCCTCCCGGACGCCGCCGCGTAGCCCTCGGCCGCGTGGCCGGCGCCCTGCTCGTGGCGGACGAGGACGTGGCGGATGGCCGTCGAGGCCATGAGCTCGTCGTAGAACGGGATGATCGCGCCGCCCGGCAGCCCGAAGACGTCGGTGATGCCGAGGTGTTCGAGGGACCGCAGGACCGCGCCGGAGCCGGTCAGGACCTCGGGTGCGCGCCGCGTCCCCGCGGCGGAGAGCGGAGTGGCTTCCGTGGGCATGGCACTTCCTCTGATGTGGAGCGGCGCGGTCCGCGGGGACGGCGCCGCCGTCGTGGTGCGAGGGTGGAGGTCGGCGCTCAGCCCGTGACCGCGCCCTGGGCGGCGGACCGGACGAGCTTCGCGTACTTCGCGAGGACACCGCGGGTGTACCGCGGGGGAAGCGGTGCCCAGCCGTCGTGGCGGGCCTCCAGCTCGGCAGGGTCGACCAGTAGGTCGAGCGTGCGAGCGGCGATGTCGACGCGGATCTGGTCGCCATCGCGCACGAAGGCGATGGGACCTGCGTCCACTGCCTCCGGTGCAATGTGGCCGATGCACAGGCCGGTTGTGCCGCCCGAGAATCGTCCGTCGGTCAAGAGTAGTACATCCTTGCCGAGGCCCGCGCCCTTGATGGCGGCGGTGATCGCGAGCATCTCGCGCATGCCCGGGCCGCCCTTCGGGCCCTCGTAGCGGATGACGACGACGTCGCCCTTGCCGATCCGGCCCTCGGTCAGGGCGTCCATGGCGGCCCGCTCCCGGTCGAACACGCGGGCGGGGCCCTGGAAGACCTCGGCGTCGAAGCCGGCCGTCTTGACGACCGCGCCCTCGGGCGCGAACGAGCCCTGGAGGATCGTCAGGCCACCCGTGGCGTGGATCGGGTCGTCGAGCTTGCGCATGACCTTGCCGTCGAGCTCCGGCGGATCGATCTCGGCGAGGTTCTCGGCGAGGGTCTTCCCCGTGACCGTCAGGCAGTCCCCGTGCAGCAGACCCGCGTCGAGGAGCGCCTTCATCACGACGGGGATGCCGCCGTTGCGGTCGACGTCCACCATGACGTACTGGCCGAAGGGCTTCATGTCGGCGATGTGCGGGACATTCGCGCCGATGCGGTTGAAGTCGTCGAGGGTCAGCTCGACCTCGGCCTCGTGCGCGATCGCGAGCAGGTGCAGGACGGCGTTCGTCGAGCCGCCGAGCGCCATGAGCACGGTGATCGCGTTCTCGAAGGCCTCACGGGTGAGGATCTGCCGTGCGGTGATGCCGAGGCGGAGCATCTCGACCACGGCCTCGCCGGAGCGGTGCGCGTAGTAGTCCCGACGACGGTCGGCCGACGGCGGCGCAGCCGACCCGGGGAGGCTCATGCCGAGGGCCTCGGCGAGGGACGCCATCGTGTTGGCGGTGTACATCCCGCCACAGGCGCCCTCGCCCGGGACGATCGCACACTCGATCTTCTTCAGCTCTTCCTCGGTCATGGTGCCCGCCTTGCAGGCCCCCACACCCTCGAAGGAGTCGATGATCGTGACCTGCTTCTCCGAGCCGTCGGCCTGCTTGACGTAGCCGGGCATGACGGAACCGGCGTAGAGGAACACGCTCGCCAGGTCGAGCCGGGCCGCCGCCATGAGCATGCCGGGGAGCGACTTGTCGCAGCCGGCGAGGAGGACCGTGCCGTCGAGGCGCTCCGCGTTCACCACGGTCTCGACGCTGTCGGCGATGACCTCGCGCGAGACGAGCGAGAAGTGCATGCCCTCGTGGCCCATCGAGATGCCGTCGGACACCGAGATCGTGCCGAACTGCAGCGGGTACCCGCCGCCGCCGTGCACGCCCTCCTTCGCCCCCTGCGCCAGACGGTCGAGGGAGAGGTTGCAGGGGGTGATCTCGTTCCAGGACGAGGCGATGCCGATCTGGGGCTTGTCCCAGTCCGCGTCGCCCATGCCGACCGCCCGGAGCATGCCACGCGAGGTGGTGGCTTCGATCCCGTCGGTGACAGCACGGCTGCGGGGCTTGACGTCGATATCAGGCATGGAGCGAGTCTAGATGCAGTTGGTACACCAACCGGACGCGGGGCCGTGCGCGAGCGGACGGGAGCGTCAGCGGAAGGCGCGGGCGCGCGCCAGCGCCTGCAGCACGGGCGTCAGGGCAGCAGGGTCGGCGACGCGGTGCGCCGCGCGGGTCTCCCCCGGCCCGACCTTGATGCCGACGTCACCGGCTTCCTGGTCGAGCGCCCGGAAGCCGTCCTCGTCGGTGACGTCGTCGCCCGCGAACAGGACGCGGTCGGCGTCGAGGAGCGCACGCAGCCGCTCGACGGCGTCGCCCTTCGTGACGTCGCGCACCGCGAACTCGAGGATGTCCTTACCGTCGCGCACGTGGACGTCGGGGAACGCCGCGAGCACCGTCGCCCGGGCGTCCTCCACGGCCGCTCGGGCCTCGGCCGGACCGACGCGACGCGTGTGCACCCCGAGGCCCGCGGGCTTGTGCTCGATGTGGACACCGGGATGGCGTTCGGCGACCGCATCGAGGAGCACGCCGATCCGATCCACGGCCGCGAGTTCGTCGGGCGACAGCGCGGCCTCGTCGTGGCCGTCCACCCGCCACTCGACGCCGTGCGACCCGACGAGGGACATGCCGTCGGGAGCGTGCGTCACCCGCGCCAACCCCGCGAGCGGGCGGCCCGAGACGAGGACGACGTGGGTGTCGCGTGCGCGGTCGAGGGTGAGCGCCGCGGCCCAGGAGCCCGGCAGGGCCGCCACCGCTGCCGGATCGTCCGCGAAGGGCGCGAGGGTGCCGTCGAAGTCGAGGGCGACGAGCAGTGACCGCGCCCCACCCAGCCGCTCGATCGCGCTGTCGAGCGAGGGGGCCTCAGGCATCACGCGCCTCCACCGGCGTGGTCTGCGCGAGTTCGTCGACGTGCTCGTCACCGGGGTCGGTCGCCTCGGGGTCGATGCCGCCGCCCGGCGCGTGCCGGTCGAGTGCCTCGATGAAGGACCGCGACCACCGCGCGACGTCGTTGTCCCGCACGCGCTTGCGCAGGGCGCGCATGCGGGTCGCGCGCTCGCGCTGTGGCATCTGCATCGCGCGCACGATGGCGTCCTTGAGCGCGCCGATGTCGTGCGGGTTGACGAGCAGGGCCTGGCGGAGCTCGTCGGCGGCACCGGCGAACTCGGACAGGATGAGCACGCCCTGGTTGTCGAACCGGCTCGCCACGTACTCCTTGGCGACCAGGTTCATGCCGTCGCGGAGCGCCGTGACGAGCATGACGTCGGCGGCGAGGTAGAGCGCCACCATCTCCTCGCGCGGGTAGCCGTGGTGGAGGTAGCTGATCGGCTGGTGGCTGATCGTGCCGAGGTCGCCGTTGATGCGCCCGACCGTGAGCTCGATCTCGTCGCGGAGTGCCTTGTAGGTGTCGACGCGCTCGCGGCTCGGGCTCGCGACCTGCACGAGGGTGGCGTCCTCGACGTCGATGCGGCCGTCCTCGAGGAGCTCGCCGAAGGCCTTGATGCGGTGTCCGATGCCCTTGGTGTAGTCGAGTCGGTCGACCCCGAGCAGGACCGTCTTCGGGTTGCCGAGTCCTTCGCGGATCTCGCGGGCACGGGCCTGGACCTCGGGCCGTCGGGCGATGTCCTCGTAGCTCTCGGCGTCGATCGAGATCGGGAAGTGCCGTGCCTCGACGTGCCGGACGGTGATGCCCCGTCGCGAGCGCGGGGCGTCCGGGTCGTCCACCGGGACGTCGACGATCGCACCCTTGGTCGTGTGGCCCTTGATGTGGCGCACGGCGCGGAGGAAGTTCGAGGCGTCGTCGTACCGCTGGAACCCGATGACGTCGGCGCCGAGCAGGCCGTCGATGATCTGCGACCGCCAGGGCAGCTGCGCGTAGATCCCGACCGGCGGGAACGGGATGTGGTTGAAGAAGCCGATCGTGACGTCGGGACGGAGTTCGCGGATGAGCTGCGGGACGAGCTGCAACTGGTAGTCCTGCACCCACACGACGGCGTCCTGGTCGGCGACCGCCGCCGCGGCCTCGGCGAACCGCTGGTTCACCCGCCGGTACGCGTTCCACCAGTCGCGGTGGTACGTCGGCTGCTCGATGACGTCGTGGTACAGCGGCCAAAGGGTGTCGTTGCTGAAGCCCTCGTAGTACTCCTCGATCTCGGCGTCGGACAGCGGCACCGGCACGATGTGGATGCCGTCGTTCTCGAAGGGGTCCAGGTCGACGTCGGGCTGGCCCGCCCAACCGACCCACGCGCCGTCGTTCGCGCGCATCACCGGTTCGAGCGCGGTGACGAGCCCGCCCGGCGAGTGCCGCCACCCCTCGGTCCCGTCCTCGTCGACCACGCGGTCCACGGGGAGGCGGTTCGACACCACGACGAAGCCGAACCGGTCCGTCGAGGCCGTCCGGTCAGGGGTCGGCGTCGTGTCGGTGGGCTCGGCTTCCGGGGGGACTGCGGACATTGGTGCGGGCTCTCCGTTCTGGTCCCGCCGACCGGCGACGGGAGGCGCCGGACGTCGCACGGGCGCGGGAGGCGCTCGGCACCCGTCGCGGCGGCGGGCCGGTCCAGGCTAGCAGCGGGCATCCAGGCTGCCCGGGGCGGACGTCGGGCCGATGGAGCCGGGGCGGCGGCGGGGTGGACGAGGGGCGAGGGACGTCACCGCAGCAGCGCGGCCGTCCGCCGCGCGGCGTCGACGAGCGCGTGCCCGTACGACCGCCCGTAGCCGGCCGCGTGCACCGCGAGCGGGTGCAGCTGGTGCAGCGGGATCCGCTCCCGCCAGCCGGGACGGAGGGGCCGGTGCTCCTGGTACCCCGCCACGACCTCGTCGAGGTACGGGCAGCCGAAGAGGTCGAGCATCGCGAGGTCGGTCTCGCGGTGACCGCCGTGCGCCGCGGGGTCGATGAGCACGACACCGCCCGGCGTGAAGACGACGTTGCCGTTCCAGAGGTCGCCGTGCAGTCGCGCGGCCATGTCGTCGTCGTCGAGCGCCCCGTCCGCGACGGCCTCGAGCACCCTGCCGACGGCGGCGTGCTCGTCATCCGTGACACTGCCCGCCGCGCGTGCCAGGTCGAGGAACGGTGCAACGCGCTGCTCCGCGTAGAAGCGCCCCCACGACGACGACGGCCGGCAGGACTGCGGCCGCTTGCCGATGAAGGTCGGGCCGTCCCACCCCTCGGGCGGCGCGCCGAACGCCTCAGCGCCGGCGTCGTGCGTGCGGGCGAGGTCGTGGCCGAACCGGCGAGCGGCACCGGGCGACGGCCGGACGTCGGACAGCTCCTCGAGGTCGATGTGGCGCCGTCCGACGTCGAGCACGGCCGCGACCGCGACGCCGCCAGCGGCACCGAGCCAGGTCAGTCCCGCCGCCTCCGCCGCGAAGAAGCCGTCGGGAGCGTCGGACCGCCGTTTCGTGAACACCGCCATGCGCCCAGCCTGCCCCGTCCCGGCGACCGACGAGGGCCTCCCGGTCGACACGGGTCTCGCCGTGGGCCCGGACGCGCCAGGCACCGGGCCGCACGTGGGCCTCAGTACGATGACCGGCATGGTGCGGACGCGGATGTGGCGGAACGGGACGGTCGCGGCCGAGGACTTCCCGGTGGAGGACGTGTCCGACCACCTCGAGCGTCCTGACGAGGTGGTGTGGGTCGACTTCACGGACCCGACGGCCGACGAGCTGGCGCGCATCGAGGACGAACTCGGCATCCACGCGCTCGCGAGCGAGGACGCACTCGAGCCGGGGCAACGGCCGAAGCTCGACCGGTACCACGGCGCCCTGTTCCTGGTGGCGTACGACGTGACGTGCTCGCGCGGCGGCACCGACCTGGTGACGCACGAGGTCAAGGCGTTCGTCACCGAACGCGCCGTCGTCACCATGCACGCGCCGGGCTTCGACGCGCAGGAGTTCGTGCGCCGCTGGGACGCCAACGACGACCTGGCCGGCCACGGTGCCGCGTTCCTCGTGTGGGGCGTCCTCGACGTGCTCGCGGACCACGCCACCGCGACGGTCGAACAGCTCGAGGACCTCATCGACCACCTGGAGGACGACCTGTTCGAGGTGTCCGCGCAGACGTCCCACATCCAGCGGCGGTCGTTCGCGCTGCGGAAGGCGCTCGGGACCCTGCGGCGGCTCGTCGGGCCGCAGCGCGAGGTGATCCAGACCCTCGTCCGTGGTGACGCGACGCAGGTCAGCGACGGACTGCGACCGTACTACCGCGACGTGGCAGACCACATCACGTCGGCCACGGAGCAGGTCGACCAGCTCCGTGAGTCGGTGTCGAGCGTGCTCGAGACGAACCTCAACCTCGCGTCGAACCGCATGAACCTGGTCATGAAGAAGGTGACGAGTTGGGCGGCGATCATCGCGATCCCGACCGCCATCACCGGGTGGTTCGGGCAGAACATCAAGTTCCCCGGCGAGGGCGCCTGGTCCGGGCTCGTCGCGTCCGCCGTGCTCATCGTCGTGTCCTCGGTCGCGCTGTACACCGTGTTCCGTCGGCGCGACTGGCTCTGACGCCGACGACGGCACGACCGGCCCACGCCGGGGGTGCCACCGGTGCTCAGCGGGCGACGAGGACCGCCGCGACGCCCGCCACGACGGTGAGCGGGGCGACGACGCACCCGAGCGCCGCGTAGCGACCCCACGACAGCGCGATGCCCTCGGCGCGGAGCCGTGCGTGCCAGAGCAGCGTGGCGAGCGACGCCCACGGCGTCACGAGGCACCCGGCGTTCACCCCGACGAGGAGCGCCGCGTACCGCACGGCCGCGTTGCCCGCCGCCGGCTCGAGCACGAGGTACGCGGGGAGGTTGTCGATCCCGTTCGCCGCGAGCGCGCCCGCGCCCGCGAGCCCCAGCAGGGACCCGAAGCCGTCACCGCCGTGCAGCGCCCGGACGAGCGGATCGGTCGAGCCGACCGCATGCAGGGTCTCGACGGCGACGAACAACCCCGCTGCGAGGACGAGCGGCTGCCACGGAACACGAGCGGGGCGGAGCACGTCGGGTCGGCGGACAGCGGCGACCACCACGAGGACCGCGGCCGCGGCGAGCGCCGCGACCCACACGGTGACGCCGGCGGTCAGCGCCACGACGAGGGCCGCGAGGACCGCGGAGGCCGCGACGAAGAACACGCGGTCCTCCGGTCGGCGCACGGGCGGGGGCGCGTACCCGCCGCGCAGCCGGTGACGGAACACGACGAGCAGCACGACGCACGGCACGAGGACCCCCGCGAGCGCCGGCAGCGCCATGAGCCCCGCGAACGCCGGCGGCCCCGCCAGTCCGATGCGCGAGACGGCGAGCAGGTTCGTGAGGTTCGACACCGGTAGGAGCAACGACGCGGTGTTCGCCAGCCACACGGTCGTGAGCGCGAAGGGCATCGGCGGCAGCTGGACCCGCCGAGCGAGGGCGATGACGATGGGGGTCAGGAGCACCGCGGTCGTGTCGATCGAGAGGAACACCGTGCACACGACCGCGAGCACGACGACGGCTGCCCAGAGCCCGAGGGTCCGGCCACGCCCGACCCGGGCCGCGAGGTCGGCCAGCCGGTCGAACACGCCCGCGTCCGCCGCGAGTTCGGCGACGATCGTGAGGCCCAGCACGAACGCCAGGACCGGGACCACCCGGTCGGCCAGCGCGAGGAGCGTGGGCACGGGCAGGACACCGACCACGACGCACACCGCTCCGGCGACGAGGAGCAGCGCCCCGATCGCGGCCTGACGCACGGGGCCTCCTGGTTCGTCCTGATCACCGCCCGCTGCGGACGGCGCTCCACCATACCCACGGGTAGCGTGGCCTGGAACGACACCAGGAGGCACACGTGCGGAAGTTCTTGTTCAACGGATCGGTGCTCAGCGCGCTCTTCAGCGGGTGGAGCGTCCTGCAGACGACGCGGAAGGGACCGCGCGACTGGCGCCTCGCCCTGACGTGGGTCGCGTGGCTCGCCACGACGATCGTCGCGGTCGGCACCGTCATCGAGGACGACCGGATGATCAAGGGCCGGCAGCAGGTCCGCTAGCGTCCCGCGGGTCGTGGGGCGCCCGCCGGGTGCGCTGCCACGCGGCGTCGGCGGGCGGGATCTGGTCCGGCCGGATGCCGGAGGTCTGGATCGGTCCCGTGAAGAGCGCGGCGCGGTCGCTGCCCTCGTCGCCCCCGAACAGGGCGGAGCTCGTGGCGGTTGACGGCTCGCGCCGCGACCGCGGTCGGTCCGGCGTCGGGTCGACCATCATGACCCGTTGCAGCGGCAGCGCATCGGGGTGCGTGCGCTGGATCCAGGCGATCATCTCCTCGCGGACGTAGCAGCGGAGGTCGAACAGGCCGGGTGCGTCGTGCGCCGTCACGAGGATCCGCACGTGCACGAGTCCGTTCACCGCGTCGGTGACCTGCAGGACCTTGGTGCGCCCGTCCCAGAGGTCCGTCGTCACCAGGATCCGGTCGAGCTCCGTCCGCATCTGGCCGGGGCTCACCCGCCAGTCGAGGTCGAAGTCGACGCTCCCGAGGAGCTCGCTGCTCGTCCTGGTCCAGTTCTCGAACGGCGTCGTCGTGAAGTACGTCGAGGGCAGCATGAAGCGCCGGTCGTCCCACAGGTGCACGACGACGTAGGTGAGCGTGATCTCCTCGATCCGGCCCCACTGCTGCTCGACCACCACGACGTCGTCGACCCGGACCGCGCCCGAGAACGCGAGCTGCATGCCCGCGAACACGTTGCCGAGGGTGGACTGCGCCGCGATGCCGGCGATGACGCTGATGAGGCCCGCGCTCGCGAGCACGCTCGCGCCGGCCGCCTCGATCCCCCGGAACGTCAGGAGGATGGAGCCGACGGCGATGACGACGACCACGACGACGGTGAGCCGCCGGATGATGAGCACCTGCGTGCGGATCCGCCGCGCGACACGGTTGTCGGGGACGTCCACGCGGTAGCGGTGCAGACCGAGGTCCTCGAGGAAGATCGCGAGCTCGCACGCCAGCCAGGCACCCGCCGCGATGGTCACGATGAGGAACCCGTGGGTGACGTCGTCCCGCCACGGGTACAGCCGGGCGTCCGGCCGGATGGAGGACGCGAACGCGGTCCAGAGGAACGCGACGAGCACCACCGTCCGGGTCGGGTGCTTCGTGCGGCGCGACAGCACGGCCGCCCATCGGCCTCGGCGTGCGAGGGCTCGGAACACCAGGTGGAGGACGAGCGCCGTCGCCGCGGTCAGGAGCAGCGCGAACCCGACGGCGACGAGGAGACGGATGAGCGGTGCCATCCGTCCATGGAACCACGCTGACACGTGGCGACGGCTGGACGACGACCGTCGCGCAACCGTCGCTGCCCCCTGGTCCGGGAGCACGTCCGGCAGCTCGTCGGTACGGTGGCGGGATGACCGCGCAGGACCACAGCGACACCGGACGGCCACCAGCGAACGACACCGGACGGGCGTCCGGCAACGACTTCGCCCACGAGCAGGAGGGGTTCCAGCACGGCCTGAAGCCCCGGCAGCTCCAGATGATCGCCATCGGCGGAGCGATCGGCACGGGTCTGTTCCTCGGCGCCGGCGGTCGGCTGCACTCCGCCGGACCCGCGCTGGCGGTCGTCTACCTGGTCGCGGGGATCTTCGCGTTCTTCATCCTCCGCGCGCTCGGCGAGCTCGTGCTGCACCGTCCGTCGTCCGGCTCGTTCATCTCGTACGCGCGCGAGTTCTACGGCGAGAAGTTCGCGTACGCGGCCGGGTGGATGTACTTCCTCAACTGGGCCATGACGTCGATCGTCGACACCACCGCCGTCGCCCTGTACCTGCACTACTGGGCGGGCACGCGCGCGATCCCGCAGTGGGCGCTCGCCCTGGTGGCCCTGCTCGTCGTGCTCGCCGCGAACCTCGTGGCGGTCAAGGTGTTCGGCGAACTCGAGTTCTGGTTCGCGCTCATCAAGGTCGCTGCGCTCGTGGCGTTCCTCGTGATCGCACTCATCTGGCTGTTCTTCGCGTTCCCGGTGCAGACCGGCGGCGCCAGCGTCCACACCGGCTTCTCGATCTGGGGCGACCACGGCGGGCTGTTCCCGACCGGGCTCCTGCCCGCGGTGCTCGTCGTGCAGGGCGTCGTGTTCGCCTACGCTGCGATCGAGCTCGTCGGCACGGCGTCCGGCGAGACGCAGGACACCGAGAAGGTGATCCCCCGGGCGATCAACTCGGTCGTGCTCCGGATCGCGGTGTTCTACGTCGGCTCGATCATCCTGCTGTCGCTGCTCCTGCCGTACACGTCCTACAAGGAGGGCGTCAGCCCCTTCGTCACGTTCTTCTCGTCCATCGGCAACCCGCAGGTCGGGCACGTCGTCGGATCCGTCATGAACTTCGTCGTGCTCACCGCAGCGCTGTCGTCTCTGAACGCCGGGCTGTACTCCACGGGCCGGGCGCTGCACTCGATGGGCATGAACGGCTCCGCGCCGAAGTGGACGACGAAGATGTCGAAGGGCGGGGTGCCGTTCGCGGGCATCCTGCTCACGGCCTGCTTCACGCTCGCCGGTGTCGTGCTCAACCTGTTCGTGCCGAGTCAGGCGTTCGAGATCGTCCTCAACGTGTCGGCGCTCGGGATCGTCACCGCGTGGGGCACGATCATGCTCTGCCAGATGCGACTCCGGGTCTGGGCGAAGCAGGGCCTGGCGAAGGAGCCGACCTTCCGGCTCCCGGGCGCCCCGGTGACGTCCTGGCTGACGCTCGCGTTCCTGGTGTCCGTGCTCGTGCTCATGGCGATCGACTGGCCGATCGGCACGCTCACGATCGCGTCGCTCGTGGTGATCATCCCGCTGCTCGTGGTCGGGTGGTTCCTCCAGCGCGACCGGATCCTCCGCATCGCGTCGCTCCGGGAGGGCGTCACCGGTCCGTACCCGGTCACGGGACGCGACCCGCGCGCACAGGTCCGCCGCCGCGAGGACCGCTCCTAGTCGGCAGCAGCCGCGGCGAGCCGCTCGAGGACGGGACCGGCCTGCGCGAGCCGGTCCCGGTCCTCCCGGCCGAGTCGGTCACGCCCGTGTCGGCGACGTCGATCGGCCGGTGACGGCGAACCTCGTCCGGCCGAACGCCGGGCTCGGTCGACCTCAGCCGTCCGCCGACCAGTCCCGGACGAGGCCTGCGAGAGCGCGGTCCACGACGGTCGCGGGATCGCCGCCGTCCTGCCGGGCCCAGAAGGTCATGGCGGCGAACACCGCGGCGGCGATCGCGCTGGTACGGACCTCGAGGAGCAGCGGCGACGCGTCCGGTCCGAGCCGCCGGCGCAGCTCCCCGACGACGAGGTCACGGCCCGCGCCGAGCCGGGTCACCGCACCGGCCGACAATCGCTCGTGGTCCGCGATGAGACGCAGTCGCGCCCGCGTCACGGGGATGAGCGAGGACGGGAAGGTGAGCGCGGCCACGTACGCCGTCCGCATCGCCTCGTAGGGGTCGGCCCTGTCCGGCAGCGCGGCGAGCTCGGCGGCGATCCGGTCGGCCGCCTCGGCGGTCCCGCCCCAGACGAGGTCGTCCTTGGTCCGGAACACCCGGAAGAGGGTGCGCCGACTGACGCCAGCCGCCACCGCGACGTCGTCCATGGTCACCGCATCGAAGCCGCGCTCGGCGAACAGCCGGAGCGCGACCTCGGCGACGCGGTCGGGGTCCACCTCGACGGGACGGCCCGTTCTCGCTGCTGCCACCGGGCCTCCTTTTGGCACTGGGTGCTATAACTGCTTCCGGGCCGACCCGCGGCCCGTGTTCGACGAGGAGCAATCATGACGCAGACCATCACCCCGGGACGATTCGACGGGAGGACCGTCATCGTGACCGGCGCCGGTTCCGGCATCGGCCGGGCCACCGCCACCCGGCTGGTGCAGGAGGGCGCCCGCGTCGTCGCCACCGACGTCGTCGCCGACCGACTCGACGCCCTGCGCGGCGAGCTGGCCGGGCACGACGTCGTCACCGTGGTCGGCGACGTGGCGCAGGCCCCGACGATCGACGCCGTCATCGCGGCCGCCGACGGATCCGTGCACGGCCTGGCGAACGTCGCCGGCATCATGGACGCGTTCCTGCCGCCGGCCGAGGTCGACGACGCGACGTGGGACCGCGTCATGGGCGTCAACGTGACGGGGCCCATGCGTCTGACGCGCGCGGTGCTCGGGCTCATGATCCCCGCCGGCGCGGGCTCGATCGTCAACGTGGCATCGGAGGCGGCGTTCCGCGGTTCGGCCGCCGGCGTCGCCTACACGACGTCGAAGCACGCCGTCGTCGGCCTCACGAAGAGCGTCGCGTTCTTCTACGGCCCGAGCGGCGTCCGCGCGAACGCCGTCGCGCCCGGAGCGGTCATGACGAACATCGAGGCCCCGATGCGATCGGACTTCGCCGCCGGCCGCATCGGTCCGATCATGCAGGTCGCCGTGCCCCAGCCCGCCGAGGCGGAGCGGCTCGCGGCCGCGATCACCTGGCTGCTCAGCGACGACGCCGCGAACGTGAACGGCGCGGTCCTGCCGAGCGACGGCGGCTGGTCGGTCGTCTGACCCGAGGCGGCCGCCGGCGCGGTCAGGAGGACGTGCCGGCGTCACCGGCGTCGGCACCCGTTCCGGTTCCGGTGCCCGTGCCCGTGCCCGTGCCGGTTCCGGTGCCGGTGCCGCTACCCGACCCGGTCCCGCCCGGGAGCTCCCCCGTCCCACCGCCCGGCGAGCCGTACCCGCCGGTCCCGCCGCTCGGGAACTGCTGCGTCGTCGTGCCGGACGACCGATGCCCGATGACGTACCCGCCGACGCCACCGACGAACAGGGCCACGACCGCGACCGCAGCGACGACGGCCGGCCAGAACCAGCGCCGCGACGACCTGACCGAGGTCGGCGGCAACATCACGGGCGGCACGCGCACCGACGGCACCTCGCTCCATCCCGGGACGCCGCCACGCCGCTCCCCGCCGGACATCCGGGGCATCGGATCGGGCGCCGGGCGCTGGTCCACCCCGGGAGCGGGCGTGTGCTCCCAGTCGGGGCGTCGGTCCGTGTCGTTCGTGCTCGTCATGGCTGGTCTTCCTGATCGTGGTGCTCCCGGACCTCCGGGCGTGTGCAGCGCCGCGAAGCGCCTGGATCGATGACACCGCTCCCGCCTGTGGCACCCGTATGACGGCTCGGTGCGTCCGCTCCGAGAGCACGAACTGCCGGAACGGGCGTCGCTCGGTTCCTTGGCGGTTCCTTGGTCCGGGACGAACAGGATCGTTCCCGTCGCCCCTCCTTCAGCGGAAGCGACGCCCGCGCGGTGCTCGCGCCCGGTACCCCCTTAGGCGGCGTGGGCACCGCGCCGGGTCTGCAGCTGTCGGTCGAGCCCCCACGTCGCGGTCGTGCCGTCGGGCCGCACCGCGAGGACCACGCACCCGTGCTCGGACGCGGCGAGCGCGGCGGCGGTCGCACCACCGGCCATCACGGCCGTGGCGAGGACGTCCGCGGTCACGATGTCGGCCGCGACCACGCTCGCCTGGACGAACCGCTCGCTCGTCGACTGGTCGCCGAGCGGAGACCAGATGTGTGCGCCACGCTCCGCGGTCCCCGAGGTCGCGACGGCGCGGTGCCGGGCGAGGAGCCGCACGCGACGGATGAGCGACGATCGGTCGGCGGGGTCGACGATCCCCGCGGTCCAGGGGCGCCCGGTCATGGTCGTGCCGGCGACGAGGACGTCACCACCGATGTTGCACACCCACCCCACGGCGTCGAGGTCGTCGAGCACGGCGCCGACCCGCTCGATCGCGAGCGCCTTCACGATGCCCGCGAGGTCCACGGTGCCATCGGGTCGATGGGGATCGAACGCGCCTCCCGAGCGGTTCCGCCAGTCGATCGCGAGCGCGTACACGGCTCGGTGCTCCGCGCTCGTGTCGCCGAGGCGGAGTCGGCCGTGAGCGACGTCGCTCGCCGGGGAGCGTGGGTCCCAGCGACTGAACTCGCGGTCGAGCCGGTCGACGACGGCGGTGATCCGGCCCTCCAGGCCACGGGTGTCGCCGCGGGGTCCGTCGACCCGGATCGACGCCATCGTGCCCATCGTCGGCACGACGAGTCGCACGCCGTCGGGCGCGTCGATGCCTCTGACGCCGGTGCCGTCCCCGGTCGGTGTCACCGACCCGATCGACGTCATCGCGCCTGGTCGAGCGCCGCCTGCAGTGACTGCAGGTACGCGTCGCTCGTGTAGGTCGCGCCGCTGATGGTGTCGACGTCGGCGGACTGGGCACTGAGGACCTCGTCCTCGAGGAGCGGCGCCGCCTGCTCACTGATCATGACGGAGCGCTGCTCGGCGTCGGTGAGGTGGAGGGGTGTCACGGCCGTGATCTTGCCGCCCGACACCGTGACCTCCACCTGGACGTCGCCGTACCGGGTCGACACCGTGGAGCCGGTGAAGGTCCCGTCGGTGAACGTCGCCGTGCTCGTCGAGCCGGACGACGACGAACCGGACGACGACGAGCCGGAGGACGAACCACCATCGTCGCCACTGGCCGCCGGGGTGGTCGTGGTGGTCGTCGTGTGTGGCTGCCCGACCTCCCAGGACCCCAGGACCACGGCGACCGACGCGAGGACCCCGCCGATGAGTGCCCGTTTCCTCATGACCACCCTCTCCTCACCAGTCGAATCGTTCGCGGTGCAGCCGGTCCGCGGGCAGACCTGCGCGTCGGGCGTCCGCCTCGACGAGGTCCGACCAGCCGTCCGGTCCGCAGATGTACAGGTCGCTGTCCGCGATGCCCGGCCAGACGGTGCCCGCGCTGACCCCGCGCGCCGTGTCAGCGGCGGCGAGCCACCCGTTCGGACCCCGGCCACGCGGGCCGATGCTCGTGTACACGCGGGCGCCGTGGTCGGTCGCCCACTGGAACACCTCGTCCCACAGGTACGTCTCGCGCTCGCTCCGGGCGCGGAGGAGGATCGTCACGGCGCCCCGGGGCACGTCGAGGTGGTCGAGGAACGCGCGGATCGGGGTGACGCCGATGCCGGAGGCAGCGACGGCGATCCGGTCGCCTGCCCGGACGCGGTCGGTGAAGACACCGTACGGTCCGGCGAACGACACGCGCGTTCCGGGCGGGAGCGTCGCGAGTCGACCGCTCCCGGCACCGAGGGACCGGACGGTGATCCGCAGCCGCGTGCTCGACGGAGCCGCCGACAGCGACAGCGGATGTGCGTGCCACCAGGTCTCGCCGGACCAGAACCGCCAGATGAGGAACTGTCCGCCGCGCGCCCCGAGTCGGTCGAGCCGACGTCCGCGGATCCAGAGCGACACGACGTCGGGCGCGATGCGCTCGACGTGCTCGACCACCATGCGGTGCCGGACGCTCCGGATCGCGGGCACGGTGAACCGGAACCAGCCGATCGCGCCGATCGCCGTCGCGTACAGGAGGATCCAGTACGTGCGCTGCCACGAGCCGTGTGCGAGCATGCCGCCGAGCGACAGCTGGTGTGGCAGAGCGATGAGCACCGCGACGTAGCTGAGGAGGTGGACAGCGTGCCAGCCCTCGTACGGCAGGTACCGTCGGACCGCGACGACGCTCGTCACGACCACCGCGATCATCGCCAGGATCGCGAGCAGCGAGAGGAAGACGTCGTACGTGGTGACGAGCGCCCACCCCTCGGCGAGGACATCGACGTGCGCCGCGAGCGCGTACCCGACGACGAGCAGCACCGCGTGGGCCAGCAACAGGTACAGGGACGGCTTGCCGAGGGACCGGTGCACGGCCATCGCGCTGTCGTGTCCCACCACGCGGTCGATCCACGGGATGCGGGCCGCGAGGACGATCATCACGAGCACGAGGTCGGTCCCGACGAGGCCAGCCGCGATCCCGAGGTCGGTGACGACGACACCGATGCCGTCCCACCGCACCGGGACCGCCGTGAGCCAGAGCGCGAGCGCCATGGCGGCCGAAACCCACACCGCGACGACGAGCAGGTCGACGGTGGCCTGGCGCGTCCGGTGCCGCCGGCGGAGCTGCCGCTCGGTGGGGCGCCGTGTGGGCGCTGCCCGCCCAACCGTCCCGATCGCCATGGGGTCTCCGATCCGCCGCGACGCCAGCACCCTGCCGGTGGTCGTGGGATGATCGAACGGTCTCAGGCTGTGTCGATCCCATGAGCGGGCCGGGGGCGGGTTGTGAGAACACGCGGGTTCTCCTCAGTGGCCGTACCCGCGCACGGCGGCTCCGAGAATCGACCGAGAAATGCCCGGTCACGCCGCGGATGTGCTGGGAGACTGCAGGTGATGACGAATCCCCCCGCACCCGCTGCCGCCGGACCCCAGCCGCGGCCAGCCCGAGCCCAGCACGTGTTCGTGGTCGACCGGACCGAGCGCCTCGGCCCGCACCTGGTCCGCGTGCACCTCGGCGGCCCCGCGTTCGACGACTTCGTCGCCGGGGCGTCGCCCGACCGGCTCGGCGCCGCCGACAAGTACGTCAAGCTCCTGTTCGCGCGTCCGGACCTCGGCCTCACCCCGCCGTACGACCTCGACGCGCTCCGCGGCCGACTCGCGCCCGAGGACATGCCGGTGCGCCGGACCTACACCGTCCGCGCCGTCGACCCGGTCGCCCGCACCATCACGATCGACTTCGTCGTGCACGGCGACGCGGGCGTCGCCGGCGTCTGGGCCGCGTCCGCACGGCCGGGCGACACCCTCGCGCTCTCCGGTCCCGGAGGCGGCTACTCCCCCACCGCCGACCCGGCGACCTGGCACCTCCTCGTGGCCGACGACTCCGCCTTGCCCGCCGTGGCCGCCGTCCTGGAGGCCCTGCCCGCCGCCGCCTCGGGACGCGCGTTCGTCGAGGTGGACGGCCCCGAGGACGAACTCCCGCTCGCGGCCCCGGACGGGGTCGTGGTGCGGTGGCTCCACCGCCGTGGGCCCGACGGAGCCGTCGCCGGAGCCGGGGCGCTGCTCACGGACGCCGTTCGCGGACTGTCGCGGCCCTCCCGGCCGGTCGCGGTGTTCGCGCACGGTGAGCGCGGCGCCATGCAGGCGATCCGAGCGATCCTGCAGGACGGCTGGGGAATCGAGCGCCGCGCGATGTCCCTGTCGGCATACTGGGCGCTGGGTCGCGCCGAGGACCGCTTCCAGGCCGAGAAGCGCGAGCCCGTCGGGCAGATCTTCGCCGACTGACCCCGCACCGCCCGCCCTCCGGGCCGGGTGCGCACCGCCCATCCTCGATCCGAGAGCGACCCGTGACCGAACCGACCACCCGGCAGCCGTCCGCCGACGCCGTGCCCCGCCGCGCCTGGCAGGCGATGATCGTGCTCCTCGCGGGCATGTTCATCGCACTGCTCGACACCACCATCGTGAACGTCGCCCTGCCGACGATCCGCCAGTCGCTCGACGCGTCCGAGGCGACGCTGTCGTGGATCATCTCGGGGTACGCGCTCGCGTTCGGGCTGACGCTGATCCCGGCCGGACGGGTCGGCGACCGCATCGGGCACAAGTGGGTGTTCTTCTCGGGGCTCGCGCTGTTCACCGCCGCGAGCTTCGCGTGCGGCATCGCCTCGGACGCCGTCTGGCTCGTCGTGTTCCGCGTGGTCCAGGGGCTCGCGGGCGGCATCTTCGTGCCCGCGGTCACCGCCCTCATCCAGCTGCTGTTCCCGCCGCGGACGCGCGGACGTGCGTTCGCGATCATGGGTGCCGTCATCGGGGTGTCCACGGCGCTCGGGCCGATCCTCGGTGGTCTGCTCATCCAGGCGTTCGGGGACACCGACGGATGGCGCACCGTGTTCTACGTCAACGTGCCGATCGGGATCGCGACCCTCATCGCGGCCGTCGCGCTCCTGCCGGCCCGACGCGACCTCGACGTCCGCGAGGGCGCGAAGGGCGTCGACCTCGTCGGACTCCTGCTCGTCTCCGCGGGCCTCGTCGCGCTGCTCGTCCCGCTCATCCAGGGCCAGGACGAGGGGTGGCCGCTCTGGACCTACCTGACGCTCGCGGCCGGTGTCGTGCTCATCGCCCTGTTCGCGCTGTGGGAGCTCCGGATCAGCCGCCGGGGCGCGGCACCGCTCGTCCCACCGCACCTGTTCAGCCACGGGGCGTTCACGGGCGGCGTCATCCTCGCCCTGGTGTACTTCGCCGCGTTCACGAGCATCTTCTTCACGATCTCGCTCCTCTGGCAGAGCGGCCTCGGCCACACCGCGCTCGAGTCCGGGCTCGTCGCGACCCCGTTCGCCGTGGGCTCGATCGCCGGCTCGTCGCAGAGCGCCCGGCTCGTGGGCCGGCTCGGACGCAACGTCCTCGTGCTCGGCACGGCGCTCGTCACGATCGGTCTCGTGTGGTCCTGGCTCGTCCTGCAGCTCACGGACGCGTCCGACCTGACGAACTGGGAGTTCCTGGCGCCGCTGTTCATCGCCGGCGTCGGCAACGGGTTCTTCATCGCCCCGAACGTGCAGATCATCGTCGCGACCGTCGACCCCGCCGAGGCCGGCGCCGCGAGCGCGGTCGTCAACGCGATCCAGCGGGTCGGCGCAGCCATCGGCATCGCGGTGATCGGGTCGGTGCTGTTCGGGACGCTGACGGTGTCCGGCCGCTCGAAGGCCGCGCTCGCCACCGGGTTCGGCGACGCCGCGGCCCACGCCATGCTCGTCAGCGCGGCGTTCGCGCTGCTCGCGTTCCTGCTCGTGTTCGTGCTCCCGCGGGGGCAGCAGCCCGGACGGGGACAGCAGCCCGGCCAGGGGCAGCAGCCCGGACGGGGGCAGCAGCCCGGGCAGGACGCGCAGACCGAGCCCACGCCGCACGACGAGCACACGGCCGCCGCCGACCACACGGCCCCCGCCCAGCCCACGCAGCATCACGACCACACACCGGCCCACCTCGCATCGCGGGCCCCGACGGACGCCGGTGGCACACGGGTCCCGGCGGAGCACCACGCCCGCCACGTCGCGCCGCCGGACACCGGAGCCTGATCGTCCCCATGGCCGCACCCTCCGGATCCCGCCGCGCCGTCGTGACGCGCCGGTCACTCGTCGTCGGGGCGGTCGGCGTCGCCGCGGTCGGTGCCCTCGGTGCCGCCGTCGACCTCCGGGCGCTCCCCGGGCGGTCCACCCTGTACCGGGTGCTCGGCCTGGACGGCCACGCCGGGCGCATCCCGGACGTCCGTCCCGTCCCGATGCGCTCGGGCTCGTTCACCTCGCGCGCACGACGCGGTCGACGGGTGGGCTGGACGGTCGCGGCGCCGACGTCGGACCACGCGCTCCCCGTCGTCGTCGCGCTCCACGGGTACGGGGACGACCACGCGGACCTGTTCGGGCACCGGCTCGGCCTCGACCGGTTCCTCGCCGAGCACGTCGACCACGGTGGTGCGCCCTTCGCGATCGCCGCGGTCGACGGGGGCGACCGCTACTGGCACCGGCGGGCCGACGGTGACGACCCCGCGTCGATGGTGCTCGACGAGTTCCTCCCCCTGCTCGCGCGGCAGGGACTCGACACGGGCCGCCTCGGGTTCACCGGGTACTCAATGGGCGGGTACGGCGCACTGCACTTCGCGGGAGTGCTCGGGCGCCACCGCGTCCGTGTCGTCTCCGCGCTGTCCCCCGCGCTGTGGACCACCGCCGGGGACACCGCCCGCGGTGCGTTCGACGACCCGACCGACTTCGCCGCGAACACGGTGACGGGCCGGCAGCGCGCGCTCGACGGCATCCCGGTGCGGATCGACTGCGGCACCGGCGACGGGTTCGAACCGGCGGTCCGGACGTACGTCGACGGATTCACCCGTCGTCCGGCCGGTGGGTTCGAGGCCGGCGGCCACGACATGGCGTTCTGGAGGCGCCTGGCACCCGACCACGTCGCCTTCCTCGGGCGGCACCTCACCTCGGCGACCTGACGGCCCGGCGGACGGCGGCGCCCGCCGGCCCGGCGGACGGCGGCGCCCGCCGGCCCGGCTAGCATCGGTGGAGTCACCGATCGGGCCTCGATTTGGGTCCGGGGTGCTCCGTCGAGCACCGGTCCGCCGCCCACGCCGTCCGGGAGCCCGCCATGACCGTGCCCACATCCGTGCCCACATCCGTGCCCGTCCCCACCGCCGTCCCGATCCCGGACCGGCGCGCCCCCGGTTCCCCGGCGCTCGACCGGGCCCTCGATCGCGCCGAGTCGGACGAGCCCATCGACGTGGACGACGCCACCGCCCTGCTCGGAGCCCGCGGTCGCGACCTCGACCGCCTGCTCGCCGTGGCCTCCCGGATCCGGGACGCCGGACTCGAGCGTGCCGGACGCGCCGGCGTCATCACCTACTCGAAGAAGGTGTTCCTGCCGATCACGCAGCTGTGCCGCGACCGCTGCCACTACTGCGTCTTCGTCGACACCCCCAGGGGCCTCGCCACGCGCGGCATCCCGACGTACATGGAGCCGGAGGCGATCCTCGCGATCGCCCGTGCGGGTGCGGACATGGGCTGCAAGGAGGCCCTGTTCACGCTCGGCGACCGCCCGGAGGACCGCTGGCGTGCGGCGCGCACGTGGCTCGCGGACCACGGGTACGACTCGACGCTCGACTACGTGCACGCCATGGCGCGGCTCGTCCGCGAGGAGACCGGGCTGGTCCCGCACCTCAACCCGGGCGTGATGTCCTGGGCCGAGATGCAGCGCCTCCGCCCGGTCGCGGGCTCCATGGGGATGATGCTCGAGACGACCGCGACGCGGCTGTGGTCCGAACCCGGCGGCGTGCACCACGGGTCCCCCGACAAGGACCCTGCGCTGCGGCTCCGGGTCATCGAGGACGCCGGACGCTCCCGCATCCCGTTCACCACGGGCGTCCTGCTCGGGATCGGCGAGGACCACCACGACCGCGCCGAGGCCCTGTTCGCCATCCGCGGGCTGCACGAGCGGTACGGGCACGTGCAGGAGACCATCGTCCAGAACTTCCGCGCGAAGCCCCGGACGGCGATGCAGAACGAACCGGACCTCGGCCTCGTCGAGTACGTCGCCGCCGTGGCCGTCGCGCGCGTCGTGATGGGGCCGGACACCACCGTGCAGGCGCCGCCGAACCTCACCGACGCGGCCGAGCTCGACCTGCTCGTCCGCGCGGGCGTCGACGACTGGGGCGGCGTCAGTCCGCTCACCGCCGACCACGTCAACCCGGAGCGGCCGTGGCCGGAACTCGACACGCTCGCGGACCTCACCGCCCGGTCCGGGTACACGCTCCGCGAACGGCTCACCGCCCACCCGCGGTACCTGGCCGACGCCGACCGCTGGCTCGACGACGCCGTCCGACCTGCCCTGGAGGCCCTGCAGGACCCCGTCACCCGGCTCGCGGATGAGCAGGCACCCGTCCGCGGTCGGTCCGCCACCCGCGACGACGGCGCGCCGGTGCGACTCGGGCGCGACGCGGCGGCACCGCCCGTCGGCGATCCCCGGGTCGACGCCGCACTCGCCGCGGCGACCGTCGCCGCCGGGACCGACCCGTCCGCGATCACGGACGAGGACGCCGCCGTGCTGCTCACCGCCCGTGGCGCGCAGCTCGACGCGCTCGCCGAGCTCGCCGACCGCGTGCGGGCCGCGGCGGGACTCGACGCCGTGACCCACGTCGTGAACCGCAACATCGACACCGCGCGGCTCGTCGGGGACGACCACGAGGCCGGGAAGGGGGACGGTCTGAGCGTCGACGACGTCGCTGCCCTGGCCGCCGAGGCGGCCGCGCTCGGCGCGACCGAGGTGTGTCTGCAGGGACGACCCGACCCGAGCCTCCCGGCCGCCGTGTACACCGACGTCGTCCGCGCGGTCCGTCGCGCGGCCCCTGCCCTGTCGGTGCACGCCTTCCGGCCACCCGAGCTCGTCGACGGCGCGGCCCGTGCGGGGGTCGACCTGCCCGGGTTCCTCCGGATGCTCCGGGACGCCGGCGTGACGAGCGTGCCCGGCACGGCCGCCCGTGTCCTCGACGACGACGTGCGCGCCGTGCTCAGCGAGGGGCAGGACCCACCGGCGACGACCTGGTCCGAGACGATCAGCGCCGCGCACGCGGCCGGTCTGCCCTCGACCGCGACCCTGGTATACGGGCACGTCGAGACGCCAGAACAGGTCGTCGCGCACCTCCGGACGATCGCGCGCGTGCAGGACCGCACCGGCGGGTTCACCGAGTTCATCCCGATGCCCTTCGTCCCGGCGGACGCACCCGCCGCGGTCGCGGCGGTCGCCGGGCCCGGTCCGACACCGTCGGAGTCCCGCGCGGTCATCGCGGTCGCACGGCTGCTGCTCGCGGGGCGGATCGACCACGTGCAGGCGGCGTGGACGAAGCTCGGGCTCGCGACGGCGGCCGACGTGCTCCGAGGTGGCGCGGACGACGTCGGCGGCGTCCTGCTCGACGGCGCGCTCCGACCGTCAGCCGGCCCGGAGGCGGGCCTCGTGCTCGAACGGCGGGACCTCGAGGCCCTCGCGGCAGCCGCGGGACGTCCCCTGCGGGAGCGACGGACGGACTACGGGGCCGTGACACGCGAGGGCGAGGGCTCCCCCGCGTGACCGGGCCGGTCGCACCGTCGCCCTGGCACACCCTGCCCGCCGTGGTCGACACGGTCGTGGTCGGGGCCGGCATCGGCGGGATCGCGGTGGCGTCGGGCCTGTTGCGGGCGGGGCACCGGGACCTCGTCGTCCTCGAGCGCGCGGACGACGTCGGCGGGACGTGGCGTGACAACGTCTACCCCGGCGTGGCATGCGACATCCCCGCCCGTCTCTACGCGTTCTCGTTCCGCCCGAACCCCGACTGGAGCCGCCGGTTCGCGCCCGGCGCGGAGATCCAGGCATACCTGCAGGGCGTGGCCCGCGCCGAGGGCGTGACGCCCCACGTGCGCTTCGGCACCGAACTGCTCGACGCGCGGTGGCACGAGGGACCCGAGGACGCGGCCGGCTGGGTCCTCACCACGAGCCGCGGGGTGGTCCGGTGCCGCTCGCTGGTCCTCGCGGCCGGCCGGCTGTCGGAACCCCGGCTGCCGGCCGTGCCGGGGCTCGATCGGTTCCCCGGCACCGTCGTCCACAGCAGCGCGTGGGACCCGACGACGTCGGTGGCGGGCGCGCGGGTCGCGGTGATCGGTACCGGTGCATCGGCGGTGCAGCTCGTGCCGCACGTGGCGGTCGAGGCGGCACGGACGGTCGTGTTCCAACGCTCGGCGCCCTACGTCGTCCCGCGGAACGACGAGGCGGTGCCGACGACGGAGCGCGAGCACGCCGCGGCCGACCCGGCGTTCCTCGCGCGCGAGCGCGCCACACTGTTCGACCAGGCCGAGGCTGGGCACGTCGCCCGCCGCGCTCCCGGTGCCGCCCGCGACGCCCTGCGTCGGCTCGCGCTCGACCACCTCGCCGCGCAGGTGCCCGACCCGGCGATGCGACGCGCGCTCACCCCGGACCACGAGATCGGGTGCAAGCGGGTCCTGCTCTCGGACGACTACTACCCGGCGCTGGCGTCCGGTCGCGCCGTGCTCGAGTCGTCGGCGCTCGTCGCGGTGGACGACACGGAGGCCGTCGCCGACTCCGGGCGCCGGCACCCGGTCGACGTGATCGTGCTCGCGACGGGCTTCGCCGCCACCGACCCGCCCGTCGCCCGACGCGTGCGGGGCCGCGACGGCCTGTTGCTCGCCGACCACTGGGGCGGCGGGATGACGGCCTGGGCGACGACCCTGGTGGCCGGGTTCCCCGACCTCTTCGTCGTCGACGGGCCCAACGCGGCGCTCGGCCACAACAGCGCCGTCGACATGATCGAGACGCAGGCACGGTTCGTCGTCGCGGTCCTGCGACGCGCGCGGGCCGACGGTGCGCGCACGGTCGAGGTGGACTCCGACGCCGAGCGCCGATGGACCGCGGATCTCGACGCGATGGCCGCGGGCACGGTCTGGCTGACCGGCGGATGCCGCAGCTGGTACGTCGACGAGCGGAGCGGCCGGCTCACCCTGCTCTGGCCGGGGACGGCGCGCGCGTTCCGGCGGACCCTCGAGCGGTTGGCCACCCAGCCGCTCCCCCGACGACCGGCCTGAGATGCATCGCGCGCTCACCACGCGATCCGTTCGAACTCTGCTCGCAACGTCGCTCCGCGCGCCGGGTGCACCTGCTCCACCCAGCCGACCCGTCCCTCCAGATGGGCGCGGAAGTCGGCGTGGTCGCCCCGGTCCTGCGACGCCGGTCCGTACCGCACGCAGTTGTGCAGGATCGCTCGGAGGCGGTCGAGCTCGCGTCGGCCGACGCCGGGCACCGCGTTCACGACCACGCCCGTGACCGACTGGCGGACCCCCTGCCGCCGCACGCGCGTCTTCCGGGGGTTCAGCGCGTGCCCCTCGTCGGCGACGATCCGGTCGACGCCGCGCAGGAACGCGTCGGGTCGCGCGGCGATCGCGCCGTCGCCGCTGAACGCCAGGTCGTCCGCGTACCGCGTGTAGACGGCGTCCGCGGCCTGCGCCCACCCGGCGAGCCGGGCGTCGAGTCGGCGGAGCGACAGGTTCGCCAGCGCCGGCGAGGACGGCGCACCCTGCGGCAGGTGTGGCGTGGCGAGGGCCTGGCGGAGCGCCCACCGCTCGTCGAGGTCCCCGCCCGGCGGCATCGCGCGGAGCACCGCGTCCGGCACGACGTGCGTGCACAGTCCGGTGAGCACGTGCGCCACCGGTTCGGCGTACCCGACCCGGCGGAAGATCCCGTACACGCGGGAGGCCGGGACGGCCGCGAAGAAGGACACGAGGTCGGCACTCACGACGACGTCGTGCCCGACGTGGACCTCGGCACCGGACAGCGCGCTGCGACCGCGCACGAAGCCGTGCACCGCGTCGGACAGCGGGAGGGGCGCCAACACCTGGTCGAGCACCACCCGCTGCATCGTCCGGAGCTGGTGGAGCGGCGCCTCGAGCAACCGTGGGGTCCGTCCCGGGCGCTGGACCCACCGGTGCTCGTAGTGGTGGAGCGGACTCCCGGCCGGGACCCGACGGTTCCACCCGCGGGTGTCGGCGAACCAGAGCAGCCGCTCGGTGGTGACACCGAGCAGCGCCGCGAGATCGGGCAACGCGTCGACGACGGGAACGTGCGCCGCGACCGGAGCCGCGACCACGGGTGCGACCGTGCGCACCCGGAGCCGCACGGGCCGGCGGGCTGTGAGGCGTGCGAACGCCGCGGTGAACGAGCGGTCGGACGCGAGGACCCCGGCCAGCCGACGCGGCGCGTCCCGTGGGGCGCGCGGGTACACGGCGAGGACGGCCGCGACCGCGGGCTCGACCAGACCCGGACGGCGTCCGACCGTCGTGGTGCCGGCGGCCGAGAGCTCCGCGGGTCGCCACGCCGACGCGGCCAGGAAGGCGTCCGCGAGCGCGATCGCCGTCTCGACGAGACCGGCCGAACGCTCCGGGGCGACGAGCCGCGAGGTCGGTGGCGGGTCGGCGTGCTGGTGGTCCCCGGACGACTCGTCGTGCCGTTCGGGAGCGTCAGCGCGCGGAGCGCGCCCGAGCTCCTGAGGCGTGTGTTCCTGGTCGATCCGCGTGCCCCGGGGTAGCCCCGGAGAGGATGCAGCAGCGCGTGCTCCATCCGCCTCGCCCGGGGACCACCGCACGGGCTCACCATAGTGCGCAGCGGATCGTCCTGGTGGTGCGGGATCAGGACCGGGCGAACGCCGCCAGCGTCCGCGGCCCCAGGCCGGACCCGAGGGCGGCCAGGTGCGCGCGGGTGTCGACGTCACGTCGGAGGCCGGTGAGGCCCGGCAGGTCGAGCTCCGTGTAGCCCTGGGCCCGATGGGCGCGGGCGGAGCCGCGTCCGAACTGCGGGCGGTGGTCGTGGCCGTGGAGTGCCGTGAGCAGGACGGTGCCGGTCCCGTCGGCGTCCGGCAGCACCGCGCGCGGGTACGCCGCCGCCGCCGCGAGCGCGGCACGGAGCTGCGCCGCGTCGAGTGCGGGCAGGTCGCCCTGGAGGACCGCGGTCGGGCCGTGTGCGCACGTCGCGACGCCCGCGAGCACCGCGGCGTCGAGGCCGCGGCCCGGGTCCTCGACCACGGTGACGGCGAGGGCGTGGAAGGCCGGCGCGGACGACGGGTGGGTCACGACCACGACCGGCGCGACCGTGGCGGCGACGGCGACCGTGTCGAGCGCGATGGCGAGGGCCTGCTCGGGCGTGGCCGCGAGTCGCGTCTTGGCCCCCGCCGTGCCCTTGACCGGGACGACGATGGTCCAGTCCGGGGTCACGGCACCTCGGTGGGCGGCAGGATCCGGTGGGTGCGGGTCTGCTGGGCCTGCTCGGCCGCGGCCGCGGCCGCGGCCAGACCGGCCTCGTAGCCGTCGCGGTGCGCCTCGGCGGAACCACGCCGGAACCAGTCGCGCTCGGCCGGGTACTGGAGCACCCGCGCGCCGGGCGCGGCGGCGTCGAGCAGGTGCCCGAGTCCGCGGACCACCGCGACCGGGAGGCCCGTCGCCTTGCCCTTGGCGAGGTCCGCCGCGGCGGCGATCTCGTCGCCGACCGCCGGAGCGGTCACCCCGAGTGGCCGTCCGCTCGCGTCGAGGGTCCCGGCGAGGTCGACGAGCAGCCGGACGCCACTCGCGCCGATCGCGACGTCGGTCTGCCCGGTGCGCCACGCCCGCCCGAGCGTGTCGGTGACGACCACGCCGAGGCGGAGGCCGAAGCGGGCCTCCAGGGCCGTGCGGATGCGGCGGGCGGAGGCGTCCGGGTCCTCCGGCAGACGGAGGACGGTGCCGTCGGCGGTGTTCGAGGCGTCGACCCCGGCGGCGGCACCGACGATGCCGAGCCGGTTCTCCACGATCCGGGTGACCCGCCCGTCGGGGGTGGGACGTTCGGCGACGACGCGGACGGTCTCCTCGGCGATCACGCGGTCACGATCGGCGGCGGGGGCCGTCCGCCCCTCGGCCTTCGACACGACCTTGCTCGTCACCGCGAGGACGTCGCCGTCGGCGAGCGCCTGCTCGGGGTCCGCGGCGATGGCGTCACCGATGAGCGCGGTGAGGTCGGCACCCGGAACGACCTCGGGCACGCCGCGGATGGCGAAGACGGTGAACCGGGTCACCTGGTCAGCTTCGGCAGGACCGCGTCGGAGAACACATCGATCCATTCTCGCTGGTTCCGCCCGACGTTGTGCAGGTAGATCCGGTCGAAGCCGAGGTCCGCGTACCGCTGCAACGCCCGGAGGTGCACGTCCGGGTCGCTCGAGATGACCATGCGGCCCTCGAAGTCCTCGGGGCGGACGAGCTTGGCCATCTGCTCGAACTCGAACGGCGAGCGGATGTCGGCCTTCGGGAACTTCATGCCGCCGTTCGGCCACTCGACCATCGCGTTCCGGAGCGCCTCCTCGTCGGTCGGCGCCCAGGACAGGTGCACCTGGAGGACGCGGGGCATGGTCGACGGGTCCTTGCCGGCCTCGCGCGCGCCCTCGTCGAACTTGGCGAACAGGCCCGCGATCTTCTCGAGCGGTGCCCCCACCGTGATGAGGCCGTCGACCGTCCGCCCGGCGCGCTTGGCGGTCACGGGACCGGCGGTGGCGACGAGGATCTCCGGCGGCACCTCGGGCATGGTCCACAGCCGGGTCGACTCGAGCTTGAAGAAGGTGCCGGAGTGCTTGACGTCCTTGCCCGCGGCCGAGGCCCGGAACAACTTCTGCATGACGTCGATGGCCTCGAACATGCGGTTGATGCGTTCCGGCGTCTCGGGCCAGTACTGCCCGACGACGTGCTCGTTGAGCGCCTCGCCGGATCCGAGTCCGAGCCAGTGCCGGCCCGGGTACATGGCGGCGAGGGTCGCCGACGCCTGGGCCACCATCGCCGGGTGCCAGCGGAACGTCGGAGCCGTGACGCCGGGCCCCATGTCCCCCCGGGTCCGTTCGCCGATGGCGGTGAGCACGTTCCACACGAACGAACTCTGACCCTGCGCGGGGACCCACGGCTGGAAGTGGTCGGCGGCCATCACCCCCGAGAACCCGTGCTGCTCGGCGTACTCGCTCAGCGCGACGGCCTCGGTCGGGTGGAACTGCTCGAGCATGGCGGCGTAGCCGATGGTCGGTCCGGTCACGGGATGCGTCCTCCTGTCGTGGGGGCCCGTGCGCCTGATGCATCCGCGGTCCGGGCTCCGGCTCGATCGTACGGGCGGTCAGGTCATGACGCTGGCTGCGGATCCGCGACGACCATCCGCTCCGCTCACGCTCCCCGGGCCTCCAGCCCGAGCGCCAGCGCGGCCCGCGCCATGTCGGCCGTGGCGTCGTCGTCGGTCATCCAGAGCGGGACGGCCCGGGTCGGGAGCCCGTCGCGCTGCAGCTCGGCCGCGGCGTCCGCGTCGACCTCGTCGACGAGCCAGGCGTCGAGCAGCCCGCCGTCCCGCCGGGCGCCGTAGTGCCGTGCGATCCCCGCGGCCGTCGCCTCGACGCCGGCCACCGCACAGCAGACGTCCGCCATGCCACGCACGGGTCGACCTCCGATCACCGGGGCGACGCCGACCACCGGACCCCGGGCCGCGGCGAGCGCCTCGCGGACCCCTGGCACGCCGAGCATCGTGCCGATCGACACCACCGGGTTCGACGGCGCGAGGAGCACGACGTCGGCACCACGGATCGCCGCCGCTGCCGCCGCACTGACCGACGCCCGTTCGACGCCCTGCTGCACGAACCCGTGCGTGGGGATCGCGGCGCGGTGGCGCACCCACCACTCCTCGAAGTGGATGCGGTCCCGGGTGCCGTCGGGACGGTCGACGTCGACGAGGGTCGGGACCTCGTCGTCGGTCACGGGCAGGAGCGTGACGTCGAGGGCCCACCGCGCTGCCAGCCGCGCCGTGGCCCGGGTCAGGTCGTCGCCGTCGCGGAGCATCGCGGTGCGCGCGATGTGCGTGCCGAGGTCGAGGTCGCCGAGCGTGAACCACGGCCACCCCACGCCGTAGGCGGTGAGCTCGGCGCTGACGCGTTCGGACTCACCGGCACGCCCCCATCCGCGCTCGGTGTCGTTCGCGTCGGCGAGGGCGTACATGACGGAGTCGAGGTCGGGGCACACGCGCAGCCCGGTGAGCCAGAGGTCGTCACCCGTGTTCACCACGACGGTGACGTCGAGGTCCTGCTGCCGCGCGAGGTGCCGCACGCCGCGCGCGAACCGTCCCCCGCCGACGCCGCCGGCGAGCACGGTGACGGAACGGCGGGTGGGCACGGGTGTCGAGGTCGAGGAGGCCATGCGTCTGATCCTCCCAGGCACCGGGAACGCCAGGGAACGCGGATCGATCCGGCACGGATCAGCAACACGAGGAGCACGTCCCCCACATCGTCCGACATGCGTCGTGGTGCCGCGTCCCGGGCCGCAGAAGTGCGCGAACGGCTCCGTTTGTCCCCCGTTCGATGGGTGGCACCCGGACATGCGGGACGGCACGGCCGAGAACGCGTTGCATCGCCTGCGTCGACGTCAGCCCGTACGGCGCGTCGCGATCACACCGGCGCAGGGCCCGACGTCCACGCGCTCCAGAGCAGACCGAGAAGCAGACCCGAGAAGCACCACCGACATCAGGGAGAACGCGATGATCGACACCACCACCATGAACGACATCTTCGACGCGACGGTCATCGACCGCGACGGCGACAAGGTCGGCACCGTCAAGCAGGTCTACGTGGACCAGAACGACGGTCACCCGCTGTTCGCCAGCGTCTCGACGGGACTCTTCGGCACCTCCGAGTCCTTCGTCCCGCTCGAGAACGCGGACTACAGCAACGGCACGCTCACCGTCGGGTACGACAAGGCCAGGATCAAGGACGCCCCGCGGGTGGACGCCGACGGCCAGCTCGGCATCGACGAGGAGAACACCCTGTTCTCGTACTACGGCATCACCGGCGGCACCGGCACGACGGACACCTACGCGGGCACGGACACCACCACGACCGGCACCGACACCACGGGCACGGTCGGCACCGACACCACGGGCACGGTCGGCACCGGCACCACGGGCTTCGAGGGCGCCGGCCACGACACGTCCGGCCCCGACACCGACGACGCCATGACCCGTTCGGAGCAGCACCTCCAGGTCGGCACGCAGCAGGTCCAGACCGGCCGTGCGCGCCTCCGCAAGCACGTCGTCACCGAGCAGCAGAACGTCACCGTCCCCGTCCAGCACGAGGAGGTCCGACTCGAGCGCGAGCCGATCACCGACGCGAACGTCGGCGCCGCGACCGA
The DNA here is from genome assembly GCF_003234565.1 of Curtobacterium sp. MCBD17_013. Taxonomy (GTDB): domain Bacteria; phylum Actinomycetota; class Actinomycetes; order Actinomycetales; family Microbacteriaceae; genus Curtobacterium. The sequence continues at coordinate 252,383 of NZ_QKTU01000003.1, read as the reverse complement.
CGGCCCGGAGCTCAGCGAGGAGGAGCACGAGGTGACCCTCAGCGAGGAGCGCGTCGTCGTCGACAAGGAGACCGTGCCGGTCGAGCGCGTCCGCCTCGGCAAGGACACCGTCACCGAGCAGGAGAACGTGACCGAGGACGTCGCGCACGAGGAGATCGAGCTCGAGGGCGACGGCGGCACCACCGGCACGACGGGCACCACGCGGAGCTGACTCCGCAGCACCGTCACCACGACGACGGCCTGCCACCCATCGGTGGCGGGCCGTCGTCGTTCGTCGTGCAGGACGCGTCCGGACCGCACGGGACGTCGACCCCGAAGAGGGGCCTGCGCGGCACCTGGGAGGCGCCGGTACGGTCGCCGCACGGGGGAACTCCGCGACACCGCCGTCCCGTCCGAGCCCGCGGGAGCGGCGGCCCCGCCGTTCCGGTTCCGCCGCCCGCCCGGGTGGCCCGAACCGTCGGCGGAGTGGGTCGCCCTGCACCAACTGTGGGAGCCGCCGGAGGGCTGGTCCCCGGCACCGGGCCTCCCGGCCGCGGCACGCCGATGGCGCTTCTGGACGCGCGATCGCGCGGCGATGCTCGCGTTCCTCGGCCCGTCGTGGTCGACGGCCCGACGCGCCCTCACCGACGGCACGCCGACCACCGCGTTCGTCGGCGGCGTCGGCGGCGGGGACGCCGCGACGATCCGCGCGATCACCTGCGGCGGGGTCTGACCGGACGACCGGCGGATCAGCGCGCGTCGGTGCCAGGGACGCCAGCGCGTCCGGGCGCGGTGTGCTCGAGCTCGGGTGCCGGTTCCCCCAGCACCCACCGGGCCACGGCGTCACCCAGCAGCGGGCCCATCGTCAGTCCGGCCGCGCCGTAGCCCGTCGCGACGACGACGCCCGGCGTACCCGGCAGCGCACCGACGACCGGCATGGTGTCGTCGGGCAGGGGCCGCAGCCCGACCCGCGTCTCGATGAGCGTCGCGTCCGCGAGTCCCGGCGCGACCGCCAGCGCGTCCTGCAGGACCTGGAGCTGCCCGGCCGCGGTGACGCGTGGGTCGAACCCGCTGCCGGTCTCGCGGGTCGCGCCGACGGCGACGCGCGAGTCGTCGAACGCCACGAGGTAGTGGTGCGACAACGGGTGGACGGAGGGCCAGGCGGACGTGTCGACGCCCTCGACGCGGAGGTGCGTGATCTGACCGCGCTGCGGTGCGACCGGGACGGCGGCACCCGTGGATGCGAGGAGGTCCCGTGACCACGCGCCCGCGGCGACCACGACGACGTCCGCCGTCGTGTCCGCGCCGTCGACGTCGACCAGCGGCCGGCCCTGCACGACGCGCACCGACCGGACGTGGCCGCCCCGCCGCACCGCGCCGAGGCGCTCGGCCGCCAGGAGGAGCGCATCACGGAGCGTGCGGCCGTCCACGCGTCCGCCGCCCTCGATGAAGAGCGCGTCGAGTCCCGCGGCGAGCGGAGGGAAGCGTCGTCGGGCCTCGGCGTTCGTGATGCGCTCCACCGCGCCGACGACCGACCCGGCGACGGCCGCCCGCGACCGGACCCGGGCCTCCGCCGCGTCCAGGAGGGCCGGGTCGGCGTTGACGACGAGCGCACCGCTCCGACGGTGGTCGGTCCGGGTCACGCCGACGCCGGCGAGCTGCGCGAGCAGGTTCGGGTAGAACGCGGCGCCCGCCGCGTAGAGGTCGAGGAACGGCCCGTCGACCGCGGACGACCAGGGCTGCAGGATCCCCGCACTCGCCGCGGTCGCCTGCCCGGTCGCGCCGTCGTCGACGACCGTCACGGCCACCCCACGGCGCGCCAGGGCGAACGCGGTGGCGGCGCCGGCGATCCCGGCTCCGATCACGAGGGCGGTGGCGGTGGTGTCGGAGCGGGGCACGGAGCGGCTTCCTGTCGGCGGGCGGGGGCGCGACGATGCTCTCACGAGCCGGCGACGAGGCAGCGCCGGTACCGGTACGCCGCGTGCGAGGGCGTGACGAGGTCACGATCGCGGAGGATCGTCATGCGCGGCCGCGACGCGGAACGGCAGGCGGCGGCGAACGTCGTGCGGAGCGCGTCGCTGTACTCGACGTCGATCACCCGTCCGCCGTACACGCGGGTGTACGCACGGCACTCGTCGTAGCGCACGCACTCCTCGGCGACGGCGAAGTCGAAGCCCGCGACGTCCCGCCCCCGCGTGCCGAGGCCCGGCGCGTTCTTCTGCCCCGCGGCGAGGCCGTCCCGGTGCGCCACGTCGACCAGGAGCGCGGCGGTGGCGAGGGCGTCAGCGCGGCTGAGGCGCCCGCGCGAGCGCGTCCACGAGTCGAGGTTGTCGAACTCGACGGCGTCGAACCCACGACGTGCACAGCGGTCCACGGTGCGGGACAGGACCCGGACGACGTCTCGACGGTGCGCCGCGGTCCCGGTGTCCAGGAGGACCTCGTCCGGCCACCCGGGATCGCTGACCGGTTTCCCCGATGCGGTCCGGAGGAGGTCCCTCGGGTGCTCGCGCCGCCACCACGCGGTGTCCTGGGGCTGGGTCTGGAACCCGTTGACGTAGCAGATCCCGTACGTGCCCGGTGCCGGATGCGCGGTGCTGTCCCGTTCGACGATCGTGACGCCGGCGGGCGGACGGTAGGCGCCGCCGAGCTGGTAGTCCGGGCGCCCGCGGGTGGGGAACGGCCGGACCGGCGGGGACGAACGCGTCGCGGTGGACGCGGGTGCCGCGACGGCGAGCCTCCCGACACCGAGCCTCCCGACACCGAGCCTCCCGATGGCGGCCGACGCGGGTCGGTCCGCCGGCACGGCGGACGCCACGGGCGGGGCGACCACCCAGCCGGCCACGACGAGCACGGCGGCCATGCAGGCCCGCCCGAAGACGCGACGAGCGGTCACCCGCCGAGCACCGCCCAACCGGAGGCCGCCAGTCGGACGCGACCGTGGTCGACCTCGCCCGCGCCCGCCTCGATCGTGGTCGACCCGGCCGCGGGCAGCGACACCACCTCGTCACCGATGTTGAGCGCGGTGACGACCGCGTCCGTGCCGATCGCCGTCCGGAGCACGATCGCCGTGTTCTCGAGGTGCACGACGTCCGTGTGCGCGCGGTGCAACCACGGGTGGCGACGCCGCACGGCGACGAGCGCCTGGTGCGTGCGGAACGCGTCCCGGCCCTCCGGATCGAGGTCGGCCGGAGCCGGTGGCACGGGTGGGAACGCCGGGCGCACGGCGTCGTCGCCGCCGACCCGGGCCTCCTTGACGCCGCGGAAGGCGTACTCGTCGCCCGCGTACACGCTCGGCACGCCGGCCACCGTGAACAGGACCGCGAGGGCGTGCGGCAGGTGCCGCGGACCGACCGCGGACGTGATGCGCGTCACGTCGTGGTTGCCGACGAACGTGCTCGGGACGAACGTCGACAGGAGCGCGTCGTGCCGGCGGATCGCGTGTGCGAGCTCGTGGCAGTTGCCGTCCGCGATGCCGTGCCAGATGCCCTGCCACAGCTCGTACTGGGTGACCGAGTCCATGGTCGAGGCCCGCACGACGGCACCGGCGTCACCGTGGATCACCTCACCCGAGAACCAAGCGTCCGGGTGCCGCTCTCGCACGCGGGGCAACACCGCCGCCCAGAACGCGGGCGGCACGGCGTACGCGGCGTCGAGGCGCCAGCCGTCCACGCCGCGGTCGAGCCAGTGGGTCATGACGTCGACGACCAGGTCGACGGTCGCCGAGGAGCCGTGGTCGAGGGCGACGAGTTGGTCGTGGCCCTCGAACACGTCCGCGTCGACGCGGTCACCGGGACGCCACCCGTCCCAGCGCACGCGGAACAGTCCGGCGGTCGGGGCCGCGGGTCCGTCCTCCTCGAGCGCTCGGAACGCCGGATGCGCGCGCCCCACGTGGTTGAACACCCCGTCGAGCAGCACCCGGACGCCGCGGTCGTGCGCCGCGGCGACGAGACGGAGGAGGTCGTCCTCGTCCCCGAGCCGCGGGTCCACCCGGAAGTGGTCGAGCGTGTCGTAGCCGTGCGTCGACGACGCGAACACCGGTCCCAGCGCGATGCCGTTCAGCCCGAGGTCGACGACGTGGTCGAGCCACGCCTCGAGTCGGCCGAGCCGGTGCTCGACCGGGCGTTCCCGTGCCGACGGCGCGGGGGCATCCGGCGGACGGATGTCGGCACCGACGAACCCCAGCGGGTACACGTGCCACCAGAGGGCGTGCTCCACCCAGGACGTCATCGACCACCTCCGGTTCGTCGGCCTGGTCGACCCTACCGATCCGCGCTGGGGGCCACGCGCTCAGGAGCCGGACCAGCCCGGTGCGACGAGGCCTGTCTCGTAGGCGAACACGACGAGCTGCGCCCGGTCCCGTGCGCCGAGCTTCACCATCGCCCGGCTCACGTGTGACTTCGTCGTCGCAGGGCTGATGAACAGGCGTTGGGCGATCTCGCTGTTCGACAGTCCCCCGGCGACCCAGCGCATGACCTCGCGCTCCCGGTCGGTCAAGCGGTCGAGTGCAGGGGTCAGTTCCGCCGGGGTGGCGTGCGTGGCGAAGGCGGCGACGAGGGACCGGGTCGCCCCCGGCGAGAGCAACGAGTCACCCGCGACCACCGTCCGGATCGCGCGGAGGAGCTCGGCCGGCTCGGTGTCCTTGACCAGGAACCCGGCCGCTCCGCCCCGGATCGCCTCGAACACGAAGGCGTCCTCCTCGAAGGTCGTGAGGACCACGACGCGCACGTCACGGAGCGCCGGGTCGGCACCGACGCGCCGCGTTGCCACGAGTCCGTCGACGCGGGGCATCCGGATGTCCATGAGCACGACGTCGGGATGGTGTTCCACGGCAGCACGCACGGCGTCCTCGCCGTCGGCGGCCTCGGCGACGACGGCCATGTCGGGCTCGGACTCGACGAGCGCCCGCAGTCCGGCGCGGACGAGTGCCTGGTCGTCCGCGATCACCAACCGGAGCGGTGCCGCCTCGCTGGCGTCATCCACGGTGTGCCTCCTGTCCTCGCTCGAGGGCAGCGGTCCGTCGGTCCGTGGTGTCCGTGCCCGTGGTCGTGGTCGTGGTCGTGGTCGTGCCGCTGGTCGGGAGCCGCGCGTGCACCCGCCACCCGCCACCGGTGACCGGGCCGGCTTCGAGCACGCCCCCGACCGCAGCCACCCGCTCCCGCATGCCGATGATGCCGTTGCCCGACGGACCGAGGCCGGCCTGGGCGCGGTCGAGGGTGTCCTGCGGGGCGTCCACCGAGGCCGACGCGGAGGACGCGGCCGACGCGGCCGGGTCCGGCGGTGCAGCAGGGCCCCTCCGCCCGCGCGCGTCGGGCAGGTCCTCCACGGTGACGTCGAGGACTTCCGCAGACGCGCCGACGACCACCGCGACACGATTCCACGGCGCGTGCTTCATGACGTTCGTCACCGACTCCTGCACGATGCGGAACGCCGTCCGATCCACGATGCGGTCGACGGCGCCGAGGTCGCCGTCGACGTCGAGCGTGACGTCGAGTCCGGCCGCCTCCGCGCGCAGGACGAGATCCCGGAGTCGATCGAGGCCGGGCACCGGGGACCGTTCGGGCACCACGACGCCCCCGTCCCCGGTCGCCTCGATCCCACTCCCGGTCGCGGCACCCGCGCCGCCGCTGTTCGTTCCCGCGTCCGGATCGTCCACCCTGCGGAGGACCCCGAGCACCGCGCGGAGCTCCACGAGGGCCTCGTGGCTGGCGTCGCGGATGCTCGTCAACGCGGCCCGGGTCGGGTCCGGCAGGTCGGCACCGAGGTGCAGCGCCACCCCGGCTTGCAGGTTGATCAGCGACATGTTGTGCGCCACCGAGTCGTGCAGCTCCCGAGCGATGCGGACGCGTTCGTCCTCCGCGCGCCGCCGGACCGCTTCCGCGCGTGCGCGGCGGGCCTCGGCCGCGCGGAGCACGCGGACGCGAGCGAGCTCGCTGAGCGCGATCGTGAGCCCACCCCACGCGAGCATGACGGTGGCCGTCCCCCAGGGCAGGACGGACGAACGCCCGGTCGCGAGGTCCACCCACGGGAGCGCGAACGCGCCGATCGCCACCGCCGCGGCCGCGGAACGGCGACGACCCGACAGCCACGCGTTCACCGCCGCCATGGTGAGGGCCGCCACGAAGGGACCCCGCGGGCTCACGAGGACCGCGTAGCCGAGGGTCGTCGCCAGCGTCACGCCGAGGACGACGACCGGCCAACGCCACCGGAACGGCAGGACGACCACCGCAGCGACGAGCATCGCGATCGCGAGCGGACCGGGTGCCGCCACGACGGCCTCCCCCGCTCCCGGCCCCCACGGCGGTCCCGGATGAGCGGGCACGGTGCCGGGCGTCGGCCCGGTCCAGCGCGACAGGACGAGGGTGCCGACGAGTTGCAGTGCCGCCACCGGGAGCACCCTGCCGACGCGCGCGAACCGCCGCCGCCCGGTCTCGGTGGGTCTCCTCATGCCCGGAAGCCTAGGTGCCGACCGGGCCGCCGTCGTCCGCCCGGGGAGGTGTCCGTGGACTCCTCCCTCCGGCGTGATGCGTGTGGAGGAACGACCTCGGGTACTGCCGTCGGGAGCACGTCCAGGAGCGTCCCCCGAGCGGACGACAGGACGACCGCGGAGCAGGAGCCTGGACCGGTCGCACCAGCGACGCCCAGCCACCGACCGAGGAGGTCACCATGACACCCGCACTCACCGCACTCGCCGCCGCACCGTCCTGGCACGGCGGCCCACCCATGGCCCCGTTCGCCGTGTTCCCCGTCGTGTTCCTCGCGACCCTCGTCGTGCTCGCCCTCGTGTTCGGGGTCCTCCGCCGCGGGCCGTGGCGCGCTCGCTCCGACGCCCGGGCCGTCCTCGCGGACCGGTTCGCGCGCGGCGAGATCGACGCGACGGAGTACCGGGCGCGGTCGTCCGAGCTCGACCGACGTTGACGCCGCGGCACCGTGCCGCACGCCGCGGTCGCCGCCGGTCCCGGGACTACGTCCCGTCTCCGCCCGCGGCGGCCGCGTCGGACACGACGCCCTGCGCCTGCTCGAGCAGCCCGGTCGCGAGGTCGTTCAGCACGAGGTACAGCCCGGCCCGGTGCTCGGCGTCGACGGCCCGCATGACCCCCTCGTAGCGGCGCCGGATCTGCGCGACGACGGCCTGACCCGCGGGTTCGAGCGTCAGCAGGGACCCGCGCCGGTCGGCCGGGTTCGGGATCCGCTTGATGAACCCGCCCGCCACGAGTCGGTCGAGCATGCTCGTGACCGCACCGGAGGTCAGCTCGAGGAACCCGGCGACCTCGGTCGGCGTGGACCGGGCCGTGTCGTCGATGAGCACGAGCGCCCGCAGCGCGTTCTCATGCACGCCCGCGAGGAGGCTCAGCTGCCGCATGAGGGCGGCGTTCGCCCGCTGTACGGAGGTGAACGCCGCGATGAGGTCGGACACGTCCTCGTCCGCTGTTCCCACCCGTCACCCCCCTGCTCCCGCCCGGAGGTACGCACGCTACACCGAGTCCAGGTCGTCCTCGGCGCGACCCGCGAGCGCCGCGGTTGCCGGACGACGCCCCCGATCGAGGGGGACGACGGCCGCGCCTGGCAACGACGAAGCCCCGGACCTGCGGCTGATGCCGGGAGGTCCGGGGCTGGTGGTGCGCCCCCTGGGACTTGAACCCAGAACCCACTGATTAAGAGTCAGTTGCTCTGCCAATTGAGCTAGAGGCGCGTACCGTCGCGGCTCGCCGCAACGGAGAACAACAATAGCATGGGTCCCGGCCGCCACGGACCACGGGGCGCCGCCACCACGTCGCGCAAGGAGCACAGGATGACCGAACGTCTCGCCGCCGGGGCCGACGCCCCCGACTTCACCCTGCCGGACGAGCACGGCACGCCGACGAGCCTGCGCGACCTGCGGGGCCGCAAGGTCATCGTGTACTTCTACCCGGCCGCGTCGACGCCCGGATGCACGACCGAGGCCTGCGACTTCCGCGACAACATGAACTCCCTGCAGGGCGCCGGCTACACGGTGCTCGGCATCAGCAAGGACGACCTCCCCGCGCTGCAGCGGTTCAAGGACGAGCAGGCCCTGACCTTCCCGCTCCTGAGCGACCCGGACCTGACGGTCCACCGCGCGTACGGCGCGTACGGCGAGAAGAACCTCTACGGCAAGGTCACGACGGGCACGATCCGCTCGACGATCGTCGTCGACGAGGACGGCCGCGTGCAGCTGCCGCTCTACAACGTGAAGGCGACGGGGCACGTGGCCGCGCTGCGGAAGAAGCTCGGCCTGGACTGAGTCCCTGCCCTCAGCGCTCGAGGTCGCGGCGGGCGAGCACCGCCGTCGTCGCCGGTGCGAAGACGAGCACCAGGGCGAGCAGCGCTGGCAGGAGCAGCACCCACCCGATCGCCGGGACCCGGAACACGCCCTGGAACGCACCGACGGCGAGGGCGATCTGGAGGAACTGCCAGACGACGACCCCGCTCCGCACCCAGGAGCGGGCGCGGGCCAGTCCGAGCACCATCGCTCCCAGCCAGATCGCGGCGACGGCGGCGAGGACGATGAGCGCCAGACCGTTCACGACCGAGTCCGGCGGGGCGACCACGAGGTCGACGACGAGCACCACCGTGAGCACCGCCACGGCGAGGAACTCGAGCCCCACGACGACCGCGAGACCGAGCACGGTCGGCGTCCGGAATGCCGCGCGATCAGGTGATTCCCGATCAGCGGCACCCTCGGGGCGCTCCGGGCGTGGGGCATCCGACACAGCGTTCCTCCAGCTCTCGACCCTTGATTTGGCCATATCAGTATGGAACGATGTTCGAGGTCGATGGAACGCCACGATGACGTGTGCGCCTCCCGCAGAGTCTTTCTCTCCCCCACAGAGAATCCCCCCGCAGTGCTGCAGCCCAGCTGGCCCACGCCTGCACTTGATTCGCCACGGCCGTTCGTCGTGCGATTCGAAGCTATTTAAGGAGCATCAACACATGGATTGGCGTGACAAGGCCGCCTGCCTCACCGCGGACCCCGAGCTCTTCTTCCCGGTCGGGAACACCGGCCCGGCCGTCGACCAGATCGAGAAGGCGAAGTCGGTGTGCGCTCGGTGCACCGTCACCGAGACCTGTCTGCAGTACGCGCTCGAGACCTCGCAGGACTCGGGCGTCTGGGGCGGTCTGAGCGAGGACGAGCGTCGCGCGCTCAAGCGCCGCGCTGCCCGCGCACGTCGCGCCTCCTGACCGAGCGCACCCGTTCCGACGCCGACGGCGCCCGGTCCCCCAGGGGACCGGGCGCCGTCGTCGTTCCACCCCACGTCGTCCTGCCGCGCCCGTCGTCCCTCGACTCGGACCCCGCGCGATCCCGAGGCCGAAGCCCTACGACTGCTCCGACCACCGGAAGGGGATGCCGATGGTGACCTCGGTACCGCTGCCGACCAAGGTGTGCCAGTCGATCGTGCCGCCGAGTTCGCCCTGGATCAGGGTCCGCACGATCTGCGTGCCGAGTCCCGCACCGACCTTGCCCTCGGGGAGTCCGCGCCCGTTGTCGCGCACCTGCACCTCGAGGTGGTCCTCGAACCGGTCGGCCACGATCTCGACCTCGCCGTCACGGCCGTCGAGCCCGTGCTCCACCGCGTTCGTCACGAGTTCCGTGAGGCCGAGCGCCAACGGCGTCGCCGCTTCGCTCGGGAGCACACCGAACTCGCCCGTCTTCTTGGGGCGCACGGTCGTGTTGTGACTCGCCGCGACCTCGGTCACGAGCATGAGCACGCGGTCGAACACGTCGTCGAAGTCCACGTTCTGGCTGAGACCGGTCGAGAGCGTGTCGTGGACGACCGCGATGGCCGCGACACGACGCATCGCCTGCTGCAGGGCCTCCCGGGCCTCCTCCGAATGCGTGCGACGCGCCTGGATGCGGAGGAGCGACGCGACCGTCTGCAGGTTGTTCTTGACGCGGTGGTGGATCTCGCGGATCGTCGCGTCCTTCGTGATGAGCTCGCGCTCCTGGTGCCGCTGCTCGGTGACGTCACGGCAGAGCACGATCGCCCCGATGCGCTCCCCGTGGTCGCGCAGGGGGATCGCGCGGAGCGTCACGGTCACGCCCTTCGCCTCGATGTCGGTGCGCCACGGAGCGCGACCGGTCACGACGAGCGGCAGGGACTCGTCCACGACGAGTTGATTCCCGAGCAGCCCGGTCGTCACCTCGGCCAGGGAGAGCCCTTCGAGCTCGCCCTCGAAGCCCATCCGGTTGAAGGCACTGAGGCCGTTCGGGCTCGCGAAGGTGACGACGCCCCCGACGTCGAGTCGCAGGAGTCCGTCGGAGGCACGAGGAGCACCCCGACGCGGACCGGTCGGTGCGCCGATGTCCGGGAAGTCCCCCGTGGCGATCATGCCGAACAGGTCGTTCGCGCTCGAGTTGAACGTCAGCTCCTGGCGGCTCGGCGTGCGCTGCTCGTTGACGTTCGAGTGGCGTGTGACGACGGCGATGGGCGCCTCCGTCGTCTGGGCGCTCGTGGCGGACAACCGACGCAGGACCGGGATCGCGCGCACGCGGGTCGGGGTGTCCTCGTACCAGTCGGGCTCCGCCGAGTCGACGATCTCGCTGCGTTCGAAGCACTGGGTGATCTGGTCGCGCCACTCGTCCCGCACGCCCTGCCCGACGACGTCGCGGTAGAACAGCGTCGCGGCAGACGACGGCCGCGCGTGCGCGACTGCCACGAACGAGCCGTCCTCCGCGGGCACCCACACCACGATGTCGGCGAACGACAGGTCGGCGAGGAGCTGACCGTCGCCCACGAGCAGGTGGAGCCACTCGACGTCCGCGTCGGTGGACCGGCCTTGGGCGAGAACGAGGTCACTGAGGGTCGACACGGAGCAAGTCTAGGTGGCCGCCTCCGGTCCTCCCTGCGACCGTCCCCACCTCGGTCCAGGGATTAAATGTCACATTCCAACGGTCAGTAGCCTGAGGGCGTGGCCGGGGAGGCCGCACCACCGCACCACGAGGGGGCTCATGGACGACCGTGCCGCACAGCGCACCGACGACGGACCGGAGGGACGGGGCACGCGCCGTCAGGGGCGGCACGCCCTGACCGAGCACGGAGCGCAGCCGGCTCCTCCGCTGCCCACGGCGCTCGACGGCGCGGTCCTCCGCCCCACGCCTCCCGGGCACGAGCCGGATCGCTCTGCCGAGCGCGCGCCGCGTCGCACCGCCGGGCCGCGCCAGCTCCGCCGCGCCGACGCCGCACCGCAGCCCCCTCGCGCAGCGCTGCCGGACCCCACCCCCGTCGCGCGGGACCTCGCCCGCTGTGTCGTCGAGATCCTCGCCGGCGCCCGTGAACTCGACCAGATCGCGCGGTGGGTGACGGACGACGTGCACCGACACCTCCAGGTCCGCGTCCGATTGGCGGCCCGCGCGCGGTCGGTACGCCGGACGGCGCCGCGCCGGCCCGTCTTCTCGATCGGTTCGGTGATCGTCCGCGAACCGAGCGACGGTGTCGCCGAGGCCACCGTCATCGTGCATGCACGGGCACGAACTCGTGCGGTCGCGATCCGCCTGGAGGGCCGCGACGGCCGATGGCGCGCGACCGCGGTCAGCGTCCTCTGACCACCGGTGCGGACCGCACCGGAGCGCAGGGCTGACCGGCGACGGGTGCGCGAACGCCGAACGGCGACGGCCCGAGGAGGACCGCCGCCGTTCCGGGAACGCTCCCGATCAGCTCTTCTTGGCCTGCGCCCGACGGTCCGCCCGGTTCGTCGGCGCCGTGTCGCGCTGCCCGAAGGCACCGCGCTGCCCGGACGCCGTCGCCGCAGCACCGAACGACGACCCCCGCTCGGGACCCGGGACCTGCTCGGCCTCGGCGACGGCCTGCTGCCGCTGCGCGAGTGCGGTCGCGGCCTGCTCGAGGCGACCGCTCTGGTCACGGACCTCGACCTCGCCGTCGATCGACGGTGCCGAGTACTCCAGACCGGCGGCCTCCGAGTCCTCGCCGAGGCCCTTGGCGTCGATGACGGCCGTCTCGCCGTCACGCTGCACCTGGACCTCGAGGTTGAACAGGAACCCGATGGACTCCTCGCGGATCTGGCCCATCATGCTCTGGAACAGGGCGTAGCCCTCGCGCTGGTACTCGACGAGGGGGTCGCGCTGCGCCATCGCGCGGAGACCGATGCCGTCCTTGAGGTAGTCCATCTCGTAGAGGTGGTCGCGCCAGCGTCGGTCGATCACCGACAGGACGACGCGGCGCTCGAGTTCGCGCATGGCCTCGTCGCCGAGGGCCTCCTCGCGCTTCTGGTACGCGAGCTTGGCGTCCGACAGGATCTCGCGGCCGAGGAAGTCGCGCGATGCCTTGCCCCGCGATCCGGCCTCGGTGATGACCTCGTCGATGGTGATCGACACGGGGTAGAGCGTCCCGAGCTCGGTCCACATCGCGTCGAGGTCCCAGTCGTCCGGGGAGCCCTCGCCCGTGTGCGAGTCGATGATCTCGTTGACCACGCTCTCGAGGAACTGCTGCGACCGGTCGTGCAGGTCGTCGCCCTCGAGGATGCGGCGCCGGTCGTCGTAGATGGCCTCGCGCTGGCGGTTCAGGACGTCGTCGTACTTCAGCACGTTCTTGCGGATCTCGGCGTTCCGGGCCTCGACCTGGGCCTGCGCGGAGCGGATCGCACGGCCGACGAGCTTGTTCTCGATCGCGAGGTCGTCCGGGACGTTCGAGCGGCCCATGAGGCTCTCGGCCGCGCCGGAGTTGAACAACCGCATGAGGTCGTCGGTGAGGGACAGGTAGAAGCGGCTCTCGCCGGGGTCGCCCTGTCGACCGGAGCGACCACGCAGCTGGTTGTCGATGCGCCGGGACTCGTGTCGCTCCGTGCCGAGCACGTACAGCCCACCGGCGTCGCGGACCTTCTCGGCCTCGACCTCGACCTCGGCCTTGACGCGGGCGAACACGTCGTCCCACGCGGCCTCGTACTCATCCGGGGTCTCGGTCGGGGACAACCCCTTCGCGTGCATCTCGGCGACGGCGAGGAACTCCGCGTTGCCGCCGAGCATGATGTCCGTACCGCGGCCGGCCATGTTCGTGGCGACCGTGACCGCACCGAGACGACCCGCCTGGGCGACGATCGCGGCCTCGCGCGCGTGGTTCTTCGCGTTGAGCACCTCGTGCTTCACGCCGCGCTTGGCGAGGAGCTTGGACAGGTACTCGCTCTTCTCGACGCTCGTCGTGCCGACGAGGACGGGCTGGCCGTTCTCGTGCCGCTGCTCGATGTCGGCGGCGACCTGTTCGAACTTCGCGGGCTCGTTCTTGTACACGAGGTCCGTCTGGTCGTTGCGCTGCATCGGCCTGTTCGTCGGGATCGGGACGACGCCGAGCTTGTACGTCGACATGAACTCCGCCGCCTCGGTCTCGGCGGTACCGGTCATGCCGGAGAGCTTCTTGTACAGGCGGAAGTAGTTCTGCAGCGTGATGGTGGCGAGGGTCTGGTTCTCCGCCTTGACCTCGACGCCCTCCTTCGCCTCGATCGCCTGGTGGATGCCCTCGTTGTACCGGCGGCCCATGAGGATGCGACCGGTGTGCTCGTCGACGATGAGCACCTCGCCGTTCATGACGACGTAGTCCTTGTCGCGCTTGAACAGGGCGTCGGCCTTGATCGCGTTGTTGAGGAACGAGATGAGCGGGGTGTTGGCCGACTCGTACAGGTTGTCGATGCCGAGGTAGTCCTCGACCTTCTCGATCCCGGGCTCGAGCACGCCGACCGTGCGCTTCTTCTCGTCGACCTCGTAGTCGACGCCGGGACGCAGGCGCGTGGCGATCGTGGCGAACTCGGTGAACCAGCGGTTGGCCTCGCCCGAGGACGGTCCGGAGATGATGAGCGGCGTGCGGGCCTCGTCGATGAGGATCGAGTCGACCTCGTCGACGATGGCGAAGAAGTGCCCGCGCTGCACCATGTCCGACGCCTGCCACGCCATGTTGTCGCGCAGGTAGTCGAAGCCGAACTCGTTGTTCGTGCCGTACGTGATGTCGGCGGCGTACTGCTCGCGACGCTCGGCGGGCTCCTGCCCCGCGAGGATGCAGCCGGTGGTCATGCCGAGCGCGCGGAACACGCGGCCCATGAGCTCGGACTGGTAGCTCGCGAGGAAGTCGTTGACGGTGATGACGTGCACGCCGCGCGAGGCGATGGCGTTGAGGTACGCGGCCGTCGTCGCGACGAGCGTCTTGCCCTCACCGGTCTTCATCTCGGCGATGTTCCCGAGGTGCAGCGCGGCACCGCCCATGAGCTGGACGTCGAAGTGACGGAGCCCGAGCGTGCGCTTCGACGCCTCACGCACCGCGGCGAACGCCTCGGGCAGCAGGTCGTCCAGGGACTCGCCGTTCGCGTACCGCTCGCGCAGCTCACGCGTCTCGTCGCGCAGTTCCTCGTCGCTGAGGGTGGCGAAGTCGTCCTCGAGGTCGTTGATCGCCTCGGCGTAGGCCTTGAGGCGTCGGAGCGTGCGCCCTTCGCCGATGCGGAGGACCTTCTCCAGCACGTTGGTCAATCGAGACTCCTCATGGTGTCGTCTGGCGCTGATCGCTCGGGGCCTCCGGACGGCCGGTCGCGCGCGCCTGATCAGCCAGCCATGCTAGCAACCTCCGCGCCCGCACACCTGGGCAGCGGGCGCTGCCGGAGCCGATGGATGCGCCCGTTCGCTCGGGGCGGACACAAGGGCCCCGACCGCACCGTGTGGTGCCGACCGGGGCCCTCGTGGTCGTGCGCGGAGGTCAGACGGTCACGCCAGCGCGTTCGACCGTCGCGGCCTCTTGCTGGACGGGTGCGGCGTCGTCCAGGGCGATGACGCCGTAGTCCCAGCCCTTGCGGCGGTACACGACGCTGGGGCGTTCCGTCTCGGCGTCGATGAAGAGGTAGAAGTCGTGGCCGACGAGCTCCATGTAGTACAGCGCGTCGTCGACGGTCATCGGGGACGACGCGAAGACCTTCGTGCGGATGACGACGGGGTTGTAGGCGTCCTCGTCCGCCGCCTGGGCCTCGTCCGTCACGACGGGCAGGCTGCCGGTCGCGACCGTCTCGATGAGCGTGCCGTCGGCGGGCACGACGTCCATCGTGGCGAACCCGTCACCCGCCGCCTCGGCGACCGAGGTCGGGCGGTGACGGCCCCGGTGGACCTTCTTGCGGTCCTTCGCACGCCGCAACCGCTCGGCGATGCGGGCGAACGCCAGGTCGAACGCCGCGTACTTGTCGGACGCGGTCGACTCGGCGCGGATGAGCGGCCCGGGACCGATGAGGGTGAGCTCGACGCGGTCGTCGCCGCTCGCCCCGCTGCTCTTCTCGTGGTGTCGACTGACCCGGACCTCGAAGGCCACGGCACGATCGGCGAGCGCGTCGATCTTCGCGGACTTCTCCTCGGCGTAGGCGCGGAAACGGTCGGTGATCCCGACGTTCCGTCCCGTGATCGAGATGTCCATGGCGGCTCCCATCCAGACTCGGCGCGTCGCCTCCTCGTGGCGACTCCAGACGCCTTTCGAGCGAGCGTAGACCCGGGTGCACGCGACGATTCAGGGTCCGGTCCCAGCCTCCGACGGGGAGGACGGCTCCACGCTCGCCGTCGCCACGCACCGCACCACGCGGCCGCCCGCGGCGCGGACCGCCCGGATCGCCTCGGCCATGGTCACCCCGGTCGTCACGACGTCGTCGACGAGCACGACGGCGCGGTCGCGCACGTCCACCGCGCGGAGGGTGCCGACCGTCGCGGTCACCCGGTCCACCCCCGACAGCGACTTTTGGCCGCCGTCGCGCCTGCCGCGGGCCCGCGGGTCCGGCACCCGTCGGAGCACGCGAGCGGTCCGGAAACCACCGCGACGGAGCAGGACGACGACCGGGTCGAATCCCCGCCGCCGACGTCCCGCCCGCGAGGACGGCACCCGGACCACGACCGCGTCGGGCGCCTCGGCGAGCGCCCCCCGGAGTGCCCGCACGGTGGGGCGGGCCAGCGGTCCGACGACGTCGAGCCGTCCGTGCACCTTGAACGCGAGCACGAGGGCCCGGGCCGTCCCGCGGTAGGTGAACGGGGCGTCGAGCCGGACGCCGGCCACGAGCCGGACGCACGACGGGGTCGCGGCGAGGTCCTCGAGACACGCGTGACACACCGGGCGGTCGTCACGCCCGCAGACGACGCACGACACCGGCAGCAGCACGCCGAGCGCCTCGATCGCCGCGTCCCGCCACCGGTCGGCTTCCCGCTCCC
Organism: Curtobacterium sp. MCBD17_013; assembly: GCF_003234565.1. GTDB lineage: Bacteria > Actinomycetota > Actinomycetes > Actinomycetales > Microbacteriaceae > Curtobacterium. Next base: position 236,218 of record NZ_QKTU01000003.1, on the reverse strand, counting down.
CCATGCCTCGATCGTCGCGCCGCGGCCGCGTGACTCGGCGCCGGATCCATCAGTCGGTGGACGGCGGTCCGGACGGGAGCACCTGGGGAGGACGGGCCTCCCGGCCTACCGCTGCGTGCCGAGGACGGCCGCCGTCACGCCGCTGTCGTCCCAGCCACCGCCGCTCTCGGCGAGCACACGGCCGTCGGTCATGCGCAGCAGCAGCGAGTCGGACGCACCGCCGACGATCGTCGTCGCCGAACCGGACGGGCGGTTGAGCGTCGTCGAACGCCCGCCGATGGTCGACGACGTCACGGTCGAGCCGGTCGCGGTGGAGCCGAGCGACGCCACCTCGAGGTCGCTCTGCCACGTCGCGTCGACCGGGGTGCCCGCGGCGACCGGCACCCGGACGGGTGCGCCGAGCGCGGTCGGCTGCTTCTGCGAGTTCCGGAGCACGCCCATGACGTACAGGGCGGCACCCTCGTCGGTGTCGATGAGCGCGAGTGCCCGGGTGGCGTCCCGCGACACGCGGAACGCGACGAGTCGGCCGTCGGGCAGGCTCGACGAGATCGGGTGCGGATCGCCCTCGAGCCCGTACGCGACGACCGACCGGGGGTCCGCCGCCTGGGCCGACCACACGAAGCCCTCGTCGTCGATGGACGGCGCGACGAGACCGCTCCGCGTGTCCACCTGCACGGGAGCGCTCGAGCCGGACCGGACGGCGTCCACGCCGTCGGCCGTGCCGACCGCGGCGGAGGTGCCCGCCGCCGTCACCTCGAGTGACGTCGGGTCGAGGCCGCGGATCTTGTCCGCGATGCCGGCGAGTTGGTCGACGGCTCCCGCGGCTGCGTTGCCGACGGCGTTCTTCGCGACGACGAGCGGCCGGGCGTCGACGTCGGGGTCGCGTTCGGCGTTCGTGCCCGTCGAGTCGGGCACGTCGAGGCTCGTGCCCTCGACCGTGATCGTCACGGACGAGATGCTCGCGACCGACGCCAGGCTCGCGGTGAGCTGCTCGCGCATCCGGACCTTCTCGACCGTGGTCGCTTTCAGCGCGTCACTCGTCAGGTCGACCTGGGCGGACCCGCTCTCGATCGTCACGGCGTTGAGGGACAGCTGCGTGCCCTCGGGGAACGCCGTGACGACCGCTCCCTTGAGCCACTCGCTCGGCCCGGCGAGCAGCGCGCTCGCGATCCGCGTGCTCGTCGACGACCGGGCGAGGAACCACCGTTCCTCGGGCACGAGGTAGTGGTACGTCGGGTCGTAGAAGTAGAGGGCGTGCGCCTGGAACACCGACTCGAAGCTGACGGGCGACAGGATGATCCCGCCGGGCGCGTAGCTGATCCGCCACTGCCCGTGTTCCTTGCGGAACTGGAACGTCAGCGTCGACGTCGCGTCGCTGTCGGCCTGCGTGTACTCGCCGTCGGCGTCCACCGTGGCCGACACCGTCATCGTGTACGAGAGCCGACGGTCCCCGGTGCGCGCGACGGTGCCGCTCCCCTGGCGGACGGTCACACTCTGCCGCGGGTTCCACCGCTGCGCGAACCCCGTCGTCAGGAACTCCCGTGCCACCGCGTAGTTGTCCTGGGCACCGGTGGCCGCGTCGATGAACTGTCGGAGGACGGTCTCCTGGTCCGAGCCCTTGACCGGCCCGTTCGGGCGGTAGTCGACGCCGGACGGCGCCTGGTCCTCGACGCGGCCGCCCTTCTGCACGGCACCGCCGGTCGGGATCGCGGCGCAGGCGGTGAGCACGACGAGCACGAGCGTCGCGACGAGCGCGGTGAGGACGCGCCGGGTCACCGCTGCGGCCCTCCGTCGCCGTCGGCGGCGACGGCCGGGAGGCGCGGCTCGTCCTCCAGGTCGTCGAGCGCGGGCAACGGGATCACCGACCGCGTCACCGCGTCGCCGGCGCGGCGCGGGAGCGTCAGCACGAACACCGATCCGACCGTCGGCCGCGACCAGACGTCGATCCGCCCGCCGTGCAGGTGTGCGTCCTCGAGGCTGATCGCGAGCCCCAGGCCGGTCCCGCCGATGGTCCGCTGTCGACTCGGGTCGGCCCGCCAGAACCGGTCGAACACGCGCTCGACGTCCTGCGGGGGCATCCCGACGCCCTGGTCGCGCACGGCGATCGCGACCGTGTCGGCGTCGCTGTCAACCACGACCTGCACCGGCTTGGCCTCGCCGTGCTCGATCGCGTTCCCGACGAGGTTGCGGAGCACGCGCCGGATCCGTCGTCCGTCGGCCTGCACGACGACGTGGCCGCCCGGTGTGGCGACCTGCAGCTCGACTCCGGCCGACTCGGCGAGCGGCCGGAACTCGTCGACGATGTCGGTCGCGAGCGCCGCCGGCACGACCGGCTCCGTCTCGAGCTGCACCGCCTGGGCGTCGTACCGCGAGATCTCGAGCAGGTCCGCCAGCAGCCACTCGAACCGGTCGATCTGGGTGTGCAGGAGCTCGCTCGACCGGGCCACCGCTGGTTCGAACGCGTGCCGGGCGTCGAACAGGACGTCGCCCGCGAGCCGGATGGTCGTCAGGGGCGTGCGGAGCTCGTGGGACACGTCCGACACGAACCGCTGCTGCACGCGGGACAGCTCGGCGAGCTGGGTGATCTGCCGGCTCATCACGTCGGCCATGCCGTTGAAGCTCGTGGCGAGGATCGCGATGTCGTCCTCGCCCCGCACGGGGATACGTTCGTCGAGTCGACCGGCGGCGATCTTGCGGCTCGTCTCGGCCGCGACGCGCACCGGGCCGACGACGAGGCGGACGACGAGCGACGTGACGAGCGCGATGAGCACGACGAGCGCCACGCCGCCGACGGACAGCGTCTGCGACACGAAGTCCAGCGTCTTCTGCGCGTCGCTGAGGTCGTAGACGAGGTACAGCTCGTACTGCCCGGCGCTGGGGATCTGGAGCGTCGACCCGACCGCGAGCCCCGGTTCCCGTCGTCCGCCGTCCTCGAGCGCGACCGCCTGCAGCCGGAGCGCACCGGAGTCCTTCGCGACGGCCTTCCGCAACTCGGGCGTGATCACCGAGTCCGGGAAGTCGGGGCTCGCGATGTTCTGGAGCGTCTGCGTGGTGGACTGCCCCGGGGTGCGGAGGATGGCGATGCTCGTGCCGCCGGGACTCGTCGTGGTGGTCAGGATCGAGGTCTGCGCCTCGTTCTGCAGCGTCTCGAGCTCGACCTGGTTGTTGTCCTCGGCGGCGGTGGCGGCGTCGAAGATGTTCTGGGCGAGGACCGTCGCACGTTCCGACTCGGCCTCGATCTGGTCTCGCCGTTGGGCGTAGACGTTGTTCGTGATGCTCAGGGTGATCGCGGTGCCGATGACGCTGACCGCGAGCCCGGTCGTCAGGACCGTGATGGCGACCGCGCGGAACAACAGGGACCGTCGCCAGAGGAACGCGACGGCGCGCCACCCCCGCCGGATCCATCGCCGGGTGCGCCGCCACACCTGCCGGACGGTGACCACCCCGGGGGACGTGACGGATGTCGGCGTCGCACGGGCCGCGGGCCTGGCCAACGGCTAGCCCTGCGAACCCGCCCGGTAGCCGACGCCGCGCACGGTGGTGACGATGCGCGGGTTGTCCGGGTCGTGCTCGATCTTGGCGCGCAGCCGCTGCACGTGGACGTTGACCAGTCGCGTGTCCGCCTTGTAGTGGTACCCCCACACCTGCTCGAGCAGCATCTCGCGCGTGAACACCTGGTTCGGCTTCTCGGCGAGGGCGCGCAGCAGGTCGAACTCGAGCGGGGTGAGTGCGATCGGGGTGCGGCCGCGGCGGACCTCGTGCCCGGGGACGTCGACCGTGAGGTCCCCGACGGTGAGGACGGCCGCGTCGCTCGCCACCGGGCGCAGGCGCGTGCGGATGCGCGCGACGAGCTCCTTCGGGTTGAACGGCTTGACCACGTAGTCGTCGGCACCGTTCTCGAGGCCGGACACGACGTCGGCGGTGTCGCCCTTGGCGGTGAGCATGATGATCGGCGTGCCGCTCTCGGCACGGATCCGGCGACAGACCTCGATCCCGTCGACACCCGGCAGCATGACGTCGAGCAGCACGAGGTCCGGTCGCGTGCTCTGGAAGGCCTCGAGCGCGTCGGTGCCGTCCTCGCTGAACTCGAGCTCGAACCCCTCGGACCGGAGGACGATCCCGATCATCTCGGCGAGCGCCTGGTCGTCGTCGACGACGAGGATGCGCGGGCTCATGGTCCCCCTCAGGATCGGTGGTGCCGGACGTGGCGACGCGCCCGTGCTGCCACCATAACCGAGGGACCCGGTCACGACGGCCGGGCGCGGCGAGGCGACGGTCCGCGGGGATCGCCGCCGCGCCGCCGGGACGTCAGTAGCGGTAGTGCTCGGGCTTGTAGGGGCCCTCGACCGGCACGCCGATGTAGTCGGCCTGTCGGGCGTCCAGCGTGGTCAGCTCGACGCCGAGCGCGTCCAGGTGCAGTCGTGCGACCTTCTCGTCGAGGTGCTTCGGCAGCACGTACACGTCGGTCGGGTACGCCTCGGGTCGGGTCCAGAGCTCGATCTGCGCCAGCACCTGGTTCGTGAACGAGTTGCTCATGACGAACGAGGGGTGGCCGGTCGCGTTGCCGAGGTTCATGAGCCGCCCCTCGCTGAGGACGAGGACGCTCCGGCCGTTCGGCAGGCGCCACTCGTGCACCTGGGGCTTGATCTCGATCCGCTCCGCCCCCTCGAGCCGCTCGAGTCCGGCCATGTCGATCTCGTTGTCGAAGTGGCCGACGTTCGCGACGATCGCCAGGTGCTTCAGCCCGAGCATGTCGTCGACCGTCACGACGTCCACGTTGCCCGTGCAGGTCACGACGATGTCGACCTGGTCGAGGACGGATTCGAGCCGGGCGACCTGGAAGCCGTCCATGGCCGCCTGGAGCGCGCAGATGGGGTCGACCTCGGACACGATGACGCGGGCACCCTGTCCGCGGAGCGCCTCGGCCGCGCCCTTGCCGACGTCGCCGTAACCGACGACGAACGCGACCTTGCCGCCGATGAGGACGTCGGTGGCCCGGTTGAGGCCGTCCGGCAGCGAGTGCCGGATGCCGTAGCGGTTGTCGAACTTCGACTTCGTCACGGAGTCGTTGACGTTGATGGCCGGGAACCGGAGGACGCCGGCGCGCGCGAGCTCGTACAGACGGTGCACGCCCGTCGTGGTCTCCTCGGTCACCCCGCGCAGCTCGGCCGCGATCCGGGTCCACCGGTCGGGCGAGGTCGCGAGCGACTCGGCGATCGTGCGGAGGACGACGAGACGCTCGGCCGCGGCGTCGGACGCCGGTTCGGGGACGGCTCCGGCGGACTCGGCGTCCGCACCCTCGTGCACGAGCATCGTGGCGTCGCCGCCGTCATCGAGGATCATGTTCGGCCCGATCCAGTCGGCGCCCTCGGCCGCGGCCTCGGCCGACCAGTCGAAGATCCGGTTCGTGCACCACCAGTACTCGTCGAGGGTCTCGCCCTTCCAGGCGAACACCGGGACACCGGCGGGGGCGTCCGGGGTGCCCGTGGGGCCGACCGCGACCGCCGCGGCCGCCTCGTCCTGCGTCGAGAAGATGTTGCAGCTCGCCCAGCGCACGCGGGCACCGAGCGCGACGAGGGTCTCGATGAGCACGGCCGTCTGCACGGTCATGTGGAGCGATCCCGCGATCCGCGCACCCGCGAGCGGCTGCGACGCACCGAACTCCTCGCGCAGTGCCATGAGGCCGGGCATCTCGTGCTCGGCGAGGCGGATCTGGTGTCGGCCGGCCTCGGCGAGCGTCAGGTCGGCGACGCGGTGGGGCAGCGCGGTCTGCATGTCGGTGGGCATGACCACCAGTCTCCCACCCTCCGGCCGGGAGGCACGTGGCGGGCTCGCACCGCGCCTCCCGGCCGGCGGGCGGTGGCGACCGCCGGGCGACGGACCCGGCCGGCGTCAGTCGCGCCCGAGGGGCGCGCGGCGCACCACCTGCCACCCCCGTGGGACCGAGAGGCGTTCGGCGTGCCGGCCACAGAGGTCGTACCCGTGCGGCTCGACCCGGATCGACAGCGGTCCCACGACGACCATGGAGTCGGCGTAGTCGTACGTCAGGGTCGCCACGGCCCCCGCCCCGCAGGCGACCTTGCTGCAGATCCGCACGTCCATCTCCCGCCCAACCTACCGGGCACCCGGCAGTACCATGGCCGCATGGTCCGCCGACGCCCCCTCGTGACGCCCGTCGACCGGGCCCGCGGTCGCTCGCGGCACGGCCGGGGCGGGCGCTCGTCGGTCACCGGGCCCGACCTCGCGCCCGTGGTCACCCGGGCCGAGGCGTTCGACCGCATCGTCGGCGACACGGCGCACTACCTGGTCGAGCTGTGGCCCGACGAACTGCGCGGCGTCGTGTTCCAGGTGGCGGACATGCCGTCGACCGCGACCGCACCCGACCCGGCGGACCGGACGGTGCCACGCTGGCGCATCGACCGACGGCCGGACCGCGTGACGATCTACCGGATCCCGGTCGAGCGGCTGACGCACCTGCCCGAGAAGGACGACGTCGACCGCCGGATCGTCGTCGAGACCGCGGTGTTCCGGGCGGTCGCGGAGCTCCTCGACAAGGACCCCTGGGACCTCGCCCCGGACCGGTACCGGCACCTCTGACCCCGTCCCGCCGATCAGGGGTAGACGGTGATCGGCGTCGACGCGGTGGCACCCGGGCGCAGCGGGAACCCGGCGATCCCGGCGTCGCCCGCGTAGGACACTCCCGCGACCAGCCCGCGGACACCGCGGAGCGTGAGCGCGGTGCTCGTCGGCACCGTCGTGTCCGCCGTCGTCCCCGCGGCGACCGTGACGGTCGTGCGCTCCCCGCCCGCCGCCATGGTCACCGTGGCGTCGGAGGTCGTGGGGTTGACGAGCGTGAGGCGGGCGCCGGGACCGTCGACGACGTCGACGAGGGTGGTGCCCGTGAGCGTCGGCGCGGACGCGAACCACCCGAGGTCGGTCCGGCCGTCGGTCGTCGGCGTGCTCGTCCGGGCCCCGGCGACGATCGGCACGTCCGCGGTGACCGTCACCGTGTACCGGCCGTCGGCGAAGTCGTCGAGGGGCACGTCCGTCACGACGCCGCCGTCCGCCGTGGCCTGGACCGTGGTCCCACCGCCGTCCGCGGTCGTCAGGGCCATGGTCAGGTGCGCACTCGCGTCACCCGGCACGAACACGCGGACCACCGGTGCTGCGTCGGCGGTGTCGTCGCCGTGCTGCGCGCCGTCCGTGTCGCGGAGCACGACCCCGGGGATCGTCTGCGTCCGGGACGGTGTCGCCGCCGCCTGCACGACGTCGGCCCCACCCGGGGTGAGGGTCCGCACGATGCTCTCCTGCATGGTGGCGACGATCTGACCGCCGGAGGACGTCACGTGCACGACCGGCGACGCCGCGTCGGAGACGAACCCCGCCAGCGGCACGACCTTCTGCGTGTTCGGTGCGACGACGATGCCGGTGGTGCCGGGCGCCGACACCTTGCCCGTCGTCGTGAAGACGTCGAGGTCCACGGTCGCGTTGACGTCGGTGGGGTTCGCCAGGGTGACGATGCTCGTCCGACCGGTCTCGGTGGAGCCGCCGACGAGCCAGCTCGACGTCGACGGGTCGTCGCACGCGGCGGCGGCGAGGCCCGCGACCTCGTCACCGTCGGCCTCCTGGATGCCGCTCCCGGCGACGGTCGGGGTGGTGCGCCCGGCGCGTGCCGTGACGACGGTCGGGTCCGAGCCACCGCTGCTCGCGGCGGCCAGGGTCGACCGGTGCACCTGTCCCGTGGTCGACGCCGCGGCGACGGTCTCGTGGCCGACCCGGGAGGCCGTGGTCGCGTCCGCACCGGACGCGTCGGCCAGCTGGAGGAGGCCGCCCGCGCACACCCGGGAGGCGTCCGCGGGGACGGGGGTCACGGTCCGCCCGGCGGGTCGCGCCGTGATGCCGGTGAGGTCCGCGGCGTGCGCGGCGCCGATGGTGCCCGCGGCGACGAGCACGGCGACGAGCGCGGCGCTCCCCCGGACCGCCCATCGCCGTCCGTTCCGCTGACCGTTCGTGGGCTGCTGGGTCATTCGCGCTCCTCGTCGAAGGTGGTCGCGGGTTCGTCGGCCTCGATCACGTGCGACACCGCCCGCCGCCGACGCGGCCCCGTGGGGATCGCGAGGAGTGCGGTGGCGCCGAACACGACGCCGAGGACGACGAGGAACAGCGCGTGGGCGGCGGACGCCGCGGCGGTGCCCGTGGCGGGCCGGTCGACGCGGCCGTCGTAGGTCCACAGGACGCCGGTGCCGGTCGCGCCGATGCTCGTGAACCGGGCGTCCTGGCCGATGGAACCGGCGGCGCGGTCGTGCAGTGCCTCGGCGGCTCGGGAGTCGGGTCCGTCCGCGAGCAGGACGAACCGCACGCCGAGCCGGCGGAGGTCCTCGCGCGGGTCGAAGCCGCTCCGGCTGGCGAGGTTCGCCGCGAGCGTCGTCAGGCGCCGGTCGTCCGGACTGAGGCGGTGGGCGGTGGCCTGGACCGTCGACTGGTCGTCGAGCGTCGCCCCCTGCCCGCGCTCCAGGGACACCCCGAGCGTGCCGTCGCGCTGCGGGGTCAGGACGAGCGTGCCGACGTCGGGGTTCGTCCGTGCCTCCGCGTTGACGTAGGCGCTGATCACGCGCCCCGTGGTCGGGCTGATCGCCGCCGTGCCGAGGTACAGACCCGCGAACACCGGCGCGACCGTCACGCCCGTGAGCACCGCGGCGACGAGTCCCAGACCGGGCGCGAGTCGCGGCAGCGTGTCGAGCCCGACCACCGCGGCCACGACGAGCGCGAACCAGGACACGCTGAGACCGCTGCCGGGCCACACGATGGTCGTGGTGGACCCGACGCCGGACAGCGCGAGGTGCGTGGCGCCGAAGGCCGTCAGGTACCCGACGAATGCGAACCCGAGCGCGACCGCGGCGAGGTGCCAGCGTCGGCCGAGCAGCGCACCGATGGCGGTCGCGCCGACCGGGAGCGCGAGCACCGCGAGCGCGATCGGGAGGACCGTGGTGGCGAACCCGGCGGCGTGCGACGCCGTCGTCCACCCGTTCCAGTCCGGGAGCGGGGATCCGATCGCCAGCTGGAGCGCCGACGGCGCCCGGGTGGCGTCGGGCACGCCGGGGTCGGCGAGGACGCCGAGCGGCGTTCCCGCGCGGAGCTGCGTGATCACGAGGGGGGCGAACAGCACGACCGCGGGCAGCGGGATCGCGATGCGCCGGAGGAGGTGCCGCCAGCCGAAGGCGAGGGACGCCAGCCACGTCAGCACGAGCACCGGGATGAGCGACGGGGCGCTCGCGAGCACGGCTGCGAACAGCAGCGCAGCGCCCGCCGACGACGCCCAGGACCGATGGGCGCCGAGGAGGGTGAGGAGCAGCCACGGCAGGAGCACGTGCGCGATCACGGCGCCGACGTGCCCGCTCATCACGGCCGTCACGAGCGACGGCGAGAGCGCGTACAGCGTCGCACCGACGACCGGCACCCAGACCCGCGTCGTGAGCCGGCGCGACGCGAACCACGCGCCGAGGGCCGACAACGGCACCGCGAGCAGCATGACGAGCACGATCGACGTGGACGGTGACCAGAACGTGAGCGTGCCGAGTACCGCGAGCACCGCCGCGAACGGGTCACTCGGCCCCGTGAACCCGGTCGTGTGCCATCCGTACCCGACGTTCTGCCAGAGCCGACCGACCGTCGTGCTGAGCGGCAGCAGCCCGCCACCCGTCAGCGCGGGTGCCCCGAGCAGCGGGCCGAGCAGCACCGCCGTGACGACCGCGGCGGCGAGGACGGTCCACAAGCCGCCGTCGCCGAGGAACGACGCGCGGGGCACGGCGGCGTCCTCGACCCGGGCGAGCTCGAGGTCGCGCGCGGTGACCCGGTGCTCCCGGACGCGGCCCAGACTCACGCGGAGCGGCTCGACGGCGGCCCAGCCGACCCGGCGGTTCCGCGCGAGGGTCCGACGTGCCCGTCCCACGCCACCGCCGAAGGCCACGGCGACGGCGGCACCGATCTCGGCACCGACGGCACCGGGGTGCTTCGCGACGAGGCGCCCGACGCTCCGGACGATCGCGAGCGGCACGAGCGACAGCCAGTGGAGCCAGAGGACCGCGGGCGGTGCGTACACGAGACGCCGGTGCAGCTGGGCCTGCCGCCGGAAACGGAGGCGACGGGTCTCGGACACCGACCGTCGTCCGAAGTCCTCGGGGCCGCCGGCGCTCGTCACCCGGGCCTCGGGCACGACGCTGACGCGGTGGCCGGCGAGCCGCGCCCGGACGCAGAAGTCGAGCGCGGCGTCGACGTGCGGCAGTCCCGGGTCGAAGCCGCCGAGCGCGGTCCAGACGGAACGGCGGACGAGCATCCCGGCGACACCGACGCCGAGCACGTCCGCGTGCGCGTCGTGCTGTCCCTGGTCGAGCTCGTCGGCGACGAGGACCGTCGACCGTCCGAAGCGGGTCATGCTCTCGCCGAACTCCCGGATGCGCGTGGGCTCCTGGGCGACCATGACCTTCGGCCCGGCGACCGCGACGGACGGCGCGATCTCGACCGCAGCGAGGAGCTCGGCGAGCGCGGTCGGCGCGGGGGCGTTGTCGTGCCCGATGAGCCACAGCCACTCGTCGACGGACTCGTCGGGTGCGGCGTGCGGTGCGACGCGCTCCCCCTGGGCCACCGCCTCCCCGAACGGCCGACCGGCCGGGATCCGTGCGAGCTGCGCGGACCCGCCGAACGAGAGCTCGTCGGTCGAGCCGTCGGTGGACCCCACGTCGACGACGACGAGGGCTTCCGGGGGGCGGGTCTGGGCGGCGAGCGCGTCCAGGGTCCTGTCGAGGAACTCCGCGCCGTTGGCGCAGACGAGGATCGCGGTGACTCTGGGCTGCATGACGCCGGTCACTCTACGTCCGGTCCGGAGCGGCTCCCGGGAGGCGCGGCGCGCGTTTCGGAGACCGCTCCCGCCGACGCGGATCCGGTGCCGACGACCGGACTAGGCGCGCTTGCGCAGCTTCCGTCGTTCGCGCTCGCTCATGCCGCCCCAGATGCCGAACCGCTCGTCGTTCTCGAGCGCGTACTCGAGGCACTGGGAGCGGACCTCGCACGAGGTGCAGATCTTCTTGGCCTCGCGCGTCGAGCCGCCCTTCTCCGGGAAGAACGCCTCGGGGTCGGTCTGCGCGCACAGCGAGTCGACCTGCCAGGCGAGCGGGTTGTCCCCCTGGTCCTCGCCGGCACGACGGACCCCGGGGACGCCGAGGTCGACGGGGTCGACGTGCCAGTCGTCCGGGACGCCGGACCGGAAGTCGGAAGCGTTCACCCTGATCACCCCTTGCTCCACCGCTGAACGGTCGTGTTGGCCACGGTCGCGGCGAGCGCCGCAGCACTAATTACACAGGTGTGATTCCCTGAGGTCAAGTCGGCGGATCATAAAACCGTCGACCTCGTATCGAAGGTCATGTCCCCCGTTCTGGCGTGTCGCGCGGCGCGTCGTCCGTGGTGTACGGGGCCGCCGGACGGCGGTCAGGAGGCGTTTCGGCGGGCCTCCCAGGCGCTCGTCACCATCTCGTCGAGCGAGTGGCGCATGGCCCAGTCGAGGTCGCGCGCGGCGAGTTCGCCGGTCGCGACGATGCGTGCCGGGTCACCCGGACGGCGGGGCGCGACGGTGGGCTCGAAGTCGATCCCGGTGCCCCTGGCCATGGCCGTCATGATCTCGCGCACGGACACACCGTCACCGCTGCCGAGGTTGTACGCACGCTCGAGCCGGTCCCCCGCGTCGAGGCGCTGGGCGGCCACCGCGTGCGAGTGGGCGAGGTCCGCGACGTGGATGTAGTCACGGACGCACGTGCCGTCGGGCGTCGGGTAGTCGTCGCCGTTGATCCGCGGCGTCCGTCCGGCCAGCAGCGCGTCGAACACGAGCGGGAACAGGTTGTGGGGGCTCGCGTCGTACAGATCGGGTCCACCGGAACCGACGACGTTGAAGTACCGCAGGCTCGTCGTGCGGAACCCGGCCGCGACCTCCATGTCGTGGAGCAGCCACTCGCCGATGAGCTTCGACTCGCCGTACGGGGACTCCGGCGCCTTCGGGGTGTCCTCGACGACGACGTCGACGTCGGGGGTGCCGTACACCGCCGCGCTCGACGAGAACACGACCCGGTCGACACCGCGGTCCGCCATCGCACCGAGCAGCGTCGCCATGCCGGTGACGTTCTGCTCGTACGTGTGGAGGGGACGCTCGACCGAGACGCCCGCGTACTTGAACCCCGCGACGTGCACGACACCGGTGACACCGTGCTCGTCGATGGCGTGCCGCACGAGGTCGCCGTCGAGGATCGTGCCCTGGACGAACGGGACGTCCTCGGGGACGAACGACGCGAACCCGCTGGAGAGGTCGTCGAGGGCGACCGTCTCGAGCCCCGCGGCCCGCAGGGCGCGTACGACGTGGGAACCGATGTACCCGGCACCGCCGGTGACCAACCAACTCATGGCGCTACCGTACCGGGACGGCGCGCCCCGACCGCGGCTCAGGCGGGGGTGGCGATGAAGACGGTGGCGGTGCCGCCCCCCGCGGCGTCGGTCTCGACGGTGACCGTGCCCTCGTCGGGCGTGACGTAGCAGGACTCCCCCCGGCGCAGCATGGTCGCCGACCGTGCTCCGACGAGGGTCGCGGCGCCCTCGGTGCAGATCGCGATGGACGGTCCGCCGAGCGGCACGACCCCGCCGGCGCCCAGCCCGGCCGTGGCACCGGCGCTCGACACGCGGACGAGTGCGAACCCGACGCCCGCGGGTGCGAACCGGTCCACACCCGGCGCGACGGGCTCGGGCGTGAGCAGCGGCGGCGGCCCCGGCGTGAAGTCGAGCACGTGCAGCAACTCCGGCACGTCGACGTGCTTCGGCGTCAGGCCACCGCGCAGGACGTTGTCCGACGGCGCCATGAGCTCGATGCCGAGGCCCTCGAGGTAGGCGTGGATGTTGCCGGCCGGCAGGTAGAGGGCCTCGCCCCGGGCGAGCGAGACCCGGTGCACGAGCAGGGCGACCGCGACGCCCGGGTCGTCCGGGTACGACGCGGCGAGGTCGACGACGGTCGCGGTGTTCGGCGTCGGGTCCTCGACGGCGGTCGCGAGTTCCCCGAGCACACGCACGAGGGAGCGCGCGTCGTCGTCCGCGGTGACGAGCCAGCGGACGGTCTCCTCGAGGCCCTGGTCGCGCAGCCGGTCGGCGAGCGGCGCCGTGCGACCGGTCCCGCCGTCGATGCGGACGATGTCGGCGAGCGCCTCGTCCACCGGGCGGAACCCGCTCAGGGCCTCGAACCGCTCGCTCAGCGCGACGACGAGCTCGGGCTTCGGGTACGGGTCCTTGTAGTTGCGCTCCGCGGCGTCGACGGGGATCCCCGCCGCCTCCTCGCGCGCGAACCCGTCGCGGGCCTGCTCGGGCGTGGGGTGCGCCTGCAGTGACAGCGGTGCCGCGGCGGCGAGCACCTTGAGCAGGAACGGGAGGCCCTCGGCCCCGCCACCGAGCGCGGCGTCCGGTTCCTCGCGGATCCAGTCGGCGAGGGTGTCCGCACCACCGACCATCGCCGGGTTCACCACGACGCTCGGGCTGCCCGGGTGCGCTCCGAGCCAGAGTTCGGCCTGCGGCTGACCGGTGACGGTGCGGCCGAGGAGTTCGGGGATCGCGGTGCGGGAGCCCCAGGCGTAGTCGCGCGGGGTGTTCGTGATGCCGAGGAACATGGCTCCGACCATATCGGCAGGGGCCGACGGCAGTGGTCCCGGGCCCGCGGCCCGGTAGCCTCGTCGTCGTGACGAACACCTGGCCGTGGACCCGCGGACGCGTCCCGGAGCGTGAGGCGTTCGGCTTCGCCGCCACCGTGCTCTTCATCGTCTTCACCGGCGACGGCATCCCGAACACCATCAGCTGGATCGGATGGGCGGTCGTCTGCGCCGGCGCGGGTGCCTGGGGGGTCGCGATCGCGATCCGGGCCCGGCCGTCGTTCCGGCGCACGCCGAACGCCCTGTGGGTGTACATCGCGTGGTGCCTCGTGAGCGTCGCGTGGTCGCACTGGCGGGTCGCGACGACCGCGAGCATCGCCGCGCAGCTCCTCTGCGCCCTCATGGCGGTCGTCATCGCCTCGACCCTGAGCTGGCGGCGGATCCTCGACGCGCTGAGTCTCGCACTCCGCTGGGTCCTCGCCCTGTCCCTCGTGTTCGAGGCGGCCGTCGCGGTCCTCGTCCGCCACCCCGTCTACCCGGTGTGGACGCACTACGGTGGCCGGCACGTGCCGGCCGCGTTCGCGTTCTCGCGGGCGGAACTGTTCACCGGCGGACGCATCCAGGGCCTCCCGGGCAACGCGAACCTCCTGGCCATGGTGGCGTTGCTTGCCGCGATCGCGGTCGGCGTGCAGCTCGCCGAGGGGCGCATGCGGCGCGTGCGCGCGACCGGGTGGCTCTCCGTGGCCGCGGTGCTGTTCCTGCTCACCCGCTCCTCCACGGTGGTGGCCGCCGCGGCCGTGACCGCGCTCGTGCTCGTCGGTGCGCTCGTGATCCGTCGCGTGCCCACCGGACGACGGACCCCGCGGTACCTCGCCGGGATCGCGATCGCGTTCGTGCTCGCCGGCCTCGTGGCGCTGCTCTGGCGGCCGGTGCTCGCGCTGGCGGGCAAGAGCCCGGACCTGACCGGACGCGGGAAGATCTGGCGGGCGGTGTGGGGCCTCGTCGAGCAGCACCCCGTGCTCGGGTGGGGGTGGCTCGGGTACTGGTGGCCCGCCATCGAGCCGCTGAACCACCTCGCCGTGCGCAACGGCGTCACGTACCTGCAGGCGCACGACGCGTTCCTCGACGTCTGGATGCAGACCGGCGTCGTCGGGGTGGTCCTGTTCGGCCTCGCCGTCCTCACGACGCTCGTGCGGTCGTGGGCGAGCGCCACGGCGTTCAGCTACGACGCCGACCACCGCCCGCGGGCGTTCGCGCCGGTCTCGCTGCTCGCCCTGCTCGTCGTGGTGGCGCTCCTCGTGCAGAGCGTCACGGAGTCCCGGCTCCTCTACGAGGGCGACTTCATCCTCTTCGTGCTCGTCGCGGTGAAGACCCGGATCGTGGCCGTCGGCGACGAACCGCCGTCGATCGGGGACGGACCGCGTGTGCCGGTCCGCAGCCGGTCCTTCCGTCGTGCCGCGGCCGGCCGCTGACCCGCGACCGGCTACGGTTGACGCCGACCCCGCCCCCGTCCGAGAGGACCCCATGACCGCGCCGGCCGTCCTGCGCTCCCGTCCGCACCCGCTCGAGGTCGTCGGCATGGTGCTCGCCACCGTGCTCCTCACGGTCCTGAGCGCCGCGGACAAGCTCACCTGCTCCAAGGGCGTCTTCGCCTCGAACGGCGCGAGCACCGACCCGTACCAGGACGTCGTCCGCAAGGCCTGCTACTCGGACGTGCTGTCGCTCTGGGGCAGCCGGGGGCTCATCGCGCACCTCGTGCCCTACGTGCACGGGACGTACACGGCCGACCCGCCGGCGGTCCACGGCGGCACGGTCGAGTACCCGGCACTGACGGGCCTGTTCGTCTGGCTCACCGCACTCCCGGTGTCCACCGACGTCGGGTTCCTGCTCGTCACCACCTGCGTGTTCGCGGTCGTCGGCGTGCTCGTGACCCTCCTCCTGGTGCGTGTCGCCGGTCGGCGGGCCTGGGCCTGGGCAGCGACGCCGCCGCTCGCGCTCTACGCCCTGTACAACTGGGACGTCTTACCCGTCCTGATGACCGCGCTCGGGATCGCGCTCGTCGTCGCGGGCCCGCGGCGCTGGTCGCCCACCACCCGCGTGCTCCTCGCGGCCGCTGCGTTCGGGGTCGGCGGCGCGCTCAAGCTCTACCCGATCATGTTCGTGCTCCCCCTGGCCCTCGCGGTGCTCACCGACGGACGCGGTCGGACGATCGGTCGGCGTCTCCTCCGGGCCCTCGCGCCCATCGGCGTCGCGGTGGGGGTCGTCGCGGTCGTCAACGTCCCGCTCGCGGTCGTCAACTTCACCGGGTGGTTCTCGGTCTTCCGGTTCCAGGCCGCCCGCAACATCGATCGCGCGACGCTGTCGATCTGGTACTGGGGGCTCCGTCCGTGGTCCGACGACGGCACCGAGCACATCCAGCACCTGATGAGCGCGGCGTCGACCGCCGCGACCGCCGTCGGCATCGTCGTCGTCGTGGTCGTGAGCCTGCTGCTCGCACGCGGCGGTCGGCCCTACCCCTGGCTGCAGACGAGCGCGGCGCTGCTGTGCGTGTACATGGCGTTCAACAAGGTGGACTCGCTGCAGTACACGCTCTGGCTGCTGCCCTTCTTCGTCACGGTGCGGATCCGCGTCGGTTGGATCGCCGCCTACCTCGTGGCCGACCTGTGCGCGTTCGTCGGGTGGTTCCGGTGGCTGTACTACCTGACGCTCGGGCATCCGACCGGGACCACGTGGGCCGACCAGGCGCTCGCACTCGGCGTCTGGGGACGGGCGGTGCTGCTCGTCTGCATGGTCGTCGCGTTCCTGGCGTCACCGACGGCGCGCCTGCGGGGCACGGCGGACCCAGCGCTGCCGGAGCGCGGCTGGACGGACCGAGTGGCGGACACCGGGGACGGCGGCGCCCACGCGGAGCTCAGCGGCGCCGACGCCCGAACCGGCGCTGCAGTCCCCACTGCGTGACCCGCGCCATCGCCTCGAGCACGATCGCCCGGCTCATCTTCGAGGTGCCGAGCACGCGGTCGCGGAACTCGATGGGGCGCTCGACGATGCGGCCTCCCGCGTCGTGCACCCGTAACGTCATGTCGACCTGGAAGCAGTAGCCCTTCGAGTCGATGGTGTCGAGGTCCATCTGCGAGATCGCGTCGGCGCGGTACACGCGGAAGCCGGCGGTGATGTCGTGGACGTCGAGCCGCAGCATCCACCGCGCGTACCAGTTCCCGCCGCGGCTCAGGAGCTCCCGCGACCGCGGCCAGTCGACCACAGAGCCCCCCGTGACCCAGCGCGACCCGATCGCCAGGTCGACGCGGGCTCCGGCGGGTGCGTCGGCGACCGCACGGACGAGGTCCGGGAGCGCGGACGCCGGGTGCGACCCGTCCGCGTCCATCTCGACGAGCAGGTCGTACCCACGCTCGATCCCCCATCGGAACCCCGCGACGTAGGCGGTGCCCAGGCCGAGCTTGCCGCTGCGGCGCATCAGGTGCACGCGATCGTCCCCCGCCGCGATGGCGGCCACGATGTCCGCGGTGCCGTCGGGGCTGCCGTCGTCGACGACGAGCAGGTGCGCTTCGGGCACCACCCCGAGGACCCGTTCCGTCACGGCGGTGATGTTCTCCGCTTCGTCGTAGGTGGGGACGATGACGAGCGGACGGACGGACGACGGCATGGTGCGGACGGACTCCTCGGACGCGAGCGTGGACGGTCGAGCGTATCCCATGCTCGGTCACGCGCCCGGGAACGGCCGCCGTGCCGCGTGGTCCGGGCCGCGGCGCTCCGGGTACGAGATGATTGGTCCGTGAGCTCAGCACCCGGACGCCGTGTCCTGGCGCGCCGGTACGTGTCCGCGTGGATCGGGTTCTCCGCCGGCGGCCGGTTCTCGCAGGCGCTCGCGACCGTGATCGTGGTGTTCGCGTTCGGGTCCCCGACCGTGCACGTGCTCGTCGGCGCGGCCGGCACCGGTGCGGTCCTCGTGTCCCTGGTGGTCCTGGCCGGTCTCAGCCTGCTCGGGCAGCGCTACCGGATCGACTGGCACGGCGTGCTCCCGTTGAGCCTGCTCGGCCTCGTCGGGTACATGGCGCTCAGCGTCCTGTGGAGCACGTACTCCTGGTCGTCCCTGCGCGGGTTCGCGTCCACGATCGGGTTCGTGTCCCTCGGGCTGTACCTGGCGCTCGGACGCGACCTCGTGCAGGTGGTGCGCGCCTCGGGCGACGCGCTCCGGATCCTCGTCGTGACGTCACTCGGGCTCGAGGTCCTGAGCGGCCTCGTGCTCGACGTCCCGATCCCGGCGCTCGGGATCACCGGCGACATCGCCTACGGCGGCCCGATCCAGGGCGTCGGCGGCACCCGGAACTTCATGGGGTTCATCGCGGGCATGGCGCTCGTGACGTTCGTCATGGAGATCCTCACGCACAGCGTCACCCGGTGGCGGGGCATCGCGTCGGCCGCGCTCGCCCTCATCACGCTCATGCTCGTCCAGTCCCCGATCACGGGCATCGCCATGATCGCACTCGCGGTGGCGGCGCTCGCGATCGTCGCGCTCCGCCGGGCACCGCTCCCCCGCCGTCCCGGCATCAACGCGGCGCTCGGCGTGCTCCTCCTCGCCGCCGTCGTCACGGGGTTCGCGCTGCGTCACCCGTTGCTCCGCGGGATCGGAGCGGCCGAGGGCACCGCCACCCGCATCGCCCTCTGGTCGCGGATCCGGATCCTCATCGAGGCGTACCCGATCCAGGGCTGGGGCTGGGTGGGCACCTGGCCGACCGACGTGTTCCCGTTCGACACGCTGCTGACCGAGTCGGGTCGCCCGTTCGGTTCCGGCCTCAACGCCCTCGTCGACGCCTGGTTCCAGATCGGGCTCGCGGGCATGCTCGTCCTCGTCGCGACCGCCGGACTGGCGTTCGCGCGTGCCTGGGTCACCGCCACGACGTTCCCCGGGGTCGCCTACGTGTGGCCCGCCGTCGTGCTCGTCCTCATCGGCGTGACGAGTGCGGCCGAGAGCTACCTGCTCCACGGCGCGGGGTTGATGATGTTCGTCACCGTGCTCGTGATCACCGCGCGACGCCGGTCCTGGCGCTCACGCCTCCGGCGCCCCTGAAGCCCGTGCACCGGTGCCCCCGCGGCGTCCGCCGGTGCGTGGGTGCACGCGCCGTGGGTGCACCCGCCGTGGGCTAGTGCTCCAGCCAGGTGCACGGCACTGCGGCCACCCACCCGGTCGGGGCCTCGAGGAGTCGTGCCGGCTGCGCGGGTCGGACGTCGCACTCCGCGGTCCACGCCGTCACCTGGTCCGACCACAGCGGCCCGGCCTCGCGCTTCTGGCCGTCGACGGGCGCGTTCAGGGCGAACGCCACGGCCACCGCGGCGGCGACGACTCCGGCCACGGCGAGGAGGCCGACCCGCAACACCCGACGCCGTGCCGCGACCGCGCGGGCCGCGAGGACGTCGGCGGCGACGAGGACCGCGGCGAGCAGGAACATCGAACTCGGCGCACCGTAGCGGATCGTCCAGACGGTCCGCAGCTGCGCGGTCGTGTACTCCGCGTACTCGTAGACCGTGTTGGCGTTGAGGTACACCGACCCCGCCCAGACGAGGAGCGAGCCGTACAGCAGCACGACGATCGCGCCGCGCTGCCACCAGCCGCCGAGCACCACGCCGAGCACGAGCAGGGCGAGGACGAGCAGCGCCGGCACGACGAGGACCACGAACCCGTGGATCGCCGCCTCCGTCCCGACGTCCGCGATGTTCCACGTCGCGGCGCCGCCGACGACCTCGAGGAGGTAGCCGACGACCATGTCGGCCACCGAGACGGGCACGTGCTCCGAGGCGGTCCGCGCGTTGGACAGCGTCGTCAGGACCTGTGCACCGGTGCCGATGACGGCACCGGCGACGACGGGCCACTTGCGACGTGAGCGGATCCCGACGAGGAGCACGGGCAGGAACGCGATCGACTGGATCTCCGAGAGACCGATGAGCACCGCGACGACCGCCAGCACGCCGGAGTGCCACCACGACCGGACGACGACCCCGAACACCCACGGGGCGAGGAACAGGAGGTACGAGTGGATGTTGGCGGCGTTGCCGGAGATCTCGATCGGGGCCAGCGGGAGCAGCACGGGCACGAGACCGAGGAGCACCCGAGCCACCCAGGACCGGACGACGGCGCCGGACAGGACGAACACGCCCGCGCCCGCGGCCGCGGCGACGGCACAGCAGAGGGCCGTGTCGACCTCGGCGAAGCGGCCGGGTGACGCCACGTGCTCCGCGAGGGCGATCACGGCCCGCGGGACGACGTGCAGGTACCCCTGGTAGGGCACGAGGAGCGACCCGACGGTGCCGTGGGTGAACAGATCCTGCAGGAAGAAGCGGCCGTCCTCGGCCCAGAGCGTCCCCCGGCTCTCGGGAGTGAGCCGGAACCACGCGACGAGCGTGCCGACCGCCCACAGCGCCACGGCGCCGATCGCGACGACGACAGGGTGGACCGTCCGGTTCCTGAGCACCGCACGATCATGCCAGACCGCTCACCCGCTCCGTCGCCACGGCACGGCGAGCGTGTCCGGCGGCCTCACCCGCGTGGGGCGAGCGTCTCCCGCGGCCTCACCCGCGTGGGGCGGGCCGGTCTCCCGCGGCCGCACCCGCGCACGCCGCGGTCAGCGGACGGTGACGGTGCTGCAGCCGAGCGTCGGGTTGCTGCCGCCGGTCGCGTCGATCGCGTAGACGCACACCCGGTGGCTGCCCTTCGCGGCCGGGACCGTGGCGTCGAACCCGTGCGCCGTGCCGATCCCGCTGAAGGAGCGGGCGACGTCCGGTCGGCTGGTCGACGCGGTCAGCGCGGTCGCGCGGGTGTCGACGTACACGTGGACCGCGATCGACGTCGTCGGTGCGTCCGGGTCGAACGTCCACCCACGGACGTGGACGCCGCCGGTCACCGCCGCGGCCTGGTCGAGGCTCCCCTTCGGGGCCTGGTTGACGACCGAGACGGTCCGACAGCCGAGGCTGGTGTCCGATCCGGCGCCCGTGTTCACGGCGGTCACGCAGACCGTGTGCGACCCGTTGCCGGCCGGCAGCGAGGTCGAGAACCCGTGTGCGGCCCCGTACACCGGGTAGAGCCGCGCGACGTCCGAGCGTGACGCGGAGGCTGTCACCCGCTGCGCCTTCCCGTCGACGGTCACCGTGACGGCCACCGGACCGGTGGTGTCCCCGTCGAGGGCCCAGCCCGCCACCGCGACCGAGTTCGTCGTGGTGGTCACGCCGTCGAGCGACCCCGTCGGGCTCGAGCCCGGGACGTGCACGGTGCTGCACGACCCGATGAGCGCGTTCGAGCCCTCGTCGACGTTGATGCCGTAGACGCACACGGTGTGGGTGCCGGCGGTCGCCGGGAGCGTCTCGTCGAACCCGTGCGCGGACCCGAGCCCGGAGGCGCGACCGACGTCGGAGCGCGCGCCGGACGCGAGGGTGGTCGTGTGCGTGTGGTCGACGTAGACGGCCACGCGGATGGAGTCCGACGTCTGGGGATCGAGCGTCCACCCGCGGACGCGGATGCCGCCCGGCGACGCCTGCGCCTGGTCCACCGCCCCGATCGGGGACGCGCTCGTCACGGTCAGCGTCCGGCACCCGAGCGCCGTCGTCTGGCCGCTGCCCACGCCGACCGCGGTCACGCACACCTGGTGACTCCCCGCGGCGGCGGCGAGCGTCCCGGAGAAACCGTGGTCCGAACCCCGGCCCGGGTAGGCCCTGCCGACGTCCGCGCGCGTCTGGTCGGCCGTCATCGTCGTGGGGCTGCCACCGTCCACCGTGACCCGGACCCGGATCGGGTCGTCGACGTCGCCGTCCATCGCCCAGCCTCGGACGCTCAGCTCGTCGAACCCGCCGGTCGCCCCGTCGAACGACCCGACCGGCGACGCCGCGCCGGCCGTCGGGTCGCCGAACCAGTCGTTGTACAGGCGCCAGAAGTTCCGGTTGCCGTACGCCGAGCACGCGTCCCCGGTGCCGTAGAGGTTCGCCAGCGCCGCCGCGTTCGGCGTGTACGGCGTGTAGTAGTAGAGGTCGGCGGTCGCCTGGTCGGTGATCGTGACCGACTTGGTGCCGCACGAGGTCGGGACGTCGTACTGCACCGCGGCGGTCGTGCCGGGTGCGTACCAGGTGAAGTACTTGCTCGTGCCGGCGGGGTTCGCGTACCGCTTCCACTGCCAGGCGGCCCAGTACACCTGGTTGCCGACCCCCGAGTACGCCGGGTCGCAGGCGCCGTTCGTCGTGTCCGGGCAGGCGTAGCCCATGGCCCGCGAGAGCACGCCCGACGAGGGCTTCTGTGCGGTGCTGCCCGACACGAGTCCCTGCTCCTTCTGCAGGGTCACGAGGATCACCTTGGGGCTGATGCCGCACGCGACCGCCACCCGGGTGATGATCGTCGCCGCGCTCAGGCCCGATCCGCCGGTGACCGCCCCGCACATGGGGTCGGCGGCGTGCGCGTTCAGCGACGACGTGCCGACGTTGAGGCACGAGGTCGACTTGCACGTGCCGATCTGGTCGTCGAGGAACGACTGGACCGCCGACGCGGACATCGCGTCCCCGTCGAAGAAGTTGGCGTCCGAGATGATGTTCCCCGCCTGGAACGACGACCCGCTGAGCGCGCGGGCGGCTTCCTCCCCGGGCGAGCGCGGTGCGACCTGGAACCCGACGAGCACGGTGGCCAGGGCGAGCACCGCCAAGACCGTCGCCAGGAGCTTGTTCACGTCGTCGGTCTCCTCTTCGCCGTGGCGTCGGTGCTGGTCCGGTCCGCGGGCGCGGCGATCATCGGATGAGGTCGCATGACCACATCAGGTCCTCAGGGTCACTCAGGCTACGGGAACCACTCCAGTCACACAGCCCCCGATCCGTCCCCCGAACGGGCGGCACGACGGAACGGCCGGGAGGCTCGACACACCTCCCCGAGGCCGCTGCGGCGGGAGGGTGTGCTCAGTCCGCCTCGAGGAGCTCCTCGACCCGCCGACGGTCCGCACGGGTGGCACCGTCGCCGCGACGGGCGCGACGGGCATGGCGGACCAGGCCCGGGGCCTCCCGGACGAGACGCCGCCACTGCGCGGGCGTGAGCTGTGCGCGGTCGGGGCGCGCGAGGTCGAGGAGGGCGCGCACCGTGGTCCGGAGCACCACCCGCAGCGTCGTGCCGGCCGTCGCGTTGCGCAGGACGACCGCGAGCCGGTTCCGGATGCTCTGGTAGCGGACCAGAGGTGAGTCGCTGCCCGAGCTCGCCGCGTGCCGATGGACCACCACGGCGTGCGGCGCGTGCCCGATGTCCCA
This sequence comes from Curtobacterium sp. MCBD17_013, assembly GCF_003234565.1. Classification (GTDB taxonomy): domain Bacteria; phylum Actinomycetota; class Actinomycetes; order Actinomycetales; family Microbacteriaceae; genus Curtobacterium. The sequence goes on along the minus strand of NZ_QKTU01000003.1, from coordinate 213,269 downwards.
CCCTGTCAGGCGCAGCCGCCACGACACGTCGACGTCCTCGTAGTACATGAAGAGGTGCGGATCGAACCCGCCCACCTGGTCGAGCGCCTCGCGACGGATGAACGCGGCGCCGCCGCTGAACCCGAACACGGGGGTCGTCTCACGCGGCCCCTCGATCGGGGCGAGCCAGTCGCGGTCGCGGCCGTTGCCGCTCCGGGACAGCACGACGCCCGTGCCGTTGACGAGGTGGACGCCGCCCTCCGAGCGCCGCCAGCGTGCCCCGTCGGGCGCGACGAGGTCGTCGGGGTCGCGGCCGTCCGGGTCCGGGCGGAAGGTGCCCTCGAGCAGGGCGGTCGCGGCGACCGCGGCGGTACGGGGTCCGGCCGCCTCGAGCGCGGCCACGCCGTGTGCCAGGAAGCCGTCGTCGGCGACCGCGTCGTTGTTGAGCAGGGCCACGACCGTTCCCCGTGCGGCCGCGATCCCGGCGGTCACCCCGCCCGCGAAACCGCTGTTCCGGTCGATCGGCACGACGACCACCCGCGGCAGGTCGCGACGGAAGCGGGCGACGTCGGCGTCGCGGGCCTCGTTGACGACGAGCACCACCTCGACGTCGTGCTCGCTGCGCTGCGCGAGGACGGACTCCACCGCGCGCACGGTCAGGTCGGCGCGGTGCCAGTCGACGACGACGACCGAGACGAGCATCCGACCATCATCCCGCACCACCGGCGGTCTCCACGGTCCCGCGCCGGGGGGCTGGCTATACTCGCCACGGCCAGTGCGCCACGACCGCCGTCGACATCTGGAGATCCCGTCTTGACCGTCACCACCACGGGCACCGTGTCCGTCGTCATCATCAACTTCCGCGGCACGGACGACACCCTGGAGTGCGTCGCGCGGTTGAACGAGGTCGACTGGCCCGCACGCCAGCTCGAGATCGTCGTCGTCGAGAACGGCTCCGGCGACGACAGTGCGACCCGCCTCCGGGCGGCCCTCGGCGACCAGGCGAACGTCAAGCTCGTCGTGTCCGACGAGAACCTCGGGTTCACCGGCGGCAGCAACCTCGGCGCCCGCACGGCGACCGGCGAGTTCGTGGCGTTCCTCAACAACGACGCCAAGCCGGACCCCCAGTGGATCCGCGAAGGGCTCGCCGCGTTCGCCGCGAGCCCCCGCATCGGCGCGGTCGCCAGCAAGGTCCTCGACTGGGACGGCACGGCGATCGACTTCGTCGAGGCCGGGCTGACCTGGTTCGGCATGGGCTACAAGAACCACACGACCGAGCCCGACGACGGCCGGTTCGACCGCGAGAAGGACATCCTCTTCGGCACGGGGTCGGCGCTCTTCGTGCGCCGGGCACTGTTCCTCGAGATCGGCGGGTTCGACGAGGACCTGTTCATGTTCTACGACGACGTCGACCTCGGGTGGCGGCTGAACCTGTACGGCTACCGCGTCCGCTTCGCGCCGAACTCGATCGTGTACCACAAGCACCACGGCTCGATGAAGAGCTTCGGCGAGTACCGCGAGATGTACCTGCTCGAGCGCAACGCGCTGCACATGCTCTACAAGAACCTCGACGACGCCAGCCTCGGCACGATCCTCCCCGCGGCCCTCGCCCTCCTCGCCCGTCGCGCCGTCGCCAAGGGCGAGCTCGACAGCGAGTCGTACGACCTCCGCCGCTTCACCGGGGCACCGGACGAGCACGAGCCGACCACACCGGTGTCGAAGGACACCGTGGCCGGTCTGTTCGCGGTCGACCAGTTCGTGGCCGACCTGCCGAAGCTCCGGCAGAGCCGGGCCGAGGTGCAGTCCCGTCGGGTGAAGACCGACAAAGAGGTCTTCCGGCTCTTCGGGAACATCTTCCACCCGCTGTTCGGCAACGACTACTACCTCGAGGGCTTCACCGCCATCCAGGACGCGTTCCAGGTGAACCGGCCGATGATGCGCAAGCGCGTCCTCATCATCACGGGCGACGCCCTCGGCGAGAAGATGGCCGGGCCGGGCATGCGGGCGTGGAAGATCGCCGAGGCGCTGAGCGAGCACAACGACGTCCGCCTCGTCACCTGGAACGTCGCCAACCGGGCCTCGGACCAGTTCGAGGTGCACCGCGTCCGTCTGCAGGACGAGCGCGCGATGAAGGTGCACGAGGAGTGGGCCGACGTCATCTTCTTCCAGGGCTTCGCACTGCGGCACTTCCTGACGCTGCAGGCCTCGAACAAGATCATGGTCGTCGACCTCTACGACCCGATGCACCTCGAGCAGCTCGAGCAGGGACGCGAGATGGGCGACGCCGCGTGGCGGAACCAGGTCCTCGTGACCACCGAGGTCGTCAACGAGCAGCTCCAGCGCGGCGACTTCTTCCTGTGCGCCTCGGAGCGACAGCGGTTGTTCTGGATCGGGCAGCTCGCGGCCGTGGGTCGCGTGAACCCCGACACCTACGCGCAGGACGAGAACCTGAAGTCCCTCATCGCGATCGCACCGTTCGGCATGGACTCGACGCCGCCGCAGCACACCCGCAAGGCGATCCGCGGTGTCGTGCCCGGCATCGGCGAGGACGACAAGGTCGTCATCTGGGGTGGCGGCATCTACAACTGGTTCGACACCCCGACCCTGGTCGAGGCCGTCGCGAAGGTCGCCGAGCGCCACGACGACATCCGCCTGTTCTTCCTCGGTGTCGCGCACCCGAACCCCGACGTGCCCGAGATGGCCATCGTGGCGAAGACCCGCGAGATCAGCGAGAAGCTCGGGCTGACGAACAAGCACGTGTTCTTCAACGAGCAGTGGGTCGCGCTCGACGACCGCCAGAACTACCTGCTCGAGGCCGACGCCGGCGTCTCGACGCACTTCGCGCACGTCGAGACGACGTTCTCGTTCCGCACCCGGATCCTCGACTACATGTGGGCGAACCTGCCGATCGTCACCACCGAGGGCGACAGCTTCGGCGACCTCGTGGCCGCCGAGGGCATGGGCGTCTCCGTCCCGGAGCGTGACGTCGACGCCCTCGCCGACGCACTCGAGGCGATGCTCTACGACGAGGCCGCCATCGCCGAGGCCCGAGCACAGGTCGCCCGGGTCCGTGCGGACTTCACCTGGGAGAAGGCGCTCGCGCCGCTCATCGAGTTCGCGCACGACCCGTACCCGGCTCCCGACCGCGCGAACGCCGCTGTCGAACGGGAGCGCACGGGCGGAGGCGTCGTCATCCCGCAGATCGGCAAGTCGCGCGAGCAGCGGTTCCACGAGATCGCGAACAGCCGGCACGGGCTCCGTCGCGACGTCATGCTCGCGAGGCACTACCTGACCGACGGCGGCGTCCAGGAACTCGCGGGCAAGGTGCGCAACCGTGTCTCGACGATGCGCGCGAGCAAGTACGGACGCTGAGTGCGTGGCGGTGCCGGCCGGATCGGCGCGAGGTATAGTTTCCTGTTCGTCCGACGAGTGAGGTACACATGAGCACGACCATCGCCGACCGGACCGTCGCCGACCGGACCGTCGCCGACCGGTTCGCCCGTCTCCGCACGGAGCAGCTGGTGCCCGCGGGCCGGACCGCCGGGGGTACCTGGGGGTCGGTGCGCGAGATCCACGGTCAGCGCCAGCTCCTGGACCTCCTGATCCGCCGCGACCTGAAGTCCCGCTACAAGGACAGTGCACTCGGGTTCGCCTGGTCACTCATCCGGCCGCTCGTCCAGCTGGGGATCTACTGGCTGATCCTCGGCAAGATCCTTGGCTCGTCCCGGGCGATCCCCGAGTTCGCCATCTACGTGTTCGCCGGGCTGACCCTGTACGGGCTGTTCAGCGAGATCGTGTCCGGCGCGACCGGCTCCGTCGTCGCGAACGCGGGCCTCCTCAAGAAGGTCTACGTCCCGCGCGAGATCTACCCGCTCTCCGCGGTGGGCGGCGCGCTGTTCAACTTCGGGATCCAGATGGTGATCCTGCTCATCGCGACGGCCGCGTTCCGGTCCTTCCCGATGAACGAGGGGATCCTGTTCTTCTTCCCCGCCACGCTCGTGATCCTGATCTGGGCCACCGCCATCGGCCTGCTGTTCTCGGCACTCAACGTGTACCTGCGGGACATGGCCTACCTGGTCGAGGTCCTGATGATGCTCTTCATGTGGGCGTCCCCGATCGTCTACTCGTGGCAGATGGTGCACGACCGGGCGATCGCCGCGGGGATCAGCTGGATCCTGCCGATCTACGAGAACAACCCCGTCACGCTCGCCATCCTCGGCTTCCACCGCGCCTTCTGGACCGCCGGCGGTCCCGAGCAGTACCCGGACCACATGCTCCTCCGCCTGGTGATCGCCGGTGTCGTGGGACTCGTCGCGCTCTTCTTCTGCCAGCGGGCGTTCGCCCGACTGCAGGGGAACTTCGCACAGGAGATCTGAGTCCTCGGGACCGAGAAAGGCATCACATGTCGATCGACAACGACCTCATCGCCCCGAGCGAGACCGAGGACGCCGTGTTCGAGGACGCCCCGACCGTCGTCAGCATCCGGAACGTCTCGAAGCGCTTCGTCATCCGGAAGGACAACTCCCTCAAGGAACGGATCGTCACGCTCGGTCGCGCCGGGCGCCGACACAGCGAGGACTTCTGGGCCCTCAAGGACGTCAACCTCGACATCCCGGCCGGGACGACGATCGGACTGCTCGGGCCGAACGGATCGGGCAAGTCGACCCTGCTCAAGGTGATCGGCGGCATCCTCGAGCCCAGCACGGGGTCGGTCGCTCGGCGCGGGCGCCTCGCTGCGCTCATCGAACTCGGTGCGGGCTTCCACCCGGACCTCACCGGCCGCGAGAACGTGTTCCTCAACGCCGCGATCCTCGGTCTCACACAAGAGGAAGCCGAGGAGAAGTTCGACGACATCCTCCGGTTCAGCGGCATCGGCGAGTTCATCGACACGCAGGTCAAGTTCTACAGCTCGGGCATGTACGTCCGGCTCGCGTTCGCCGTCGCGATCCACACCGACCCGGACGTCCTCCTCGTCGACGAGGTCCTGGCCGTGGGCGACGAGCAGTTCCAGAAGAAGTGCCTCGACAAGATCCGCGAGTTCCAGCAGCAGGGTCGGACGATCATCCTCGTCAGCCACTCCCTCGGACAGGTCCAGGAGCTCTGCGACCACGCCGTCGTCCTGCACCACGGCGAGGTCAAGTTCCAGGGGTCCGCGCGGCACGCCGTCAAGAACTTCCGCGAGATCCTCGAGGGTCGCCGCGTCGCCGAGGCCGAGGCCGCGGGCGAGGAAGCGACGCCCGGCAAGGTCGAGCGCGTCGAGATCGCCGCGCCGGGCCGCGCGCCGGGCGAGGAACTCCAGCCGGGCGACGACCTCGTCATCCGGATGACCGTGTCCCACACGTCGCCGCTGGAGGAGTGGAACTCGGGGTTCAAGATCGAGAACCAGCACGGCCACCTCGTGTACGGAACGGACAGCCGCAAGATCGGCTTCACCCACCAGCCGTTGCACGGTCGGACCATCGTGGAGTACCGGCTCCGGGACATCCAGTTCGGTGGTGGCCCGTACTTCATCCACTGCTTCCTCGCCAAGAAGACCGGGGAGCACATCGCGATCCTGCGCGAGGCGGCCCGGTTCGTCATGGCCGACGACGACCGTCACGCCGGGATGACGCGGGTGTCGACCGTCGCACGCGAGATCCCCGCCTGACGGTGGTCGACCTCCCGGTCCTCGTCGACGCGACCAGTCTCCCGCCGAACCGCGGAGGCGTGGCGCGCTACATCGTGGGCCTGTTGCGCGGCCTGGCCGAGGACGGCGTGGCGGTGGGTGTCGTCGTGAAGCCCGACGACCTGTCGTGGCTCCGATCGGTGGCGCCGTCGCACCGCTACGCGGTCGCGCCCGCCGCCGTGGCGCGTCGTCCGGTCCGACTGCTCTGGGAACAGGTCGGGCTGCCGCTCCTGGCCCTGCGGGCGCGGGCACGGGTGCTGCACTGTCCCCACTACACGTTCCCCCTCGCCGCTGGCCGCAGGTCCGTCGTCACGCTGCACGACGCGACCTTCTTCAGCGACCCCGACGCACACGGGGCCCTGAAGCGCCGGTTCTTCCGGCTGTGGACCCGACTCGCCCGCCGTCACGCGCGGGCCACGGTCACGCCGAGCGCCGCGACGGCCGCGGAGATCGCCCGCTTCCTGCCCCACACCGCGGTCCCCAACGTCGTCGCGCACCTCGGCGTCGACCCTGCGGTGTTCCACGAGCCGACCCCGGAGGCCGTGCGCTCGTTCGCGGCCGAGCACGACCTCGACCCCCGCGAGGGCTGGGTCGCGTTCCTCGGGACCGTCGAGCCCCGGAAGCAGGTCGCCGCCCTCGTCGCCGCACACGCCGAACTCCCGGACGCTCCCCCGCTCGTCGTCTCCGGCGGCCTGGGTTGGGACCCGACGGCTCGGGACCTGCTCGAACGCGCGGGGAACCAGCCCGGCGCCCGCCTCCGTCACCTCGGTTTCCTGCCCAACGACCATCTCGCCGCGTTCCTCGGCGGCGCGACCGTCGTGGCGTACCCGAGCACCGGCGAGGGCTTCGGACTCCCGGTCCTCGAGGCCATGGCGTGCGGTGCCGCCGTCCTGACGACGCGCCGTCTGGCGATCCCGGAGGTCGGAGGCGACGCCGTCGCGTACGTGGAGCCCACGGCGGACGCGATCGCCGCGGGTCTCGCGGGCCTGCTCGCCGACCCGGCGCTGCGCTCCACCCTCGCCACCGACGGCCGACAGCGTGCGCAGACCTTCACCTGGCGCGCGTGCGCTCGCGTGCACGAGGAGGTCTACGCGGCATGACGACGACCGAACGACGCACGGCCCACGTCGGGATCGTGACCGTCAGCTACAACTCCGGCCGCTACCTGACCGACTTCCTCGCCTCGACCGGTGCGTCGTGCTCCGGCCGGGTCCCGGTCGTCGTCGCGGACAACCGGTCCGACGACCTGGCCGGGCTCCGCGCGGCGACGGAGGCGAGCGGTGCCGTGTTCCTGGAACTCGGCACCAACGCCGGGTACGGCAGTGCGGTGAACCGCGCCGTGGCCGCGCTCCCCCCGGACGTCGACTGGGTGCTCGTGTCGAACCCGGACGTCGTCCTCGCGCCCGGCTCCGTCGACCGCCTCCTCGCGACCGGCTCGGAACGAGCGGACATCGGCGCCGTCGGCCCGGCGATCGTCGAACTGGACGGGACCGTCTACCCGTCGGCGCGCGCCGTCCCGTCGCTCCGGAACGGGCTCGGCCACGCGCTGTTCGCCAACGTCTGGCCCCGGAACCCGTGGACCGCCCGGTACCACAGCGACCGCGACGGCGCCCGACGACGCGACGCCGGCTGGTTGTCGGGGGCGTGCCTGCTCGTGCGCCGCAGCGCCTTCGAGCGCATCGGCGGGTTCGACGAGCGCTACTTCATGTACTTCGAGGACGTCGACCTCGGCTACCGGCTCTCCAGAGCCGGCTTCCGGAACGTGTACGAGCCGGCGGCTCGCGTCACGCACGTCGGGGCGCACTCCACCCGTGGCGTGTCCGAGCGGATGCGCCGCGCACACCACGCGAGCGCGTACCGGTTCCTCGCCTCGAAGTACCACGGGTGGTACCTGTGGCCGCTGCGCGTCGCGCTCAGGCTCGCCCTGGGTGTCCGCAGCAGGATGCACGGTTCGACCATCTGACCACGTCGGCCTCCCAGGCCGACCCGACACCTCCCCGGGACTCCACCGATGAAACTCGCAGTCACGCTCATGGTCCGCGACGAAGCGGACGTCATCCGACCGTGGTTGGACCACCACCTCGCACAGGGCGTGGACGTCTTCGTCATCACCGACAACGGATCGGTCGACGGCACCCGCGAGGCCCTCGAGGCGTTCGCGGCGTCCGGCGTCGCCGAGGTCGACCTGCGACACGACCCGGTGCACCGGAAGCAGCAGAGCGAGACCGTGACACGGATGGCCCGCGAGGCGCACACGCTGCACGGTGCCGACTGGGTCGTCAACGCGGACGCCGACGAGTTCCTGTTCGCCAAGGACCGCAGCCTGACGCTCCACGAGGTGTTCGAACGGCTCGACCCCGCGGTGAACGCGTTCGTCGTCCCCGTCGTCAACATGGTCGGTCCCCTCGCTCGGCACGGCGCCGGTCTGTCGCGGCTCCTGTGGCGCGACGAACGCTCCGCGTCCGAACTGCACGCAGCGGGCCTCATCTCGCAGCCGTCCGGGAACGCGATCCACGTCGGACACCCGGACGTCGCCGTCGTCCAGGGCAACCACCTCGTGACCATCCCCGCGGGCGAGGCCCCCGCCGAGGACCTCGCGCTCGAGGTCCTGCACTTCCCCTGGCGATCGTGGGGGCAGTACGAGCACCGCGTCGAGATCGCCGGTCGCGCGTACGAGGCGAACCCCGACCTCAACCCGAGCCCGAACCACCACGGGATGCGTGACTACCGGCGCCTCCAGGAGGGCGTCCTGCTCCACTACTACGCGCTCCGCCACGTCACCGAGGCGGAAGCCGAAGCGGGGCCGTTCACCCGGGACGACTCCCTCGTCCGCTCGTTCGCCGACCGCGGGACGCCGCTTGCCGACGGCGAGGACGAGGTCGTCCCGGAGGACGAGTTCGTCGACCTGCGCCGGGTCGGAGCCGCGTTGGCGGCGCGCGATGCCGAGGTCGACCGCCGCGAGACCGAACTTGGACGCGTCCGCGAGAACGTGCGGCTGCTCGAGTCGACGGTGCAGCACCAGCAACTCCGGATCGACGCCGTCGAGCAGCTCGCGAACCACCGGGAGGCCGAGCTCCAGCGCATGCGGGCGCGGCGCGTCGTGCGTATGGCCGACCGTGCGGGCGACGTGGCCCGGTCGGTCCGGTCGCGCATCCGCGCGCACTGACACGCGCACTGACACGCGGTCGTCCTCGCTGCGACGCGGAGGTGCCGGAGACGCCGGAGTCTCCGGCGACGCCGGAAACTCCGGACGCGACGCTCAGGCGCCGTCGGGCCGTCCGCCGTGGTCGGCGTGGACGTCGGGCTCGGAACCCGCGTCGACGCCGACTGCTGGCGGCCGCCGGAGGCGGAGCACGACGGCCGCCACCACCATGAACGCGAAGACGACGAGCGAGACGACGTAGTCGCCACGCGTGGCGGTCAGCGCGATCGCCGGGCCGACCGGGGTCACGAGCCCGACGGCGCTCGAGTAGGCCACGACGGCGCAGATCGACCACAGCACCGTCAGGACCGTGCCCGCGATGCGCCCGAGCGCGGTCAGTCCGATCGCCCCGACGATCGCGGTGACCGGGACGAGCGGGAGCGCGTAGCGCGTGTTCGGGGCGCCACCGCCCATCACGAACCGGACCTCGAGGAACACCGTCAGCACGACGACCGCGACCATCATCGCCGCGAGCCACCACCCTGCCGGGACACCCCAGAGCGGCCGCCCGACGACCCCGGCGACCTCGGCGACCTCGGCCGGCTGCCCATCGGCGGCGGCGGAGCCGTGGCGGCGTCCGCGTGCAGGCAGCGTGCGGACGAGGACGACGACACCGACGACCGCGGCGAGCACGAGCGGTGCGAGGAGCAGGACCCACGTGAGCGGGCTCGTCGTCGGCAGGCCGGCCCGGTACACGGCGAACAGCTGCTCCCAGAACCCCTTGTCGGTCACGACGGACGACGCGGTCCGGTCGTGCCGACCGAGGTGCGCCGCGGCCCAGGCCGGGTGGCTGCCGGCGACGTTGCCGGTGAGCGCGCGATTGCGGAGGTAGAACCACCCCGCCCCGAGCGCGGCGACGACACCGACGACGACGGCCGCCAGCACCCGGCGCCCCCACGCCCCGCGCGCGGTGACGGCACGGGTCGGCGCGACGAACAGGGCGACGACGAGGCCCAGGAGGAAGACGGCGAACACGAGCCGACTCAGCATGCCGCCCACGCCGACGAGCGCCGCGGCGACGACGAGCCGCGTCGTCAGGCCGGTCCGCAACGCCCGCGCCGCCAGCCCGATCGCGAGCGCGCAGAACGTGACGTTGACGAGGTCGTTGTAGATCGCGCCACCGACGAGGATGAGCATGCCGGTCGACGCGGTGGCGAGCGCGGCCACGACCGCGACGACGCGGTCCCCCGGACGCACCTGCCGCGCGGCCCACCACGTCGCGAGCACCGTCGTCCCCGCGATGAGCGCGTCCTCGAACCGGCCGGCGATCACCGCGATGTAGAGGTGGTTGCCGTCGATGAGCGGTCCGACCACGGGCGCGAGGAGCGCGTAGAACAGCGGCGGGTGCTGCGAGACCCACTGCACGGGCGGGACGGCCCCGAAGGCGGGGTGGAACTGGATCCCGCGCTCGAAGACCGGGAGGTGACCGTGCCACACCTCGTAGGCGTAGTCGAGGTGCGCGGTCTCGTCGGCCGTCGACAGCGGCCCGTTGCTCAGCGCACGGGCGACCGAGGCGAGCACGACGAACACCACGGCGGCGACCAACCCGGCGACCTCGAGCCGCGCGTCCCGCCGCGCCCGTCCCTCCCGGCGTCGCTCCCGCGTCGCACTCCGGGGTCCCTCGGCCCACGACTCAGCTGCGGACACGGAGGACCTCCTCGATCAGGACGGCGGCTCGGCGGTCGAACGAATGGTGTTCGGCGAACACCGCGGCACGCGCCGATCGGATCATCTCGTCGCCGGGTTGCGCGGCCGCGACGACGCGCCGCAGGTCGTCCGGACCGCCGGCCGTGACCACGACGCTCGGTCCTGCGACCTCGCGGATGCCCGGCACGTCGTCCGACACGACGATGGCCCCCGTGGCGGCGGCGTCGAAGAGCCGGTTCGACAGGAACCCACCGTCGGCCATGTCGGGCCAGTGGTCGTTGAGCACGACCCGAGCGCTGCGGTAGGCGTCGGGCAGGTGGTCGTTCGGGAGGAACGCCCCGCGGACCAGGGGCGCCACCGGTGTCGCGTCCCACCCGGATCCCCACACCGTCAGGTCGAGGCCGGCCGCCACCGCGTCGGCGACGACCGGCCGGACGGTGTCGCGGGTCTTGCCCACGAAGAGGACGTCGCTGGCGAGTTCGGGATCGGACGGTCCGGGTGCGAACCGCGCGGGATCGGTGGCCTGGAGCAGCGTCCGGACGGGCAGTCCCGTCCGGGCCGCCGTGGCGTCCGCCCACCGAGCGCCCGCGGCGAAGCGCAGGTCGAACCGGGCGAGCTCCGGGTCGGTGACGAGGTCGGGGTGACTGATCACCCAGAGCACGTTGACGGCGCCGGGGACGACCGGGGTGTCGTCGAGTCCACGGAGCACGAGGCTGACGTCGTCGAGGTGCTCGGAGCGCGGACGGACGTGCCGGTCCCGCGCGTCGACCACGACCTCCTGACCCGCTCGCCGCAGGGCGGCCGCGAGGTCCTGGGCGAAGAACAGGTCGCCCCAGTCGTCACCGCGGGGGCCGGCGTGGGCCGCGATCTTGAGCGACCAGCGCAGACGGACGGCGCGATCGGTCGCGTGCACGGCCCGCACGAGCCACGGCACGGGGACGCGCAGCGCGACGGGACGCCCCGCAGGACCGGCGTCGACGCGTGCGATGGCGAGACCGCGCGCGGCGAGGGTCGTCGGCGTCCAGGCGTCCGCTCGGTCGTCCCACCCGCGGACGACCGCCTCGGCGTCGGTGTCGAGGCGCCGCGGAGTCTCGCGCGCGTCCCGGTACACGCGTCCGACCGGCACGGCCCGCACGGCCCCGCCGTGCACGTCCGCAGCGGCACGTGTCCAGGCGGCGAGCGTGACCTGTGCGTCGATCGTGCGCGGCGGGATCCCGACTGCGCTCGTGTGGACGGCGAGGACGGGTTCGTCGGCGGCGAAGACCACCGTGCCCGCCTCGCCGACGTCCTCGACCGGGAACCCCTCGAGGACCGGCCACGTGGGCCACCCTGGACGGATCAACCCGGCACCCGCGCTCGCGACGAGGTCGTCGCGGGTGCGCACGACCGCCTGGACCACCGCGGTGTCCGGCGTGAGCGCGTCGAGGAGGCGTCCCCACGCCTCCGGCTCGGCGTCGAGCGCCGCGTCGACCACGAGCAGACGCGCTCCGACCACGGCCGGGAGCGCGGCGGCGACGGCGCCGCCGACCGTCGCGTGCACGCGCTCGTCGACGCCCTGCCACCCCTGCGGGACGCGCGGTACGGGATGTGCGGTGGCGGGTCCGGCGTGGACGTCGTACGTGGCCAGGAGCACCTGCGCGGCGTCGACCGAGGCTGCGGCCGCGTCGAGGGCGGCGGCGCGGTCGGTGAGCGACGTCCGGACGTCGGCGAGCACGAGGACGGTGGTCACGTCGGCGCGGAGCGCCGCATGGTCCACGCCGCGCTGGTCGATCTCCGTCGCGATGCCGAGCACGACGGGTCCGTGCCCCGCGTCGGGTGGGCTGACGTCACGACCGGCCAACAGGCGTCGAGCGACACCCGCAGCGACGCGAGCTGGTCCCCGGGTCAGCGCCATGCGTCCGAGGGTAGTGCCCGCGCGCCGCCGACACCGTTCCGCTCACGACCTCCGCTAGGATCGACAGCGCTGTCCAGAGCCCGAGGTGTTCCGAATTTTGAAACTGTTCGTGCAGATCCCCGCCCTCAACGAAGAGGCCACGATCGCGTCCGTGATCGATTCGATCCCCCGCGAGATCCCCGGCATCGACGAGGTCGAGCTGCTCGTGATCGACGACGGCTGCTCCGATCGCACCGTCGAGGTCGCGCGCGAACACGGCGTCAAGCACTTCGTGCACCACACGACGAACATGGGTCTCGCGCGGTCCTTCCGGGACGGCGTCGACTACGCGCTCCTGCACGGCGCCGACATCGTCGTGAACACCGACGGCGACAACCAGTACCCGCAGGCCATGATCACCGAGCTGGTGCAGCCCATCCTCCGGCGCGAGGCCGACATCGTCATCGGTGACCGGCAGACCCGCACCATCGAGCACTTCTCGGCCTTCAAGAAGAGCATGCAGCAGTTCGGCAGCTGGGTCGCCAGCCGCGCGGCCGGCCTCGACCTGCCCGACGCCGCGAGCGGCTTCCGCGCGTACTCCAAGTACTCGCTCATCCGGCTGAACATCGTGACGCGCTTCAGCTACTGCATGGAGACCATCGTCCAGGCGGGGTACAAGCGCCTCGCGATCGCCAGCGTGCCGATCACCACGAACCCGAAGACCCGCGAGTCCCGCCTCTTCAGCAACATCTGGCAGCACATGTTCCAGTCGGGGTCCGCGATCGCCCGGGTCTACCTGATGTACCGACCCATGGCCCTGTTCGCCTGGATCAGCGTGCTGCTCGCCGTGTGCGGGCTCATCCCGTTCGTCCGGTACCTCGTCCTGCTGGCGGTGGACGGCGGGGGCAACCACCTGCAGTCGCTCATCCTCGGCGTCGTCCTCGTCATCACGGCCCTGCTCTCGATCGTGATCGGCGTGGTCGCCGACCTGACACGCCTGAACCGGACGTTGCAAGAGGAGACACTCGACCTCCAGAAGCTCGCCCGGTATGGCGATTGACGCCCCTCCGATCACCCGTCGCGAGCGCATCGCCGTCGTCGCGCTGACGGTCGCGTTCGGGCTGGTACTCGCGCTGTGGGCGGTCCTGACCCCGCTGTTCCACACGCCGGACGAGGCCGCGCACGTGGACGCCGTGGTGCACGTGGCGCGCGGCGACGGCTGGGCGGCACCCGGGCACCTCCGCTACGAGGGCGCGACGGTCCAGGCGCAGGCGCTCGTGGGACACGTCCCGACCGACCAGGGCCCGACGTGGGGCGCGCTGGAACGCCGGTACACGCACGAGACCGGCGTGAACCAGATGACGCAGCACCCGCCGACGTACTACGTGCTCGCGGCCGGTGTCCTGCACCTCGTGCACTACGAGCACCTCCGGTACGACCTCGTCGTGCTCACCCTGCGGCTGTTCGACGCCCTCCTCGTGCTCGCACTCCCCCTGCTGGCGTGGGCGACGACCCGACGGCTGACGGGCTCACCCGCCGCGGCGCTCGTCGGCGGGGCAGCCGTCCTCGCGGTGCCACAGGTCGCACAGATCGGTGCCTCCGCGAGCAACGACCCGCTCGTCATGCTCGCCGGTGCGCTCGTCACGTGGCTCGGGGTCCGGGTCGTGACGGGCGACGTCCGACGCCGCACGCTCCTGGCGCTGTCGGTCGCGCTCGGACTCACGGTCGCGTCGAAGGCGACGGGTCTGCCCGCGATTCCGTTCGTCGCCGTCGCCGCGTTCTGGTCCGGTGTCGGTGTCCTCCGTCCCGCGGTGCGCGCGCTCCGGGCGCTCGTCGCGCTCGCCGTCGCCGGGGTGCTCGGCGGCTGGTGGTGGCTCCACAACATCGTCGTGTACCACGCGCTCCAGCCGAACGGACTCATCGCCCTCCGTCCGGACGAGCCCTGGACCGGCGGGGCGACGCCGAACCTCGGCCAGTTCTTCAACAGCGAGTGGACGGGCCTCGGACCGACGTTCTGGGGTGACTTCGGACGCGCTCAGTTCCCGATGACCCCGGTGCTGACGGACCTGCTCACGATCGTCGGGATCGGCGGGATCGTCGTGTGGGGGTTCCGGCGCGGCCCCGCGCTCCGCTCGGTGATCGCGCTCGCGGTGTTCCCCGCGTTCCTCGTCGCGACCCAGCTGCTCAACAACTGGCAGAGCTACGACCGCACGCAGTTCATCGGCGGCGTGCAGGGCCGGTACTTCTTCCCGGGCATCGTGGCCCTGGTGGCGTTGAGCGCGCTCGCGTGGCGACGCGCCGTCCTGACGCCCGCAGGTCGCGCCCGGTTCGGCCGGGTGGCCCTGGTGACGGCCGTGCTCGTGGCCGCGTACGGCGTCACCGTCGGGTACCGCGGCTTCTGGGAGAAGAACCAGTTCCTCGTCACGCAGGACGGCCTCCACCGGCTCGCGAGCGTGAGTCCCGTCGGCGGCGCCGGCGTGACGGTCCTCACCGTGCTCCTCGGCGTCGCCCTCGTCGCGGCGGCCGTCACCACGTGGTGGGCGATCCCCGCAGCCGCGGCGGCGCGGACGCGCGCGGCGCGGAGCGAGGAGGTCCCGGTATGACCGCCGCCGAGCGCCTCCAGGCCACCGCGGTGGTCGTGCCCCGCCCCCGGGTGACCCGGCGCGAGGTCGTGGTGGTCGCGGTGGTCACGCTGGCGTTCGCGCTCCTGCTCGTCGTGTGGGCGCTCGTCACCCCGATGTTCCAGGCCCCGGACGAGGCCGCCCACGTCGACGCCGTGCTGCACCTCGCGCTCGGCGGCCACTGGGACGCCCCCGGGCAGCTGCACTACCTCAACGCGACACGTGCCGCGGTCGACTCCGCCGCGTCGACCCCGCCCCTCCAGCGGCCCACCGTCGGTGCCCTCCTCGCGGCGCACCCTGGCGAATCGGTGCTCGTGGACCAGATGTCGCAGCACCCGCCCACCTACTACCTGGCCGCGGCGGTCGTCCTCCGGATCCTCCACCTCCACGACCTCCGGTGGGACGTCGCCGTCGTCGTGCTCCGCCTGGTCGACGCCCTCCTCGTCGCGCCGCTGCCGGTCCTGGTCTGGGCGACGGTCCGGCGGCTCACGCGGACGCCGCGACTGGCAGCGGTCGCGCCGTTCGCGCTGTTCGCGGTGCCCCAGCTCGCGCAGATCGGATCCTCCGTCACGAACGAGGCCCCCGTGTTCCTCCTGGGCGGCCTGCTGACGTGGTTCGGCGTCCGGATCCTCACCGGTGACCGGCGCTGGTGGACGACACTCGCGCTCGGGCTGACGTTCGCCGTGCTGGCGTCGGTGAAGGCCACGGGCCTCCCGGCGGTCCTGTTCGTCGCCGTCGTCGTGCTCGCCGCACGCGCCCTCCCCTGGCGGGCACGGCTGGCCCGCGCCGGGGTGGCGCTCGCGATCGGCGTGGTGCTCGGCTCCTGGTGGTGGGTGCACTGCCTCGTCGCCTTCCACACCCCGCTGCCGAACGGTCTCGCCGGTCTCACCCCGGTCACGCCGTGGCCGCCCGGCTCGACGCGGAACCCGGGGCTGTTCGTCGACCAGCAGTGGGACGGACTGACGCGCTCGTTCTGGGGCGAGTTCGGCGGCTTCCAGTTCCCGATGACCCCGATCCTCACCGACCTCCTGTCGCTCGTGGCGCTGCTCGCGATCGCGTGGTCGTTCACCCGCCGTTTCCCGCAGCGCGGTGCCGTCGTCGCACTCGGCGCGCTGCCTGCGTCCGTGCTCCTCGCCGTCGTCGCGTACGACTGGCGGTCCTACGGTGGCCTGCACCAGATCGGCGGCACCCAGGGGCGGTTCCTGTTCGTCGCACTCGTCGCGGCGATCGCGATGAGTGCGGTCGCCTGGTCCGCGCTCGTGGTCCGGCCGGTGCTCCGTCGCCGGGCCGCCCGGGTCCTCGTCGTCGCGGCCCCGGCCGTCGGTGCGTACGGCTTGAGCGTCGCCTACCGCGGCGAGTACGAGCAGACGAACCTCGGGATCACGCGTCCCGGGCTCGCGCACCTCGCGTACACGACGCCGCTCGGGTCGCACACCCTCGCCGTGGTCGGCGTCCTCATGGCGGTCGCGGTGGTCGTCGCGGTGGTGCTCGCGTGGCGCTGGTGCGGGCTCGGGTCCGGTCCGGACACGACCGGCCGGGAGGCCCCGCCCACCCCGGTCCCGTCGGTCACCGCCACGGTCCCCGCGACCGCGACCGACCGCCTCCCGGACGTCGACTGACGGAGCGCGGGACGCGACGACGCCCCGGCTCCTGGCGGAGGTCCGGGGCGTCGGGGTGCCGCGCGACGGGACGCGCGTCAGGCGTCGAGGAGGCGCTGCAGGTACACGCCGTACCCGCTCTTCGCGAGCGGTGCGGCGAGCGCGGCGAGCGCGGCGTCGTCGATCCAACCGTTCCGCCAGGCGATCTCCTCGATGCAGCCGATCTTGTGGCCCTGCCGGTCCTCGATCACGCGCACGTACTCCGACGCCTGCATCATCGACTCGAAGGTGCCGGTGTCGAGCCATGCGGTGCCGCGGTCGAGCACCTGGACGTTGAGCGCACCGGCCTCGAGGTACCGCTCGTTGACCGTCGAGATCTCGAGCTCACCGCGGGCACTCGGCTCGATCGTCTTGGCGATCTCGACGACGCGGTGGTCGTAGAAGTACAGCCCCGGCACGGCGTAGTTCGACTTCGGCTCGGCGGGCTTCTCCTCGATCGAGATCGCGCGGAAGGCGTCGTCGAACTCGACCACGCCGTAGGCCTTGGGGTCGGAGACGTGGTACGCGAAGATCGTCGCGCCGTCGATGTGTGTGTTCTTGCGGAGGTTCGTGCCGAGGCCGACTCCGTGGAAGATGTTGTCGCCGAGGACGAGCGCGACGCTGTCGTCCCCGATGAAGTCCTCGCCGATGACGAACGCCTGCGCGAGGCCGTCGGGCGAGGGCTGGACCGCGTACTCGATCGTCATGCCGAGCGCGGAGCCGTCGCCCAGGAGCGCACGGAACTGGTCGTTGTACTCCGGCGTCGTGATCACGAGGACCTCGCGGATCCCGGCCATCATGAGCGTCGACAGCGGGTAGTAGACCATCGGCTTGTCGTAGATCGGCATGAGCTGCTTCGAGATGCCCTTGGTGATGGGCCACAGCCGCGTGCCGGAACCGCCGGCGAGGATGATGCCCTTCATCGCGATCAGGCCCCCTTCAGCGAGTCGTAGAACGACCGGGCGTCCGCCCACTGCGGCAGCAGCCCCTGTGCCTCGGCCTCGGCGAGCGTCGGCGCCTCGGTGTCCTTCGGGGACAGCAGCAGCTCGCCCGCCTCCTCCGGGAACGCGAGCCCGATGGCCGGGTCGACCGGGCTGATGCCGTGCTCGCGCGTGGGCTGGTAGACGTCCGTGACGAGGTAGGACACCGTGGCGCCCTCCGTCAGTGCGACGAAGCAGTGCCCGAGCCCCTCGGACAGGAAGATCGCCCGACGGTCCTCGTCATCGAGGAGCACCGAGTCCCACTCGCCGTACGTCGGCGAGCCGACCCGGATGTCGATGACGAAGTCGAGGACCGCGCCGTGCGTCGCCGTCACGTACTTGGCCTGGCTCGGCGGGATGTCCGCGAAGTGGATGCCGCGGACGGTGCCGCGCTTCGACACGGACGTGTTCGCCTGCTTGAGGTCGATCGAACGGCCGGTGGCCTCGGCCAGGCGGTCGAAGCGGTACCACTCGAGGAACACGCCACGGTCGTCCCCGAACTGCTTCGGCGTGATCTCGTAGCTGTCGGGGATCTTCAGTTCGCGGATCTGCACCCCGAGAGCGTAGCAAGGCACCGGTTCGCGCCCTCGCCCGGGAGCGGCGCGGCGCGGGTCGGCGGGTGGGCGGGGCGGTAGCCCATCGGTAAGCTCGCCGACGATGGAGGTCCGGATGCCAGTCACCCGCACGGAGCGCTGGACGATCGGCTCGATCACCGCGGCGTTCACCCTCCTGCTCGTCGTCTGGGCGCTCCTCACGCCGCTCTTCCAGGCGCCCGACGAACTGCCGCACACCGGTGCCGTCGTGGCGATCGCCACGGGTGAGGGCTGGCCGGTGCCGGGCGCACTGCGGGTGTCGAACGCGCTCCTCGCGGCCCGCGCCGAGGTCGCGACGACCGCGCCGGCCGACCGGGGCACCTGGGCCGAACTCGTCCGTGCCGCCCCCGGTGCGAGCGCCGGGGCGGACCAGATGACCCAGCATCCACCGACCGCCTACGCCCTGGCGGCCGTCGTGCTCCGCGTGGTCGGGTTCGAGGACCTGCGGTGGGACCACGTGATCGTCGTCCTCCGCCTCCTCGACGTCGCACTCGTCGCGCCCCTGCCCATGCTCGTCTGGGCTGCCGGCCGTCGCCTCACGCGGTCCCGGCGGTTCGGCGTCGTCGCGGCTGCGGCCCTGGCGGCCGTGCCGCAACTGGCCCAGATCGGTTCCTCGGTCACGAACGACGCGCTCGTGATCCTGCTCGGCGCGGTCGTGACCTGGCTGGCGGTCCGAGTGGCCACCGGCGATCTCCGGTGGCGCACCACGGTCGCACTCGGCGCCGCCCTCGGCGTCCTGGTGGCCACGAAGGCGACCGGGTTCCCCGCCGTCCCGCTCGTCGGCCTCGCCTTCGTCGTGGCCACCACGGCTCGTCTCCGCGTACGGCTGGGACGTGCGGCGGTGGCCCTCGCGATCGGCGCCGCGCTCGGGGGCTGGTGGTG
Source organism: Curtobacterium sp. MCBD17_013 (assembly GCF_003234565.1). GTDB lineage: Bacteria > Actinomycetota > Actinomycetes > Actinomycetales > Microbacteriaceae > Curtobacterium. The sequence goes on along the minus strand of NZ_QKTU01000003.1, from coordinate 194,190 downwards.
GGTCCGCAACGTCGTGCGCTACGGCACCGTCCAGCCGAACGGGCTCGCCGGCACCTGGACGGCGTCGCCGTGGGCCCCGGGCCAGCAGCGCGACCCGGGGTTCTTCCTGTCGAGCGAGTGGTCCGCGCTCACGACGTCGTTCTGGGGTCGGTTCGGACTCCTCTCGTACCCGATCGACCCCGTCGTGGTGGTGGCGTTGACCGTCGTCGGGCTCGTCGCCGTGGTCGCCGCGGTCGTGCTCCGCTCGCGGTGGCGGGGACCCGTGCTCGCGCTCGTGACGTTCCCGGTGGTGTCCCTGCTCCTCCTCCTGGCGAACAACTGGCAGTCGTACGGTCGGCTGCACCGGATCACCGGGGCGCAGGGGCGGTACTTCTTCGTGGCGCTCGCCGCGCTCCTGCTCGTCGCCGCCGTCGGCGGACTCCGTCTGCTCCCGGCGCGCTGGTGGCCCGTCGCCGGTCGGGTCGTCGCGGTCGGGGCGCCCGTCATGGCGGTCTACGGACTGTCCGTCGCCTACCGCGGCTTCGACGAGGGCGCGGCGCTCCGTGTCACCCGCGCCGGCCTCGCCCACCTCGCCGCGACCACCCCGCTCGGTGCGCCGGTCCTGCTCGCGGCCGTGTGCCTCCTGGCCGTCGCCGGGAGCGCGACGGTCGTCGCGGTGTGGCGATCGGCCGGCCGCGGGAGCGACGTCGGAACGACCCCCGTCGGCGCGGGACCGGACCGCCCGTCGCTCCGACGAGCCCCCGCGGCGTCCCGCTAGAATCCTCGGCGACCCTCCGCCAGACCGTTAGGAACAGTCCGTGAAGATCCTCGTCACCGGTGGAGCCGGGTTCATCGGCTCCAACTTCGTCCGACGCACGCTCGAGGACGCCTACCCGGGCCTCGAGGGCGCCGAGGTCGTCGTCTACGACGCGCTGACCTACTCCGGCAACGAGCAGAACCTCGCCCCGGTCGCCGACTCCCCGCGCTACACCTTCGTGCACGGCGACATCACCGACGCGGCCAAGCTCGACGAGGTCGTCCCCGGCATCGACGCGATCGTGCACTTCGCCGCCGAGTCGCACGTGGACCGTTCCGTGCGGGACTCCGGCGTCTTCGTCGAGACGAACGTCGTCGGCACCCAGCGCCTCCTCGACGCGGCCCTGCGGCACCGCACCCAGCGCTTCGTGCACGTCTCCACCGACGAGGTCTACGGCTCGATCGCCGAGGGGTCGTGGACCGAGGACCGGCCGCTCGAGCCCAACTCCCCGTACTCCGCGTCGAAGGCCGGCAGCGACCTGCTCGCGCGCAGCTACCACCGCACCCACGGGCTCGACCTGTCGATCACACGGTGCTCGAACAACTACGGCCCGTACCACTTCCCCGAGAAGGTCATCCCGCTGTTCGTCACGAACCTCATCGACGACCAGCACGTCCCGCTGTACGGCGAGGGCAACAACATCCGCGACTGGCTGCACGTCGACGACCACACGCGCGGCATCGCCATGGTCCTGACCCGGGGTCGCGCGGGCGAGATCTACAACATCGGCGGCGGCACGGAGCTCACGAACAAGGAGCTGACCCAGCTGCTGCTCGACGCCACGGGCAAGGACTGGTCGTACGTCGACCGCGTGGCCGACCGGCTCGGGCACGACCTCCGCTACTCCGTCGACATCTCGAAGATCCAGGCCGAGCTCGGCTACGAGCCCCTCGTGCCGTTCGAGCAGGGCCTCGCCGACGTCGTGCAGTGGTACCGCGACAACCGCGCGTGGTGGGAGCCGCTCAAGGAGCGTGCGGCGCTCGCATGACCCGGTACCTCATCACCGGCGCCGGCGGCATGCTCGGCCAGGACATCCAGCAGGCGCTCCTCGGGCGGGCGGTGACCGCGCTGACGCGTGCCGAACTCGACATCAGCGACGGCAGCGCCGTCGGTGCCGCGGTCGAGGGCCACGACGTCGTCATCAACGCGGCGGCGTACACGAAGGTCGACGACGCCGAGACCGACGAGGCCACGGCGCGGCGCGTCAACGCCCAGGGCGCCGAGATGCTCGCCCGGGCCGCGGTCCAGTCCGGCGCCCGGCTCGTCCACGTGTCGACGGACTACGTGTTCGACGGCACGGCGACGACGCCCTACGCCGAGGACACGCCGACCCACCCGGTGAGCGCCTACGGTCGCACGAAGGCCGAGGGCGAGGCGTTCGTCCGCTCCGTCGCCCCGCACTCGTCGTACATCGTCCGGGGCGCGTGGCTCTACGGCGCCGGCGGCCCGAACTTCGCCAAGACGATGCTCCGGCTCGCAGCGTCACACGACACGGTGAGCGTCGTCACCGACCAGGTCGGCCAGCCCACGTGGACGGGCGACCTCGCACGGCAGATCGTCGCGCTCCTCGACGCCGACGCTCCCGCCGGGGTCTACCACGGCACGAACAGCGGACAAGCCTCGTGGTTCGAGTTCACCAAGGCGATCTTCGCCGAGGCCGGCCTCGACCCGGAGCGCGTGCTCCCGACGGACAGCAGTGCGTTCGTCCGTCCGGCACCGCGTCCGGCCTACAGCGTGCTCGGGCACGACGGCTGGGCGGCGGCCGGGATCGCGCCGATGCGCGACTGGCGGGACGCCCTGCACGCCGCCGCGGCAGCGGGGGTCCTGACCGCCTGAGGGGCCGAAGCGCGTGGCCGCACGCGCCGGCCACGGTCAGCGCCGGGCGAGCCGCTCCTCGAGCGGGGCGACCACCGCGGCCGGTCGGAACCCGGCGGCACGGCTCCGGGCGGCCCTCCGGAGCGCCGCCAACCGATCACGGTCCTCGGCGAGTTCGCGCAGCGCGGCCCCGAGCGCGGCCGCGTCCCCCGGCGGCACGAACAGCGCGTCCTCCCCGAGCATCCGCCGCTGCGGGACGGTGTCGCTCGTCACGATCGCGGTGCCCGCCGCGGCGCACTGGTACACCTTGTTCGGCACCACCCGGAGCGCCTTGTCGGTCGTCCCGAACACGCCGAGACCGACGTGGTGCGCGGCGACCACGGACGGCAGGTCGGCGGCCTCCACCCACGGCGTCCAGATGACGTCGGGTCGGTCGCCGACGGCCGCGCGCGTGGCGTCGAGGTCCTGACCGGCCCCGATCATGGAGACCTCGACGAGCCCCTCGGGGAGGCCCGCGAGCGCGTGCCCGATCACCGCGGCCCCTTGGAGGGGCGTGAACAGTCCGAAGAACACGACGCGGACGGGTCCGTCCCCGGGCTCGGGCGCGGGCTCGACCGCGGACCACTCCGCGGGCGCGCCGACGGGCACGACGACCGCCTTCGACCGCAGCGCGGCCGGCACGAGGTCCCGGTGTTCCTCGGTGTCGAGGACGATGACGTCGGCGATGGTGAGGGCGGCGCGGTCGAGCCACCGGAGGGCGCGCTGGACGACGCCACCGCCGACGCCGCGGTCGGCCGCCGTGTCCGCGGCGAAGATCAGGTGGTCGAGCACGATGGTGGTCCAGGGGAACAGCGCTCGCGCCAACCAGACGTCGAAGTGCCCCATGTACCCGACGAGCAGTGCGTCGGGACGACCGGCGGCCCGGACCCGCAGTGCCCGGACGGCGAGCCGGCTCCACGACGACAGCAGCCGCACGGCCATCCGGACCGCCCCGGTCCGCGACCCGAGCATGGCCACGCGGTCCCGGGTGCTCAGGCCGAGCGGCACGTTCGCCTCGACGACCCGGTGGCCCCGGGCACGGAGGCCCTCGACGAGGACCGTGACGCGCGGGTGGTTCGCCGCCTGGTACGTCCCGAATGCGAGAATGCGCACGTGGCCTCGTGTCCTCCCTGCCCGGGCCGATGCGTCATCGGCCGCGAACTACCCTAGGTGATCATGACCACGAGCCCCGAGACGCCGCCCGCCCCGCGACGCAGCCGCCGGACCGTCATCCGCGTCGTCGCCCTCGTGCTCGCACTGGCGCTGTGCGTGGCGTTCCTCGTGCCGCGCGCGGACGACATCGCCGCCGCCTTCGCGCGGCAGCGTCCGGCGCCGCTCGCGCTCGCACTCCTGCTCGGGTTCGCCGCGACGTGGGTGACGTTCCTGTCCTGGCGGAGCCTCCTGGCCGGCGCGGGGCACCGCCTCCCGCTCGGTGCCGCGCAGCGCGTGTTCTTCCTGTCACAGATCGGCAAGTACATCCCGGGCTCGGTGTGGCCGATCGTCGCGCAGGCGGACCTCGGCCGCGAGCACAAGGTGCCCGCGGCCAAGAGCGTCGCCGTCGGCATGCTGACCCTGCTCGTCAGTTGCGGTGCCGGCGTCTGCGTGGCGGCCGTCACGATCCCGTTCGTCGCCCCCGGCGCCTTCCGGACCTACTGGTTCGTGCTCCTGCTCGTGCCCATCGTCGTCGCCGCACTCCACCCGTCCGTGCTCGGCTTCGGCATGCGCCTGGCCTCACGGGTGACGCGTCGGGAGCTCGGTCAGCTCACGATCCCCTACCCGACCCTGGCCCGCGCGTTCGGGTGGGCGGCGCTCGCCTGGGGGCTGTTCGGCACGCACATCGCCCTCGTCCTGTCGCCGCTCGCGCACCTCCGCCCCGGCGTGTTCCTGCTCGTGATCGGCGGCTACGCGCTCGCGTGGCTCGTCGGCTTCGTCGTGTTCTTCCTGCCGGCCGGGCTCGGCGGGCGGGAGGCCACGCTCACCGCGCTGCTCGTGGCGGGCGTGCCGCTCGCCAGCGGGACCGCGGTGAGCGTCGCGGTGATGTCCCGGGTGCTGCTCACGGTCGTCGACGTCGTGTTCGCGGCCGTGTTCGTGCTGAACCGGCGGCACCGTCCCGTGCCGCCCGTCGCGGTCCCGACCGAGCGGGACGACCTCGGCGCGCTCGGCTCTCGCGGAACTCCAGGGCAGCACTGATAGGTTCGTGCGGCCTGCCGGGGACGTCCGCGGGCCGAGCGAGACCGGGTCCGACGCGTCGTCGGCGAACTCCAGGAGACCGAACAGCCCCATGACCACCCTCCGCGTGATCGTCGACCAGATCGTGGCCCCGGTGCCGGGCGGGATCGGGCGGTACGCCGAGGAACTGACGCGGGAACTCATCGCCACCGCACCGGCGGGCTGCGACGTCGAGGGCATCGTGTCGGCCGTCGACGCCGGGGACCTGGCGCACATCCGGACGCTCCTGCCGGGCCTGGCGGACCTCGAGCGCCTGTCGCTGCCCCGCCGCGAGCTCTCGCTCGCCTGGCAGGGCGGGTTCGCCCACGGCGCCAGCCGCGGGATGGTGCACGCGCCGAGCGTGCTCGCCCCGTTGGTCAAGCACGACCGTGGTCTGGAGCCGGGCCGGCAGACGGTCGTCACGGTGCACGACGTCGTGCCGTGGACCCACCCCGAGACCCTGACGCCCCGCGGTGTCCACTTCCACAAGGCGATGGTGAAGCGCGCGTACAAGTACGCGGACGCCGTCGTGGTGCCCACGCACGCGGTCGCGGCCGAGCTCAACGAGATCCACCGGTTCGAGGACCGCCTCCGCGTGATCGGTGGAGCGCCGAGCGGGCGACTCCGGGTCCCGGTCGACGCCGACGTGCGGGCCGAGCGCCTGGGCCTCCCGGAACGGTACGTGCTCGCGGTGGGGACGCTCGAACCGCGCAAGGGCCTCGGGCACCTCATCGCGGCGATGGCGCGCCCCGATGCTCCCGCCGACCTCCCGCTCGTCATCAGCGGTCCGGACGGCTGGGGCGACGTCGACGTGGCCGGCACGGCCGCCGCCGCGGGCCTCGCCCCGGACCGCGTCAAGGTCCTCGGACGGATCGAGGACGCCGACCTCGCGGTCGTCTACGCCCGCGCGTCGGTGTTCGTGTTCCCGAGCCTGGCCGAGGGCTTCGGCCTGCCCGTGATCGAGGCGATGAGCCTCGGCACGCCGGTCATCCACTCGGACGCGCCGGCCGTGCGCGAGGTCGCCGCGGACGCCGCGGTCGTGGTCGACACGAACCCCATCGAGACGTACCCGGAACGGCTCGCCCACGCGATCTTCCAGGTCGTCGGCGACCAGGCGCTCGCCGCGCAGCTCCGGGTCGCCGGTCCCGACCGCGCGCGCATGTTCGATTGGCGCGACTCGGCCGCCGAGGTCTGGCACCTGCACGCCGACCTCTGAGCGGCACGCGCGGGAGGCCCGTCACCGGCCTCGCCGCGTCGCCCGGGACGCCGTGGTCGGCCCGGCACCCCTCAGAGCTGCGCGCGGAGCGCTGCCGCCTTCTGCTCGACGAGGTCCTCGAGTCCCGCGGCGTAGTCGGCCAGACGCGCCGAGACGGCGGCGTCGGCGGAGCCGATGATGCGGGCCGCGAGGAGCCCCGCGTTGGCCGCGCCGTTGATCGAGACGGTCGCCACGGGTACTCCCGCGGGCATCTGCACGATCGACAGCAGTGAGTCGAGGCCGTCGAGCCGCGCGAGCTGCACGGGGACGCCGATGACGGGCAGCGTCGTCACGGCGGCGAGCATGCCGGGGAGGTGCGCCGCACCACCCGCGCCGGCGATGACGACCTGGATGCCGCGACCGGCGGCCTCCCGACCGAACCGCATCATCTTGTCGGGCGTGCGGTGGGCGGAGACGACGTCCGCCTCGAACGGGATGCCGAGCTCGGTCAGGATCTCGGCGGCCGCGCGCATCGTCGGCCAGTCCGAGTCGGATCCCATGACGATCGCGACGAGCGGGGACGACGGTGCGGTGGTGTCGGTCACGGGTCGATGTTACCGGCGCGGGACGGGCCACCGGCCGCGATCCGTCCGTCCGTTCGTCCGTCCGTCCGCGCGTCGAGATGGCCGCGCCGGCACACCGGCCACCGCGGTCGGTGGGCCTACCGGCTCGTGTTCGGCACCGTGACGGTCTTGCACCCGAGACTCGTGTCGGCGCCACCGCCGACGCTCACCGCCGTCAGGCAGACCCTCCGCGACCCGGCCGCCGCGGGGACGAGTGCGGTGAAGCCGTGGGACGCCCCCGCGCCGTACACCCGCGCGACGTCCTTCCGCGTCGTGTCGGCCGTGAACGTGGTCGTCGTCGACCCGATGGCGGCCCGGACGGTGAGGGCGGTCCCGGTCTGGTCGCCGTCGAACGCCCATCCGGCCACCCGGATGCCACCGGCCGCGCCGGTCGCCGAGTCGAAGGATCCCTTCGGGCTGACGGACGGGACGGTCACGGTCCTGCATCCGAGGCTGCTGTCGCCGCCGCCCGCGACCCCGGCCGCGCTCGCGCAGACCGCGTGCTTCCCGCTCGTCGCCGGGACGGTGGCGGAGAACCCGTGCGCGGCCGTGACGCCGTAGGCGCGCGCGACGTCGGGCCGGGTGACGTTCGCGGTGATCGTGGTCGCCGCGCCGTCGACGGTGATCCGGACGGACAGGGGCGTTCGGGTCGCGTCGGGATCGAAGGCCCATCCCTGGACGGTGACACCGGCCGTGACCGCGGTGGCGCGGTCGAACGACCCCTTCGGGGCGGATCCCGCGGGCGCGGTCGTGCCGCCGTTGCCGGAGCTCGCGCTCACGGTGCCGTTCGGGTCCAGCACGGCGTTCGCGACGAGGGCCCGGGCGTAGCTCGGGTACCACTCCCCTGCGGCGGGCGCACCGCCACAGGAACCGTCGCTCGCGCCGGGGGTCTTCACCCACAGGAGGGCGTCGAGCGCCGTGCCGTCGTCGACGACGCGCGGGGCCGCGCCGAGTCCGGCTCCGGGCCCGTTGCACCAGGTGCCCCGCCAGCCCTGCCCGTTGCGTGACGTGTCGATGACGTAGTGGGCGCCGCCCGTCGCCGCGGAGACCTGCTGGTCGTAGGCCTGCTCCTGCGCGGTCGGGTAGTAGTTCGCGACGTTGCTGAAGAAGCCGCGCGCATCGGCGACACCCGCGGAACGGAGGCGCTGCGCCATGGTGGCCGGGGGGACCCAGTTCGAGTTCCCCCCGTCGAGGTACGCCGGGACCCCCGCGGCGGTGAAGGCGCTGACCTCGTGCGACAGGAGCGCGTACCGGCTCGTCGCCTCGTCGGGGCAGCTGCTCAGCATCGCGAGGGAGTCCGGCTCGACCATCACGGCCGCTCGCTTCCCCCGCAGAGTCGATGCGATGAGGTCCACCCACCGCGTGTACTGCGTCGCGGTCATGCCGCCGGACGAGTAGCCGCCGCAGTCGCGGTTCGGGATCGCGTAGGTGACGTAGACGGGCGTCGCGCCCGCCCCGGCCGCCGCGGCCTCCGTCGAGGTGAGGAGGTCGACGAGCTGCGCGTTCGAGTACCACTCGCCCAGCCAGATCGCGACCGGGTACTGCGCGATGGCGCGGGCGGCCGCGGCCCCGCTGCTATCGCCCGCCGCCGCGAGGCTGCTGGCCGCCTGGGCCGCCTGGCTCGTGGGCTCGCGGTACGGTCCGCCGGCGAAGACGCCGCTCGACGCGGCGCTGTGGACCGTGGCGGCGGTGAGGGGTCTGCCCGACGCGGCGGACGCCGCGGACACGGGCACGACGGCGATCGAGACGACCGCGGCGGCGGCCGCGACGATCCCGGCGGTCGTGGCGCAGAGAGAGCGGAGCATGGACGTTCCTGACGGCGTGGTGGGCGCGGTCGTGCGTCGGGGACGCACGGGGTGGAACGTGCGTCGGGAGCACACGTGACTGGCTGTTGTCCATGACAACAGCAGTGGTCACCCCTGTGCACCGCCCAGTCCGGGGGATCCCCCATCGGGGGACGGCGCCGGTCGGGAGGGACGGCGCCGGGCCGTCGCGCGGCCGCCCGTCAGTCGTCGAAGTGCGCTGCGGCCGCCCGGGCACGGAACACGACGTCGTCGACGTCGTCGCCCGTGACCGTGACGTGGCCGATCTTCCGCCCGGGGCGCGGCGCCTTGCCGTAGAAGTGGTACTTCGCCTCGGGGAACTCGGCGAGTGCGGCGGGGTAGCGCGACGCGAGGTCGCCGTCGGCCGGGCCGCCGAGCACGTTCACCATGGCCGCGGTGGGCGCGTGCATGCCCGGCGCTCCGAGCGGCAGGTCGAGGACCGCGCGAAGGTGCTGCTCGAACTGGCTCGTCGTGGCGCCGTCGATGGACCAGTGCCCGGTGTTGTGCGGCCGCATCGCGAGTTCGTTGATGAGGATCCGCTCATCGTCGGTCTCGAACAGCTCGACCGCGAGCACGCCCGTGACGTCGAGCTCCTCGGCGATGCGGACGGCGATGTCCTCGGTCGTGTCCGCGATCCGCCCCGCGCTGCCCGGCGCCGGCGCGATGACCTCGGCGCACACGCCGTTGCGCTGGACGGTCTCGACGAGGGGCCACGGGACGACCTCGCCCGAGGGACGCCGCGCCACGGACTGCGCCAACTCCCGCGTGAAGGCGACGAGCTCCTCGACGAGCAACGCGTCACCCGAGGCGGTCTCGGCCAGGGCGGTGAACCAGTCGTCGGCCTGGTCGGACGCCGTCACGACGCGGACGCCCTTGCCGTCGTACCCGCCACGGGCGGTCTTGACGACCGCGCGGCCGCCGTGGGCGTCGAGGAAGGCGCCGAGTTCGGCCGCGTCGTGCACGGCGGCCCAGTCCGGCACGGGCAACCCGAGCGACGACAGCCGCGTGCGCATGACGATCTTGTCCTGCGCCACGGCGAGGGCGGCGGGGCCGGGACGCACGGCCACGCCGGCGTCGACGAGGGCGGCCAGCACGTCCTGGGGCACGTGCTCGTGGTCGAACGTCACGACGTCGACCTCGCGCGCGAAGGCGAGCACGGTCGCGGCGTCGTGGTAGTCACCCGTGGCCGTCGCGGCGATCGAGGCCGCCATGCCCAGCTGCTCCGCGAGCACCCGGATGTCGAGGCCGAGTTCCACGGCCGGCGGCACCATCATCCGGGCCAGCTGTCCGCCACCGATCACGCCGACGCGCAACGCCATGTCCGTGTGTTCCCTCCACGACGACCGGGACCGATCCCAGCCCGTCATCTATACTCGCGGCGGCCGTTCTCGCATCCGCCGGCCACAACTCTACGGAACCGGGAGGGCCCGTGCGGCGTCTCTTCGCACAGCTCGCGCGCTTCGGCATCGTCGGAGCAGTCGGGTTCGTGGTCGACACCGGCCTGTTCAACCTCCTCCGCCTCACCGTCCTCGCCCCCGAGCACGTGCACGCCGGTCCCTTCTTCGCCAAGCTCATCTCGACCACGGTGGCGATCCTCGTGAACTGGGTCGGGAACCGCTACTGGACGTTCCGACACCAGCGCCGTTCCGTGGCCGTGCGTGAGGGCATCGAGTTCGTCGTCGTGTCACTCGGCGGCATGCTCATCTCCCTCGGGTGCCTCTGGATCTCGCACTACGTCCTCGGCTACCACTCCGCGCTCGCGGACAACATCTCGTCGAACGTGATCGGCCTCGTGCTCGGTACTGCCTTCCGGTTCTGGCTGTACAAGGTGTGGGTGTACCACCCGGACCGCACCCTGGACACGCAGGACCGCAGCGTCCCCGCGGTCGCAGCCGACACAACGCCCTGACCGCGAGCCGTCGTCGGCGCGTTCCACGACCCTCCCGGCCGTTGCGGGGTGGGGCGGGGGCCCACCTGCCAGGATCGGGTCCATGCCAGGTTCTCGCCGTCGGGGCGGTCTCGTCCCGCTGCCCGTCGTCGTGTCACTCGGGGTCGGCGTGGCCCTCGCCCTCACGGGGTGCAGCGGCGGCGGCGACCCGACACCGACACGGACCGCGCACGGCGCGAGCGCGACGCCCCACCCGACCGGCGACGCCACCACCGCGACGGGTGCGACGGCGGGTGCTGCCCCGATCAGCAGCGGCGTGCCATCGGGACCGGCGTCAGCCGACCCGGGAGCGACCGCGGGTGCCGGCGGGTCCGGCTCCGGCGGGTCGTCGTCCTCGGGCGGGGCCGACACCGGGACGACAGCGCCGGTCGACGTCGCCGGGATCGCCGCGCAGGGCGTCACGGCCGCCGGTGGTGGCACCGTCATCGCGTTCTCGAAGTCCGGTGCCGACGGGTGGACCGTGCTCGTCGTGGGGACCGGCGGGGCCGAGACGCAGTCGGTCGTCTCGGGGACGACGGAACGGGTGATCAGCGGCCCCTTCCCGAAGCAGGTGGACGCCGCGACGCAGGCCGCGGACGCCGCCGCGGCGACGGCGGCACACGTCGACGTCGCCCACGCCGCCACGACGGCGACCGCCGCGGTCGACGGCGGCAGGGTGACGTCCCTCCGCCTCGGCGCCGCCGGATCGTCGCACCGGTGGACCGTGCTCGTCAGTGCCGGCGGCACCACCCACACGGTCGTCGTCGACGCGACGACCGGCAGCGTCGTCTCGACGGCCTGACGGACGGGCGGGCGCGGACCGGGCGGCCGGTGGAGCGTCGGACTCCCGTCAGCGCCCCATGCCGCGGTACGTGAACCCCGCCTGCCGCCAGGCCTGCGGATCGAGGCAGTTGCGGCCGTCGACGATCGCCTTGGCCGCCACGAGGGCACCGACCGCGGCCGGCTCGAGGTCCCGGAACTCCTGCCACTCGGTCAGCACGAGGACGACGTCGGCACCGCCGAGGGCCTCCGCGGCGCTCTCGGCGTAGGTGAGTTCGGGATGGACGCGCTGCGAGGTGTGGACGGCCTCGGGGTCGTAGGCCACGACCACGGCCCCCGCCGTCCGCAGCCGTGCCGCGATGTCGAGCGCCGGGGAGTCGCGCACGTCGTCCGAGTCGGGCTTGAACGCCAGACCGAGCACCGCGACGCGGCGGCCCTGGACGTCACCGCCGAGGAGCTCCGTCGCGACGTCCACGAGGCGGTCGCGACGCCGCAGGTTCACGGCGTCGACGTCCTCGAGGAAGTCGAGCGTGTGCGGCAGGCCGAGTTCGATCGACCGGGCACGGAAGGCACGGATGTCCTTCGGCAGGCACCCGCCCCCGAACCCGAGGCCCGCGTTGAGGAACCGCCGGCCGATGCGGGCGTCGAGCCCGATGGCGTCGGCGAGGGCGGTGACGTCGGCGCCGGTGACCTCGGCGATCTCGGCCATCGCGTTGATGAACGAGATCTTCGTCGCGAGGAACGCGTTCGCGCTCACCTTCACGAGTTCGGCCGTCGCGCGGTCGACCACGAGTCGGGGCGTCCCCGCGGCGAGGGCCGCGGCGTAGACGTCGTCGAGCACCTCGACCGCGCGCTCACCCTCGACCCCGTCCGGCACGCCGTACACGATCCGGTCCGGGCTGATGGTGTCCTGCACGGCGAAGCCCTCGCGCAGGAACTCGGGGTTCCAGACGAGCGTCGCGTCGGGTTCGGCCGCGGCGAGGTCGTCCGCCAGGCGCGCCGCCGTGCCGACGGGCACGGTCGACTTGCCGACGACGAGCTGTCCGGCACCGACGTGCGGCAGCAGTGCGGCCACCGCCGCGTCGACGTACCGGAGGTCGGCCGCGCCGTCGGCACCCTGCGGGGTCCCCACGGCGAGGAAGTGCACCTCGGACCCCGCGACGTCCGCGATCTCCGTCGTGAACCGGATGCGGCCGGTCGCGAGGGCCTCGCTGAGGATCTCGGGGAGTCCCGGCTCGAAGAACGGTGCCTCACCGCGGGACAGCGCCGCGATCTTGACGGGATCGACGTCGACGCCGACGACCTCGTGTCCGAGCTTGGCCATGGAGACGGCGTGGACGGCACCGAGGTACCCACAGCCGATCACTGAGATGCGCACCCGACGAACTTACCGGAGCGTGCCGACGCCGAGCGGCCGGACGCACCGGGGCCTCACCCGGCGCCCCACCCCCGGTCTCCCCGTGGGCCCGGACCCCGGATCACCGGCGCGTCATGACCGAACGCCTCCCGGTCCGACGTCGTCGGGCCCGGGGCCGCGGAGGATCTCCTCCCACGTCGGACCGGTGCCGTGCGCGGCGGGCGGCGGTGCGGCACGGCCGGCGAGCTCCTGCACGGCGGCCGCCACGAGCGCGACGCCCGGCACGTCCCAGAACAGCACCGGACGGTCCGACGCCCCCTGCACGACCACGTCCCCGGATCCGCAGAGCCGCTGCCCGATCGAGCGGTGCACGGACACGACGAGCGCTGGCGTCAGCACCACCTCGGTGCGGTGCCGCATGAGGACCCCCTCGTGCGCGACGAGTCGGTGCGTGGTGACGACGAACCGCGTCGACAACCAGCGGAGGAACGGCACGAGCGCCCCGAGCACGAGCACCACGAGCGCCGCCACCGACACGACGAGGTCGACCCACGCCCACTGCGCGTGGAACACGCCGTGACCGTAGCCGTAGCCCGCGGCCGCGACGAGGAGCGCGACGACGGGCCGGACCAACTGGCGCCCGGAGGGCCGGATCCGGGCGACGACGCGCTCGCTGGGTCCGTCCTCGTCGGGCATGGCGTCATGCATACCGCAGGTGCGTCACATCGCCCACGGCGATCGCCGTGACGGCACCGGATGCACGGCCTGCTCCCGGCGTGGACGCAGTGCCGGGCCCCTCGACGACCAGACGCCCCTCGTCGTCGAGGTCCCTCGCGGTCCCCTCGAGCACGGACCCGTCCGGGAGCTCGACGCGCACCTCGCGTCCGATGGTTCCGCACGCCGCACGGACCCGGGCGCGCACGGCGGGCAGGTCCGCGGACAGACCGGACACGGCCTCCCGGAACCGCGTCCAGAAGCCGGCCAGCACGACGTCGGCGAGGTCGTCGGCGCCCCCACGCGCACCGGCGAGCGCGAGCGACGTCGCGACGGGTGTGGGCAGGTCGTCCTCGGTCAGGGTGAGGTTCACGCCCGCGCCCACGACGACGGACCCGTCCGCGGCGACCTGGGCGAGGATCCCGCACAGCTTCCGGTCGTCGACGAGCACGTCGTTCGGCCACTTCACGGCGACCGCGGTCGCCGTGACGAGCGGCGCGACCGCGTCCCGCATCGCCACGCCGGCCACGAGCGGCAGCCAGCCCCGCGCCACCGGGTCGAGGTCCGCGCGGACGAGCACGCTGACCGCGAGCGTGCGACCGGGCGGCGCCGTCCACACGCGGTCGAGCCGCCCGCGCCCGGCCGTCTGGTCGAGTGTGGCCAGCGCGGCGAGGTGATCGGTCGCCGGGGCGGTGGCGAGGAGATCCGCGTTCGTCGACCCCGTCGACGCGACGATCGTGAGCGGCACCCCGGCGGCACGGGATCGTTCGAACGACATGCGAGCCAATGTACGGGTCGCGCGCCCGCCGGGAGCACGTCCACCGGTTGCATGACACCGTGCACTCCGACCCCCAGGAACCGTGGGGACCCTCCAACGGACGGCGCTCGACCGGCCGGTAGGGTGATCGGGTGAGCACCCCCGAGTCCCCCAACGGCGTGGACGCGCCGGACCTGTCGACCACCGCCGGGCGCCTCGCCGACCTCCGGGTGCGGTACCACGAGGCCGTGACCGCCGCAGGCGAGGCCGCGATCGCGAAGCAGCACGCCAAGGGCAAGATGACCGCCCGCGAGCGCATCGCGGCGCTCCTCGACGAGGGCTCGTTCGTCGAGCTCGACGAGTTCGTGCGGCACCGCACCTCCGCCTTCGGCATGGATGCCAAGCGCCCCTACGGCGACGCGGTCGTCACGGGTACGGGCACGATCCACGGCCGGCAGGTCGCCGTGTACGCGCAGGACTTCACGGTCTTCGGCGGATCACTCGGCGAGGTCGCGGGCGAGAAGATCGTCAAGGTCATGGACCTGGCGCTCAAGACGGGTGTCCCGATCATCGGGATCCTCGACTCCGGTGGCGCGCGCATCCAAGAGGGCGTCGTCGCACTCGGCAAGTACGGCGAGATCTTCCGCCGGAACACCGCCGCGTCCGGCGTCATCCCCCAGATCTCCATCGTCATGGGTCCGGCCGCGGGGGGCGCGGTGTACTCCCCCGCCCTCACGGACTTCGTGATCATGGTCGACAAGACGAGCCACATGTTCGTCACGGGACCGGACGTCATCAAGACCGTCACCGGCGAGGACGTCGGGTTCGAGGAACTCGGCGGCGCGCAGACCCACAACGCGGTGTCCGGGGTGTCGCACTACCTCGCCGAGGACGAACAGGACGCACTCGACTACGCCCGCTCGCTGGTCGGGTTCCTGCCGGACAACAACCTGTCCGACGCCCCGGCCTACGACACCGCGGTCGAGCTCGAGACCACCGACGCGGACCGGGAGCTCGACGTCGTCATCCCGGACTCGACGAACCAGCCGTACGACGTCATGACGGTCATCGACCACGTCGTCGACGACGGCGACTTCCTCGAGGTCCAGCCGCTCTTCGCACCGAACATCGTCATCGGGTTCGGTCGCGTCGAGGGACGCACGGTCGGCGTGATCGCGAACCAGCCGCAGGCGATGGCGGGGACCCTGAACATCGACGCCGGCGAGAAGGCGGCCCGCTTCGTCCGGTTCTGCGACGCGTTCTCCATCCCGATCCTCACGCTCGTGGACGTCCCGGGGTACCTGCCGGGCACCGACCAGGAGTGGACGGGCGTGATCCGGCGCGGCGCGAAGCTCCTGTACGCCTACGCCGAGGCCACGGTGCCGCTCGTCACGGTCATCACGCGCAAGGCGTACGGCGGGGCCTACATCGTCATGGGCTCCAAGCAGCTCGGCGCCGACATCAACCTGGCATGGCCGACGGCCGAGATCGCCGTGATGGGCGGCCAGGGCGCCGTCAACATCCTCTACCGGAGCGACATCAAGCGCGCCGAGGAGGCCGGCGAGGACGTCGCCGCGGTCCGGGCGCAGCTCGCCAACGAGTACACGTACAACGTGGCGAGCCCCTACCTGGCCGCCGAGCGCGGCGAGCTCGACGGGATCATCCAGCCGCACGCGACGCGGGTCGCCGTGGTCAAGGCCCTGCGCGCCCTCCGCGGCAAGCGTGCGGCCCTCCCGCCCAAGAAGCACGGGAACATCCCGCTGTGAGCGCCGACGCGAGCGCGTCGGACCGGCCGGGAGGCCCGGGGAGCGCCGACGGGATCGACCTCTCGGTGGTCGCGGGGTCGCCGACACCCGAGGACATCGCGGCCGTCACGGCCGTGCTCCGCGCTGCCGCCGACGCCGCAGCGGCGCGCGGCCGCACCGTGGTGTCGGTCGACCCCCGCGCCGGGTGGGAGGCCGCCAGCCGCTCTCCGCGGACGATGCCGTCGGGTGCCGCCAGCACCTGGTCCCGCTCGCTCCGCTGATCCCGGGCACCGCCGCGGCCACGCCGCGACATTCCGGGGTACGACATCCAGGAATGTCCCCCGAAATGACGACTGTCGCGGGACCGCGGCCGTGTCATCATCGAAGTGTTCGATGTGCCTCTTCGAGGAACATCGCCGAGTGACGACCGATTCGGGTTCGGCGTCGCTCCCGTCGAGTCAGAGCGACATTCGGGTTGTCGCTCTGACTCGTTCCCTTCGACGAGCGGGCTGGTGGACCACCGGCCCGCTTCGTCGTTCCACGAGGCGCGTGAGCGTCGCGGGACGCCGTCCCTCAGCCGGCCGGGCGCGGGTCGAGGTGCCGTGGGATCTCGAGCCACAGCACGACGGAGTCGTCCTCGTCGCCGTCCTCGTCGTCGAGACCGGCTCCGAGCGCCGCGGACTCGCTCGCGTCGCCGTCCAGGCGGAGTCCGACGACCGTGACGGCGGTGTCCGATCCCCCGGGAACGGTGCGGATCACCACGGTGTCGGCACCCGCGGCAGCCCGGAGGCCCCGCGCCAGCTCCGCGTGGACGCGCGCGCGGTCCTCGTCCTCGAGTTCGTCGAGACCACCCTCGTCGAGGAGCTGGACGGTGGCACCGGCGCGCCGCAGCGCCATGACCTCGTGCCGGACCTCGTCCGAGAGCAGGCTCCGCCCCCGGATCTCGTCGCGGATGGCACCCTCGAGGTTGATGGACTCGAGTCGCTCCTCGGCGGACAGGTCCCCGCAGGTGGCGATGATCCGCTGGAGCATCGGCAGCGCCATGCGGGTCGTCTGCTCGAGCCGGAACTGCCGCTCGTGCACGTGGGCGTCCTGTGCCGCCTGCCAGTCGACGGTCTCCTGCTCGGCCCGGACGAAGTCGCGGAGCACGCGGGTCGCACCGTTCATCGCGGCGACGAACGCCGACGCGATGGCCACCCACGACAGGCTCCCGATCACCCCGAGCGACGCCAGCCCGCCGGGTCCCGCCCACAGCACCGAGTGGAGCGCGAGGAACCCGACGCCGATCCACGCGAACGCCGTGCGCTGGCGGACGACGAGGATGACCATGAGCGTCCCGACGGCCGCGACGTACCAGGTCGCGTACCCGGTGCCGACCGAGGCCGGGGGGACCTCCGGCGCGATGACGAGCGGCATCACGACCGACGTGGCGAGCGCGAAGCAGGCCGACCACACCGGGAGCGTGCCGTCCGTCGTGACGAGGGCGGCAGCGGTGGCGGCGACGTAGAGGACCATGCACGCGATGACCGGCTGGACGTCCCGGACCTCGGACAAGGACGTCACGGCGAGCACCAGGTGGTACAGCGAGAAGATCGCGGCGAGCGCGGTGGCGACGCCGGCGGGGAGGGAGGCCCTCATCGTCCACCCCGCGACGGAGCCGCCTCGACCGGGACGGACGCGGGCGCAGCCGCGGGCGCCCAGGTGAGCACGACGCGGGTGCCGCGACCGGGCGCGCTGACGAGCCGCGCCTCCCCGCCGGCGACCCCGACGCGCTCGATGATGGACCGACGCACGCCGAGCCGCTCGGCCGGCACGGCCCCCGGATCGAACCCGGCGCCGTCATCGCCGATCTCGATGCGCACGCCGGCGGCGCCGATCCCGATGAGCGTGACCCACCGACGGACGGCGTCGTCGCCCGCGTGTTGCACGCTGTTCACCGCGGCCTGCAGGGTCGCGGCGGCGAGGGCCTCGGCGACCGACGCCGGCAGATCGCGGTCGTCGACGTCCTGGGAGCGGACGTCCACGGGGGCGGCGAGCGCCCCGACGGTCTCCACCACGCGGGACCGGACCGCGGAGAACGGCACCGGCGGCACCACGGCGGGGCCGCCCCGCGCGGCCGCCGCGTCGAGGTGGGCGATCGCGTTCCGCGCCATCGTCGCCGCGAGGGTCTTCGCCTCGGGGGTGTCGGCGCGCGCCGCCGAGAGCAGGGTGGTGAGCACGCTGTCGTGCACGATGGCGTCCACCTGCACCCGCTCGAGCTCGATGGCGTGTTCGCGCATGGCACGGGCGTAGCGCTGCACCGCGGTCGCCTGCGCGGCGTCGACGGCGGCGGCGGCACGGCGGATCACGACGATGAGCACGAGGGCCGCGCCCCCGAGGATGATGACGTACACGCCGTCGAGCACGGCGCGGGGCAGCGAGACGGCGCCACCCGATGGGGTCATCCGGACGACGACGTAGGCGACGGGCACGAGGACGTTGTAGACGGCTGCGATCTGCCACGTGCGGAACGCGATGGCAGCTGCGATCGTCGCGACGTTGCACAACCACCAGAGCCAGGGCACCTGCGCCTGCGGGAGGCTCCCCGGCACCGTCAACGGCCAGGTGACGAGCGCGACGAGGAACACGACCGCGACGACGATCTGCGCGGTCCGCGCGAGCCGGCGGACGACGGCCGTCGCCCCGACGAACACGATCGAGGCGCAGACGACGAGCGCCACGACGAGTCCCCACACGGGGTCGAGCGACGGGAGCTGCTGGAGCACCGGCGGGACGGTGACCGCGCCGAACCCGAGGGCCGCCGCGGCGAGCATGACCGCGATGGCCCGCTCGAGGGTGGTCGCGGTGATGGCCGGCCGGATGCTCCGGCTCGGGTCCGCCGCGACCGGCGGTGCGGCGTCAGCGACCATCGCCGTCCGCGTCGAGTCCCGGCAGGATGCCGTCCTCGACCGCACGGCGCAGCAGATCGACCTTGGTGGGGGCCGGGCGTCCGACCTCGACGTACTTCACGCGGATGCGGTCCAGGTACTCGCGCGCGGTGGAGTAGCCGATGCCGAGCTGCTGGGCGGCGAGCTTGAGCGGCAGCCCGGACGCGTACAGGTGCAGGATCTCGCGTTCGCGACGCCCGAGCTGGGCCTTGGCGAAGTCGCGGTCGGCGTCGATGGCGCTCGCCCACTCGAGGTTGTTGAGGACGTCCCCGCGGGCGACGGTCGCGACCGCGGCCATGACGGTCTTCGTCGCGGAGGACTTCGGGATGACCCCGGCGGCACCGGCGGCGAGGGCCTCTCGGACACTCGCGACGCGGTCGGCGATGCTGTGCACGAGGACGGCGGCCCCCGTGCCCTGGACGTGCTTGACGTTCTCGGTCACGGTCGAGCCGTCGCCGAGGGACAGGTCGAGCACGACGACGTCGACCTCGCGCCCGGCGAGGGCCTCGACGTACTCCGGGACGCTCGCGGCGGTGAGCACGACCTCGTAGCCCTCGGCCTGGCACGCGGCCTGGATGCCGAGCCGGACGGACTCGTGGTCGTCGACGATCGCGACCCGGACCGGCCTGGTCGTCGTGCTCGTGTGGTCCACGCTGGTGGACGTCGTTCCTGATGCCACGGTCGCCTCGCTTCCGGCGTGCGGCCCCTGTTCCGCTCGCCGTCACCATCGTACTCAGGCCGCCACCAGCATCGGGCTCGGTTCCGGTCCGCGGTTCGGGGGACGGCGAGGACGGGGTCAGACCTCGGGGACGAGCCGCGCCACGGCCTCGACGTGGTGCGTGTGCGGGAACAGGTCGTGCCCGCGGACGTCGTCCAGCCGGTACCCGAGCTCGGCGAACGTGGCGACGTCGCGCGCCAGCGCGACGGGGTCGCACGCGACGTACACGACCTGGGCGGGCGCGAGCGCGACGACGGACTCGACCACGTCCCTCCCGGCCCCGGCCCGCGGCGGGTCGAGCACGACGGTGCCGGCGGCCAACCGGTCCCGCTCGGTCCGCCCGACGGTGTCCAGCGTGCGCCGCAGCCACCGGTCGACGCGCCCCGTCTCGGCACGCGCTCCGACCCATTCGGCGAGGTTCTCCTGGGCGTGCTCGGTCGCGGCCGCGGCGCTCTCGACGCTCGTGACGCGGTATCCACCTCCGACGAGGTCACCGAGCGCCGCCGCGAGCAGCCCGACGCCGCCGTACAGGTCGAGGTGGTGGCCCTGGGGGTCGAGCCGGTCCGGATCCACGGCGCGCCGGACGGCGTCGGTCAGGACCCGGGGTGCGGCACGGTGCACCTGCCAGAACCCCGTGTCGTCGACGGCGAACACCCGCTCGCCGACCCGTTCGTGCACGACGGTGGGTGCCTGCGCGTCGATGACGAGCCGACCCTCGCCCGACCCCTCCGACGGGGCCAGGACGTCGACCACGGCCGCGCCCGGCATGGTCCTCGCGCCGAGCGGTGCGGCCGCCGCGACGGCGGCCGCCGCGAGCGGCAGGTCGTGCACCGCGACGACGTGGTGCGAGCGCGCGGCGAAGGGGCCGGGCGTGCCGTCCTCGTCGACGTGCAGCCGGACGCGGGTGCGCCAGCCGAGACCGTCCGCGGCGTCGTCCCCGGGCGCGGCGACGACCTCGACGTCGGGCAGGTCGAGGTGCGCGAACCGCGCGAACGCCTCGACGAGGACCTGCTGCTTCAGGGCCCGCTGGTGCTCGAGTGCGATGTGTCCGAACTCCGCACCACCGGCCCGCTCGGCGGGATCGCGCTCGATCGCGGCGGCCTCCCAGACGTGCGGACGACGGTGCGGTGACGGCGCGAGCACCTCGACGGTGTCCGCGCGCCAGAACGACTTCTTCCGGTCCTCACCCACCCGGGCGACGACCCGCTCGCCCGGGATCGCGTCGGTCACGAACACGACGCGTCCCTCGTGCCGCGCCACCGTGATCCCGCCGTGCGCGATCCCGGTGACGTCGAGTTCGAGCAGCGTTCCGACCTGGTCACCCATGGAACGATGGTCGCATGCGCACCCGCCTGTACCTCGCGAGCACCTCCCCGGCACGGCGGGCCCTCCTGGCCCAGTCGGGGATCGAGCCCGTCCTCGTGGCGCCCGGCGTCGACGAGGAGTCCACCGCCGCCGCCGAGGCACAGCGCCTCGGTCGGGCGCTCACGGGCCCCGAGCTCGTGTCGCTGCTCGCCGTCGCGAAGGCCCGCGCCGTCGCGGACCGGTCGATCGCCGGCTCCCCCGTGGACGGTGTCGTCCTCGGAGGCGACTCCGCGTTCGAGGTCGACGGCCACCTGTACGGCAAACCCCACGACCCGGTCGTCGCGCGCGAGCGGTGGCGCGGGATGCTCGCGGCCGGCGGCGGCACGCTGTGGTCCGGCCACTGCGTCGTCGACCGCCGACGGGTCCGGCCGGGAGGCTCCGGTACGGCCGCGTCGACGACCGCCGACGACCACGCGACCGGTGCGCATGCGGGACTTGCGGGCCAGGCCGGTGCCGTTCCTCCCGGCATGCGGATCGAGGGTGACACCGTCGTGGCGGTGGACGGTGCGCGGCTCACCTTCGCCGACGACGTCGACCCCGACGAGGTGGCGGCGTACGTGGCGACCGGCGAGCCGCTCGAGGTCGCGGGCGCGTTCACGATCGACGGCGCCGCCGCCGCGTACATCACCCGGATCGACGGTGCCCCGAGCGCGGTCGTCGGACTGTCGCTGCCCATGCTGCGGTCGATGCTCCGCCACGGCTTCGGCATCGCCTGGCACGATCTGTGGGCCACCGCCTGACCCGGAGGGCGTTGTAGCAACCGCACGGCCGGACCACGCCTTCTTTGTGCATGCCGGTCAATGGGGGCACCCGGGGCGCGAATACGCTGAGTTCTCATGCCCCGTATCAGCAAGGTCCTCATCGCGAACCGTGGCGAGATCGCGGTCCGGATCATCCGAGCGGCACGTGACGCGGGCAAGGCCTCGGTCGCCGTCTACGCCGACCAGGACCGTGACGCCCTGCACGCCCGCCTCGCCGACGAGGCCTACGCGCTGAACGGGACGACGAGCGCCGACACCTACCTCGTCATCGACAAGATCGTCTCCGTCGCCCGACGCTCCGGTGCCGACGCCGTGCACCCCGGGTACGGGTTCCTCGCCGAGAACGCGGACTTCGCCCGCGCGGTGATCGACGCCGGACTCGTGTGGATCGGCCCGTCGCCCGAGGCCATCGAGCGGCTCGGCGACAAGGTGTCCGCCCGGCACGTGGCGGAGGCGGTCGGCGCGCCGCTCGCACCCGGCACCATCGAGCCGGTCCAGGACGTCTCCGAGGTCGTGGCCTTCGCGGACGAGGTCGGCCTGCCCGTCGCCATCAAGGCGGCGTTCGGCGGCGGCGGTCGTGGCCTCAAGGTCGCCCGGACCCGCGAGGAGATCCCCGAGCTGTTCGACTCCGCCACCCGCGAGGCCGTGGCGGCGTTCGGACGCGGCGAGTGCTTCGTCGAGAAGTACCTCGACGAACCGCGCCACGTCGAGACCCAGTGCCTGGCCGACGCCGAGGGCAACGTCGTCGTCGTGTCGACGCGTGACTGCTCGCTGCAGCGCCGCCACCAGAAGCTCGTCGAGGAGGCCCCGGCGCCGTACCTGACGCCGGAGCAGACCGAGCAGCTGTACACCTCTTCGAAGGCCATCCTGCGCGAGGTCGGCTACCTCGGCGCGGGCACCTGCGAGTTCCTGGTCGGTCGGGACGGCACCGTCTCGTTCCTCGAGGTGAACACGCGCCTGCAGGTCGAGCACACGGTGTCCGAGGAGGTCACCGGCATCGACCTGGTCCGCGAGCAGTTCCGCATCGCCGAGGGCGGCACGCTCGACTACCCGGACCCGGAGGCCCGTGGGCACTCGTTCGAGTTCCGCATCAACGGCGAGGACCCCGGCCGCAACTTCTTCCCCGCGCCCGGCCCGGTCCACGTGTTCCACGCCCCGTCCGGTCCCGGCGTCCGCGTCGACTCCGGCGTCGTCTCCGGCGACGTCGTCACCGGTGCGTTCGACTCGCTGCTCGCCAAGCTCGTCGTCACCGGAGCGTCGCGCGCCGAGGCGTTGGAGCGTTCGCGTCGTGCGCTGGCCGAGTTCGAGGTCACGGGCCTCCCGACCGTCCTGCCGTTCCACCGCGCCGTCGTGGAGGACCCGGCGTTCGCCACCGCCGACGACGCACCGTTCAGCGTGTACACCCGCTGGATCGAGACCGACTTCGTCAACGAGATCCCCGCGTGGTCGGGCGAGCCCGAGGCGCTCCCCGAGCCGCCGGCGCGCGAACGGGTCGTCGTCGAGGTCGCGGGCAAGCGGATCGAGGTCACGATGCCGAGCGTCGTCGGCGTCGCGGCGTCCCCCCGGCACCGGACCGCTCCCCCGAAGCGCCGCACCTCCACGGTCCGGGGCGGCGGCGCCGGTGGTCCGTCCGGCGCGAGCGTCACCTCGCCGATGCAGGCGACCGTCGTCAAGCTCGCCGTCGAGGAGGGCCAGGAGGTCGTCAAGGGCGATCTGCTCGTCGTGCTCGAGGCCATGAAGATGGAGCAGCCCGTGCAGGCGCACCGCGACGGCGTCGTGCGCGCCGTGAACGCGCCCGTCGGGCAGACCGTGTCCTCGGGACACGTGCTGCTCGAGCTCGCGTAGCGAGGCCCTTAGCGCGGCCCTGGTCCTCCACACGCCGGGAGGCGCGGCGCGGCTCCACACGCGGGGGCCGTCGACGAGCGCGCGGGCGAGGCGCATCTAGAGTTGTCGGCATGGCCACCACGACCAGCGAGAACCCCCTGAACGACCCCGCGGTCGACCCGTTCGAGGTCGCCCGTGACGCCGCCGCCGTGATCGCGGACCGCTCGGGCATCGAGCACCACGACATCGCCCTGACCCTCGGGAGCGGTTGGGCGAAGGCCGCGGACCTCCTCGGCGAGACCGTGTCCGAGGTCCCCGCCACCGAGGTCCCCGGGTTCAGCGCCTCCGCGGTCGTCGGACACACCGGGACGCTGCGATCCGTGCGGATGCCTGACGGGCGGCACGCGCTCGTCATCGGCGCTCGGACGCACTACTACGAAGGCCACGGCGTCCGCCGGGTCGTGCACAGCGTCCGCACCGCTGCCGCGACCGGCGCGTCGATCATGGTGCTCACGAACGGCGCGGGCGGCATCAAGGAGCACTGGAAGCCCGGCACGCCCGTCCTCATCAGCGACCACATCAACCTCACCGCGGACAGCCCGCTCGAGGGCGCGACCTTCGTCGACCTGACCGACCTGTACTCCGCACGGCTCCGCGCCGTCGCGAAGGAGATCGACCCGACGCTCGACGAGGGCGTGTACACGCAGTTCCGCGGGCCGCAGTACGAGACCTGGGCCGAGGTGCGGATGGCCCGGACGATCGGCGGTGACATCGTCGGCATGTCCACCGCGCTCGAGGCCATCGCCGCGCGGCAGGCCGGCATGGAGGTGCTCGGCTTCTCGCTCATCACGAACCTGGCTGCCGGGATCCAGAAGGAACCCCTCTCGCACGCCGAGGTCCTGCAAGCCGGCAAGGACGCCGAGCCCGTGATCGCCGACCTGCTCGCCCGGGTCGTGGCGGCACTGTGAGCGGCACGGTGTCCGGCGCGCACGACCCGGACGACGAGTCGACCCGCGCAGCCCTGCTCGATGCCGCGACGCGCTGGCTCGACCAGGACCCCGACGACGAGACCCGCGCCGAACTCGACGCGCTGCTCCGTGCTGCCCGCGACGACGACGACTGGGCGCCGCTCGCGGACCGTTTCGGGTCGCGCCTCGCGTTCGGCACGGCCGGCCTCCGGGGCGAGCTCGGCGCCGGACCGACCCGGATGAACCGCGTGCTCGTCACCCAGGCCGCGGCGGGACTCGGACGCTTCCTCATCGACTCCGGGCGCGTCCGCAGTGTCGTCATCGGCTACGACGGCCGCGTCAACTCCGACGTGTTCGCCCGCGACTCCGCCGAGGTCCTGGCGGGGCTCGGCATCGAGGTCACGCTGCTGTCCGAGGCCCTGCCGACGCCCGTGCTCGCGTTCGCCGTCCGACACCTCGACGTCGGCGCCGGGGTGATGGTGACCGCGAGCCACAACCCGCCGCGGGACAACGGCTACAAGGTGTACCTCGGCCAGGGCGACCACGGCTCCCAGATCGTCCCACCCGTCGACGCCGAGATCGCCCAGGCCATCGACGCCGTCGCCGCGGGCGACATCCGTGACCTCGCCCGCAGCGATGCCTACGCGATCCAGGGCACCGAGGTCGTCGACGCGTACGTCGCCGCCACCGCCGGTCTCGTCGACGCACCCGCCCTGCCGCCGCAGGAGCAGCCGCGCGTCGTCTACACGGCCATGCACGGCGTCGGCTGGGCCACCGCCCGCCAGGTGTTCGCGGCTGCCGGGTTCGCCGAGCCCGACGTCGTCCCCGAGCAGATCGAGCCCGACGGGGCATTCCCCACCGTGGCCTTCCCGAACCCGGAGGAGCCGGGGGCCATGGACCTGGCGCTGGCGCGCGGTGTCGAGCTCGACGCCGATCTCGTCGTCGCCAACGACCCGGACGCCGACCGCCTGGCGCTCGCGATCCCCGTTCCCGCCGACGACGGCTCCCGGTCCTTCCGGCGGCTCTCGGGCAACGAGGTCGGATGGCTGCTCGGCTGGCGTGCGGCGGAGCAGGCTGCTCAGGGTCGAGCTGGGCGGGCGACGGGTGACGCCGTGGACGAGGGCACCAGGCCGACCCTCGCCGCCAGCATCGTGAGCTCCCCCGCACTCCGGCACGTGGCGGAGCGGTACGGCCTGGACTACCGCGACACCCTGACCGGCTTCAAGTGGGTCTCCAGGGTCCCGGGCCTCGTCTTCGGGTACGAGGAAGCCCTCGGGTACCTCGTCGACCCGCAGGTCATCCGCGACAAGGACGGCATCTCGGCGGCGGTCGTGCTCCTGGGTCTGGCCACCGAACTCGCCGCTCACGGCCGTACCATCGCCGACCGGTTGCAGGAGTTCGCCGACACGTTCGGTGCCGCTGGCTCGGGGCAGGTGTCCGTCCGTGTCGACGACCTCGACCGCATCGGACAGGTGATGTCCGCGCTCCGGGAGACACCGCCGGCCGATCTCGACGGCATCGGTGTCCTCGAGGTCACGGACTTCCGCGACGGCGTGGAGGGTTTCCCGCCGTCCGACATCCTGCGCTGGGACCTCGACGGCGGCGCACGGGTGATCGTGCGGCCGAGCGGTACGGAGCCGAAGGTGAAGGTCTACATCGACACGGTGTCCTCCGAGGGCCCGGACGCCGCGGCGGTCCTCGTGCAGCGGATCGCGGACGCGGTGCGCCCCCTCGTCTCCTAGTCCCCCGGACTCTCCACAACCGACGGTCCGAGGGACGGTGCTGCACCGTGCTTCCTGCACCATGGCCGCATGCACGAGCTGTCCGTCATCGCGACCCCGTCCGACCCCGAGCTCGGCCGACAACTGCGACGAGCGACGGAGCGAGGTGCGCTGACACGCCTCGCTCCCGGTCGCTTCGTCCGGACCGACCACTGGGATGCCGCGAGCGCCGACGTGCGACACCGTGCTCGGATCCGCGCCGTCTTGCCGACCACGGCGCCGGGGAATGTGGTGTCTCACTCCTCAGCGGTCGCCGTGCACGGTCTCCCCTGGCTCGGTGCGTTCCCGTCGATCGTCACGGTCACCGATCCGAAGCGCGTCAACGGTCAACGGCGGAGCACGATCCGGAAGCTCGGCGGAGCGACGCGGTTCATCACGGTGACGCGCTGGCGTCGGTCCCTCGTCACGACCCCGGCTGCCACGGGCGTCGACATCGCACTCGCCGAGGATCGACGGCACGCCATCGTCGTCCTCGATGCGCTGCTGCGGTCGGGAGTCCGGCGGCCAGAACTCACGCGAGAACTCCGCATGCGTCCGGCGTCACGCGCCCGTCGCCGTGCTGCAGACCTGATCGCCCTCGCGAGCGGGGACAGCGGGTCCCCGGGCGAGAGCGTCACGCGCCTGCTCATGCACGATCTCGGTGCGCCGATGCCGGTCCTGCAAGCACCCTTCCACGACGCCGACGGTCTCATCGGACGTGTCGACTTCTGGTTCCCGACCAGTGGCGTCATCGTCGAGTTCGACGGCGCGGTGAAGTACCGGTCGCGAGCGATGCGGCACGGTCGCTCCAGCGAGCGCGTCGTGATGGACGAGAAGCGGCGCGAGGACCGGCTCCGGAGCGTTCCGGGCGTCCGGACGGTGCTCCGTCTCGTGTGGGCCGACATCCAACCCGGCGGCACAGCACCGGAGCAACTCGCTCGGGTCGGTCTCCTCGCGCACGTGGCATGAGCTGACTGAGGTCGAACCGGGCCGCAGCGGGTTGAGCCGCGCGATGGCCCGCTCGTTGTCCACTCGGCGGTTCACAGCGGCGCAACGAACGGGAGCGACCCGGCCGCGGTCAGCCGAGCGCTCGCTCGACCGCGGCCGAGATCTCCTGCTGGTCGAAGTGGTTCCGGATGACGATGACCTCGGCGTAGGTCCGTCCGATGGCCTCCACGAACTCCTCGCTCGTCAGGATGACCTGCGCGTCAGCCGCGACGTCCCGCACCGAGGCGACGTCGGCCGCGACGACGTCGGCGTCGAGCCCGAGGTCGGCGAGCGCCCGCTCCGCGTTGACCTTGAGGATCCCGCTCGAACCGATACCCGCACCGCAGATCGTCACGATCTTCATGCCGTCACCCCCATGATCTGCCGGACCTCGTCCGGGCTCTGCGCCGCCGCCAACCGATCGGTCACGGAGGCGTCGTTGAACAGGTTCGCCAGGGCGCCGATGGAGTCGAGATGCCCTCCGACGGACGCCACGGCGAGCCCGAGCACGACCCGAACGGGGTCGTTGTGCGGATGCCCGAAGACCACCGGTGCAGCCAGGGTCACCACGGCGAGACCGTCGCGGTGCACCTCGGGACCCGGTCGGGCGTGCGCCAACGCCAGCCCGGGCGAGATCACGATGTACGGGCCGTGCTCCTCGACCATGGCGACCATCGACCGGCCGTAGGAGGGGTCCGTCGCTCCCGATGCGGCGAGCGCTCCGCCCGCGAGACCGATGGCCGCGCGCCAGTCCGCCGCCGTCTCGTGGATCACGACGGCGCTGTCAGGGAGCGGCGGGAGCGTGGCGGTCATGCCTCGGCGTGACCCGTGGTGATCGTCGCGATGATCTCCTCGCGGTCCTCGAGGGGCAGGAACGCTCCGAGCGCGGCGTTGATCTGGAACGCCGCGAGGTCGTCGAGGTCGTACCCGAACGTCGCGGCGAGGAGCGCGAGCTCCTTCGACAACGACGTGTCGCTCATCAGCCGGTTGTCGGTGTTGACCGTGACCCGGAACCCGAGCTGGTACAGCGTGTCGAACGGGTGGTCCGCCAGGTCGTCGCCCCAGGCCGCGATCGCCCCGGTCTGCAGGTTCGACGACGGCGACACCTCGAGCGGGATCTCACGGTCCCGCACCCACGACGCGATCTCGCCCAGGGCCGCGAGGGCCGAGCCGTCCGTGTCGGCGTCGGTGATCTCGACGTCCTCGAACACGCGGACGCCGTGCCCGAGCCGCAGCGCACGACCGTCGAGCAGCGCCGATCGGATGGAGTCGAGCCCCGCCGCCTCGCCGGCGTGCACGGTGACGGGCATGAACTGCGCCGCCAGGTAGTCGAACGCCGCACGGTGCCGCGATGCGGGGAAGCCGTCCTCGGCGCCCGCGATGTCGAAGCCGACGACCCCGTGGTCACGGTGCCGCACGGCGAGTTCCGCGATCTCGAGCCCGCGGTCGGCGTGGCGCATCGCGGTCACGAGCTGGCCGACGCGGATCCGCCCGCCAGCGGCGTCCACGGCTTCCTCGATGCCCTGCTGCACCGCCTCGACGGTCTGGTCGAGCGTCAGACCGCCCTGGAGGTGCTGCTCGGGCGCCCAGCGCACCTCGCCGTACACGACACCGTCAGCCACGAGGTCCTCGACGAAGTCCCGCGCGACACGCGTCAGTCCCTCGCGGCTCTGCATGACGGCGGTCGTGACGTCGAACGTCTTGAGGTACTCGACGAGCGACCCGGAGTTCGACTGGTCCGCGAACCAGCGCCCGAGGTCGTCCGGGTCGGTCGTCGGCAGGGACACCCCGGCCGCGTCGGCGAGCTCGACGATGGTCGTCGGGCGGAGGCCGCCGTCGAGGTGATCGTGCAGGGACACCTTGGGCAGGTCGTTGATCACCGCCCCGCCGTCCGGGAGCCGGTAGGTCTGGTCGGGGGCGCTCATGCCCCAAGGCTACCGGCCGATGCGCTCCCGCACGATCGAACCGCGCTCCGGCGCGGTGTCCCCGATCCCCCAGGCGCCCTCGAGCGCATCGAGGGCCCGGTCGAAGCGCGCGGGCTCGTCGGTGTGCAGCGTGAACAGGGGCTGCCCCGCGGTCACGGCGTCGCCCGGCTTCGCGTGCAGCTCGATCCCGGCGCCCGCCTGCACCGGGTCCTGCGCGCGCGCACGCCCCGCACCGAGCCTCCAGGCCGCGATGCCGAACGGCAGCGCCTGCTGCTCGCTGAGCATGCCCGAGCGCGGCGCGGTGATGACGTGGGTCTCGCGAGCCGTCGGGAGTGGCGCGGACGGTTCGCCGCCCTGCGCGGCGATCATCCGACGCCAGGTGTCCATCGCTCGTCCGTCTGCGAGCGCGGCGGCCGGGTCGGCGTCGGGCAGGCCGGCGAGCTGCAGCATCTCGGTCGCGAGCGCGAGCGTCAGCTCGACGAGGTCGGCCGGACCGCCGCCGGCGAGGACCTCGACGGACTCACGGACCTCGAGCGCGTTGCCGATGGTCCGGCCGAGGGGGACGTCCATGTCCGTGAGCAGCGCCGTGGTGGCGACGCCGGCGTCCTGCCCGAGTTCGACCATCGTGCGGGCGAGGGCCCGGGACTGCTCGATGTCCTGCAGGAACGCGCCGGACCCGAACTTGACGTCGAGGACGAGCGCGCCCGTCCCCTCGGCGATCTTCTTGCTCATGATGCTCGACGCGATGAGCGGGATGCACTCGACCGTGCCGGTGACGTCGCGGAGCGCGTACAGCTTCTTGTCCGCCGGCGCGAGTCCGGACCCGGCCGCACACACGACCGCGCCGACGTCGGCGAGGACCTCACGCATCCGGGCGTTCGACAGCGAGGCCTGCCAGCCGGGGATCGACTCGAGCTTGTCGAGGGTGCCACCGGTGTGCCCGAGTCCACGGCCGGACAGCTGCGGCACGGCGACGCCGAACGACGCGACGAGCGGGGCGAGCGGCAGGGTGGTCTTGTCGCCGACGCCACCGGTCGAGTGCTTGTCCACCGTGACCTTGCCGAGTCCGTCGAACGACATGCGTTCGCCGGACGCGATCATCGCCAGGGTGAGGTCGCGCACCTCGCGTCGGTCCATGCCGTTGAGGAAGATCGCCATGGCGAGCGCCGCCATCTGCTCGTCGGCGACGTACCCGCGGGTGTAGGCGTCGACGAGCCAGTCGATCTCGGCGGTCGACAGCGTGCCGCGGCCCCGCTTCGTGCGGATGAGGTCGACGGTGTCGAACGGCTCCACGGCGGTCACTGGTGCTCCGCCCGGTAGGTCGCGAGGGTCCGCGGCCCGAACGCGTCCGGCAGGACCTCGTCCATCGTGCGGACGCCCGACACGGTCTCGAGCAGCATCCCGTCCGCGGAGTGCTCGAAGAGCAGCTGCCGGCAGCGCCCGCAGGGCATGAGCACGGAGCCGCTGCCGTCGACGCAGGTGAACGCGACGAGCCGGCCACCGCCCGTCATGTGGAGCTGGGACACGAGCGAGCACTCGGCGCAGAGCGTCACACCGTACGAGGCGTTCTCGACGTTGCAGCCGGCGACGACGCGGCCGTCCTCGGTGATCGCGGCGGCCCCGACGGGGAACGACGAGTAGGGCACGTACGCGTGGCCCATCGCCTCGGTCGCGGCCACCCGCAGGGCGTCCCAGTCCACGTCGGCCGGGAGGGACGGGGCCGCCTCCGCCGCATGCGCGGACTGGGTGGCGGGGTCGGTTGCGGACATGGGGCGTGCCTCCCGGCGGAGCAGGTCGCGGCCGATCGCTCCCCCTGGGGGCGGCCGCGGTGGATCAGGACTTGATGTACGGCTTGCCGGACGCGGCTGGACCGCGGGACTGCCCGACGAGTCCGGCGACGGCGAAGATCGTCACGACGTACGGCAGCATGAGCAGGAACTGCGTCGGCACCGGCGAGTGGATCGCCGCGAGCAGGTTCTGCAGATTCGAGGCGAACCCGAAGAGCAGCGCGGCGAGCGTCGCCTTGATCGGGTCCCAGCGACCGAAGATGACGGCGGCGAGGGCGATGTACCCGGCGCCGGCCGTCATGTCCTTCGCGAACGGGCCCGCGTTCCCGAGGGTGAAGTACGCACCGCCGAGACCGGCGATCGCGCCCGCGAGCGAGACGTTCCAGAACCGGGTGCTGGTGACGTTGATGCCCACGGTGTCGGCCGCCTGCGGGTGCTCGCCGACGGCCCGGAGCCGGAGGCCCCAGCGAGTGGTGAACAGGCCGATCGTGACCGCGGCGACCGCGATGTACATGAGGTACACGATCACCGACTGGTGGAAGAACACCGGGCCGATGATCGGGATCGCGGAGAGTCCGGGGATCTCGATCGCCGGGAACCGCACGCCGACGTTGAGCGCCGTGTCGGTCGCGAGGACCTTGGAGTAGAGGAACCCGGTGAGGCCCGAGACGAACGCGTTGATGACGACGCCGACGATCACCTGGTCGACCAGGTACTTGATGCTGAACGCCGCGAGGATGAACGACACGAGCACCCCGGCGATCACCGCGGCGACGAGTCCGACCCACGCCGAACCGGTGATGCTCGCGACGACGGCGGACGCGAACGCACCGGCGAGGAACTGCCCCTCGATCGCGATGTTCACGACACCGACGCGCTCGGAGATGACACCGCCGAGCGAGCCGAAGATGAGCGGGGCGGACAGGCCGAGCGCGCCGACGAGCAGACCCGGGACGGGGATCGTCGAACCGGGCGAGGCCCACGTGAGGAACGCGATGACGAAGGCGATCGCGAACAGCACGGTCACCCAGGTCTGCACCTTCCGCGACCGTGCTGCCCGCCACGTGGCGTAGGCGGTCCCGATGGCGAGGAGGACGATGACGACGATGCCGGTCCCGGTCGCGGGGAGCGGCACGGCGGGCAGCTGCACGAGGTCGTGCGCCGACGCGAGCTCGAACGTGGACGTGCCGGGCTTGTGGAACACGCCGAACAGCACGAGTGCGAACAGCGTGAACACGCCGTACCCGATCGGTGCCTTCCAGCTCCGGACGGCCGTCACCGGACGGTCCGCGGCGGACGCGGCCGGCGCGGTGGCGTTGGGGGCGAGGACGCTCACGCGGCGACCGCCTTCCGCTTGGTGCGGCGAGCACCCGGCTGCGGGATCCGGAAGATCGCGCGGACGAGCGGCGGGGCCGCGATGAACAGGACGATGAGCGCCTGGATGACGCTGACGATGTCGATGGGGATGTTCTGGCTGGCCTGCACGTAGCTGCCGCCGGCCTTGAGCGCACCGAACAGCAGACCGGCCCAGAAGACGCCCCACGGCTTCGAGCGACCGAGCAGCGCGACCGTGATGGCGTCGAACCCGATGCCCGCGTCGATGCCCTGGTCGTACCCGCTGGTGACCGCGGCCTGCACCTGGTAGGCCCCGGCGATGCCGACGAGGGCCCCGGAGATCACCATGGCCCAGATCGTGATGCTGCCGACGTCCATGCCGGCGACGCGCGCCGCACGGGGGTTCTCGCCCACGGTGCGGAAGCGGAACCCCAGCGTCGACCGGCTCATGAGCCACCACGTGAACACGACGGCCGCGATGGCGATGAGGATCCCGATGTCGACACCGGTCCCCTGGCCACCGATGAGCGTCGGGAGGACCGCGGACGGCAGCGTCGGCGACGACTGCGGGTTCGCGCTCCCGGGCGCCTGGAGCAGCCCCTTCGTGCCGAGGCCGTACTCGAGCAGGTACAGCGCCACGTAGTTGAGCATGATCGTGACGATCACTTCGTGCGCGCCCGTGCGGGACTTCAGCACGCCCACGATCCCGCCCCAGATCGCACCGCCGACGATGCCCGCGACGACCGTCAGCGGGATGTGCACGATCGCCGGCATGTGGAACGAGTACCCGAACCAGGCGGCGGAGGCGGCGCCGACGAGGATCTGCCCCTGGCCGCCGATGTTGAACAGTCCGGAGCGGAACGACACCGCGACCCCGAGGCCCGCGACGATGAGCGGCGTGGCGAAGTCGATCGTCGTCCAGAGCGACGCGATGCCCGACGAGAAGGTCGACTGGCCCGGGTCGTACACCGCGCCGTCGAACATGCTGAGGAACGCGCCGCCCACGCTGTGCCCGATCGCCACGAAGGTGTCGGAGGGACGGGCGAAGAAGTAGCCCATCGCCGTCGTGACCGTCTTGTCCGTGATCGCGATGAGGATGCCGCTGGCGACGAGCGCCAGGACCACGGCCAACACCGTGACGAGGACCGAGCCGCCCAGGATCCCGCGCAGCGCCGCCGACCAGCGGTCCCCGCCGCCGCCGCCGCCGTCGGCGGTCTCGGTGGTCAGCGACGTGCCCGCCTCGAGGTCCTGCAGTCGGTCGTCGGTCTGGAGGTCCGGTTCGGCCGCCGTCGTCGGCGTCCGGGAGTCGTCGGTCATGCGGCGAGTTCCGTCCCGGCGGGGAGTTCCCCCGCCATCATGAGGCCGAGCACGTCACGCGGGGTGTCCGCCGGGACGATGCCGATGATGGTGCCGCGGTACATCACGGCGATGCGGTCGGCGAGCGCGACGACCTCGTCGAGCTCGGTCGAGACGACGATGACGGGGACGCCCTGGTCACGCGCGGCGACGATGCGCTTGTGCACGAACTCGATCGACCCGACGTCGATGCCGCGGGTGGGCTGCGCGGCGACGAACAACCGGAGGTCGCGGCTCAGCTCGCGCGCGATGACGACCTTCTGCTGGTTCCCGCCCGACAGGCGTCCGACGGCGGTGGTCCGGCTCGGCGTCCGGACGTCGAACTCGGCGATCTTGTCGTCGGCGAAACGGTCGCGCTCGGCGGACCGGATCGTGCCCGCGCTGGCGAACTCGGACGAGGACGTGCGGTCGAGGATGAGGTTGTCGGCGATCGAGAACTCGGCGACGAGGCCGTCCTCTTGTCGGTCCTCGGGGACGAAGCCCACCCCGGCGTCGAGCACCTTCTTGACGCTCGCGTCGGTGATGTCGCGGCCGTCCAGGGTGATGGTGCCCGCGTGCACGGTCTCGAGCCCGAGGATGGCCTCGGTCAGCTCGGTCTGGCCGTTGCCCTGGACGCCCGCGATCGCCAGGATCTCGCCACGTCGGACCGAGAACGACAGGTCGTCGACGAGGACGTGGCCCGCTGCGTCGGTCACCGTGAGGTCGCGGACCACGAGGGCGTCCGCCCCGGGCGTGGCCGGGGCCTTGTCGACGACGAGCTCGACGCTGCGGCCGACCATGAGCGCGGCGAGCTCGGCGTTCGACGCGGTGGGCGAGGCCTCGCCGACGACGCGACCGAGCCGCACGACCGTGATGCGGTCGGCGACCTCGCGGACCTCGCGGAGCTTGTGGGTGATGAACACGATCGCCGTGCCGGCCTCGCGCAGCTGCCGCATGATCGACATGAGCTCGTCGGTCTCCTGCGGGGTGAGGACCGCGGTCGGCTCGTCGAACACGAGTACCGAGGCGTCGCGCGACAGGGCCTTGATGATCTCGACCCGCTGCTGGACGCCGACCGGCAGGTCCTCGACCTTGGCGTCGGGGTCGACGTCGAACCCGAAGCGCTCGGAGATCTCGCGGACGCGCTTGCGGGCGCCCGCGAGGTCGAGACGGCCGCCGAAGGTCGTGGGCTCGTGTCCGAGCATGACGTTCTCGGCGACGGTGAACACCGGCACGAGCATGAAGTGCTGATGGACCATCCCGATGCCGGCGCGCATCGCGTCGCCCGGGCCGTCGAAGTGCTGCACCGTGTCGTCGAGGAGGATCTCGCCCTCGTCCGCCTGGTACAGGCCGTAGAGGACGTTCATGAGCGTGGACTTGCCCGCGCCGTTCTCACCGAGCAAGCAGTGGATCTCGCCCGGCTCGACGGTGAGCGAGATGTGGTCGTTCGCGACGAGGGCGCCGAAGCGCTTGGTGATGCCGCGGAGCTCGAGCTTCATGGGCCGGATTCTATTTCTCTCGGGAGTCGCGCAGGGGTGGGCGCGGGTCCGCTGGTGGAGGGCGGCGCCGCCGCGGTGGTCCCGTGGTGGGCGCACGAACGCGGGCGGACGGCCGGAGCCGCCCGCCCGCGACGGGGTGTTACTTGACGTTCGACTGGGTCGCGACCTTGATCTTGCCGCTGATGATCCCGGCCTTGATCGTCTTCAGCTCGCCGGCGAGCGAGGAGTCGACCTTGGACGAGTAGTCGTGGAACGGGGCGAGCCCGACGCCGTCGTTCTTCAGCGTGCCGACGTACGGGGCGTTCGAGTACTTGCCCTTGCCCGCGGTCTCGACGACCGAGGTCGTGGCCTGTCGGATGCCCTTGAGGACGCTCGTCAGGGCGATGCTCTTGTAGCGCGGGTCCGCGGTGTAGAGGTCGCTGTCGGCGCCGATGAGGACGCTGCCGTTCTTGGCGTCGTTGATCGCCTCGGCCGCGGACTGGTAGATCGGGCCACCGACGGGGAAGATCACGTCGGCGTTCTGGTCGAGGAGCGACTGCGCCACCGACTTGGCCTGCGTTCCGGCCGAGAAGCCACCCGTGAACGAACCCTGCTGCGTCTTCTCGTTCCAGCCGACGACCTTGACGTCCTTGCCGTGCTGCTGGTTGTAGTACTGGACGCCGTCGTAGAAGCCGTCCATGTAGATGGTCACGGTCGGGAGCTTCTGGCCGCCGAAGGTGCCGACCACGCCGGTCTTCGAGTAGCTGGCCGCCGCGTACCCGCCGAGGAACGCCGCCTGCGAGGTGTCGAACGTGATCGGCTTGATGTTCTTCGACTGCAGGGTGTCGTCGATGATCGCGAAGTTCGTCTTGGCGTTCGACGCGGCGTTCGACTTCGTCGCGGCCTCGAGGTTGAAGCCGACCGTCACGATCAGGCTGCACTTCTGGCTGAGGAGGGTGCGGATGTTCGGGTTGTAGTCGTTCGAGTCGGTCGACTGCACCGTCTTCGGGGTGACGCCGAGCGACTTTGCCGCGTCCTGCAGGCCGTCGTAGCCGAGCTGGTTGAACGAGTGGTCGTCGAAGCCGCCGTTGTCCGAGACCATGCACGGCAGGAAGTCCGACTTCGAGCCCGACGCACTGGACGACGACGGGGCGGCCGAACAGCCGGCGAGCATCGTCACGGTGCCCAGCAGGGCCAGGCCGCCGAGCGCGAGCTTACGGGTGCTGAATGTCACGGGGTGTCCTCCACAGGGGTGCAGCCCGGCTCTGCACACCGGGCGATCGGAAGGACAGTACACGACGGTCCGGCCGGTGCAGGACCGCTCCGGCCGGGGGCTGGGCACCGTTGCCCGATCGCGACGAACCTGTAACGCGCTCGTAACGCTGGTACCCCGGACGCGGGCACCGGGGTACCAGCGCGGACTCCGACGCGGCGTGGCTACAGCACGTCGTCGCGGCCGCTGATCTTGAGCGCGTCGACGACGCCCTTGACCCGCTGCGCGTTGGCGCTCGTCGTGACGAGCAGCGCGTCCGGGGTGTCCACGACCACGATGTCGTCGACGCCGATGAGCGAGATGAGCCGGTCGCTGTGGCTGACCACGATGCCGCTCGACGAGTCCGCGAGGATGCGGGCGTTGTCCCCGAGGACGGCGAGGTTGTGCGGTCGGCCGCCGGACTGCAGCTTGGCGAGCGAGGCGAAGTCGCCGACGTCGTCCCAGTCGAAGTCCCCGGGCACGACCGCCATGCGCCCGGCCGCCGCGGCGGGCTCGGCGACGGTGTAGTCGATCGCGATCTTCTTGAGTCGCGGCCACACCTGGTCGACGACGGCCCCGCGCGAGGACGTGTCCCACGCGGCGGCGAGCTCCTCGATCCCGGCGAGGAGTTCCGGTTCGCTCCGCCCGATCTCCTCGAGCAGTCGGTCCGCCCGGGCGATGAACATCCCCGCGTTCCACATGTAGGAGCCGTCTGCGACGTACGCGGTCGCCGTCTCGAGGTCGGGCTTCTCGACGAACGACTGGACGGCGTGGACGTCCTTCGCCGAGTCGACGTGGATCCGCTCCCCCGCGTGGATGTAGCCGAAGCCGATCGCCGGCTCGGTCGGGGTGATGCCGATCGTCGTGATGTACCCGGCCTCGGCCGCGACCACGGCCTCCCGGACGGATCGGCGGAACCCGCGGACGTCACCGATCACGTGGTCGGCCGCGAACGAGCCGATGACGACGTCGGGCTCGCGGCGGCGCAGGATCGCGGCGGCGAGGCCGATCGCGGCGGTCGAGTCCTTCGGTTCGCTCTCGAGCACGACGTTGTGGTCGGCGAGACCGGGGAGCTGGCGTTCGACGGCGGCGCGGTGCGCACGGCCGGTGACGACCATGATGCGTTGGTCACCGCTCAGCGGGGCGAGGCGGTCCCAGGTCGACCGGAGCAGGGACGCGCCCGTGCCGGTCAGGTCGTGGAGGAACTTCGGCGCGTCCGCCCGGGACAACGGCCAGAGTCGGGAGCCGATGCCACCGGCGGGGATGATGGCGTAGAAGCGCTCGAGGTCGTCGGTCATCCGGTCACCATATCGGCGGGGGCGGCACGAGCGGCAGGGGCACCGGCCGCCGGTCCGGGAGGCGCGGCCCCCGTCCCCGGATCGCCACGGCCCGTTCACGTGGTCACCCCCGGACGGCATGGCACGAGGAGGTCGGTGCCCGGCCGTAGGATGGTCCGTGTTCCACACGAACACGAACGGCAACGGCCGCCGATCGGCGGCCGAGCATCCCACGGGAGGGCGCGCTCATGGCCGAGCAGACCGCTGTGCACGACGAACCCGGTGGCGCGACGGCAGTCGCGGCGCCGGTCGGTCCCACGTCGGCACCGACACCGCGACCACCGCGGGCCCCGTCGGGCACGCTCTACCGCGGCGGCGCCGGCATGTGGTCGTGGGTGCTGCACCGCATCACGGGCGTCGCGATCTACTTCTTCCTGCTCGTGCACATCCTGGACACGGCCCTCGTCCGACTCTCGCCCGCCGCGTACGACGCCGTCATCGGCACGTACAAGACGCCGATCATGAACCTCGGCGAGACCGGCCTCGTGATGGCGATCGTCTTCCACGCGATCAACGGCCTGCGCATCGTCGCGGTCGACTTCTGGAGCAAGGGACCGCAGTACCAGCGGCTCATGTTCTGGATCGTGGTCGGGATCTGGGTGGTGCTGATCGCGGGCTTCCTGCCGACCCAGATCATGAACCTCGTGGCCGACCTGCACTGAGCGGAGGAGATCCGATGACCACCGAGACCGTCGAGGCCCCGCGTTCCGCCCCGGCCGCCCGCCGCACCACCAACTGGGAGAAATGGGGCTGGATCTACATGCGCGCGTCGGGGATCGTCCTCGTCGTGCTCATCTTCGGGCACCTGTTCATCAACATGGTCGCCGGGGGTGGCGTCAAGCAGATCGACTTCGCCTTCGTCGCCGGCAAGTGGGCGAGTCCGCTCTGGCAGGTGTGGGACACGCTCATGCTGTGGCTCGCGCTCATCCACGGCTCGAACGGCATGCGCACGATCATCAACGACTACGTCGGGCGACCGGCCGTGCGGCGCACCCTGCTCGGCGCCGTGCTCGTCGCGTGCGTCGTGCTGATCGCGCTCGGCACGCTCGTCTGCTGGACGTTCGACCCGTGCCCCGCGGGTGCCGCGGCCGCCGACCTGCCGTCGTTCTGCCCCGCGCACTGAGCTCCGCCCTCCTGACCACACTCGAGAGAAGTCCGTGACCGACACCACCGCTGCACCCACGAGCTCCGTCGTCGACGGGGTCCACCACCACCAGTTCGACATCGTCATCATCGGCGCGGGAGGCGCCGGCATGCGAGCGGCGATCGAGGCCGGCCCGCAGGCGAACACGGCCGTGATCTCGAAGCTGTACCCGACGCGATCCCACACGGGCGCGGCGCAGGGCGGCATGGCAGCGGCGCTCGCCAACGTGGAAGAGGACTCCTGGGAGTGGCACACGTTCGACACGATCAAGGGCGGTGACTACCTGGTCGACCAGGACGCCGCCGAGATCCTGGCGAAGGAGGCCATCGACGCGGTCATCGACCTCGAGAACATGGGGCTGCCCTTCAACCGGACGCCCGAGGGCAAGATCGACCAGCGTCGGTTCGGCGGCCACACGCGCGACCACGGCAAGGCGCCGGTGCGCCGCGCCTGCTACGCGGCGGACCGCACGGGCCACATGATCCTGCAGACGCTGTTCCAGAACTGCGTCAAGCTGGGCGTCAACTTCTTCAACGAGTTCTACGCCCTCGACCTCGTCATGGCCGAGGTCACGGGCGATGACGGCGTCACCCGCGAGCAGCCGGTCGGCGTCGTCGCGTTCGAGCTCGCGACGGGCGAGCTCCACGTGTTCCACGCCAAGGCGTTGATCTTCGCGACCGGCGGGTTCGGCAAGATCTACAAGACGACCTCGAACGCCCACACCCTCACCGGCGACGGTGTCGGCATCGTGTGGCGTTCCGGCCTGCCGCTCGAGGACATGGAGTTCTTCCAGTTCCACCCGACGGGCCTGGCGGGCCTCGGCATCCTGCTCACGGAGGGCGCCCGCGGTGAGGGCGCGATCCTCCGCAACGCCTCCGGCGAGCGTTTCATGGAGCGCTACGCACCGACCATCAAGGACCTCGCGCCCCGCGACATCGTCGCAAGGTGCATGGTGCAAGAGGTCGCGGAGGGCCGCGGAGCCGGCCCGAACAAGGACTACGTCCTGCTCGACTGCACGCACCTGGGGGCCGAGGTCCTCGAGACCAAGCTCCCGGACATCACCGAGTTCGCGCGCACGTACCTCGGTGTCGACCCGGTGACGGAGCCCGTGCCGGTGATGCCGACCGCGCACTACGCCATGGGGGGCATCCCGACGAACACGAACGCCGAGGTCCTGCGGGACAACGACACCGTGGTGCCGGGCCTCTACGCCGCCGGCGAGTGTGCCTGCGTGTCCGTGCACGGGTCGAACCGGCTCGGCACGAACTCGTTGCTCGACATCAACGTGTTCGGCAAGCGGAGCGGCAACAACGCGGCGGCGTACGTGCAGACCGCGGAGTTCGTCCCGCTCCCCGAGGACCCGGCGGGCAACGTGCGCCGCATGCTCGAGCAGCTGCGGGCCTCCACGGGCACCGAGCGCGTGGCGAGCCTCCGCAAGGAGTTGCAGGACGAGATGGACAAGAACGCCCAGGTGTTCCGCACGGACGAGTCGCTCGCCAAGGTGACGGCGACCATCCACGAGCTGCGCGAGCGGTACCTGCAGGTCTCCGTCCAGGACAAGGGCAAGCGGTTCAACACCGACCTGCTCGAGGCCGTCGAGCTCGGGTTCCTGCTCGACCTCGCCGAGGTCGTCGTGTTCTCCGCCCGGAACCGCAAGGAGTCCCGTGGCGGCCACATGCGCGACGACTACCCGAAGCGCGACGACGAGAACTACATGCAGCACACCATGGCGTACCTGACGGGCGATCCGCACTCCTCGCTCGCCGACGACCACATCACACTCGACTGGAAGCCCGTGGTCATCACCCGGTACCAGCCGATGGAGAGGAAGTACTGAGATGACCGACACGCTGGTCAGCGACGCCCCCGCGAGCCGCACCGAGGACCGCACCGCGCCTCCCGGCTCGTTCCCGGTGACCCTCATGGTCCGCCGGTTCGACCCGGACGTCGACACCGAGCCGCACTGGCAGGAGTTCGGCGTGATGATGCTGCCGACGGACCGGATCCTCGACGCCCTGCATCAGGTGAAGTGGGAGCAGGACGGTTCGCTGACCTTCCGCCGGTCGTGTGCACACGGTGTCTGCGGCTCGGACGCCATGCGCATCAACGGCCGGAACCGGCTCGCCTGCAAGACGCTGATCAAGGACCTCGACGTGTCGAAGCCGATCTACGTCGAGGCGATCAAGGGCCTGCCGCTCGAGAAGGACCTCGTCGTCGACATGGAGCCGTTCTTCGCCTCCTACCGCGAGGTCCAGCCGTTCCTGCAGTCGAAGTCCGCCCCGCA
Source organism: Curtobacterium sp. MCBD17_013 (assembly GCF_003234565.1). GTDB lineage: Bacteria > Actinomycetota > Actinomycetes > Actinomycetales > Microbacteriaceae > Curtobacterium. The sequence goes on along the minus strand of NZ_QKTU01000003.1, from coordinate 153,224 downwards.
GAAGGGCAAGGAGCGCGTGCAGTCCGTCGCCGAGCGTGAGCGCTTCGACGACACGACGAAGTGCATCCTGTGCGCGGCGTGCACGTCCTCGTGCCCGGTGTTCTGGACCGACGGGCAGTACTTCGGTCCGGCCGCGATCGTCAACGCGCACCGGTTCATCTTCGACTCCCGCGACGACGAGGCGAAGGTCCGTCTCGACATCCTCAACGACAAGGAGGGCGTGTGGCGCTGCCGCACGACCTTCAACTGCACCGACGCCTGCCCGCGGGGCATCCAGGTCACCAAGGCGATCGCAGAGGTCAAGCAGGCACTCGTCCGAGGCCGCGCCTAGGACCGCTCGGTAGGCTCCGACCATGACCTTCGCGGACGTCCGCCCCACGCTCGATCAGCTCGGCTACACCGACCGGTACGTGGTGCTCCCCGGGGAGCACCCGCTCGACGAGCCGGTCGAGGGAGCCCTGCGGATCGTGCCGGTCGACGCCGCGTCGGCGCACGGGCAGGACTGGGCCCTCGAGGTCGTCGACTACGGCAACCCCCGCCGATTGGCCGTGGCCCGCAGTGAGGACGACGCGGTCGAGATGCTCCGGCGGTTCCTCAACCGTCCGTTCCCGCCGGCCCGCGACGTCCGGCAGTCCGAACTCGACGCCCTCCGCGATCGTGCGGGCGCCACGTACCCGCAGCTCGCCGCGCAGGCGCACGGCGCGGGCAACGCGGGCCTGACGATCCAGATCCCAGCCGGGATCCCCGTCGACCGCGTCGGCGGTCCCGACGGTTACCTGCTGCACCCCCTGGACACACCGCTCCCCGCTCGGTCACTGCCGCCGCACGCGATGCAGCGCCCGGACGTGCACCGCTACGTGACGGACCGGCCGTTCCTCGTGAACGTCCGGCTCGTGCAGCCCTGGTTCGACCAGCCCGGCGGTGCGTTGCGGTTCGCGATCGCCGATCCCGGGGTGACGGTGCGCGACCTCGTGGTCGATGGTTCGCTCGTCCGACTCCGGGTCGTCTGACCGCGACCGCCCCGCCGACCGCACCGAGGCGACCTGCTCAGGGGACGAGTGCGAGCTTGCCGCCCGGGTGGCCTTCCTGCAGGAACCGCAGCGCCTCGACGGCGTCGGCGAGCGGCCATGTCCGGGCGACCGGCACGACGAGCTCCCCCGACGCCGCCATGTCCACGAGCTGCTGCCGCACCGAGTCCCGGAAGGCGGCACTCTCGGGCTGCGCACCGCCCACGGCCCGGAAGCCGTCCTGCTGGGCACGACCGTGCGCCGCGATGGTCACGATGCGGTCGCGGTCGGCCACGAGCTCGAGCGACACGTCGACCGCCTCGTCGGTGCCGACACAGTCGATGGCCGCCGCGACACCCTCCGGTGCGAGCGCGCGCACCCGGTCGGCCAACCCCTCGCCGTACGCCACGGGCTCGCCGCCGAACCGCCGTACCGTCTCGGCGTTCGCCTCCGACGCGGTGCCGATCAGGCGGACGCCCCGCTGTCGCGCCTGCTGGAGCACGCTGACCCCGACCGCTCCGGACGCACCGTGCACGAGCACCGTGTCGCCCTCGCCCGGGTGGACGACCCGCAGCACGTCGGCCGCCGTCGTCCCGGCGAGGAACAGGTTCGCCGCCGCGGCATCGTCGAGGGTGTCCGGCGCCGCGAACACATCGTGCGCCGGGACGGTGATGTCCGTCGCGTAGCCGCCGTCGACCCGGAACGCGATGACGCGGTCGCCGGTGCTCCCACCGCCGGACGCGATCGTCGTCCCCGGTCCGATGGCGCTGATGACGCCCGCGACCTCGTACCCGATCCCCATCGGCAACTGGGAGCGGTCGGCGTTCGGACCGCCCTGGGTGTGCTTGTAGTCGGCGGGGTTGACGCCGGCAGCCCGGACGCTGATCGTCACCTCACCCGCGCGGGGCTCCGGCACGGTCGTCTCCACGAACTCGAACACCTCGACGCCGCCGAACTCCGGCGCGATCCACCGCTTGGCCATCCCGGTCCACTCCCGTCCGGTGTCGTCCGTCGGCACCGTCCGCGCCATCCAACGCCCGACGGCTGCACGGCACCCCGGAGCCGGCCTGGAAGCGGGGCGGTCGGCGACCGCCACGGCGCGCTGGGCGCAGACGACACGACGGCCGCCGGCCCGGGAGGGACGGCGGCCGTCGAGCTGGCTCGGTGCGGGCCTGCGTCGGTGCGGGATACGGCTCCGCGTCAGGCGCGGACCGCGGCCACGCGGTCGGTGAACGGTGCGAGGAACGGGTGTCCGGCCTCCAGACCGGTGATCTGCTGCGCGGCGTCCGTGTCCGAGGCATCCGATCGGAGCAGGGCCTGGAGTTCGACACTCTGCTCGTCGTCCGGGACGTCGAAGCGGAGCGCGGCGCCCATGGCGTCGAGCAGCGCGGTCGGCTCGACGCCCTCCTCGGCGAGGGCAGCCCCGGGCGACACGAAGCGCTCGTCGCGCGAGAGCTTGCGGAGCGGCTGCCGCCCGACCCGCGTCACCGTGTCGGGCAGGTGCGGGTTCTCGAAGCGGGCGATGATGGCCGTCACGTAGGCGCGGTGCACCTCGGGGTCGAGCTCGTGCCGACGGACGAGCAGGTCGCTCGTCTCGCCGAGCACGGACTCGAGGGCCGACCGGACCGCGGGGATCGCGATCGCGTCCGAGATCTTGTCCGCACCGGCGAGGTACCCGTGGTAGGCCACGGTCGCGTGCCCGGTGTTGACGGTGAAGAGCTTCCGCTCGATCGACGCGGCGAGCCCGTCGACGTAGTGCGCTCCGGGGATCGTGGGCTCCGTGCCGGCGAACGGCGTGCGGTCGATCGCCCACTCGAAGTAGGTCTCGACGGTGACGTCGAGGCCCGCGTCGGCCGGCTGTGCCGGGACGATGCGGTCGACGGCGGTGTTCGCGAACACCGCCTTGGCGAGCGCCGCGTCCCGCTCGCCCTCGGGCAGTGCGTCGACGATGAACTCGCGGAGGCGGTCGGTCGCGTTGATCGCGTTCTCGCACGCCATCACGGCGAGCGGCGCTGCCTCCGGGTCGCGCTCGACGAGGCCGCGCGCGATGACCGGGGCGATGAACCGGAGCACGGTGGGCCCGACGGCGCAGGTGACGACGTCGGCCGCGGCCACCTCGGCGACCACGCCGGCCTCGTCCTGAGCGCTGTTCACCGCGCGGAAGCCCGTCACGACGTGGTCCTGCGCACCGGCGCCGACCTCGTGCACCGTGTACGAGTCGGCGGCCGCGAGCGCGTCGATGAGCGGCGCGGCGACGTCGGCGAAGACGACCTCGTACCCGGCCTCGTGGAGCAGGAGCCCGACGAAGCCGCGCCCGATGTTGCCGGCACCGAAGTGGAGGGCGACGCTCACTCGTTCACCTCGCCGAGGATCGCCATGATCGCCCCGGCGTCGGGTGCCTCGGTGAGCGCCTGCACCTGGTCCTCGTCCGAGAACACGATCGCGATCTTCGACAGGATGTCGAGGTGCTCGTTGTTGACGCCGGCGATGCCGACGACGAATCGCACCTCGTTGCCGTCCCAGTCGATGGGCGACGCGTAGCGGATGAACGACAGCGCGGACGTCTTGATGGCGTCCTTCGCCTCGTTCGTGCCGTGCGGGATCGCCAGGAAGTTGCCCATGTAGGTGGACACGCTCTTCTCGCGCTCGAGCATGGCGGGGTAGTAGTCCCCCGTGACCGCACCGGCGGCCTCGAGGATGTCGGCCGCCTCCTTCATCGCCTCCGTCTTGGTCGGAGCGGTGTCCTCGGTGTGGATCCGGATCTGGCTCTCCTGCAGGACGGGCATCGGTGGTTCTCCTTGTTCGTGGCTGTGGGGCGGGGGAACGCGTCGTCCGCGTTCCCCCGCCCCGTGGGTGTGGTGCCGTGTGGTGCGGTTACTGCTGCTTCAGCTGGTCGACGACCTGGTCGTACTGGGGCGCGTTCATGAAGTTACCGACCGACACGTGCTGCGCGTTCGGGTTCTTCTGCTTCGCCCGGTCGGTGAGCTCCTCCTGGGTGATGATGAGGTCCTCGTCACCCGAGAGGTTCGCGATCGCCTTGTTGACGACCGTGACGCCCTCGATACCGGCCTTCTTGATCTTGTTCCGCAGGACACTCGCGCCCATGGCACTCGAGCCCATGCCGGCGTCGCAGGCGAACACGACGTTCTGGACGCGCGTGGCGGTGGCGGTGCCCGTCGCGGAACCGACGCCGCCGAAGGACGACTCGGTCTCCTCCTCGTTCGCCGGGGCGTTCGAGCCGAAGATGCCCGCGGTCGCCGCGTTGACGTCGCGGCCCTTGTTCGCCTGCATGCGGGCGAGGGCGTCGCTCATGTCGCCACCACCGGCGGCCAGGTCCCGCTTGCGGGTCGAGATGAGGAAGAAGGACGCGACGGCGCCGGACACGAGCGCCGACAGGACGACGGAGAGGATGACGCCGACGTAGCTGTCCCGCGAGGTGTTGAAGAGCACCGCGAGGATCGAACCGGGCGAGGCCGGGGCGACGAGACCGGACCCGAACGTGACGTTCGTGGCGACACCGGTCGCACCACCGAGGATGACGGCGATGAACAGGATCGGCTTCTGCAGCACGTACGGGAAGTAGATCTCGTGGATGCCACCGAAGAACTGGATGAGGATCGCGCCGGGAGCCGTCGACCGCGCGACGCCGACACCGAAGAAGGTGAAGGCGAGGAGGATGCCGAGACCGGGGCCGGGGTTCGCCTCGAGGAGGAACAGGATCGACTTGCCGGACTGCTGGACCTGCTGCGCGCCGAGCTGGTCGAGCACGCCGTGGTTGATCGCGTTGTTGAGGAAGAAGACCTTCGCCGGCTCGATGATGACGCTCGCGAGCGGCAGCAGGTGCGCGTGCACCAGCCACTCGACGGCGGCACCGAGGCCGTCCGCGATGCGGAGGAAGATCCAGGACAGCCAGAAGAAGCCGACCATGAACAACCCGAAGCCGAGGATGCCGGCCGCGTAGTTGTTCACGAGCATCTCGAAGCCCGGCTTGATCTTGCCGTCCCAGATGCGGTCCACCTGCTTGATGAGGTACGCGCCGAGCGGGCCGCAGATCATCGCGCCGAGGATCATCGTCGTGCCCGACGCGCCGAGGATGACGCCCATGGTGAAGATCGAGCCGACGACCGCACCGCGGATGTCGTAGACCATCCGGCCACCCTGGATCGCGATCGCGAGCGGGATGAGGTAGGTGAGGATCGGGCCGACCACGCCGACGTTCGCGACGCCGTGCGTGGTGCCGAAGCCGCCGAGGACGCCGACGGGAGTCCAGCCGGTCTGGATGAAGAAGGCGGTGATGATGCCCCACGCGATGAAGATCGCGATGTTCGGCATCACCATGCCGGAGAGGAAGGCGCCGAACTTCTGGACGGCGACCCGACCGCCGCCCCGCTTCTGTGCGGGGGCGCCGGTCGCTGCGACGGACGTCGTTGTCATGTGCGTTCTTTCTGGTGTGGGTTCGTGGGAACGGATCGGAGGGAACGGGACGGGGAGGTCAGGCGACGTGCGCCGACGTCGCAGCGGCACGTGCGGCCGCGGCGGACGGGGCGGCGAGCGCGGCCCGGGCCATCTCGCGCGCCTGCTCGAGGGTGTGCTGGCCGAGTTCGGCGCGCACGTCCGCGAGGGCGGCGGGGGTCATGGAGAGCGTGGTGGCGCCGAGACCGACGAGGACGACGGCGAGCAGCGGGTCGGCCGCGGCCTCGCCGCAGATCCCCACGGCCTTGCCCGCGTCGCGCCCGGCAGCACCGAGCTGGGCGACGAGGCGCAACACCGCGGGGTGCCACGGGTCCTGGTAGGAGGCGACGGACCCGAGCAGACGGTCCGCGGCGAGCGTGTACTGCGTCAGGTCGTTCGTGCCGATGGAGACGAAGTCCGCCTGCTGGAACACCTGCTCGGCGAGGAGCGCGAGCGACGGCACCTCGGCCATGACACCCGCGGTCCGGACACCGAGCTCGCGGGCCAGGGACACGAAGTACGCGGTCTCCTCGGCGTCCGCCACCATCGGCGCCATCACCCAGAGGTCCGCCTCGGTCTCGGCGTCGGCCTGGACGAGCGCGGTGAGCTGGTCACGGAGGACCGCCTCGTGGTGTCGCAGCGCCCGGAGGCCACGGCGACCGAGCGCGGGGTTCTCCTCGTCCTGGTCGGTCAGGAACGACAGCGGCTTGTCCGCCCCCGCGTCGAGCGCGCGGACGACGACCTTCTTGCCGGGGAACGCGGACAGCAGCTGCACGTAGGCCTGACGCTGCGCCTCCACGGTCGGTGCGGTCGGCGAGTCGAGGAACAGGAACTCGGTGCGGAACAGGCCGACGCCCTCGGCACCGAGCGCGACGGCGCCCGCGGCATCGGCGGGGTTGCCGAGGTTCGCCAGGAGCGGCACGAGCGTGCCGTCGGCGAGCGCGCCGGGGGTGACCGGTCGGTCGGCCGCGGCGAGACGCTCGGCGATCCGGGCCTCCGTCGCGGTGACGAGGTCGGGATCGGGGTCGGTGACGACCACGCCGGCGGCGGCGTCGACGACGACCGTCTGGCCGTCGACGAGGTCCGCGGCGCCCTCGACGCCGACGATCGCCGTGATGCCCTTCGCCCGGGCGAGGATCGCGGTGTGCGAGGTGGGGCCGCCGTCGCTCGTGACGAGCGCGAGCACCTTGTCGAGGTCGAGCAGGGCGGTGTCCGCCGGGGCGAGGTCGCGCGCGACCAGGACGAACGGGGTGTCCGAGTCGGGCACGCCCGGTGCGGGCACCCCACGGAGCTTCGCGATGATGCGCTGGGACACGTCGCCGAGGTCGGCCGCCCGCTCCCCCATGTAGCCGCCCATCGCGGCGAGGATGTCCTGGAACGCGGCGAACGCGTCGTGCACGGCGCGCTCCGCGTTCGCGCCACCGCTGATCCGGGTGTGGACGTCGTCGAGCAGCGTCGGGTCCTGCGCCATGAGCGCCTGGGCCTCGAGCACGGCCTGGGCGTCGCCACCGGCGAGCGCGCCGCGCTTCGTCAGGTCGTCGGCGACCGCGGCCACGGCCTCGTGCACGGCGGCGTCCGCGGCCTCGACCGGACCGTCGAGCGGTGCCGACGACGGAGCGCCGAGGGGCTCGGGCATGCGCAGCACGGGTCCGAGCGCGACGCCGCGGCCCACCCCGGTTCCGGGCAGTTCGGACATTCGAGACTCCTTCATCTCATCGCGCAGATCAGGCGGTGCGGTGGGGCTGGACGACGGCGCACGGGCGGCGCGCTGCGACGACCATACATCGATTCGGATTGACAAACAAACAAATCCGGGGATAAAAATGCAGAAACAGATGCCCGTTTGCGTCTGACTCCCCCCGCCCCGGCCAACCGGGCCCCGGGGACGTCGGTCGATGCCCGTTTCGCCCACTCCGAGGTCCGATGTACGCACCAGAACGTCACCAGCGCATCGTCGAGCAGGCGCGCGCGCAGGGGCGGGTCGACGTCAAGGACCTCGCCGAACTCCTCGCGGTCACGCCCGAGACGATCCGCCGCGACCTCACGAGCCTCGAACGGCGCGGCCTCGTCCGGCGCGCGCACGGCGGCGCGATCCCGGTCGAGCGGATCACGATCCACGCGGGCGTGGGCGACCGCGGCGGCATCAACACGGCCGAGAAGATGGTGATCGCCGAGGCCGCGCTCGACGAACTGCCCGAGGGCGGCTCGATCATCATCGACGCGGGCACCTCGACCATCTGCCTCGCCGAGATGCTGCCGACCGACCGCGGGCTCACCGTCGTGACGCACTCGCTGCCGGTGGCGATGGCGGTCGCCAACCGGCCCGGGATCGACCTGCACTTCCTCGGCGGGAACATCCGGAGCGACTCCCTCGCGGGCGTCGGCACGTGGACCCACCAGCTCGTCGGCATGGTGAGCGTCGACGTCGCCTTCCTCAGCATCAACGGCATCACACCCGAGCGGGGCCTGACGACGCACAACATGGCGGAGGCCGCCGTGAAGACCGCGCTCATCAAGGCCGCGCGGCGGAGCATCCTGCTCGCCGACCACTCGAAGTTCGGCCGCGAGGAGTTCGGGCGCGTGGCACCGCTCGCCGCGATCGACACGATCATCACCGACCCCGCGGTCAACCTCGACCTCGTGCGCGAGGTCGAGGCCGCCGGCACCGAGGTCTTCTGGCCCGGACGGGACTGACCCGTCGGCCGCGACCGTCCACGGCCACACCGGCCGCGCTCGCTACCATGAGGGCGCATCCACCCGGACCACGCGTCCGATCGAGACAGGAGTTCCGATGTCCGAAGCCACCCGCACCGTCACCGTCGCCAGCGGATCGGGGCTGCACGCGCGGCCCGCTTCGCTGTTCGTGCAGAACGTCACGGCGTCCGGTCACCAGGTCACGATCGCCAAGGGCGACAAGTCGGCCAACGCGGGCAGCATCCTCGGTCTCCTCGGGCTCGGCGTCGAGAACGGCGACGAGGTCACGCTCACGGTCACGGGCGACGACGCCGACGCGACCGCCGACGCACTCGTGACCTTCCTGCAGACCGACCACGACGCGGCCTGACCGCGGCCGCGCGGGCCGCGTCGCGCCACCTGCCGGCCGGGAGGCCCGTGGTGGCGCCGCCACGGACCTCCCGGCAGGGGCGCGCGTCCGGGACGGGCCCCGTCGGAGGCCGCCGCTAGGGTTGGACGCATGACCCGCCTGCGTCTCGCGACCGTCAACGTCAACGGCATCCGCGCCGCGTTCCGCAAGGGCATGGGCGACTGGCTGCAGGGGCGGGACGTCGACGTGCTCGCCCTGCAAGAGGTCCGTGCGTCCACCGACGACCTCCAGGAGCTCCTCGGCGAGGACTGGAACGTCGTGCACGACCCCGCGACGGCGAAGGGCCGCGCGGGCGTGGCGATCGCCTCGCGCGACCGGGCCCGGATCCACCGTGTCGAGCTCGGCCCGGACGACTTCGACTCGGCGGGCCGGTGGCTCGAGGCCGACTACGAGGTCGGCGACGCGGTCGTCACGGTGGTGAGCACCTACGTGCACTCCGGCGAGGCCGACACCCCCAAGCAGGACGAGAAGTGGCGCTTCCTCGACGCGATGGAGCAGCGCCTCCCGGCCCTGCAGCGGCACAACGAGCTCGCGGTCGTCGTCGGCGACCTCAACGTCGGGCACGACGAGCGCGACATCAAGAACTGGAAGGGCAACGTGAAGCGGGCCGGCTTCCTGCCCCGCGAGCGCGCCTACTTCGACCGCTTCCTCGGCGCCGCCGGCGAGCAGGTGGACTGCGTCGACGGCACCACCGGCACCGGGCTCGGATGGGTCGACGTCGGACGGGAGCAGGCCGGCGACGTCCCCGGCCCCTACACGTGGTGGTCGTGGCGCGGCCAGGCGTTCGACAACGACTCCGGTTGGCGCATCGACTACCAGATGGCGACGCCCGCGCTCGCGGCGAAGGTCACGGCGTACGCGGTGGACCGCGCGGCCGCGTACGACCAGCGATGGTCCGACCACACCCCCGTGGTCGTCGACTACGAGGTCTGACCCCCGACTCCCCGGCCCCTCGGCCGCCCACGCAAGGACACCTGCACCATGACGAAGACCCGCTTGTTCTCCGGCATCCAGCCGTCCGCCGGATCGCTCCACCTCGGCAACTACATCGGCGCGCTCATGCAGTGGCGGGACCTGCAGACCACGTACGACGCCATCTACTGCGTCGTCGACATGCACGCGATCACCTCGCCCCAGGACCCGGCCGCCCTGCGCGAGAACACCCGTCGCACGGCCGCGCAGTACATCGCGGCCGGGATCGACCCCGAGCAGTCCACGCTGTTCGTGCAGTCGCACGTCCCCGCGCACGCCGAACTCGCCTGGGTGCTCAACACCATCACCGGCTTCGGCGAGGCGAGCCGGATGACCCAGTTCAAGGACAAGGCCGCACGGCAGGGCACCGAGTCGGCGTCCGTCGGCCTGTTCACGTACCCGATGCTCATGGCCGCCGACATCCTGCTCTACGGGTCCGCGATCGTGCCGGTCGGCGACGACCAGCGCCAGCACGTCGAGCTGACGCGGGACCTCGCGGGCCGCTTCAACTCGCGCTTCGGCGACACGTTCGTCGTGCCCGAGGCCCACATCCTGGCCGAGACCGCACGGATCTACGACCTGCAGACGCCGACGAGCAAGATGAGCAAGTCGGCGGCGACCGACGCGGGTCTCATCCAGTTGCTCGACGACCCGAAGCGCACCGCCAAGAAGATCCGATCGGCCGTCACGGACACCGAGCGCGACGTCCGCGCCGACCGCGAGCACAAGCCGGGCGTGACCAACCTGCTCACGATCCTGTCGGCGTTCACGCGGACCCCGGTCCCGGAGCTCGAGCAGGCCTTCGTGGGCAAGGGTTACGGCGATCTCAAGGGCTCCGTGGCGGACGCCGTCGTGGCCGAGCTCGAGCCGGTCCGCGCGCGGACCCTCGAGCTGCTCGACGACCCGGCCGAGCTCGACCGTCTCCTCGCCGTCGGGGCGGACCGGGCGGAGTCGATCGCCGAGACCACGCTCGCCACCGTCTACGACCGCGTCGGCTTCGTGCCGCGGCACCGCTGACCCGTCCCCGCCGGACGTGCTCCCCGTCACGCTGCGGTCCCCCGTCGCCCGCCTCGACATGCCGACGCGGGCGGACGCACCCGCGATCACCGAGGCATGCCAGGACGCCGAGATCGCGCGCTGGACGACGATCCCGATGCCGTACGGGCCGCGTGACGCCCATGCCTTCGTCGACGCCCTGGTCGGCCCGGGCTGGGCGTCCGACCGCGAGTACACGTGGGCGATCCGCCGGCCGTCGAGCACGTGGCTCGAGGGCGTCGTGGCGTTCCGGCCCGCGCACCGCGACATCGGCTTCTGGCTCGCGCCCTCGGCGCGCGGGCACGGACTCATGGCCGAGGCCGTGCGGCTCGTGACCGGGTGGGCGTTCGAGCAGGGCCACGAGGACGTGTACTGGGAGTGCTTCGTCGGCAACCGGGCGTCGGCCGCGGTGGCGCGACGGGCGGGGTTCGCCTACACCGGGACCGGTCCCGGGCTCATCCCCGGCCGTGACGGCACCCCCGTGACCTGCTGGAAGGGACTGCTCCGAGCGGACGGCCGATCGGCCTCGGACCTGCCATGGCCCGCGGCCGCGCTCGACGCCTGACGCCCGGCCGGCGGCCGGGAGCCTCGCTATGCTCGACCGGGTGAGCACCGCGCCCTCCGGACCCGTCTCCCCGGCCGAGGAGCGGGCCATGCGCCGCGCGCTCGAACTCGCGGCCGAGGGCCCGCGCGTCGGCGACCACGCGCGCGTCGGCGCCGTCGTCCTGGCGCCGGACGGCTCCGTGCTCGCCGAGGGACACCACCGTGGTGCGGGCACGCCCCACGCCGAGGTCGACGCACTGTCGGCGCTCCCGCCGGGCGCGGCCCGTGGTGCGACGATGGTGGTCACGCTCGAGCCGTGCGACCACGTCGGCCGCACCGGACCGTGCTCGGTCGCTCTGCTCGACGCCGGGGTGACCCGCGTCGTGTACGCGATCGACGACCCGGGCGAGCACGCGCACGGCGGTGCCGCGCGCCTCCGCGCCGCGGGCGTCGACGTCGTGTCCGGGCTCCTCGCGGACGAGGCCGAGTCGTTCCTCGAGCGCTGGCTGCTCTCGGTCCGACTCGGCCGGCCCTGGGTGACGGTGAAGTGGGCCATGAGCCTCGACGGCCGAGCCGCGGCGGCGGACGGCTCGAGCAAGTGGATCACCGGGGCGGCCGCGCGGCAGCACGTCCACGAGCAGCGTGCGGACCACGATGCGCTGCTCGTCGGTACCGGTACCGTGCTCGCCGACGATCCGAGCCTCACCGCGCGGGGCGACGCGGGCGAGCTCATGCCGGTGCAGCCCCTGCCCGTCGTGGTCGGTGACCGCGCGGTGCCGGACGACGCCGCACTGCGTCGCCATCCCCGCGGCTTCCGCGCGGTTCCGGGCCACGACCTCGAGGCAGTGCTGCGCTCCCTCCGCCCCCTCGGGGTGCACACCGTCTTCGCGGAGGGCGGTCCGACGGTCGCGAGCGCCCTCATCCGGCACGGCCTCGCCGACGAACTGCTGGTGTACACGGCGCCGGTCCTGCTCGGCGGTCCACGGACGGCCCTCGACGACCTCGGCGTGGGAAGCATGGACGACCGCCTGCGGTTGACCATCGCATCGTCCACGGAACTCGGCCCGGACCTGCTGTTCCGGGCCCGCATCGACCGGAGCACCACATGAGCGACGCGCTGACCTCCCCCACACCGGGCAGTCCCGTGCGGTTCGAGGTCGCCACCACCGTCCCGACCGTCCACGGCCGGTTCGAGATGCGCGCGTACCGGGACCTCGTGACCGGGGCAGACCACGTCGCCGTCATCGCGCGCGACCGCACCGGGAACGCCCCGACCGACGGAGCGCTCGTTCGGGTGCACTCGGAGTGCCTGACCGGCGAGGCCTTCGGGTCGCTCAAGTGCGAGTGCGGCCCGCAGCTCGACGCCGCGCTCGACACCATCGCCGCCGAGGGCGGGGTCGTGGTCTACCTGCGGGGGCAGGAGGGCCGCGGCATCGGGCTCATCGACAAGCTCCGCGCCTACCGGCTGCAGGAGGACGGGCTCGACACGCTCGACGCGAACCTCGCGCTCGGCCTGCCCGCGGACGCGCGTGAGTACGGCGGGGCCGCGGGGATCCTCACGGACCTCGGGATCACCCACATCCGGCTGCTGTCGAACAACCCCGAGAAGCGCCGGCAGCTCGAGGAGCACGGGATCGTCGTCGACGAGCTCGTGCCGCTCGTGGTCGGTGTCTCGGCCGAGAACGCCGGCTACCTCGACACGAAGCGCGACCGGATGGGACACGCCCTCCCCGCGCATCTCGAGGCGGACCTCCCCGGCTGATCGGTCGGGCGGCGGAGCGCCATCCGGCGCCGCGGCGTTGGTATCCCACGCTCTGGGCGGATTCGCAGGTTCGACGACGAGCACGTAGACTGTGTGGACCGTCACGAGCGGTACCTCGACGAACGCATCCGACCGGTGTCCGCGCCCACCTGCGCGAACCGGTCGTCGACCCGACGTTCGTGTCCGCACCGCACCCGTCCCGGGTGCTCCCCTCGGAGTCCGACGCGCAACCATGTCCGCACCCGCTCCGGCGACGTCCGTCGCCGCACCCACCACCAACCCGCGCTCCCGTGTGGTGATCGCCAGCCTCGTCGGCACGTCGATCGAGTTCTACGACTTCTACGTCTACGCGACCGCCGCGGTCCTCGTGTTCCCCAGCCTGTTCTTCCCGAACGAGAGCGCGGTCGCCTCGCAGCTGTCGTCGTTCGTGACGTTCGCGCTGGCGTTCTTCGCACGCCCGGTCGGATCGATCATCTTCGGCCACTTCGGTGACCGCATCGGCCGGAAGACCACGCTGGTCGCCTCCCTCCTCGTGATGGGGAGCGCGACGTTCCTCATCGGCGTCCTGCCGACGTTCGCGCAGATCGGTGTCTGGGCGCCGGTCCTCCTCGCCGTCATGCGGTTCTGCCAGGGTGTCGGCCTCGGGGGCGAGTGGAGCGGGGCGGCGCTCCTGGCGACCGAGAACGCGCCGTCGGGCCGCCGGGGCGTCTTCGGGTCGCTCCCCCAGCTCGGCGCGCCGATCGGGTTCCTCATCGCCAACGGCGTCTTCATCGTGCTCAACGCGCTCATGCCGGCCGCGGCGGGACAGGCGGCGTCGCCCGCGTTCCAGTCCTTCGGCTGGCGGATCCCGTTCCTCCTCAGCGCCGTGCTCGTGGTCATCGGACTCTACGTCCGGTTCAAGCTCATCGAGTCGCCGGTGTTCACGGGGGTCGTGGAATCGGGCGCGGTCGCCAAGGTGCCGCTCGGCCGTGTGTTCCGCACGTCCTGGCGTGCGGTCGTCGTCGGGACGTTCGGGATGGTCGCGACGTACGTGCTGTTCTACTTCATGACGACGTTCACGCTGACGTACGGCACGGCGCCGTCCACCGTGACCGCCGGTGCGAAGATCGGGCTCGGGTACCCGCGGGGCGAGTTCCTCGGCCTCCTCATGATCGGCGTCGTCTTCTTCGGGATCTTCACGCCGATCGCCGGCATGCTCGCGGACCGCTTCGGGCGCCGCCCGACGCTCATCCTGACGACGATCGGTATCGTGCTGTTCGGCCTGACGTTCCAGTTCTGGTTCGCGTCCGCGCACGGGCCGCTCGGCACGGTGACGTTCCTCGTCGTCGGACTCTCGCTCATGGGCCTGACGTTCGGTCCGATGGGTGCGCTCCTGCCCGAGCTGTTCCCCGCGAACGTCCGGTACACGGGCTCGGCCGTCGCCTACAACGTCGCGAGCATCCTCGGCGCCTCACTCGCCCCGACCGTCGCGATCGCCCTGTGGAGCGCCAAGGGGAACATCTTCCTCGTCGGGCTCTACCTGACGGGAGCGGCGGTGGTCACGCTCGTCGCGCTGTTCTTCGTCCGCGAGACCCGCGGGAGCGACTTCGACCGCACGGACGGCACCGTCGGCGCCGGCACGACAGAGGGGACCACCAGCGCGGGGAGCCTCGCTCCCTGACGCGGGCCACCGCCAGCACGACGGGCGCTCGCCGACCGACCGGGAGGACCGGCACCGGTCGACGGGCGCCCGTCGCCGTGGCGCGGACGGGCGCCTCCGTCAACGCGGGTTGACATGCTGCGAGTGTCAATGTAGGTTGACACCCATGGACAGCGGCACGATCACCGCGCTCGCGGCCGACGCCGGCGACGACGACCCGTTCACGGCCCTCGGTGCCGTGCGGGACCTCCGTCGCGAGGTCGACCGGGTCGAGGCGATCGCCGCCCGTCGCGCACGCAACGCCGGAGCCTCGTGGCAGGAGATCGCCACGCTCCTCGGCGTGAGCCGTCAGGCCGTGCACAAGAAGTACGGCCGCTGCTGACGCGACCTCCGTCACGGGCATGCGCCCGGCACCATCCGAGAAGGAACCGATGAGCAATCCCCTGGCCCGACGCGGCCGCAAGCAGCCGGACGGACCCCGCGCGACCTTCCGTTCGCTGCTCCCGTACCTGTTCGAGAACCGCCCGGTGATGGTGTTCATCGTCGTGCTCAGCGTGCTCGGCTCGGCTGCGTCGCTCGCACAGCCCCTGCTCGTGAACCAGGTGATCCAGGCCGTCGAGGCGGGGCACACCCTGACCCTGCTCGTCGTCGCGCTCGCGGCGATGGTCGTCGTCGCGGGGCTCATCAACGGTTTCCAGCACTTCATGCTCCAGCGGGCGGGCGAGGGCGTCGTGCTGTCGAGCCGGCGGCGCCTCGTCGCGCGGATCCTGTCCCTCCCGATCTCCGAGTTCGACGTCCGCCGCACGGGTGACCTCGTGTCCCGCGTCGGCAGCGACACGACGCTCCTCCGCGCGGTCCTGACCCAGGGACTCGTCGAAGCGATCGGGGGCGCCCTGACCTTCATCGGCGCCGTCGTGGGCATGGCGATCATCGACCCGCTCCTGCTCGGACTCACCGCCATCGTGATCGCCGTCTCGATCGTCGTCGTCGGCGTGCTGTCGCGCCGGATCCGCGCCGCGAGCAAGGCCGCGCAGGAGAAGGTGGGCGACCTGACGGCCGCGGTGGAGCGCGGCATCAGCGCCGTCCGCACGATCCGAGCCGCGGGTGCCACCGAACGCGAGGTCACGGAGATCGACGGCCACGCCTCGGAGGCCTACCGCCGCGGTCTGGACATCGCGCGGATGTCGGCGTTCGTCGTCCCGGTCGCGAGCATCGCCATGCAGCTCTCGTTCATCGTCGTGATCGGCGTCGGCGGAGGACAGGTCGCCGCGGGCAGCATCCAGGTCGCCACCCTCGTGACGTTCATCCTGCTGCTGTTCATGATGATCATGCCGCTCGGTCAGGCGTTCGGTGCGGCGGTCGCGGTCAATCAAGCCCTCGGGGCCCTCGGCCGCATCCAGGAGATCCTCGACCTGCCCACCGAGGACCAGGACGACCACGCCGCCCTCCCGGCCCCCGCGGTCGCCACGGACGACGCCATCACCTTCGAGCACGTGTCCTTCCACTACCGCGAGGCCGCCGTCCGCGCGGTGACGGAGGCGGACGGCACGGTCCCGGGAACCGCTGCCGCCGTGGCGGTCCCCGCGGTCGACGGGGCGAACGCGCGGGGCCTGCCGGGCGCGCGCACCGCCTCCCGGCCGGACGGCGACACGACCGGCACGGCCAGTGACCCGACCGTCCTGCACGACGTGTCGTTCGGCGTACGGCGCGGCACGCGCGTCGCGCTCGTCGGGCCCTCCGGTGCCGGCAAGAGCACGACGCTCGCCCTCATCGAGCGCTTCTACGACCCGACCGACGGCGTCGTCCGGCTCGGCGGGATCGACGTCCGCGGGCTCGACCGTGCCGAGCTCCGCAGCCAGATCGGGTACGTCGAACAGGACGCCCCCGTGCTCGCGGGGACGATCCGGGCGAACCTGCTGCTCGGCAAGCCCGAGGCGACCGAAGCCGAGTGCGTGCGCGTCCTCGAGGCCGTCAACCTGTCCGACGTGCTCGAGCGCGACGAACGCGGGCTCGACGCCCAGGTCGGCGAGGACGGCGTCATGCTGTCCGGCGGCGAACGCCAGCGGCTCGCGATCGCCCGCGCGCTCCTCGCCGCACCGCCGATCCTGCTGCTCGACGAGTCGACGTCGAGCCTCGACGGCATCAACGAGCAGCGGATGCGGGCCGCGATCGACGCGGTGGCCGAGGACCGCACGCTCCTCGTGATCGCGCACCGGCTCTCCACCGTCGTCGACTCCGACCACATCGTCGTGCTCGAGCAGGGCCGCGTCGTCGGTCAGGGCACCCACTCGGAACTCGTGCAGACGACGCCGCTCTACCGGGACCTGGCGAAGCACCAGCTCCTGGTCTGAGGGGTTCCCGGACGGTCAGGGCGCGGCGAACGGATCCGGCGTCAGGACGTACACGGTCTCGAGGTACTCCTCGAGACCGTCGTGGGCACCCTCACGCCCGAGCCCCGACGCCTTGACACCACCGAACGGTGCCGCCGCGTTCGAGACGACACCCGTGTTCAACCCGACCATGCCCGACTCGAGCCGCTCCGCCATGCGCTGGCCGCGCGCGAGGTCCTTCGTGAACACGTACGAGACGAGACCGTACTCGGTGTCGTTCGCCAGCCGGACGGCCTCGGCCTCGGTGTCGAACCGGGTGATCGCCACGACCGGCCCGAAGATCTCGGTCGACAGGATCGCGGACCCGGGCTGGACCGTGTCGAGCACCGTCGGGGCGTAGTAGGTCCCCGGACGGTCCACGCGCTCCCCGCCGAGCACGAGGGTCGCCCCGCGATCGACGGCGTCCGCGACGAGTCGCGCCGCCTTGTCGACCGAGCGCTCGTCGATGAGCGGCCCCATGGTCGTGCCGTCCTCGGTCCCGCGGCCGATGCGGAACCCGCGGACGCGGTCGGTGAGCGCCGTGACGAAGGCATCGGCGATCCCGGCCTGCACGAAGAAGCGGTTCGCCGCCGTGCAGGCCTCGCCCACGTTGCGGAACTTCGCTGCCATCGCCGCGGACACGGCGGTCTCGAGGTCCGCGTCGTCGAACACCACGAGTGGCGCGTTGCCGCCGAGCTCCATGCTCGTCCGGAGCACGTTGTCCGCCGCCAGCTTGAGCAGTGCCGAGCCGACGGGCGTGGACCCGGTGAACGTGAGCTTCCGGAGTCGCGGATCGGCGATGAGCGGCCCCGACTGCGCCGGGGCGTCCGACGTCGGCACGACACCGAGCACCCCGGCAGGCAGCCCGGCCTCGGCGAACAGCCGCGCGAGGTACAGGGTCGTCAGGGGTGTGAGGTCAGCGGGTTTGACGACGATCGTGCAGCCCGCCGCGAGCGCCGGCCCGATCTTCCGCGTCGCCATCGCCAGGGGGAAGTTCCACGGCGTGATCGCGTAGACCGGGCCGACCGGGCGCTTCAGGACGATCGCGCGACCCGTGCCCTCCGGGTTCGTGCCGTAGGAGCCACCGATGCGCACGGCCTCCTCGCTGAACCACCGGAGGAACTCGGCGCCGTACACGACCTCGCCGCGCGCCTCGGCCAGGGGTTTGCCCATCTCGAGCGACATCAGCCGCGCGAGGTCCTCGGCGTGCTCGTGCACCAGGTCGAACGTGCGACGGAGCACGTCGGAGCGCCCCCGGGGCGAGGTCGCAGCCCAGGCGTCCTGCGCGACCACCGCGGCGTCGAGGGCCGCCATCGCGTCCTCGGGGGTGGCATCGGCCACTGCGGCGATGACGGCGCCCGTCGACGGGTCGCGGACGTCGAAGGTCCGGCCGGACGACGAGGCACGCCATCCGCCCGCGATGAACAGGCCCGTCGGCACGTCCGTCACCCGGACGACGCCGTCGTCGATCGTGGTCGTGGGGGCGGTCGTGGCCGTGGTCGTGCGCGCGGTCGTGGCCGTGCCGTCGCTCATGCTCGTCTCCTCGGGGTCGCGTCAGATCTGGGCACCGTCGGTGCGCTCGAGTCCCTCCCCGACGTCGCTCCGACCGACGTGCCCACCGGCCGCGCGGATCTCGTCGAGCGCGGCCGCGCTCGGTCCGGACGCGACCCCGGCGATGAGGTCCTCGAACACGAAGACGTCGAGGCCGGCTCGGGCACCGTCGAGGGCGGTCGCTCGGACGCAGTGATCCGTCGCGATGCCGACGACGTCGAGCGCGTGCACCTTCCGGTCGTACAGCAGGTCGACGAGCCCCCGGCCCTGGTCGTCGACGCCCTCGAACGCGGAGTACGCCGGCTCCCCCATGCCCTTCCGCACGTGGATGTCGACCGGTGCGGTGTCGAGGTCCGGGTGGTACTCGGCCCCGAAGGTGTCCGCCACGCAGTGCACCGGCCACGTCGTGACGTAGTCCGGATCCCCCGACGCGAAGTGACCGCCGTTGTCGTCGTCGCCGTGGTGCCAGTCGCGCGAGGCGACGATGACGTCGTAGTCGCCCGCGTGTCGCCCGAGGAAGGTCGTGATGCGCGCGGCCGTCGCAGCACCCCCGTCCACACCGAGGGCGCCGCCCTCGGTGAAGTCGTTCTGGACGTCCACGATCACGAGCGCTCTGGTCATGCGTCCATCCTGTCCCCTGCCGCCGTCTGCGGCCGCACACGGTCAGGTGTTCGCGAGCTTGCCGCCGCATCGGTAGACCGCAGCGGTGATCGCGTCGAGCGCCGGCAACGCGGCGGCCCGCGACGACCCGAGCGCGTAGAACGCGAAGGTCAGCCGCGTGCCGTCCGCGGCGTCCATGTACCCGCCGAGTGTGTTCGCGGTGTCGATCCATCCCGTCTTGGCGTGCACCTTGCCGGCGGCGACCGCGTTCGCCCCCGTGAAGCGGCCGGCGAGCGTCCCGGTCCGACCGGCGATCGGCAGCGACTGCGCCAGCACGCCGAGGCCCTTCTGCCCGCCCGCGACCTGCACCATGAGCTTCGCGACGAGCGCTGGTGCGACGGCGTTCGAGGCGCTCTCGCCCGAGCCGTCCCTGATCGTGATCGCCGAGGCGTCGATGCCGTAGGTCGACAGGGCCGCGCGGTACACGCCGGTCAGCGATGCCGCTGAGCCGTTCGACCCCGACACCTTCGACGAGATCCGGGCGAGCATCTCGGCGAGCGTGTTGTCGGAGTTCGGGATCATCTGCCCGATCAGGGTCGACACCGGCTGCGACTGCACCTCGGCGATGGTCGTCGTGCCCGTGGTGGCACGCTTCGTGATCGTCGCCGACGCCGCACCGACCACGCCCGCGTTCGCCAGGGCGGTGCGGAACATCGCGCCAGCGCGGCCGACGGGATCGGTCGACCGGGGGGAGGTCGCGAGACCGGGACTGGCGCGGTCACCGTCCACCATGAGCGCGGTGATCTCCGGCTGGTAACCGATGGTCCGCTCGGTGACCGGCCACGTCGGGTCCCACGCGTCCGCGTCGTTCCAGTACGTGTCGTCGGTGACGATCGTCGTCACGGGCGTGCTGCCGAGCGTCGTCTTGACCTGTTGCGCCAACTGCGCGAGCGTCGGGGCCCCCGGGTAGACGGTGGCCCCGCCCGCCGAGAGGGTCGGGTCACCGTGGCCGACGATCGCGACGGTGCCGCCACCCTCGGAGACCACCGTGGTCGGGATGCGGTAGCCCGCTCCGAGGTCGGCGAGCGCCGTCGCGGTCGTGAGCGTCTTCATGACGCTCCCCGTCCGTGCGGGCGTGCCGCCGCTCCGGTCGAACAGGGTCTCGCCCGTCGCGGCGTCGACGACGACGCCCTCGAACTGACCGAGACCAGCGGCGGAGGCCGCCCCTGCGACCGAGCACGTCCCGATCGCCGTCGGACCGGCGGGGTCGGTCGGCACCGGTCGGGCGGCCACCGTCGGCGTCGGCGTCGGTGTCGCCGACCGCGTCGCCGGAGGCCCGGACCGGGAGGCGCCACTCGCCGCCGTCACGCCGGTCACGGGCCTCCCGGCGCCGGGTGTCGTCGCCGCCGCGATCGCGGCGGCGCCACCGGACCCGAGCACGAGGACCGCGACGAAGGCGCCGACCGCCCACGGCATCGGGCGTCGCGCGACCGCACCGCGGAGGCGCGTCAAGGCCGCGCGCCCACCGTGCGGGGCGTCGGCGGCGGGGACGTGGTCGGCGTGGTTCGGCGCGTCGAGGTCGTCGGACATCGCCGACGATTCTACGGGTGGGTCGGCTCCGCGCCAGTGTCGGTGGCGTCGTCCGTCTCGCCCGGGTAGCGCACGCCGACCTGCCGACGCGCCTCGTCCATGACCTCCATGATCGCGACGGTCTGCTCGATCGGCATCGGTCCGCCCTCGTGGTCACCCGACGCGATCATCTCCTCGAACGCCCGCGCCTCGTGGTGGTAGCCGACGCGGTCCTCACGCCCGTCGAACTCCTCGAGCACGTGGCCGTCCCGATCGCGCAGCCGGTAGGTCGTCGGGCCGATCCACGACGGGTCGAGGTCGATCCGCCCTTCGTCCCCGATGATCGACGCCGCGTTCGGGCTGCGCAGGTCGAGCGCGAAGTGCAGCACCGACTGCGCGCCGTCCGGGTGCCCGAGCACGAGCCCCATCTGCGTGTCCACACCTTGATCGCTCAAGGACCCCACCGCCGCGACCGTCTCCGGCACGCCGAGCGCGTCGACCGCGAACGCCAGCGGGTAGACGCCGAGATCGAGCAGCGCACCGCCGGCCAGCGCCGGGTCGTTCAGCCGGTGCCGCGGGTCCGTCGGCAGGGCCTGGTGGTGCGTCGCCTCGACGAGACGAGGCCGTCCGATGCGACCCTCGTGCACGAGCTGGCGGATCCGGCTCGCCTGCGGCAGGAACCGCGTCCACATCGCCTCGACGACGAGGACCCCGGCGGCTCGTGCCGCGTCCACCACCCGTCGCGCCTCCGCCGCGTTCACCGTGAACGCCTTCTCCACCAGCACGTGCTTGCCCGCCTCGATCGCCCGCAGGGCGTCCTCGGCGTGTGCCGAGTGCGGGGTCGCGACGTACACCGCGTCGACGGTGTCGTCGGCGACCAGGGCGTCGTAGTCGCCGTGGGCGTGCTCGATGCCGTACTCGTCCGCGAACGCCTGCGCTCGGTCCCGCGTCCGCGACCCCACCGCGGTGAAGCGCACCCCGAGCGCCGCGCCGTCCTCCACGAAGGAGCGAGCGATGCCGCCCGTCCCGATCACGCCCCAGCGAACCGTCATGGTCCCTGTCTACCGGGACCGCGACGGACGTGTGCGCAGCGCGCCGCGGACCACCGCTCACGACGAAGAGGCCCACACCCCGACGTGGGGATGTGGGCCTCGATCGAGCCGCCTGTCGGAATCGAACCGACGACCTATTCATTACGAGTGAATCGCTCTGCCGACTGAGCTAAGGCGGCGGACGCTCCGGATCCGGAGCGGCACGGGTGTCAACTGTAGCGGATCAGGCGGGTGTGCGCGAAACGAGCACGGCGAGGTCCGCGAACGCGGTCTCGATGCTGTCCACCAGGGTCGCGTCCTCGTCCGCCGACCACTGCGACCACGCCTGCCGCACCGCCGCGAGTGCGACGAACGCCACGAGCGTCGAGCGCCGAGCGAGCACGACCGGGTCGCCATCGGGGTGGTCACGCAGGAGCCGTCGTTCCACGACCGCCGAGAGCTGCGCCTGGAACTCCTTCATCGACGCCATGCGCTGACTGAAGAGCTGGGGGTGCTCCTTGAACAGGCGCTGCCGCTCCGGCAGCAGCTCGCGGTCGGCGATGAGTTCCTGCGTCGAGTGGATCAGGAGCGAGCCGACGTCCGACAGCAACGAGCCGGTCGGACCGCCAGCCGCGAACTCAACCAGGATCGCATCGTCGGGTAATGAGGGATCGTCACCCTGGAGCGCTTGCTCCTTGTTCGGGAAGTAGTTGAAGAACGTGCGTGGCGAGACGTCCGCGCGCCGCGAGATCTCGTCGACGGTCACCGCGGCGAGGCCCTGCTCGAGCGCGATCCGGATCGCCGCCTGCTGGATGGCCAGATGGGTCGCCCGACGCTTGCGTTCGCGCAGGCCCGGCTCGGTGTCGCTCATCGTCTGATCATCCCAGAGGCGGTGCGGTCGGCGACGGTCGTCCGCCGAGGGCGTCCGTGCATCAGCGGACGGCCCGCGCGATCGTCACCATGAGCGCCTCCAGCGCCAGGAGCGCCGCCACGTTCGCGGCGATGCGGTCTCGGGCGAGGGCGACCGCGTCGAGCACCTCGAGCGCGGACGCGGGAGGCACCGATGCGAGCGCACGATCGAGGTCCGCCTGCATCGACGCGTTCACGGGCTCGACGGGCGCGCCGAGACCGAGCAACAACAGGTCGCGGTACAGGGACATGACGTCGACGAGGATGCGGTCGAGGCCGTCGCGGAGGCTCCGGGTGGCGCGCCGCTTCTGGTCCTCCTCGAGCCCACGCAGCTGTCCGCGGAGCGCCGGCGGCACCGTCCCGCCCGGCTCCACGCCGAGCGACCGGAGCGCCGCGTCACGCTCCTCGGCGTCCTTCTCCTGCGTGATGGCCTTGGCGTCCTCGTCCGCCACGGCGAGCAGGTCGGCCGCGGCGACCACCGCGTCCCCGACACTCCGGACGGCGAGCACGGTCTCGAGGGTGCGGCGACGGCGGTCCCGCGCCTCGGCGCTCGTGGCCAGACGCTGCGCCATCCCGATGTGGCTCTGCGCTTGCCGGGCCGCGTCGACCGCGAGGGTGCGGTCGACGCCGGTGCGGGCGACGATGAGGTCGGCCACCGACGCGACGTCCGGGACCCGGAGGCGCACGGACCGCACCCGCGAGCGGATGGTCGGGATGAGGTCGGCCTCACTCGGGGCGCAGAGGATCCAGACCGTCCGCTCCGGGGGCTCCTCGAGCGCCTTGAGCAGGAGGTTCGAGGTGCGCTCGGTCATCCGGTCGGCGTCCTCGACGATCACGACGCGGTGCCGACCCACCGACGGCGCGTAGTGCGACCCCGTCACGAGCGAGCGGATCTCGTCGATGGTGATGATCACCCGTTGCGTCGACAGGACCGCGACGTCCGGGTGCGTCCGGGCGGTGACCTGCATCAGTGCTCGGTCGTCGTCGGGGCCGTCACCCACGAGCGCCGCGGCGAACGCGAGCGCCACGTTCGACCGCCCGGAGCCGGGAGGCCCGGTGATGAGCCACGAGTGCGTCATGCTCCCGCTGCCTTCGGGGGCCTCGGCCGCCGCTCGGAGCGCGGCGACCGCGTCCGCCTGGCCGGTCAGCCCGTCCCACACGCTCACCGGGACACGCTCTCATCGGCCACCGACAGCGCGGAGCGATCGCGGGAGGTCACGCCGCCGCTCCGAGCACCTGCGCGACCCGAGCGCGCACCGCCCCCGCCAGTTCCTCCACGGGGCGTGTGGCGTCGAGCACGAGGAACCGGTCCGGCTCGGCTCGGGCCATGGCGAGGAAGGCGTCGCGCACCGCGGTGTGGAACGCGGTCGCCTCCGACTCGAGTCGGTCCAGCGTCCCCCGTGCGGCGGCCACCCGACGGCGGCCGACGACGGGGTCGAGGTCGAGCAGCACCGTCAGGTCCGGGGTCAGGCCGTCCGCGGCCCAGTCCGAGACCGCTCGGACCCGGTCGGCGCCGAGCGATCGCGCGACGCCCTGGTAGGCCACCGACGAGTCGATGTAGCGGTCCTGCACCACGACGTCGCCCCGGGCGAGCGCCGGCCGGACGACGGTCTCGACGTGGTGTGCCCGGTCGGCGGCGTAGAGCAGCGCCTCGGCCCGCGGGGCGACGTGCCCACGCTCGTGCAGGACCATCTCGCGGATGCGCTCGCCCAGCGCGGTGCCGCCCGGCTCGCGGGTGCGCACGACGGTCCGGCCACCCTCGGTCAGCCAGTCCTCGAGGAGGGCCGCCTGCGTGCTCTTGCCCGCGCCGTCGCCGCCCTCGAGGGTGATGAACCGTCCGCGGCCGGTCCGGCCCGACGCGCTCACTTCTTCTTGGTGGCGGGCTTCCGGGTGGCCTTGGCGCGGGGCTTCGCCGGGCCCTTCGCGCGCTTGTCCGCGAGCAGCTGGACCGCCCGGTCGAAGTCGACCGCCTCGACGTCCTCGCCGCGGGGGATGGTCGCGTTCGTCTCGCCGTCGGTGACGTACGGCCCGAAGCGGCCGTCCTTGACCCTGATCGGCTTGCCGCTCACCGGGTCCGCCTCGAACTCCTTGAGCGCGCTCGACGCTCGACGCGCGCCGTACTTCGGCTGTGCGAAGAGCTCGAGGGCCCCGGGCAGGTCGATGTCGAAGATGGCGTCCTCGCTCGGGAGCGTCCGCGTGTCGGCGGCCTTCTTGAGGTAGGGGCCGTAGCGGCCGTTCTGCGCCGTGATCTCCTCGCCCGACTCCGGATCCGTCCCGACCACGCGCGGGAGGTCGAGCAGCTTGAGGGCGGTCTCGAGGTCGATGGTCTGCGGGTCCATCGACTTGAACAGCGAGGCCGTGCGCTCCTTCGGGGGCGCTGCCTTCTTCGTGGTGCGCTTCGGCGCCGTCGCGGTCGTCGTCGTGCCCTCGGCAGCGTCTGCTGCCGTCGACGCCCGGACCTCGCCGGTGGCCTGGTCGACCTCGGCCTCGGGTTCCGGCGTCCGCTCGGTCACGTAGGGCCCGAACCGGCCGTCCTTCGCCAGGACCTCCTTGCCGGTCGCGGGGTTGATGCCGACCACGCGGTCCCCCACGACGGGCGCCTCGATCAGCTCGCGCGCCTTCTCGGCCGTCAGCTCGTCGGGTGCGAGCTCCTCGGGCACGTTCACACGACGGGGCTGCTCGGGGTCGTCACTCGGCGCCTCGATGTAGGGGCCGTACTTGCCGATCCGCAGCGTCAGGTCGGGCGCGAGCTGGACGGAGTTGATCTCGCGCGCGTCGATCTCGCCGAGGTTGTCGATGACACCACGGAGGCCACGCTGGGCGTCGGTGCCGAAGTAGAAGCCGTTGAGCCAATCGACCCGGTCGGCCTCACCGTCCGCGATCCGGTCGAGATCGCCCTCCATCTCGGCGGTGAAGTCGTACTCGACGAGGTCGTGGAAGTACTCCTCGAGCAGCCGGACGACGCTGAAGGCGATCCAGCTGGGAACGAGCGCACTGCCGCGCGGCGTGACGTACCCGCGGTCGACGATCGTCGACAGGATCGCGGCGTACGTGGACGGACGGCCGATGCCGAGCTCCTCGAGCGCCTTGACGAGGCTCGCCTCGGTGTACCGCGGCGGCGCCGACGTGTCGTGGCCCTTGGCCTCGATGCCCTCGACGCCGAGGTGGTCGCGCTCCGCCACCTGCGGGAGCGACGTGTCGGCCGCGTCGCTCGCGTCGTGCCGGTCCTCGTCACGACCCTCCTCGTAGGCGTTGAGGAACCCGCGGAAGGTGATGACCGTGCCCGACGCGGTGAACTCGGCGTCCGTCCCGCCCTGCGTGACCGCCAGCCCCTCGACGGCCTCGGGTGCGGCGATCCCGATCACCACGGAGGCCGTGGAGCCCTTGGCGTCGGCCATCTGCGATGCGACCGTCCGCTTCCAGATGAGGTCGTAGAGCTTCCAGTCGTTGCCGCGGAGCACGCCCTCCATCTGGCTGGGCGTCCGGAACGTGTCGCCCGCCGGCCGGATGGCCTCGTGGGCCTCTTGGGCGTTCTTGCTCTTGCCCGCGTACGTGCGTGGCTTGTCCGGGACGGTGTCCGAACCGTAGAGCTCGGCCGCCTGCTTGCGCGCGGCGGTGACGGCCTGCTGCGAGAGCGACGCGGAGTCGGTCCGCATGTAGGTGATGTGCCCGTTCTCGTACAGCGACTGCGCGACGCTCATGGTCTGCCGCGCGCTGAACCGCAGCTTGCGGGCTGCCTCTTGCTGGAGGGTCGACGTCGTGAAGGGCGCCGCGGGACGACGTGTGTACGGCTTGGACTCGACGCTGCGGACGACCGCATCGCCGGCCTGCTGGAGCACCGACGCGAGGCCGTTCGCCGAGGCCTCGTCGAGCCGGACGGCGTCCGAGGTGGCGTTGCCGCGGTCGTCGAAGTCACGGCCAGCGGCGACGCGGGTGCCGTTGAGCCGCGCGAGGCGGGCCGGGAACACCGACGCGTCCTTCGCGAACCGCGCGGTGAGATCCCAGTAGTTCACCGACACGAAGGCGAGCCGTTCGCGCTCGCGGTCGACCACGAGCCGGGTGGCCGCCGACTGCACGCGGCCGGCGGACAGGCCCGGGCCGACCTTGCGCCACAGGACCGGGGAGACCTCGTACCCGTACAGGCGGTCCAGGATCCGGCGGGTCTCCTGCGCGTCGACGAGCGCGGTGTCGAGGTCTCGGGTGGCCTCCTTCGCGCGCTGGATGGCCTCCTTCGTGATCTCGTGGAACACCATGCGCTTGACGGGGACCTTCGGCTTGAGGACCTCGAGCAGGTGCCAGGCGATCGCTTCACCCTCGCGGTCCTCATCAGTGGCGAGGTAGAGCTCGTCGGCGTCCTTCAACGCGCGCTTGAGCTCGGTGACCGTCTTCTTCTTCGCGTCGGAGACGACGTAGTAGGGCTCGAACCCGTTCTCGACGTCGACGGAGAACTTGCCGAGCGAGCCCTTCTTCTTGTCGGCCGGGAGGTTCTTGGGCTCCACGAGGTCACGGATGTGACCGACGGATGCCTGGACCTCGTACCCGTCGCCGAGGTACTGGGCGATCGTCTTCGCCTTCGCGGGGCTCTCGACGATCACGAGCTTCTTCGTGCCTGGCACGTGACTCCTTGATCGAATGCTGCGGGCGGTCGTCGCGCGACGAGCGGCGCTCGAAGGACCGTGGGTGTCGGTGGGTGGCGGACCGACAGGCACACCATACACACACGACCGGCGGCTTCCGCCGCTCGCGTGCGCCGCTGTGTGGTGAGGCCGGGGTGCTGCCCGGGCGTCGTCCGGGGACGGCGGCGGGACCCGCACGTGCCGTCGCCGCCGTCGGGACGAGCGGTCCGACGGCCCGGAGGCGGACCGTCACCGTCGCGCCGTCGACGTCGCACCGTTCGACGTCCGTGCCCTCGACGCGGGCGACGTTCGACACCGCGTCGCAGGGCGGTCCCGGAACGAGTCCGACGGCGGCGGCCGCGCCGGCGACCGCCGCCGAGTCCGCCGCGGTCGCGACGTGGAGGGCGTCCACGCCGCGCCGGATCCCGGCGAGCACCGCGGTCGACAGGAGGACCGTGGCGAGCACCGTGGCGACCAGCACGATCGTCACCGCGCCGCGGTCGTCCCGGGCGTCGGGATGCGCCGCTCGCGCCCGGGGTGGCCCGGTCATCGCCCGCCCGCTGCGGCACACCCGCGCGCCGACACCGCCACCGCGGGCATCGGTCCCATCCGACGATCCGCTCGGAGCACCGCGCACACGAGTCCGGACGGGAACTCGAACCGGACCGCGGCGCCTGGAGCGAGGGCACCGGCCGCGCCTGCAGCCGCCGCACCGTCCCCACGAGCCGCGGCGCGCGCCGCCACGGCCGCGGCGACCTGCATCCGGGCCTGCTCGCCGGCCAGCACCACGCCGCCGAGCACGAGCCCCAGCACGACCGTGACGACGGGGAGCGCGACGGCGAACTCGACCGTCACCGATCCGCGCTCCCCACCGGGCGGGGACGTCACAGCGAGAGCGCGTCGCTGATGATGCCACTGAGGAGGGACTGGACGGCCCCCGACCGCACCACTGCCACGAGCACCCCTGCGAACGCCACCGCCGCCAGCACCACCACCGCGTACTCCGCCGTGGCCGAGCCTCGCTCCCCGGCCGCCCGAGACCACCACCGCCCCCACCGCGTCGTCCGCCGGGCCCGAGCCCGCCGTGCGTCCCGCCGTGTCCGTCCCCCGTCGACCACCATCGTCGTTCCTCTCTGTCATGCACACATCGGTCATCCGGCACCCGGGCGGCCGTGTCGTCCGCCCGGGTCGACCGCGGGCCCCCGCCCGCGGTGTCGGCTCTGATCATCGCGGCCCAGCGTCGTCGCCCACGTCGCCGTCGCCCGGCTTGTGGACGATCACGTGACGGCGGCGATGGTGGACGACGCGATGCCGACGACGACCGGGACGACGCCGACGAGGACGAACGCCGGCAGGACACACAGCCCCAGCGGCACGACGAGCTGGGCGTTCAACCGCTCCGCCGCAGCCAGACGGTCGGCGACCACGCGACGTCGGACGTCCAGTGCGCTCGTGCGGAGCAGTGCCGCCGCGGGCACGCCCGCCTCCGCAGCGACGGCCAGGGTCTCGGCGGCCGCGCGGGCCTCGGCGTCCGGAGGCGGCACGACCGACTCGGCGACCACCCGTTCGGCGGTCGACCACGCCGCACCGCCCGAGACCGCGATCGCCCAGGTCTCGAGGACGAGCCCCGGCACGGGCCCGTCCGGCCGGGCCCGACGGACGAGGGCGCCAGTCCAGGCCCTCGCGAGCGCCACCAGCCCGACGGCGACGACGATCGACGCCCAACCGAGCGGTGTCAGGAGGAGGAAGCGCAACGCATCCGCACCCGAGAGGAGCCCGAAGAGCACGCCCACCAGCGGCAGCGCGAGGACGACACGAGCACTCGCGCGTGGACCCGCGAGCGCCACCTCCACGGCACGTTCGCCCTCGGCGACGTCGCGGAACGCCGCGGCGGCCGCGGCGAGCGCCGGACCGGCGGGCGCGCCGATGCGCTCGGCGACCCGCCACATCGCGGCCACCTGCGCCCAGGCAGGACCGGGCAGCCTGGCGATCGCCGCGACGAGGTCCTCGCCGGCGTCGCACGCGACGACGAGCGGTGCGATCGCGGGTTCCCGCGCCGCCACGATGCGCCAGGCACGGCGCGGTGCGAGCCCGCCGCCCACCAACGCCGCGACCCGTTCGAGCACGCGCGCCGTGGCGGTGGCGACCTCCGCGGGACGGTCGGGCGGACGGGCCTCCCGGGCCAGACGCGAGGGGGCGACGCCGGAGGTCGTCGTCGCGTCGTGCGGGCCGGTCACGGCGCCGCCGCCGTCGGCACCGTCTGACGGACGACCAGTCGGCCGCTTCCGTCGAGCGCCAGGGACGCGACCGCCTCGAGCCGCCGGGTCCCGGCGGTCCGTCCGACGTGGAACACACGCTCGAACGCGCTGACGGCCTGCCGCGCGAGCGCGTCCGATCCGAGCCCGGCGAGTGCGCCGAGGGCCTCGAGCCGCGCGGGGACGTCCGCCACACCGTTCGCGTGCAGCGTGCCCGCGCCGCCGTCGTGTCCGGTGTTGAGGGCGCTCATGAGTTCCCGGACCTCGGCTCCGCGACACTCGCCGACGACGATCCGGTCCGGCCGCATCCGCAGGGCCTCGCGGATCAACCGGTCGAGCCCGATCGCGCCCGCACCCTCCGCGTTCGCCTGCCGGGCCTGCAGCGCGACGACGTGTGGGTGAGCGACGCGGAGTTCGGCGACGTCCTCGACCGTGAGGATGCGTTCGTGGTGCGGGACGAGTGCGAGCATCGCGCCGAGCAGGGTGGTCTTGCCGCTGCCGGTCGCTCCGCTGACGAGCACGTTCCGGCGCGCGCGCACGGCGTCCTCGACCTCGGTCCGGGCGACGCTGGCGAAGAACCCGGCCGCTTCGAGGTCCGACAGCCCGAGCTGCTCGGTGCTCGGCAGCCGGATGCTGATCGCGGTCCCGTGGTGGGCGACCGGACGGAGCACGACGTGCACGCGGATGCCGCCGACGTGGTGGACGTCCGCGCAGGGCGTGGACTCGTCGACGTGGCGACCGCCCAGCGCCACCAAGCGGACGGCGAGTTCCCGCGTGCGGGCCTCCGGGAGCACCATCCCCACCACGGATCGGAGTCGGATCCCGTCGTCGACCCAGACTCCGCGGCCACCGATCACCAGCACGTCGGTGATGTGCGGATCGGCGACGAGCGGGTAGAGCTCGTCGAAGTCGACGAGCCGGTCCGGACGGGGCCGGGAGTCGAGCAGCGGCGGTCCGTCGCTCGTCGTGGACGGAACGAACGGTGTCACGTCCTGCGTCCAGGCCACCCCGGGCGGACGCGGCGTCTCGGTGTCGTGCATGCCGCGGAACGGTACGCAGGCGCCGAGGGCGCCGATCGCTCGACAGCACCCGCGGTGGATGACTCCGAGGCGGCGCGACCTGTGGAGGAGGTATGTGACGAGCGCACCGACGGGACGCGATCTGTACCCCGTTGTGCGGGTGCGGTCCGCGCCCGCGGTCGTCGCGGCCCGGGTCGGGCGTACGGTGCCGCGAGGCACGACGAGCAGCGTCGA
Organism: Curtobacterium sp. MCBD17_013; assembly: GCF_003234565.1. Taxonomy (GTDB): domain Bacteria; phylum Actinomycetota; class Actinomycetes; order Actinomycetales; family Microbacteriaceae; genus Curtobacterium. Next base: position 122,558 of record NZ_QKTU01000003.1, on the reverse strand, counting down.
CGACCGCTGTCGGTGCGAGGGTCAGCCGCTCGGCTCGGACGGGGATGGACCGCTGCGGCGACGTCCGCCGAGCCCCCAGACCGACCGTTCTGTGTACAGCGCGGCGATCGGGAGGCGTCCCGAGGGCACACGGTCGCCCTCGACCGCGTCGACCCTCACCAGGAAGAGAAAGGGGCGGCACCAGTTGGGGGGAACGGGTGCCGCCAGACAACGGAGGATTGGGGGGAATCCCGACCGCTGCCCCCGGAAACGAGTCCGGTACCACCAGTGTACCCCACGACAACACCGTCGTGGGCGCACCGCGACCGTTCCGAGGGCAGTCTGTCCGCACCGACAGGATCGGACGCGTGACGGTCGTCGTCCGCGGTAGTGTCCCGAACAGCCACAACCCGTCGCGACGATGCGAAAGGACGCCGATGCCCACTCCCGCCGAGTCCCCGGTCACGCCCCACGACGGGTTCCCCCCGTCACCGGAGTTCTCCGCGACCGCGATCGCGCAGCCCGACGTGTACGACGCAGCACGAGAGGACCCGGCGGCGTTCTGGGCCCGACAGGCACACGAGCTCCTCACCTGGCGGACTCCGTTCGCGCGGACCGTCGACACCTCGGACGCACCGTTCGTCCGCTGGTTCGAGGACGGCACGCTCAACGTCGCCGAGAACTGCCTCGACCGGCACGTACGGGACGGGCACGGCGAGCGGGTCGCGATCCACTTCGAGGGCGAGCCGGGCGACCGACGGGACATCACCTACGCGGAACTGACCGACGAGGTCCGCCGCGCCGCGAACGCCCTCGAGTCCCTCGGCGTCGGGGTCGGCGACCGGGTCGTCGTGTACATGCCGCTCGTCCCCGAGGCCGTGGTGACGATGCTCGCGGTCGCCAGGATCGGCGCCGTGCACTCGGTGGTGTTCGGCGGCTTCAGCGCCGAGAGCCTCCGCGCCCGGATCGAGGACGCCGGCGCGAAGGTCGTCGTGACGGCCGACGGCGGCTGGCGGAAGGGCGCGGTCGCCCCGCTCAAGCCCGCGGTCGACGAAGCCCTCGCCGGGCCGGGGACCGGATCGGTCGAGCACGTCGTCGTGGTCCGCCGCGGCGGGAACGCGGTCGGGTGGCAGGACGATCGCGACCTGTGGTGGCACGACCTCGTGCCGGCCGCCTCCCCGGAGCACGAGGCCCGGGCGTTCCCCGCGGAGCAGCCGCTGTTCATCCTGTACACGTCGGGCACCACGGGGCGCCCGAAGGGGATCGTCCACACGTCGGGCGGCTACCTGACCCAGGCGGCCTGGACGCACCGGAACGTGTTCGACATCCACGCTGACCGCGACGTCTACTGGTGCACGGCGGACATCGGCTGGATCACCGGCCACAGCTACGTCGTGTACGGCCCCCTGGCGAACGGCGTCACCCAGGTGCTGTACGAAGGCACCCCGGACGAACCGCGCCCCGGGCGCTGGTGGGACGTCGTCGACCGGTACCGGGTCACCGTCCTCTACACGGCACCCACCGCCGTCCGCGCGGCGATGAAGGCCGGGCGTGCGATCCCCGACGAGCGCGATCTCGGCTCGTTGCGGCTCCTCGGCTCGGTCGGCGAACCCATCAACCCGGAGGCCTGGCACTGGTTCCGGCAGGTCATCGGGCACGACCGCACGCCGGTCGTCGACACCTGGTGGCAGACGGAGACGGGCGCGATCATGGTGTCCGCCCTCCCCGGCGTCACGCGGTTGAAGCCCGGAGCCGCGCAGACGCCGATCCCCGGGATCAGCGCCGAGGTCGTCGACGAGGACGGAGCGGTCGTGCCGCGAGGCGGGAGCGGCTACCTCACGATCACGGAGCCGTGGCCGTCGATGGCGCGGGGCATCTGGAACGACCCGGAGCGGTTCGTCACGACCTACTGGTCGCGGTTCCCCGGCCGCTACTTCGCCGGTGACGGCGCACGGCTCGACGGCGAGGGCGACCTCTGGCTGCTGGGCCGGGTGGACGACGTCATGAACGTGTCGGGGCATCGCCTCTCCACCGCCGAGATCGAGTCGGCGCTCGTCGAGCACCAGGCGGTCGCCGAGGCGGCCGTGGTCGGCGCCACCGACCCGACCACCGGACAGGCGATCGTCGCCTTCGTCATCCTGCGGGCGTCCGCCGACGATGTCGACCGGGAGGCCGTGGCCGCGGAACTCCGCACCTTCGTCGCCACGCGGATCGGCGCGATCGCCCGCCCGCGTCAGGTCGTCGTCGTGCCGGAACTGCCGAAGACCCGGTCGGGCAAGATCATGCGGCGGCTGCTCCGCGACCTCGCGGAAGGACGGGGCGTCGGGGACACGACGACGCTGGCGGACGCCGACGTGATGCGACGGATCACGGAGTTGCTCTGACGGACCGGTCGAGCCGGCCCGCGGAACGGGCACGGACCTCCCTGCTGCGGCGGGACCGCGAAGCGCACGCGTTGTCCGATCAACGACCGGATGGTGACGACGCGGCGCCCGCGCGGACGACGCTCTGACGGGCGGTCACCGCACCTGCGGCGATGCGCGGCGCCGTGGCCGGTCTCCCCCAACACACCGACCGGTCACGGCGTACCCGGCGTCGGTTCGCGGCGTCCCGGGCGGTGTCAGGCCGCGAGCTCGAGGACGAGCTCGATCTCGACGGGCGCGTCGAGCGGCAGCACCGCCACCCCGACGGCGCTGCGCGCGTGCACGCCGACGTCGCCGAACACCGCGCCGAGGAGGTCCGACGCGCCGTTGACGACGCCGGGCTGCCCGGTGAAGGACGGGTCGGAGGCGACGAACCCCGTCACCTTGACCACGCGAGCCACGCGGTCGAGCGACCCGATCGCGGCACGCGCCGCGGCGAGGGCGTTGAGGGCGCACTGGCGTGCCTGGTCCCGGGCGACGTCCGCGGTGACCTGCGCGCCGACCTTGCCGCTGACCGGGAGCGCTCCGTCGACGAACGGCAGCTGCCCGGAGGTGTACACGAAGCCCTGGGCCACGACGGCGGGGACGTAGGACGCGACCGGGGCGGCGACCTCCGGCAGGGTGATGCCGAGTTCGGCCAGCCGCGCGTCGACGTTCACGCCGACGTCAGCGGACGCTTGAGGTACGCCACGAGCCCGCCCTCGGGACCCTGCACCACCTGCACCAACTCCCAGCCGTCCTGGCCGAAGTTGTTCAGGATCGCCGTCGTGTTGTGGATGATCAACGGGGTGGTGAGGTACTCCCAGCGGGGCATGCGGCTCCTTGTCAGCTGGACGGTCGGGGGCATCATCTAGGCTGCATCCTATGTCTGCCCAGAGGACGAAGCCCGTCTCCGCCGTCGGCGCCCTGGTCGGTTTCGTCGGCTTCAGCGTGCTCGCCGGACTGCTCGTGACGATCGGGGTGACCCCCGCCATCGCCGTCGCGGGCGTCACGACGACGTCCACGATCGGCGTCTTCGAGTCGCTGCCGGAGTACATCGAGATCGGTGCGCTGCCTCAGCGGAACGAACTCTACGCGTACCAGGGCGGCAAGTCCGTGCAGTTCGCGACCGTGTACGACCAGAACCGCGAGGAACTGACGTACGATCAGATCTCCCCGATGCTCAAGGACGCCGCGGTCGACGGTGAGGACCGCCGCTTCTGGAGCCACGGCGGCGTCGACGTCGCGTCGTTGGTCCGCGCGGGTGTGGGCAGCATCGCCGGTGGCAGCCTCGGTGACTCCGGTGGGGCGTCGACGCTGACGATGCAGCTCGTCCGGAACATCAAGATGCAGCAGGCGCTCGAGAAGCCGACCAAGGCCGAGCAGCTGAAGGCCTACAACCAGGCCGTCGAACAGACGATCCCGCGCAAGCTCGAGGAGATGAAGCTCGCCATCGGTCTGGCGAAGAAGTACACGAAGAAGCAGATCCTCACCGCGTACCTCAACATCGCGTACTTCGGCGACAACACGTACGGGGTGCAGGCGGCAGCGCAGCACTACTTCAACAAGAGCGCCACGAACCTCTCGCCGGTCGAGGCCGCGTCGATCCTGGCGGTCGTGCAGTCGCCGAACACGCGGAACCTCTCGGACCCGAAGTACTACGACGCCAACCAGGCCCGCCGCGACGTCATCCTCAAGGCGATGTTCGCCGAGCACGACATCTCGAAGGCGGACCTCGACAGCGCCCTCGCGACGAAGCCCGCGGACTACGTCCACCTGACTCCGGCCACGCAGGGGTGCCAGGCGGCCGGTGGGACCGGCGCGCAGTTCTTCTGCGACTACGCCGTCAAGGTCGTCAAGGAGATGGACCAGCTCGGCGGGACCCAGGAGGAACGCGACGCCGCGTGGCGGACCGGCGGGTACAAGATCCAGACCACGCTCGACCTCGACCTCAACGGGCAGCAGAAGACCTTGCTCGACACGTACGACGACAAGGGCTCGACAGCGCTCTCGCTCGGGTCGACCTTCGACTCCGTCGAGACGTCCACGGGGCGGATCCTGACGATGGCGCAGAACAAGGACTACGACCAGTCCCCGACCTCGCCCCCGTCGTCCACGAGCATCAACTACAGCGTCGACCACAAGTACGGCAACTCGATCGGGTTCCAGACCGGGTCGACGTACAAGCTGTTCACGCTCCTCGACTGGCTCGAGAACGGGCACGGCTTGTACGAGAGCGTCAACGGGACGCCCCACACCGTGAGCGCATGGCAGCACTGCGGGAGCACGCTGTACACCCCCTGGAACCCGAAGAACGACTCGCTCGGCGAACGCGGGTACTACTCCGTCGTCAACGCCACCGCCGAGTCGGTCAACGCGGCCTTCGAGTCCATGGCGGCCAAGCTCGACCTCTGCGACATCCGCGACGTGGCGCAGAAGCTCGGCGTGCACGACGCTGACGGCAAGGCGCTGAAGACCGTGCCCTCGTCCGTGCTCGGTGTGAACAACATCGCGCCCCTCACGATGGCGTCGGCGTACGCCACCGTCGCGAACAACGGCGTGTACTGCGCTCCGATCGCGATCGACGGCATCACGGACGCGAACGGCACGTCGCTCGGCGGCCAGACGAAGCAGTGCAAGCAGGTCATCGACCCGGGCGTGGCGCAGGCCGCGGTCTACGCGATGAAGCGCACGATCTCGAGCGGCACCGCGGTGGGCGCGCAGACGTACGACGGAGCCCAGCTCTTCGGCAAGACGGGGACCACCGACAACGCCGACCAGATCTGGCTCGTCGGCGGGAGCACCAAGGTCGTCACGGCCTACTGGCAGGGCAACACGGACGGCAAGCGGACCAGTCTTCGGCACGTGTACTCGCCCGCGAGCGGGACCACCCTCGCGTCGCAGCGCGCGTCCGTCTGGCGGCAGGCGCAGACGCCGGTCAACCAGCAGTACGCACCCGGCGTGTTCACGGACCCCACGTCGTCCGCGATCAACGGGTCGTCCGTGAGCGTGCCGGACCTCAGCGGGAAGACGACGGCCGACGCCCAGACGACGCTCGCCGCGGACGGCTTCACGTTCGTCGACGGTGGCACACAGGCGGGGTCCGCCGCCGCGGGCACGGTGTCCTCGACCTCCCCCACCGCGGGCACGATGCTCTCGAAGGGATCGAGCGTCACGGTGTTCACCAGCGACGGGTCCCAGGCGAAGGTCCCCGACGTCAAGGGCAGGACGTCGTCGGACGCCAAGGCGACCCTCGGCGATCAGGGCTTCACGTCCGTGACCGTGAGCGGCACCTTCCAGAAGGGCACGAACGGCCAGGCCTGCAAGGTCGCGTCGACGGACCCGGCCGCCGGGACCGCCGCGACGAAGTCGGCCCAGGTGACGCTCACCCTGTACGGGACGCCGGACGGCAAGGACCCGGGGAACTGCAAGTGACGCGCGGTCGCGGCGGCTCGGCCGCGCTCGGCGTCCTCGCGGTCGGCGCGGCCGTCGGCGTCGGGAGTGCGGCGTGGGGCACGCTCGTGGAGCGTCGGCGGTTCTCGATCCGGTGGGAGACCGTCCCGGTCCTGCCGCCGGGATCACGGGACCTGACCGTGCTGCACCTGTCCGACATCCACATGGCGCCATGGCAGTCCGACAAGCAGCAGTGGCTCCGTGACCTGAGCCTCGTCGAGCCGGACTTCATCGTGAACACGGGCGACAACGTGAGCCACCCGATGGCGAACGCCGCGGTGGAGTACGCACTCGAACCGTTCCGCGGCGTGCCCGGCGTCTTCGTCGACGGCTCGAACGACCACTTCGGGCCGAGCCCGCGCAACCCGCTCAAGTACTTCGGCGGCCCCAGCCAGCTCCGCAAGGACGTCGAGCCGGTGCGCCTCGACGTCACTCGACAGCACGCGTTCTTCGAGTCCCTGGGCTGGCTCGACCTGAACAACCGGGCACATGCCGTCGAACTCCGCGGCTCACGCCTCGAACTGTTCGGGACCGGCGACGCGCACCGCGGTTGGGACCGCCTCGATCTCCTGCCGAACACCGTCGACGAGCTCCGCGAGAACGTCCCGTGGACGGACGAGCCGGGACCGGAGCCCGTGTCGATCGGCGTGACGCACGCGCCCTACCGCCGCGTGCTCGACGCGTTCGTCGCCCAGGGCGCGGACATCGTGTTCGCCGGACACACGCACGGCGGCCAGGTCGCGGTCCCCGGGTACGGCGCGCTCGTCACGAACTCGGACCTCCCCCGGCGCTACGCGAGCGGTCTGCACCGGTGGGAGAACCGGACGCACTGGTCCTGGCTCGAGGTCTCGGCGGGGATCGGGACGTCGATCTACGCGCCCGTGCGGTTCGCGGTCCGACCCGAGGCGGTCGTCGTCACGCTCACGGCGCGCACGGTCTGACCATCCGACGCGTGGTCTCGAACACCCCCGATCATCCGGTAGACTTCTGGGGTTGCTCCGATTTGGACAACCGCACCGCGGGGTGTGGCGCAGCTTGGTAGCGCGCCTCGTTCGGGACGAGGAGGTCGCAGGTTCAAATCCTGTCACCCCGACCACCACGAAGGGCCCGGCTCATGTGAGCCGGGCCCTTCGTCCTTCCGAAGGCAGGACCGCCGCTCGCGAGCGGCCAGCCCCAGTCCGTCGGCCGCTCGCGGACGCGCGTCCGACGGCGGACGCGTCAGAGGGCGGGAGCAGCAGCCGAGGCGGTCCGGGTGATCCGGCCCTCCCGGTGCAGCCGCATGACGGTCTCGAGCGCCTGGTGCCGGTACGGGGCCTGCGCGGCACCCGGCGCGATGATCAGGCCGTCGGCACCCGTCGAGTCGAGCAGGGACGACAGCTTGTCAGCGACCTCGTCGGCGGAGCCGTACGCCTGGCGGGCGATCCGCGCGGCGATGAACCGGCGCTCGAGCTCGTCGAACTGATAGGCCCGGGCCTCGTCCATGCTCACGGGCTGCGGCTTCGCACCCTGACGCATCCGGATGAACGAGATCATGCCCGGCGCGGACTGCTCGTCGACGACTCGGGGGTCCTCATCGGTGACGACCTGGACGCCGATCATCGACCGCGGTTCGGACAGGAACCGCGACGGACGGAACGAGGACCGGTAGAGCTCCAGCGCCGCCTCGGTGTTGTCCGCGGCGAAGTGGTGCGCGAACGCGAACGAGACGCCGAGCACGCCGGCGACCTGGGCGCTGTAGCCGGACGACCCGAGCAGCCAGAACTCCGGCACGTCGCCGTATCCCGGGACCGCCTGGATGCGCGCGAGGGGGTTCGTGGGCTCCATGCCCGTGAAGAACCCGATGAGGTCGGCGAGGCGGTCGGGGAAGTCGTCGACGTCGAGCCGGTCGGTCCGACGGAGGGCCATCGCCGTCGCCCCGTCGGTACCCGGAGCGCGTCCGAGCCCGAGGTCGACGCGGTCGCCGTAGAGGGCACGGAGCGTGCCGAACTGCTCGGCGACGACGAGTGGGGCGTGGTTCGGCAGCATGACACCGCCGCTGCCGATACGGATCGTGGACGTGGCCGCGCCCACGGCGGAGAGCAGCACCGCCGGTGCGGACGAGGTGATGCCGGGCATGCCGTGGTGCTCCGCGACCCAGAACCGCTCGTACCCGAGCCGCTCCGCGACGGTCGCGGTCTCCACGCTCCCCCGGAGCGCGTCACCGTTCGACTGCCCGTACTCCCGCGTCGCCAGGTCGAGGACGGACAGGTGCACGCTGGTGTCGGTCATGCCCACTGCAACGCCTCGTGGCGCCGCCGGATTCCCGGAGGCACGGCACGGTGCGGTCGGACCGGCACCGCGCCTCCCGACCGACGTCAGTCGCCGTCGAGGACGCCGCCGGACTCGGTGAGGTAGCAGGTGGCGCAGAGCGACTCGTACGTCACGTCGGCGCCGTCGATCGCCACCTGCGACCCGGCGAAGACGAACACGCCGTCGACCTTGCGCGCGTTGAACACGGCCTTCCGGCCGCATCGGCAGATGGTCTTCAGCTCCTCGAGGGAGTGGGCGACCTCGAGGAGACGGCGGCTGCCCGGGAACGCCTCGGTCCGGAAGTCGGTGCGGATGCCGTAGGCGAGCACCGGGACCTCGTCGAGGACGGCGATGCGGAGCAGGTCGTCGACCTGCCGGGGCGTGAGGAACTGGGCCTCGTCGACGAGGACGCAGCTCACCGGCCGCACCATGCCGTCGAGGGACGACGACATCGGGTCGGTCCCGCTCGCCGTGGCCACCGCGGCGCGCACGTCGTCCGACCCACCGACGACGAGGTCGACGGGACGGGTCACGCCGAGACGCGAGACGATGTGCCGGTCGCCCTTCGTGTCCACCGAGGGCTTCGCGAGGAGCACCCGCTGGCCCCGCTCCTCGTAGTTGAACGCCGCCTGGAGCAGCGCGGTGCTCTTGCCGCTGTTCATGGCCCCGTAGCGGAAGTACAGCTTCGCCACTACTGGAGGAACCCGTCCTCCGCCGCGCGCCGGATGAGATCGGACTTCTTCGATGCCGGCCGACCGACCTTGCCGTACTTCTCCCGCACGCGACGCAGGTACGTCTTGGCGGTCTCGTACTGCACGTTCATCTGCGCGGCGACCTCGTTCGTCGAGAACCCCGACACGTACAACCGGAGCGCTTCTTCCTCACCGTGGCTCAGCTTCGGCCGCTGGTGCGCGTTCGCACCGGTCGGCAGTGGACGCCAGTCGCGCTGCGGAGCGGCCTCACGAGCGACGCCCATGATGTCGCGGGCGATGTCCATGACCTCGCGCATCGGCAGCGACTTCGACAGGAACGCCGCGGCACCGGCCTGTAGTGCACGGTCGCGGGACTCCCGCGTGTCGACGCTCGACAACACCACGACCTTCGCGCCGGCAGCACGGCAGGTCCGGACCCGGGCCTCGATCGAGACGGGTTCCTTGAGCTGGAAGTCGAGGAACACGAGGTCCGTCGGGAAGCTGTCGCTGTGCACCATCTCGAGCCAGCTGTGCGCGGTGAGCGCGAGATCGAAGTCGTAGGCGTTCACCGAGATCCAGCTCGACAGGCTGTCGAGGAGGACCTCGTGGTCGTCGAGGATCGCGAGCCGGACGCGCCGTGCGCCCTGCCCTGCTCCTTGACCCGGTGCCCCCTGAGCGGCGCGGGCATCGCGCGCGGTGGCCGGCACGGACGTCGCTCCGGCGGGCCGGGCGTCGGTGGCAGGGAACCGCGCCGACTGCCCGTTGGTCAGCCTGTTCGGGTCAGTGCTGGTCATAAGAGAACCTTAGTGCGAGGGCGGAAGGACGGACCTCGACGTCGAGGTCCGGGAACGTCACGCGGAGGACGGCGAGGTACGGATTGAAGGCGCGGTGGATGGCGAGGTCCGTGGCTGCGACCGCGGCCTCGAGCGTGAAGCGGACGCGGCCGTCGTGGTGCGGGTCCGGCTCGATCCGGATCCGGACGCCCGCCGGGTCGACGGTGGACGCCCGGAGCACCGCGCGGACCGCCGTGCGGACGACCGTCCGCTGGTCGACGTCCATGCTGCGGATGAGGGCACCCGGATCATCGACGTGCGCGGCCTCGGCGCCGTCCGCCATGAGCGCCTGCTCGAGCCATGTGCGATCGGCCTCGGCGACCATGACGCGGCGGATGCCGTCGGCGATGGAGCGCGCGCGGGCACGGTCGGCGTCGGTGATCGCCTCGTGCCTCCGGAGCTGTTCGAAGAACGGGATGACGTCGCGCGCGAGGATGGTCACCCGGTCCTGCTGGACGCTGCGGGCGATGCCGTCCCGCTCCGCGCGCTCGACCGAGTACGAGGCCGCGCGGATCTGCACCCGCTCGGCGAGACCGACGAACGTCCACGCGAACGCCACGGCCGCGGTCGTGAGCACGACGGTGGGGACGGCGGCGAGCACGGCCGACACCGCGACCGGCACGCTGGACGGGAACGCGGCGGCCACGGCCCCGAACGCCACGGCGTCGACGACCGCCAGGACCGCCCCGCCGACGAGGACGTCGCGCCAGGGCCGGTAGGGCGCCATCACGAGGATGCCGACGCCCGTGACGAGCGGCATGAAGTCGTTCGCGGCGTCCCGGTCCGGACCCCACTGCGCCGCGACGCTCGCGATCGACGCCGCCGCGAGGAGCGCGGTGTAGGCGACGAACGCCCCGCGCGCGAACGGCGCACGGAACGGACTCGTCGCGAACGCCGAGACACCGGCGGCCGCCGCGACGAGCAGCACGGTGAGCGCGGAGAGCGTGGGACTCCCCGGTACGTCTCGGGCGACGATGGAGGCCACGAGCGCCCAGACGACCGAGGCGGCCCCGGTCACGAGGGCGAGCGGGCGGGACCCGAGTGCGCCGAGCGGGTCGTACTGCTGCGGGGTCCGAGCGGGCTCGCGGCTCACGAGGCCGACCTGAGCCGGCCGTCGTCTCCGGCGGGGAACGAGGGCGCCGAGACCGTGCCGGCGCGCCGCGCGTCACCCTCGGCGGCACCGCGTCGGCCCGGACGGAAGGGCACGGACATCATGACGCTGGTCCCGCTGCCGGGCGAGGACCACACCTGCACCTCACCACCGACGCGATCGATCCGCTGCCGCACGGAGTTGCGGAGACCGAGGCGGTCGGCGCCGGTCGTCCGCTCGTCGAAGCCCCGGCCGTCGTCGACGACCATCACGGTGCACATGAGGCCGTCGTCGAACACGCTGACTTCGGCGCGATCGGTACCGGCGTGCTTCTGGACGTTCGTCAGGCACTGCGCGAGCGCACGCGCGAGCGCGGCCGCGACCGGCTGGTCCAGCCGGGCGGTGACGCCCGGGTCGCCGGTCAGGTCGACCTGGAGGCCCGCGGACCGGCACTCCTCCACCGTCCGGTGGACCACGTCGTCGTCCGTCACGGCTCGTCCCTGCGCATCGGCGTCCCGGCCCGCATCCGGCGCCGCCAACCACTCGTGTCCGGCGAGCATCGCGAAGTCCTCGTCGACGGTCCGGGCGAGGGTGGCGTCCATGGGGCCCGCGGGGGCGAGGGCGATCGCGTTGAGGTGGTTGAGGACCGTGTCGTGGAGGATCGCCGCGGCCTCGAGCTCGATGCCCTGCCGGTACGTCGACACGTGCTCCTCGCGCGCCGACCGCAGCAGCTCGGGTTGGACGCGCTGCAACCGCGCGGTCAGCCCCGTGGCGACGCCCACGATCCCGACGACGAGCCCCATGGTCACCCACGCGAGCAGGGTCGGCACCACCTGACCGATCACCTGGGCGGTGCCGATCAACGTCGCGAGGTGACCGACCGAGAACCCGAGGATCGACCACGCGATCACCCGTCCCGTCGACGTGCTCGCCCCACCCACGAGGACGAGCGGGATGACGGCGAGCGACAAGAGGTAGGACTCGATCCAGGTGGGCGCGTCGAGTCCGCTCGCCACGACGATCGTGAACCAGTACGAGCACGCGCCCCCCACGAGCAGGAACGCCGCCGCGGAGCGCCACGTACCGATGCGTGCGTGGACGGCGATCATCACGGTCGTCGGGACGAGCGCGAGCACCGCGAGTCCGACGCGCGGCGACCCCGTGACCGCGCCGTACAGCCCGAGGACCGCGACGAGTGCGACCAGTGCTGCGAGGGCGGCAGCGTGGAACGCCCGCACCAGCGACCATGCGTTCACGCGCGGCGCGAGGTGCGTTGGGATCCCGAGCATCGGTGCCGTCCCTTCCGCCGCCCTGGTGCGCCGCGGCCGATTCAACCACCACAGCGCGCGTCGTGTACCCCGAACAGTGGAGTTGGCTCGGGTTGACCTGATTGTAGCGGGCCGTCGCGACCATGGTGTGTCCCCCGAATGCCCGGACCCGAGCCCGAGAGCCGGCCCCCGACCTCGGCGGAGGCAGCGCCCGCGCGACCATGCTCGCCGGGCGTGGAGGGCGACGTCAGAACAGGGTGACGGCCGACCCTGCGGCGACGTCGAGGTCCCCTCGGGCGCGGCCTGCCGCGGTCGGGGACACGGCGGTCGGCACCGCCGGGGCCCCAACTGCCGGGAGGATCCGGGCAGCTGCTGCCGGGGCCACCGGGGTCGCCGCAGCAGCCGTAGCGCCTTGTGCCTCGCCGACCTCGTCACCGAAGGACGCCGCGGCCCGTTTGAGTGGCGAACCGTCGTGGAATCCCATGGAGCCCGTCGCCGGGTCCACTCGCCCCATGGGCAGGCCGTGGTCGGCGAGGATCGGCCGCATCCGCTCCGAGAGCCACCGTCGGTAGTCCCGCGGTGCGTACGCGGCATTGAGGTACATCCGCCGGTAGCGCTCGACGAGGTCCGGGTGGCGTCGTCCGAGCCAGTCCATGAACCACGGCTTGACGCCCGGCTTGAGGTGCAGGGCCGAGAACACCACGCTCGTCGCCCCGGCCGCCGCCGCACGGCCCACCGCATCCGTCAGGTGCGCCTTGGTGTCCGTGACGTACGGGAGGATCGGCATGAGGAACACGGAACAGTCGAGTCCGGCGTCGCGCACCGCGCGCACGGTCGCCAAGCGCGCGGCCGTCGAGGGCGTCCCTGGTTCCACCGACTGCTGGAGGTCGTCGTCGTACACGGCGATGGACATGGCGAGGTCCACCGGGACGCGCTCCGCGGCCTCGACGAGGATCGGGATGTCGCGACGGAGCAAGGTGCCCTTCGTCAAGATGCTGAACGGCGTGCCCGAGTCGGCGAGCGCGCGGATGATCCCGGGCATGAGCCGGTACCGCCCCTCGGCACGCTGGTACGGGTCCGTGTTCGTGCCCAGCGCGACGGGATGACGATCCCACGAGGGTCGCGCCAGCTCACGCGTGAGGACCTCGGACACGTTCGTCTTGACCACGATCTGCCGGTCGAAGTCCGCTCCGGCGTCGAACTCGAGGTAGGCGTGGGTGGGGCGGGCGAAGCAGTACACGCAGGCATGACTGCAGCCCCGGTAGGGGTTGATCGTCCACCCCCACACGCCGCCGTCGTGGCCGCCGACCCGGTTGAGCGCCGACTTGGCCAGGACCTCGTGGAACGTGACCCCGGCGAACTCCGGCGTCGTCACGCTCCGGACGAACCCGCGGTTCGACGCGAGCCCGGGGAGCATCGCGTCGTCCGAGGCATCGATCGTCTGGCCGTCCCACCGCATGCCCCCATTCGAACACGTGTTCGAACGGAGGTCAAGCGGCGGCGGTCAGCGGTGGAGGTGCAACGTCGCCGCGGTCCGGGTGAGCGTCTCGTCAGCGAGCGCCGGGTCGTCCGACAACCGCTTGCCGTACGTCGGCACCATCCCCCGGATGGCATCCGCCCAGCGGTCCCGGCGGTCGGGGAAGCAGCGCTCGAGCAGCCCGAGCATGATCGGCACCGCGGTCGACGCCCCGGGCGAGGCGCCGAGCAGCCCGGCGATGCTGCCGTCCGCCGAGGTGATGACCTCGGTGCCGAACTGCAGGACACCGCCTCGCTCGCGGTCGGGCTTGATGACCTGGACGCGCTGTCCCGCCGTGATCCGGTGCCAGTCCCCCGGCTGTGCGGACGGCATGAAGTCCCGGAGCGCGGCGAACTTGCGGGACCGGCTCGCGAGCAGCTGCCCGACCAGGTAGCGGACCAGGTCCATGTTCGAGAACGCGACCGACAGCATCGGCCGCAGGTTGTGGAGCCGGATCGACCGGAAGAGATCCGACCACGAGCCCTGCTTGAGGAACTTCGGGCTGAACCCGGCGTACGGCCCGAACATCAGACTCGCCTGACCGTCGACGATCCGGGTGTCCAGGTGCGGCACCGACATGGGCGGCGCACCGACCGACGCCTTGCCGTAGACCTTGGCGGCGTGCTTGACCACGACCGCCGGGTCGTCGGAGCGGAGGAACTCACCGCTCACGGGGAACCCGCCGTAGCCGCGGATCTCCGGGATGCCGGAGCGCTGGAGGAGCTGGAGCGCGCCACCGCCGGCACCCACGAAGACGAACTTCGCTGCGATGCGGGACCTCGACTGCCCCACCTCGTTCTTGACGAGGAGCTCCCAGGTGCCGTCCTTCCGGCGCGACACGTTCTTCACGACGTGGTTTGACTCGAACTGGACGCCGTCCCGGCGCAGCCCGTCGACGAGCTGACGCGTCAAGGAACCGAAGTCGACGTCGGACCCGGCGGGCGAGTACGTCGCCGCGATGGGCTGCGACCGCTTCCGGCCGGGGATGAGCGCGGGCGCCCACCGGCGGATCTGGCGTACGTCGTCGCTGTACTCGAGGCCGGCGAAGAGCGGGTGGTCCTTCATCGCCTCGTACCGTGTGCGCATGTAGGACACGTTGTCCTCGCCCCAGACGAAGCTGATGTGCGGCGTCGGGTTGATGAAGGTCTCGGGAGCGGCGAGCGCGCCGGTCTCGACGAGGTGCGCCCAGAACTGCCGCGAGACCTGGAACTGCTCGTTGACGCCGATGGCCTTGCTGATGTCCACGGAACCGTCGGGCAGCTCCGGCGTGTAGTTCAGCTCACAGAGTGCCGAGTGCCCGGTTCCCGCGTTGTTCCAGGGGTTGGAGGACTCCTCGGCGACGTCGGCGAGGCGCTCGTAGATCCGGATGGACCAGTCCGGCTCGAGACGGTGGATGAGCGCGCCCAGCGTCGCGCTCATGATGCCACCGCCGATCAGGACGACGTCCAACGGCTGCACTGGCTTCTCTGGCACCCGATGATCCTACCGGCGGCGGTCCGACACCGGCTGCGCCGGGGCCGGGAGGCACGGCCTGGGTCAGGCGACGACCGCGCGGCGGGCGAGCACCGCCTCCGCGATCTGGACCGCGTTGAGCGCAGCACCCTTCCGGAGGTTGTCGTTGCTGACGAAGAGGGCGAGCCCGTGCCCCTCGGGTGCCGAGCGGTCCGTCCGGATCCGCCCGACGAAGCTCGGGTCGGCGCCGGCGGCCTGCAGGGGCGTCGGGACCTCGGACAACTGCACGCCCGGTGCGGCGGCGAGGACCTCCGACGCTCGCTCCGGCGTCAGGGGGCGCGCGAACTCCGCGTTCACCGAGATCGAGTGCCCCGTGAACACCGGGACCCGGACGCAGGTCCCCGCGACGAGCAGGTCGGGCAGCTCGAGGATCTTGCGGCTCTCGTTCCGGAGCTTCTGCTCCTCGTCCGTCTCGCCCCAGCCGTCGTCGACGATGCTGCCCGCGAGGGGGATGACGTCGAAGGCGATCGGCGCGACGTACTTCGTGGGCTCCGGGAAGGTCACGGCGGAGCCGTCGTGCGTGAGGGCTGCGGCGTCCTGCTCGAGCGCCGCCCGGGCCTGCCCGAGCAGTTCCTCCACGCCGGCGAGGCCGCTGCCGGAGACGGCCTGGTACGTCGTCGCGACGAGCCGGCGCAGACCGGCCTCGGCATCGAGCACCTTGAGGACCGGCATGATCGCCATGGTCGTGCAGTTCGGGTTCGCGATGATGCCCTTGCGTGCCTCGTCGATCGCATGCGGGTTGACCTCGCTCACGACGAGCGGGACATCCGGGTCCATCCGCCAGGCGCTCGAGTTGTCGATGACGAGCGCCCCCGCGGCGGCGAAGCGCGGTGCCAGGGTCCGGGATCCCGATGCCCCGGCGGAGAACAGGGCGATGTCGATGCCCGTCGGGTCCGCGGTCGCCGAGTCCTCGACGACGATGTCCTCGCCCCGGAACGGCAACGTCGTGCCTGCGGAGCGGGCGGTGGCGAAGAACCGGACCGTCGTGGCGGGGAAGGCACGGTCCTCCAGCAGACGGCGCATGACGGTGCCGACCTGCCCGGTGGCGCCGACGACGGCGACGGTGAGCTCGCTCATGGTGTCTCCTGTCTACCGGCCGGTGCCGGCGTAGACGACGGCTTCGATGTCGGCGTCGAGACCGAACGCCGAGTGGACGACGCGCATCGCCTCGTTCAGGGTGTCGGCCCGCGTGACGACCGAGATCCGGATCTCGCTCGTCGAGATCATCTCGATGTTGATCGAGGCCTCGTGGAGCGCACGGAACAGCTGCGCCGACACCCCGGCGTTCGTCCGCATGCCGGCACCGACCAGGGCGAGCTTGCCGATCTGGTCGTCGTACTGCACGGTCTCGTAGCCGATGCTCGCCTTCGAGGCCTCGAGCGCGGTGAGGACCCCGGAGCCCTGCGACTTCGGCAGCGTGAACGAGATGTCGGTGCGGCCGGTCGCCGCGGCGGAGACGTTCTGCACGATCATGTCGATGTTCGCGCCGGCCCGGGCGACGGTCGTGAAGATCTCGGCCGCCTTGCCCGGCTGGTCGGGCACGCCGACCACCGTGATCTTGCCCTCGGAGAGGTCGCCGGCGATGCCGGTGATGATCGGTTCTTCCACGGACTCCCCCTCGGCAGGGTTGTAGACGATGGTGCCCTCGGTGTTGTTGAACGAGGACCGGACATGCAGGGTGACGCCGTGCCGCCGGGCGTACTCGACGGCGCGGATGTAGAGGACCTTGGCGCCCGCGGCCGCGAGCTCCAGCATCTCCTCGCTCGTGATGCGGTCGATCTTGCGCGCCTTCGGGACGACCCGCGGGTCGGCGCTGAAGATGCCGTCGACGTCGGTGTAGATCTCGCACACGTCGGCACCGAGGGCAGCGGCCAGGGCGACGGCGGTCGTGTCGGAGCCACCGCGGCCGAGGGTGGTGATCTCGCCCGTCGTGCGGTTGAAGCCCTGGAACCCCGCGACGATCGCCACGTGCCCGGCGTCGAGGGCCTCACGGACGCGCTTCGGGGTGACGTCGACGATCCGGGCACGGCCGTGCTGGGCGTCGGTCAGCATGCCCGCCTGGCTGCCGGTGTACGAGCTGGCTTCGACCCCGAGGCTCTTGATCGCCATCGCGAGCAGCGCCATCGAGATCCGCTCGCCCGCGGTGAGGAGCATGTCCAGCTCGCGACCGGACGGCAACGGGGTGACCTGGTTCGCGAGGTCGAGGAGCTCGTCCGTCGTGTCGCCCATCGCGGAGACGGCCACGACGACGTCGTTGCCGGCCTTCTTCGTCTGGACGATCCGCTTGGCCACGCGCTTGATGCTCTCGGCGTCCGCGACGGACGAGCCACCGAACTTCTGCACGATCAATGCCACTGACGAACTCCTGGACTCCCACGGACGCGGTCCGCCGATTCTACCGAGTGTCCTCGGACTGTTGCGTCGCGCGCACGCCGCACGCAGCGACCCCGGGCGGTCGCCGACCGGCGCCCGTCGACCGGGAGGCCCGGGTCAACCGCCCACGAGCCGGCGCCCCTCGAAAGCGCGTCCGAGCGTGACCTCGTCGGCGTACTCGAGATCCCCACCGACCGGGAGTCCGGAAGCGAGGCGCGTCGTCCGGACCCCCATCGGCACGAGGAGCCGGCTGAGGTAGGTGGCCGTGGCCTCGCCCTCGAGGTTCGGATCGGTCGCGATGATGACCTCGTCCACGGTGCCGTCCGCGAGCCGCGTCAGCAGACTCTGGATGCGGAGGTCGTCGGGGCCGACGCCGTCGATCGGGCTGATCGCGCCGCCGAGCACGTGGTACAGCCCGCGGAACTCACGGGTCCGCTCGATCGCGGCGACGTCCTTGGCCTCCTCGACCACGCAGATGACCGCGGGCGAGCGGCGGGGATCGCGGCAGATGCTGCAGCGTTCGGTCTCGGTCACGTTCCCGCAGACCTCGCAGAAGCGGACCTTCTCCTTGACCGTCATGAGGAGTTCCGCGAGGCGCGTCGGGTCGAACGACTCGGTCTGCAGGATGTGGAACGCGATCCGCTGCGCGGACTTCGGACCGATCCCCGGCAGACGGCCGAACTCGTCGATGATGTCCTGGACGATGCCGTCGTACATGGTCAGAAGCCTCCGGACCCGCTGCTGTCGAGCGTGGTCTCCTCGATGAACTGGGCCCCGAGGATCTCACGGACGACCGCCTCGCCGTAGCGTCCGGGGACCGGCACACGGGCGGGCCGCTCCGGCACCGACGGGGCCGTCCGGGCGGGAGCTGGGGTGCCGCCCCCGCGGGGTGCAGACGCCGACGGTGCTCGTCCTCCGGTGGGTACGGGCCCCGCGGCGGATCGACCCGACGGGCCCGGGTCCGGGAACGGCGCTCCGTCGTCGTAGGGCTCGTCGTCGAGGGGGTAGTCGTCGACCGGCACGTCGCTCGGTCCGCCTGCGACAGCCGGGGTGCTGGCCGGACCACGGACGGCACCGGCAGCGGGCGCGCTCGTCGCGGCACCCGCGGGCGCACCGCCCGTCCGTCCGGCTGGCGCGACGGCGGCCGGTGCCGTGCCGTCCGGGCTCGACGCCACCCCGAAGGGCGCGGCCCACGACGGCTCGACGTCGTCCGGGACGGCATCTGCAGTGGGATCGGACGCCGGGATCGTCGCGACCACCCAGTCGGTGACCGGGCCGGTGGGAGCGGGGGCAGGCGCGGCTGCGGATGCTCGGGACGGAGCAGGCACGGCTGCTGGCGCCGATCCCCCGGCTGCGGCCGGCACCTGCGCGCTGCTCTGCTCGGAGGATCCGCGAGCGCCGTCGCGCGTCGGCGCCACCGGTGCGGACTCGGGCTCCGACTGGCGCTCGGGTGTCGCCTGACGCTCGGGCGCCGACTGGCGCTCGGGTGTCGGCTGACGCTCGGGTGTCGCCTGACGCTCGGGCGCCGCCTGACGCTCCGGTGTCGCCTGACGCTCCGGCACCGCCCGACGCTCCGGTGTCGCCCGACGCTCCGGCACCGCCTGACGCTCCGGCACCGCCTGACGCTCGGGTGTCGCCTGACGCTCCGGCACCGCCTGACGCTCGGATGCGGGCCGTCCCGCGTCCGGGTTCGACCCCGCGGGTGCCGGCCCGCGAGCGACGAACTTCACACGGACGCCGAGGACATCGAGGATGGCGGCCCGGAGGTACTCGCTGACGCTGTCCTTCGGGTCGGTCATCTGCTTGAACGACGCGACGTCCTGCTGACTCGGGAACGTCAGTGTGAGGACGTCGTCCGTGAAGGCGGTCACCTGCGCGGTCACGACGACCATCCAGGCGGACCGCCGAGCGCGCTGCACGTGCTCGACGACCTGCGGCCAGCTGTCCCGCACCTGTTGCACGCCCAGCTCGCCGACGGCCCGGACCGCTGGCGAGGCCGCGAGCGCCGCGCCGACACCGGTCGACGAGGGCGAGCCCGCACCCGAGGGCGCGCTGCCGGTCGTGGGGACGACTTCGACCGCGCCGGGGACCGCGCGCTGCTCGTCATCGTCGGCCCGTTCGGTCCCGGACGCGCTGGCCGGGGCGGCAGCAGCGGTGGCTCGGGTCGAAGCCGGGGTCGGCGCGGCCGGCGTCCGCGCGGGTGCGGCAGCCGGTGCGCTTGACGTGACGACAGCGACGGGCGCAGAACCGGTCTGGCCCCCGGCGTCACCGACGCCGACGCGACGCTCGAGGCGCTCGACGCGCGCCAGGGCGCCCCGCTGGCTGTCGTCGCTCTCCGGCACGAGCATCCGCGCCACCATGAGTTCGAGGTGCAGGCGGGGCGACGTCGCGCCGGTCATCTCGGTGAGCGCACGGTTCGCGATGTCGGCCGCGCGCGAGAGCCCGACGGCGCCGAAGACGGCCGCCTGCCGCGTCATCGTCTCGAGTTCCTCGGGCGAGACTCCGCGCAACACGGCCGCAGCGCCCTCGTTGGTGGCGGCGACGACGATGAGGTCGCGGAGCCGTTCGAGCAGGTCCTCGACGAAGCGACGCGGATCCTGACCTGTCTGCACGACGCGGTCGACGGCCGAGAACGCCGAGGCCGGATCCGCCACGGCGAGCGCGTCCACGACGTCGTCGAGCAGGGCGGCATCGGTGTACCCGAGGAGTGCGACCGCGCGGTCGTAGGCGATCGTGCGGTCCTCGCTCCCGGCCATCAGCTGATCGAGGAGCGACAGGGTGTCCCGTACCGATCCCCCGCCGGCCCGGACCACGAGCGGCAGGACACCGGGCGCCACCGACACGGATTCCTGCGCGCACAGCTGCTCGACGTACTCGAGCATGGACGCCGGCGGCACGAGCCGGAACGGGTAGTGGTGGGTCCGCGAGCGGATGGTCCCGATGACCTTCTCGGGCTCGGTCGTCGCGAAGATGAACTTGACGTGCTCCGGTGGTTCCTCCACCAACTTGAGGAGTGCGTTGAACCCCTGCGGCGTGACCATGTGGGCCTCGTCGAGGATGAAGATCTTGTAGCGGTCGCGTGCCGGTGCGAACACGGCGCGGTCGCGGAGGTCGCGTGCGTCGTCCACGCCGTTGTGGCTGGCTGCGTCGATCTCGATGACGTCGAGCGACCCACCGCCGTCCCGCGCCAGCTCCACACAGCTCGGGCACACTCCGCATGGCGTGTCCGTCGGGCCCTGAGCGCAGTTGAGACACCGCGCGAGGATCCGTGCCGACGTGGTCTTGCCACAACCCCTCGGTCCGCTGAAGAGGTAGGCGTGGTTGACGCGGTCTGCCCGGAGTGCTGTCCGCAGCGGATCGGTCACCTGCGACTGGCCGATGAGTTCGGCGAAGTTCTCGGGCCGGTAACGGCGATACAAGGCGGTGACCACGCGACCAGGGTAATCGGCGCCGCCGACACCGGGGGTCGTTCTCCACAGACCCCGGCGATGTCAGCTCGTGGTCCCGGCGCGCGCTGGCGAACCTGGACGTCGACCCAGAAAGGGCGTACCGATCAGTCCGTGGAGCGGTATCGTCCACCTACGGCCACGGCGCGACCGACCATCGCAGGACCATCCGTGGCGGATCAGGATCAGGAGTCGAGCTCATGAACGAGCGGTTGACGCTGTCGTGCACGCTGCGCCGGACGATCGTCCGGACCACCGTGGCGCGGACGGCTGGCCGGGCTCGGAACGGCACCACGACGAGCGCCTGATCGCGGGCTCCGGGAGCCTCGGCCCCCGGAAGCCGGGGCGCGTCGGTGTTCGGGTCATCGCCGCCCCGGCCCCTCGGAGCGGCGGACGACGATGTTCGGGTCATCCTCGTCCGCCGCTCCCTCATGCGTGTCAGGGCCGCGTCCGCGCCGCTGCCCAGCGGCCGCAGCTGATCCGGCGGACGCGCATCGCGGACCGGACCCGGGGAACGGGGGGTCGGTGCCGGCCGTGGCGGTCCGCGCCGGACGCCGGACAGCGCCACCGGTCCCCTGCAGCGGTCTCCGAGCAACCGTGATCGACCGGTTCCAGCGGGCGGCGGCGGAACGAGAAGACTCCCCACGTACCCGCCAGAGCCCGGTTGCCCTTGCTGCGTTTCCGCCCTGGGGGAGTTGGCCTGGATGGCGTCACGTGAGGAGCCGCCGACAGTCTAGCGGACGCCTCGCCCGTTCATCGACGCGCACTCAGCCGCGGGCGGTTCAGTGGAGGCATGAAGATCGTCATCGCCGGAGGACACGGCAAGATCGCCCTGCTGCTCGAACGACTCATCACGCAGGCGGGACACGACGCGGTCGGGATCGTCCGCAACCCGGCGCATGTCGCCGACGTCGAGGCCACCGGCGCGACCGCGATCGTCCGGGATCTCGAGCAGATGGACGAGGACGACCTGGCGGTGGACCTCGAGCAGGCCGACGCCGTCGTGTTCGCGGCGGGCGCCGGACCGAACAGCGGTGCCGAACGCAAGTTCACGGTCGACCGCGACGCCGCGATCCTGCTCGCCGACGCCGCATCGCGGGTCTCGGTGCCGCGGTACGTGCTCATCTCGGCCATGGGCGCCGACTCGTACGACCCGGCCACGGCGGTCCTGCCGGCCGCGGACGACCGCGCGGTGTTCCAGGTCTACCTGCGGGCGAAGGCGGAGGCGGACGCGAACATCCGCGCACGCGGGTTCCAGTGGACGATCGTGCGTCCCGGAGGTCTCCTCGACACCCCGGGCCAGGGCACCGTCCGCGCCGGCACCGAGGTGCCCCGTGGTTCCGTCTCGCGGGCCGACGTCGCGGCGGTCGTCCTGGAGGCCCTGCTCGCGGGTGCCGCGATCGGTCGCCAGTTCGAGCTCACGTCAGGCGACGTGCCGATCCACGAGGCGCTCGCGGCGCTCTGAGGCGGCGGCGCGCCACGGCCCGCATCTGAGGCGGCCGCGGGTCACGGCCCGCATCAGCCCGGGCGGCAGCAGCGGCGCGCGCTGGAGATCATGGGGACGCGCCAGCGGCACCACGACGCCGACGCGGACGCTGGGCGAGCCGTGAGTCCGGCAGATCAGTGCAGTGCCACAGCGGCGGACTGCCGTGCGATCTCCAGCTCCTCGTTCGTCGGGATCACGAGCACCGCGACCCGGGAGCGGTCGGTCGAGATCCGCCGCGCACGGCTGGAGTGCAGGTCGTTGCGGTCGTGGTCGACCTCGATCCCCAGGTGCTCGAGCCCGGCCAGGACCCGGCGCCGCAGGAGCGCGTTGTTCTCGCCCACGCCCGCCGTGAACACGACGGCGTCGAGGCCGCCGAGCTGGGCGGTGTACGCGCCGACGTACCGGCGGATCCGGTGCCGGTAGACGGCGAGCGCCGCCTCCGCCCGGTCGTCGCCCTCGGACGCGTCGCTCTGGACGTCCCGCATGTCCCCGTTCCCGGTGAGTCCGAGCAGGCCCGACTGCTTGTTGAGCATGGTGTCGAGGTCCTCGAAGGACATGCCGGCCTCGCGGTGCAGGTGGATGAGGATCGCGGGGTCGAGGTCGCCCGATCGGGTCCCCATGACGAGCCCCTCGAGCGGCGTCAGGCCCATCGACGTCTCGATGCTGCGCCCTCCGTCGATCGCGGCCGCGGACGCCCCGTTGCCGAGGTGCAGGACGATCGTCTTGAGCTGCTCGAGCGGGCGGCCGAGGAACACCGCGGTCTGCTCGGACACGTACTTGTGGCTCGTCCCGTGCGCGCCGTACCGCCGGATCGCGTAGCGCTGGGCGAGGTCCGCCGGGATCGCGTACGTGTAGGCCTCCGGCGGCATGGTCTGGTGGAACGCGGTGTCGAAGACGGCGACCTGCGGCACGTCCGCGAACACGTGCTGTGCGGCCCGGATCCCCTCGAGGTTGGCCGGGTTGTGCAGCGGTGCGAGGGCGGACAGGGCGTCGATCCGCGCTTCGACCTCGGGCGTGATGACGGTGGCGCGGTCGAAGTCGGTGCCGCCGTGGACGACCCGGTGGCCGACGACGGCGGGCGGCTCGTCGTCGAACGAGGGTCCGACGGCGGCGAAGGCGTCGAGCATCGCGCGGAACCCGGCGGCGTGGTCCGGCACGTGGGCGTCGTCGTTCGAGGTGGACTTGCCGGTCACGGCGTTCGTGTGCTTGGTGGCGCCGGAGGACTCCCCGATGCGCTCGACGAGCCCGGACGCGAGCATGCGCTCCCCCTCGAGCTCGATGAGCTGGTACTTGAAGGAGCTCGATCCGGAGTTGACGACGAGTGCTGTGGTCACGATGCCTGCTTCCTGGGTTCGGCGCTGGTCCCGGCCTGGATGGCGGTGATCGCGACGGTGTTGACGATGTCCCCGACGAGTGCGCCGCGCGACAGGTCGTTGATCGGCTTGCGCAGCCCCTGCAGGACGGGCCCGATCGCGACCGCGCCGGCGGACCGCTGCACGGCCTTGTACGTGTTGTTGCCGGTGTTGAGGTCCGGGAAGATGAACACCGTCGCGCGGCCGGCGACCGGCGAGTCCGGCATCTTGGCGCGGGCGACGGTGGGGTCGGCGGCGGCGTCGTACTGGATCGGGCCCTCGACGAGCAGCTCGGGGTGCCGTTCGCGGACGAACGCGGTGGCGGCCCGCACCTTGTCGACATCCGCCCCGGATCCGCTGTCCCCGGTCGAGTAGCTGAGCATGGCGACGCGCGGTTCGATGCCGAACTGCGCGGCCGTTGCCGCGCTGGACGTCGCGATGTCCGCGAGCTGTTCGCTGGTCGGGTCCGGCACCACGGCGCAGTCGCCGTACACGAGGACGCGGTCGGCGAGCGCCATGAGGAACACGCTCGACACGATCGACACGTCGGGCCGGGTCTTGATGATCTCGAACGCGGGGCGGATCGTGTGCGCGGTGGTGTGCCGGGCTCCGGACACCATGCCGTCGGCGAGGCCGAGGTGCACCATGAGCGTGCCGAAGTAGGACACGTCCGTCACCCGGTCGCGCGCCAGCTCGACGGTCATGCCCTTGTGTGCGCGGACACGGGCGTACTCCTCGGCGAACCGTTCACGGAGCGGTTCGGCGGAGGGGTCGACCACGTCGGCGGCGTCGAGGTCGAGCCCGAGCTCGGCCGCGCGGGTGCGGACCGCCGTCGGGTCCCCGAGGATCGTGAGGTCGCAGACGTCGCGCTGCAGGAGCGTCGACGCGGCCCGGAGGATCCGGTCGTCGTCCCCCTCGGGCAGGACGATGCGCTTCCGGAGCTCCCGAGCGCGGTCGATCAGACCGTGCTCGAACATGAGCGGCGTCACGACGGACGACGGTCCGACCTCGAGCCGGGCGAGGAGTTCGTCCGCGTCGACGTGCCGCTCGAACAGCGACAGGGCGAGGTCGGTCTTGCGCGGCGAGTCCGCCGCGAGGCGCCCCCGGGTCTGCGTGATCCGCAGCGCCGTGTCGTAGGTGCCGAGCCCGTTGCGGGCGATGGGCAGGGTGCTCGACAGACCCTCGAGGAGGCGCTGGATCTGCGGCGACGTCTCGAACCCGCCGTTGAGGACGACCCCGGCGAGCGAGGGGAACGTCTCCGAGTCGTTCGCGAGCAGCGTCGCGATGAGGACGTCGGTGCGGTCGCCCGGGACGACGACGATCCCGCCCTCGATGAGCCGGGGCAGGACGTTCTCCATGCTCATGGCGGCGACCACCGTGCCGAGGGCCTCGCGGTCGAGCAGGGCCTCGTCACCGCTGACCAGGGTGGCGTCCGTCGCGGCGAGCACGGCACGCACCGTCGGGGCGACGAGCACGGCGTCCTCGGGGATCGCCCAGACCGGCGTGCCCGGGTGCTCTGTCGCGATCGCACTGCGGATGCCGGCGACGACCTCGTCGATGCGCTCGGGCGCGGTGCGGTTCGCGACGACCCCGAGCAACGACGCGTGGGCGGCGCGGAGTTCGCTCGTGGTCAACTCCGCGATCTGTCGGACGTCGTCGCCGGTCCGGGCGCCGCGCTCGGAGCTGCTCCGCCCGCCGAGCACGAGGAGGACCGGTGCGCCGAGGTTCGCCGCGATGCGCGCGTTGTACGACAGCTCGGTCGGGCTGCCGACGTCGGTGTAGTCGGAACCGACGACGACGACCGCGTCGCACTGCCGCTCGACGAGCGCGAACCGGTTCACGATCGTGGCGAGCGCCCCGTCGGGGTCCGCGTGGACGTCCTCGTAGGTCACCCCCACGGCGTCGTCGTAGTCGATGCCCGCCGATGTGTGCTGGAGCAGCAGCTCGAGGACGTAATCCCGCTCGGCGGTCGACCGCGCCACGGGCCGGAAGACGCCGACCCGGCCGACGGTCCGCGCGAGGGTCTCGAGCACCCCGAGGGCCACGGTGCTCTTGCCGGTGTTCCCTTCTGCTGACGTGATGTAGATGCGGGTCGACACCTCCCCAGGATAGGACCGGGGGCCGGGTGCCGCCCAAGGGCGCGGTGTCGCGGTCGTCGGCCCGCCTCCGGACCTGTACCATGGGGTGTCGTCGCCACAGGGCGACGCCCGGAGGATTCGCCTAGTGGCCTATGGCGCACGCTTGGAAAGCGTGTTGGGTGCAAGCCCTCGGGGGTTCGAATCCCCCATCCTCCGCCACGATCGACCGTCGATTCCCGTCCGTCGCCCCTCGCGTGGCGCGCCCGGGAGGCTCGTCACCGCCCGCACCGGAGCTCCGGTCCCCCACCTGCCGGACCCGGTCGAACCCCACGTCGCGGGGATCCGCAGATCACCTCCACAACGCTGGGACGGCGCGGGGGTCAGGCCCTAGGCTGACGCTCGCAGGCCGCTCCGTCACCGGTGACGGCCGAGATCCGGCAGCGGCAGGGGCGTCGCGTCGGACCACCGGGACGGCTCCCGGTGGCCGCCGGACCGTGAGGGGCGAGGAGCATCCGTGGGGGAGACGACGGCACGCGTCAGGGCGACGCCGGGGAGGGCGCACCTCGTGGTGCGGCCGAGCGGGGCGTTCCTGCGGAGCACCGCATTGAGCATCCTGTTCTCCGCGGTGCCACTCGCGGTCGCGCTCGTGTGGGTGTCGTTCCCGCTCGGGTTCGTCGCGCCGGTGGGGACCGTCGCGGTCGTCGCGGCGGTGCTGACCTCGCTGCTCGTGGTCCGGTTCCGCACGGTGTACGCCGGCGTCGGCTCGCACCACGTCGAGATGCGCGGGCTGCTCGGACCACGCGTCGTGCTCGACCGTGCGCACGTGCACCGGGTCGTGCTCGCGACGACGTTCGGTCCGTCCGTGGACCGCACGACCCGCCAGCTCGTCGCGCTGACCGAGTCCGGGCATCCGCTCTTCCGGATGCGGGGCGTGCTGTGGGACGACACGGCGCTCGGGCACCTCGCCGAGGCACTGGACGCACGGGTCACGGAGCTCACCAAGCCCATGCCGCTGCGCGAGTTCCACCGCCTGTACCCGCAGAGTCGCGCTTGGTACGAGCGGCCGACGGCGATCCTGGGGATCGCGGTCGGGGTCGGGTCGCTCGTGGTCCTGGCGCTCGTCGCGGAGACCGCGGGACGCATCGCTCACTGACGTCGGGCCGCACCCTCGGCGGTGCGGATCCGGGGTCAGTGCGACAGCGCCGGCACCGTGCGCGGCCGGACCACGAACCAGAGCACGAACACGGCCACGACGGCGGTGGCGGCCATGACCTCGGCCATGGGCACGGCGGAGCCGATGCCGAGCAGGCCGACGACCGGCGAGATGATGCCGGCCACGCCGAAGTTCATCGCGCCGAGCAGTGACGCCGCCGTCGCGGCCTCCTTGCCGTGGGCTGCGAGCCCGAGCACCTGGATCTGCGGGAACGAGAACCCACACGCACAGATGAAGAACCACAGGGGCACGAACACGCCCGCGCGCCCCACCCCGACGGAGTCGAACACGGCGATGGCGACCGCGCTGACGAGCAGGACGGCGGTGGAGCAGGCGAGGATCCACTGCGGGCCGACGCGCCGTGCGAGGCGCGACGACACCTGCACGCCGATCACGACGCCCAACGAGTTGACCGCGAACAGGACGCCGTACTGCTGGGTGCTGAGGCCGTACACCTGCTGGAACAGGAACGGCGACGCGGACAGGTACGAGAACAGGCCGCTGAACACCATCGCTCCGATGAGCGCGACGCCGACGAACACCCGGTCCGAGAACAGTGCGCGGTACCGGTCCCGTACCGACGCGTGTCCGACGTCGTGGCGGCGCTCGCGCGGGAGCGTCTCGACGATGAGGCTGATCATCGCGATGATCACCACCGCCCCGTAGCAGGCCAGGAACACGAACACCCCACGCCAGTCGACGACGCGCAGCATCTGCGAGCCGATGAGCGGGGCCAGGATCGGGGCGAGCCCGTTCACCATCGCCAACCGCGACAGCATGCGCACGAGCGGGATGCCCCCGAAGAGGTCGCGCACCATGGCCATGGCCACGACGACGCCCGCCGCGGCGCCCATCCCCTGGAGGAACCGGAGCACGGCCAACGTCTCGAGGTTCGGCGCGAGGGACGCGGCCACCGAGGCCACGATGTGGAGGGACGTGGCGAGGATGAGCGGGAGCCGCCGCCCGACGCGGTCGCTCCACGGCCCGACGAGGAGCTGGCCGACGGCGAAGCCGACCGTCGTGGCGGTGAGCGTGAGCTGCACCGCTCCGGCGCTGATGTCGAAGGCACGCTCGAGCGACGGGAACGCGGGCAGGTAGAGGTCGATCGTGAACGGCCCGAGCGCCGTGAGCGCGCCGAGGACGACCACGTAGACGAGGCGCTGGGAGCGACGCAGAGCGTCGCCGGGGTGGACGACGGTCAGGGCGCCGGTGGCAGGGGCGGTCACGGGGAGGAGGGCCTTCCGGGGTGAGGGGTGGTCGCCGGTCGAATCGATTCGGGTCCGGGACCAATGCTACGGGTCCGCATCGGCCAGCGCACGGCGGGCCGCGCTTCTGCGTGCATCGGCGCGGCCCGTGCGCGAACCGGCCCCGCGACCCGCCCTCCTGGTAGCGTCGGGGCGTCCACAGAGGGGTGATGACCATGGTCGACGCGCGGATCCTGCACACCACGGCGGCGCTGCGTGGGGCCATCCTCGGGCTCGCGGCCGACCGGCCGGTGTCGGCCATCACCGTCGCGGACGTCACGCGCGCCGCGGGCATCAACCGCGCGACCTTCTACTCCCACGCGGTCTCCCCCGGCTCGCTCCTCGCCGACGTCCTGACGCCCGAGCTCGACAGCATCCGCGACGAGGACGCCGCGCTCCGCGAGGTCCCGGGCGCCGACCCGAGCACGATCACCCGCAGGGGCATCAGCGCCGTCGTCGAGCACATCGTCGCGCACCGCGAGATCTACCGGTGGGCACTCCCCGACCCGAACGACGCCTCGCTGCATCGGCTGCTCGCCGAGCACTTCCGGGTGTCGTGCGTCGCGCACATCGCCGGCATGGCGCCCGAGGACCGGCCCGAGGTCCTCCACGACGTCGCCGCGGGGTTCGTCGCACAGGGGTTCGTCGGCGCGATCACCGTCTGGGTCGCCGGTCCGCGGCGGTCACGCAAGGCGCTCGTCGACACGATCACCGCGTCCCTCCCCGCCTGGTGGCGCTGACCCCGCCAGGCCCGCGGGTCGCCTGACGGGGCCGCTCCGGGCCTCCCGGCCGGAACGGCGAGACGCCGGGCCCCTCGTGGGGACCCGGCGTCTCGTGCACCCGCGGAGGTGCGTCGGACCGGTCGACTAGACCTTCGCCTTCGCGAGCGCGGTGAGCAGGTCGAACGACACCGAGCCGAGGCCGGTGACGTCGTCGTAGCCGCGCGCGGTCGTGAGCGACGTGTCCGTGTTGAGCGTGACCAGGTAGCTGTTCCCGCTCGTGGCACTCGTGTACGCCAGCGCGATCGGCGAGGCTGGCGGGGTCACGTCGTTGAACAGCGACGGGGCCACGCGGTCGACCGCGTAGAGCGTCGGGTTCGCGAACCCGATCCGCGAGTGGGTCGTCTGCTGGACGAGCGCCATCAGGGCCGCCGTGATCGGCGACGCGAGCGAGGTCCCACCGTAGGTCTCGGTCTCGTAGGCCGCCGCGGCGAGCGTGCTGTCGTCCTTGATCGGACGGATGCCGATCGAGAACCCGGTGTACGGGTCGGCCAGCGCCCCGAGGTCGGGCGAGACGCGCTTGCCGTTCGCGAGACCGGCGGGGACGATGCCCTTCTGGTAGCTCGGCTGGGCGAAGTACGTGCTCGCACCGCCACCCGCGCCGCCACCGAACAGGTTGCCGGGCAGCGGTGCCGCGTAGGAGTCCGTGCCGTTCGTCGACACGATCTTGTCGAGCGTGTCCCCCCAGCCGGTCTCGTAGGCCTTGCGACCCGACGCGTCGATGCCGAGGCTCGTCCCGCCGACCGCCGTGACCCACGGGGACGAGGCCGGGAAGTCGGGCTCGGGCTGCCCGAGGGCCGCCGTCTCGTCGCCGTTGTCACCGCTCGAGAAGTACAGGCCGATGCCCTCGCCGGCGGCCTGCAGCTGGATGTTCTCCTCGCCCTGCAGGGTCGACAGCGGAACGTCCTCGCCGGTGTTGCCGTAGCTGTTGCTGACGATGTCGGCCAGGCCGCCGTCGAGGATCCGGGACATCGCGATGTCCAGGCCCCCGCCGCAGTTCGTGCCACCGACGTACAGGATCGACGCCGCGGGCGCGACCGCGTGCACGGACTCGACGTCGAGCGTCTCCTCGCCCTGCCAGCCGCTCGGCTCCGCGCAGGCCTCCTGGTCGGTGAACTGCGACACCGACGGGATCTTCTGCGAGAACGTGCTGCTCGTCAGCTGGGGCTCACCGTGGCTGGCCGAGTAGGTGTTCGTGTCGTGGATGATCGTCGGCGACGCGTACGCGTCGATGATCGCGACGGTCTGCCCCTGGCCCTGGACGCCCCGTGCCTCGAGCGCCGAGACACCGTAGGCGGACCGCAGCTGCGACGGGATGTAGCCGCAGTTGAAGGTGTCGACGGTCGTCGTGCCGTACGCGGCCGGGACGGTCGCGGTGTGCTGCCCCGTGTAGGCCGAGCACTGCGCGTTCACCGCGGCCGGCGCCGTGGTCGACTGAGCGAACACGTGCGACGGTGTGGTGGCGGCGGGCGTCTGCCCCTGGCCGACGATCTCGGGACGCGTGGTGAACCGGCCCTGGTCGACGCTGACACCGGAGACCTTCGCCGCGATCGCGGTCGGCAGGGACGGCGTGGAGGACGGCGCGACGAGCGAGCGACCGTCGTGGCGGTACTCGTGGAGCGTCGTGCCCATGACGCTCTGGACCGTGGCAGCGGGACCGCGGAAGACCACGTACTGGTGGCTCGCGGGGACGCCCGAGATCGTCAGGCCCTGCGCGCGCAGGTAGCTCGTCACCTGGTCGACGTCGGCCTTGGTGGGCGCGTACTTCGCGATCCACGCGGCTGGCGACAGCGGCGTGCGGTACTGCGGGTTGCCGGGCGTCGACACCGCCGTGGCGAGGGCGGTCGCCCCGGCCAGGTCGCGGAGCGGCAGGTAGACCTCGCCCTCCACGCTCGTGTCGGCGGCGACGGTCCCGCTGTCGTTCGCGTGGGTCGCCCACGACGGGACGGAGTTGCCCAGCGGCGCACGGGTGGCCGCGTTGGCGGGGGTCGCGGCGAGGAGCGAGGTGCCGGCGACGCACGCCGCGGCGATGACACCGACGAGGACTCGTCGATGAGGGGTGAGTTTGGGAGTTGGCACTACTGTCCTCTCTGACCGTTGTCCAGGAGACCCAGGGAGCTCCAGGAGATTCGTGTGCTGACCCTAATCTGGGGGGTCCCCGGCAGGACAGTCAGCACATCGCGGGACGGTCGCCGTGCCCCGGGCGCGGTCCGGACCCTGAGCGGACACACAGCGCCGCGCCGCGCGGAGGCAGGCGACGATGCGATCGGTGGGCAGCACGGCTGGGAGGACGCCCAGAGCGATCCGGGCCCCTGCCAGCTGCCACCAGCCACCAGCCACCAGCCACCAGCCACCAGCCGGGGCGTGCCACGGATGCCCGTCGCCGGACGATGGTCCGACGACGCTCACTCCCCGGACGGGCGGCGTCCCTCCTGGAGCCGGTCGGTGAGCCGGACCACTCGGCGGACGAGGTCGGCATCGCTGCTCCCCACCGGGAGCCGGAAGTCCGAGACGACCGGCCGTGACGCGCCCCCCTTCCGCAGGGGTTCCCCGATCGCGACCACCACCGCGCCCGCGTCCTGCGCGCGCTGGACCGCCGCGGCCAACGCCGTCGGGTCGACCGCTTCGACCACGACCACCTTCGCCCCGGCCATCGCCGCGGCGACGATCGCCGCGGACTGCGCGTCCGGACGGGAGGCGATGCGCACGTCCGGCACGTAGCCGGATGCAGTGAGCGCGGATCGGAAGGCCCCGTCGAGTCCGGGCGTGGGTGTGGCGATCGCGCCGGGCTCCGTCGCGCCGGGGGTCGCGTCGGCCCTGGCTCCGCGCGTGCCGCTGGGGGATGCGCCCGCCGGCATCACGACGGCGATGCGCGCGTGCTCGTCGAACCCGCCGTCGGCCCCCGTGAGGTCCGTGCTCCGCACCGGCGTCGGGGTCGTGCCGTCCTCCGCCGCGCAGGCGGCGGGCCCGACCGCGACCACCGCGGCGAGGATGACGCACCGCGTCACCACGGCCACCGTCCTGCCCCGCCGCATCACGTCCTCCCTGGTCGTCCGGCGCCCCACGCTACACACGGCGGGACGGCCGGCACCGCCGCGTCGCCCGCTCCGTCACCCGCGTGGGGCGGGCACGGGCCCGACGCGGCGGACGAGGGCCAGGCCGGCGAGCGCCACGAGCGTCATCGCGCCGAACACCACCGCGAACGACACGGTGGCCGCCCGACCCCCGAACGCCGTGAAGGCGACGCCCGTGATCGCGAGCCCCATGACCGCGCCGGCGGCGTCCCCGATCGCCAGGGCGGAACTCGCGGATCCCTGGTCCGCGCGGTCACTGAGCCGGAGTGTGAGCATCGAGGTCCGCGGGTAGACGATCCCCATGCCGGCACCCGCCACGAACCACCCGGCGATCATCACGACCGGCAGGACACCGGTGACGGCGACGACGAACGCGGCGAGCAGCCCGAGCGCCACGAGCGTCAGTCCGATGCTGAAGGTGCGGCGCGCCGTGAGCACCCGTTCCGGGATCCGGCCGTGGGCCCAGCTCGCGGCGGCCCAGCTGATCGCCGCCAGGGTCAGGGTGACACCGGCCGCCGACGGGCTGAACCCGTGGTGCGCCTGGAGCAGGTACGGCAGGTACACCTCGCTGCCCATGTAGGCGGCGCCGGCGACGGCGCGCATCACGACGACGGCCGGGAGGCCCGGTGCGACCCGGAACGTCCCCACCGGCAGCAGGGGGCGCAGCCCGACCACCGCGACCACGAGTCCGACGGCGAGCACGAGGGGCCCGAGTGCGCCGGCGAGGTCCGGGGCGGTGTTGAGCCCGAGCACCGCGACGGCCGCGACGGCGGACCAGGCGATGCGCGGGGCCGGCCACGCTGGGCGGTCCGCGACGTCGGGGACCGGGAGACGCCGGAGGCTCGGCAGCAGGAGGACGAACGAACCGACGGCGATGACGAGCGCGCCGACGAACACCCAGTGCCAGCCCCACGTGTCCGTCACGACACCGGCGGCCGCCGGACCGACGAGGCCCGGCACGACCCACGCGCCGGCGAAGCCCGCGAAGATCCGTCCGTGCAGGTACTCGGGGTAGATCCGCGACACGATGACGTACAGCACGACCGTGAGGGCCCCCGCGCCGAAGCCCTCGACGAGGCGTCCGCCGAGGAACACCGGCATCGACCCCGCCAGGGCCACGATCGCCGTCCCGAGCGCGAAGAGCAGCGCGGAGACGATCGTGACCACGCGTGCCCCCGACCGGTCCGCCCAGGTGCCGGCCACCACCATGCCCGGCACCCCTGCGGCGAGCGGCGCGGCGAAGGCCAGCGAGTACAGCGCCTCGCCGTCGAGGTCGCGGCTGATCACCGGCATGATCGTGGCCATCGCCAGGTTCTGGAACGCGCTGACGGCGACGATCGCGACCATGCCGACGGTCGGCAGGACGTATCCGCGTCCCAGGATGCCCGCACGCTCCGGCATCGCCGCGCGCCCGGGCGGGAGGGTCACCGCGTCAGGGCCTGCTCGACGTCGGCCACGAGGTCGGCGACGTCCTCGATGCCGACCGACAGGCGGACCACGTGCTCGGGCACCGCGAGCTCGGTGCCCTTGACCGAGGCGTGGGTCATCTCGCTCGGGTATCCGATGAGCGACTCGACACCACCGAGCGACTCCGCGAGCTGGAACACCTCGGTGGACTCGGCGAACCGGCGTGCGGCCTCCGGACCACCCGTCAGCGCAATCGACAGCATGCCGCCGAACCCGCGCATCTGCTTCGCCGCGATCGCGTGACCCGGGTGGGACTCGAGGCCCGGGTAGAACACCCGCTCGACCGCCGGGTGCCCGACGAGCGCCTCGGCGACGGCCTGCGCGTTCGCCGAGTGCCGTTCCATCCGGACCGCCAGCGTCTTGATGCCCCGGGTCGTCAGCCAGGCGTCCATGGGCCCGGAGATCGCTCCTGCGGCGAACTGCACGAAGCCGACGCGCTCGGCGAGCTCCTCGTCGCGCAGCACGATCGCACCGCCCACGACGTCCGAGTGGCCACCGAGGTACTTGGTGGTGGAGTACGCGACGACGTCGGCACCGAGCGCGAGCGGCTGCTGGAGGTACGGGGACGCGAACGTGTTGTCGACGACGACGAGTGCGCCGACCTCGTGCCCGATCGCGGCGAGCGCGGCGATGTCGACGATCTTCATCAGGGGGTTCGTCGGCGTCTCGACCCAGAGCACGACCGTGCGCCCGGGCTCCCCTGCCTGGAGGACGGCGCGCACCGCGTCGAGGTCGCTCATCTCGACGGTGGTGAGCTCGACCCCCCACGGCACGTGCAGGCGGTTCACGAGGCGGTGGGTGCCGCCGTAGACGTCGTTGCCCATCACGACGTGGGCGCCCGGCGCGAGGACGGCGCGGAGCAGGGCGTCCTCGGCGGCGAGGCCGGACGAGAACGACAACGCCCGGACGCCGCCGTCGAGGTCGGCGAGTTGCTCCTGCAGGGAGTCACGTGTGGGGTTGCCGGACCGTGAGTACTCGTACCCGTTGCGCATCCGCCCGATGCCGTCCTGCACGAACGTCGAGGTGAGGAACACGGGCGGGACCACCGCACCGGTGCGCTCGTCGGGCTCCTGCCCGGAGTGGATCGCGCGGGTGGAGAACTCGGCCATGGGGTGACTCCTGGTGATGACGGCGGGGTGGATGGTCGGACGGCTCCACGGCGGGGCTGCCCAGCGGGGCCGGGAACGGCTACGCGGACAGGAACGCGAGCAGGTCGTGGCGGGTGACGACCGAGACGGGCTTGCCGTCCTCGACGACGAGCAGGGCGTTCGTGTCCTCGAGCGCACGGCGGGCAGCCGTGACGGACTCACCGACGCCGATGATCGGCAGCGGGTCGCCGACCGAGGCCGACAGCGAGTCGGTCATGCGGGCCGCGCCCGTGAACACGGCCTCGAGCAGCTCCTGCTCCTCGATCGCGCCGACGACCTCGCCGATGACGACGGGCGGCTCGGCCGAGAGCACCGGCATCTGCGAGACCCCGTACGTCTTCATGATGTCGATGACGTCGCGCACGGTGTCCGACGGGTGGGCGTGCACGAGGTCCGGCAGGGCGCCGGTCTTGGCCTGCAGGAGTGCGCCGACCGTGCGCTCGTCCTCGGTCTCGACGAACCCGTACGAGCGCATCCAGCGCTCGTTGAAGATCTTGCCGAGGTAGCCACGGCCCCCGTCCGGCAGGAGCACGACGACGACGTCGTCCGGTCCGAGATCGCGCGCGGCACGGAGGGCGGCCACGACGGCCATGCCGCTGGAGCCACCGACGAGCAGGCCCTCCTCGCGGGCGAGGCGGCGGGTCATCGCGAACGACTCCGCGTCCGAGACCGCGATGACCTCGTCGACGACGCTGCCGTCGTAGGCGGGCGGCCAGAAGTCCTCACCGACACCCTCGACGAGGTACGGGCGTCCGGTGCCGCCGGAGTAGACGCTGCCCTCGGGGTCCGCACCGACGATGCGCACGCCGCCCTCCGAGACCTCCTTGAGGTACCGTCCCGTCCCGCTGATCGTGCCGCCGGTTCCGACGCCCGCGACGAAGTGCGTGATCGTCCCGTCGGTGTCCCGCCAGATCTCGGGGCCGGTCGTCTCGTAGTGGCTGCGCGGCCCGTTCGGGTTGGCGTACTGGTTCGGTTTGAACGCGCCGGGGATCTCCTGCACCAGGCGGTCGGAGACCGAGTAGTAGGACTCGGGGTGCTCCGGCGGCACGGCGGTCGGGGTGATGACGATCTCGGCACCGTAGGCGGTGAGGACGTTGCGCTTGTCCTCGCCGACCTTGTCGGGGAGGACGAAGACGCACCGGTACCCACGCTGCTGGGCGACCAGCGCCAGACCGACGCCGGTGTTGCCGCTCGTGGGCTCGACGATCGTGCCGCCCGGTCCGAGCTGCCCCTTCGCCTCGGCGTCGTCCATGATCCGGGTGGCGATGCGGTCCTTGGCCGAGCCACCCGGGTTGAAGTACTCGACCTTGACGAGGACGGTCGCGGCGATCCCCGCCGTCACCGAGTTGAGGCGGACGAGCGGGGTGTTCCCGACCAGGTCGATGACGGAGTTGGCGTAGCGCACGGTCATCGAGTGTACGTCGTGCCCCTGCCGCATGACCTGGCAGGTCGGCGAACGCCCCCGGCAGCGGACGTCGCACGGGTCTCCCGCGGCGCCGCGCCTCCCGAGACCCTGCGTTCAGGCCTCGACGCCCTGGGCAGCGGCGACCACCGGCTCGTTCTGCTGACGGTGCAGCGCCGCGTAGACACCGCCGAGTGCCAGGAGCTCCTCGTGGTCGCCGCGTTCGACGATCCGGCCGTGGTCGACGACGAAGATGACGTCGGCGTCCCGCACGGTGGACAACCGGTGCGCGATCGCGATCGTCGTCCGACCGCGGGCGGCCGCGTCCAGGGCGTCCTGCACCACCCGCTCCGAGATGGAGTCGAGCGCGCTCGTCGCCTCGTCGAGCACGAGCACCGGCGGGTCCTTGAGCAGGACGCGCGCGATCGCGATGCGCTGCTTCTCGCCGCCGGAGAGTCGGTAGCCGCGCTCCCCCACGACGGTCGCGTAGCCGTCGGGGAACGACTGGATCGTCGCGTCGATGTTGGCGGCACGGGCGGCCGCGCGGAGCTCGTCGTCGGTCGCGTCCGGCTTGGCGTAGCGGAGGTTGTCGGCGATCGTCGCGTGGAACAGGTAGGTCTCCTGGCTCACGACGCCGACGTGCCGCACCAGGTCGTCCTGCGCGATCGCGCGGACGTCGGTGCCAGCGAACCGGACCGTGCCCGTCGTCGCGTCGTACAACCGGGGCACGAGGTACGAGATCGTGGTCTTGCCGGCGCCCGACGGTCCGACGAACGCGGCGAAACGTCCCGGCTCGAGGTCGAACGACAACCCACGGAGAGTCGGCTCGTCCGGGTCGCCGTCCGGGTAGACGAACGTGACGTCCTCGAACGCGAGCGCGCCGATCCGCGACTCGTCCACGGGGACGGGATCCGCCGGGTCGGTGATGGCCGGCCGCAGGTCGAGGTACTCGAAGATGCGCGCGAACAGCGCCCCGGACGTCTGCAGGTCGAGCACGACGCGGAGCAACCCGACCGTCGGGAACAAGAGCCGCGACTGCACGGTGGTGAACGCGACGATCGTCCCGGCGGTGACGGGCACACCACCGACGATGAGCCAGGCCGCGACGAGGTAGATGATCGCCGGGATCACGGACAGGAAGATCTGCACGATCGCGAAGAACCACTGCCCGGACATCTGCTGACGTACCTGCAGGCGGATCTGGTTGCGGTTCTCGGCCTCGTACCGGTCGATCTCGGCGCCCTGGCGGTTGAAGCTCTTGGCGAGCAGGATGCCCGACACGCTCAGGGCCTCCTGGGTGATCGCCGTCATGTCCGACAGGGACTCCTGCGTCTCGGCGGCGATGCGGGCGCGGACCCGGCCGACGCGACGCTGCGCGATCACCAGCAGCGGCAGGAGCACGACCGCGACGATCGTCATCTGCCAACTGAGCAGCACCATCGCGACGACGGCGGCGATCACGGTCACGGTGTTGCCGAGGACGGACGAGATGGTGTTGTTGAGGACGCTCGCGACCCCACCGACGTCGTTCTGGAGGCGCGACTGGATGACACCGGTCTTCGTGCGCGTGAAGAACGCGAGTTCCATGCGCTGCAGGTGACCGAACAGCTGCGTGCGCATGGCACCCATCACCCGGTTGCCGACCGTCGCGGTCAGGTAGGTCTGCCAGACGCCGAGCCCCGCCGACGCGATCCACAGCGCGACCATGCCCGCGACGAGCCATCCGAGCACGGGCAGGTCGGGATGTCCGGACCGGGGGAAGAGGCCGAGGTCGAACGCCTTCTGGGTGAGCAGCGGCGGGATCACGCTGAGCGCCGCCCCGAGGAGCACGAGCACGACGGTCCCGATGATCGCCGTGCGATGCGGCCGGAACAGCCCCGCGATGCGACCGAGCAGGTCGGGGATCTTCGGCGCTGCCGCGTTCATGGCCCGCTGGGCGTCCGGGTCGCCGCTCGAGATCCGGTTGCCGCGCATGGGTCCGCCCCCGCCACCGCCCCGCATGCCACCGCCGCCGGCGACGGCGTCCATCCGGCTCACGGCGCGATCCTCGTCATGAGGGTCCAGGGTAGTCGCGCGCGCCGACGCGGACGGGCGCCGTCGCACCGTCGGTGAGCGTGCGCGTGTGGCGCCCGGCGACGACGGGCGGTGCGTGGCCCGGGAACGACGGAGGCCGCCGTCCCCGAGGGGACGACGGCCTCCGTGCGAGCGGTACCGAGGGGTCTTACTTGACCGTGACGGTCGCGCCGGCGCCCTTGAGCTGGTCGGCGGCCTTGTCGGCGGTCTCCTTGTTGACGCCCTCGAGGACGTTCGCGGGGGCACCGTCGACGAGCGCCTTCGCCTCGCCGAGGCCGAGGCTCGTGAGGGCGCGCACCTCCTTGATGACCTGGATCTTCTTGTCGCCGGCGGACTCGAGCACGACGTCGAACTCCGTCTTCTCCTCGACCTCCTCGGCCGGGGCGGCGCCCGCGCCACCAGCGGCGGCGACGGCGACGGGAGCGGCGGCGGTGACCTCGAAGACCTCCTCGAACTTCTTGACGAAGTCCGAGAGCTCGATGAGCGTGAGCTCCTTGAAGGCGTCGATGAGCTCGTCCTGGGACAGCTTGGCCATTGTTCTCTCCTTGCTACGTGGTGTGGTTGTCTACCGCAGGCCCGATCAGGCTGCGGACTCCTGCTTCTCGCGCAGTGCCTCGACGGTGCGGACGGCCTGCGAGAGGGGCGCGTTGAACAGGTACGCGGCGCCGAACAGCGATGCCTTGAAGGCGCCGGCCAGCTTGCCGAGCAGCACCTCCCGCGACTCGAGGTCGGCGAGCTTGTCCACCTCAGAAGCGGTCAGGGGGTTACCGTCGAAGTACCCCCCCTTGACCACGAGCTGAGGGTTCGCCTTGGCGAATGCACGCAGCGACTTCGCGACGGCGACGGTGTCACCGTGCACGAAGGCGATCGCGGACGGACCGGCCAGCTCGTCGTCGAACGACGAGATGCCCGCCTCGTTGGCAGCGATCTTCGTGAGCGTGTTCTTCACCACGGCGTACGTGGCGTGCTCGCGGATGTCAGTCCGCAGCTGCTTGAGCTGGGCAACCGTGAGACCGCGGTACTCGGTCAGCAGGACGGCGTTCGAGTTGCGGAAGTGATCCGACAGCTCGGCGACCGCAGCTTCCTTGTTCGCCATGGCTCTCCTTAGGGTCTGTGCCGGCAGCCCCCGGTCCCGAACACGAAAAAAGCTCCGGCGCAGAGGCTCGGAGCTGGACCCACGCGAGGCGTGTGAGCGGTTCGGAACACCTGCGCGGGCTGCCTCGTCGGACGAGGACCTTCGGCCACCACACCAGCGACAGTGGGAACTGTGCAGGCACGGCGGCAACCGGCGGTCTTTGGCTTCCGGAAGCGTACCAGTCCCGCCGCAGGGCCACAACCGGCGGACGACCGCTCACGCGCCCGACGCGGCGACTCCCGATCGGCGCAGGTCGTCCGGGCTCGACGGCACCGCCGGCAGACGGACCGTGAACACCGTGTCGCCCGGGACACTCCGGACGGACACGACGCCGCCGTGGGCCTGGACGACCGCGTCGACGATCGCGAGCCCGAGGCCGGTCGATCCGGCGGTCCGGCTCCGCGAGCTGTCGGCACGCGCGAACCGCTCGAACATCTTCGGCAGGAACGCGGGGTCGATTCCCTGTCCTGTGTCGCGGACGGTCAGGTCCACCCCCTCCGGCCCGGTCGCGATCCCGACCGTGATCCGGGTGCCGTCCGGGGTGTGCGTGCGGGCGTTCGTGACGAGGTTGACGACCACCTGGTGCAACCGTGCGGCGTCGCCGAGCACCACGACGGGCTCGTCCGGCACGTCCACGTCGATGAGATGGCCGGGACTGGCGGCGTGTGCGTCGTTCACGGCGTCGAGGACGAGCCCGGTCAGGTCGACGTCGTCGAACTGGATCTCGCGCCCCTCGTCGAGTCGGGCGAGCAGCAGCAGGTCCTCGACCATCCCGGTCATCCGGACGGACTCGGCCTCCACGCGACTCATGGCGTACACGACGTCGTCGGGCAGGTCGACGGACATGCGCCGCGTCAGTTCGGCGTACCCGCGGATGGAGGCCAACGGGGTCCGGAGCTCGTGCGACGCGTCGGCGACGAACTGCCGGACCTTGTCCTCGCTGGCCTCACGGGCACGCATGGCGTCGCCGATGTGGCCGAGCATGCGGTTGAAGGCGGTGCCGACGCGCCCGACCTCGGTCCGCGGGTCGGTGTCCTGCTGCGGCACCCGCACGTCGGCGAGCTGGTCGCCGCGGACGAGGGGCAGGCGCGCGACCGTCGTCGCGGTCTCGGCGACGCGTTCGAGCGGGCGCAGGGAACGGCGGACGGCGTACGTGGCGACGAGGCTCGCGGCGACGAGCGCGACGACCATCACGACGACGACCACCCAGATGAGGTTCCAGATGCTCGCGTAGACCGGGGCCATCGGCAGGCCGACGACGAGCACGCCGTTCGTGGTCGCGACCGCGGCGACCCGGTAGTCACCGACGCTGCCCCCGAGGTGCACGGTCTGCGCCCCGTTCCCCACGGTCGCCTGCGCGAGCGTCTGCGCCTGGCCCGCGGTGAGCTGCTTGATGGAGCCGCTCTCCTGGATGATCGTGCTGAAGACACGGTTCCCGTTGAGGTACACGGCCGTGAGCGTGCCGGCCGCTTGACCCGCCGGTCGGGCGAGATCGTCGGGAGGCGCGCCTCCGAATCCGCCGCCGCCCTGGTTCAGGTGGCTCTGCGCCCGGTCCGTCGCATGTTCGATCTGCGAGTCGATGCTCGTCGTCTGGATGGTCGCGAGCGCGATGATGCTGCCCGCGCCGATCACCGCGCTCACGGCGACGACGAGGGCGACGATGCTGAGCACGAGGCGTCGACGGAGCGTCATGGGTGGAGGTGCCTTCGTCGGGGCGGTCCGGGCGTGGTCACCCGTCGGTCAGGACGTCGGCTTGATGACGTAGCCGACGCCGCGGACCGTGTGGATCATCGGCGTCTCGCCCGCGTCGATCTTCTTGCGCAGGTACGAGATGTAGATCTCGACCACGCTCGACTTGCCACCGAAGTCGTAGCTCCAGACGCGGTCGAGGATCTGTGCCTTCGAGAGCACGCGTCGCGGGTTCCGCATGAGGAAGCGGAGGAGCTCGAACTCGGTGGCGGTGAGTTCGATCGACCGACCGGCACGGTGCACCTCGTACGACTCCTCGTCGAGCACGAGGTCGCCGACGGTGATCGTGGAGTCACCGGCCTCGGCGATGCTGATCTGCGACCGTCGGATCAGTCCGCGGAGCCGCGCCACGACCTCCTCCAGGCTGAACGGCTTCGTGACGTAGTCGTCGCCGCCCGCCGTGAGCCCGCTCACCCGGTCCTCGACGCTGTCCTTCGCGGTGAGGAAGAGGACGGGGGTGTCGTCGTTGTTCTGCCGGAGTCGGTTGAGGACCTGGAGGCCGTCGAGGTCCGGCATCATCACGTCGAGCACCATCGCGTCCGGCCGGAACTCGCGGGCCTTGGCCAGGGCGTCCTGACCGCCGTTCGCGCTCGTGACGTCCCACCCCTCGTACCGCAGGGCCATGGAGAGCAGGTCGGTCAGGCTGGACTCGTCGTCGACGACGAGGATGCGCAACGGCGAGCCGTCGGCACGGGTGAGACGGGGAGCGGCTGAGGGCTGGGAGATGGTCACGTCTTCCGAGTATCTGGACTCGCCTATGAGCGGTCTGAGGAGGACCGGAGGACCGCCTGTGGATGCGATGGCGTCGGCATCCCCGACATCTGTCGGGCGGCGGCGCAGCCGCTCCTCCGTGCGTACGGTGGCAGGGTGCTCCACCCGACCGCCGCGCCGTCCGCGCACCACCCGTCCGACACGACCGAGGAGGACTGACATGGTGAGCTTCGACCACCGGGAGCCCGGCACCGACCCCGCGTCGTGGACGACGTTCCTCGCGGAGCGGACGACGGAGCGGCTCGACCTCGACGGGATCGCGTCGGTCGTGGTGCTCGCACCCCACCCGGACGACGAGACCCTCGCCGCCGGGGGGCTGCTGGCGACGGCCGCCGAACTCGGGTTGCCGGCACGGGTCCTGCTCGCCACGCGCGGCGAGCGGTCGCACCCGGACTCCCCGACGACCACGCCCGAGCGGCTCGCCGCGCTCCGCGAGTCCGAGTTCGCGACGGCGCTCCAGGTGCTCCAGGCGGACATCCGCGCCACCCGCGTCCGCCTGCCGGACGGCGAGCTCCGCGAGCACCGCTCGACGCTGCGTGACGCGCTCGACCACGTCCTCGCGGGCATGCCGACCCCGACCCTCCTCGCGGCGCCGTGGACGGGTGACGGTGACCGCGACCACCGCGCCGCGGGCGAGGTGGCCGAGGAGGCCGCCGCCGCCCACGACGGCGTGACGCTCGTCGAGTACCCGATCTGGATGTGGCACTGGGACGACCCCGCGTCGGCGAGCGGTCCGTGGGACCGTGTCACGGCCCTCCCGGTCCCGCCCGCGCTGCGTGAGCGGAAGTTCATCGCGCTCACGATGTACGCATCGCAGGTCGGCGCCCTCTCGGACGCCCCGGGCGACGAGGCGATCGTCGACCTCCGTCACCTCGAGCACTTCACGCGCGCGGAGGAGGTCTTCTTCCGCATCGCCGCCACCGAGCGGCCGAGCATCGAGGAGCCCGGAACGACGGCAGCACCCGCTGGGGAGGACTCCAGGACGACGGCAGCACCCGCCGAGGAGGACCCCAGGACGCCCCCCGCACCGGGCGGGGGCGACCCCGGACCGGTGGACCAGCCGTCGCCGGACGGGTCCGGCTCGCGGACCCGCGCGTCCTCCGAGGCGCACTCCGCGCGCCGACCGGACGGCCGGGACTTCGAGCACGACTGGTACGAGCGCCGGAAGCGGGCCGTCACGATGGCGGCGCTCCCGCGGGAGCGCTGGCGGTCCGCGCTCGAGATCGGCTGCGCGACGGGGTTCCTCACCCGTGAGCTCACGGAGCGGACGGACGCGGTGCTCGGCGTCGACATGGCCCGGGCACCCCTCGAGCAGGCCCGCCGCACGGCACCGCGCGCGACGTTCCTCCGCATGACCGTCCCCCAGGAGTGGCCGGACGGGCGCTTCGACCTCGTCGTGCTGTCCGAGGTCGGCCACGACCTGAGCGCCGCCGACCTCGGAACGACGGTCGAGCGGGTGTTCCGGTCCCTCGACCCGGACGGGGTCCTCGTCGCATGCCACTGGCGCCACCCGATCGGCGACGCTGCGCTCGACGGCGACGCCGTGCACGCCCGCCTCCGCGCGCGCTGGCCCCGGTCACCGCTCGTGCACCACGAGGAGGACGACTTCGTCCTCGACGTGTTCCCCGGCCCGGCCGTCCCCTCGGTCGCGCAGGCGTCCGGTCTCGTCGGGTGAGGTGCTGAGCCGAGGTCGCCCGCACTGGGGAACCCCATAGGAGCGGGCAACACCGCGCACAGCACCCCTCCCTACGGTCTCCTCGTCGGCCCCGTCCTGCGACAGCATGACGGTGTTCCCCGCCGACCCCTGCGAGGAGAACCATGTTCCTGACCTACCTCAGGCGCGAGCTCACGAACCGCAAGAAGCAGACCGTGATCATCGCGATCGGGATGGCGTTGGCCATCGCGCTCGTGATCATCGTGTCGTCGATCTCGAGCGGCGTGAAGGCAGCGCAGTCCAGCGTGTTGCAGTCCGTGTACGGCGTCGGCACCGACATCACGGTCACGCAGACCGCGAGCGCCACCACGGACGGCGGCCGCCCGAGTTTCGGCTTCGGCCAGAGCGGCGGTGCCACCGGCAGCGACGGCACCACGAAGCTGTCGAAGTCGCGGCTGTCGGTCACCCGCGGCACCACCGCCATGTCGGACAGCACCGTGAAGACCGTCACCTCGACCTCAGGCGTCTCCGCCGCGTCCGGTGTCCTCAACCTCACGAACAGCACCTTCTCCGGCTCGATCACGCAGCAGCCGGGATCGTCCTCGGGCTCGTCGGGCACCGGTACGGGAACGGGCACCCGTGAGGCTCCCACCGGCGGCGAGGGCGGCGGTTTCGGCGGCGGGAACTTCAGCGTCGACGAGTTCACGGTCACGGGCATCCCGACCGGCAGCAGCACGGTCGGCCCGCTGACGAGCGCGAAGCTCACGAAGGGCCGGGCGCTCACGGCCTCGGACGCCGGCAAGGACGTCGTCGTGCTCGACAAGACGTACGCCAAGAGCCAGTCGAAGAC
Source organism: Curtobacterium sp. MCBD17_013 (assembly GCF_003234565.1). Classification (GTDB taxonomy): domain Bacteria; phylum Actinomycetota; class Actinomycetes; order Actinomycetales; family Microbacteriaceae; genus Curtobacterium. The sequence goes on along the minus strand of NZ_QKTU01000003.1, from coordinate 78,230 downwards.
CGTCGGCGACACCATCTCGATCGGCGACACGACGTTCACCGTGGTCGGCATCGTGGCGTCCACGTCGTCCGACTCCGCGACCGCGTCGGATTCGTACATCCCGCTCGACACCGCACAGAAGCTCTCGAGCGAGACCGGCAAGGTCACCACGATCTACGTCTCCGCGACGTCGTCCTCGGACGTCAGCAGCATCAAGACCGCGCTCGAGAAGCAGCTCACCAAGGCGACCGTCTCCACCGAGGCCGACCTCGCATCGAGCGTGTCCGGGTCCCTCTCGACCGCGTCGAGCCTCGTGTCGAACCTCGGCACCTGGCTGTCGATCGTGGTCCTCGCCGCCGCGTTCCTCATCGCCATCCTGTTCACGATCTCCGGCGTGAGCCGCCGCACCCGCGAGTTCGGCACCCTGAAGGCCATCGGCTGGTCCAACGGCCGCATCACCCGGCAGGTCGCCGGGGAGTCGTTCGTCCAGGGCATCATCGGCGGCGTCGTCGGAGCCGTCGCGGGCCTGGTCGGCATCCTCGTCATCAACGTCATCGCTCCCACCATCTCCGCCAGCGCCTCCAGCACCGGCACGAACGGGGCCCGTGGCGGCGCCGGCACCGGCGGCGGGTTCCCCGGGGCCGCCGCAACCGGCGCGGCGAACGCCGGCACGAGCGGATCCGGTGCGACCTCGGGTGGGTTCGGCGGGGCGGGGGGCTTCGGCGGCGGACAGACGGCCTCGACCACCGACGTCGTGCTGCACGCCCCCGTCACCGTCGAGATCATCCTCGTCGCGATCGGTCTGGCGATCCTCGGCGGGCTGCTCGCCGGTGTCCTCGGCGGCTGGCGGGCCTCCCGGCTCCGCCCGGCAGAAGCACTCCGGAGCGTCGCCTGATGCCCACCGACACGTCCTCGAACCCCTCTCGGATCCCGAGCGCCACCCACCAGTCAGGAGCACCGATGTCCACCACGGACCGCGTCTCGACCATCGCACCCGCCGCAGCACCGGCCAGCGGGAACCGCCCCATGTACCAGCTGAGCGGCGTCGGCAAGACCTACGCCCAGAAGAACAAGAAGGTCACCGCCCTGGCCGGGGTCGACCTCGAGATCCCGACCGGCCAGCTCGTCGCGATCCAGGGGCCGACCGGCGGCGGCAAGTCGACGCTGCTGCAGATGCTCGGCGCGCTCGACCGACCCACGTCCGGGTCCGTCGTGCTCGGCGACCGGGACATCGCCGAGCTCGGCGACGGCGCCCTCACCGAGATCCGGGCATCCGAGATCGGGTTCGTGTTCCAGTCCTTCAACCTCATCCCGACGCTGACCGCTCGCGAGAACGTCGAGACGGCGTTCGCGGGGTCGCTCGCCCGGTCGTCACGTGACGAGATCACCCGGAGCGCGACCGCGGCGCTCGAGTCGGTCGGACTGGGCGAGCGCCTCGAGCACCTGCCCGCCGAGCTGTCCGGCGGCCAGCAGCAGCGTGTCGCGATCGCCCGGGCGCTGGTCAAGAACCCGAAGGTGCTCCTGGCGGACGAACCGACGGGGGCACTCGACGAGGGCACCCGTGACGAGATCATATCGATCATTGAGGGTCAGTGGAAGGACCGCGGCCTGACGGTCGTCATCGTGACGCACGACTCGTGGGTCGCCCGCCGCGCCGAGCGCCGTCTGCACATCAAGAACGGCCAGGTGCGCGACATCTGACCGTCCCGCACGCACGGCATCTGCGCCGACATCGCACGACACGCCGCTTCCCCACCACGGGAGGCGGCGTGTCGTGCGATCTCGACGCGGGTCAGTCGACTGGGTAGTCGCAGTAGGCGAACCACGTCGAGCTCGGCGCCCACGGCGGCACGTTCACCGTTCCCTGGCCACCCTGCGTCACCGCGACGGTCCGCGGAGCCTCGGTCGTGGTCCCGAGCACGGCGTCGCCGGGGAGCATCCGGAGTTCGACGTCGCGGTCGGCCGGGTGCCCCTGGGTGCCCGTCGGGTACGCCAGGTACAGCAGGTGCCGGCCGTCCGGGGACGGGTGGGGGAACCAGTTCACCCGCTCGTCGTGCGTCAGTTGCTCGGCTCGTTCCGTCAGCGCCGGGCGCTCCGCGATGCTGTCCGGTACCCCGTCGAGTCGCAACCGTGTCAGCTGCGCGTGCCCGGGCTCGGACTCCCATCGTTCGGAGTTCCAGAGCAGGGCGGACCCGTCCGGGGCGAACACCACGCCGTCGTCGGCGTGCTCGTCGCGCGTCACGAACGTCGGTTCGCCGGTCGCCGGGTCCACGAGCGCGACGTCCGTCGACCACACGCCGTCGTCCGACAGCTCGCCGACGATCGCCGCGAGCGAGGACCCGTCGGGCGCGATGCCGTGCAGGTAGAACTTCCGGCGGACCGGCGCGGCGGCGGCGTCGGTGATCCGCTCGGCGGGCTCGGCCGCGGTGCCCTCGGGCAGTGCGACGCGGTAGAGGTCGCCGTCGCGGGCGGAGACCACGATCGAGGTGCCGGACGGATCGAGCACGTGGTCGTTGTTGATCTCCGGGACACCGTCCATCGGCACCCGCACCAGGTCGTTCTCGTCGAGGACCACGCCGGTCCGCGGCACGGGGAGCGTGAAGAGGTCGCCGTCGCCGTTGAGCACGAGCCGTTCGTCCGAGGTCCCCGCCCGGTCGATCCACACGTTCGGCGCCTCGACGAGCACGCGGTCGCTCACGAACACGACGCGGTCCTCGCCGGTCGTCACGTCGACCACGTGCACCCGGCTCGTCTGTCCGGGCCGCAACTGCCGCCCGCGCGGCTCACTCGTGCTGTCGTCGCTCATGGTCTCCATCCTCTCCTGGTCCGCCGCCGTCCGCCGGTCGCTCGGACGCGCCGTGCGGAGACAGGTGGGCCTGTCCCGCCGGCTCCGGACCGTCGCGCCAGCGACGGGCGACCGTGCCGGGAGGGACGGTGCGGGTCCGACCAGCACCGTCCCTCCCGGAGTGGCTCGTCCCTACTTGACGGCGCCTGCGGTCAGACCGGCGACGAACTGCCGCTGGACGATGAGGAACGCGACGACGACCGGGATGCTGACCACGAGCGAGGCGGCCATGATCTGGTTCCAGTACACGTTCGTCTGGGTCGAGTACTGCTGCAGGCCCACGGCGAGGGTCTGCGAGTTCCCGTTCGTCAGGACGGACGCGAACAGCACCTCACCCCAGCTCGTCATGAACGAGTAGATCGCGACGGCCACGATGCCCGGTCGCGCGGCCGGCAGGATCACCCGGAACAACGCCCCGAGCGGACCCGACCCGTCCACCATGGCGGCCTCGTCGAGATCGCGCGGAATGGTCTCGAAGTAGCCGGCGAGCATCCAGATCGAGAACGGCAGCACGAACGTCAGGTACGTGATGATCAGGCCGAGCTGGGTGCCGACGAGCTGGATGCCGAGCAGCTGGTCCAGGTTGACGAAGATGAGGTACAGCGGCAGCAGGAACAGCACGCCGGGGAACATCTGGGTCGCCAGGATCGAGGTGGTGAACGTGCTGCGACCGCGGAACGTCCACCGCGACACCGCGTACGCGGCGAAGATCGCGATGACGAGCGAGAACAGCGTCGCGATCGAGCAGACGACCAGGCTGTTCACGAAGTAGGTCGCCAGCGGCACCGTGGTCCAGATGTCGATGAACGGCTGGAAGGTGAGGTGTGTCGGGATCCACGTGAACGCGCCCTGCACGTCACCGAGCGGCTTGAGGGCCGAGGTGATCATGACGTACAGGGGCACGATCGTGAAGATCGACAGCAGGACGATGACGATGACGCGGAACGTCTTGGAGCCAGTTGTCTCACGCACGCTGGGACCTCCGGTTGGTGAAGAGCAGGTAGGCGCTCGTGACGATGAGCAGGAACAGCAGCAGCAGCACGCTCATCGCGGCGCCGGAGCCGAAGTTCCACGTGATGAACGAGGCGTTGTAGATGTGGAACGAGATGAGGTCCGCGGCCGGCGGCTGCGCGGTCGAGCCGAACAGCACGTAGGGCGTGTTGAAGTCGTTGAAGGTCCAGAGGAACATCACGAGGACCAGGGTGACGTTGACCGACCGCACCATCGGCAGGGTGATGCTGCGCCACTGCCGGAACGGCTTGGCGCCGTCCACCGAGCTCGCCTCGTAGACGTCCTGCGGGATCGACTGCAGGCCTGCCATGAGCATGAGGAACGCGAACGGCCACAGCCGCCAGATGGCGACGATCACGATCGCGACGAACGCGTTGTTGCCGATCAGCCAGAACGGACCGTGCGCCATGAGGTGCAGCTGGTCGACGAGGATGTGGTTGATCGCGCCGGTGTCGCGCTGGAACATGAACTTCCAGGCGATGATGCCGGCGTAGAGGGGCAGCGCGTAGGGCACCAGGAACAGCGTGCGGAACAGGGAGCGTCCGCGGAACTCGCGCTGCAGGGCGACCGCCGCGGCCATGCCGAGGACCCACGCGAACCCGACCACCAGGACGGTGAACCCGCACGTGACCAGGAACGAGTTGAGCAGGCTCTTGCCGATCGCCTGGTTGAAGTCGAGCGCGACGCTGTAGTTGTGCAGGCCCGCCCACGGTGCGCTCGACCAGTTGGCGATGAAGTACTTGGTGAGCTGGACGAGGCTGATCCAGATGCCCGTGAGCATCGGGACGATGTGGATGAGCAGCTCGAACAGGATCGCGGGAGCCAGGAGCACGTACGGCAGCCACTGCCCGTGACGGCGCCGCTTGGGCGGCTTGTTCGCGAGCGTGGACCGTGAGTCGGTCGTCAGCTCCGCAGCTCGGGACGACTCGGGGAGGACCGTCGTTGACATGTGGAACACCTTCCGGCGGGTGCAGGGATGGGAAGGGGCGGCGCCCCGGGCGATGGCACCATCACCCGGGGCGCCGTCGGGATCAGCCGTTGGCCTGGGACACCTGGTCCTGCGCGGTCTGCAGTGCCGACTTGATCTGGCTGGTCGACACCGTGCTGCCGGTGGCGATCTTGGCGAACATGTCGTTCATCGACTTGCCCACGGTGGACTCGAACTGGTCCTCGGCCGGCACCAGCGGCAGCGGCTTCGCCATCGTGTTGTAGATGTTGAGGAACGTCTTCGTCTCGGCGGACAGGTCCGTCGCGTTCGCGGCGCTCTTGAGCACCGGCAGGGCCGCGTACGGCTTGTCGAGGGTCGCCTGGGTGCTCTCGCTCGTCATGAACTTGACGAACTTGAGCGCGCCGTCCTTGTTCTTCGTGTTCTTGAAGATGGACAGGTTGATGCCGGCCGGGAAGCTCGCGATCTGCTTCGCACCCGTCGGCGCCGGGAAGGGCACCACACCGTACTTGTCGGCGGACATGCCGTTCGACTGGATGGTGGCGTCGGCGTTGTTCTGGTTGAGGATCATCGCCGCCTTGCCCTTGGCGAAGTCCGACGTCGACTGCGTCGCGTTGTCGTACTGGGCGTTCGAGGTGTTCACGGCCTTCTGGGTCTGCATCAGGTCGAGGTACCGCTTGATGCCGTTGACGTTCGCGGTCGAGGTGAACGTCGGGTCACCCTTGCTGTTGAACCACTGGCCACCGTTCTGCGCCGAGTTGATGAACGCGAAGTGCGCGTTCTCGGTGTAGGAACCCGCCGCGAGGGAGAACCCGTACTGACCCTTGGCCGGGTCGGTGAGCTTCTGCGCGTCGCTCGTCAGCTCCTCCCACGTCGTCGGCGGCTTGAGACCGGCGGCGGCGAACATGGCCTTGTTGTAGAAGAGGCCGTAGGCGAGGCCGTAGAGCGGGACGCTCGTCACGGTCTTGCCGGGGGCGCCACCGGTGGACAGCGGCACCTTGCCGAACTTGTCCGAGCCGCCGATCGCCTTCATCGCCGAGCTGTCGAACGGCATGAACGCGCCGGTGGCCTGGAGCGAGGTCGCCCAGGTGTTGCCGATGTTGACCACGTCCGGGCCCTGGCCACTCGTGACCGCGGTCTGGATCTTGTTCTGCAGGTCGTTCCACCCGATGACCTGGAGGTTCACCTTGATCCCGGTCTGCTTGGTGAACTTGGCCAGCTCCGGCGTGAGCACCTCCTTGTCGTTCTGGAGGCTCGTGCCCTGGTTGCTCGCCCAGTAGGTGAGCGTCTTGCCGTCGCTGCTGGAGGATCCGGATGAACCGGAGGAGGAACAGGCCGCGAGGCCCGTGACCATCAGTGCGCCTGCGGCGGCGACGGCCAGTGCGCGGAATGTGGTGCGCATGACTCTCTGCTTTCTCGTCGTTGAGTGGGAGGTGCTATCGGGAAGGGAAAGGAAGGGAAACGGAAGTTCGGGGGCCCGCGCGGCCGTTGGTTTCGGCCGCGCGGGTCGGGGTCAGGCGAGCGTCGACGCCGCGGGGTCGAAGTCCTCGGGGAGGACGGGACTCGAGGACACCGTGCTCTCGACGCGGACGGGGCCGTGCTGCTCGGCGGCCTCGGCGATCGAGACCATGACGTCGAGCACGTGGAACGCCAGCGCACCGGGGACGCGTTCCGGCACGTCGGCGCGGATCGCGCGAGCGAGCTCGACGACGCCGGTCCCCCGCGTGTAGGTCGACCCCGTGGCGGGGATGACCTCGGGCTCCTCGGAGCCGGCGGTCCAGAGCTTCGTGTCCCCGTCGAACATGTTCGGGTCGGGGAACACCACGGTGCCCGTCTCGCCCGAGACCTCGACGAACCCGGCACGCGGCTGGGCCGACTCGAAGCTGAAGATGCTCTGCGCGCTGCCACCGTTCTCGAACTCGATGAGCGCCGAGTAGTGCGTCGGGACCTCGACCGGGAACTCCGTGCCGGCCTTCGGCCCGGACCCGATCACACGGGTGGCGCGGGCCTTCGACGCGGTTGCGCTCACCTGCGCGACCGGGCCGAACACCTGGACGAGCGTCGTGAGGTAGTACGGGCCGATGTCGAACAGCGGGCCACCGCCGAACGCGAACAGGAACTCGGGGCTCGGGTGCCAGGACTCGGGGCCGGGGCTCTGCATGATCGTCAACGCGTTGAGGGGCGTGCCGATCGCGCCACCGGCGATGGTGCGGAGGGACGTCTGGAGCCCGGCGCCGAGGAACGTGTCCGGCGCGACGCACACGCGCTTGCCCGCGGCGTGGGCCGCCTCGACGAGGGCGCGGCCGCTCTCGCGGTCGAGGGCGTACGGCTTCTCGCCCCAGACGTGCTTGCCGGCCTCGAGTGCCTTGGTGGCGACCTCGACGTGGGCGGCGGGGATGGTCAGGTTCACGACGATCTCGATGTCGTCGATGGCGAGGAGCTCATCGACCGTGCCGGAGCCGGGGACGTTCCACTTCTCGGCCTGTGCCGCCGCACGCGGCAGGTCGATGTCCGCGATGAACAGGACCTCGAGGTCGGGGAAGACGGTGAGGTTGGAGAGGTACTGGTCGCTGATCACGCCGGCGCCGATGACGCCGACGCCGACCCGGCCGGTGCGTGCGGCGCTCATGCCTGGACCCCCGTGAGGAAGGCGTGGCTGTCGGCGACGGCCTGGAACACGTCGCCCTCGTGGTCGTCGAGTTCGATGACCTGCTGGGCCTGCGGCGCCGCGGCGATGATCTCGCGGACGGGCATGATGCCGTTGCCGACCGCGACCTGGGCCTTGTCGTTCTTCGTCCCGTCACCGTCCTTGACGTGCAGGAACCGGACCTTGTCACCGAGCTTGCCGAGGATCTCGACCGCGGAGTCACCCCCGACCTGGCACCAGTACGTGTCGAGCTCGAGCACGACGTCGTCGTGCAGGGCGTTCGCGAACACCTCGTAGGCGGAGACGCCGTCGATGCGGTGCTCGAACTCGAACGCGTGGTTGTGGTACCCGAGGGCCAACCCGTGGTCCGCTGCCCGTGCGGCGACGGCTCCGAGCTCGCGGGCGATCGCCTCGACGTCCTCGCGGGTGGTCCAGCGCGCCTCGTCGATGTGCGGGTCGATGAGCGTGGTGAGGCCGACGGTGACGCTCGCGCTGAGGATGCGGTCGAGGTCGAGGCCGGCGTCGCCGAGGAGGCGAGCGTGACCGCTCGGCGCGGTGAGGCCCGTGGCCTGCAGCGCCTCGGCGTACTCGTCCGCGCGGTCGACGTAGCCGGCGAGCTCGACGTTCGTGAACCCGATGTCGGCGATGCGCCGCAGGGTTCCGGGTAGATCGGTCGCGATGGCGTCCCGGACGGTGTAGAGCTGGACCGAAAGCGGTGGGGTCACCTGGTTCTCCTCGTCGAGTGGTGCGGTACCGGCCTGTGTCGGTCCTCCTCCGAGAGGGGCGCCGGCGCTGGCCGCAGGTCACACTACGAGCACTTCTGCCGAGCGTCAAGCAGAAGTCCCATGTCGCTCGGCGATCTTGCTTGCTGCCGCCGTCGTTAGTGTGGTTCACTCCGACCATGGTCGATCTGACGCGTGCGGCAGCGCCGCCCACCGTCGGGGCGAGTGAGCTGTTCCAGATCCTGCGGGACGGCGTCCCCCGTACCCGCGCCGAACTCGCCGCCCGCACCGGGCTGTCCCGCTCGACCGTCAGCGTGCGCCTCGACGCGCTCGTCGAGGTCGGCCTCGTCGGCCCGCTCGACACGGCTGTCTCGACGGGCGGACGGCCACCCGCGCAGATCGCACTCCGACCGACCGCGCGGGTCGTCGCCGCCGCCGACCTCGGTGCCTCCCACGGGCGTGTCGCGCTGACCGACCTCATGGGCAACCGCCTCGCGATGGACGAGGCCCGCATCGACATCGCCGAGGGGCCCGTCCCGATCCTCGAGTGGCTCGTCGGGCGCCTGGACCTGCTGCTCGACCGGATCGGTCGCCGCCGCGAGGACGTCGTCGCCATCGGGATCGGTCTGCCGGGCCCGGTCGAGTTCTCCACCGGACGCCCCGCCAATCCGCCGATCATGCGCGGCTGGGACGGCTTCGACGTCCCCGGATGGGTGCGCCAGCACATCGACACCCACGTGCTCGTCGACAACGACGTCAACATCGCGGCGCTCGGCGAACGGGAGCACGCGTGGCCGGACGTCGACCACATGATGTTCGTCAAGGTCGCCACCGGTATCGGCTCCGGCATCGTGTCCGAGGGCCGCCTCCAGCGTGGCGCACAGGGCACCGCCGGCGACATCGGGCACGTCCGCGTCGCCCGCGCGGGCGAGGTCCCCTGCCACTGCGGCAACACGGGCTGCCTGGAGGCCGTCGCCTCCGGTCCGGCCATCGCCCGCGCGCTGCGCGCGAAGGGCCACGACGTCACGTCGAGCGAGGACATCCTCGCGCTCGTCGCCCGCGCGGACATCGACGCGATCGGCGCCGTCCGGCAGGCCGGCCGCGACATCGGCGAGGTCCTCGCCACGTGCGTCTCGCTCATGAACCCGGCCGTCATCGCGCTCGGCGGGTCGATGGCGCAGGCGGGGGAACACCTGCTGGCCGGCGTGCGCGAGGTCGTCTACTCCCGATCCATGCCGCTCGCGACCTCGCACCTGGTCATCGCGCAGTCCCGCGCGGGCTCCGCCGCCGCGTTGCACGGCGCGTCCGCCCTGGCGATCGACTACGCGCTCTCCCCCGCCGGGATCGACGAGATGGTGGCCGTGGGCGAGGATCGCCGCCTCGTGTCCTCCTGACCGTCCCGGCGCGAGGGACAATGGTCGCGTGACCATCGTGCAGCCGACGCTCTCCCTCTGGGACGACGACGACGCGCACGACCGGTTCACGGTCCTCCGCGAACACACCGCGCGCATCCTGGCCGACGCGACCGACCGCGTCGGCTGGCTCCGTGCCCGCGCGGCCGGGATCACCGCGACCGACGTCGCCCGGCTCGCGTCCCTCCACGCCGTGGAGGCCGTGGTCGCCGACAAGCGCTACGGCTCACGGTTCTCGGGCAACGCGTTCACGGACCACGGTCGCGAACGCGAACCGGTGATCGCCGCCTGGGTCGCCGCCACGCACGGCATCGAGCCGTCGAGCGCCCTGTTCCACGCCCGCACGAACCGAGCCCACCTCGCCACACCGGACGGCGTCGGACACGATCACCAGGGTCGTCTGGTGCTCGCCGAGATCAAGACGACGTCGACGGGCTGGCGTCGGATCCCCCGCCACTACCTGCGGCAGATCTGGTGGCAGCAGTACGTGCTCGGCGCTGAGCGCACGCTGTTCGTGTGGGAACGACACGACGACTTCGTGCCCGTCGCCGACGAGCCCGAGTGCCGCTGGGTGGATCGCGACGACGACCAGATCCGCGGGCTCGTCGAACTCGCCGACCTCGTGCTCGACCGCCTCCGCGTCGCCCGGAGCTGACGCCGGGGCTACCGCCGCTCGACGCGGAGGAGCCGCACCCGCGCCACCCGCGCGACGACGATGCCGATGAGGGTGATGAACACCCCGATCGCCACACATGCGATCGCCACGACGCCGTAGCCCTGCCGCGGATCGAGGAACGGGTACGGCACCCAGCCGTCGGTGCCGCCCCGGACGAGGACCACGCCGAGCCAGACCGCGGGGTAGACGAGGAACCACGGAACGCGCCGCAGCGAGATCGGACGTCGGTCGTCGACGAAGAGCCAGTCGAGTGCCAGGTAGAGCGGCACCCAGCGGTGCAGGACGTCGTTCGACCAGGCGAGCCCGAACGCGCCGAGCGGGACGTGCACGAGGAGGGTGTTGTACACGACGCCCGTCGTGGCCATGTACGTCGTGGCAGCGGCGCGCACGAACGTCAACCGGCTCGTCGACCGTCCACGCGCGGCGAGCACCACGACCGCGACGAGCACCACCGCGGCCACGCAGTTCGACTGGATGGTGAAGTACCCGAAGAAGTCCCACGGTCGGAACACGTCCCCGCGCACGAGCACCACGAGCTGCCCCACCACCGCGGTCACGATCGCGATCGCGACGACGAGCCGGACGGCGGACACGACGGTGAGGCTGGTGCGCACGTGGCTCACAGTAGTGGCCCCGGCTGCTGCACCGTGCCTCCCGACAGCTGCCTGTGGACGTCTGCCGAGCGCGGGCGGTGCTGTGGGCGGACGGTCCCTGTCGCGGATGGTCCCCGGTGGCTCGGACGGCGCAGGAACGCCGAACGGCCCACACCGCGTGCAGCGGTGTGGGCCGTTCGGGTCCTCCGGGACTCAGCCGATCGCGTTGACGTCGAGCGGGATGCCCGGGCCGAACGTCGTCGAGATGGCGCCCTTCGTGATGTAGCGGCCCTTCGAGGCGCTCGGCTTGAGGCGGACGACCTCGTCGAGCGCGGCGGTGAGGTTCTCGTTCAGCTGCTCCGGCGTGAACGAGGCCTTGCCGACGACGAAGTGCACGTTTGCGTGCTTGTCGACGCGGAACTCGATCTTGCCGCCCTTGATGTCGTTCACCGCACCCGCGACGTTCGGGGTGACGGTGCCCGTGCGGGGGTTCGGCATGAGACCACGCGGGCCGAGGACGCGGCCGAGACGACCGACCTTGCCCATGAGTTCCGGCGTCGCGACGGCCGCGTCGAACGAGGTGTAGCCGCCGGCCACCTTCTCGATGAGCTCGTCGCCACCGACCTCGTCGGCACCCGCGGCGATGGCGGCCTCGGCCGCCGCACCCGTCGCGAAGACGATGACCCGGGCGGTCTTGCCGGTGCCGTGCGGGAGGATGACGGTGCCGCGCACCATCTGGTCCGCCTTGCGGGGGTCGACGCCGAGCTTCAGCGCGACCTCGACGGTCGAGTCGAACCTGCTCGAGCCGGTCTCGCGCGCGATGTCGACGGCCTCGGACGGGGTGTAGTACCGGTCGGCCTCGATCTTCGCGGCCGCGGCCCGGTAGGCCTTGGAATTCTTCGCCATGGTGGTTCTCCTAGTCGAGAGTGTGGTTGACGAGCCTGGCGAGGCTCTCCCACGGGGGTGTCGGAAGGGGTGCGGGGCCTCAGGCCTCGACGGTGATGCCCATGGAGCGGGCGGTGCCGGCGATGATCTTCGCCGCGGCGTCGACGTCGTTGGCGTTGAGGTCGGCCTGCTTCGTCTCGGCGATCTGACGGACCTGGTCCATCGAGATGCGCGCGACCTTGACCGTGTGCGGGGTCGCGGACCCCTTCTGGATCCCGGCGGCCTTCTTGATGAGCTCGGCGGCCGGCGGGGTCTTGAGGACGAACGTGAACGAGCGGTCCTCGTACACGGTGATCTCGACCGGGACGACGTTGCCGCGCTGGGACTCGGTCGCCGCGTTGTAGGCCTTGCAGAACTCCATGATGTTCACGCCGTGCTGACCGAGCGCGGGACCGATCGGCGGGGCGGGGTTGGCCGCGCCGGCGTTGATCTGCAGCTTGATCAGGCCCGTGACCTTCTTCTTCGGAGCCATGTCTCTTCCTTCTCCTGGGTTCGAACGCACGGGGACCCGTGCACTCTCCCGCTCGTCCGGCCGTTCCGGACCGCGGTGGCGAGCTCGGTCCGCGACACGGATCCGAGCCCAAACTCGAACAGTCTACTAGAGCTTCGTCACCTGGTCGAAGCTGAGTTCGACCGGCGTCTCGCGCTCGAACAGCGAGACGAGGACCGTGAGCTTGCCGCTCTCCGGCTTGATCTCGGAGATCGACCCCGGCAGACCCGCGAACGAGCCCTCCTTGATGGTGATCGTCTCGCCGATCTCGAAGTCGACCTCGGCGGGGGTGACGCGCTGTGCCGCGGCACCACCCTTCGCGCCGCCCTTGGCCGGGGCCACCTCGGCCACCTGCACCAGGCTCTTCAGCATGCCGAAGGCCTCGTCGAAGCGGAGCGGCGTGGGGTTGTGCGCGTTGCCGACGAAGCCCGTGACGCCCGGCGTGTGACGCACGACCGACCAGCTGTCCTCGTCGAGGTCCATGCGGACGAGCACGTAACCCGGGATCCGGACACGCGTGACGAGCTTGCGCTGGCCGTTCTTGATCTCGACGACGTCCTCCATCGGGACCTCGACCTGGTAGATCGCGTCCTCCATGGACATCGACACCATGCGGTTCTCGATGTTGGACTTCACGCGACGCTCGAAGCCCGCGTAGGAGTGGATGACGTACCACTTGCCCGGCTTCATCCGGAGCTCGGCCTTGAACGCCTCGTACGGGTCGACCTCGACCTCGTCCTCGTCCTCGTCGCCCAGCGCGTCGGCGGCCTCCTCGGCGGCCAGGTCCGCGTTGGCGGCGACGAGGTCTCCCTCGGCCTCCTCGGTCTCGAGCTCGAGCTCTTCCTCGTCCTCCACCGCCTCGACGGCGGCCTCGGCCTCTTCCGGCGTGTCGATCTCGAGCGCGTCGTCGACGATCGCGTCGGCCTCGGGGTCGCGCGACTCGGCGAGGGCGGCGAGCGCCTCGTCGAACGCGTCGCCGTCGGTCGCGCCGGTGGCGAGGGCCTCGTCCTCGTCCTCGACGGACATGGCGCGCTCTTCGGCGGACTCGATCGAGCGACCTTCGGAGGTCTCGACGTTGCCTTCCTGGTTCTCCTCGACCTCGGAGCCCTGCTCGGCGGCGGTCGAGAGGTCGATGTCGTCGCGAGCGCGAGAGTTGTCAGACACTGTCGGTTCTTTCCGTTCGGTTGGCGGATCGGGTGTTCGTTCGGTCCGGTCCGGCGGTGCGGCGCGGCCCCGGGGAGCCGACGCGGATCAGGACTCCGGTCCGGAGCCCGTGGTGGTCGTCAGGAGGTCGCGCCGTTCCCGAAGACGTAGCCGACGCCCCACCCGAACACGAAGTCGAGAACGGACACGAGCACCATCATCACGACGACGAAGACGAGCACGACACCGGTGTAGCTGAACAGCTCACGACGCGTCGGCGTGACGACCTTGCGGAGTTCAGCGATCACCTGGCGGATGAACAGCGCGACGGCGGCGACGGGACCGCGACGCTTCTCGCGGTCACGCTTCGCCTTGGTGACGACGTCGTCGGTCGTCGTCGTCTCCAGGTCTCTTCTCGCCACTTCACACCCTTCGGAGGCCAGATCGCAGACGGTGCGCCTGCTGACCCGTCGTCCGGTCCGCACCGGATCGTGCGGACCGAGCTGCAGGGCGGACAGGACTCGAACCTGCAACCTGCGGTTTTGGAGACCGCTGCTCTACCAATTGAGCCACCGCCCTTCGGAAGGGCTCGCCCTTCCGTCGGTGAGGGAATCCATCCGCTCGACCGTGTCACCCTACCGGGTGCCCGGCCGAGGGGCGATCACACGGCGAAGAGGCGCGCGAGAGCGTGGCGGATTCCGACCACCACGCATCAGTCTACGGGAGCGGCGGAGGCGGTGTCCACTCGGGTGCCTCCGGCCAGGCGGGGCGCCCCGGTAGGCTGACCGCGTGAGCACCGAAGCCCCCCGTTCCGCGCCCCGCATCGCCTCCCGTGTCGCCGCCATCGCCGAGTCGGCGACGCTCAAGGTCGACGCCAAGGCGAAGGCGCTCAAGGCCGAGGGGCGCCCGGTCGTGTCGTTCGCGGCGGGCGAGCCCGACTTCGCGACGCCGCAGCACGTGGTCGACGCCGCCGTCGACGCCGCGCGCGACCCCCGCAACCACCACTACACACCGGCCGCCGGGCTGCCCGAGCTGCGCGAGGCGATCGTGGCGAAGACCCGGACCGTGTCCGGCGCGGACGTCACCGCCGGACAGGTGATCGTCACGAACGGTGGCAAGCAGGCGGTCTACCAGGCGTTCGCGACCCTCGTCGACGTCGGCGACGAGGTCCTCCTGCCCGCTCCCTACTGGACCACCTACCCCGAGGCGATCCGTCTCGCGGGCGGCGTGCCGGTCGAGGTCTTCGCCGGGAGCGACCAGGACTACCTCGTCACGGTCGAGCAGCTCGAGGCCGCCCGCACCGACCGCACGAAGGTGCTCCTGTTCTGCTCGCCGTCCAACCCCACGGGCGCCGTGTACTCCCCCGAGCAGACCCGCGCGATCGGCGAGTGGGCGCTCGCGCACGGCATCTGGGTGATCAGCGACGAGATCTACCAGGACCTCGTCTACGACGGTACGGTCGCGACGGGGATCCTCGCCGGCGTGCCCGCGCTCGCGGACCAGACGGTGCTCGTCAACGGCGTCGCGAAGACCTACGCGATGACCGGCTGGCGCGTCGGGTGGATGATCGGTCCGGCGGACGTCGTCCGTGCCGCCGGGAACCTGCAGTCGCACCTCTCCTCGAACGTCTCGAACGTCTCGCAGCGTGCGGCGATCGCCGCGCTCACCGGCCCGCAGGAGCCGGTCATCGCCATGCGCGAGGCCTTCGCCCGTCGGCGCCGACTCATCGTCGACGGTCTCAACGCCATCCCCGGGTTCACCACGCCCACGCCGCAGGGCGCCTTCTACGTCTACCCGGACGTCACGGCGCTGCTCGGCCGCACCTGGCGGGGCGTGACGCCGACCACGTCCCTCGAGCTCGCGGACATGATCCTGGACGAGGTCGAGGTCGCTGTCGTGCCCGGGGAGGCGTTCGGACCGAGCGGGTACCTGCGCCTGTCCTACGCACTCGGCGACGACGACATCCGCGAGGGCGTCGCACGTCTGACGCGCCTGTTCTCCTGACCCCCCGCGTCCCGCGCCCCGACGAACGGGTCGCCGGCCGGGAGGCCCGACACGTGCCCGGAACGTGCGTCCCAGCGAGCGGTCAGTCCGGCACCGAGTCGAGCAGGTCACCGACCACGACGGGTTCCGGCACGAGGGCGACGCCGAACCGGGTCATGACCATCGTCTGGACGTAGCGCGCGAGCTCGGCGACCTCGCTCGCGCTGGCGCCACCGCGGTTCGTCAGCGCGAGCGTGTGCTTCGACGACACGGCGGCCCGCGACCCGGGCAGGGCGAACCCGCGGTGCACGCCGGCGTGTTCGATGAGCCAGGCCGCGCTGAGCTTCACCCGCTCGTCGGGGACCGTCGGGGGCGCCGCCGGAGCCGACCCGAGCGGGACGACCGCCGGAGCGGCGTCCGGTGCGACCGGCCAGCGCGGTGCGTCGAGCGGCAGGGTCGCGGCGAACGTGGGCGACACGATCGGGTTCGTGAAGAACGACCCCGCGCTCGCGGTGTCCGCGTCCGTCGGGTCGAGCACCATGCCCTTCGCGGCGCGGAGGCCGAGCACCGCCGACCGGACCGCGGTCGGGGCGACGGCCGCGCCGAGCTCCACGGCGAGCGCGGTCGCGAGCTGCGGGTACCGCACGGGGACGCCACGGTCGTCGGCGAGACCGAGGCGGAACTCGACGGTGAGCACGACCCCCCGGCGTCCGCGCTTGAACACGCTCGTGCGGTATCCCAGGCCCAGTTCGTCGACGGGGAGCCAGGCCCGCTCTCCGGTGTCGGCGTCGAGGAACTCCACCGCGGCGAGGACGTCGCCGACCTCGACGCCGTACGCGCCGACGTTCTGCACGGGACTGGCACCCGTCGTCCCGGGGATCCCGGAGAGCGCCTCGAGTCCGGTCCAACCGCGTTCGACGGTCCGGGCGACCAGGTCGTCCCAGGGTTCGCCCGCCGCGACGCGGAGCCGGACGGCGTCCGAACCGTCCGGGACGACCTCGACCCCGCGGGTCCGGACCAGCAGGACCGTTCCGGGGAACCCGGCGTCGGCGGCGAGCAGGTTGCTCCCGCCGCCCACCACGAGCCAGTCGTCGCCGTCGGCCCAGGTCCGTCGGGCCGCCTCGACCAGCCCGTCCGTCGTCGCACACACGACGAGCCGGGTCGGACGGCCGCCGACGCGCAGGGTCGTGAGCTCCGCGAGTGCGGTCACCGACTCGGTCAGCGGAACACCACCCACACCTGGGCCTTGCCGAGCACGGTGACGCCCGCCGCGGTGACCGTGAGGTCGATGCGCTCCGGGCGGCCGTCGTCGTCGAGCAGCCCGATC
The DNA here is from genome assembly GCF_003234565.1 of Curtobacterium sp. MCBD17_013. GTDB lineage: Bacteria > Actinomycetota > Actinomycetes > Actinomycetales > Microbacteriaceae > Curtobacterium. Next base: position 61,511 of record NZ_QKTU01000003.1, on the reverse strand, counting down.
TTCGCGACGACCGTGACGTCGGCACCGCCCTCGGCGTCGACGACCACGGGACGGGTGAAGCGCACCCCGTACTCGCGGACCCACCCGCGGTCACCGAGCCACTCGGCGACCGGCTGCACGGCGAGCCCCATCGTGAGCATGCCGTGCGCGAGCACACCGGGGAGCCCGACCGCCGCCGCGACGTCGTCGCGGTAGTGGATCGGGTTGAAGTCGCCGGAGGCCCCCGCGTACCGCACGAGGGCATCGCGCGTCAGGTGCACCGTCCGCTCGGCCACGACGGCACCGACCTCGCTCGCGCCGGTGGTGTCGACCGCGCTCATGCGTCGTTCCCCCGCACGACCAGGGTCGACGTGGCGGTCACGACGTGGGCTCCCGAAGCGTCGACCACGGCGGACTCCGCCGTGACCATCGCGTTGCCGCCGAGGGTCTTGACCCCCGTCACCGTCAGGGTGGCCGTGAGTTCGTCGCCGGCGACGATGGGTCGCTCGTAGCGGAAGCGCTGCTCGCCGTGCACGACCCGCGCGAAGTCGATCCCCGCGTCCGGCTCGGCGAGGAGCTGCGCGAGCGTGGCCTCCTGCACGACGACCGCGAACGTGGCCGGCGCGACGACGTCGGCGTACCCGGCGGCGCGGGCGGCCGCGGCGTCGAGGTGGACGGGGGCGGTCGCGAAGACGGCGCGAGAGAACTCACGGACCTTCTCGCGACCCACGAGGTACGGCGCTGCCGGCGGGAACGTCCTGCCGACGAGCTCGGGGTTCACTGACACCCGGGCAGTCTACCGAGGACCGCGTGCGCGGCACCCTGCCCGGCTCCGAGCCAGTGAACGAAGACAGTTGTCCCGTGCGCGCACGGCTTCTCCGCGTGCGCGCTCCCCGGCGGTCCCGACGTCCGTCCCGCTCCTAGGATTCCGGGGCAGGAAAGCGAGGGCGAGTGACGCAAGTGTCGGGGCAGCCCCGGTCGACGGAAGAGGACGGTGTCCCCACCGGCCGGCAGGCGAGCACGGACCACGTGGGGTCCGATCACGTGCGCGTGCTCCGTCTCCGCCACGTGGTCAGCCCCGAGGACCACGGGAGCGATCACCACCTCCTGCTCCTCCCGCCCGGCGAGCACGATCTCCCCGCGACGCTCGACGTGCTCGAGGCGGTCTCGATCCAACTCGCCGTCCTGCACCGCGTCGCACGGACGACCACGGGCAACGAACGACTCCGGCTCCCCCATCAGCCCGCGCGCCCCGTCGGCACCGCCCTGGCTCGCTACTGGGCCAGTGCCGCAGCACACGCCCGTGCCGCGGCAGCGCTGCCCGGCGTGGAGGCCGGCAGCATCGTCCGGACGACGGCCGAGGAGTCCCTGGCGGCGGCCACCATCGCGGCCTTCGAGCTCGCGCCGGTCGACGCCGGGCTGACCGAGGCCCCCTTGGCGGTCCGGCGCGCGGTGGCGTTCATGGAGGAGCACGCAGGCGCACCGATCACGATCACGGACGTCGCCGCGGCCGCGCACATGAGCGTCCGCGGACTCCAGAGCGCCTTCCGCCGCGCGCTCGGGTCGACCCCGCTCGAGTACCTGCGGTCCTACCGCCTCCGGAGCGCGCACGCCGACCTCGTGGCCGCGGATCCGTCCCGCGGCGACTCGGTGGCGGCGATCGCGACGCGGTGGGGCCTCATGCACGCCGGGCGGTTCTCGCAGCGCTACCGCGAGCGCTTCGGCGAGTCGCCGATGACGACGTTGCACCGCTGAACCAGCACGTTCGCGACCGCGGTGCCCGCACCACGCCTCGTCAGTGCCGCAGGGTCTCGCCCGGCGACCGGCCGTACTCCTCGCGGTAGGCACGACTGAACCGGCCGGCGTTGCCGAACCCCCAGCGCCCCGCGATCTCGGTGACGGTCGCGCCGGTCCCCGGATCCGCTGCCTCCAGTTCCTCGTGAGCGGCGGCGAGCCGAGCCCGCCGGAGATGGTCGAGCGGCGTCGTGTCGAGGTGCCGGCGGAACGCGAGCTGGAGTCCGCGCACCGACATCCGGGCCTCCGCGGCGATGTCGGCCACGCTCATCGGACGGCCGGGGTCGTCCTCGATGAACCGGACGGCGCGCCGCACGGACGACGGGAGCGAACCCGTCCCGCGGACCGTGCCCGCCACGACCTCGATCGGGAACGCGTGGAGCGCGGCACCGATGAGCGCGCGGAACGCCTGCTGCCGGACCAGGTCGAAGCCGCCCGACAACTCGTCCTCGCCATCGTCCATGACTCCGCTCGCGGCGAAGTCGACCACGCTGGACCAGAGCGCCGCCGCCGCCGCCGACACGGGCGCCGTGCCGTGGAACCGGACGACCGCCGTCTCGGCGCCGAGGTGCTCCGCGGCGAGCCGCTCGACCGCGGCCGTGGTGACGTTCACGACGAGGAGCCGCGAGTCCTCCGAGTGGCTGCGGACGGCGCCGTGCCACAGGGACGGGCCGGCGGTGGGTCCCGTGTCGACGTTGTCGTAGCGGCCCTCGAGCGTGTGGACGATGCTGAAGCCGTCCGTCAGGTCGCTGGCGAGGTCCATGACCGATCCGAAGCGGATCCGGGCGAAGGTGACGTCCTGGTCTCCGTCGACGTGTTGGGTGAACCGGAAGCCACCTCCGGCGGGCACGTCCTGCACCCGCACCGTCGGGTAGACCGTGCGGAGCGCCGCCAAGGCCTCGTCCGGATCGCTCGTGTCGAAACGCGCGTGGATGAGGGCCATGATCCATCCTGCCTGTCGGTCGCACCGCGACTGCGGGGGACGGAGCGGCCGCGGCCAGGACCGGCCGGACCGACGCCAGCGGCGTCGACCGAGCCGGAGAACGGTAGCGAGGGCGGGACTTGAACCCGCGACACCACGATTATGAGCCGTGTGCTCTAACCAACTGAGCTACCCCGCCGCGGACACCGCGGCGCGGGGAGCGCTGCGGGTCGGAGCCCCGAGTCAGGATTGAACTGACGACCCCTTCCTTACCATGGAAGTGCTCTACCACTGAGCTATCGGGGCGTGGCCGCGGACGGGAACCCGGCGCGCGGCACCGTACGAGGATAGCAGAGCCGGCGCGCCGTGCGTGCACCGGTCACGCTCCCCGGGCGTGCCGAGCGTCAGTCCGCGTTCGCCCGGAGCCAGGCGATCGGGTCCACCGCGACGCCGTCGACGTGGACCTCGAGGTGCAGGTGCGGACCGGTGGAGTTGCCCGTGCTCCCGACCAGGCCGAGTTCGTCCCCGACCGCGACGTGCTGCCCCTCGACCACCTCGAACGAGTCGTCCTCCATGTGACCGTAGACGGTCACGAACCGCTTGCCGTCGACGTCGTGCTCGACCCACACGTCGTTGCCGTACCCGCCGTCGTCCGCCTGCACCTTGGTCACGGTGCCCGCGGCGATCACCCGGATCGGCGTGCCCGCGCCCGGCGCGAAGTCCGCGCCCTCGTGGAACGTGGAACAGAACGAGCAGCCCTCGACGTTGCGGGCGCCGAATCCGCTCGTGATCGGCACGCCGGTCGTGAACGGCCACTGGATGGTCCCGTTCGGGTCGTTCGTGAACGTGTCGCTCGTGTTCGCGGACGCGGCCGCGGGTTGGGAGACCGTGTAGCCGTCCCGACCGGTCTCGGCATCCGAGGCGCCGTCGCCGACGGTCAGGGACTGCGCGGTCGTGCCGGCGGCCGCGTGTCCCGGGAGGGGCATCGGGGACCAGGACGCCTGCGCCGGCAGGGAGGTCGACACGACGAGTCCTGCCACGAAGAGCAGCGCCACCGCACCGGTGACCCGCTCGGCCGCGCGCCGCAGCGCGCCGTCCGTGGCGACCCCGGCCCCGCGGCCCCGCCCGGCACGCCGGGGAGCCGCCACGGCCGCGCGACGCTGCGCCACGACCGGGACCGAGCCCGTCCTGCTCCCCCGCACACGGGCCGACGTGGCCGCGGCGAGCGGGACACCCGCACCGCGGACGGGCGGGACGACGAGCGGCCGGTGGACCGGCGTGACCGCGGGACCGTCGGCGGCCTCCGTGTGCGGAGCGGAAGCCGCTGGACGCGACGCGGATCGGACGCGAGCCGACCTGCGTCCACCGCTCCGGGCCTCCCGGCGTTCTGCGTCGATGCGCTGACGCCGGGTGGTCGGTGCGACCGGAGCTTCGGGACCGGTGACGGACGGGGCGGTTGCACTGGCGTCGAAGGGCATGGCGGCGTGGACGAGATCCTCAGGACGGGGCGGAACGCGCTCGCGGGGCGAGCAGTGACGGAACTGGCACGGTACCAGCGTCCACGGTGCGCCTGCCAGTCGCGCACCCCCGACCTGGGGACGGCCAGTCCGAGGCGGATGGCGCCGTCAGTCCGTGCCCTCGAGGCCCCGCACGAGCTCCACGAGTGCGCCGGCGATCACCGGCGCCGCGACGACGTACCCCCGGGCGTCACCCGAATCCCAGCTCTCGACGGTCGCGCCGGCCTCCGCCGCGACGAGGGCGCCCGCCGCCATGTCCCACGGGTTGATCCCCCGCTCGTAGTAGGCGTCGACGGTCCCCGTGGCCACCGCGCAGAGGTCGAGTGACGCCGCTCCCCCACGTCGGATGTCCCGGACCTCGGTGATGAGTCCCGCGAGCACGCGGACCTGGTCGCGGCGGCGCTCGGCGGTGTACCCGAACCCGGTCGCGACGAGGGACTCGGCGAGCGACGCCGGTGCGCCGACGTGCAGCGGGCGCCCGTTCAGCCACGCTCCGCGACCGCGTTCGGCCCGGTGGACGTCGCCCGTGGCCGGCGCCACGACGACCCCGGCGAGCGCCGACCACCGCGCGGGGTGCGGCTCGCCCTCGACCACCGCGATGCTGACGCCGTACGACGGGCTGCCGTACAGGTAGTTGACGGTTCCGTCGATCGGATCGACCACCCAGGTCAGCCCACTCGACCCCACGCTCGTGCCGGTCTCCTCGCCGAGGAACCCGTCGTCCGGTCGCACCTCGGCGATCCGCCGTCGGATCATCGCCTCGACCTCACGGTCGGCCGCGGTCACGACGTCGACGAGGCTCGACTTGCGGTCGGTGACCTCGACCCCCTCGGTCCGCCGTCGCTGCGCGAGGGCTGCGGCGTCGCGCCCGATCGACTCGGCGATGTCGGCGAGTTCCGGGACGCTGACGGTGGCGCTGGCTCCGGGCACGGGGGCCTCCTCGGGACGGACGGGGCCCGGGACGGACGGACCCGTCGGGACGACGAAGGGTCCGTCCGATGCGGACGGACCCTCGTCGCGTGGGTGGCGAGTGAGGGATTCGAACCCCCGAAGGCTACGCCGGCTGATTTACAGTCAGATCCCTTTGGCCGCTTGGGTAACTCGCCATGTGCGCACCCGACCCGTCTGATCACCGACCGGAGGCGCCGTACGAGCATACCGTGTCGGCGGTGCCGCTCGGGACCATCCGGGGCCCCGCCGCGTGGTGCCGCATTCGTTAGGCTGTCGGGCATGGCAGACAGCTCCTTCGACGTGGTCAGCAAGGTCGACAAGATGGAGGCGGAGAACGCCCTCAACCAGGCCGCCAAGGAGATCGAGCAGCGCTACGACTTCAAGGGCGTGGGCGCGTCGATCGCGTGGAGCGGCGAGGACGTCCTCATCAAGGCCAACTCCGAGGAGCGCGCCAAGGCCGTGCTCGACGTCTTCGAGTCGAAGCTCATCAAGCGCGGCATCAGCCTGAAGAGCCTCGACGCCGGCGAGCCGTACGCGTCGGGCAAGGAGTTCCGCATCGAGGCCGCGCTCAAGAACGGCATCGAGCAGGACGTCGCCAAGAAGGTCGGCGCGCTCATCCGCGGTGAGGCCCCGAAGAGCGTCAAGAGCCAGATCCAGGGCGACGAGATCCGGGTCTCCTCGAAGAGCCGGGACGACCTCCAGGCCACGATGGCCCTGCTGCGGGGGACCGACTTCGACGTGCCGCTCCAGTTCGTCAACTTCCGCTAGCCGGCATCCCCCGACCGCCGAGACCGGAGGCCCGCTGTGGAGCACTGGCTCGACGTCGCCGTCATCGTCCTGCTCGTCCTGCTCGATCTCGCGATCCGCGCGTTCTCGATCATCTACGTGCCGATCAACCGCAAACCACAGACGGCGACGGGGTGGCTGCTCGCGATCTTCCTGATCCCGTACCTCGGGTTCATCGTCTTCCTGCTCATCGGCTCGACGAAGCTGCCGAAGGCACGCCGCGAGAAGCAGGCCGAGATCAACCAGTACATCCTCGACCAGACCGAGGGCATGGACCGGGTGCGGCGGGAACCGAGCTGGCCGTCCTGGCTGCACGGCGTCAGTGAGCTGAACCGCAACCTCGGGTCGATGCCGCTCGTCGGCGGCAACTCCGCGGAGCTCTACCCGGACTACGAGGAGTCGATCGCCGAGATGACCCATGCGGTCGACACCGCGCGGCGCTTCGTGCACGTCGAGTTCTACATCGCGACGCTCGACGAGACGACCTCCCCGTTCTTCGACGCCCTCGGGCGAGCGGTGCAGCGCGGTGTGACGGTCCGGTTCCTGCTCGACCACATCGCGAGCCGCGGCTACCCGGGGTACCGGGCGACGCTCGCGCGCCTCGACGAGATCGGGGCGCAATGGCATCTCATGCTCCCCGTGCAGCCCCTGCGCGGGAAGTACCAGCGTCCGGACCTCCGGAACCACCGCAAGCTCCTCGTCGTCGACGGCGGGCTCGGGTTCACGGGCTCGCAGAACCTCATCGACTCGAGCTACGACACGGGGATCAACCGCCGACGGGGTCTGCATTGGAAGGACCTCATGGTCCGGTTCGAGGGTCCCGTGGTCGCGGGGATCAACGCGCTGTTCGTGACCGACTGGTACTCGGAGACGGACGAGCTCCTCGTGCGCGAGAGCGACCCGGTCCACCGCGCCGACCGGCAGGACGCCCTCGACTGCCAGGTGGTCCCCTCGGGCCCCGGGTACGACGGCGAGAACAACCTCCGCCTCTTCAACGCGCTGCTCTACGCGGCGCAGGAGCGCGTCGTGATCACGAGCCCGTACTTCGTGCCGGACGAGTCGATGCTCTACGCGATCACGACGACGGCGCAACGCGGCGTGGCGGTCGAGCTCTTCGTCGGCGAGATCGGTGACCACGCCCTGACCTGGCACGCCCAGCGCTCCTACTACGAGGGGCTGCTGCGCGCCGGCGTCCGGATCTACCTGTACAACAAGCCGACGATCCTGCACGCCAAGCACTTCACGATCGACGACGCCGTCTCGGTGATCGGATCGAGCAACATGGACATGCGGTCGTTCAGCCTCAACCTCGAGATATCGGTCATGGTCCGAGGACATCGCTTCGTCGACGCGCTCCGCGAGGTCCAGGACGCCTACCGCCGTGACGCGTTCGAGATCACGCTCGACGAGTGGCTCGAGCGGCCCACCCGTTCGCAGGTGCTCGACAACGTCGCGCGGCTCACCGCGGCCCTGCAGTAGCCGCGGCGAGGAGCATCTCGAGCGGACCGCGCCGGAACCGGTGCCGCCAGAGCACGGCGACGAGCACGGCGCCGAGCAGGAACGAGGCCGCCACGGCGGGACCCTCGGTCGGCCCGAGGGTGTGCGCGAGCACGGCGATCGCGACGATGTGCAGCGCGTAGACGGACAACGGCATGCTGCCGACCGCCACCGCGGGCCACACGATCCGCGCCAGCCGGGCTCGGCGTTCGGTCAGGAGCAGACACGCGCCGAGGGCCGCGACCGCCACCCCGGTCGAGCCGAGGACGTCGACGACCGACGACGAGTGGGCCCGCGGCGACAGCCACTCCTGCACGACCGCTGACGGTCCCGTCGCGCCGCCGGCCGATGGCACCCCGGTGACGACGGCCACCGCGGGGTCGACCGGCGCGACGACCGCACCGACCGTGTACGCGGCGACGGCGAGCGCCGTCCCCGTGACGACGAGCAGCACCTGCGTCCGGCGAGCGGGGAGGTCGCTCCGCCCCACCGCGAGTCCGACGAGCAGGAACTCGAGGAAGGTGAGGACCGGGTACGTCCGGCCGAACTGCGCCGTCGCGGCGTCCGCGTGGGCGAACAGCGCGGCGGTCGCGAGCGCGACCGGGACCGACAACGCGACCGCCCCCGCGGCGAACGACAGCAGGACCGACCGGGGACACCGCAGTACCGGGACGACCAGCAGGAACAGCGCCCCGTACGTCGGCAGGATCACGGCCACGGACGTGCCGAGTGCCACGAGCAGCACCCCGAGCGCGACCAGGAGGACCGCCCGGACCACCAGCCGGATCCGGGCGGCGGCCATCGCGGTCGGAGCGAACGGGCGAGTCCGACCCGTGACGAGCGCGACCGACACTCCCGCGAGCAGCGCGAAGAGTGCGGAGGAGCGCCCGTTCACGACGGCGGACCAGGTGGACGGATCCGACCACGCCACGGTCTGGGGCACGGCGCCGACGTGCGCCACGACCATGCCGGCGAGCGCGAGTGCCCGCGCGAGGTCGACCCCCACGAGGCGGCCGCCGGACGGCGCCACGGGTCGGTCAGACCCGCTGTGTGGCGCCCCGGCGGAGCGAGACGTCCACCATGTCCTCGCGCGGGACCACCTTGACGCGCGCACGCCCCGCCGGTTCGCCGAGCGCGATCTCGTGCGCGTCGAGGGCGTGCCAGCCGTCGAGGTCCGTGTACTCGACGCCGCGCTCGCGGAGCAGGGCCGGGACGGCCTCCTCCGACGGATCCTCCGGACTCCACCAGCTCGCCTGGTCGGTGACGAGGTGCTGGACGGTCTCCATCGCGTCGGACTTCGTGTGCCCGATCAGTCCGACCGGTCCGCGCTTGATCCACCCCGTCGCGTAGACACCCGGCATCTGCTGGTTGTCGTCGTCGAGCACCTGACCCTCGTGGTTCGGGATGACGCCGTGGCGCTCGTCGAACGGGACACCGGGCACCGGCGACCCGAAGTAGCCCACCGCGCGGTACACGGCCTGCACCGGGACCTCGCGGAACTCGCCGGTGCCCTCGACGCCGCCCTGACCGTCGGGCCGGGTGCGCTCGTACCGCAAGGCGGTCACCTTGCCGTCGGCACCGACGATCTCGACCGGCCGCGCGTGGAAGTGCAGGTGCAGCCGGCGTGACGCCGTGCCGGGCTCGCGCTTGCGCCACTGCTGCAGGACGCGGTCGATCACCATGACCTGCTTGTTCGTCGCCACGGCGGCCTTGGACGCCTCGTCGTAGTCGAAGTCCTCGTCGTACACGACCATGTCGACGTCCGGCACCTCGCCGAGCTCGCGGAGCTCGAGCGGCGTGAACTTGACCTGCGCGGGGCCGCGGCGCCCGAAGACGTGCACGTCGGTGACGGGCGACGCCTTGAGGCCCTCGTACACGTTGTCCGGGATCTCCGTCGGGAGCAGGTCGTCCGCGTGCTTGGCGAGGATCCGCGCGACGTCGAGCGCCACGTTGCCGTTGCCGATGACCGCGACGCTCTCGGCCTCCAGCGGCCAGGTGCGCGGGACGTCGGGGTGGCCGTCGAACCAGCTCACGAAGTCCGCGGCGCCGAACGAGCCCTCGAGGTCGACGCCCGGCACGTCGAGGTCGGCGTCCTTGATCGCCCCGGTGGAGAACACGACCGCGTTGTAGTGCCGCTTGAGGTCGTCGAGGGTGATGTCCTGGCCGAACCGGACGTTGCCGAACACGCGGACGGCACCGCCGTCGAGGACGTCGCGGAGTGCGTTGATGATGCCCTTGATCCGGGGATGGTCCGGTGCGACGCCGTACCGGACGAGGCCGTACGGCGCGGGGAGCTGCTCGAACAGGTCGATCGAGACGTCGAACCCGCGTGCCTCGCGCTTGAGGATGTCGGCGGCGTAGATGCCGGCGGGGCCTGCACCGACGATCGCGAGTCGGAGAGTGGTCACCGTGTGCTCCAGTTCTTGTTCGGCGTGCGACGAGCGTCGCGGGTCAGCGGGTGCGGTCGACGACCGACTCCGCGAAGCGGGTGAGGGCGCGCTTGACCGGCCCGGACGGCAACGGTGCGATGGCCGCGACGGCCTCGTCCGCCCAGCGGTGCGCGACGGCGCGGGTGGCCGCGGTGGCCTCGTGCTCGCGGAGGTCCGTGACCGCCGACAGGTACGGCGCGCTCGTCACCGCGTCGTCCGGGGCACCGGTGACGTCGCGTTCGATGCGCCGGACGAGGTCCGCCGCCGCGGCGTCCGTCGCCGCGGCGCGCCGCAGGTGCAGGAGCGGCAGCGTGACGACACCGGCGCGGAGGTCGTTGCCCGTGATCTTGCCCGTGCGGTCACCGGCGGGGGCGAGGTCGATGACGTCGTCGACGAGCTGGAAGGCGACTCCGACCTTCTCGCCGAACTCCGCGACGGCCGGCAGGTACGTCCGGTCGGCTCCGGAGAACATGATCCCGGCGCGGGCAGCGGTGGCGATGAGGGACCCCGTCTTGTCGCTCAGCACCTGGATGTAGTGCGCGACCGGGTCGTCGTCCGGGCCGGGGCCGGTCGTCTCGTGGAGCTGCCCGAGGCACAGGCGGGCGAAGGTCTCGGCCTGCATGCGGATGCCCTCGACGCCGAGCTCGGCCGTGATGAGGCTCGCGCGGGCGAAGAGCAGGTCACCCGTCAGGATCGCGACGTTGTTGCCGTAGGTCACGTGGGCGCTCGGCACACCCCGGCGGACCGGCGCCTCGTCCATGACGTCGTCGTGGTACAGCGAGGCGAGGTGGGTCATCTCGACGCTCACGGCGGCACGGACCACGGCGTCGGTCACGCCCTCGCCGAGCTGCGCGATGAGCAGGGTCAGGGTGGGGCGGATGCGCTTGCCGCCAGCCGACAGCAGGTAGCGGCTCGTCGTGTCGGCGAGGGTGTCGGCCGACCGCATGGCCTCGTCGAGCTGTTGTTCGACGAGTTCGAGCCCGTCGTCGATCCGGCCGACGAACCGGCGCTCCGCGGGGGTCGCGAACATCCGCTCGCCGACGCCGAGCGACGCACGCAGGCTGGGCGCGCGTCGGGCGACGGGGACACTCGGGTTCACTGCTGCTCCGTACTGGGGACTGGGTCCGACGCGGACCGTTCGTCGTGGACCGGATCGGTGGGCTCGGCCGCGGGGCTGGCCCCGGCGGTCACGCTCCCGGTCGTTCCGCCGCGGGCGCGTCCGGCTCCGTCCCGACGCGGGGCTGCTCCCCCGTCGGCTGGTGGGCACGCCGTGCCTTCGCCCGGCGTGCGGCGGACTCGCGCACGGCACCCGCGACCGGCTTGCGACCGCGGTGGAGTGCCACGATACCGGCGGTGAGGTTCCGGTACGCCACCATCGTGAACCCCACACCGCGCAGCCACTGGCTCAGCACCTGCTGGTCGGGCCACGCGGAGATCGACTCGGCGAGGTACCGGTACGCCGCCGGGTTGCTGCTCGACAGCCGCGCGATGCCCGGCAGGACCCGCTTGAGGTAGGCCGTGTACGACAGGCGCAGGACGGCGAGCGGCGGGGTCGAGAACTCGCAGATGACGACGCGGCCCCCGGGCTTGAGCACCCGGTACATCTCGGCGAGCGCCACGGACGGCTCGTTGACGTTGCGGAGCCCGAAGGAGATGCTGACGGCGTCGAACGAATCGTCCTCGAAGGGAAGTTGCTCGGCGTCTCCGTGGACGAAGGTGATCTCGGGGTGACGCTGTCGGCCGACCTCGATCATGCCCGCGGACAGGTCGAGCGCCGTGACCTCGGCACCGCGCTTGGCGAACGCGACCGAGCTCGTCCCGGTGCCGGCGGCGAGGTCGAGCACACGTTCGCCGGGCCGGGGGTCCACCGCGCGGGTCGTCGCCACGCGCCAGAGCGCAGCGTTGCCCGCCGAGAGGATGTCGTTCGTCAGGTCGTACCGTGCCGCGACGTCGTCGAACATCGCCGCCACCTCGTCCGGCCGCTTCTCCATGTCCGCCCTGCTCACGAGGAGCCATCCTAGTTGGTCGACGCCGGACGGCAGCCGTACGACGGCGGGCCCGCGGAGGCCGGACGCGTACCATCGTGGGGTGCCCCTGACCGCCGTCGAGACCCCCCGTCTGACCGTCGCGACCCGCATGCTGGACGACCCCGGGGACGTGCTGGCCGCGACGCTCCCCGACCGTCCCCTCGCCTTCGTCCGGCGCGGTGACGGCATCGTCGGCATCGGCGAGGCCGTGCGGTTCGTGTTCACCGGCCCGGCCCGGATGCGCGACGCCTCCGCCACCTGGCGCCGCCTCGTGGAGCGCGCCACCGTCGACGACGGCCTCCGGGTCCGCGGGACCGGACTCGTCGCGTTCGGGGCCTTCGCCTTCGCAGACGAGTCCGCCGCCCCGAGCGTGCTCGTCGTGCCGCGGATCGTCATCGGTCGCCGTCACGGGCGGGCGTGGATGACGACGATCGACCCCGAGCCCCTCGACGGCGACGCGTTCCCCGCGGTCGTGGCGGACGTCGTCCCGACCACCGCGACCGCGTCGATCACCCTGCCCACCCCGGCGCCCGCCCACCTCTCGGCCGCGTTCGGTCCCGGTCGCATCGACGAGGACGCCTACGCGGCCGCGGTCGCCGAGGCCGTCCGGGTGATCCGTGCCGGCGGGGTCGAGAAGGTGGTGCTCGCCCGTGACCGCGTGGCGCGCCTCCCGGCCGACGCCGACCGCCGGGGGGTCCTCGTCGACCTCGCCGCGGCGTACCCAGACTGCGTGACGTTCGCGGTCGACGGCCTCGTCGGCGCGACGCCGGAGACACTCGCCCGTACCGACGGGCGGACGCTCACCGCGCGGGTGCTCGCGGGCAGTGCCGCGCGCGGTGCGGACGCCGAATCGGACCGCCTCGCCGCGGAGTCCCTGGCCGCCGACCCGAAGGACCTCGAGGAACACGCCTTCGCGCGGGCGAGCCTCGTCGAGGCGCTCGGCACGGTCGCCACGGACGTGCGGGCCGATCCCGCACCGTTCCGCCTGCAGCTCCCGAACCTCTGGCACCTCGCCAGCGACGTGTCGGCCACGCTGCCCGAGGGCACGACCGCCCTCGACGTCGCCGACGTCCTCCACCCCACCGCGGCGGTGGCCGGGACGCCGCGAGCGGCTGCGCTCGACCTCATCGCCCGACTGGAGGGCACCGACCGCGGCCGGTACGCCGGACCCGTGGGATGGATGGGTGCCTCCGGCGACGGCGAGTGGATGCTCGCGCTGCGGAGCGCGCAGATCGACGACGACGGCACCGTGACCGCGTGGGCCGGTGCCGGGATCGTCGCCGCGTCGGTACCGGACCGCGAGGTCGCGGAGACGGCCTTGAAGCTCCGGCCCGTCACCGACGCGCTCGCCTGAGCCGGACCTCCCGGCCGGCCCAGGAGGCGATCAGTCCTGGAGCGGCACCTCGATGACGAGTCGGTCGGCCGGATCCGTGAGGACCTGCTCGAGCTCGGCCCAGGTGGCGGCGCGACGGTACTCCCACCCGAGGCCACGGACGACGGGCTCGATCTCGACCACCTGCGGTGTCGCCATCATCCGGCGCATGTCCGCCGGGTCGGTCGTCGCGGCGACCTCGAGCCCGCCGAAGATCGCACCCCCGCCGTCGTTGCCGACCACGATCTGGAGGCGCTGGCGCCGCTCCTCGACGCCCGTCACCAGCCCGCCGAGGTCGTGCAGGAACGTCAGGTCGCCGACGAGGACGCGGGTCGTGCCCCCCGTCGCGCCCGAGGCCTCGACTCCGGCGGCGATGCCGAGCGCGGTCGAGATCGTGCCGTCGATGCCCGCCAGTCCGCGGTTCGCGTGCACCCGCACCTTCTTGCCCGGGACGCGGCCGTCCGCCACCCGGATGAGCAGCGACGCACCGAACACGAGGCGGTCGTGCGGCCAGGTGGCACCCCAGACCGCGTCGACGAGCATCGCCCGGTCCACGGGACGCCGCCGCACCGCGAGCTCGTCGCGGAAGAACTGCGCCCGTTCCGCACGGTCGGCGGACCGCTTGGCGTCGAGATCGGGGGCGGTGTCCCCGTCGCCGAGGAGGGCACGGCTCGCACCCACCCAGGTGCCCACCCATGCGCGGTGCTCCGGCCCCGGGCGCCCGTCGACGCGGATGCCCGGGACGACGACGGCCGGGTGCGGAGGACGGGCGGCGCTGCCGGGGTCGTACGCCTCGGCCGCTGCGCCCCGCACCACGACGACCTCGACGTCCGCGCGCTGGAGGAGCGCCGGGACCTCACGACTGAGCGTCGGGTGCCCGAGGACCACCACGCGGCGGACGCGACCGCCGAAGGCGGGGTCACGGAGCAGCTGACGGTAGGCCACGACGAGGTTGCGACCGAAGTGGGCGCCGCTCGAGACCTCGGCCAGGAGGGGCGCGCCGAGCTCCCACGCGATGCGCTCGGCGTCCGCACCGGCGTCGTGGCCCGCGACCACCACCGTGGCGGGGTCGGCGTCGACGACCAGGTCGCGGTCGCGCTCGGGTGCGGGTCCGGTGCGACGGGTGGCGAAGTCGGCGTCGACCTCGTGCGGCTCGGGGGCCGTCACGGCCCCGACCGCGGCCGAGAGCGGCTCGCGGAAGGCGAGGTTCACCTGCACCGGCCCGGGAGGCCCGTCGTGGCCGGCCGCCGCCGCGACGCCCTGGCGGACGAGTGCCCGGAGCGTGGCCCGGGTGGAGTCGTCCACTCCGTGGGTGGTCGGCGCCTCGACGTCCCGGACGAACCGCGTGGCGGCGCCGAAGACCCCCGGCTGGTGCGTGGTCTGGTTGCTGCCGATGCCACGGAGCTCGTCGGGTCGGTCGGCGCTCACCACGATCATCGGGACGCCCGAGTGGTGGGCCTCGAGCACGGCCGGGTGGAGGTTCGCCACGGCCGTCCCGGACGTCGTGACGACCGCGGCCGGCCGTTGCGTCTCGACCGCGAGTCCGAGCGCGAAGAACGCGGCGGTCCGCTCGTCGAGCCGGACGTGGACCCGGAGGGCACCGGCGCGCTCGACGGCGGCCGCGGCCAGGGCGAGGGCCTGCGACCGCGACCCCGGGCTCACGACGACGTCCGTGACGCCGGCGCGGGCCAGCTCGAGCAGGAACGCCACCGCGAAGTCGGTCGCCGGGCTCCCGGACCCTGCGGGCCGGATCGGGGAATCGCTGCCGGGACTACCGGTCGGGGCGGTCGCCGCCGGGGCCGCCGCTGGCGCCGGGGTCGTCGTCGAGGTCGGCGAGCTGTTGTTCGAGGTGCCGGAGGGTTGCGTCGCTCTGCTCTTTCTCGCTGCGGGTCATCCCGGCGCGCGCGGTGGCGCCGAGGAAGTCCGGGTCGTCGTCCGGCCCACGGTACCGCTGCCGGGGCACCGCCCGTGCCGGGGCCCGCCCGAGCAGGTACCAGAGCACGGCGCCGATGATCGGCAGGACGACGACGAGGACGATCCACAGGGGCTTGTTGAGGGCACGGACCCGATCGCGCGGCACCCATGCACAGTCGATGACGGCGTACACGGTGAACGCAACGGCGGCGACGACGGCGCCGATGAGGAACTTCACCATGGACGGAGTGTAGGTCGCTCCGGCTGGGACGCGCCGGGACGTGCACACCGGTCGCCGGACGCTCAGCTCCCGCGTCGTCGCCCGACCGTAGAATCGTCGGGTGAAGTCGTGGCTGGTGTACTCCCTGGCGAGGATCGGGATCTTCGCGGTCCTGCTCGCGGTCTTCCTCGTCATCCGGCTGCCGTGGCCCGTGGCGACGATCGGCGCCGCGCTCGTCGGGCTGCTCATCTCGTACATCGCGCTGCCGAAGCTGCGGTGGCAGGTGGCGACCAGCTTCGCCGAGCGGCGACGCGGGCCCGACCACGACGAGGACACCGACTTCGAGGACGACTTCGTCGACGCCGAGGACTCCGCTGCTCCGTCGGTCGACCCGGCCCGGAGCGCTGAGCCGGGCGTCGTCGAGCGTCCCGCGTCGCCCCACGCCGACGCCTGATCCCGCTGGTGCCTGATCCCGCCGACGCCTGATCCCGCCGACGCCTGATCCCGCCGGGGCCTGATCCCGCTGGAGCCCGGCCCCCGATGCCGCAGACCTCCTGGCGGAGGCAGCCGCCCTGGCAGCGACGTCGCGATCGCTGTCTGCCCTAGGGCGCGAGCGCGAGCGCGATGCCGAGCACGATGCCGTACGCGAGCGCCGAGAACGACGACAGCTGCAGCGCCGTGATGAGCTCTCGCGGGCGGCTCGACGTCGCGCCGATGATCGCGGCCGGCAGCGCCAGGAGCAGCGTGAAGTACGTGTAGCCCGTGCGGAAGTACAGCACGACGAACCACACGAGCACGACGTACGGCAGGACGAGGAACAGGACGTACAGGGTCCGCGCGGCGCGGCTGCCGAGCACGACCGCCAGGGTGCGCTTGCCCGCCAGACGGTCCTCGTCGATGTCCCGGATGTTGTTGACCATGAGCACGGCGCATGCGAACAGCCCGGCGGCGACCGCCGCGGCCCAGGCGTTCAGGGTCACGTGGTGGATCTGGACGAACTCGGTCCCGAGCACGGCGACGAGGCCGAAGAACACGAACACGAAGACCTCGCCGAGCGCGTTGTACCCGTACGGCCGCTTGCCGCCCGTGTAGAACCACGCGGCCAGGATCGCCGCGGCGCCGACCGCCAGGAGCCACCAGAGCCCGGTGAGCACGACGATCACGACACCCGCGACCGCCGCGAGCCCGAAGAACGTCAGCGCGACGGTGAGCACCGTCCGCGGACGCGCTCTGCCGGAGCCCGTGAGCCGCGCCGGGCCGACGCGGTAGCGGTCGGTGCCGCGGACGCCGTCGGAGTAGTCGTTGCTGTAGTTCACCCCGATCTGCAGGAACAGGGCGACCGCGAGGCACAGCAGCGCGATGCCGAGGTCGTACCCACCGTCGACGTACGCGACGGCGGTCCCGAGCACGACCGGGACGACGCCGAGCGTGAGGGTGCGGAGCCGGGCGCCGCCGATCCAGTCGCGTGCGGTCGCCTTCTGGGGGCGCCCGACCGGTCGGCCACCGGGCCGTCCGGATCGGCGCTTCGACGTCGGTCGGGGTCCCTTGCCTCGTTGTGCCACGGCCACCGATCGTATCGTCAGGTGTCCATCGAGCCGCTGGGAGCGGCGTCGGCGGCGAGCCGCTGCACCGCGCGTCGGTCCGGCTTGCCCGTCGGGAGCATGGGCACGGCGTCGACCACCACGACGGCGGCCGGCCGGGCGGCACGACCGAGCACGGCGCCGACGCGCTCCCGGAGCACCGCGACGTCCACCGCGACGTCGGTCACGACGACGGGCACCTCGCCCCAGCGGTCGGAGGCGCGGCGGGTGACGACCGCGCCGGACTGGCCCGGGGCCTCCCGGACGACCCGTTCGACCGCGCCGAGCGCGACCTTCTCGCCGCCGGAGATGACGACGTCGTCGAGGCGGCCGACCACACGCACCGTGCCGTCGGCCGCGATCTCGGCGGCGTCCTGGGTGCGGTACCAGCGGACCCCGTCGCCCTCGACGAACGCGGCCGCCGTGCGCTCCGGGTCGTCCAGGTACCCCTCGGCGAGCATCGGACCGGACAGTTCGAGGCCGCCGTCGACGAGCCGCGTGCGGACCGGGCCGAGCGGGACACCGTCGTACACGCAGCCGCCGCTCGTCTCGCTCGCGCCGTAGGTGGTGACGATCCGGGCACCGGCGGCACGCGCGCGGTCGCGCAGCGCGATCGGGGTCGCCTGTCCCCCGACGAGCACCGCGTCGAGCCCGGCCAGCGCGGCGGTCGCACGGGCATCGTCGAACACGCGTGCCAGCTGCGCCGGGACGAGCGACGTGTACCGGCGGTCGGCGTGCAGGCGGTCGACCGCGTCGGCGAACGCCGTCGGGTCGAAATGCCCGGGCGGCACGACGACGGGGCTGGTGCCCGCGGCGACGGAGCGGCTGAGGACGTTGAGACCGGCGATGTAGTGCGTCGGCAGCGCCAGCACCCAACCGCCCGGACCGCCGAGCGCCGCGTCCGCCGCCGCCGCGCCGGCCAACAGCGCCTCGGACGACAGCGCGACCCGCTTCGCGGCGCCGGTCGATCCGCTCGTCTCGACCACGAGGGCGACCCGACGCGGCACGACGGCGGGCGGCGTGGAGGACGTCGGGTCCGACGACGGCACCGACGCAGACCGGGGTGACGGCGTCCGCGGCAGGATCGCCGGCCCGCCGGACAGCGCGGACTCGAGCGCCCGCAGCACGTCGAACGGGTCGTCGGTGGGGACCGGGAGGAGCGGCCGCGTCATCGGCGTCGGCTCACCGCCGTCACGCCCCACCGATGCATCAGTAGTGCCACGGGTACGCGGTCCACTCCGGCGTGCGCTTCTCGAGGAACGCGTCACGCCCCTCCACGGCCTCGTCCGAGGCGTACGCGAGCCGCGTGGCCTCGCCGGCGAACACCTGCTGCCCGACCAGGCCGTCGTCGACCGCGTTGAACGCGTACTTGAGCATCCGGATCGCGGTGGGTGACTTGCCGAGGATGGTCTCGCCCCACTCGATCGCGGTCCGCTCGAGGTCCGCGTGCGGGACCACGAGGTTCACCGCGCCCATCTCGTAGGCACGCTGGGCGCTGTACTCCCGGGCGAGGAAGAAGACCTCGCGCGCGGCCTTCTGGCCGATCTGCCGGGCGTAGTAGGCGCTGCCGTACCCGCCGTCGAACGAGCCGACGTCGGCGTCCGTCTGCTTGAACCGGCCGTGCTCCGCGCTCGCGATGGTCAGGTCGCACACCGCGTGCAGGGAGTGCCCGCCGCCGGCCGCCCAACCGGACACGACCGCGATGACGACCTTCGGCATCATCCGGATGAGGCGCTGGACCTCGAGGATGTGCAGGCGGCCCATCGACGCCTGTGCCGCCGCCGGGTCCACGCCCTCGGGCGGGGCGCCCTCGTCGCCGACGTACTCGTAGCCGCTGTGGCCGCGGATGCGCTGATCGCCGCCCGAACAGAACGCCCAGCCCCCGTCCTTCGGGCTCGGTCCGTTGCCGGTCAGGAGCACGCAGCCGACGCGGGGGTCCTGCCGGGCGTCGTCGAGCGCGCGGTACAGCTCGTCGACGGTGCGCGGTCGGAACGCGTTCCGGACCTCGGGACGGTCGAAGGCGATGCGGACGATCCCGCCCGACACGTGCTTGTGGTACGTGATGTCCGTGAACGACGCGGCGATCGGCGCCGCGTCCCAGACGTCGGGATCGAAGGTGTCGGAGACGGGTGCAGCCATGCTCCGAGCCTATCCGGCGGCCCCGACCGGCTTCAGCCTCGGCCTCGGTCAGCTGCCGAACTGCGTGAGCACCTCGGGCGCCGCCACGACGAGGACGACCACGATGACGACGGGGTTCGCGGCGAACGCGATGAACACCGCCACGACGCCGTACCAGCGGCCGAGACCGCCCACCGCGGCGACGAACCCGAGCACCGCGGCGATCACGGTGAGGAACACCACCACGAAGCAGATCCCGCCCGCGAAGTCGACCTCGCCGCCCATGAAGACGGCGAACGCACTCGCGTCCACCGCCACACTCGCCACGGCCAGGGCCAGCCCGACCTTGCCGACGACCGGGCTCCGGCGGGCACGACTGGACGGTCGGTCGACGTCGACCGTGTTCGTCCGCAGCAGCTGCGCGAACTCGTCGGACCGGTCGACGGCCCGCACCCCACGGCCGCCGTCGGGAGCGACACGACGCGTGGACGAGGCGGGTCGACGGCCTCCGGTGCGCTGCTGCGACTTCGGCGTCACCGGCTCTCCCCGCGTCATCTCCGACCGTTCCTGGTCGTTCCCGTCCCTGGTTCGCGCGACCCGGCGGCCGCTCGACCTGAGGATGCTAACGGCCGGAACTGGCGGTCGCCTCCGAGCACACGGCGCGGCACCTGAGCGCGCCTGGGAGGATCGGGGGGTGACGACCGTGACTCCCCCACCCACCGCTCCGATCCCGTCGATCGACGAGCTCCTGGCCGCCGCGCACGTCGTGGCGCTGCCCATGCGTGTCCGGTTCCGCGGGATCACGGTGCGCGAGGCCATGCTGCTGCGTGGCCCCGAGGGCTGGACCGAGTTCTCGCCGTTCGTCGAGTACGACGACGCCGAGGCGGCCGCATGGCTCCGCGCCGCCGTCGACTTCGGCTGGCGACCGCATCGGGCGGACGCCGACACCGTGCCCGTCAACGCGACCGTGCCCGCCGTGCCCGCGGACGCGGTCCCCGACGTGCTCGCCCGCTACCCCGGGTGCCGGACGGCCAAGGTCAAGGTCGCGGAGCCGGGCACCGGCCTCGCCGACGACGTCGCCCGGGTCCGTGCGGTCCGGGCCGTGATGGGCGACGACGCCGCCGTGCGCGTCGACGCGAACGGACTGTGGTCGGTCGACGACGCCGCGCGGGCGCTCGAGGCCCTCGCGCCGTTCGGCCTGCAGTACGCCGAGCAGCCGTGCGCGACCGTGCCGGAACTCGCGGCGCTGCGACGGCGTCTCCAGGGGCTCGGCGTCGCGATCGCGGCCGACGAGAGCGTGCGCAAGGCAGAGGACCCGCTCGCCGTCGCGCGCGCGGGTGCCGCGGACGTCCTCGTCGTCAAGGCGCAGCCCCTCGGAGGGATCACCGCGGCAGGGCGCGTCGTCGCCGAGGCCGGGCTGCCGTGCGTCGTCTCGAGCGCGCTCGACACGTCCGTCGGGATCAGCATGGGCGCGCACCTCGCCGCAGCGGTGGCGGCTGACGGGTTCGCCTCGGGACTCGGCACCGCCGCGATGTTCCGGGGCGACGTCACGGCCCGGCCGATCCTGCCGCAGGACGGGAGGATCGCGGTCCGTCGCGTCGACGTCGCGCCGGACCTGCTGGAGCGCCACGCAGCCGCGCCCGACCGCCGCTCCTGGTGGATCGAGCGGCTGCGTCGGACGCACGCAGTCCTCACCGCGTGACGGGACGGGCAGGCGCCCGCGCTGCCTCACAGTCCGGAGTAGCTGTGCAGCCCCTTGAAGAACAGGTTGACGACCGAGAAGTTGAACATCACGGCCGCGAACCCGATGAGGGCCAGCCAGGACGACCGCGCACCCCGCCATCCACGGGTCGCGCGCGCGTGGATGTACCCGGCGTAGATCACCCAGATGATGAAGGTCCAGACCTCCTTGGTGTCCCACCCCCAGTAGCGGCCCCAGGCACGCTCGGCCCAGATCGCGCCCGCGATGAGGGTGAAGGTCCAGAGCACGAACCCGACGAGCAGCACGCGGTAGGTCATGACCTCGAGCCGGTCGGCGTCGGGGAGGGTCTCCATGAAGCGGAGCTGCTTGACGTCGCCGCCGTGGCCCTGCCGGTAGGTCTGCACGAGCTGTGACACCGCGAGCCCGGCGCCGAGGGCGAAGAAGCCCGTGCCGCAGATCGCCACGAACACGTGGAGGACGAGCCAGTACGACTGCAGCGCCGGCGGGAGGGGCACGACGTCGACGTAGAAGTTGACGGTCGCGATGCCGAGCAGGATCAGGACGAGTCCGCTGACGAACACGCCGAGGAACTTCAGGTTCTGCCAGAACTGCACGGCGAGGAAGATCGCGACGATGATCCCGGTGCCGGTGAGCGAGAACTCGAACATGTTCGCCCACGGCACGCGGTGCGCGGCGACACCGCGGAGCACGATCGACCCGACGTGGATCACGAGCCCGAGCACCATCATCGCCATGCCGACGCGCTCGAAGCGGCTGCCCGACCGGGGCCGGTCGACCGGCGCCTCGACCCGCTCGAGCACGACCGTGCCGCCCTGGACCGTCGCGACCGTCCGCGCCTCGGCCCGCTGTTCCTGCCGCGCCGAGCGCTCGAGCTGCACGTCCCCGGACCGCTTGGCGACGTCGAGGATGAACGAGATGAACGCGATGAGGTACACGGCCATCGCCGAGTACACGAGGACGACCGAGTACTGCGCGAGGTCCGAGGTCATGTCGTTCACGCCCTGATGGTACCGCGCGCCCCTGACCCTGCCGGGGCCGGGGCGGTCGAGCGGGCGCAGTCTGAGCGGATCCGCACCGCGGGCGTCCCCCGGTTCACACCGCTCCGGTCGACAGCTCGGGCCGCCGCGTCTGCGCCTCGCCCTCCGGGGGTTCCGCGAGCAGGTACAGGCCCGTCCCGCTGCCCGCCGCGTCGTCGAGTGCCGCGATCCACGCCCGGTTGAGGCGCGGAGGTCGGCCCCCGATGAACTTGAAGTGCAGCTCGCAGTACGGGTGCAACCAGATCGTGGTGCGGCCGTCGCCGACGCGGACGTCGTCCTTCCACGAGAACGCGAAGCTGTCCCCGCGTCGCAGCCGGTTCACGATCACGACCTGCAGGTGCGCGAGCGTGCGGTCCTCGATCTCCATCCCGAGGCGCATCGCGCCGTACGTCAGATGTCCCATCGCTCAGACCTCCTCGTCGCCCGGGGCGACGATGTCCTCGAGTCGTGTCGTGATGGGCTGCGGCTCGCGCAGGAGCATGATCCGCCGGCGGATCTCCGTCACCGTCTCGTCGTCGACGAGTTCCTCGCCGTCCGCGTCCGGGACGTCCGAGAGCACGATCTCGCTCGCCGGCCCGACGAGGAGCGACACGTGCACCACCGACCCGTCGGCGGCTCGGGCCGGGATCCGCACGGGCTCGGCCGTGGCCTGGTGCGCCAGCTCGGCCGCGTAGTCCACGACGGCATCGGCGATGGCGTCCCCCGTCAGCACGTGGGCGTCGCTGTAGTCGATCGAACGCATCGGGCCTCCTCCCGGTCGATGCAACCAGGACCCGCCCGTGCGCCGGTACGGGCTGAGCACGACCCGCACCGCCGGCGTCCCGATCGGGACGCCAGCGCGCGTCAGGTCAGCGAGGCCGCCGCCGTCGGCACCACCCCGAGCCCGGCCGTGTGCCGCTCGGCGATCTCGTCGACTGCGCGCTCGAGGTTCGGGTCCTCGCCGCGCGCCAGACCGGCGTACTCGAGGTCGAAGCCGTCCTCGCCAGGGCGGGCGACGGCCTTGACCCACACCCGCCGACGCGGCACGAACAGCGAGGTGAGGAGTCCGGCGACCGCGAGGATCGCGAACCCGGCGACCCACAGCTGCGAGGCGTCGTGGTGGACGTCGAGCGAGACGTACCGCTTGACGCCGTTGAAGGTGATCGAGCCGGTGCCGTCGGGCAGTCGCTTCGTCTGGCCCGGCTCGAGCTCGATCGCGCCGTGCGCCGCCGTCGTCCCCGCGATCTGCCGCAGCCCCTTCGTCGAGAGCTGGTACACGGAGCGCGGGACGCCGTCGTCGAGGCCGAGGTCGCCCGTGTAGACCTGCAGGCTCAGCAGCGGGTTCTCGGTGTCCGGGTAGTTCGACGTGTAGGCGCCCGTCGCCTGCTTGACCGCAGTGGGGTAGAAGAACCCGACCATGCCGAGCTGGTCCGGCTGCGCGTCCGGGACCTTGACCACGCCGAGCGAGGTGTAGTTCGTGTCCTGCGGCAGGAACGGGACCACGTCCTCGAACGCCACGTGCCCGTCGCCGTCGCGCACGGTGACGTCCATCGCGTACCCGTTGCCGAGCAGGTACACGTTCGTCCCGCCGATCGACAACGGGTCGTTCACCTTGATGGTGCGCTTGGTCGCCGCACCGCCCTTGGTCCGGGCGGTCACGACGGCCTTGTAGTCCGTCGCCTGACCGAGCGCGTTGAGGTTCTTCTGCTCGTACGTCGTCGTGAAGTCGTCGAGCGTCAGGTTGTAGCCGTGCAGCTGCGACTGGCTGAACCAGCGCCCCGGGTTGAACGAGTCGTACGAGCCGAGCACGTTCGAGAACGTCTGGCCCTCGACGAGGAGCCGCTGCCCCGTGTAGCTGAACCCACCACCGATGCCGACCGCGAGCAGGACACCGACGAGCGCGGTGTGGAACACGAGGTTCCCGGTCTCGCGCAGGTAGCCGCGCTCGGCGCTCACCGAGTCACCGAAGCGCTCCACCCGGTAGCCGGACCGCTTGAGAAGCGTCATCGCGCTCGTCACGGCGGTCTCGACGGTCGGGAGGGCCGGAGCCGGGCCCGTCGCGGACCCCCCACCCGTGACCGTGGTCGGGTCGACCGCGATGCGCTGGTACCCGGCGAGGCGCCCGAGGCGGACCGGCGTGCGGGGCGGGCGGGTCCGGAGGGCCTGCCAGTGGTGGCGTGTCCGCGGGATGATGCAGCCGATCAGGGACACGAACAGCAGGAGGTAGATCGCGGAGAACCACACCGAGGTGTAGGTGTCGAACACCTGCAGCTTGTCGAGGACCGGGTACAACGTCGGGTGGTCGACCTGGTACTGCGTCACGCCGTTCGGGTCGGCCGTGCGCTGTGGCACGAGCGACCCGGGGATCGCGGCGAGCGCGAGCAGCATGAGCAGGAACAGCGCCGTGCGCATGCTCGTCAGCTGGCGCCAGAAGAACCGGACGTAGCCGAGGAACGACAGCGCCGGCTGGTTCACCCCGCCGTCGTCGCCGCCCCCACCGCCACCGCCGCCGGTACCGCCACCACCGGTGCCGCCCGACGTGGGAGCGGCGTCGACGTGGTCGGACGGGCGCATCGGGTCGCCGACGATCGTCGTGCCGTCGGCCTCGTCCATGCCGGTGGAGGCAGCCGTGGACGTGCGGTCCGTGACCGGAACCGCTGCGGCGATCCGGGCCTCCCGGGTGTCAGACGAGCGGGACATAGCTCTGGATCACCGCCCCGACGCTCGACATGATGGCCGACCAGAGTCCGGTGACCATGAGCAGACCGATGACGATCAGGATCGCTCCTCCGATGACGTTGACGAGGCGGATGTGGCGCCGGACCGTGCGGAGGGCGCTCGACGCCCACCCGGCGCCGAGCGCGACGAGCAGGAACGGGATGCCGAGTCCGATGCAGTAGGCGACGCCGAGCCACATGCCCTGCCACGCGCTGCCGGCCTGCACGCTGAGCAGGTTGATCGCGGCGAGCGTCGGGCCGAGGCACGGGGTCCAGCCGAGGCCGAACACGACGCCGAGCAGCGGCGCCCCGACGAGGCCCGTGGCGGGCGACCAGGACGGCTTGACGGTGCGCTGCAGGAACGTGAACCGGCCGACGAACACCAACCCCATGGCGATGACGACGACCCCGAGCACCTGGGTGATGAGGTCGCGCCAGCGCACGAGCCAGAAGCCGAGCGCGCCGAACACGGTCGTGTACGCGACGAAGACGACCGTGAACCCGAGCACGAAGAACAGGACGCCGAGCAGGACGCGGCCACGACGTCGCCCGACCTCGGTGACGCCACCGACGTACCCGAGGTACCCGGGCACGAGCGGCAGCACGCAGGGCGACAGGAACGACACCAACCCGGCGAGCGCCGCGACGGGCAGTGCGACGGCCATCTGACCGCTGAGGATCGCGTCGGAGAAGGGGTTGCCGCCGGTCACGGGTCAGGCGTTCCCGTTGAGCTCGTCGCTCACGAGGGTGTCGATGATGCTCGACGAGTCGACCGCACCGAGGACGCGCGCGGCGACGCGTCCCTGCTTGTCGAGCACGATCGTGGTGGGGACGGAGTTCGGGGCGATCGTGCCCGAGAGGGCGAGCTGCATGGTCCCGTGGTCGGCGTCGAGGACCGAGCCGTACGCCGTCCGGAAGGTGCGCTCGAACGCCTGGGCGGTCGGCTTCCGGTCGCGCACGTTGACCCCGACGAACGCGACGTCCTTGCCCTGGAACGTCCCGTACGACTGGTTGAGGTACTTCGCCTCGGCGCGACAGGGCGGGCACCCGGCGTACCAGAAGTTGAGGACGACGACCTTGCCCTTGAGCGCGGCACTCGACACGTGGTCGCCGTCGTCGGTGGTGGCCGAGAAGGTCACGGGCGCGCTCCGCTTGTCGGCGGCGACCTCGGTCACCGCACCGTCGCCGGAGATGTAGTTCTGCGTGGTGCCCTTGCCGTACTGGTTCGTCAACTGGTCGTTCGAGCTCGACGAGCAGCCTGCGAGCGCGAGGGCCGCGACCACGGCACCGGTGATCGCGACGGCGAGGCGGGCGCGGGTCGAACGGCGCCGCGGTTGAACGGTCGTGCTGGTGGTGATCACACTGCTCCCATGTCGACGGCTCCGGCCCGGAGCGGACCCGCGGGATCGGCGTAGCCGACCTCGACGAAGCGCCCGCCACGGCGTTCCACGCTCGTGATGCTCGACAGCGCGCACCGACGGGCACGCGGGTCGTGCCAGAGGTGCTCGCCGGCCAGCCGGCGGTGCACCGTCCAGATCGGGAGCTGGTGGCTCACGAGGACGACGTCACCCCCGTCGATGCTCCCCCACGCGGTCTCGAGCGCGGCCGTCATGCGGTTCGCGATCGACGCGTAGGCCTCGCCCCAACTCGGCCGCAACGGGTTCGCGATCCACGGCCACTCCGTCGGCCGGGCGACCGACCGCCGCGTGAAGCCCGGCGGCTGGCCCTCGTACCGGTTCGTCGGCTCGATGAGCCGCTCGTCGAGCCGGACGTCGAGGTCGTACGCCTCGGCCCACGGCGCGGCCGACTCCTGCGTCCGCTGCAGGGGCGATGCGACGACCGCACGGACGTCCACTCCGGCGTCGACGAACGACCGTGCGGCGGCCGCGGCCATGCGCTGGCCGAGCTCGCTCAGCCGGAACCCCGGCAGGCGTCCGTACAGGACGCCATCGGGGTTGTGGACCTCGCCGTGACGAACGAGGTGCAAGCGGGTCGCGGGCATGGCCTCCAGTGTAGGTCGGGCGGCGCGTCCACCTCCCACCCAGTTGCCGCACGGGTATGCGGAACCGCTCAGCAGCGGCGTCCGGGAGGCCCGGGCGGGCCCGTCAGGACAGGTGGCCCGACAACCGCGTGTGGATCCGCAGCGACCGGGTGTCGAGCCCCACCACCTCGACGGTCGCACCGTGCATCGCGTACCGCTGCTCGATCGCGTCCAGCGCGGCGACCGTCGACGCGTCCCACACCTGGGCGCCGGCGAGGTCGATCTCCACCCGTGCCGGGTCCTCGGCGTACGAGAACCGCGTGGGCAGATCGCTCGACGAGGCGAAGAAGAGCGCGCCGTGCACGCGGTAGCGGACGAGGTCGCCACGGACCTCCCGCTCGACGGACACGACGTGGGCGACCCTCCGGGCGAACACGAGCGCGGACACGACGACGCCGATGAGCACTCCGGTGGCGAGGTTGTCGGTGAACACGACGACCACGACCGTGATCACCATGACGCCCGTCTCCCCGAGCGGCATCCGGCGGAGGGTCCGCGGACGGACGCTGTGCCAGTCGAACGTCGCGACGCACACCATGACCATGACGGCGGTGAGCGCCGCCATCGGGATCTCGGCGACCACCCCGCGCAGGGTCACCGTCAGCACGAGCACCGAGACGCCGGCGACGAAGGTCGAGACGCGGGTCCGGGCCCCGGCCGTCTTCACGTTGATGACCGTCTGGCCGATCATCGCGCAGCCGCCCGTGCCGCCGAAGAACGCACTGACGACGTTGGCGATGCCCTGCCCCCACGACTCGCGCCACCCGCTCGACCGGGTGTCCGTGAGCGCGTCGACGAGCTGTGCGGTGAGCAGGGTCTCGATGAGCCCCACGACCGCCATGCCGAAGGCCGTCGGGGCGATGATCCGCAGCGTCTCGAAGTCGAGCGGCACACGGATCCCGGCGAAGGTCGGCAGCGACGACGGCAGCGCGCCCTTGTCCCCGACCGTCGGGACGTCGACGTGGAACAGCAACGTGAGCGCGGTGACCACGATCACCGCGATGAGCGGGGCGGGCACCGCCTTCGTCAGGAGCGGGAACGCGATGATGATCGCGATGCCGAGCGCCGTGAGCGGCCAGACGACGAACGGCACGCCACGGCCGAACAGGTTCGGCAGCTGTGCGGTGAGGATGAGGATCGCGAGCGCGTTGACGAACGCGACGTTGACGCTCCGCGGGATGAACCGCATGAGACGAGCGACGCCGAGGAAGCCGAGCACGAGCTGGAACACACCGCCGAGGACGATCGTCGGCACGAGGTACGCGATGCCGTGGTCCCGGATGAGCGGCGCGACGACCAGCGCCACGGATCCGGCCGCCGCGGAGACCATGGCAGGACGACCTCCGACGAACGCGATCACGACCGCGATGACGAACGACGAGAACAGGCCGACCGCCGGGTCGACCCCGGCGACGATCGAGAACGAGATCGCCTCGGGGATCAGGGCGAGCGCCGTCACGACGCCGGCGAGCACCTCGCGCGTGAGCAAGCGCGGCGACCGCAGCGCCTGCAGCACGGAGTGGGCGACGGGTGCCGACGGACCGGACGGGACAGCTGCGGAGGTCATCGGCGACCACCTTACGGGCGGGCGTGAGCGCTCACCACGGCGTCCGACGCGGGACGGGGGCCGCCCGCTAGACTCGACCCCCGTGATCGAACGCACCCGCATCGCCGACCTCGCCGCACTCCCCGAGGGTCCCGTGACCGTTGGCGGATGGGTCGAGACCGTCCGTGACCAGAAGAAGGTGCAGTTCGTCGTACTGCGCGACGAGACGGGCGCCGTCCAGCTCGTCAACCCCGCCGTCCGCGCCGTCGACGACGACGCCGACGACAGCGCACGTGCGGCGCTGACCACGACCGAGACGATCTCCGGGCTCGCGCACGGGACCTTCCTGGTGGCCCAGGGCACGCTCAAGCACGACGAGCGCGTCAAGCTCGGTGGCATCGAGGTCAAGATCGACCGCCTCGACGTCGTGACCGCCGCGCTCCCCGAGACGCCGATCGCCGATGACTCCTCGCTCGACAAGCGCCTCGACTGGCGGTTCCTCGACCTCCGGAACCGCAAACAGAACCTCGTGTTCCGGATCCAGACGACCCTCGAGCACGCGTTCCGGACCTACTGGATCGAGCGCGACTTCATCGAGATCCACACGCCGAAGCTCATGGCATCCGCGTCCGAGTCCCGCGCCGAGCTGTTCGAGCTGCCGTACTTCGACACGACGGCGTACCTGGCGCAGAGCCCGCAGAACTTCAAGCAGATGGCGCAGCCGGCCGGATTCGGCGCGGTGTTCGAGATCGCGGACGCGTTCCGGGCCGACCCGTCGTTCACCTCCCGGCACGCGACGGAGTTCACCAGCGTCGACGCCGAGATGAGTTGGGTCGAGTCCCACGAGGACGTCATGGCCATGCACGAGGAGCTCCTCGTCGCCGGCATCACCGCCGTGCAGGCGAAGTACGGCGAGGAGATCAGCGAGGTCTTCGGCTTCGAGCTCCAGGTCCCCACCGCGCCGTTCCCGCGCATCCCGCTCGCCGAGGCCCGCCGGATCGTCGCGGAGGGCGGCTACGAGATCCCCCGCGCCGACGGCGACCTCGACCCCGAGGGCGAGCGCCGGATCTCGGCGTACGTCAAGGAGCAGTTCGGCTCGGACTTCGTGTTCGTCACCGACTACGACGCCACGATCCGGCCGTACTACCACATGCGTCACGAGGACGACCCGACGCTCACGAAGAGCTACGACCTCATCTACAACGGCACCGAGATCTCCACGGGCGCCCAGCGCGAGCATCGCGTCGACGTCCTGACGCAGCAGGCGGTCGAGAAGGGCCTGGACCCCGCCGAGCTCGAGTGGTACCTCGACTTCTTCCGCTACGGCGTCCCCCCGCACGGTGGCTTCGGCATGGGCCTGGCCCGGGTGCTCATGCTCATGCTCGGCCAGTCGTCGATCCGCGAGGTCACGTACCTGTTCCGCGGTCCCACCCGCCTGCTCCCGTAGCGGTTCCCGACCGCACGACAGGAGGCGCTGCTCCCCACCGGGGCAGCGCCTCCCGCGTGTGCGGCAGCGACGGCCGGGAGGCGCGGCTCAGGCCTCCCAGTCGATGGCGGTCCGCCCCGTGACCATCCCGCGGACGGTGTCGGCGGCGGCCTGGTGCTCGGGGTGGACCTGGTAGGCCTCGAGCCCGGCGAGGTCGTCGAACGTGGCGACCACCGCGACGTCCGCGTTGCTGCCGGGGTACGCCACGTTGTCGACCACGCGGATGGAGCGGATCGACGGCACGACGCCGTCGAGGGCTTCGAGCACGGCGCGGATGTGGGCGATCGCCTCGTGACGGACGACGTCGTCGCGCAAGCGCCAGGCGACGACGTGGTGGATCACGCGCGGGCCTCGGCCGCGGCGAGCGCACGCTCGAACCGCTCGGCGTCGACGCGCCAGGTGCTGTGGACCCGGCCGTCGACGATGACCACGGGGATGTCCTCCGCGTACTCCTCGCGCAGGGCGTCGTCCTGGAGGATGTCCCGCTCCTCGAACACGACGTCGGGGTGGGCGTCGAGCACGGAGCGGACGATCGGACGGGCGTCGTCGCACAGGTGGCATCCGGGCTTGGTCAGGAGCGTCACGGTGGGCACCCGTCCAGCGTAGTGCGGAGACGACGAAGCCCCGGCCGGTGATCGGTCGGGGCTCTCGTGGTGAGCAGGTCCGGTAGGACCTACTTCTTGTTGCGACGCTGGTGGCGCGTCTTGCGCAGCAGCTTGCGGTGCTTCTTCTTCGCCATGCGCTTGCGGCGCTTCTTGATGACAGAACCCATACGGCCCTCCTACGGCTGATGTGGACACCGGGTCGGAGACCGCGGAAAAATACCTCGTGCGACATTACCGGAGCCGACCGGCGTTGTCGAACGGCGTGGGCGTGGCGCGCTCAACCGACGTCGGCGACACCACCGCGGAGCATCTCCGCGACGGCGGACTCCGGGACCCGGAACGACCGGCCGAAGCGGATGGCGGGGAGCTCCCCCGCGTGCACCATGCGGTAGACCGTCATCTTCGAGACGCGCATCATCTCGGCGACCTCAGCGACCGTGAGGAACCGCACGTCGTCGAAGTTGCCGGCCATGCTCTGCCTTCAGGAGGGGCCCGGCACCTCCGGACCATGGTGTGACCTGCGTGGTCTCTGGCAACCATAGGGGCGGCCGTGGCGCGGTGTCCAGCCCGCCCGCTGCCCCGGGAACGGGGGTCAGTCGTCGTCCTCGCCGGCACGCCGCTGGAGCCGACGCCGCACCGGGTCGACCACGCGCTCCCAGCCCGTCTGCGCCCCCGAGATCGCCGTCGTGGCGCGGAAGGACGCCTCGGCCATCACCCGTCCGAGTTCGGTGCCGACGTCCACCCGAGACCGTCCCGCGGCGCCGCGGCGCACCGACACGGGGCGGCCGTCGGGGGTCCACGCCGTGGTCGCCGGAACCTCCTCGGCAGCGACGACACCGGTGAACGGTGCGAGCCATTCCTCGACGCCGACGAGGGGCTCCGGGTCGAGGCGGTAGTAGCGGTGCTGGCCCTCGTCGCGCGTGCGCACCAGGCCGGCGTCGCGGAGCACCCGGAGGTGTTTCGACACCGTCGGTTGGCTGATCCCGAGGCGCGTGACGAGCGCACCCACGCTGAGTTCGCCGACGGACCCGGCCGCGCCGTACTCCTCGAGCAGGGTTGCGAGCAGTCGGCGCCGCGTGGGGTCCGCGATCACGCCGAAGATGTCGGGCATGCGCTCAGGGTAACGGGGCGCGCGCGGCGAGGGCCATCCGGACGCCCTCGGGGTGCCCGAGGGCGCGTGCGTCAGAGCGCGGCGAGCTCCGCGGCTCGGGCGATGGCGGCATCGGCGGCACGGCGGAGGGTCCCCTCGAGGTCCGCGTCCTCGAGGACCGCGATCGCCCGCTCGGTCGTGCCCTTCGGACTCGTCACCGCGCGCCGGAGGGCCTCGGGGCCGTCGTCCGACGTGGCGAGGAGCTCGACCGCGCCGCGGAGCGTGCCCTCGACCATGACCCGCGCCTGCTCGCGGTCGAACCCGAGCGACTCGGCCGCACGCCGCCACTGTTCGACGAGCAGGAACACGTAGGCGGGCCCGGACCCGGACACCGCGCTGAGGGCGTCGAGCTGGGCCTCGGGGACCTCGAGCACATCGCCCGAGACCGCGAAGAGGGACGAAGCGAGCGCGACCGCCGCCGCGTCGGCGCGACTGCCCCCGCTGACCCCGGTGACACCGCGGCCGACGCGCACGGGGGTGTTCGGCAGCGCCCGGACGACCCGCACGCCCTCCGGCACCAGGGACTCCATCGTCACGCTCGTCACCCCGACGGCGACACTCACCACCACCGCGTCCGGCTCGAGGTCGGCCCGCACCTCGCGCAGCAGGTCGGCGACGAGGAACGGCTTGACCCCGACGACGACGAGCCCCGCCCCGCGCACGGCGCGCCGGTTCGCCTCCGGGTCGGTCTCCACGGCGACGGCGTCGAGGCCCCGGACGCGGAGCGCCTCGGCGGACGGCTCCGACCGGTTGGTGACGGCGAAGCGATCCGCGGGGACGCCTGCGGCGAGCAGGCCGTCCAGGACCGCTCCCGACATGGATCCGACGCCGAGCATCGCGGTACGTGGCAGATCGAGGACCATCCGGCCATCCTAGGATCTGACC
This sequence comes from Curtobacterium sp. MCBD17_013, assembly GCF_003234565.1. Taxonomy (GTDB): domain Bacteria; phylum Actinomycetota; class Actinomycetes; order Actinomycetales; family Microbacteriaceae; genus Curtobacterium. Next base: position 29,236 of record NZ_QKTU01000003.1, on the reverse strand, counting down.
GACCGCACAGGAACGAGAGCAGGGCTGGGCACCATGAGCGCATCCGGAGGCAACAGGGCGATCGTCGCGGCCCTCGGCGCGAACGTCGGCATCGCCGTGGTCAAGTTCATCGCGGCCGCGATCAGCGGATCGGCGTCGATGCTCGCCGAGGGCGTCCACTCCCTCGCCGACTCGGTCAACCAGGTCCTGCTCATCATCGGCGGCCGACGGTCGAAGCGGGCGGCGGACGAGGAACACCCGTTCGGCTACGGCCGCGAACGGTACGTGTACGCCTTCGTCGTGTCGATCATCCTGTTCTCGATCGGCGGCGTGTTCTCGCTGTACGAGGGCATCGAGAAGCTCGAGCACCCGCACCCCCTGGAGACCTGGTGGCTCCCGCTGGCGGTGCTCGCGATCTCCATCCTGCTCGAGGGCTTCTCGCTCCGGACGGCGTTGCGGGAGGCCCGGTCCGACCGCGGGGACCAGTCCCTGGTGCAGTACATCCGTCGGGCCAAGGCACCCGAACTCCCGATCGTCATGCTCGAGGACACGGCGGCGCTCACCGGGCTCGTGTTCGCGTTCCTCGGCGTCGGTCTGACGGCGCTCACCGGCAACGGCGTCTTCGACGCGATCGGCACGATCCTCATCGCCCTCCTGCTCGTCGCCGTCGCGGTCGTGCTCGGTGTCGAGACGAAGAGCCTGCTGCTCGGCGAGGGGGCGACGCCCGCGGACCTGCAGGCGATCAAGCGGGCGATCCTCGACGGCCCGGAGGTCGACTCGATCATCCACATGAAGACCCTGTACCTCGGCCCGGACGAGCTCATGGTTGCGGCGAAGGTCGCGGTGGACGGGGACCGTCGCCTGGGGGACGTCGCGGCGGGCATCGACGCCCTGGAGGCCCGGGTCCGGTCCGTCGTGCCCGTCGCCCGGGTCATCTACATCGAGCCCGACGTCCGGCACGACGCCCCGCGGCCGCCGACCGAGGCGATCATCATCCGCGCGGCCGACTGACGCGTCCTCCCCCGGTCGGGAGGCCGAGCGACCGTCCACAGGGAAGGCACGCCTTCGTGGCGGAGCCGGCCGGGCCTCCGCCACGATCGGAGCATGTCCGTGTTGCAGAACGTGTTCCTGGCTCTCCACTTCCTCGGTCTCGCCGCCGTGATCGGCGCCTTCCTCGCACAGGTCCGGCGCAAGGAGCACATCGAGACCCAGTGGCTCGTCATCGGCCTCGTGACGCAGCTCGTGACGGGTCTGGCACTCATGGGCATCATCGACGCGACCACCCACGGCGGGGCGAACCACGTCAAGCTCGGGGTCAAGCTCGTCATCGCGCTGTTCGCCCTCACGACGGCGTTCGTGGCGCGGTCGCGGCAGCGCCGGGCCGACGCGGGGACGGCCGGACCGAAGGCGGCGCTGCCGTTCTTCCACACGACCGGAGCGCTGGCGATCGTCAACGTGCTCATCGCCGTGTTCTGGCACTGAGGCGCGTCCGGTCGCCGAGCGGCCTCAGCGTCTCGCGGCGAAGAACGTGTCGAGCATCGCGGCACAGGGCTGTTCGAGCACACCGCCGACGACCTCGGCCCGGTGTGGGAGTCGTCGATCGCGCGCGATGTCGTAGACGCTGCCCGACGCACCCGCCTTCGGATCCCACGCGCCGAACACGATCCGGGGTACCCGAGCGGCGAGCACGGCGCCGGCGCACATCGGGCACGGCTCGAGCGTGACGACGAGGGTGTGCTGCTCGAGGTGCCAGTCCCCCGTGCGTGCCGCGGCGGCGCGGAGTGCGAGCACCTCGGCGTGCGCGGTCGGATCCTGTCGGGCCTCCCGTTCGTTGCGCCCCGTGGCGACCACCGCACCGGTCGCGTCGAGCACGACCGCGCCGACCGGGACGTCCCCCGTCGCGAGACACGCGCGGGCCTCGTCGAGCGCCCGTTCCATCGCGGCCACCCACGGCCGGGCCGCCGGGTGCTCGCCCCGGTCCGCTCCGCCGCCGATGCCCGAGGGTCCGGGGCCGACCGGCCCGGGTCCGTGCTGCCGGTGCTCCACTCGCCCTCCTCGTCCGCCGCGGTGGCGCCTCCGTGGCCGGTACCCTTGAGCGTATGCGAGTCCACGTCGCCGACCACCCGCTCATCACGCACAAGTTGTCGGTGCTCCGCGACCGCACGACGCCCGCACCGACGTTCCGCGCTCTGACCGAGGAGCTCGTGACGCTCCTCGCGTACGAGGCGACGCGCAACGTGCGAGTGACCGCGACCGCGATCGAGACCCCCGTCGCGAACACCGTCGGCGTCGCCATCGCCAAGCCGCGTCCGCTCGTCGTGCCGATCCTCCGAGCGGGCCTCGGGATGCTCGAGGGCATGGTCAAGCTCGTGCCGACGGCCGAGGTCGGGTTCCTCGGCATGGCGCGCAACGAGGAGACCCTCGAGCCCCAGACGTACGCCGAGCGCCTGCCCGAGGACCTGTCGAACCGGCAGTGCTTCGTCCTCGACCCGATGCTCGCGACCGGTGGCTCCCTGACGGCCGCGATCGAGTTCCTGTTCGACCGGGGCGCCGTGGACGTCACCGCCGTCTGCATCCTCGCCGCGCCCGAAGGGCTCGCCGCGGTCGAGGAGGCCACCGCGGGCAAGGACGTCACGATCGTCCTCGGTGCCCTCGACGAGCGACTCGACGACCGCGGGTACATCGTGCCCGGACTCGGCGACGCGGGCGACCGGTTGTACGGACTCGCTGAGTAGCCCCTTCCACCGCCCTCGCAGGCTCGGTCGCCGCTGGCGTCGCGCGGCGCTGGCGCGCCGCCTCAGCTCCAGCGCGCGGACTCGCCGAGTAGCCCCTTCCACCGCCCTCGCAGGCTCGGTCGGCGCTGGCGTCGCGCGGCGCTGGCGCGCCGCCTCAGCTCCAGCGCGCGGACTCGCCGAGTAGCCCCTTCCACCGCCCTCGCAGGCTCGGTCGGCGCTGGCGTCGCGCGGGCGCCCGTCCGCACGTCCGCCGGGACAGTTGACAGCCCCCTGGTATACCGCCGATACTCGCCCCATGACTGTTTCCTCGTCCACCCGCGTCCTCGTCGAGGTCCAGGGGACTGCCGGCATGATGATGCCGGGCATGGCGGTCATGTGTTGTCGAATGTGTGCCTGACCGGCACCCGTTCCAGCCGGACCCACCCCGACGGCGACCCCGTCCTGTGTGCGGTCCCCGGGATCCGGCGCCGACGACCATCGTGATCGTCGACGCGGAGGTACCCGCTCCCCTCGGTTCGTCCCGCCCTCGAACCCCCTCGCCGGGGTCCGGGCACCGCGGACGCCGCGACCGAGGACGCATTCGACGCACCGGCGCTCCGAGCGCCACAGCCAGGAGGACTCCCATGTCACTCACCATCGATCGCCCGCGACACACCACCGCCCCCGCCGACACCGCGCTCGCCGGCGCTGCCTCGCCGACCCATGCCGGGCCGACTCTCCCCGCGGCCCAGCACGCCCGCACTGCTGCGCCCGTGCGTACCCCCGCTGCCGGCACCGCCCTGCCCGCCCGTGCCGCACGGCCTGCGCCCGCTGCCGAGGACGTCCCGACGAGTCCCGTCGTCGCTCCCGCCCGGAGCCGCGCCCTGCCCGAGGGCACGGAGGCACGCGGATTCGCCCTCTACGTCGGGATCGACGAGGCGAAGGCCGCTGCGGCCGGCACCTCGCTCGCGGCCATCGTCGAGCAGCTCAAGGCCCTGACGGCCCAACTCGCCCCCGCCGCCGAGACCTACGCGGCGGTCGCCGTGGCGGCCGAGGGCTCCGGGGGCCGCGACGTCGAGGTCGTGCGCCTCGCGCTGCAGGACCGATCCGCGGTCGCGGCGCGGAAGCAGACCTCGCCCGCGGAGCCCGAGGAGACCGGCGTCGTGATCGACATCTCGCGCAAGCGGGTCGTGCTCGACGGCGAGACCGCACCGCTGACCTACAAGGAATTCGAGCTCCTCCAGTTCCTGGTGCTCCGCGAGGGCCGGACGGTCGACCGCCAGGCGATCATCGAGGGACTCTGGGCGGACGGCGAGGACGAGACGCCGAACGAGCGGACCATCGATGTGCACGTCCGACGCCTCCGCTCGAAGCTCGGTGCCTTCGAGGAGATCGTGCGGACGGTCCGGGGTGTCGGCTACCGGTTCGACCGGCACGCGGACGTCGCCGTCCGGTACGCCTCCACGCCGTCCCCCGACCTCTTCTGACGGCCGCGGGGGCTCCCGGCATCGGCATCGGGCGCTCTGGGTGAACTCGCAGTGAAACAACGATCCGGTACCTACCGCTCGTTACCACCTCGTTATATTCTGACGGAGCAGTCGCTGTTTGCTGTGGCAGCGGTTGCGGAATGTGATTGCAGGACACTCTTGGGTGCAAGGGAGGAGGGCGGCCACCACGCCTCTGGTGGCCGCCCTTCGTCGTGTCCGAGCCGGTCGGGCGTCCGACCCCGTCGATACAGTTGGCGGAGGTCGGAAGGAGCCGCAGTGAGTGACACATCGAAGGCCGTCGCCGCGTGGGAGGCCCTGTTCCGCGCGCAGGTCACCGTGATGCGCAACCTCAACACCGCGTTCCCGTCGTCCGACATCTCGTTCAACGAGTACGACGTCTGCTACAACCTGTCCAAGCAGCCCGGACGGCGCCTCCGGATGCGGGACCTGACCGGCCAGCTCCTGCTGACCCAGCCGAGCATCAGCCGCCTCGTCGAACGGCTGGCGGCCCGCGGCGTCGTCGAGAAACTCCCCGATCCGACGGACGCGCGCGGTGTGATCGTCGCGTTGACGACACACGGCTTCGACCTCTACCGCACCGTGGCGAAGCAACACGCCGCCACCATCGCCGAGCAGGTCGGCGCCGGACTCGACGACGACGAGCTGGGCGAGCTCGAACACCTGTGCACGAAGCTGCGCACGGCCGCCGCTGCCGCCACCGACGGCACCACGGCGCACCCGGCGCACCCGGCGCTCCGCGCGAACCCGGACCCGTCGGCCTCCGATCTGGCCTCCGACACCCTGCCGAGCGTGTGAGCGGCGCGCTCGTCTGGCTGCGGGACGACCTGCGCCTCCACGACAACCCCGCCCTGCACGCCGCCGTCACGGCCGGCGGCCCGGTCACCGTGGCGTACGTCCTCGACGACCAGTCGGAGGGCCTCCGTCCGTTCGGTGGCGCCGCGCGCTGGTGGCTGCACGGGTCGCTCGCCGCGCTCGACGCCGACCTCCGGGCCCGCGGGAACCGCCTCGTCCTGCGCCGGGGTGCCGCGGCCACCGTGATCGACGAGCTCGTGCGCGACACCAGGGCGGACACGATCCTCTGGAACCGTCGGTACGGCGCCGCAGAACGCGCGATCGACACGGGGATCAAGCAGTCGCTCACCGACCGCGGTCACGTCGTGCACAGCGCGGCGGCGGCGCTGCTCTGGGAGCCGTGGACGCTCGCCACCGGCCAGGGCCAGCCCTACCGGGTGTTCTCGCCGTTCTGGCGCGCGGCGCAGGCGATGCCGACACCCCGCGAACCGCTCCCGCGGCCCGTGACGGTGCCGGCCGGGCCGTCTGTGGCGAGCGACGCCCTCGACGACTGGGGTCTGCTGCCGACCCGACCGGACTGGGCCGGCGGCCTGCGCGCGACCTGGACCCCCGGCGAGGCCGGAGCCGCGGCCCGGTTCCGCCACTTCCTCGAGCACGGTCTCGAGGACTACGACCAGCGTGACCAGCCGTCGGCCGACGCCGCGAGCGGACTGAGCCCGCACATCCGCTGGGGCGAGATCAGCCCGTACCAGCTCTGGCACCGTCTGCACGGCGAGCTCACGCCCGCGCAGCGTCGGCAGGCGCCGTCGTTCCTCCGACAGCTGGCCTGGCGCGAGTTCAACTGGCACGAGCTGTACCACGAGCCGGACATGGCGACCGTGAACGTCCGCCCCGAGTTCGACGCCTTCCCGTGGCGCTCCGCGTCGTCGGACGAGCTCGACCGCTGGCGGTACGGCCGCACCGGCATCGACCTCGTGGACGCCGGCATGCGGGAGCTCTGGCACACCGGCGCGATGCACAACCGCGTCCGCCTGGTCGTCGGGAGTTTCCTCGTCAAGAACCTGCTCGTCGACTGGCGCGTCGGCGAGCAGTGGTTCTGGGACACCCTCGTCGACGCCGACTCCGCGAACAACGCCGGCAACTGGCAGTGGGTGGCCGGTTCCGGGTTCGACGCCGCCCCCTTCTTCCGCGTCTTCAACCCGCAGCTCCAGGCGGACAAGTTCGATCCCCACCGGAGCTACATCCGGCAGTGGATCCCGGCGGACGAGGTCCGGCCGGAACCGATGGTCGACCTCAAGTCGAGCCGCGCCCGAGCCCTCGACGCCTACCAGCAGATGCGGGCCGTGTGACCAGCGCATCCTCGTCGGACGCCGCTCCCGGCGGCGCCGCCTCCGCCAGGGCTCCACGACCCGCGGACCGACTCCCCGCGGACGTCCTGAGCCGCATCGACGACCTGTTCCGGCAGCGTGTGGAGCGCGGTGTCGCGCCGAGTAGCGCGTGGGGCGTGTTCGACCGCCAGGGCCTCGTCGCCAGTGGCGGCCACGGGGACCGCGGTGACGGACGAGCGCCCGACCATGACACGGCGTACCGGATCGCCTCGTGCACGAAGAGCGTCACCGCCGCGGCCCTGCTGCTCCTCGCCGAACGGGGCCTGCTCGACCTCGACGACCCGGTGACCGCGTTCGTGCCCGCGTTCGCGTCGGTCGCACTGCCCCGCCCGGACGCCCCCGTCCCGACGCTGCGGATGCTGCTGACGATGTCCGCCGGGTTCCCGACCGACGACCCCTGGGCCGACCGGCAGGAGTCCCTGTCCGACGACGCGTTCGACGGCGTGCTCCGCGGCGGCCTGCTCTTCGACCGGGTGCCGGGAACGGGCTTCGCCTACTCGAACCTCGGTTACGCACTGCTCGGCCGTGTCGTGGCGCGGGTGAGCGGTCGGCCGTACCAGCGCTTCGCGACCGAGGAGCTGCTCGACCCGCTCGGGCTCACCCGGACGGCGTTCACCGCGCCCGACGGGGCCGCGCTCGCGTCCGGGTACCGATCTGGCCCGGACGGCTGGGAACGGCTGCCGTTCTCCGGCCCGGGTGCGTTCTCGAGCATCGGCGGTCTGTTCTCGACGGTCACGGACCTCGCGGCGTGGGCGCGGTTCCTGGCCGCCGCGTTCGACGGCATCGGCGTCGGGACGACCGGGGCGGCGGCGTGGTCCGGGTCGGCGCCACTGTCGGCAGCCGACCGTCGTGCCATGCAGCAGGCGTCACGGACGATCCCGGGCGGGACGGGCCTCCCGGGTCTGCGGGATCGCCCTGCCGGGTACGGCTTCGGGCTGTTCGTCGAACAGGACCCGGTCGTCGGGACGATCGTGTCGCACTCGGGCGGCTACCCGGGCTTCTCCGCACACATGCGATGGAGCACGGCCGACGGCGTCGGCGTGGTCGCGTTCGAGAACGCGACCGGGGCTCGGGTGCCGATGGCCGCGACGGAGGCGCACGACCTCCTGCTGTCCGCACGACCCGCACCCCCTGCGGACCCGGTGCTCGACGTGACGCGACGCGCGCAGGCGGCCGTGACGCGCCTCCTGGCCGACGGGTTCCCCGACGACCTCGCCGACGCGGTGTGCACACCGAACGTCGCGATGGACGTGCCCTACGAACGCCGCCGTGCAGCCGTCCGGGAGGCCCTGTCCGCGTCCGGCGCGGACCTCGCGGCCCGCCCCGTGCGCGAGGAGACGCGGTCACCCACGCACCTGGTGTGGTGGCACCCGGGGAGCACCGGTCTCCTGCGGGTCGAGATCCGTCTCGCTCCGATCGCGGCCGGACTCGTGCAGACGCTCACGGTCCGGGTGGAGGACGCACCTCCGGTCTGACCGGCCGCGGACGCCTGTGGAACGTGCACGGGCGCACGACCACCTCCGGTAGCATTCCACATGCCAGTCGACCTCGACGACACCGGAGGACAGGACCGCCGTGCCACGCAGACCCGATCCCAGCATCAAGCCCGCGATCGTCGAACGCGTCGCCGCGCATCTGCGGGCCACACCGATCGAGGCCGTCACGCTGCGCGGCGTGGGTCGGGCCCTCGGCACCAGCGCGTACCCGCTCGTGTACCACTTCGGATCCCGGGACGCCCTGGTGGACGCCGTGGTGGAGCACCTCGAGCGGACGTGCGACCACGTGGAGCTCGACTCCGCCGCGACGCCGACGGACCTCCGCAGCTGGTTCCGGGAGCAGTTCGGCAACCTCGGCGATCCCGATCGGTACTTGGCCGCGCGGTTGACGTTCGAGCTCGGCGCGACCGAGCCGCTCCGCGGCGGATGTCGGCACCGCCCGCGGCACGACCGCCAGGTCGCGTCCGTCGTCGCGTGGTGCCGGCATCACGACGTCACTGATCCCGAGCGACGGGGGCGCGAGGCCGTCCTGTACGCGCGGGGCGTGCAGTGGGGCGGTGTGCTCGACGGCGACCAGCAGGCGGCGGACCAGGCGCTGCACCGGATCGCACGCACGTTGGCCCTCGCCGCCGGACGTGCCGATGCGGCGGTGGGGCCGATCGACACCACGGGGCCGGACGCCGAGCACGACGAAGGCCGCCCCGAACGGGGCGGCCTCCGTGTCGAACCTGATCGCGATCGCGGCGTCGTGCCGGACCGCGACGGTCAGGTCAGAGCGTGACGAACGACTGCGCCTTGGCGTTGGCGAAGCGCGCGGCGACGTTCTCCCAGTCGACGATGTTCCACACGGCCTTGACGTAGTCCGCCTTGACGTTGAGGTAGTCGAGGTAGAACGCGTGCTCCCACATGTCGAGCATGAAGATCGGGACGAGCCCGAACGGGATGTTGCCCTGCTGGTCGAACAGCTGGAACGTCGTGAGCTGCTGCCCCACGATGTCCCAGGCGAGCACCGACCAGCCCGAGCCCTGGATGCCCGTGGCGACCGCGGAGAACTGGGCCTTGAACTGGTCGAACGAGCCGAAGAACTCGTCGATCGCCGCGGCGAGCTCACCCTCGGGCACCTTCGTGTCCGGGCCGAGGTTCGTCCAGAAGATCGAGTGGTTCACGTGGCCACCGAGGTTGAACGCGAGGTCCTTCTCGAGCTTGTTGACGTTCGCGAGGTTGCCCGACTCACGGGCCTCACCGAGCTGCTGCAGGGCGGTGTTCGCCCCCGCCACGTAGGTCGCGTGGTGCTTGTCGTGGTGGAGCTGCATGATCTTGCCGCTGATGTGCGGCTCGAGCGCGGCGTAGTCGTACGGCAGTTCCGGAAGGGTGTACTCAGCCATCGGATGTCCTTTCGTGTTGGGTTGGACGTGCGGGTCCCGCGGCCGGATGGACCAGCCGGGAACGATCGGTGAGGGAGTGGAACTCCCGGTTGTGGTAGACGAGCGGCTCACCCTGCTCGAGGCCGAGCACGATGTCGAGCACCTCGGCGACGACCACCGTCGAGCTGCCGATCGGCGTCGTCGAGAGCGGACGGCACCGCAGGACCGATGCCGCCGCGGGCAGGTACCAGTCGCCGGAGGGCAGGCGCTCCCAGATGCCCGGCTCGTCGACGGACGGACTCCCCGTGGAGGCGAAGCGCCGGGCGAGCTCCACGCCGCCCGCGTGCATCAGGTGGACCACGAACAGCGGCGCACCGAGCACCGCACCGGCCGACCCGGAGTTCGTCGACAGCGAGAACACGAGGACGGGCGGGTCGACCGCCACCGACGCCACCGACGACGCCGTGAGCCCGGTCGGACCGTCGGGTGTGTCCGCCGTGATGACCGCGACCCCCGCAGGGTGTCCGCGGAACGCCGCCTTGTAGGCGCCGGTCAGGTCACCGGGGGTGCCGGGCACGGACTGGGGGGTGTCGACCTGGGGCATCAGTCGGGCTCGTTCTCTTCCTCTTCGGGCGCGACCCGTCAGGGCCACGTCCCAACGTAGGACTTCGAGCGCCGTTGAGGTCAAGATCCACAGCAATCGCGTGCGGTCGGGCGTGGCACGGGCGGCCGAGAGTCCACCGGCGCGGCGGGCCCGACCGGCGCGGCGGGCCCGAGGGTCAGCGGACGCGCCGGAGCGTGAACCACGCGCCGACCGCAGCTGCGACCATGAGCACCGCGGCGACGCCGGCGGTCGTCGTGACGCCCGAGTCGAACGCGGCGCGCGCCGATGCGAGCAGTTCGGCGCCCGCGTGGCCGCCGAGGGACCGGGCGGCGGCGACCGCCCCGCCGAGCGTCTGGCCGGCGGCGACGTGCTCGGTCGATGACAGCCCCGCCGGCACGACGACGTGCGCGCGGTACGCGGCGGCCAGCACGGTCCCGAGCACGGCCGTGCCGAGCACGGCGCCGATCTCGTAAGCCGTCTCCGACAGCGCGGACGCCGCACCCGACTTCGCGGCGGGCACCGTCGACACGATGAGGTCGTTCGTCACGGTCTCGGACGCGCCGATCCCGACGCCCAGGAGCACGTACGCCACGGCGAGCGCCCGGATGTCCGCACCGTGTCCGAGCGCGGCGACCAGGGCGTACGCGGCGGCCGAGGACAGCAGCGACACCGCGACCACCCATCGCGGAGCGATCCGGGCGACGACCGGGACGACCACGAGCCCGGCGACGACCGACAACACCGTGCCCGGCAGCAGGACGAGTCCGGCGGTGAACGGGTCGAGCCCGGCGACGAGCTGCAGGTGCTGCGAGATGAAGTACAGGAACCCCGTGAGCGAGAACATCGCCGTCATGTTCGTGACGATGCTGCCCGTGAACGGCACGCTGCGGAACAGCCGGACGTCCAGCATCGGCACACGCGCGGTGAGCTGGCGCCGGACGAAGGCGACGCCGCAGACGACCCCGACCGCGAGTGCGGCGAGCGCGGCACCCCGGGTGTCCGGATCGGCCAGCGACTTGATCGCCCACGCCGTCGGGGCGAGCGCCGCGAGCGACAACGCCATGCTCACGAAGTCCACGGGACCCGGAGCGGGATCACGGGACTCGGGCACGAGGAACGGCGCGGTGAGGAGCAGCAGGACGAGGATCGGCACGGCGAGGAGGAACACGCTCCCCCAGGCGAAGTGCGCGAGGAGGACGCCACCGACCAGGGGGCCGAGCGCGCCGCCTACGGAGAACGTGCAGGACCACACCGCCAGCGCGAGGCGTCGCTCTGCACGGTCCTCGAACACGTTGCGGATGAGCGACAGCGTCGACGGCATGAGCATCGCGCCGAAGACGCCCATCGCGACCCGGGCGGCGACGAGCATCCAGGCATCGGTCGCGAACGCGGCGGCGACCGAGAACGCGGCGAAGCCCGTCGCGCCGACGAAGAGCAGGCGGCGGCGCCCCCACCGATCGCCGAGGCTGCCCATGACGACGAGGAGCCCAGCCAGGACGAGGGGGTACGCGTCGACCACCCAGAGCAGCGTGGTGGCGGCGGGGTGGAGGTCGGCGGAGATCGCCGGGAGCGCGAAGCTCAGCACGGTGTTGTCGACCGCGATGAGGAGCACGGGGAGCATGAGGACCGCGAGGGCGGCGAACCGTCGGGTGCGTGTCGACGCGGACGGACGGCGGACGGGGGCGAGGAGCAGGGACATCGGTGGTGCTTCCGGGACGGCGGTGGTGCTGCGCAGGCGACGGCACGCGTCGCGGCGAGGTTGACCGATCTACTGTACCGGCTGGACGGTACACGGTGCAAACGCTGGCTCCCGCACCGCGCTCCCTAGACTGAGGAGATGACCAGCGCGCGGGACCGCATCCTCGACAGCTTCGTCGGCATCGTGTGCGACGACGGCGAGCGCGTCGCCACGCTCGATGCCGTCGCGGCCCGCGCTGGGGTGTCGAAGGGCGGACTGCTCTACCACTTCGGGTCCAAGGCGGCGCTCGTCGCGGGCCTGTGCGAGCGGCTCTCGGACCTCGGGGTCGCCGACGTCGAGCGGATGCGGGCGGCGACGGACGGCCCGGCGCGGTACTTCGTCCGCAACTGCGAGTTCGTCGGCAGCGAGCTCGACCTCGCACTCCTCGCCGCGTCACGGCTGCAGCAGGCCGGCTACGAGGAGGCCGGTCGCACCCTCGACGAGGTCGAGGGTGCGTGGCTCGCGGCGCTCGTCGACCACCTGGGCGACGTCCCCACGGCCCAGGCGATCAAGCTCATGGGCGACGGCCTGTACCACGCCGCGGCGCTCGGCGCGGTCGCGGGCGGGCGCTCCCGTGCCGAGGGCGTCGTGATGGAGGACATCCTCGGCGTCGTCGACCGACTCGTCGCCACCCGCCCCGGCGCCTGAACGACCGCGGCCGTCACCGGGGACTAGACTGGGCGTCGTTCAACCGCTCGTCACCGGAGGTACCTCGTGGGCCGCGTCTTCCTCGCCCTGTTCTCGATCGCACTGTTGGTCGTCGCGATCTACCTGTTCGGTGTCGCGTTCCAGGTCTCCAGCGGGCAGGGCTTCATCTTCTTCGGCGGCATCCTCCTGATGTGCCTGTCGTTCGGACTGCCGATCCACGCCTTCTCCAAGCGCTAGCGTTCCTCGACGGAACGGGACGGCCCCGCATCCCATCGGATGCGGGGCCGTTCGCCGTCCCGGCGGCAGTGTCGATCGCGTGCGGGGCCGTTCGCCGTCCCGGCGGCAGTGTCGAGCGCGTGCAGGGCCGTTCGCCGTCCCGGCGACAGCGGCCGGTCGTGGGTCGGTCAGGCGCGACGGTGGAGACCGCGCAGCGCCACGGCCGTCGAGACCGCCGCGTGCAGCGCCTCGGCACCCTTGTCCTCCTTCGAGCCGGGCAGCCCGGCACGGTCCAGCCCCTGCTGCTCGTCGTCGAGGGTGAGCACCCCGAAGCCGACGGGCTTGCCCGTGTCGAGCGCGACCCGGACCAGGCCGCTCGTCGCGGCGTCCGACACGTACTCGAAGTGCGGTGTGCCGCCGCGGATCACGACGCCGAGGGCGACCGCCGCGTCCGCCCCGGCCACGAGCGCGGCCTTCGCCACGACCGGCAGCTCGAAACTGCCGGGGACGTGGATCACCTCGGTGCTCGCCCCGAGCCGCTCGGCCTCACGCAGGGCGCCCTGGAGGAGCCCCCCGGCGATCGTCTCGTGCCAGCGCCCGGCGACGATCGCCACGTGGACACCCGTTCCGTCGACCTCGTCACGCTCGGCCGCTCCTGCTCCGCTCATCCGTCCTGTCCTCTCCGGGACCGTCCGGCCCCGTCCCGCGCCGTCAGCCACGCGCTGAGCTCGGCGATCGTGATGACCGGGACGCCTTCGCGCGCCCCGAGTTCCAGCAGCGCCGGCAGGCGCATCATCGCGCCGTCGTCGCCGACGATCTCGCAGATCGCTGCGGCAGCGCGGAGGCCGGCCGCCGTCACGAGGTCGATCGCCGCCTCGGTGTGCCCCGGGCGCTCGCGGACGCCGCCGGGACGTGCCCGGAGCGGGACGACGTGACCCGGTCGGTGGAGGTCCCCGCGCTGCGATCGCGGATCGGCGAGCACGCGGAGGGTCCGTGCACGGTCGGACGCCGAGATGCCGGTCGTGATCCCCGCGGCGGCGTCGACCGTCACCGTGTAGGCGGTGCCGCGGACGTCCTCGCTCCGCTCGACCATCGGCGGCAGGTCGAGGGCGTCGGCGATCGCGGCGCTCACTGGCGCGCAGATGAACCCGGACGAGTGCCGCACCGTCCACGCGATCCACTCCGGTGTCGCGAGTTCCGCGGCGAGGACGACGTCGCCCTCGTTCTCACGCTGCTCGTCGTCCGCCACGATGACCGGGCGGCCGGCGATGAGCGACCGGAGGGCCTCCTCGACCGACGCGAGCCCCGCCGGCGGTGCGTCGGCGCCGGTGGCGGTCATCGTGCCTCCAGGCGGAGCATGCGGCGGACGTGCCGGGCGAGCACGTCCGTCTCGACGTTCACACGGTCGCCGGTGCGCAGGGCGCCGAGCGTCGTGGCGGCGAGGGTCTCCGGGATGAGCGAGACCTCGAACCACGCTGCGTCCGGGGCGACGGCCTCGTCCGAAACGGCGCTGACGGTCAGGCTGACGCCGTCGAGGGCGACGGACCCCTTGTCGACGACGAGGGGCGCCAGTCCCGGGGTCAGGGCGAAGCGGACCCGTCGCCAGCCGTCGCCGTCCTCGGTGGCGAGCACGGTGGCCGTCCCGTCGACGTGCCCCTGCACGATGTGACCGCCGAGTCGGTCGCCGACGCGCGCCGCCCGCTCCAGGTTCACGCGGTCACCGGCCCGCAGGCCGCCGTGCACGCTCATGTCGAGCGTCTGCCGCATGACGAACGCCGTGAACGACGACGCGTCGTGTTCCACGACGGTCAGGCAGACGCCGCTCACCGCGATCGAGTCGCCGTGCCGGACGCCCTCGACCGCGACGGGCCCGGTGACGGTGAGCGCGATGGAGTCCCCGCGGTCCTCCACGCGGTCGACGTGGCCGAGTTCCTCGATGATGCCCGTGAACACTGGTGTCCTGTCTGTCGGGACTCCGGAGGGTTCCACGGGAGGACGCCACGGACGGCCCACGACGGTGGACCGCCCAGCGCTTCCTCCCGTCCGGACTCTCACCGTCGGTCCCGGAGTTCCACCGGGTCGACCACGGTCGGACATCGGTCCGCCCGCAGCTCGTGGACTGTCACCACCGGTTCGGAATTGCACCGACCCCGGAGCGCTGTACGTGGACGGAACATTACCGCACCGGCCCCGCCCGTAGAGTGGACGACGGCCGCCACCCGGAGCGGCCGGTTCGCATCGCCCCACGACGGGCGGCAGGAAGGACACCGTGGCCTCGATCTTCAGCGCCCCGACCCGCAACCTCGACGTCGTCACGCTCCACGAGATCCTGCGGCTACGGCAGGACGTGTTCGTCGTCGAGCAGGAGTGCGCCTACCCGGACATCGACGGCCGGGACCTCGAGCCGGGGACCGTGCAGTGGTGGAGCGGCAACGGATCCGTCGACGCCACGCTCCGGGTGCTCCACCAGCCGGACGGCACCGAGCGCATCGGCCGGGTCGCCACCGCCCGCGGGGCGCGGGGCACGGGGCTCGCGTCGGAGCTCATCCGCGCCGCGATCGACTCGTGCCGCAGCGGCAGCATCGCCATCGACGCCCAGTCCCACCTGCGCGACTGGTACGCCCGGTTCGGCTTCGTGCAGACCGGTGACGAGTTCATCGAGGACGGCATCCCGCACGTCCCGATGACGCTGACGCGCTGACGCGTCGCTACGCCTGCCAGCGCCGGAGTTCCCCGAACGAGCGCGCCTGCCGGGGTCGCTCGGCGACGAGCCGCTCGAACACGATGTTCGTCTGCGTGGTCGCGACGGACGGGTCGCCGCTCAGCTCGTCGGCCACGAAGTCCCGCAGCTGCTCGGTCGAGGTGCACGCGATGTGCACGAGGAAGTCCTTGTCGCCGGCGAGGAACGACACGTCGAGCACGACCGGGATCGCGAGCAGTCGTTTGGCGAACTCCCGGAGTTCTCGACGTGCCGCGGCGTGGACCCGCACGGAGACCATCGCCTCGATCGCGAACCCGAGGCGTGCGATGTCGACGTCGGCGCGGTACCCGCGGATGATGCCCGCCTGCTCCAGGGCCCGGACCCGGGTCAGGCAGGTGGACGGAGCGACGCCGACCTCGGCCGCCAACCGGTTGTTGGGGATCCGAGCGTCGGATGCCAGGACCCACAGGATGCGCTCGTCGACCTCGTCGAGGCGGACGGACCAGCTGTCGGCGCGGGTGGCCGGAGTCGAACGATCGAGCACGGGCGGGCCTCCTGGTCGAACCATCCGTCGATGGTGTCCTTGATCGTCGCACGACGGGGCAGCCGGCACCACCCGTCACATCATGAGCGTCATGCCGACGACCGCGACCGTCATCGCGAAGACCTCGCCGCTCCGCACCGCACGGCGGTCCTCCCGGCCCCACTCGTACCGCAGCAGCCACCCGCTGAACGCGCAGTACCCCACGACCCCCGCACCGAGCACCGCCGTGAGGACGAGCGTGTGCGCCATCGGATCGGCCGACGCGGCACCCAGCACCGCCGACGCGGTCGAGCCGTGCCCGGCCCCGCTCGTCGTGACGCCGCTCGCGCCGCTCGATCCGGCACCGCTCATCGCACCGCCCATCGCTCCACTCATCGCACCGAGCAGCAGCATCCCCGCCATGACGACCGCGGAGAGCGCCCGGTGCACGTCCATCGGGTCCGCGCGCCGGGCCTCCCGGCCGTCCTCGGCCCGTCCTGGTGCGCCGGCCGCCCGAGCGCGCGACCCGATGACCGGGAGGGGCGCCACGAGCAACAACGCCGCCCCGGCCACGAGGGACCAGCCGGTCCCCACGCCGAACGCCGGGAGCAGCATGGCCACGAGCATCACCAACGCCGGTACGACCACCGCTGGCCGGGGCCGGTACCGGTCGCCGACGACGCAGCAGACCGACGCGAACTGCGGCACCACGAGCATGGCGGTCGCGATCGGGTCGTGCACCGGGAGGCCTCAGCGGCTCGGCAGTCGGGGGTGCGGGGTCAGCGCGTCGCGGCCCGTGCGGCTCGCTGCTCCTTGACGCGGGTGTTCTCGGCACGCACCGCGGCCTGCGTCGCACGCTCGCGGACGAGCCACTCGGGCATCTCCTGCAGGAGCGCCTTGATCTCGGCCGTCGTCAGCGCGTCGTCGACACCGGCGCGCGCGAGTCCCGAGACCGACACGCCGAGCTTCGCGGCGACGACCGGCCGGGGGTGCGGACCCTCGCGCCGGAGCTCCGCGAGCCACTCCGGCGGCTCGGCCTGCAGCGCCTCGAACGTGGAGCGCGACACCGGCGCCGAGCGGAACGACTCGGGCGCCGCGGACACCAGGATGCCGAGCTTCTTCGCGGCCGTCTCCGGCTTCATCGTCTGTTCCTGCGCCATGCCCACCAGGGTACGGGACCCGCCCCGGTCCTATGCTCGACGCATGCCCGGAACCCTCACCGTCGCGTTCGTCCCGGGCGTCTCCCCCGCACGGTGGGCACGGGTGTGGCGGGAGCGGATGCCGGACGTCGAACTCGTGCTCCGCGCGGTCGGCGCCGACGAGGTCGACCGGGCGCTCGACGGCGACGCCGACATGTGCTTCGCCCGGCTCCCCGTGACCGAGGGTCTGCGCGCGATCCCGCTGTGGACGGAGACGCCGGTCGTCGCCGCTCCGAAGGACTCCGAGTTCGCCGAGGTCGACAGCGTCACCGAGCGCGACCTCGTCGGGATGACCCTGCTCGGCGGCGGTCCGGTTCCCGACGACCTCGACGGCACGCTCGATCTCGTCGCCGCCGGCGTCGGACTCGCTGTGCTGCCCCAGTCCCTGTTCCGTGCGGCGAGCCGCCGCGACCTCGTCGCCCGTCCGCTCGTCGACGTCGAGGGCACGCGCGTCGCGCTCGTCTGGCGCGACGCGGACGCCTCCCCGGTGACGGACGAGTTCATCGGCATCGTCCGAGGGCGCACCGCGAACAGCTCCCGCGGGCGGGACGCCGCGGACGTGCGTGACGCGGACGGCACGGACGGCCGGCAGACCCGCGGTCGCGTCAGCAGCGACGGCCGGGAGGCCCGCGGTCGCCCCGGTGCCGACGGCCGGGAGGCGCGGCGCGGCTCCGGCAACGAGTCCAACGGCCGCCCCGGCACGGCCGGCGGCCGCGGTCGGACCGCCCGCCCGACACGCGGACGTCCGAGACGAGGGCGCTGAACGGTCAGGCCGGCCAGACACCGGAGCTGCCGCGACGGTGGCTGCCCACGAGGTGGGTGTCGACGATCCCGACGGCCTCCATGAGCGCGAACATCGTCGTGGGACCGACGAACGCGAAGCCCCGCTTCCGCAGGGCCTTCGCGAGCGCGACCGACTCCGGGCTCGTGGTCGGGACCTCGGCGACGCTCCGGGGCGCGGGTGTCGTCTCGGGCCGGAAGGACCACACGAACTCGGCCAGGCCGCCCTCGTCGCGGAGGGCGATCGTCGCGTTCGCGTTCGTGATCGTCGCGAGCACCTTCGCGCGGTTCCGGACGATGCCCACGTCGGCCATGCAGCGGGCGACGTCGGCCTCGCCGAAGGACGCCACGACGTCCGGGTCGAAATCGGCGAATGCACGTCGGAATGCCGGTCGCTTCGCCAGGACCGTGCGCCAGCTCAGGCCGGACTGGAACGCCTCGAGGCTCAACCGTTCGTAGAGGCCGCGCTCGTCCCGGACGGGCATCCCCCACTCGGTGTCGTAGTACTCGCGCAGCAGCGGATCGGTCGCCGCCCACCGGGGGCGTGCCAGGCCGTCCTGGCCTCGGACGAGGTCGGGAACGGCGCTCAGCGCATCGGCGGGCACCGGATCAGCAGGCGGATCGGCAGGCACCGGATCGGCGGGCACCGGATCGGCGGGCACCGCATCGGCGGGCACGGGCACGGGGTCGGGGTCGGCGGGCGTCGGGTCGGTCATGTGCCGATCCTCCCGGCCCCCACCGACAGGTGCCCGGCGCCGGCCGGGGGCTGGCCCTCGGCAGCGGAGGACGCGAGGAGCGGGTCGGGTGCGGCGCGTGGCGGTTCCGCGCCGCGCCTCCCGGCCGGGACACGACGGCCGGGAGGGCCGTACCGGTGCCGGTACGACCCTCCCGTCGGGCGTGTGCGCGCGTCAGGCCAGCTCGTGGCCCTCGCCCGCGGCCTTCTCGACGTCCTCGCGCTCGAGGTTGCCGACGATGTCCTCCTCGGGCACCGGCGCCAGCCGGTCCCACAGGAAGAAGAGCAGCCCGAGGACGAGCATCGAGATGCCCGTCCACAGGTTGATCTGGATGCCGCCGGTCTTCTGACCGTCGGTCGCGTGGTGCGCGATGCCCGTCAGCGTGACGATGATCCCGTACAGGACGAACAGGCCCCCGAGGATGCGGCGCAGGTCGAACCGACGGGTGGACGTGACGTACTCGCGCTTCTCGGCGTCCGTCATGGGAGCGCCCTCGCCGCCGGGAGCGGTGCCCGGCTTGTTGGTCTCACTCATGGTGATCTCCTTGTCGAATCAGGACGGTCTACAGGAACGGCAGGTACAGGAGCACGCACAGGACGAGCGCAGCCGTCCCGAGCAGTGCCGGCGACCGGTACCAGGCGGTGTCCGTCGCGACCGAGTCCCCGTGCAGGTCGATCTTGCCGATGCCGTACACCAGCCCGCCGAGTTCACGCTCGTCCCGCGGCTTCGTGAACATGCTGATGAGGAACCCGAACACGAGCACCGTGACGAACGAGATGATCGCGCCGTAGAGGGTCTCGGCGGTGCCCGTCGCGAAGAGCTTCGGGTTGACGAGGTAGGCGATCCACGTGACGGTCGGCGCGATGATGCCCGCGATGTACGACCACAGCGCCGCCGCGGTCGTCATGCGCTTCCACAGCAGGCCGAGGATGAACACGGCGAACAGCGGCGCGTTGAAGAACGAGAACAGCGTCTGCATGTACGTCATGATGTTCTGCGCCTGCGCGGCCAGGAACGCCGTCGCGATGCCGATGAGCACACCGACGATCGTCACCCAGCGCCCGGTCTTGAGGTAGTGCACGTCCGGCATGTTCGGCTTGATGTAGCGCTGCCAGATGTCGTAGGTGAAGACCGTGTTGAAGCTCGACACGTTCGCCGCCATGCCGGCCATGAAGCTCGCGAGCAGCCCGGTCACCGCGACGCCGAGCACGCCCGTCGGCAGGTACATCTGGATGAGCTTCGGGATCGCGTCGTTGTAGCTCAGTCCGGAGTGGTGCGCACCGGCGAGCTGGTTCCCGAGCGTCGCCGCGGCGATCAGACCCGGGATGACGACGATGAACGGGATGAACAGCTTCGGGAACGCCGCGATGAGCGGGGTCCGACGGGCGGCCGACATGTTCTTCGCCGAGAACGCGCGCTGCACCTCGGTGAAGTTCGTGGTCCAGTACCCGAAGCTCAGCACGAAGCCGAGGCCGAGCACGATGGCGAGCCAGTTCGCCCCGATCGGGTTCGTCGTGTGCCCGATCGCCGTGCCCGCCCAGGTGGACAGGTGCCGCGCGCCGTCGGTGTGCTCGACCGCTTTGGTGAGCCCGGACCAGCCACCGACACGGTGCAGGCCCACGATCGTCAGCGGGATGAGCCCGGCGATGATCACGAAGAACTGCATGACCTCGTTGTAGATCGCGCTCGAGAGCCCGCCGAGGGTGATGTACACGAGCACGAAGCCCGCGCTGACGATGATCGCGAGCCACTCGGGCCAGCCGAGCATCGCCTCGATGACGATCGCCATCGCGTAGAGGTTGATGCCCGCGATGAGGACGTTCGACACCGCGAACGCCAGGGCGTTGACGAGGTGCGGGGCCTTGCCGAACCGGCGGAGCATGAACTCCGGCACCGATCGCACCTTCGAGCCGTAGTAGAAGGGCATCATCACGAGGCCGAGGAACACCATCGCCGGCACCGCGCCGATGAGGTAGTAGTGCAGGGTCGCCATGCCGATCTGCGCGCCGTTCGCGGCCATGCCGAGGATCTCGGTGGCACCGAGGTTCGCGGAGACGAACGCCAGACCGGTGATCCAGGCGGGCATCGACCGGCCTGACAGGAAGAAGTCCATGCTCGTCCGGACCCGGCGACGGGCCGTGAAACCGATGCCGATGACCACCGCGAAGTACACGATGATCATCACGTAGTCGACCCAACTCAGATCGAGTTGGATCCCGTTCTGTCCTGCAGCGAGAACCATGTCAACTCCTCGTCGAAGTGCTTGCGGGGCGGGGCCCGGGGACGGGCTCGGGAGACGCACTCGATCGTGTCGGCGTGCCTCCGTGTGGGGGCGGGAGCGGCTCGGAGCCGATCCGACCCGGAACGTTACACCTCAGGGAACCGGGTGGAACTTCTCCGCCGACTCTCGGTTTCGTCGCGTGTGACCGTTCACATCCGGTGAGGCGCACAGGATGGGCTCGGTCGTTATCCTCGGAGGATGCCCGCGCCCCGCATCCTGGTCCTCAACGGTCCGAACCTCGACATCCTGGGACGCCGTGATCCCGCGCAGTACGGCACGGTCACGCTGCAGGAGCTCGAGGACCTGGTGCGGACGACCGCGGAGCCGCTCGGACTCGAGGTCGCCTTCCGACAGAGCAACCACGAGGGCGAGCTCGTCACGTGGCTCCACGAGGCGCTCGACGACCACGCCGGCGTCGTCATCAACCCCGCTGCCTACGCCCACACGTCGGTCGCGCTGCACGACGCGGTCGAGGCCCTGACGGTGCCCGTCGTCGAGGTCCACCTGTCGAACGTCTTCAAGCGCGAGCCGTTCCGCCACGTCGACCACGTCGCGACCGCGGCCACCGCCGTCATCGAGGGCGCCGGGGCCGACGGCTACCGGCTGGCCGTGCTCCACCTGGCGACCCTGCTCGGCTGATCAGGTCGGGACCGCGCGCGCTGCCGGTCGACAACGCAGGAAACCGCCGCCGGGAGGGACGGCGCGAGCCCGCACCGCGCCTCCCGTCCTGCGTTCTCATCCGAGCCGCGGCAGGCGGCAGGCGGCAGGACCGACTCGCGTCGACACCGCAGGAACCCGCAGCCAGGAGGGACAGTGCGCGGCCGTACCGCGCCTCCCGTCCTGAGTTGTCGCCCCCGAGTCGCGGCGGGACGCGCGCGCGGGCGGTCGACACCGCAGGAACCCGCAGCCAGGAGGGGCGGGGCGCGGCCGTACCGCGCCTCCCGTCCTGAGTTGTCGCCCCCGAGTCGCGGCGGGACGCGCGCGCGGGCGGTCGACACCGCAGGAACCGGCAGCCAGGAGGGACAGTGCGCGGCCGTACCGCGCCTCCCGGCCGTCGGCCGTCCGCGGTCGGCCGCCGACCTACGTCGCGGGGTCCATGGCGAACGGGGCGCTCGTCATCGTGTCGTCGGCCGTGTCGCGGTCGGCGTCGTCGGAGACGCCGGTCGCGATCGACACCACGACGCTGTTGTACGCGAACCGCTCGACACCGACCGGCCGGACGTCGAGGGCGACGGTGAAGCCGAACGCGGCCCCGGCGGGGATCGGGACGGCCACGACGAAGTCCTCCGCGAATCCCTCCTCCGGGGCCACGGGACGTGGGGTGACGGTCGCGGCGCTCATCCCCAGCGCGGTGGCCGTCGCGCTGAAGGCGACGATGCGAGCCGCGGAGACCAAGGCGCCACCGGCGGGCAGCACGTCCGGCACGACCACCCGGACGACCGCGCCGGCAGGGGCGTCCGGTCCCGTGTTGCTGAAGGCCGTCGTCACGGAGTACGTCCTCCCGCTCTGCCAGAGCCACTGCTGGTGCTCGTCCAGGTACTCGAGCGGCCGCTCGACGAACGGCTGCCAGCCGCTCCCGGCTACGTTCCCCACCTCGGTCACCGCGAGGTCCAGGATCGGCGTGGTCGTCACCTGCGCCACCGCGGGCGGCAGTCCCGCGACCGACGCGGTGAGCACGATGACCCCGGGATCGAGCGATGCGACGAGGCCGGTCGCGGTGGCCTGTCCCGCCGCGTCCGTCACCGCCGTCGCCGTGGTGGTCCCCGGCGTGCCGAAGAACGCCGGTCCGGACACGCTGAAGACGACGGTCTCCCCTGGCGACGGGGTTCCGCTCCCGGAGAGCACCCTCAACATCGCGTCGGACAGCGCGCCGCCCGCGGGGCGCACCGATGCGCCGGTGAAGGCGAGGGTCGCAGTCGCTTCCGCACTCGCGGCAGCCGCCGGGGTCGCCACCACCACGCCGAGCGCAGGGACGGTCCACGCAGCCGCCGCGACCACCGCCCGCCGCGGTAACGAGGACGGCGGAACCACCGCCTCCCGTCCGGTGCCGTCGTCGTCCGTGCTGCCCTGTCCCACCGTGGGGTCCCTCCTGCGGGCCGCGACCGACCCGACGACCGGACCATAGGCTCGCCAACCGTCCTGGCGGCGCTTCGGGACCCCCGTTCCACCACCGACGTCACCCCCTGCCTCGAGGGAGGTCACCCGCAGGCGCGTCGACAACGCAGGAAAACGCCGCCGGGAGGGACCGCACCCGCCCGCACCGCACCTCCCGTCCTGAATCACCGACCGCACCGGCCACAGGACCGACCCGCGTCGACAACGCAGGAAACCGCCGCCGGGAGGGACCGCACCGGCCCGCACCGCACCTCCCGTCCTGAATCACCGACCGCACCAGCCGCAGGACCGGCCCACGTCGACAACGCAGGAAACCGCCGCCGGGAGGCACCGCACCGGCCCGCACCGCACCTCCCGTTCCTGAACTGCCGACACACCGGCCGCAGGACCGACCCGCGTCGACAACGCAGGAAACCGCCGCCGGGCGGCACCGCACCCGCCCGCACCGCACCTCCCGTCCTGAACTACCGACACGCACCGGCCGCAGGAACGGCCCACGTCGACAACGCAGGAAACCGCCGCCGGGAGGGACCGCGCCCGCCCGCACCGCACCTCCCTTCCTGAATTGCCGCCCGCACCAGCCACAGGACCGGCCTACGTCGACAACGCAGGGAACCGCCGCCGGAAGGGACCGCACCCGCCCGCACCGCGCCTCCCGTCCTGAATCACCGACACACCGGGCCCGGTGGCCGCGGCCGGCAGCGACCGCGCCGCCGCCAGCAGGCCCGATGGGCTGGGTCGACGCGACGCGTCGGAAGGCTGCGCAGCAGAACGCCGCCCAGCGGAACGCGGCGCGTCAGAACTCGGCGGGCCGCCGCACGTCCGCTCCGGCGAGCGCACCGAGGCGCCCGCTGCGGACGATCGGGAGCGCCCGCTGCACGGCCTGGTCGATGCGCAACTCGAGCTCGACGCTGCGCAGCTCGTACGACCCCTCGTGCTTGACGAAGTCCCGCTCGTTCCCGAACACCCCGATCGGCAGCGTCGTCGACTGGAAGAACCCGAACAGCGGCCGCATCTGGTGCTCCACGAGCAGCGCGTGCCGATCGCTGCCGCCGGTGGCCGTGAGCAGCACCGGGGTGTCGACGAGCTCGTACTGCCCGACCCAGTCGAAGAACAGTTTGAACGCGCCCGAGTACGCCGCTCGGAAGGCCGGGCTCCCGACGACGAGGACGTCGGCGGTCTCGACCGCCTCCAACGCAGCTCGTGTCGCCGCTGCCATGCTGTCGCGGGTGGGCGCGGCGCCGAGGTCGGCGAGCACGGGTCCGATCTCGACGACCGTGGTGCGGGCGTCCTCGAACTCGGCGGCGAACCGGTCCACGGTCGCGCGCACGAGCGCCGACGTCCGGGACGGGTCCGAGGGACTCCCGCTCACGCCGACGATCCGGGGGCTGCTGCTCGTCATGCGCCGATGCTCACACGCCCGGCCATGGACGAGCCGCGATGTGACGACATGTGTCGAGGAACGGTGACCGGCACGGCGCCGGATCGGACCGCCGCCAGCCCGATCGCGACAGGCGGTCCGGCCCCACTCCCGGTCCCCACCGACCGCTCGCGCGTAGCGTCGGTCGCGGTTCGGCGCGCCCCGGACCGCACCGACGACCGGGAGGCACGACCGCGGCATGCAGACCTTCCTGCCCTATCCGGACTTCCGTGCCTCGGCGGAGTCGCTCGACGACAAACGCCTCGGGAAGCAGCGCGTGGAGACCCTGCAGGTGATGCGGGCGTTGACGTTGCCCGGGTACGGCTGGCAGCACCACCCGGTGGTCGCGATGTGGCGGGGTTTCCGACCAGCGCTCATGGCCTACCAGGACGCGACGTGCACGGTCTGGCTCGAACGGGGCTACGCCGACACGTGCCTCGGCAAGACGCTGATCGACCTCGGCCGGGTCGAGGAGGACCTCGAGGCGTACGAGCACGGCGACGTGACCATGCCGCCGTGGTTCGGGGACGAGGCCGTCCACCGATCGCACCGCTCGAAGCTCGTGCAGAGGGCGCCGGAGTTCTACCGGGAGCGGTTCCCGGACGTGCCGGACGACCTGCCGTACACGTGGCCGGGCGAGACGGTCCGCGCGGAGGCGGCGCACACGCCCGAGGCCGACCTCGACTGACGCCGCTCCGCGGGCGGAGTACGCGCGGTCCGACGCCCGGGAACGGCAGAGCCGGCCCCGCCACGGTTCAGGGGGATGTCGTCGTAGGGTCAGGGGTTCGTACGACGACGCCGTGGCGGAGCCGGCTGCCTGAGCGCGACCACGTGGGCCGTGCTCCCCGCCGGGCGCTCAGGGTGCGTCCGGCGGAACGCGTCGATGACCGATCAGGGGGTGGTCACCGGCGCGGGTCCGAGGTGTCAGGAAGTGCGGCGATCGCCTCCGAGGGGGTGGCGGGCCGGTTCGGCGGACATCGGGAGGACGGCGCTGCCGACCGTCGCCAGGATCCCGGCGACCGCGACGACCGCGAGCGGCACGAGTGTCAGCCCGTGCGCCGCACCGAAGCCGAGCGCGAGGATCGTCGCGGGGGCCGGCAGGAGCTGCACCGCGTGGAACCGGGAGGTCCGGGTCGCGGGGCGCAGCGCCGGACTCGCCAGTCGCTGCTCGCTCGTGTCCGTCATGTCCTCCATTGTGCGGACCCCGGGCTGTCCGCGGAAGGGGGGACACGCCCCCCGACATGGAGTAGACCGTCTAGTACACCCCTCCGGGTCAGACGGCGAGGGCGCGGACCGTGTGGACGGCTGCCGCGATGGCGTCCACCACGGCGGCGGCGCCGTCCGGCCCGAGGTGCTCGTCGAACGTGAACCGCACGGCGGTGCGAGCGACCTCCTCCGGCAGCCCGAGCGCCGCGAGCACGTGCGACGTCTCCGTGCTGCCGGCCGCGCACGCGCTGCCCGCCGACGCCAGGATCCCCTGCTGCTCCAGCTCGAGCAGGACCGTCTCGCCGTTCGTGCCCGGCAGGCAGAACGACGCGTGGCCCGGGAGGCGGTGCTCGCGCGACCCGGTCAGCACCGCGTCCGGTACGCGGTCCAGGACACCCGCGACGAGGACGTCCCGCGCCGACTCGGCGACCGCGGCAGCGTGCGCACGTCGCTCGAGCGCGAGTTCGAACGCCCGGGCCAGACCGACGGCACCGGCGACGTCCTCGGTGCCCGAGCGGACGCCACGTTCCTGCCCACCGCCGTGCAGGAGCGGCTCGATCGGGACGCCCCGACGCACCGCGAGCGCGCCGATCCCCTTCGGGGTGCCGAGCTTGTGTCCGGACACGCTGACCGCGTCCGCGCCGAGCACGTCGAGCCCGACGGGCAGCCACGGGGCGGACTGCACGGCATCGCTGTGCAGGGGGACGCCGACGGCGTGCGCGACCGCGGCGAGCGCCGGGATGTCCTGCACCGTGCCGATCTCGTTGTTCGCGTGCGCGACGCTGACCAGCGTGGTGTCCGGCGTGAGCGCGGCGGCCAGGTCGGCCGGATCGAGCCTCCCGTCCGACCCCACCGGCAGGAGGTCGACGGTGAAGCCGTGGTGCCGTACCAGGTGGTCGCAGCTCGCGAGGACGGCGTCGTGCTCGGTCGGGAGGGTGAGCACCCGGCGACCGCGCGGCGCGGCGAGCGCGATGCCCTTGACCGCGGTGTTGTCGGACTCGGTACCGCCGCTCGTGAACACGACCTCGGCGGGTCGGCAGCCGAGCGCGCCGGCGACCACCGCCCGCGCCGCGGCGAGGCCCTGCGCGGCCCGGGCACCGACCTCGTGGGTGGACGAGGGGTTGCCGAAGTCGCCCGTGAGCCAGGGCCACATCGCCTCGAGGACCTCGCGGCGGACGGGCGCGGTCGCGGCGTGGTCGAGGTACACGGCCGTCCTAGCGATCGCGCGGGGCCGTGGCGACGTCGGGCTCGACGACGACGTCGAGCCCGAGGTCGAGCGCCCGGGCCGAGTGCGTGAGCGCTCCGACGGACACGATGTCCACGCCGGTCGCCGCGATGGTCGCGACGGACTCGAGCGTCACGCCACCCGACGCCTCGACGAGGGCGCGACCGCCGACGAGCGCCACGCCCGCTCGGAGCATGTCCGGCGTGAAGTTGTCGAGCATGATCGTGTCGACGCCGGCGCCGACCACGGGTTCGATCTGGTCGATGCGGTCGACCTCGACCTCGAGGTGGACGGTGTGCCCGAGCCGCTCCCGCGCTGCGCGGATGGCCTCCTCGATCGGGACGCCCCGGGCTGCGAGCACCGCCAGGTGGTTGTCCTTGGCGAGCACCGCGTCGGACAGCGACGTCCGGTGGTTGTGTCCGCCCCCGCAGCGGACCGCGTGTCGCTCCAGCGCGCGGAGGCCGGGCGTCGTCTTGCGGGTGTCGACGATGCGAGCACGGGTGTCGGCCACCGCCGCGACGTAGCGCGCGGTGACCGTGGCGATGCCGGACATCCGCTGCACGAGGTTGAGGGCGACGCGTTCCGCGCGGAGCACCGACCGCGCGGCACCGGAGACGATCGCGAGCGTGTCGCCGGCCGCGAACGTGGCGCCGTCCGCACGCTCGAGTGTGACGACGATGCCGGGGTCGACCGCGGCCATGACGGCGGCGAACACGGCACCGCCGCTGAGCACGCCCGGCTCGCGCGCGGCCAGGGTGGCGGTGGCCGTGGCGTCGGCGGGCACGAACGCCTCGCTCGTGACGTCGCCCCAGGGGGCGTCCTCCTCGAGGGCGGTCTCGATGACGCGACGCAGCGCATGCGGCGGGATCGCCCCGACGGCGGTGGGGGTCGTGGGCGCGGCGGCAGTGGCACCGGTCGTGATGTCGGTCATGCAGGAACTCCCTGTCGTGGTGCGGTGGTGGGGACCGTGCGGGACACGGTCCCCTGCGTCGTCGACACCCAGGCGAGGGGCCGCGCCTGCGCGGGGTCGGTGCCGGGGTGGTCGGTGCGGGCGTGCGCGCCGCGGGACTCGGTGCGGGCCGCCGCCGCGTGGGTGACGAGGCGGGCGAGGGTCAGGAGGTTGCGGTCCTCGAGGGCGCCGACGCTCGGCGTCGGGGCGGCGACCTCGAGCGCCGCGAGGTCCCGCGCGGCGCCGCCCAGTCCGTCGGCGTCGCGGAGCAACCCGACCCGGTCCTCCATGACGGCTTGGAGCGCCGGACGCACGCGGGCCTCGTCGACCGGTGCCGGGCCTCCCGGCCGGGAGGCCCGGTCCGGGTCCGCCACGGACGTGACCGCGAGTGCGTGCGGACCCCGCAGGCGCGGCCGTGCCGGCCGCGGGACGTCGAGGGCGTCGGCGGCGCGCACGCCGAAGACGAGCCCCTCGAGCAGGGAGTTCGACGCCAGGCGGTTCGCGCCGTGGACGCCGGTGCAGGCCGCCTCGCCGACCGCGGACAGGCCCGGGAGGCTCGCCCGGCCCTCGACGTCGGTCGCGATCCCGCCCATCGCGTAGTGCGCCGCCGGCGCGACGGGCACGGGTTCGCGCGTCCAGTCGAACCCCGCCGCGCGCGTGGCCCGGGTCAGCCCCGGGAACCGGATCGGGAGCGTGGCACCGAGCGCGGTGGCGTCGAGCATCACGGGATCCCCGCCCTGCGCGCGCATCGCGGCCGCGATGCCGCGAGCGACGACGTCACGGGGCGCGAGCTCCGCGTCGGGGTGCACGGCCGTCATGAAGCGGCGCCCCGCCTGGTCGCGGAGGACCGCGCCCTCCCCGCGCACTGCCTCGGAGACCAGGCCGCCGCCGGGGACCGCGAGGCGGGTCGGGTGGAACTGCACGAACTCGAGGTCCGCGAGGACGGCACCGGCACGCCACGCGGCCGCCACGCCGTCCCCCGTCGCCACGAGCGGGTTCGTGGTGTGTCGGTAGAGGTGCCCGGCCCCACCCGTCGCGAGGACGACCGCGTCCGCGGCGATGCGCAACGGTTCGCCGAGGAGGTCGAGGACGTCCACGCCGCGGACGGCGCCCTCGTGCACGACCAGGTCGACGAGGAACGTCCGCTCGAGGATCGTGACGTGGCGGTCGAGCAGCGCGCGGACGAGCGCTCGTTCGATCGCCGCGCCGGTCGCGTCGCCGTCCGCGTGCAGGATGCGACGGCGGCCGTGGGCGGCCTCGACACCGCGCGTCAGGTCGTCGCCGTGCACCTCCTGGCTCGCCGGGTCGCGGGTCCGGTCGAACGCGATGCCGATCGCGAGGAGGTCCCGGACGCGAGCCGGTCCGTCGGCGCAGAGGACCTCGATCGCGTGCTGGTCCCCGGCTCCCGCACCGGCGGCGACGGTGTCCGCGACGTGGGCGCCGACCGAGTCGTCCGCGCCGAGCGCGACCGCGATGCCGCCCTGTGCGTACGTGGTCGCCGCGTCGGTGAGGGCGCCCTTCGTCACGAGGGTGACGTCGTGTCGTCCGCTGGCACGGACGGCGGTGGTGAGGCCCGCGATGCCGGAGCCGACGACGACGACGTGCATCAGGCCTCCCGGCCTGCGTCGAGGGGACGGGCGGGGGCGAGGGGACGAC
>NZ_QKTU01000029.1 GCF_003234565.1 Curtobacterium sp. MCBD17_013 | reverse complement strand
GTCCCGTCCCGTCCCGTCCCATCCCATCCCATCCCATCCCGACCGTCGATGAATCAGGAAATCGGCGCGAATGGCGAAGCGCCCCTCAACGGCGACGCCGTCTTCCTGCGTTCTCGACACGACAGCGGAGCGAACCGTGCGCAGCGCACGGGCGCAGCGCACGATCGCAGCGGACGATGGAAGCGCCCAGGAGGAACGGCACCCGCCTCAGGGCCGCAGCGACCCGTCGACAACGCAGGAACCCAAGCCCGGAGCAGAGCCCTCGCCCCACCAGCGACGCTGTCGTCCTGCGTTCTCGACACGACAGCGGAGCGAACCGTGCGCAGCGCACGATCGCAGCGAGCGGCCACAGCGAACGGTGGAAACGACCCGGAGGAACGGCACCCGCCTCGGGGCGGCAGCGGCCCGTCGACGACTCAGGAAAATGGTGCCGCTGCAGGGACCCGACCCCCGAGTGAACGCGGTCTTCCTGCGTTGTCCACGTGGCAGCGGAGCGAACGGGAGAAGCCAACGGACGGGACGGCCGGACGGGGTGGGCGGACGGAACGGACCGGAGCAACAGCAGCTGCCTCGAACCCCGAGCGCCCCGTCGACAACGCAGGAACGCAGGTCCGGAGCGGAGGCCCGACCCCGCCGGAGACGCCCTCTTCCTGCGTTGTCGACACACGCGTTCACGCGGTCACGCGGCCACGCGGTCGCGCGGTCGCGCGGTCGCGCGGTCACGCGGTCACGCGGCAGCGCGGTCGCGCGGCCGCGCCTCACACACCGGTGAGGGGCGTCACCACCCGCTCGTCCCCGTCCCAGAACCGGACGCCGGCGACCGCGCCGAACTCGGGCACGGGGACCGCCGCGAGCGCGGAGACCGCTGCGGGGAGCGCCTCGGGCGGCAGGCGTCGCGCGATGGTGACGTGTGGCGACCAGGCGTCCGGCAGGCTCGTCGGGAGGCCCCCGGGTACGACCTCGTGGACGCGGCGGTGGAACGCGCCGAGTGCCTCGGACACGACGACGGCGCGCACGAGCACGAACCGCCCACGGGCGGCCGGGAACAGGGTGAGGCCGCCGAACCGCACCTCGGCAGGGTGGGTGGCGGCGACGCCCGGGAGGGACGGCACCGGTTCCAGCGTCGGCCCGGCCACCAGGGTCACGTGCGGCCGGTTCGACGGGCTGTCGTGGAGCGCGAGGCTCGGGAGCCCCGCGTCGACCAGGGCCCGCCATCCGGCACGGAGGGCGCCGTCGGTGGCGTCGTCGAAGACGAGCTCGATGCTGCGCACGGTGCGGGGGCCCCTCAGGCGTCGGCGGCGCGGCGCACGCGGTCGAGGTGTGCGCGGACCGCGGCGGCGACGGCGATGGGGTCCTCACGCTGGACGAAGTGGCCCACGCCGGGGAGCTCGACGAGGTCGCGTCCGCTCGCGAAGGACGCCTCGTTGCCCCGGGCTGCGGGCAGGGTCTCGGACCCGTCGGCCGTGCCGATGAGGAAGGTCGTCGGCACCGTGATCGCCGGCCACGTGTCGAGGAGCGCCTGGGTCGAGGCGTACCGGGGCGAGCCGGGCGCCTCGCCCGCACCGTGTCGGTAGTAGTGCACGACGTCGGCGGCGAACTCGTCCGTGTCGAACGCCCCGAGCATGGCCTGCTCCTCGGTGGGGTCGAGCCGGAGCGAGGGGGACCATTTGGCCCAGGCCCACCGGACGAGCGCGGTGGGGTCGGTGCGGAAGGCCCGCGCGCCGGCCTCGGTGCAGAGCCAGTACCGGTACCAGGCGACCGCCGCGTCGTCGAGTCGTTCCGCCGCGCTCAGGTGTCCCCGGTCCCCGTACGGCGTCGCGATCGTGACGAGTCCGGTGAGTCGCTCGGGAGCGAGCACGGCGACGGCGTGCGCGGCCCTGGCGCCCCAGTCGTGCCCGACGAGCAGGAACCGGTCGAGTCGGAGCGCGTCGGCCAGGTCGAGGACGTCGGCGGCGAGCGCGGCGACCTGACCGGACCGGGCGTCGGCGGCGTCGTCACGGACCCGGCTCGCACCCACTCCGCGGAGCATCGGCCGGATCGCCCGGACGTCGTCGGGCAGGAGCGCGAGCACACCGTCCCAGGTCGCGGGCGTGTCGGGGAACCCGTGGAGCAGCAGGACCGGGGTGCCGTCGGCCGGTCCGTCGTCGTGGTACTCGAGGTCGGCGACGGGGGTCGACACGATGGGCATGCCCCGAGCCAACCACGATCGTCAGGCTCGGGAATCCACCTGGATCCAGTCGATGACCATCCGTGACGTCGTGGGGGTGGACGCGTCCGGCGGACCGGGCCAGTTCCCGCCGACGGCGAGGCTGAACAGGACGTCCATCGGCTGGTCGAACACCCAGCGCATGGTCGGCGGAGCGGTGGAGCGGGTGATGCGCATCGCAGTGTGACCGTCGATGGCGGTCGTGATGCTGTCGGCGGTGCGCGACACCGAGTACACGTGGAAGCCGTCGCTCAGCGGTGTGCTGTGGTGGACGGTCGTGCTCGACGCGACGTCCTGGGTGTCCGAGGTGGTGCTCGGCGCGTGGACCGTGTGCACCGAGTCCGCGGTGGTGTTCGGCGTCTCGACGATGTCCACCTCACCGGCCGCGGGCCATCCGACGTGGTCGACGTCCGAGCCGAGCAACCAGAACGCGGGCAGGAGCCCCTGGCCGTCGGGCAGCTCGATCCGGGCGGACAGCGTGCCGGTGGTGAACGAGAACTTGCCCGCGGTGGTCAGCCGGGCCGAGGTGTAGGTCGGCGTGGCGGGGGTGCC
Source organism: Curtobacterium sp. MCBD17_013 (assembly GCF_003234565.1). Lineage (GTDB taxonomy): Bacteria > Actinomycetota > Actinomycetes > Actinomycetales > Microbacteriaceae > Curtobacterium. Next base: position 9,716 of record NZ_QKTU01000029.1, on the reverse strand, counting down.
CCCGACGTGCGCGGTGAGCACGAGGTGCCCGCTGCCGTCGAGCACGCCGTTCGCCGCCTGGTAGGTCTGCAGTTCGCCGTTGCCCCAGCCACCGGCCCCGGTCTGTGCGGTCCAGACGGACGGGTCGGGCGGAGACCCCGCGGTGCCGTCGAAGTCGTCGCGCACGACGCCGGACGGGCTCGGGGTCGAGGACGGTGTCCCGTTCGGGGTCGGCGCGGGCTGGGTCACCGGGTCTCCTCCTCGCGGCCGGACGGCCCAGGCGACGACGAGCGCCACGACGACCACCCCGGCGAGCACGACGATCCACAGCAGGGGGCGACGCCGCCGTGGGACCGGGATCGTGCGCCCGCCGTCCGAGGCACGCGCGAGCGCCGAACCCCCGTGCCGAGCCGTCCCGCCGTGTCGCGTGGTGCGGTCGTGGAGGGGCACGCCGCCGTGCTCGACGATCCGGGCGACGGGGAACGCGTCAGGTGTCGGGGTCGGCACGAGCGTCCTCCCACCGCCGCTCGGTGGCGGGAGCGCCCACGCGGACGGCCGTCGGTGTCGGCAGAACGCGGTCCGGACGACGCGCGATCGCGGTCACGAGGTCGTCCCCGTCAGCCGGTACAGCACCACGCCGGGCGCCGACACGACGGTGGTCCAGCGCGGGTCCGCAGCGATCTGTCCGCTGAGCCGCTGCAGCGCGCCGTGGGGGTACGTGCCGTTGTACTCGGCCCAGTCGACCATCTGGTCCGTGATGAGCATGTAGACCGGGCGCCCGCCGCCCCGGAGGGCCGTGGTGAGCTTCTGCTCGACGGCCGGGTCCCGGAAGGACTGTCCGGCCCACCCCGCCCAGGTCGTCATGCTCGCGTCGAACTGCGGGTCCACGCGCGCCTGGTCGACGTACTGCTCCGTCATCCGCCCGGGTCCGGCGGCGGCGGGCGCGAGGAGCTGGGACGGCACGGGCGCGGTCTCGAGCAGCTGCGTGCTGACGCTGAGTTCGGCCGGCGTCACGAGGTTGGAGAACCAGGCACCGTAGACCGCCTGCCCGGATGCGAGCGACGCCACGACGACGGCGACCGCCGTCCCCGTCAGGGCGAGTCGACCGGCGAGCACGGCGCTCCTCGATCGACGGGCGTGGACCGCGCCTCCCGTCCGGATGTCGACGCGGCCCCGGACGCCCGCGCGGATGCACCGGACGAGCACCGGCGCGATGAGGACGGCGCAGCCGGGGACGGAGTACAGGAACACGCGGTAGATGGCCTCGCCGCCGTAGCTCTGCCCGGCGAGGAGCGCGAACGGCGCGAAGGCGACCACCGCCAGCCGGAGGGTGCTCCAGCGGCGGAGCCGTGTGCCGCCGAAGCGGTCGGGACGGAGCCCGGCCAGGACGAGCAACCCGGCCGACCCCCAGACGCCGAGGGACACCGCCCGCGCCGCGAGTGCCGTCACCGTCATGCCGATGCTGCCGGCACCGGTCGACGCGGTCTGCGCGTTCGCGAGCGGGTCGAACGCCTGCCCCGTCGTGTACTCCTGCACGAGGTGCCAGTTGAGCAGCACCATGAGGCCGGCGAGGATCCCGAACGGGACGACGATCGTCCGCGGCCGGACCGTGCCGAGCACGCCGAACGCGGCCGCGACGACGAGCAGCCAGTACGGCGTCAACTGGTGGGACACCGCGATCGCGGCGAACAGGGGCAGGGTCAGCCATCCGAGCACCGGACGCGTGCGGCTGCGGACCAGGAGTGTGACGATGACGATCCCGAGGAGGAACGACACGGCCTGCGGAGACAGGTAGTCCTGGCCGACCCAGTTCGCGACGCCGACGATGAACGCGGCGGTGACGGCGCTCAGTCGCGACGTCCCGAGGGACCGTGCGAGGGCGCCGACGGCGCCGACGAGGGCGATGTCCGCGCCGACCTCGAACCACTGGGCGATCGACACCGGCGAGATCCCCGTGGCGGTCGAGAACCACGCGATCGCCGCGAACACACCGGGCCACCCCGCGTAGATGTCGACCCCCGTGGCGACGTGCCCGTGGTGCTGGATCCAGTCGACGACCCCGAGGTGCTTGTAGGTCCAGCTGTAGATCGGCGCGCCGACCCCGAGGGCGGTCGGGAGGCGCATGCACAGCACCGACACGACGGTCGCCGCCCACGCGTCCACGACGGAGCCCGACCGGACCGCGAGCACGAACCCGAGGCCGGACAGGCCGATCGCGATCGGCACGCCGGGCACGCCGGCGAACAGCAGCCCGAGGGTGGTGTGCGTCGCGGACGGGATCGCGGGGATCGACACCACCGCCACCACGAGTGCCGCCACGACGACGAGCCGGGTCGCCACGACGACGTGCGCGCGCGACCGCGGAACGGTGACGCTGGCGGACCGGAAACCGGTGGCCCGCAGGCCCGCGAGGAGGAGGGTCGGTGTCGTCACGACGAGGCTCCCTCCTCGGCGCGTCCGTGGCGGCGCACGGGACGCAGGCGGCCACGGACGACGGTGGCCCGTTCGGTGAGCCAGCGTTCGAACCGCGGGACCCTCGACCGATGGGCGGTGCGGCGTTCGGGTCGCCGTCCCGCGAGGACCCACCGGTCGAGGCCGCCGGCGGCGGTCAGGAGTGCGATCACGACGAGCGTCCCGTCCACGCCCCAGATGCCCGTGGCCGCCATGGCAGCGGTGAGGAGGATCGTGACCGCGATGCCCGTCGCGGGCACCACCACGAGGGTCGTCGAGGGTCGCATGTCGATCCAGGTCCGCAGGGCCGCGCCCGGTCCGACGAGCACGAGGGCACCGACGGCGATGCCGCGCCACCACTCCGCGGTGTCGGGCACGAGTGCGGTCAGCCCGACGAGGGCGACGAGCGCCGCGACGATGCCCCAGGGGGTGGGGCGTCGGACCGGCATGGTGGAGGCCGTGGCCGGCGCGCCGGCGTCGGTCACCGCGGTGCGCGACGCGGGGTCGAGGACGGTCGCTCCGTCCCACCGCTGCCGGAGGAACCGGGCGGGACCGAGCAGGACGCTCGCGAGTTCGAGCCGGCCGACGCGGCGGACCTCGCGCGCGAGCTCCTCGTGCGTCGGGGTCGCGACGAGCGCCGTGGGCTCGGTCAGGGCCGTCGCGGCGGTCGAACCGGCGGTGGTCGGAACGGCCGCGGCGGTCGAGCCCATCAACATCGCGGTCACACTGCCGGCGTGAGCGGACCCCACCGTCGGCGGCGGACTCGGGTCCGTGCCGCCGACGGCGTGTTCGGGTCCCTCCGCCAGCCCGCCGGCGCCTTTGCCGACGAGCCGGACGAAGGCCTGGGGCGCACGACGGGCCGCGCGGGCCGCCATGCGGGGCTCGAGGGCCACCTTCGTGAGCCACGCGCCGAGCCCGACGCCGTAGCCCTTCGCCTGCGATCGGAGCGCCGCCAGGTCGGAGCGGTGGCGGTGCCACACGAGCGCGGACGGGTCGACGACGAGCGCCCCGCCGGCGAACAGCACCCGGGTGAACACGTCGAGGTCCTCGCCGCCGCCCGTGCGGGTCCCGGCGCCGAACGCCGTGTCGAACCCGCCGAGCTCCAGAGCGGTGCGCCGACGGAGGGCGAAGTTCGCGCCCGTGCCGAACTCGCCGACCGAGAACGGGAACATCGGCAGGTCGGCGGGCTGCTCGGCGAGCCGGAACTCGCGGCGACGCAGGTTCCGGGACCAGGACACGCGGTCGTCGAAGTACCGCTGCACCGGGGTCCTGAGTTCGCCGCTCGGCACGAGTCCCGACACGCACTCGACGTCCGGCGCGCTCGCGAATGCACGGGTGATCGCCGTCAACCAACCCGGATCGACCACGACGTCGTCGTCCGTGAACGCGACGACGTCGCCCGTCGCGTGTCGGAGGCCCGTGTTCCGTGCGCTCGACAGCCCCGGGACCGCCTCGTGCACGAGGCGCACACGCGGGTCCGTGAACTCGTTCGCGATGAGGTCCGCGGTGGCCGTCGTCGCGCTCGCGTTGTCCACCACGACGACGTCGAACGCCGGATGGTCGACCGCGAGCACGCTCCGCAGGGCGTCCCGGAGCTGGTCGGCCCGGTCGCGGGTGCAGATCACGACGGTCACGGTCGCCGCGGTGGTGTCCGGCGCCGAGGACTCCGCGCGTTCCGCGGCACCCCGGTCGAACCGTGCGGCCGCGTCGGCGAGCACCGGGATCGCGAGGCCCCCGGCCACGACCGGGACCTCGACGAAGCCGAGCACCGTGTCGCCGCGACGGACGAGGAGCCGGGCGCCCCGGTAGCCCTCGGCGCCGTCGAGCCGCAGCACCTCGGCGTCCCGGGCGACGGCGTCGTCGAGCTCGCGGACGTCGAGGTCGCCGACCCAGAGTGCGCCGGCCCACACGGGAGGAACGGGGCTCGTCATGGGACGGTGCAGCACGCGGTCGGTTCCGATGGTCACGCGGCGCCTCCCGTGATCGGGGCGGGCGAGGCGACGGCGCTGTGTCGGCCCGTGCCCGGCGCGTGTCGGGCGCGGAGGAGCCCGACGAACCCCACCGCGGCGAGGCCGACCGTGGTGACGACCATCGCGATGGCCCCGCCGAGCGCGCCCCAGGCGCCGATGCACAGGATCGCGACGGGCACGAGGACGACGGTCGACGACGCGCTCACGACGAGGACCGCGGTGGTGCGGTGCAGCGATCGCTGCATGGACCCCCACACCTCGTACGCCGTCCGCAGCACGGAGCCGATCGCGAGCGTGCTGAGCACCGCCACGCCGCCGGCGGCGACGTAGTAGTGCCCGAGGAGGCCGAGGACGAACGGCGCGAGCGCGACGAGGGCGACCACCCCGAGCCCGACGATGGTCACCACGGCGAGCCAGGTGCGAAACGCGAGCGCGCCAGCCTCGCTGCGGTTCGTGGACGCGTGGGTCGCCATGGAGGTGCCGATCGCGATGACGACGAGGTCGAGCACCTGCCCGATCTGGAAGCACAGCGCGAACAGGGCGCCCTGCGCGCTGCCCGCGACGGTCGTCACGAGGAACGGCATGATGAGCACCCCACCGAGGTACAGGCCGTTCGCGACGCCGACCCGGCCCGCGAAGGCCGCGAACCGGCGGAACGGCCGCTCCTCGTCGGTGGACGCGGGAGCGACCTCCGGGCCCGGCTCCGCGGCGTTCCCGACGACCGGGACGAACGTGCGCATCCTCCGGGGGATCAGGATCCCGTAGGCGACGACGAGCGCCCCGGCCGCCGGGAGGACCGCGGCGACGAGCACGGGGTTGCCGACCGCGCCGACCAGTGCGACGAGCACCGGGATGAGCGCGAGCTTGGCGAGGTTGACCGGACCGTTCATCGTCAGGTTGAGCCGGGCCCCACCGAGCGAGGTGAGCACCGGGTCCTTGAGGACGAACAGCGTCCACACGACGCTCGAGAGCGTGACGCCGAGCACGACCGACCACGCGGGGGCGGCGGGGTCGACGAACCGGACGACGAGCACGCCCGCGACGACCCCGGCGGCCGTCGCGACGAGCACCGCGGTCAGGACGCCGACGCGGTAGAGCGGTCGGCGCCAGCGACGCAGCCCCGGCAACATGACGAGCAGGGCGTCCCCGATCCCGGACGCCGCGACCTGCGCCGCGGCCGTGAAGATCGAGAAGATCGCGGTGTCGACGCCGAGCTTCCCCGGCGGGATGATCCGCGCCGCGACCACCCAGAACACGAACCCGGAGGCGCTCGTCACGGCGTAGCCGGCGAGGATCCAGATCGAGTCGAGCGTCACGCGACGACCGATGGTCGTGCGTGCCGGCGTCGACACGGCGGGCGTGAGGACCTGGTCGCTCACCCGGACACCACCTCGCCGCGGAGCTGCGAGGCGGACGGGTGTCGCGCCTCCAGACCGACGGACGGGAGGGCCGGAACGGATGACGCGGGTCCGGTCCCCATGGGGACGGACGGGAGGACCGTGGCGGCACCGAGCGTCGGCGTCGCCCGTGCCGCGCGCAGGTACCCCGCGATGGTCGCGGTCGCCATGAGCGCGATCGCCGCGATGCGGCGCGCACCACCTCGTCCGACCTGGCCGAACTCGCGGACGAGGGCTGCCGGGAGCACGTGCGCGGCGTAGGCGGTCTCGCTGGACAGGGCGTCCTCGCGGCCGAGCTTGCGGCCCAGGATCGCCTTCGAGATGCCCTCGTGGTAGCTCCGACTGCGGACGTACGACCACGTGGCGCGGTCGGCGCTCACCCGGTGGTGCACGACGGCTCGGGGGTCGAGCAGGATGCGCGCCTCCGGGTCCTGCTGCCGGAGGCGGACGCAGAGCTCCGTCTCCTCGCCGCCGAGCGGGACCGCGCCGACGCGACCGGTGTCGGTGTCGAAGCCGCCCGCGGCCAGCGCCGGACGACGCCGGAACGCCATCGAGCAGCCGAGGACGTTGCGGACCTCGGCGAGCTCCTCGGGGAGGCCGCGGTGGCTGCAACCGACGATCCAGAGGAGTTCGTCGGGGTACATCGCCGAACGGGCACCCGCGGGCCAGACCGGCTCCGCCCGCCCGCCGACCGCGATCACCTTCGGGTCGGTGAACGGGGCGACGAGATGACGGAGCCAGTCCTCGGCCGCGGTGGCATCGTCGTCGAGGAACGCGACGACGTCTCCGTACGCGACGTGCATGCCGGTGTTCCGAGCACCGGACAGACCCTGGGGACCACGGTTCGCCACGACCGTGAGGTGCGGCCAGCGCGTCTGCGCCATGCGGAGGAGCTCCGGCTCGTGGTCGATGACGACGACGACCTCGGTGGCCTCCGGCTGGAGGAGCGCGGAGTCGACGGCGTCCTGGAGGTCACCCCACCGTCGCTGCGTGTACGCGCAGACGACGACGCTGACGGCGGGGTTCCACACCGTCACGCGACGTCCCGACGCTGACGCGCCGGCACCGCGATCGCGCCCCCGGCGGGGTGCACTGATCTGGTCCTCGCGGCGGTCCGGGCGACGCGGCGAGCGGCCAGGCCGCGCGTGCGCTCATCGAGGATCGTCTTGAGCACGCGGAAGCCGTCCGACACGGCGTTGAGGTTGCTCTCGCCGTGGATCCGCAGTCGTTCGACGCTCGGGACCTCGACGACGGCCAGGTCGGCGAACGCGATCCGGCAGTTGATGATCGTCTCGATCTCGAACCCGTCGCCCCAGAGCATCCGACCGTCGGCCGCGGGCGCGGCGTCGACGGCGGGCAGGTCGAGGTGCGGGAGCACGGACCGCCGGAACGCGTTGAAGCCGTAGCACAGGTCCGTGTAGTCGGTGCCGAGCAGCAGGTTCGTCAGGACGTTGAGCCCGGCGTTCCCCACGCGACGGACGCCGGTGATGTCCTCGCTGCCACCGCCGAGGCGGAAGCGCGAGCCCTTGGCGACGTCGGCCCCGGCCACCAGCGCCTCGACGAAGCGCGGGATCTCGGTGGGGTCGGCGGAACCGTCGGCGTCGAACATGACGATGACGTCACCCGTCGCCACGGCGAAACCACAGGCGAGGGCGTTGCCCTTGCCGCGCCGGGTCTGGGACACGACGCGGATGTCGGGCATCACGGCCTTCGCGGTCGCGGCGGTGCCGTCGATCGAGTCGCCGTCCACGAGGATGACCTCGTGCACCGGCGGCAGGGTGGGCAGGACGAGCGCCAGGTTCTTCGCCTCGTTCCGTGCCGGGATGACGATGCTGATCGTCGGTTCCGCCGGGATCGGGGCGTTGAGGGGCGCAGGCAAGTTCGGGTTCATGCTGTGTCCACTTTTCGGGTTCGGGTGACGACCGGCCTCGGGAGCCGGTCTGGACCCCTCCGCGATCGACCCGCACCGACGGGTCGGTACGGCCGGCCAGGGAAGGGTCGGCGAGGGCAGCCTTCTGCCCTCGTGGTGCAGCGTGGATCAACGTCGACACGGTCGGCGGTTCGGGTTCGGGTTCTCGGGTGAGCAACCGACCGGCCGGAGCTGATCCTCGCCACCCTCGGGTAAGGGTGGTGGTGAGCAGGAACATACGCTCCCCGCCCCCGAGGGACAAGAGCCCCCTGTCCACCCTGCGCGGTCGGGGTACACGCGGGTCGGCGTCTGCGGTGCCGGGCCGGAGTCCTGGAGGACGGGCGCGGTCCGTGCTCCTCACGGACGGGGAGCGACCGTTCTCCGGGAACCCCCATGAGCACCCGAGCTGTCCCCCGATCGCCCCCCGATGAGGGGCGAGTCCGGCGGATAGGATCGACAACGGCCGACCTGGTCGAACCATCCGCCCCGCCCAGTTCCATCCACGCCCGGAGGACCCGATGGCACGTCGCGACGTCGACCCCCGCGAGCGGTGCGTCTGCGGACACGAGCGGCAGGCCCACGAGCACTACCGGCGCGGGACCGACTGCGCGCTGTGCGGCGCGGCGACCTGTGGCCGGTTCCGTGGCACGGGAGTCATCGTGGTCGCGATCGACGGACCCTGACCTCCGACCGCTCCGGCTTTGTACCCCGTTCGGGGCGCTTCCGAGCTCGTCCTGCACCCCTCGGCAGCGTCCGGAGGACGTGCGTTCTCCGGGAGCCGGGGGACGCGCTCGAGCCGGTCCGGGCCTCCCCGTCGCGTGCCCCGTTCTGGGGTCGTCTCCCTGGGTCCGTTCACATGCTCGTTACCCGGGAGGCGGGCCCGCCCGTGGTGCGGCCGCGCGCGGCGTGGGCGCGGGCGCGCGGGCGCGCGGGGCGCGCGGGGCGCGGGCGCGCGGGCCGTGGGCCGTGGGCCGTGGGCGCGCGAAGCGTGGCCAGCCCCCGTCGCTGGTCGACGAATCAGGAGGATCGTGCAGAACCCGCGCCGCGCCTCCCGACCGGGAGGCCCGGTCCTGAATCGTCGACAGGCACCGGTGTGCAGGCGCGCCCGCGCGCAGCCGCCCGAACCGGCGCTGGAGGGCCCTCGCCGCGACGGCACCGGCCCGCGCCGACCCCGCCCAGCCCCCGTCGCTGGTCGACGAATCAGGAGGATCGTGCAGAACCCGCGCCGCGCCTCCCGGCCGGGAGGCCCGATCCTGAATCGTCGACAGGCACCGGTGTGCAGGCGCGCACCAGCGCGCACCCACCCCGGACCGGCGCTGGCCGGTGCTCGCCGCAGCGGCACCGGCCCGCGCCGACCCCGGCCCGCGCCTCCTCGGTCGACGAATCAGGAGGATCGTGCGGAACCCGCGCCGCGCCTCCCGACCGGGAGGCCCGATCCTGAGTTGTCGACCGATGCCGCGTGCAGGCGCGCACCCGCGCGCAGCCGCCCGAACCGGCGCTGGAGGGCCCTCGCCGCAACGGCACCGGCCCGCGCCGACCCCGGCCCGGCCCTCCTCGGTCGACGAATCAGGAGGATCGTGCGGAACCTCCGCCGCGCCTCCCGGCCCGGAGGCCCGGTCCTGAGTTGCCGACCGATGCCGACGGGCGCGGACGGAACACGCCGCACCAGCCCGCTGCGGCCAGGCAGCCCGCTGCGGCCAGGCGGCCCGCTGCGGTCAGGCGGCCCGCTGCGGTCAGGCGGCGGACGCGGTGGCGACGGACGGGACGGACCGCGCGGGGCGGACGTGCGTGAACGCCGCCCAGATCGCGGCGACGTCGGCGGTGCGCTCGAAGTCCTGCGTCGCGTGGTACTCGCGTCGCACGAAGTCGACGAAGGCGGTGGTGGTCGTCGGGTCAGCGGCGCGCGCGGAAGCGGCAGCGACGAGCTGGGTGCGGAACGGTTCCGTGAGGGTGGGGACGAACGGCATCGGTCTTCTCCGGTGTGGGCCCGAGGGACGGGCGGGGGCGGTG
>NZ_QKTU01000028.1 GCF_003234565.1 Curtobacterium sp. MCBD17_013 | reverse complement strand
GATCAGGCCCGGCCGGCCCCGCCCCGCCCCCGTGCGGCCCAGCGCCGCCCGGGTCGGCCGGACCGGACCGAACCGGACCGGGCCGGGCCGCGCCGGGCCGGGCCGCGCCGGGCCGGGCCGCGCCGGGCCGCGCCGGGCCGCGCCGGAGCGTGATCGGCTACGGCACGAGCACGATCTTGCCGCGCGCGTGACCCTGCTCGAGCTCCGCGTAGGCGTCCTGCACCGCGTCGAGCGGGTACGTGGCGACGATCGGCACCGTGATCGTGCCGTCGGCGGCCTGGCCCGCGAGTTCGGCGAGGACCTCCTGGGACGCGGCGTCGACGCTCCCGTCGGTCTTCGCCCCGACCTCGGCCGCGGCCTCGTACGCGATGATCGTCTCGATGCGCGCCGCGGGGACCCCGAGCGCGATGCCCAGCCGCACGTACTCCGGCCCGTGCGTGTCGATGAGCGCGTCGATGCCGTTCGTACCCGCCTGCCGCACCCGGTCCTCCAGGCCGTCCCCGTACGCCACCGGACGCGCGCCGACCGAGCGGAGCCACTCGTGGTTCGCCTCGGACGCGACGGCGATGACGTCGACGCCCTTCGCCACGAGGAGCTGCGTCACGATGCCGCCGACGCCACCCGCCGCGGACGAGACGACGACGGTCTCGCCCGGGTGGGGGTCGACGGCCCGCACGGCGGCGTACGCGGTCGTCGCGGCGACGTCGAGCGCGCCTGCGATCTCCCACGACAGGCGCCGCGGCTTGGCGACGAGTTGCCCCTCGGGGACGCTGACGAACTCGGCCTGGCTCGACCGCTCCCACGACCACCCGAGGACCTCGTCCCCGACGGCCCACTGCGTGACGTCCTCGCCGATCGCCGCGACCACGCCCGCCAGGTCGGTGCCCTGTCCGGACGGGAACGTCGCCGGGAACTGCTCCGCCATCGCGCCCTGCCGGATCGCTGCCTCGCCGGGGTTCGTGCCCGCGGCGCGGACGCGGACGAGGACGCGGTCACCCGTGGCCTCGGGCACCGGGACCTCGTCGACCCGGAGGACCGAGCGGTCGCCGTACGCGTCGAAGCGCACCGCCCGCATGGTCGTGGGCAGGTCGGCGTCACGGGTCGTGGTGGGGGTGTGGGTGTCTGGCGTGGAGTCGGTCACGCGGGGGACGCTACCCCGCGCTCCCCCGCCGCTTCTCCGCTTCTCCGCTTCTCCGCGAGATCGCAGTCGTTGCCGTTCTGGGTTGTGCCAGAACGACAACAGCTGCGATCTCGCAAGTGTCGCGGGTGCGGGTGCGGGCGGTCAGCGCCCGAGCGTCACCGCCCCGCTGACGTGCAGGTAGTCGAACGTGCTCGTGAACCCGGAGGCCCCGAGCGAGATGAGCCCGATCCGCGGGTGCGCCCCGAGATCGGCCGTCCACGTGCCGCCCTTGACGAAGTGTCGCCCGTCGACGCTCGTGTACGCGGTGTAGGCGCTCTTCCCCTCGACCGTGCGGTGCACGATCCGGAGCGTCGTCCAGTCGCCGACCGGACCGACCACCATGTTCCCGTAGTTCGGGGCGCCCGCCGGCTGCGGGGTGACCTCCTTGCCGAACTCGGTCTGCCGCGTGTCGTAGATCGAGTTGGACACGAGGCGGATGTAGTTGCCGTCGTCCCCGTACACGATGAGACCACCCTGGGCGTAGTTCACGCCATCGCCGGTCGCGGGCGTGTCCACTGACACCTTCGTCTCGAGCACGTAGTCACCGGCCGGCGCGGGCTCCGTGAGCACCGAGGCGAGCGGCGTCGCCGGCGGGTGCAGGTCCGCGGCCTGCGTCTGCCAGCGGAACGCACCGCCGCTCACCGAGTACGTCGACGGGTCCGGCTGCCGCGTCCACGCGAGCGACGACGGGAGGCTCGTCCCGGCGAAGTCGGTCGAGGCCGCCCGGACGGGACGGCCGGGCACGGTGACCGGTGCGAGGGTCGGCCGGTAGGTGGGCCGCTCCCCCGGCTGCGCCACGGGCCCGGGCTCACGCTGATCGGACGGTCCGGCACCCCCGCGGACGGTCGGCCAGCCGTTCACCCAGTCGAGCGGGTCGATGAGCGCCGGTCGCTTCGTGTACGTCGGCTGGCCCGCGTAGTACGGGTCGTTCTGGTCGACCGCGTGGTAGATGATCCAGTCCTGCCCGGCGAAGTCCGTGACGACCGTGTTGTGCCCGGTGCCCACCCAGCGGTTGCCGTTCTGCGCGAGGAGGGGCGTGCCTCCAACCCGGGTGCTGAGGATCGAGACGCCGTCCTGGTCGAGGAACGGGCCGAGCGGACTGCGGGACCGCGCGACGAACACGCCGTACCCGGTGAGGGCACCGTTGCAGCAGTTCGTGGCGGAGCCCATGAAGTACCACCAGCCGTCGTGCTGGGTGATGTAGGTGCCCTCGTACCGGTTGTCGATCGCGATCGGCTGTTCGGTGGCGGGCAGTGACCGGAGGCCGTCAGCCGTGAGCTGCCGGACGTTGACGCCGCCGTAGTAACTGCCGAAGTACAGGTACGTCGCGCCGTTGGCGGTGATCACCTCGGGGTCGAACTCCCAGCGCTTCCCCTGACCGTTCGCGGCCTCCTGCGGGGCGACCACCGGGCCTCCTGAATCGGTCCACGGTCCGGTCGGGCTCGTGCTCGTCGCGACGCCGACGGCCGACCCGCCGCCGGTTGCCGCGGTCGCGGTCGGCGTGTCCGACGCGGTGTAGTACATGAAGTACGTGCCGGGACGCCCGTGGGCGCCCGCGCGGTACACCACATCGGGGGCCCAGATCCCGTTCGCCGCACCGACCCAGGCCGGCTTCGTCGTGAACGCGTCACCGACGTACGTCCAGTGCGTCAGGTCCGTGGAGCGGTAGGTCGGGACGGTGTGCTGTACGAGCGATCCGTCTGCGTTCGTCTCGGTCGCGGTGAGCGCGTCCGACGTGCAGTACAGGTACCAGTTCCGGTCGCGCCCGGCGCCGTGGATGGCGGTCGGGTCGGCGCAGCTCGCGGCCGTCTGGCCGTCCGGGAGGCGGAGGGCCATCGGGTTCTGGTAGCTCGCGGGCGTCGCCGGGCCGCGATGCGCGGGGACGGCGGCGGACCGCGGTGGGGCCGCGGCCGGTGCCGCCATGGCCGGGAGGGACAGGGCCGGGGCCCCGATGAGCGTTGCGGCCGCGATCACGGTCGCCAGGATTCGGCGCACGGTTGCTTCTCTCTCGTCGTTGAGGAGTGGTGGCGTTCACGCTACCCACGACCCCGCTCGCCGTCCACCGTCTCGGCGCGAGACGTTGGACGCAGGACTTGCACGGAAACCGCATGGTGTCCACCCCTGTTCGCGGGCCAGGATCGCCCCTATTGTTTGAGCATCACTCGCACGAATGCGGCGTCAGCTGACGACAGGGCGTCAGCGCCGCATCGGCCAGGGACCCGAGGAACGACATGAGCCGGTACGAGATGCAACCCGGGGTGGCACCCGCTCAGATCCGCTTCTTCCGCAAGGCGGCGACCATGCCGCGGCGACGGACGACCGGTACGACCGAGGACACCGTCCGGTACGAGGACTTCTTCCGCAACGGATCCCCGATGCGGCGGCGGAACGCGGCCTGAGGGCGCGCATCGGCGGGGCCGGGACGGTCACTCGCGGGGAGCGGGACGGTCACTCGCGCGGAGCGGGACGGTCACTCGCCGGGGAGCGACAGCTTCGATCCGCTGGGACCACGACCGGTGGGCCGACGCGGTGGTGCGACCTCCGGCAGCGGCGGCAGGGCCTCGGCGCGGCGTCGGGCGAGCTCCATGCGGCCGAGTCCGGTCACCGCGGCGATGAACGTCGAGGACTGGAGCAGCCCGAGACCGAGCGGTGTGAACAAGGAGAAGGCGAACCGCCCCTCGAGACCAACGGCGGCCACGCCGAGCCACACGAGTGCCCATGCGGCCGGGAGCCACAGTGTCCGGGCAGCGCTCAGGACGAGCCCGTCGCGCGCACGCTCGGCGGCGGCGATCACCAGGTCGCGGTCCTCCGGGGCCATCGCCGGTGGCCGCGGGGCGAACTGTCGGGCGATGCGTTCCTGGCGGCGCCAGTTGCCCGATGGGATGAACGCCCAGAGCGGTGGCGACGCGAGCGACAGGCGGTGGGACGCGGCGGCGCCCGAACCGAACGCGGCCGCGATGAGCACCAGGCCGACGACCACCAGCGGGGCCGGCGTCGTCGCCCAGTGCCAGACGATCTCGGTCAGCGAGGCTGCCGTCCCGACCGCCGTGGCCACGCTGCCGGCGATGATCGTGCGCCGTCGACGGACCTCGACGCTCACGAGCTCGGGGTACCTCGCGCGGACGATCACCCACCCGGTGCGGAACGGAGCGTCGGCCATGCACACGATCCTGGCCTGCTCGCTGACGTGACGTGCGGGCCGCATGCGGCGAGACCGGTACGACCGGTTGTACTCACCCCATGAAGACCGCGATCTCGGTTCCGGACAGCGACTTCGAACACTTCGAGCGCGTTGCAGCGCAACTTGATGACGCAGGTCGCGGCGGGCATCCGGCTCGTCCTGGGTATCTGACCGCGACGACGACTCTGCGAGCGGATGGGTTGCCCGACGCTCAGCGCACTGGAGGCCCCCACCCGACCGCATCGAGCACCTCGGCGGCGATCCTCCCGGGATCGTCGCCGTCGACCGACACCACGTGATCGTGGACGTCAGCACCGTCGAGGACCGCGTCGAGCTCCTCCGCGCGGTCGAGGTGCCAGTCGCGCTCCGCTCCGGGCGCGTGCCGCACGAGCAGTCGCCGTCGGAGTTCGCCGGCCGTCACCACCAGCCGACAGGTGACGATCGTCTCGGCGACGGCCTCCTCGAGCGCGCTCCGGTCCTCCACGGTCTCCGCGACGCCCGCGAGCACGAGCCGCTCGGCACCGGCGTCCCACGCGTTCCGCGCCACCGCCGCGAGGTTCCGCGCGAGGAGCGCTCCGTTGAACCGGTCGTCGGGCGGTGCGGGCCACACGCGACGGAGGGCGTCGAGATCCACCACCGCATGCGGTAGCCCCCGCTCGCGGAGCAGTGCACCGACCGCGTCGGCCGTGGTCGACTTGCCCGCGCCGACCGTGCCGTTGAGCAGCAGGACCCGCGGAGGGACCCGTCGCGCGGTCGAGCCCGGGGCGGTCATGGCGGCAGCTTACGGACGGGCGCGTCACCGCAGGAGCAGGATCGACCCGTGCAGAGATCGTTGAGCAGCTACGCGGCCATCGGTGACAGTTTCGCCGAGGGGATGGGTGACGAACGGCCGGACGGCACTCCTCGCGGGTGGGCGGACCTCGTCGCCCAGGGGATCGCGGCGGCGGCCGCCGGCCCGGTCACGTACGCCAACCTGGCCATCCGCGGCCGGCTGCTCGCGCCCCTGCTCGACGAGCAGCTCGAGCCGGCCATCGCACTCCGTCCCGACCTGCTGAGCATCAGCGGCGGGAACAACGACCTCATCCGCGCCCGCGTCTCGGTTGCTGCGGTCACCGCCCGGCTCGAGGCCGCGATCGACCGTGCGGTGGCCTCCGGCGCCGAGGTCGTGTTCGTCACGGTGGCGAACATGACGCGGAACCTGCCGGCCGGGCGCCTCGTCGAGGGGCGCGGCAACCAGTTCGCGAGCGCGATCCGGCAATGGGCCAGCAAGGACCACGTGACCGTGGTGGACAACTGGTCGGACGAGGAACTGATGGAGCTGCGCTACTGGTCACCGGACAAACTGCACCTCAACGCCCTCGGGCATCGGCGGGTGGCGGGCAACGTGCTGGCCGCACTGGAGGTTCCCCTCCCCCCGTTCCCGGAGGAGCTCCCACCGGAGGTGGTGCGGCAGTCGCGCGCCGCCTACTGGCGCGAACACGTGCTGCCCTGGATCGGCCGTCGTCTCACCGGCCGCTCGTCGGGCGACGGCCGGGAGCCCAAGCGGGCGACCCTCCAGCCGGTGGACCTCCCCTGGAGCTCCCGCACGCCGTGACGGAGCACGGCTGCGTCGCGCGGTCGCTCCAGATCGCACTCGTCGCCGTTGTGGAGGCGCCCAGAACGGCAACGAGTGCGATCTCGCGGAAGGGGAGGCCGGGCGCCGGGGCCGGGCGCCCGGGGCCGGGGGTCAGGCCACGACCGCGCACCGCGTACGTTCGGACTGGTTCCGGCCCTCCCGGTCGGACGGACCGCGGGCCGCCCGCACAGGAGGAACACACCATGAAGGTCGTCGTCACTGGTTCCCGGGGCAAGGTCGGACGCCCCACCGTCCAGGCGTTCGTCGACGCGGGGCACGAGGTGCTCGGCGTCGACCTCGTCCGCCCGGTGTTCGACGCCGGGGTCGTCGTCCCCGGACGGTACGTGCAGGCCGACCTCACCGACGCGGGCTCCGCGTACGCCGTGGTCGCCGGTGCGGACGTCGTCGTGCACGTCGCCGCGATCCCGCAGCCGACCGGCAACCCGCCACACGTGGTGTTCCAGACGAACCTGATGTCGACGTTCAACCTGATCGAGGCCGCGGTGCAGTTCGGCGTCCGCCGGTTCGTCAACGTGTCGAGCGAGAGCATCGTGGGGAACTTCTTCCCCGAACGGCCGTTCCTGCCCGACTACCTGCCGGTCGACGAGGACCACCCGCAGTACCCGCAGGACCCGTACGCGCTGTCGAAGGCGTTCGGCGAGCAGCTCATGGACGCCGCGGTGCGTCGTTCCGACATCCGCGCGATCTCGATCCGGCCGAGCACCGTGCACAACGAGGACAACTACGAGTCGAACCTCGGTCCGCAGGTGCGCGAGCCGTCCCGGACGAGCGCGAACTTCGGCAGCTACATCGACGCCGAGGACCTGGCGGATGCCCTGGTGCTCGCGGCCGAGTCCGACCTGCCCGGGCACGAGGTGTTCTACATCGCTGCGGCCGACAACGCCGGGGGGCACGACTTCGCCGCCACGCTGCGCGAGCACCACGGCGACGCGATCGAGCTCCGCGAACTCGACCGCGTCGACGCGTCGGGGATCTCGATCGCGAAGGCGCGGCGACTTCTCGGCTGGAGCCCGAAGCGCTCGTGGCGCGACCACCTCGACGAGCAGGGGCACGCGCGAGCAATGCCGACGTCGCGACCCTGACCTACCTCAGCGGTTCCGTCTGAGCGGAGACGGCACCGCGCGCGCTGCGGCAGGGCCGCGTGCTCGTCCGCGGTCACACCGCGCGCTTCCGGTGGAACACCCGGAGCGCGCGGTGCGAACGGACGAGAGCGGTTCGATCCCGCCGTGGTCAGCGGGAGGCCGCGAACTCCGCCAACTCCTCCAGGTTCGCGACCTCGCACGTGCGGCGGCCCTCCTCGATGTCGTGGATCATCGCGACGATCCGGTCGAACACCGGCCCCTGGATGTCCTTGTGCACCTCGTCGACCTCGGTTTTGCGCTTGCGCACCATGAGGTCGCGGTAGATGCCGCTGCGGGCCTTGGCGCTCTTGCGGTTGAACGCGGCGAGCCGGTCGAGCGACCCGTCGAGGTCGTCGGGCACGAAGCCGTCGAACGACTCGACGGGGACGGGTGCCTGGTCGATGGCCTCCTGCGCCACGGCCGTCATGAGCGCCCGGTACGGCGGCAGCGACAGGGAGTCCGCGATCGTCAGGTCGGACACCGCGCCGGCCCAGAGCATCGCGCCGTAGGCCTCCTTGCCCCACAGGTAACCGAGCACGTTCTCGGTCGGCAGTGCGTACGGCAGGCTGTCCGCGAGCAGGCCGACCCGTGGCGTGATCGGTCCGCCGCCGATCTCGCCGATCCGGAACGTCGCGACGTTGCCCTGCAGGATGCGGCCCGGGCCGAGGTAGTCGGCACCGAAGTTGACGAAGCTCGACACGACCCGGTCCGCGCCGACGGCCGCCTGCAGGGTGTCGGCGGTCAGGCCGTTCTGCACCGTCAGGACGAACCCGTCGGAGGCGAGCCGTCCCTCCAGGAGCGCCGCGGCGGACGCCGTGTGCAGGCTCTTCACCGCGACGATCGCGTGCTCGATCGTGTCGGGCAGGTCGTCGGGCGTGACGGCCGGAACGTGCGCGGTGAACTCCTCGACCGGCCCCTCGATGTGCAGGCCGTCGTCGTTGATCGCGGCGACGTGCTCGGGGTCCGCGTCGCACAGGAGCACCTCGTGCCCCGCCCGGTGCATCCGAGCCCCGATGGTGCCGCCGATCGCGCCGGCGCCGATGATGGTGACCTTCATGCTGCTGTCCTCTCCTGCCACTGCGTGACGACTCCGCCGAGCACGGTGAGCGGCACCGCGCCGTTCCCGAGCACCGTGTCGTGGAACCCGATCAGGTCGAACCGGTCCCCGAGCGCACCCTGCGCGGCCGCCCGGAGCCGGAGGATCTCGCGGCGTCCGATCATGTAGGCCAGGGCCTGCCCGGGCCAGGCGATGTAGCGGTCGACCTCGCTGCGGACGTGCTCCTCCGTGGCGGCGGTGTTCGCGAGCATGAACTGCACGGCCTGCTCCCGCGACCACCCGAGGTGGTGGATGCCCGTGTCGACGACGAGCCGGCAGGCCCGGAGCGCCCGCATCGAGAGCATCCCGAGGCGGGCGACGTCGTCCGAGTACAGCCCGAGTTCGTCGGCGAGCTCCTCGGAGTACAGGCCCCATCCCTCGTTGAAGCTGCACGCCTCGACGTCGAGGTAGCGGCGGTAGCGGGGCACGTCGAGCTGCTGCGCCATCGCGAGCTGCATGTGGTGGCCGGGCACCGACTCGTGGAACGTCAGGGCCTCGTACTCGTACCGGTAGCGCTGCTCGGGCTCGTCGGCGAGCAGGCAGAAGGCGCCGGGGCGGCTGCCGTCGACCGCCGGGGGCCGGTAGTAGCCGAGGGCGCTGCTGCCCGCGTCGATCGGGTTGATCGGCTCGAGGGTGCACGCGGTGATGTCGTACGCGGGGAAGGCCGCGGGGCGCGCGGCCTCCGCCCGGTCGAGCGCGGCCTGCGCGTACCCGATGATCTCGTCCGTGGTCCGGAACCGCAGCGCCGGGTCCGTGCGCAGTCGCGCGGCGATCTCGACCGGCTCGGTGAGCCCGAGCGCGCGCTGTCCGATCGTCGCCCACTGTTCGCGGAGCAGCTCGAGTTCGTCGAGGCCGATGCGGTGGATCGCGTCCGGCGTCAGCGCGGTCGTCGTGTGCCGGGCGACCGCTGCGGCGTAGCCCTCAGCCCCGCCGGGGATCGTCGAGATCCCGACGCGGTCGTCCGGCCGCGCGAGCGGGTGGAGCTCGACCCGGAGCCGTTCGGCGAGCGCCGACATCGCGGGGCGCACCCGCTCGTCGACGAGTGCCCGGGCGGCGTCGAACCACGGCGTCCCGCGCACGGCGGTGAGCAGGGCGTCGTCGTCGAGCGGGAGCGCGAGGTAGCCCTCGAGCTGCTCGATCGAGTGGCGCACACCCATGGCGGTGGGCACACGTCCGCGCGACGCCTCGAGCAGGTACCGGTCGGCGAGCGCGGCGAAGGTCCCGCCGAGGCCGCCGATCCGGGCCAGGTACCGGTCCGCAGCGGCCTGGTCGGCGACGGTCATCGCGGGGACGGCCTGGAACACGAGGCCCTGCCGGCTGACGTACCCCTTGGCGCTCGCGTTCGCCGCCCACAGGCTGTGCTCGGCGTCCTGCTGCGCACCGCGGACGAGTGCGGTGAGCACGCCGTGGTCGACCCGGCCCGCGCCGTCGAGCCGGTCGACCGGGAGGGCCGCGGCGGCCTCCGCGATCGCCGCCAGGTCCGCGCCGGCACGCTCGCTCGCGTCCTCGCTCGGGTCACCGGGCAGGTGGTCGAACTCCGCGATGCCGAGGAGCGTGGCGTTGTACGGGTCGTAGGTGTGCTCGGTGGCGAAGTACCGTTCGCCGAGGTCGGCGAGCTGCGCGTGGACGTCGGTGTCCGGTGGGGTGGTGGTCATGCTGTCCTCTCGGGAACGGGTGGCTCAGAAGAGCTGGTGTCCGCCGTCGATGGACAGCGTCTGACCGCTGACCCATCCGGCGTCGGGTGCGACGAAGAACGCGACCCCGCGGGCGATGTCCTCGGGGGTGCCGGTGCGGCGGACCGCGATCCGCTCGACGAGGGCGCGCTGCCCGTCGGGGCCGTAGGAGTCCCACTGCGCCTGGGTCGTCGGGTTCGACAGGACGAACCCGGGCGCGATGCAGTTGACGGTGATGCCGTGCGGGCCGAGCTCGTGCGCCATCTGCCGGGTGAACCCGATCTGCGCGGCCTTCGACGTCGTGTATGCCTGGATGCCGGTGAGGCTCACGCTGCGGCCGGCACCGGACGACACGATGACGATCCGCCCGTAGCCGGCGGGCTTCATGAGGCGGGCGGCCGCGCGGGTGCAGTTGCGGGCGGTCAGGACGTTCGCCGCCCAGACGGCGTCCCAGGCGGCGTCGGTGAGGTCCTCGATGGGTGTGTGGGTCTGGCCCACGACGCCGCCCGCGACGTTGACGAGCACGTCGCAGCGGTCGAGCGCGGCGAACCAGGCGTCCACGGCGGCGCTGTCGGCGAGGTCGAGGTCGTCGCGGTCGAGCCGGTGCACGACGGCGCCGGCGGCCTCGAGGTCGTCAGCCGTGCGCCGTCCGATGCCCTGCGCGGTCCCGGTGACCACGGCCACCTGGCCGGCGAGCGGTCCGGACGCCGGGGACGGCGCAGGCGCCGGTGCGCTGGCGGGAGTCGGCGCGGCGGCGGGCGCAGACGTCGGCGTCCGGGTGGCGGCACGCGCCGTCCCGGCCAACGGCCACTGTCCGGTCGTGGTGGGCAACTCGTCGCTCATCGTTCCTCCTCGAGTTCGATGGCGCCGAGGTTGCCGGCGCCGACGGCCCGGGGGCCGGTCGTCGGCTCCCCTCGGTGTGCGCGGGAGATCCGGACCGAGTCCTCCCACTCCTTCATGCGTGCGAGGCCGCGGCGACCGCTCGCGCGGAGCACGCCCTCGACGAGCGCCTCGATGAGCACGAGCAGCGGTGCCATCGAGTCGAACGGGATCCCGTCCACCGTGACCGGCAGCACGACGTCGGCGCTCTCGGCCGCCGGGGACAGCGTGGTGTCGGTGATGACGACGACCGTGGCGCCCTGCTCCTTCGCGGCGGCGGCGGCCTCCTGCGCGGCGAGTTCGTGGCGCCGGAAGTCGATGACGACGACGACCGCACCCCGGCGCAGCCGCAGGAAGCGCCCGACGTCGTGCCCGAGCGGCTCGGCGAGGAACGCGACGTCGGGCAGGATCTGGTCGAGCTGCGCGGCGAACACCATGCCGAAGTAGCGGCTGAAGTACCCCCCGATGACGGCCACGTGCTTCGGCCGCTCCCCGAGCACGGCGACGGCGCGGTCGAACTCGCTCGGCGGCACGCACGTCCGGAGCGCCTCGATGAGCCCGACCCGCTCGGCGATGGCCCGGGCGAAGGTCCCGCTGCCGCCGTCGTGGGCGATGCCCTCCTGGGTGCGCTGGACGGGGCTGCCCATGTGGTGGGCGACCTCGTCGCGGAGCTTCGCCTGGAACGCGGGGTAAGTGCCGAACCCGAGCCGCGCGACGAGCCGGAGCACCGTCGGCGTGCTCGTGCCGGCGGAGCGCGCGAGGCTCGCCGCGCTGTCGAGTCCCGCACTCGGCCACGCGGCGAGCAGGGTGCGCGCCACCTTCTTCTCGGCGGGGCTGAGTTCGTCCATGCGGGCGAAGATCTCGTCGTTGATCGGCATGTCCCTCCTGGTGTGTCCGGTCCCGGGCCGACGGCCTCAGGTGCGGAGCACGAGCCGATCGCCGTCGTGGAACGCCGCGAACATCGTCGGCGAGTTGTGCGCCACGACGACCCGACCGTCCGCGTCGACGGACACGAGGCCGCCGCTGGCGTGGCGCGCGGTGAGTTCCTCGTCGATCGTGGCACGGACCGCGTCGGGCAGGCTGGCCCCGCCGTACCGCATGCGGGCGACGATGTCGTGGGACACGACTCCGCGGATGAACGCCTCACCCTCGCCGGTGCAGGACACCGCGGCCTGGCCGTTCCGCGCGTAGGTGCCGGCGCCGATGACGGGCGAGTCGCCGACGCGGCCGTCCTCCTGTGCCGACATGCCTCCGGTCGAGGTCGCCGCGGCGACCGTGCCCGAGGTGTCCCGGGCGACCGCACCGACCGTGCCGTGCCGCGGTGCGACGAGCCGGTCGGCGAGGATCCGGGCGAGCTGCTGCTGGCGCGCCTCGGTGATGAAGTACTCCTGCGCGGCCGTCTCGAGCCCCCAGCCGGCGACGAGGTCCTCGGAGGGGTCGACGATGAACAGGTGCGCGGACCGCTCCATGACGGCGCGGGCCAGCAGCACCGGGTTGCGTGCGTGCCGGGAGGCCGCGATCGCGCCCGCCAGGCCGGTCGCGCCGTCCATGACGGACGCGTCGAGCTGTGCCTCGCCCTCGGCCGTGAGCGCTGCTCCGCGTCCAGCGTTGAACAGGGGATCGTCCTCGAGCTGCTCGACGGCCGCACACACGGCGTCGAGGGCGGGACCACCGGCGCCCAGGACCGCCGACCCGGCCGCGTACGCGGCCGCGAGCCCGGCCTCGAACCGCTGCCGGTCCTCCTCGGCGAGTTCCGCGATCCGACCGCCCGCGCCGCCGTGCAGGGCGAGGGACCAGCCGCGCGTCGGCGCGATGTCCCAGATCCGGGTGCCCTGCGGGCGCGCGATGGCCTCTTCGTCGCGACGGCCCGCCTGCTCGGCCGCAGCCCCGGTCATCGGCCGCCCGCCTGCCGGGTGATGTAGTTGACGGCGACGAAGCGCGTGAACACCGACAGCAGGTCGCCGCCGCTGATCGCGATGGTGCGCTCGGTCACCCGGTCGACGCCGCCGACCCAGGTGGCGACGTCGGCCATGTCGGACGTCAGCACGTCGAGCTCCAGCGTCGTGTCGGCCGGGAGGTCCGGGGCGCGCATGCCGCCCGCGGTCACCTTCGCGACGGCCGCGGTCGCGGCGGCCCGGATCCGTGCGCACGACACGGCGGGGTGCAGGGCGTCGGCGCTCGCGCGGGTGATCGACGTCTTCGTGACGACGTGCTCGGCGTCGGGAGCGAACGGCTCCGTCTCGGTCCAGGTGACCTCGTCGCCGGTGACGAGCGCGATCGGGACGTCGTGGTGCGCCGCGACGAGGGCGTTGATGCCGCTCTCGCCGACCCAGGCGCCGTTCACCCGGGCTCCGGTGAACACCTCGGGGTTGTACGTGTGGGACAGCGTGGACGGCGCGCCGGAGATGCTGCCGTGGTAGCCGACGAGGAACGCCGCGTCGACCGAGGCATCGAGCCCCTGCACCATGTACATCGGCTTGTGGCGACCCGTGATCATCCGGACCACCTCGGGCTGCGCGATCGCCCGCGGGTCGAGGTTCGCCATGCGGCTGTGCGAGTCGTTGAGGAGCACCTCGGTGGCGCCGCCGGCGACCGCGCCCTCGATCGCGGCGTTCACCTCGGCCAGCAGCAGGTCGCATCCCAGGGCGTAGCCGGGCGCGCCGGGACGGCACTGGTCCCAGTCGACGATGCCGGCGACGCCCTCCATGTCGTACGAGATCCAGATCTTCATGCGGGCCTTCCTTCATGGGGCGCGGTCGGCTGGTGGGGCTCGGCCGGGTGGTGCGGTGCGGTGTGGTGCTGGGCGGGGTG
>NZ_QKTU01000027.1 GCF_003234565.1 Curtobacterium sp. MCBD17_013 | reverse complement strand
TTTTTCCGTGTTTTCCTGCGTCCTTGTGGCCGTTTTCCTTGGTTTTCTTCTTTGACCTGGAGGGGCCGGCGGGTGCGCGGCCCGGCCGGGCCGCGAGCCAGCCGGCCAGCCGATCTCATCGTCGACAAGTCAGGAAAACGGCCTCCAGACCGCCGGAACGGCCGGAACCGGGAGGCCGGTTCCTGAGCGAGCAACGAAGCCCGCGCTGTGCCCCCTCC
The DNA here is from genome assembly GCF_003234565.1 of Curtobacterium sp. MCBD17_013. Taxonomy (GTDB): domain Bacteria; phylum Actinomycetota; class Actinomycetes; order Actinomycetales; family Microbacteriaceae; genus Curtobacterium. The sequence continues at coordinate 15,761 of NZ_QKTU01000027.1, read as the reverse complement.
ACAGCATGGTCGACACGGCGGTCATCCCCGGGTTCCTCCGGGAGCGAGCACGAAGCCAAGGCAACCCGGCACCATCGACGAGATGAACCACGTCCAACACCTCGTCTCCGCGGCGGGCGGGCTCCTGCACCGACGCGACCTGGTCGGCGCAGGAGTGCGCGACCGACAGTTGACCGCTGCCGTCAGGACCGGCACCGTCCGCCGCCCGCGCCGCGGGTGGTACTCGACCTGGGCGCCCGAGGACCCACGGTTCGTCGCCGTCCGCGTCGGGGGCCGGCTCACCGGCTTCATCGCACTGGCCCCGCTGCTGCCATGGAGCGCTGACGGGCGCCGCACACCGGCGCCGATCACGGTCTCCGTTCCGCGGAACGCCGCCCGTCTCCGGCCCCGACGTGGCGTCCGCGTCGTGTACGACCCGCCGCGGGTGCAGGACCGCGGCTGGGAGTGGGCAGTCCATCCTCGTGACGCACTCGCCCGCGCGATCGTGGACGCACCGTTCGACGAGGCCGTCGCACTGCTCGACTGGGCCATGCACTCCGGCGCACTGACGCGCGGCGACGTCCTGGCCGCGGTCGGCTCGCTCCCGGAAGACGCTCGCGGCGTCCTCGACTGGGCGGATCCCCGCTGCGACAGTTACCCGGAGAGCATCGCCAGGACCAGACTCCGCCGAGCGGGCCACGCCGTCCGTCCCCAACTCCCTCTCCCGACCGGCGAACGCGTCGACCTCCTCGTCAACGGTGCTGTCGCACTCGAGATCGACGGTCGTGCCTTCCACGAGGCCACGTTCGAGCGAGACCGGCGGAAGGACCTCACGATCGCCGCGTCAGGTCTGGTCCCGCTTCGGGTGTCCGCGCGGATGATCGCGACGCTCTGGCCGCAAGTGGTCGCCGCCGTCGAGCGAGCCTCGAGGACGCGCTCGCACGGGCGCCGTTCAGCATGGGTGCGCGCGGTGCGGGAGACGCCCGGTGCTCGGCGACGGTGGCGCCTCCGCCGCAGCGGTCCCCTCCCCGCACCCACCTGGTAGCCGCGATACCGAGCCCCGTACACGGAGGGCCGGCACGATCCGGTGCGCGCGAGGCACCGTGTGAGCGTGTTCGCCGCCTCACGGCCCCTCCCGTCGCTCACGCAGCCCTTCCCTCGCCAGCTGCACTGCAATCACCTGCCGCTGAGCGGAACCGGCTCCCGGCCGCGAGCAGCCAGCCCGTCAGCGCCGACGCGGACGCGCGACGCCGGGTTGGCCCGTGACCAGCGAGCCGGGAGGCACGTCATGCGTCACGACCGTTCCCGCTCCCACCACCGAATCAGACCCGACGGTGATCGAACCGAGGACCACCGCGCCCGCACCGAGCATCACTCGGTCGCCGATGCGCGGGTGCCGTTGCCCCTGGCCGCCGCCCTTCCCGCCGAGGGTGACGCCGTGGTACATCAGTACATCGTCGCCGATGACCGCCGTCTCGCCGATCACCACTCCCATCCCGTGGTCGATGAAGAACCGCCGACCGATGCGCGCGCCCGGATGGATCTCGATCCCGGTGGCCGTTCGCACCATCTGCGACAGCACCCGGGCCCCGAAACGCGATCCGGGCAGACCGCGAGCTCGCCACAGGCGCCGCGCGATCCGGTACCCCCACACGGCGTGGAGGCCCGAGTACAGCACCGCGACCTCACCGTCGGCGCGCGCCGCGGGGTCGTTGCGCCGGGCGGTGGCCACGTCCTCGCGCAGACGATTCAGGATGCCGACGCGGGTCCGAGAGCCGGAGGCCCGGGGAAGCACCCCGTTTCCTGAATCGTCAACGGCGACGCCCGGGGTCTCCGCCGCTGCCTCGGGCGCCGGGACCTCGGACCGGTGCCGCGCACCGGAAGCCGCAGCACCGGAAGCACCCGCACCCGCAGCGCCCGCAGCACCAGCGCCCGCACCCGCAGCGCCCGCACCCGCAGCACCAGCACCAGCAGCACCAGCACCAGCACCCGCACCAGCACCCGCACCCGCACCCGCAGCACCAACCGCAGACGCACCCCGAGCCACGGACCCGCCGCGCCGAACGACGCCTCCGGGACGGTCAGTCACGCAACCAGGTCCTGGAACAGCACGGTCGACAGGTACCGCTCGCCGGTGTCGCACACCATCGCGACGATGCGCTTGCCGGCGTTCTCGGGCCGGGCGGCGATCTCGATCGCAGCGTGGATGATGGCGCCGGACGAGATGCCCGCGAGGATGCCCTCATCCGTGGCGAGGGCGCGGGCGACCCGGAGGGCGTCGTCGAGCTCGACGTCGAACACCTCGTCGATCACGGAGCGGTCGAGCACCTCCGGGACGAAGTTCGCGCCCATCCCCTGGATCTTGTGCGGCCCCGCGGTCCCCTTGGTGAGCAGCGGGGAGTCCGCCGGCTCGACGGCGACGATCTGCACGCCCGGCACCTGCTCCTTGAGCACGTTCCCGACGCCGGTGATCGTCCCGCCGGTGCCGACGCCCGCGACGAAGACGTCGACCTTGCCGTCGGTGTCGCGGAGGACCTCCTGTGCGGTGGTCCGCCGGTGGATCGCAGCGTTCGCGGCCGTCTCGAACTGGTGCGCGAGGACGGCTCCCGGGGTCTCGTCGACGATCTGGGCGGCGCGAGCGACGGCGCCCTTCATGCCCTCCGACCCGGGCGTGAGCACGATCTCGGCACCGTAGGCACGCATGACGGCGCGACGCTCGATGCTCATGGTGTCCGGCATCGTGATGACGACCCGGTAGCCCCGCGCTGCTCCGATGAGTGCGAGGGCGATGCCGGTGTTGCCGCTCGACCCCTCGACGATCGTGCCGCCGGGCTGGAGGTCGCCGGCTTCCTCGGCGGCGTCGATGATCGCCACACCGAGTCGGTCCTTGATGCTCGCACCGGGGTTGTAGAACTCGAGCTTCGCGAGCACCTCGGCGCTGCCGGGACGGGGCAACCGGTTGAGGCGGACCAGGGGCGTGTTGCCGAACGCCTGGGTGATGTCGTCGTGGATCGTGCCCGTCATTGCCAGTCCCGTCGTGGTCGTGCTCGTCGCCGCATCCCTCGCAGGCGCGGGCCGAGGCCGATTCTATGCGCGCGGACCGGCCGGATGACGGGCGCGACCCGCAGGCGGTGGTTCGCCGGGCCTCCCGTGTGTACTACAATCGGTGAGCCGCGTTCCACGCCCCGGACGCGACATGGTGGGTATAGCTCAGCTGGTAGAGCGCCTGGTTGTGGTCTAGGAGGTCGCGGGTTCGAGCCCCGTTACTCACCCCGAGAACGAAGCGGATGGCCGCGGTGGTCCACACCGGTCATCCGCTTCGTCGTTGGAGGACCGTGGTCGCGTGAGCAGACCGCGCAGCGGTACGCAACGGGCGTCGCGGAACCGGCGCAGCCGCCCCAGTTCTGGGCCTGGCGGCGACCGCGCGGAGGCGGTCGAATGGGAGCACGAGCGGAGCCGTCCGGAGGCGTCCGCCCGGTGACACCGCGAGGAGCCCGTGACCGACATCCAGAGCCACCTGCACCTGCCGCTCGGGACGCTGCGTAGCAAGACGCACGACACCGACGAGTTCGGCACGGACGAACCCGGCAGCCGCGGCACCGACCAGCACACGGCCTCCGACGCCGCGCAGGCCGACCGCCAGATCGCCGCCGACTCGCGGGTCCAGATCATCGACGGCATGATCCGCGTCCTCCAGACGACGGCCTTCCACGAGGTGACGGCCGAGGCGGTCGCCGCCGAGGCGGGCCTGACGCTCGAGGCGCTCCGCCACCACTTCCCGTCCTGGGACGGTCTGGTCCTGGCCACGCTCGACCGGTGGAACAGCGCACGGATGACCCCGCTCCTCCCGACCGCGCGGTCGCACGGCACGATCCGGCTCGTGCGGGCGATCATGGCGGACAACGCGGCGGAGCCGTCACTCATGCGGTTCCTCGTCGCGCTCCTCAGCATCGCGGCGACGCCGGGCCACGCGCTCGCGCCGATGCTGCAGCACCGCTACCGGCAGTTCCACCTGGTGATCCAGCAGAGCTTGGTCGACGACGTCGAGGCGGGCCGTGAACCGCAGACGATGCAGCCGGCTCGCGGCGCGGAGCAGCTCATCGCGCTCTACGAGGGCCTGCAGCTCCAGGCCATGGTCCGCCCGAGCATCGACCTGCTCGGCGCGTTCGACCGCGCGATCACCCGCATGCGCGACGGGTGGGGACGACGGTACGTCGCACCCGTCTGGGAGGCGTGACCGCGCGTCCCCGACGCATGCACGGTCCTGCTCCCCGTGCGACGATCGTGCCGTGATGGAGATGTCGCCCGAGCGGTTCGAGGACCTCGTCGTCGACGAGCTCGACCGGCTCCCCGACGAGATGGTGGACGGGCTGGAGAACGTGGCGTTCGTCGTCGAGGACGCCCCCGAGGACGGGGAGGACCTCCTCGGCCGTTACGACGGGGTCGCGGTGACCGAGCGGGACCGGTACGGGTTCGGGGAGCTCCCGGACCGGGTCGTCGTGTTCCGGCTCGCGCATCTGGCGTCCTGCGACACCGAGCAGCAGCTCCGCGACGAGGTGCACACGACCCTCGTCCACGAGATCGCGCACTGCTACGGCATCGACGACGATCGGCTGCACGAGCTCGGCTGGGACTGACCCGCGTCGGGCTCGGCGATCCGGAGCACGACGTCAGCCTGCTCCCGTGGCTGCTCCTCGGCGATGAACGCGGCCTCCTGCGCGGCCCACCGGTCCCACTCCCGCGCGAAGACCGGGCCGTCGCGGTCGAGTGCCCGACGGCGGCGCGCGTCGTCCTCGCCGTCCAGCCAGATCCGGAACGTCGCCATGCCCGACGCGACCCGGGACAGCGCGCCGCACCCCTCGACGACGAGGTCCTGGTCGGGTGCGACCGACACCCATCCGGCCGGGAGGCCCGCCGCCCAGTCCCACCGCCGCCATCCCGGGCGTCCGGTCGGGTCCGGCGGCGCGAGCACGTCCCGCACCACGGCGTCGGCGGCGGCCCGGAGTCCGTCCCAGCCGGGGTAGACGTCGTCGAGGTGGACGACCTGCGCGGGCACGGCTGCGGCGAGCTGGTCCGCGAGCGTCGTCTTGCCGGTACCGGACCGCCCGTCGACGAGGACGACCACGCGCGGTGCCGGAGCCGTGCGCCCGGCACTCGCGCGGGTGGCACCGGTGCGGACACCGCCGCCTGCGGCACGGATGCGGTCGACGAGGGCGCGGACGTCCACCGGGCGCCCCTCGGCGTCGACGAAGCGAGCCGTCGCCGGGACCCCGGCGCCCGGCGCGGGCCACGCGGCACCGGCACCCAGCGGCGCGCGGGCGTCCTGGCCCTCACACACCGTGCCAGGTCCCCGCCACGACGGCGGCGGCGATCGCGACGAGGCCGACCGCGCTGCACACGAGGACCATCGCCCACTCCGCTCCCCCGAACCGGACCGGCCGGGCCCAGGTGCGCCGGACGGGAGCACCGAAGCCGCGCGACTCCATGGCGACGGCGAGCGTCGTCGCACGGCGCAGGGCGAGCACGAGCAGGGCGAACGCCATCGACGCGCCACGCCGCACCCGGCCGCGGTCGGCGATGCCCCGGGCACGTCGGGCCATGGCGAGTTGCCGCCAGTCCTCGCGCATCAGGGTCGTCATCCGCACGGCGGCGAGCGCGCCGAGCACGAACCGCGCGGGCAGGTGCAGGACCTGCGCCAGGCCGTCGGCGAGGTCCGTCGGGTCGACGCGTGCGAACAGCGCGACCGCGGGCAGCCCGATGGCGAGCAGCCGCAGCACGGTGGCGATCGCCAGCACCAGCGAGCCGCCCGTGACGTGGGCGAACCCGAGGTCGAACCAGGTGCGGCCCGATGCGCGTCCGTAGAGCGCGATGCTCACCCCGGCCACGGGTGCCGCGACGAGGACCGGTGCGGCACGGAGGAGCAGCGACCGCACGGGCACCCGGACGATCGGCAGGAGCACGAGTTCGAGGCCGAGCGCCACCGCGGCCGACACGACGTCGAGGGTCGTCACGAGGCACACGGCCAGGGCGACGCCCCCGAGCAGCGAGGCCACGGGGGCGACGCGGTCGAGGGGCCCCCGGTCGTGCCGCTCGGCGGTCGGCGGTCCGTCGAGCGCGATCACGCGGCACCCGCTTCCACGCGCGCTGGTGCGAGCCGGAGTTCGTCGGCGCCGAGCGCGCCGAGCAGCGTCGCGTCGTGCGTCACGGCGACGATGCCGGACCCGGCGTCCGCCAGCTCCGTGAGCCGGTCGACGATCGCCTGCCAGGTCGTGCGGTCCTGGCCGGACGTCGGTTCGTCGAGGACGACGACGGGCGGCCGCGCCACGATCGCGGTACCGATCGCGAGTCGGCGCTGCTCGCCTCCCGAGAGCGTGAACGGGTTCGCGTCCGCGAGGGCGTCGAGGCCGAACGCCGCGAGCACCGCGTCGACGCGCTCGTCGACGGTGTGGCGGTCGAGCCCGGTGGCGACCGGTCCGACGGCGAGTTCCTCGCGGACGCTGCGGGCCACGAACTGGTGGCCGGGGTCCTGGAGGACCGTCCCCACCCGGGCGGCGAGGTCGCGGCTCGACCACCGCGAGGGCATCGGCCCCGCACCGGCCGCGAGTGCGTCGGACGCCGCGAGGACGCCGCCGGCCGGCGGGAACAGCCCCGCGAGCGTCAGGCCGAGGGTGGACTTGCCGACACCGTTCGGTCCGGTCACCCCGAGCACGCGGCCGGTGCGGACCGCGGTGTCGATGTCGTGGCCGACGGGACTGCGACGCCCTCGAGCCGTCGCGAGCCCCGAGGCCCGGAGCAGCAGCTCCCCACCGGTCCGGAGCGGACGTGGGTCGGGTTCCGCGCCCGGCACCCAGACGCCCGCTGCGGTGAGCGCCGTGCCGTGCCGGGCGAGCACCTCCTCCGGCGCCCCGTCGGCCGCGATCCCACCGCCGGGCGTGAGCAGCACGAGCCGGTCGACGAGGTCGAGCCAGGTGCCGATGCGGTGCTCCACGACGAGGAGGGTGGCCCCGGTGGCCACGAGGACGTCGCGAACGGCGTCGTGGACCTGCCGCACGCCGTCGGGGTCGAGGTTCGCGCAGGGTTCGTCGAGCACGAGTGCCCCGGGCCGCATCGCGAGGACCCCGGCGAGGGCGAGGCGCTGCCGCTGCCCGCCGGACATCGCCGAGGTCGAGCGGTCGAGCGGGAGCTCGAGTCCGACGAGCGCGAGCGCCTCGCGGACGCGCGGACCGATCTCGGCTCGCGGGACGCCGAGGTTCTCGGGGCCGAACGCGACGTCGTCGCCGATGCGCGACATCACGGTGTGCGCCTCGGGGTCCTGCATGACGAGCCCGACGCGGCCCCGCACGCGGCGCGGGTCCTGCCCGTCGACGAGGACGCCGCCCTCCTCGACGCCCGCGCCGACGTCACCCGGCTGCGTGCCGTCCGCGTCGTCGTCACCGAGGACCCCCGCGACGGCCCGGAGGAGCGTCGACTTGCCCGAGCCGGACGCGCCGACCACGGCGACGCGTTCCCCGGGCCGGACGTCGAGGTCGACGCCGCGCACGGCCCAGACGTCACGGTCGGGGTACCGACGCCCCCAGCCACGGAACCGGATCGCCGCGGGGCGCGTCCGTCCGTCGGTGGCGGCGGTGGGCATCAGGACCGGGAGGGGCGCTGCGGGCGGCGACGGGCCTCCCGGCCGGCAGCGAACGCACTGAGCACGCCCGTGCGGGCGAGCGCGCGGACGAGCAGCCACGATCCGCCACCGGCGATGACGCCACCCGAGATGATCGCGCAGACGATGTAGACGACCTTGAACGCGAGTGCGTACGCCGGGTACCAGAGCACCGAGTCGTTGATCCCGAGGGCGAGCCCGGCAGCGGCGCCCGCGAGGACGACGACCGGCGCTCGGTACACGCGGTAGAGGAACAGCGCGAGGACGATCTCGGCGCCGAGGCCCTGGACGAGCCCGGACACGAGCGTGAGCCAGCCGCCCCACTCGTTGCCGACGAGCGCTTCGACGCTCGCGGCGACGACCTCGCCGTAGAGCGCCGCGCCCGGCTTCCGGACGACGACGCCGACGAGCACGCCAGCGAACAGCCAGACCCCGCCGACCAGGGACTGCGACCCGGGGAGGACCAGACCGAGTCCGACGCTGATCGGGGAGTAGCCGAGGTCCCACAGTGTGAAGACGAGACCTGCCGCGACCCCGAGGACGCTCGCGACGACGATGTCGACCACGCGCCACCGGAAACGGCGACGGGAGGGCTGCGGGGCTCCGTCGGTGACAGCGGCGCTGCCGGTCTGGAGGGCCGGGTCGGCTGCCCGGTCGGCGGGGCCGGTCGCCGCGGGGCCGGTCGCCGCGGGGCCGGTCGCGGTGGGCATGGGCGTGGACGCGCGCTCGCGCATGGTGACTCCTCCCTGCGCCGGCATGACCCGGATCAGGTTCGACGGTCGGAGCGCCGTTCGCTCCCTCTCAGCCCGCAGGTCGCGGACTCCCGTGTGTGTGGCCCCGAGTATAGGCGCGGTGGGCCACGTCCCCACGCATGGATCCGTGGCCGGGCAGGAGGCCCGGTCCCCGCGCCTCCCGTCCGCTACTTCTTGAGGGCGCGCACCAGCTTGCGCAGGACCGTGCCGACGGTCCACGCGAACGGCGTCGCGACCGCGAGCAGGGCGATGATGTTCGGCTCGAACACGAGCGCACGACCGGGGCGGCGGACGTACGCACCGACGGGGATCGACGCGCTGCCGCCCCCGCCACCGCCGTTCTCGTCCTGGTCACCGCCGGCGCCGAAGCCGTACCACCCGATCGACACGGGCACGATGGTGGCGTCACCGACCTCGATCGGGTCGCCGTAGTTCGTGGCGACCCCGAGCGGGCGGACCTTGTCGGCGAGCTGCGCCGCGATGTTCGTCATGCGCGCGAGGCTACTCCCGAGCATCGGCGGGAGCACGGGCACCCCGGCCGTCCACAGGGGAACGGGACCGCCGACCGTCCACAGGCGTGGCTGCGCTCCGGACATCGCCGAGCGGTGCCGATAGGTTGGGCCGGTCATCGACCAGGAGGTCCCGCTTTTGCAGACTTGGCCCGGCAACCCCTACCCCCTCGGTGCGACGTACGACGGCAGCGGCACGAACTTCGCGATCTTCAGCGAGGCCGCCGAACGCGTCGAGCTCTGCCTCTTCGACGACGACGGCACCGAGACCCGCGTCGACCTGATCGAGGTCGATGCCTACGTCTGGCACGCCTACCTGCCGAACGTCGGTCCGGGGCAGGAGTACGGATTCCGCGTGCACGGCGAGTACGCCCCGGAGCGCGGGCATCGAGCCAACCCGAACAAGCTCCTGCTCGACCCCTACGCCAAGGCGACCAGTGGAGACATCGACTGGGACCAGTCGCTGTTCTCGTACACCTTCGGTGCGCCGGACAGCCGGAACGACGAGGACTCGGCGTCGCACATGGTGAAGGGCGTGGTCATCAACCCGTTCTTCGACTGGCAGGGCGATCGACACCCGAAGGTCCCCTACGGCGAGACCGTGATCTACGAGGCCCACGTCAAGGGCCTGACGAAGACCCACCCGGACATCCCCGAGGAGCAACGGGGCACCTACGCGGGCGTCGCGCATCCAGCGGTCATCGGGCACCTCAAGCGGCTCGGGGTCACCACGCTCGAACTGATGCCCGTGCACCAGTACGTGAACGACTCGATCCTGCAGCAGAAGGGCCTCAGCAACTACTGGGGGTACAACACGATCGGGTTCTTCGCCCCGCACTCGCACTACTCCGCCAGCGGGGACCGTGGGCAGCAGGTGCAGGAGTTCAAGGCGATGGTCCGGACCTTGCACGACGCCGGGATCGAGGTCGTGCTCGACGTCGTGTACAACCACACCGCCGAGGGCAACCACCTCGGACCCACCTTGTCGTTGAAGGGCATCGACAACGCGGCGTACTACCGCCTGATGGACGACGACCAGCGGTACTACCGCGACTACACGGGAACGGGGAACTCGCTCAACGTCCGGCACCCGCACTCGCTCCAGCTCATCATGGACTCGCTCCGCTACTGGGTGACCGAGATGCACGTGGACGGCTTCCGGTTCGACCTCGCCGCCGCGCTCGCCCGCGAGTTCTACGAGGTCGACCGCCTGGCGACGTTCTTCGAACTCGTGCAACAGGACCCGATCGTGTCGCAGGTCAAGCTCATCGCGGAGCCGTGGGACGTCGGGCCCGGCGGGTACCAGGTCGGGAACTTCCCGCCGCAGTGGACCGAGTGGAACGGGCGGTACCGCGACACCGTGCGCGACTTCTGGCGAGGCGAGCCGTCGACGCTCGGTGAGTTCGCGTCGCGCATCTCCGGATCCGCCGACCTGTACGAGCACGACGGGCGCCGCCCGGTGGCCAGCATCAACTTCATCACCGCCCACGACGGCTTCACGCTGCTCGACCTGGTCTCCTACAACGACAAGCACAACCAGGCCAACGGCGAGGACAACAACGACGGCGAGAGCCACAACCGATCCTGGAACTCCGGGGTCGAGGGCCCCACAGACGACCCGGAGATCACGGCGCTCCGGCTCCAGCGACGCCGGAACTTCCTCGCGACGCTCCTGCTCAGCCAGGGCGTGCCGATGATCCTGCACGGCGATGAACTCGGGCGCACGCAGCTCGGCAACAACAACGTGTACGCGCAGGACTCGGAACTGAGCTGGATCGACTGGGCGCACGCCGACCAGGAGCTCATCGACTTCGTCGGCGAGGTCGTCCGCCTCCGGCGCCACCACCCGACGTTCCGACGGACCCGGTACTTCAACGGCCGACCCGTGCGCCGCGGGCAGGACGAGCCGCTGCCGGACATCGTCTGGCTCACCCCGGAAGGCGACGCGATGCAGCCGGAGGAGTGGGACTCCGGCTTCGGCAAGAGCGTCGGGGTGTTCCTCAACGGCGACGGCATCCGCGGCCGTGACTCCCGCGGCGGACGCGTCACCGACGTCAACTTCCTCATGTACTTCAACGCCCACTCCGAGACCGTCACGTTCACGGTGCCGTCCGACGAGTACGCCCACGCGTGGAAGATCCGGATCGACACGGCCGACCCGGGCGAGAAGGGCGACATCGTCGCCGCCGGAGAGCCGCTCGACGTGCCGGCGCGCTCGATGCTCGTGCTCCGCGCGGAACCCCCGCAGGAGCCGACGAGTACACCGGTGTCGACGACCACCACGAGCGCTCCGACCGCGACCCCGACCGCCCCCGACGGCGTCGACACCGCGACGGAGGCCATGACCGCCACCCCGCCGGGCACCCCGCGCCCGGCACCGACCGCCGATGCCGGCAAGGGAGACCCGACGTGACCTCGACCCACAACGAGCAGGCAGCGGTGCCCGCTCGCCGTCCGGGAGGCGCGCGTCGCGTCCCGGACTCCACCTACCGCCTCCAGGTGACCGCCGACTTCGACCTGACGGCCGCCGCCGAGGTCGTCGACTACATCGCCGCGCTCGGTGCCGACTGGGTCTACCTGTCCCCGGTCCTCCAGGCCGAAGCGGGGTCGAGCCACGGCTACGACGTCGTCGACCACTCCCGGATCGACGTGTCCCGCGGCGGCGACGACGCGTTCCGCGTACTGACGACCGCTGCGCACGCGGCCGGGCTCGGGGTCCTCGTCGACATCGTGCCGAACCACATGGGCGTCGCGGACCCGGCGTCGAACCCCTGGTGGGAAGACCTGCTGACCCACGGGCGGGACTCCGCCGTGGCCGACGCGTTCGACGTCGACTGGGCCGCGGGCGGCGGACGCATCCGCGTGCCCGTGCTCGACTACGACCTCGAGAGCGGCACCGAGGACGGCCTGGACGCCATCACGCTCGAGGGCGACAAGCTCATGGTCGGGACGACCGCCTACCCGACCGCCCCGGGGACCGTGAACCCGGGCGATGACGTGCGGACCGTCCACGACCGCCAGCACTACGAGTTCGTGCACTGGCGTCGCGCCGACCACGACCTCAACTACCGCCGGTTCTTCGCCGTGAACACCCTCGCCGCGATCCGGGTCGAGGAGCCCGAGGTGTTCACCGCCTCGCACGGCCTCATCGGGCAGTGGTTCCGCGACGGTCAGGTCGACGGTCTCCGCATCGACCACCCGGACGGCCTGTACGACCCGGCGGGGTACCTCGACGACCTGGCCGAGTTGACCGGCGGGGCGTACACCCTCGTCGAGAAGATCCTCGAGCCCGGCGAGGAGCTGCCCGCCTCGTGGCCCGTCGACGGCACGACGGGCTACGACGCCCTCGGGTACGTCGACCGCCTGTTCGTCGACCCGGCCGGCGCGGAGCCGCTCGGCGCGCTCGACTCGCGGCTGCGCGGCGAACGGGACGCCTTCCGGTGGGACCTCCTGACGCACGGCACCCGGCGCGACGTGACCGACGGTATCCTCGGTAGCGAGGTCGCCCGACTGACCCGTCTCCTGGCGCCCGAGGTGCCCGACGTGGACCCTCGTGTCATCGAGGACGCCGTCGCCGAGGTCACCGCGTCGTTCGGCGTCTACCGGACCTACCTTCCCGAGGGCGCACACGACCTCGTCGAGGCCCTGGAGACCGCGTGCGAGCGCCGTCCCGACCTCGACCCCGTGATCGACCGGATCGCCCCGTTCCTCGCCGACCCCGAGCACCCGGCGGCGATCCGCCTGCAGCAGACGTCGGGGATGGTCATGGCGAAGGGCGTCGAGGACTCGGCGTTCTACCGCTACTCGCGCCTGACGAGCCTGAGCGAGGTGGGAACGGACCCGAGCGTGTTCTCCATCACGCCGACCGAGTTCCACCGCGCGCAAGAGGGTCGCCTCGCCGCCTGGCCGCACGCCATGACCACGCTCACGACCCACGACACGAAGCGGAGCGAGGACACCCGCGCCCGCATCGCGACGCTCGCCGAGCTGGGTGACGAGTGGGTCGCCGCGTTCGAGCGTCTGAACGCCCTCGCACCGCTCGAGGACGGCGTGCTCGCGAACCTCCTCTGGCAGGCGATCGTCGGCGCGCGGCCCGCCTCACGCGAGCGGCTGCACGCCTACGCCGAGAAGGCCTCGCGTGAGGCCGGGAACACCACGACCTGGACCGCCCCGAACGAGCCCTTCGAGGAGCGTATGCACGCGCTCGTCGACGCCGCGTTCGACGATCCGGAGGTGGTCGCGGAGCTCGACGCGATCGACCGTCGCATCGAAGCCGCCGGCTGGTCGAACGGCCTCGGCATGAAGCTCGTGCAGCTCGCTGGCCCCGGCGTCCCGGACGTCTACCAGGGCACCGAGCTGTGGGACCGCTCCCTCGTCGACCCGGACAACCGACGACCCGTGGACTACGCCGAGCGACGACGTCTCCTCGTCGCCGTGGAGGAGGGCGCACTGCCCCCGGTCGACGCCTCCGGCGCGGCGAAGCTCCTCGTGACCTCGGCCGCCCTGCACCTGCGCCGCGACCGGCCCGAGCTGTTCACGCGGTACCTGCCGGTGCCGGCTTCGGGCGTCACCGCGGACCACGTCGTCGCGTTCGACCGCGGCGGTGCCGTGGTCGTGGCCACGCGCCTCCCGATCGGACTCGAACGGACCGGCGGCTGGGCGGACACGATGATCCACCCCGTGCCGGAGGACCGCATCGACGTCCTCACCGGCCGGACGTTCCGGGCGGGACGCGGTATCGCCGTGGCCGACCTGCTCAGCACCTACCCCGTCGCGCTCCTGGCGCCGGCGGCCAACACGACGGACGAGCCCTCGGGCGTCACGATGGAAGGCCACGCATGATCCCCGAACCGCCCGCCGGAACCGTCCGCACCGGCTCCTCGTTCCGCTCCGGACCGATCCGTGCCGGCCGGTACGAGGTGTGGGCCCCCGACGCCGACCGCGTGCGGTTGGTCGTCGATGGCACGGACCACGAACTGACCCGCGACGACCACGACTGGTGGAGCACGGATGCCGTCACGCCCGTCGTCGGCGCCCGGTACGGGTTCCGACTCGGCGACGACGACGCGGTGGTCCCCGATCCGCGCACGCTGTCGCAGCCCGACGGCGTTCACGGGCTGTCGGAGGTGATCGACCTCGACGCCTTCTCCTGGAGCGACGAGGGCTGGACCGGGCGTCCGGCCCGGGGCGCCGTGATCTACGAGATGCACGTCGGCACCTTCACCCCCGAGGGCACGCTCGACGCCGCTGCCGCCCGCCTCGAGCACCTGGTCGCGCTCGGCGTCGACCTGGTCGAGGTGCTGCCCGTCAACGCGGTGAACGGCATCTGGAACTGGGGGTACGACGGCGTCGACTGGTTCGCCGTGCACGCTCCGTACGGGGGCGCCGCCGCGTACCAGCGGTTCGTCGACCGGGCGCACGCACTCGGTCTCGGCGTGGTGCAGGACGTCGTCTACAACCACCTCGGGCCGAGCGGGAACTACCTGCCGCTGTTCGGGCCGTACCTGCTCGCCGGGCTCGGCAACACCTGGGGCGACTCGGTGAACGTCGAGCAGCCCGAGGTCCGGGCGTTCGTCCTCGACAACGTCCGCATGTGGTTCCGGGACTTCCACGTCGACGGGCTCCGGCTCGACGCCGTGCACGCGATCCGCGACACCACCCGGCCGCACGTCCTGGCACAGATGGCCTCGGAGACCGACGCGTTCGCGCAGTGGATCCGGAAGCCGCTGTCCCTCATCGCCGAATCCGACCTCAACGACCCGATCATGTTCCGCCCGCGCGAGGCCCACGGCTACGGGCTGACCGGGCAGTGGTCGGACGACTTCCACCACGGTCTCCACGTCGCGCTCACGGGTGAGACCACCGGGTACTACGCCGACTTCGCACCACTCGCCGCGTTGGCGAAGGTGCTCGAGCGCGGGTTCCTGCACGACGGCACGTGGTCGTCGTTCCGAGGACGTCGACACGGGCAGCCGATCGACACCAAGACCGCGCCCACCACGGCGCTGGTCGTCGCGAACCAGAACCACGACCAGATCGGCAACCGCGCCACGGGCGACCGCCTGGCGGAGCACCTCGACGAGGCCGGTCTGGTGGTCGCCGCCGCCGTGACCCTGCTCGGGCCGTTCACGCCGATGCTGTTCATGGGCGAGGAGTTCGCGGCGTCGACGCCGTGGCAGTTCTTCACGTCGCACCCCGAGCCGGACCTCGGCATCGCGACGGCGAAGGGTCGCATCGAGGAGTTCGAGCAGATGGGGTGGGACCCGGACATCGTCCCCGACCCCCAGGACCCCGAGACGTTCCGACGGTCGAAGCTCCGGTGGGAGGAGACCCTCGAGGGGCGTGGCCGTCGCGTCCTCGATGCCTACCGAGCGTTGATCGCGCTCCGCCGCCGTGAAGAGGCCCTGGTCGACTGGCGCTTCTCGTCGAACAGCGTCCGGTTCTCCGAGGACGACCGCTGGCTGGTCCTGACGCGCTCGGACATCCACATCGTGGTGCACTTCGGGGACGCCGCTGCCTCGGTGCCCGTTGTAACCGGCGCCGAGGTGCTCTTCGCCACGGAAGGTGCCACCGCCTCGGCCGACGGCGTGGAGTTCACCGGCCGGGGCGTCGTCGTCCTGCGCTGACCCGTCCATTCCGCGGGGTGGGGCGGGGCGGGGCGGGTACGCCCCACCCCTGCTCTGCCCGTCCGCACGTGGGGCCGGGTGCCGCCCCGTCCCCGCACCGCGCTCGGGGACGAGCACCCGGCCGCCCTGCGCCGCCCCGCTCTGCCCCTCGACGCGTCACCCGGTCCGCACGCGCTCGCTGCCGGCGGCGCCTGCCTCCTTGCTGGCCGCCCGGTCCCCCGGCCCCCTGGCCGCCTCGCCGCCT
>NZ_QKTU01000026.1 GCF_003234565.1 Curtobacterium sp. MCBD17_013 | reverse complement strand
GGGTGGTGGCGGCCGTTGTGTGGGCACGCGGGGACGGTGTGACGGGCGGGCACAGTGTCCGGGGGCGTCGGCCGGTCCGGCGGGAGACGGCGCGAGCAGGCGGGGCGTGCGACTCCAGAGCGCGGGTGAGCGATGGAGGAACGTCGCGAAGGGCCGGGCCAGCGTCGGTGGTGTGCGGCAGGGTCGGGGCATGGACGGGCCCGGACTGCACGCGACGGCATTGCGCGTCGCCGCGGGGCTGCCGGCCGTGACGCAGGGGCAGCCGTTCGGCGAGGGAGCTGAGGTATTCAAGGTCGTCGGCAAGGTGTTCGCCATCGTCAGCGAGCTCCGCGGCACTCCGATCGTCTCCCTGAAATGCCGGCCGCCACACGCAGCGGCGCTCGTTCGGGATCATCCGGAGATCACGCCCGGGTACCACTTGAACAAGCAGCACTGGATCACGGTCGCGCCGGGTGCGGGGGTCGACGAGGTCCTGGTGGAGGATCTGGTCGGCAACTCGTACGACCTCGTGGTCGCCGGGTTGCCTCGGCATCGGCGGCCGCTGGATCCCTGGCGCCGCGGGGACGTCGGCGACTCGCGGCCAGCTCCCGACAGCGCGGGATGAACCGAGTCACGTCGGGCGTCGGGTCCCGAGCGGGCGGGCGGGTCCTCGGTGCGTTCGTGACCGTGCCGTCATGACCGCACGTTCGTGATCGTGCCTTCGTGACCGTGCCGTCGTGACCGTGCCGTCGTGACCGTGCCGTCGTGACCGCACGTCAGAGCGAGGCCGGGACCCCCGAGAGCACCTTCCGGGCGACCGCCTCGATCTTGTACGGGAGCCCGCGGCCGCCCTCGAGGAGCACGACCGCCTGATCCCGCCCGAGGCCGGCGAACACATCCGCGACCGTGATGCCGTGTGCAGGCCGGTCGAAGCGCTCGATCCGATCACCGACTTGGACGGCTCCGGACCGGACCACGCGCAGGTAGGCGCCGGTGCGGTTGGCGTCCGTGAAGGTTCGCACCCACTTGTCCACCTTCATGCGGCGAGCGAACGTCGCGCACGGGACCCGCGGCAGCGTCACCTCGAGCACGAGACCATCGCCGACCCGCCAGCGCTCGCCGACCACGGCGGTGCTGACCTCGATCCCGCTCGTCCGGAGGTTCTCACCGAACAGGCCAGGCTCCACCGGACGCCCGAGCACCGTACTGAAGTAGGCCGCGTCCTCGTCCGCGTAGGCGTAGACGGCCTGGTCTTCGCCGCCGTGGTGCTTGCGGTTCGCCTGGACGTCGCCGTGGAGGCCGAGTGGACGCACCCGCAACGGATCGGTCACCGGCCGCTTGTCGATCGCGGTCACGCCGACCGTCCCGGAGTCCGGGATGAGCTGGTGCACGCGGCAGACGGCCGTGACGAAGGGCATGTCGCCATCGTTCCGCCATCCGGGCTCACGATCAACCTCGCGGCGTTGCCGACACCGCCGGCAGGGCGGGCGTTGTCGACGCTGCGGACGGAGCGAGCGTGGCTGTGGCTGTGGCTGTGGCTGTGGCTGTGGCGGTTGCAGTCTGCAGGGAAGGCGTCTCCGCCGCGCACGCGGCCCGCGCTCCGGTCAGCTGACTCGACCGGACGCCGGAGCGACCGCTCGCGCCCGACCCCGGCTCCGGACCCCGCTCGTGCCGCGGCCCCGATTCCGGTCCGCGACCTCGAGCGTCACGACGATCGCCGCCAACAGGATGGCGGTCAGCACCAGCGAGAGCTGCGGGAGGAACGCGCTGAAGCCGGCTGCCAGGGTGAGGACGACCACGAGGGCGCTGGTGGGCCTCCCGAGCGTCGGCCGGAGCGCGAGCGCCCAGACGGCGAGCACGAACGCGGCGACCGGCACCGAGATGGTCGCGGCGGCGGCAGCTGGAGCGAGGCGCGCAGTGCCTTCGCTGGCGGCGATCGCGACCTCGATCCCGGCTGGCATCGCGGCGGCGGCAGCGAACACGACGTAGTGACCGTAGCCGAAGGCCAGAGCCCTCGGCAGTGAGGTGATCCGGTCGTGCTGGCTGCGCGCGAAGGAGATCCACCACATCGCCGCCACGATGACGAGACCCGCGCCGGCCAGGGCCAGCAGGGGCCCGATGCGCTCCGACGCCGCCAAGGCCCCGATCACCGCATTGGCGCTCGCGACCAGGCCCTCGCCCAGGACGATGAGCGTGAAGAGGCTGTATCGCTCCGCGATGTGCCGGGTGTGTCACGGGGTGGTGTCGGTGCGCTCCGCGACGACGGGGACGGCGAGCTCGGCGACGACGAGCAGGAGGAACGTCAGGGTCGACGCGAGATCGGCCAACACCGTGACGCGGAGGACCCAGAGCACCTGCACCACGGTGATCCCGACGGCGTACTCGAGCGCGGTGCGGCGGTACCGCGTGTGCGCCGACGCTGCCCGGAGCCACTGACTCACCATGGCGAGGCGCATCACCACGTAGCCCATGGTGGCGACGAAGTCGTCACCGTGCTCGATCGCCGGTCCGATGCCGGCCGCCAGGACGAGCACGCCGGCCATCTGCACGAACGTGGTGACGCGGTAGAGCCAGTCGTCCGTGTCGAACGACGTGGCGAACCACGTGAAGTTGACCCAGGCCCACCAGATCGCGAAGAACACGAGGACGTAGCCGGTGACTGCGTCCGCGAGGTGACCACGCACCTCGAGGTGATGCAGGTCCGTCGCCGCGAAGGACACCGCGACGACGAACACGAGGTCGAAGAACAGCTCCAGCGGACTGGCTGCTCGGTGGGCTTCGGTCGGGTCACGGGGCACCATCCGCCGCAGGCCGGCGGCAGGCCACCGTCGCGTCGGGCTGTTCGGGATCGTCACGGTGTCATAGTGGCAGCGCCGGGGGCGGTGCAGGGGTGGCGGAACGTGCCGCCGTGGACACCGCGGCACGGCGACGACCTGTGGAGGGAGCGCCCTAACATCCGCCCGCCAGGAGGCCCGGCTCGCGTCAAGCCCGGGAGGTCGCCGCCCGCACTGCGGCGAGCGCCTCGCCGGAGACGGTGTCACTCAAGGCCCCGCCGCCAGCCCGGCCGCTCGCGGTCCCGCCGCCGGCCCCGCCGCTCGCGGCCCCGTCGCTGGCTGCGTGCGCGGAGGGCGCGGAGTGCGCGGAGTGCACCGACCCAGTTGGCGCGGCGGAACGACCGGAGCGCGCGGGCATGGGCTCGACCTGTGCGACCCGCTCGAGCGCGTCGAGTGCCCCCGCGATGGCACGCAGGTCGCCGTCGTCCAGATCAGCGAGCAGCTGCGACACGATGCCCGCGCGTTCGTGGCGTGCCTCGTGCACGGCTGCGACACCCGCGGGGGTGGCCGTGATGACGGACGCGCGGCCGTCGAGTGGATCCGTGACCCGTTCGATGAGCCCGCGCGCGTCGAGGTCGCTGAGCACCCGCGTCATCGTCGGCTTCGTGACGACCTCGTGTCGGGCGAGATCGCCGGGCCGCAGCGGACCGAGCCGCACGATCGTCGACAGCGCCGACACCAGGCCGTAGCTCAACGCGCCGGTGCCGGGCCGTGCCCTCCGATTGATGCGTCCGACCGCCACGGCCAGGCGCGCGGCGACGTCGCCGCGGTTGATCGGGGTCTCGGTCATGCACGCGCTCCGTCGGTCACCGGGTCCTTGGTCGTGGCGATGGTACCGGTGTCGCCGTCGGCGTGCACGTATCGCTTGCCTCGGATGAGCGAGGCGACGGCGGCCACGACGGACATGATCGCGGCGGCGGCGAAGACCACGACGAGTCCGTGGTGGAACGGCCCGGAGATGAGCTGCGGGAAGAACTCCTTGCCCGTGAGGGTCGCGGCGTCGACGCCCGGACGATGCAGCACCCCGGACGGCCCGAGCAGGTTGCCGATCGGGTTGTACCCGAGGAACGCAGCGAACAGCGAGCCCACGGGCGGGGTCTGGCCGATCTGCTCCGCCACCGTCGAGGGCACGCCGTGGGCGCTGAGGCCCCGCGTGAGCGTCCCCGGCAGCGTGGTCGACAGTCCGGCGATCATGAGCGAGAAGAAGATGCCGATGGACAGCGAGGTCCCGGCGTTCTGCACGGTGCCCGCCATGCCGGACGCCGCACCGCGCTGGTGCTTCGGCACGCTGTTCATGATCGCGCTGCGGTTCGGGGCGCCGAACATGCCCGAGCCCAAACCGCTCAGACCGGTGATGATCGCGAAGAGCCAGTACGGGAAGTCGACCGGGATGAGCAGGAGCGCGACGAAGGTCCCGGCGACCACGACGAGTCCGGTGGTGGCGAAGGCACGTGCGCCGAACCGGTCGGACAGGGTCCCCGAGATCGGCCCCGCGATGAGGAAGCCGATGGTGATCGGCAGCATGTAGATGCCGGCCCAGAGCGGCGTGTCCTCGTAGGAATAGCCGTGCAGCGGCAGCCAGATGCCCTGCAGCCAGATGATGAGCATGAACTGCAGGCCGCCGCGACCGACCGAGGCGAGCAGACCAGCGAGGTTCGCCATCGCGAACGCCCGGATGCGGAACAGCCCGAGGTCGAACATCGGCTGGGCGGATCGGAGCTCGATGACGACGAACGCGATGAGCATGAGCACACCGAGACCGATCGCTCCGTCGACCCAGGGGTTGGTCCACCCGGTCGCGCTGTTCCCGTAGGGCTGGATCCCGTACGTGATGCCCGCGAGGACCGCGGTGAGTCCGGCGGCGAACGTGAGGTTGCCCGGGATGTCCAGTCGCCCGGGGCTCTTCGTCCCCACCTCGTGCAGCGACTTGTAGGACCAGATGGTGCCGATGATGCCGATCGGGACGCTCACGAAGAAGACCGCCCGCCAGTCGACCACGGCGAGCAGACCGCCGACGATGAGGCCGATGAACGACCCTGCGATCGCCGCCACCTGATTGATGCCGAGCGCCATGCCGCGCCGGTGCGCCGGGAACGCGTCGGTGATGATCGCCGTCGAGTTGGCGAACAGCATCGCACCGCCCACACCCTGCACGAGTCGCCAGATGATGAGCCACATGGCTCCGGATCCGCCGGTCCAGGGGTCGAGCGCCAATGCCACGGACCCGAGCGAGAACACGACGAACCCGAGGTTGTAGATGCGGACCCGGCCCAGCATGTCGCCGAGTCGCCCGAATCCGACCACGAGGACGGCGGTCACGAGCATGTAGCCCATGAGCATCCAGAGCAGGTAGCTCACGTTCCCCGCGCCGAGCGGGTTCAACCGGATGCCCTTGAAGATCGCGGGCAGCGAGATGATCACGATCGACGAGTTGATGGTCGCCATGAGCATGCCGAGCGTGGTGTTGCTCAGCGCGATCCACTTGTAGTGGGGGTGGTCCTTGGTGAACAGGGCCGGGCGGGCTGTGGTCAACGTGCTGCCTCCGACACGATTGGTTAGCTGATGTGAACCAATCATACGGCCGGGAGGACCGGGTCGGCCCCCGAGGCGACGTCACCTCGAGCAACCGTCACGCAGGGAGCAGATGCACCGCCTCGGTCGCGAGTTCGGCCGCGATCGCGTCTTCTGCGGCCGTCGCCGCCCGGAGAGCGCGCAACTGCTCCGTCATCCCCGCCCAGTCCACGAGCCGATCGAGGTCCCGTAAGCGGAGGCGGAAGGCCAGTCCGTCCATCGTGTCGCGACACACCCGCACCAGCGAGGCGTTGCCGCAGGCGTCAACGAACATCCCGAACAGGGCCAGCGCGTCACGGTTCGCCCCGAGGACGTCGTGGTTCGCCATCTCGACGATCGTCGTGTCGAGGGCGGCGAGCACCCGAGCACGTTCCTCGCCGGACAGACGTGGCACCGCGAGACGCACCACACCACCGAGGAGCACCCCCAAGGTCTGGAGGGCCTCGATCACCTGGGTGGGATCCGGCCGCGTCACGCGGGTGTAGCGGTTCGGCGCCATCTCGACGAGACCGGCGCGAGCGAGCTGACTCAGGGCCTCCCGGATGGGGGTGCGGGACACACCGAGCCAGGCGATCAGGTCCTCGTCGTTCAGGCGCTCGCCCGGCTCGAGAGTGCCGTCCATGATGGCCTCGTGGATGCGGTCGCGGACGGTGTCGCGGAGGAGCCGGTGATGCGCGGGCGGCGTCACGGGAACGGGCATGGCGGATCTCCCTCGTCGGGTTCGAGTACCGCGATGCTACCTGATATGTGACGTGGCGGATGCTGATGTCACCCGCCGAGCAGGTCCAGCGTCACCCGGTCCTCCTCGCCGCCGTACCAACGGTCCAGCACAGCGCGGAACGGTGCCGCGTCCTCCGCCACGTGCGCGAACAGCGTCATCGAGGACCGGAGCTTCACCGCGTCGATCTCACCGAGCAGCGCGATCGCGTCGCGGGCGGGCGCTTCTGCGACGACGGTCGCCGCGGTGCGCAGGCGTGGACCGAGGACGGCATGCGTGAGGTAGGCCCGTGCCTCCCGCTGCGAACCGATGGCGAACCGCACGGCGGTCGCGCTCTTGCCGAGGCCAGCGATCTGCGGGAACACGAACCACATCCAGTGCGAGCGCTTGCGGCCGGCGCGGAGTTCGGCGAGCGCCTGCTCGAAGACGCCGGCCTGCGCGCGCGTGAAGCGCTCGAGGTCGAAGGGGTCGGCATCCTCGTCGGTGGTGCTCATCGGACGAGGCCTCCCCATGCGTACTCGACGTCGACGCCGTCCCCGACGAGCAGACGGTCGGGCACGCGGTCGAGCAGACGGGGGAACCCGACGACGTCGGGCAGGTCGCCGCGGAGTTCCTCTGCCCGGGCGGCACGCAGCTGCCAGGGAGCGTGCGAGCGCCGCCACCACGACGTGACGCCGAGGTGGCGGGCGTGGACACCCGGGCGGTGCGTGAGAGCGACCGACAGCGCGTCCGGCGTGACCCCTCCGGCAGCACGGACCCGGACCGACGCTGACGCGCCGCCGTGCCGTCGGCGGGTGCGGTGGGCGAGGACGTCCCCGTCGCGCCGTGATCCCGCTCGCGCTGCCGTGTAGGGCACGCCGATCCCGATGCGCGCTGCGAGCACGGCCGGCACGTGTTGCGTGTCCACGGTCAGGTAGGTCGTTCCGTGTCGACCGGCGTCGTCGACGGTGGGCACCTCGACGGTGATCTCCGTCAGGCGACCGAGCGGCCCGGGCGGCGGCAGCGGCGGCACCGTGGTCCGGCGGAACTCGTACGCCGTCAGTGACACCCATGCGCTTCCGTCGATCCGGTCCGGCTCGGTCCGTGGTGGCACGAGGCTGGCCACCGTGTCCGCGTCCACCCGCCAGGACGCGAACACCACGTCCGCCCAGCGGTGCGCGGTGACGGCTCGGTGCGGGAGCGGCGCGGCCGTCTGCGCCACGAGGATGTCGGCGAGGGCGTCGAGCTCCTGGGGTCCGTTCGTCATGGCCTGCTGTCCATCCCGACGCGGAGGCCCCACCGCACGAGGGGCACCTGCAGCGGGAGCCGCAGCAGGGCCGCCACGCGCATCCGTCGCTGCGAGCGCGGGTCGTCGAGCAGGTCACGCGCCATCTTGAGGTTCGCGGGGAAGACCGCGACGAAGAGCGCGGCAGCCGCGAATCCGCCGATCCGCCGGGTGCGTGGCACCGCCAGCGCCGCCGCCACCGCCACCTCGGCGACGCCCGAACCGATCGTCGTCGCACGAGTCGGCAAGGCCTCCGGCACGATCCCGTCGTACACACGGGGACGGAGGAAGTGGGTCACGCCAGCCCCGGCGAGCAGGATCGCGAGTCCGCGAGCCGTCGTGGCCGCGCGGCGCGCGCGTCGTGTTCGTCGCATCAGGCCATCCTGGACCGGTCGGCTGTGCTGCATCGGAATCCGAATCGGCCCGTGCGAGCGGGGCGGCCCGAGCGAGCGGGGCGGCCCGAGCGACCGGGGCGGCCGGAGCCGCCGCGGCGCCCGGAAGGCACGGATTCCGCTGCGCAGGTCACGTCAGCGCTGTCGCCACGAGGTCGAGCACCACATGGGCGATCTCCGCCTTCGATCCTGACGCCTCGCGCACCACGTCGCCTCCGGCAGCCAGGACCTCGACGGCGTTGTGGCCACGCTCGAACCCGTGGTCCCAGCCGACCCGGTTCACCACGAGCAGATCGGCGGGCTTGCGGGCCAGCTTGTCGCGGGCCAGGTCCAGGCGAGCGGCGCGGTCGGGCTCGGTCTCGGCCGCGAACCCGACGACGAGCTGGCCCGCACGGCGCGCCGCCACGAGGTCGGCGAGGACGTCGGGGTTCCGGACGAGTTCGAGCGTCAGGTGGTCGCCCGCGTCCTCTTTCTTGAGCTTCGATGGTCGGACCTCGGCCGGACGGAAGTCTGCGACGGCCGCCGTCATCACGACGACGTCAGCGGCCACCGCGGCGGCGTGGACGGCATCGGCGAGTTCGAGGCCGGTGCCCACCCGGATGACCTCGACCGGGAGTGCATCGGGCGCGTCGTCCATGGCCGCGAGCACCGCGTCCTCGATGTTCGCCGCCACGAGGGTCACGACGGCTCCCCGGCGCGCTGCCTCGGCCGCGATCGCGACTCCCTGCCGCCCGCTCGAGCGGTTGCCGATGTACCGCACGGGGTCAACCGGCTCACGGGTGCCGCCCGCACTCACCACGACGTGGTTGCCCGACAGGTCCCCGCGTCGGGCGTCGGGGTGCACCGCGGTCTCGGGCGCGGTGGGCGACTCGTCGACATGGGGGACGGGAGCGGTCGGTGTCCACCCGTGGCGGGCCTCCCGGCTGTCGGGCGCGGTGGTGACCGTCGTCGCAGCGGACGACTCGTCGCGTCCACCCGTTCCGCTCGCGGGCAGGACGGCGAGCGCTGCCGCGACGATGGCGTCGGGCTCGCTCATGCGCCCGATCCCCGAGTCCTCGCCGGTGAGCGGCCCGTCCTCCGGACCGACGACGTGGACGCCCCGCTCCCGCAGGGTGGCGACCGACGCGCGGGTTGCGGGGTGGTCCCACATCTGCGGGTGCATCGCTGGCGCCACGACGACCGGTGCTGTCGTCGCGAGCAGGGTCGTTCCGAGCAGGTCTCCGGCCAGTCCCGCCGCGGTCCGTGCCAGGAAGTCGGCCGTGGCCGGTGCGACGACGACGAGGTCCGCGCGGCGCCCGAGCGCGACGTGGCGGACCTCCGCGACCTCCTCGAACACGCTCGTCGACACGGGGTTACGGCTGATGGCCTCGAGTGTGGGCAGTCCGACGAAGCGCAGTGCTCCTTCGGTCGGGACCACGTGGACGTCGTGTCCGAGCCGTACGAACGCCCGCACGACTCCGACGGCCTTGTACGCCGCGATGCCGCCGGTGATGCCCACGACGATCGTCCGGCGCTGCTCGGACTGTGACACGGTCGACCTCCGTTCTGGCGGGGCGGATCCCCGCCCGGCCGACGGTACCAGCGGGCAGGGAGCGGCAGGCCGTCCTCCACAACGCATCGCTCTCTCCACAGTGCGCGCTGTGTCACGCGTCCGCTGAGCCTGGGCAGGGGCGTTCGGGCGCCATCGCGTCCACATGCTGTTCGACGTCGAGGCGAGTCCACAGGTGGCCAGGCGAGCCCTGGACGTCGTGGGGCGGGTGCGATGATCGACGCATGTGCACCGTCGTCGTCCGGGTCGAACCCGACACCGCGTGGCCGGTCACCCTGCTCGCACTGCGAGACGAGGACCCGTCCCGTCCCTGGGACCCCCCACGCGCCTGGTGGCAGGACCGCGGCGACGACGTGGTCGGTGTCCGGGATCGGACGGCAGGGGGCGCGTGGCTCGCAGCGTCCGCTCCTCGCCGAGCCCTCGCGGTCGTCCTCAACCGCGCCGAGCCCGCGCCCGCGACGGACGGCGGTTGGGCGACGCGGGGGTGGCTTCCGCTCGACGCCGTCACGGGGGCCACCCGGGCGAGCGAGCGGCCGACCGAGCGCTCCTACAACCTGGTCCACGCAACGCCGCAGGGGGTGCGCGTGACGTCGTGGGATGGTGTGCGCGTCCTCACGCGAGGACTCGGACCGGGCGTCCACGTCGTGACGGAAGGCGCTCCGGACGACGTCGCGCTCCCACGGATCGCTCGGTGGCTCGATCCCTTCCGCCACGCATCGGCTCCGGTCGGACCGCCACCGTCGATCGAGCCACTCCTCGCGGCGGAGGCGCCGACGACGGGGCTCGGGGCCGATTGGGAGGACTGGTTCGCCGTGCTCCGTTCGGGTGCCGACGTCGCGCCGGACCGACCGGACGCGATCCTCCGTGACGATCTCCGTGCCGACGGCCGATTCGCGACCCTGTCGGTCGTCGCCGCGGCCGTCGGACCGTCCGGCGTGGTCCTCGAGCACGCGCGGTTGGCGACGCCCGGGAGGCTCGGCACGCGTTCCTGATGCTCCCGCGCCTTCCCGTCGCATCGCGGAATTCTGGCGTACTGAACCGGTTGTAGGATCATGCAAACGCATTGATCCGTCTGGAGGACTTCATGGGTGGCAGCGCATTCGGCAACATCAGCGGTGGTGGCGCGGGACCCGGGCGTCCGGTCGACGTCCCGCCCGCGGCGCCGGACCGGGTCGGAGCGGTCCAGCTCGGGCTCGACACGTTCGGTGACGTGACCGAGACGACCGCGGGTGTCCGTCTGACCCAGGCCCAGAGCATCCGCAACGTGGTTGAGCAGGCGGTCCTCGCCGACCAGGTGGGCATCGACTTCATCGGGGTCGGTGAACACCACCGCGTCGACTTCGCCGTCAGCGCACCCGAGGTCGTCCTGGCGGCCATCGCCGCGCGCACCCAACGGATCCACATGGGTTCCGCGGTCACGGTGCTGAGCTCAGACGACCCGGTGCGGGTCTACGAGCGGTTCGCGACCGTCGACGCGCTGTCCAACGGGCGCGCCGAGGTCGTGCTCGGCCGCGGGTCCTTCACCGAGTCGTTCCCGCTCTTCGGATTCGACCTCGCAGACTACGAGACCCTCTTCGAGGAGAAGCTCGAGCTCTTCGCCGAGGTCCTCAAAGAGGGACCGGTCAGCTGGTCCGGCACGAAGCGCGCCCCGCTCCACGAGCAAGAGGTCTGGCCGAAGACCGAACACGGCCGCATCCCGACGTGGATCGGAGTCGGGGGTTCGCCGCAGTCCGTGATCCGGGCGGCGAGCTACGGGTTCCCGCTGTTCCTCGCGATCATCGGCGGTCAGCCCGCTCAGTTCGCACCGTTCTCGCGTCTCTACCGACAGGCGCTCGACCAGTTCGAGCTCCCGCAGCAGCCGATCGCCATGCACTCGCCAGGGTTCGTCGCAGCGACGGACGACGAGGCGGCCGAGCTGTTCTACCCGTACCACAAGGACGTCACGGATCGGCTCGGACGCGAGCGCGGGTGGCCGCCCTTCGACGAGTCGCAGTACCGCGCTGGCCTGTCGGCGGGCGGTTCCCTCTACGTGGGATCGCCCGAGACGGTCGCGAAGAAGATCGCGCGAAACATGCGCATCCTCGGGGTCTCGCGCTTCGATCTCCGTTACAGCACCGGTCGACTCCCGCACGAACACATGATGCGGTCGATCGAGCTGTACGGCACGAAGGTCAAGCCGCTCGTCGAGGAGATGCTCGCTGAGGAGGTCCCCGCGGTCTGACCGAGGCGCCACGGGCCTCCCTGAAATGGTGATCCGTGACCAAACCCGGAGGCGGAGGGCACCGAACACAAACAAGGGGCGAGCCGCGTCGAGCTGTGTCATGCAGACGGCCGTCCGCTCGTGCCCGCGTGCACCGGATCCGATGACCCGAACTCGGGTCCGGTGCGCCTCCTCCCGTACGGCGGATGTGACAATGCGGCGGCGGTGACCCTCGTGCGTCCGTCCGGCCGCGCCCCGCCCCGGTAGCATCCAGCGATGGCCCACACGTCCAGCCGACGAGACCGCTCAGCGCGCGAGGAGCGGTTCCGCGGACGGATCCTCGGCGTCGGGACCACGTCCGGGCACCGCATCGTCGTCGGGATGTGGCAGGACTCCCCGTTCCGGCACTTCACCGACGTGTTCGTCGAGTTGCCCGACGGCAGCAGCCTGCTCCTGGCGCCGGACGAACTCGTCGAGCGGTACGTGTCGAGCACCTACCGGTTCGACGCGACCCGGGTCGTCGATGTGCACCTCGTTCGAACCACACGTGGCCTGGAGCTCGACGCCGGACCGCTCCACCTCGAGGTCACCGTCGGCGCGATCACACTCCTCGGCCGGTTGCTCCGGCTCGTTCCGCGGAGGATCGCCACCGATCCCCGATGGCTCGCGATCGTCGATCCGGTCGCGCGCCTGCTGGTGCGCGGGGCGGGGACCGCGGGTTCTGCCGGGGGAGGTCGGCGGGAGTACTACGGCGTGACCGGCGCTCATGCGGTGACCGCGGTGACGGGCACGTGGGACGGCGCTGACCTCGGCACCCTGACACCGCTCGACCCGCCGGTCCGGTTCGGCTTCGCCTCCATGCCCGCCACGCCCCAGGTCGTCGACGTCGAGACCGTGATCCGCGGGCCGGGCGTGGGGACCGACTGACTCGCCGCACGCCCGGGAGGTCCCGGGGAACTCCGCCGGTGACACCCCCGACCGAGCAGACCGGCTTCAGGAGGATCGGTGCCGGTCGGGTGTCGGGCCTCTCGGCTGGCGCCGTTTTCCTGAGTTGTCGGCGCTGCCGAGGAGGCGGGGCGACGGGCTCAGGCTCGGCCCTCCGGGCCGTTCCGTAGGCGTCACGTGGGTTGGTCTCGACGCGCCGCCTCGGTTGATCTGCCGCCTGTGGTCGACGATTCAGGAGGATCGGTGCCGGTCGGGTGCCGGGCCTCCCGGCTGGCGCCGTTTTCCTGAGTTGTTGGTTGATCTCCCGCCTGTGGTCGACGGTTCAGGAGGATCGGTGCCGGGCGGGTGTCGGGCCTCCCGGCTGGCGCCATTTTCCTGAGTTGTTGGTTGATCTGCGGCCTGTGGTCGACGGTTCAGGAGGATCGGTGCTGGGCGGGTGCCGAGCCTCCCGGCTGGCGCCGTTTTCCTGAGTTGTCGGCGCTGCCGAGGAGGCGGGGCGACGGGGTCAGGCCTCGGCGCTCCGAACGTTCCGTGGTCGTCACGTGGGTTGGTCTCGACGCGCCGCCTCGGCTGATCTGCCGCCTGTGGTCGACGATTCAGGAGGATCGGTGCTCGGCGGGTGCCGGGCCTCCCGGCTGGCGCGGTTTTCCTGAGTTGTCGGCGCTGCCGGGGGAGGGGGCCCAGATCAGCACAGACGACAGCCGCGCCTCCGGGAACCGCGGTCCCCGGCGCCGCACCCCGCGGAACCGCACCCCGCGGAACCGCACCCCGCGAGCCGCGAGCCGCACCCCGCGGAGCCGCGAGCCGCGAGCCGCGCCGGCGGGGGTCCGGGCAGCCACCCCGTCAACCGACCGCGCGCGCCTGCCCGACGAGCACGACCAACACCACCACGAGGCCGACGAGGACCATCGCGCCCTCGAGAGCCGCGAGCGTCGCGAGCCGGTGCCGCACGTGCCGGACGGCGAACCGCACGACGAGCATGGCGACGAACAGCGCGAGCACGAGCACGAGGCCGGTCCATCCCACGGCGGGCACGAGCAGCCCCATGAGCCACATCACGAGCCCGACGACGATCGCGGTGATGGCGCCGACCACGACCCAGATCGTGCCGTCCGAGGTCGTCAGGGCTGGCTGGTTCCGGACCAGGGTCGGGTCGTCATCGTGCGGACCGGTCATGGCCGGGACCGTACTCCCGGCGCCGTCGACCGGACCCAGATCCCCGAGTCGGTGGACCACCGCCAGCGGGCCGGTCCGCGTCCGCCTCTGCCTCTGCCTACGGCGGCCCCATCAGCCACAGCACCGCGATGAGCACCGGCTGCCCGACGAGCGCCCCGCTGACCATGATCCATCGCGCCCACGGCCGCGCGACGAGTTCGGGCGACCCCGTCAGCGGCGCGAGCGGCATGAGGAGCCGCGGGGTCGAGGCCATGGGGATCGACACGGCGAACACGTACAGCGCGTACGCGGCCGCGAACACGACGGTGACGAGCCCGAGCTCGCGCGTGGACCGCCGGGACAACCACACGCCGTACGCGACGGCCATGGCGATGACGAGCAGCACCCCGCCGACACCGACCCAGCGGGCCGCGGTGAGGAACCAGGGCGAGAGCGGCACGAAGTGCACCCGACCGATGAAGTTGACCCACCACGACATCTCGGTGTCGAGGTACGCGTTCGGCCGGCCGGTGGCATGCGACGCGATGACCGGCCACGCGACACCTGCGGCGGCGGTGACGAGTCCGGTCCCGATGACGGTGAGTCGCTCGCGCACGGGGAACGACCCGCGGTCCCGGACGTACCGGACGAGGGCGACCACCCCGAGTGTGAGGGGGATCGCCAGCTCGCCGGGACGGGTGAACGCCGCCACCATCGAGAGCAGGGTGAGTGGCAGGTACCGCCGCCGCTGCATGGCGAGGAGGGCACCGAACACGAGCGCCAGGAACATGCTCTCGGCGTACCCGACCTCGAGCAGGAACGAGAGCGGCCCGAGGCAGAAGAAGAACACGGCCCACAACGCGGCGGTGCCGCCGGCGCGCTCGCGGACGAGCGCGTGCAGCAGGTATGCGGCGACGAGGCCGGCGATGGTGGCGATGAGCGGCGCGCCGATCCGGAACGGGAGGCCCGTGGAGGCCGTCAGCATCCGGATCGTGAACGGGAACGCCGGCAGGAACGCCCAGTTGTTCTGCATGACGTGTCCGAGGGCGTCCGTCGGGAGCACGGACGGGTACCCGTGCAGGGAGATGTCCTCGTAGTACTGGCCGTCCCAGCTCGTCAGGAACGTCAGGAACCCGTGGTCGTTGCCCCGGATGGCGTTCGCTGGCTGCGCCCGCACGATGAGCGGGTACACCAGGGCGAGCCACGTGGTCGACAGCATCCGCGACGCCGCGAACAGGACGAGGACCACCGCCCATGCGGGTGTGCTGACGGCGAGGTCGGCGAGGCGGTTCCGGGAGGGACGGGCGACGACCGAGACGGCGGCGGGCCGAGCGGGGCGCTCGAGTTCGTCGGGGCCCCTCATGCAGCCACCTCACCGCGGGCGGGTGGCACCCTCCGAGCAGACCTCACGCCGCCACGATAGACGGCGTTCCTGGGGGGACCGCCGGGGCACGCGCGTCGGACTACGCTCGAACGGAGATGAGCGAGGCGACGACGCAGGCGCAGACCGGACGACGGCGACGGAGCGCGACGGCCCTGGCCGTCCTCGTCGCGGGCACGTACTTCATGGAGCTGCTCGACGGCACGATCGTCAGCACGGCGGCGCCGGCGATCGGGCGGGACCTCGGCGTCGACTCGGCGGCGGTCGGCATCGCGATCACGGCGTACCTCGTGACCCTGGCGGTCCTCATCCCCGTGAGCGGATGGGTGACGGACCGGGTGGGGTCGCGCACGGTGTTCCTCGGCGCGATCGTCGTCTTCACCGCCGCGTCGGGGTTGTGCGCCGCGGCGGACTCGCTCGCGACCCTGACGGCATGGCGGGTCGTCCAGGGTCTCGGTGGCGCGCTCATGGTGCCGGTCGGGAGGCTCGTGGTGCTCCGGAGCGCGGGCCGCGACCGCCTCGTGACCGCCATCGCGATCCTCACGTGGCCGGCGTTGGCCGCACCGATCGTCGCGCCGTTCCTCGGCGGGGTGCTCGTGGACGCGCTGTCCTGGCACTGGATCTTCCTCGTGAACCTGCCGATCGGCGCGGTCGCACTCGTCGCCGCGGCCGTCCTCGTGCCGCAGGAGCGTGGCGCCGAGCGCGTGCCCTTCGACTGGGTGGGCGCGGTGCTCGCGTGTCTCGGGCTGGGCGGCCTCGTGGTGATGGCGTCGCTGCTGTCCCTCACCCACGTGCCGGTGGTCGCGGCGACGGTCGCGGGCGTCGTCGGGGCGGTCTGCTGCTGGCTCGCGGTGCGACACCTCCGCCGGGCGGACCACCCGATCCTCGGGCTCGACGCACTGCGGCTCGAGACCTTCCGGGTGTCGCATGCCGGGGGCTCGCTGTTCCGGCTCGGTGTGTCGGCGGTGCCGTTCGTCCTGCCGCTGTTGTTCCAGGACGCCTGGGGCTGGTCCGCGGTCGCGGCGGGGTCCGCGGTGCTGTTCGTGTTCGTCGGCAACCTCGGGATCAAGCCGACGACGACGCCGCTCCTCCGCGCGTTCGGGTACCGGCCCGTCGTCATCGGCTCGACGGCGACGGCCGCGGTGTCCGTCGTGCTCATGACGTTCCTGACGCCGACGACGCCGTTCTGGGTGCTCGCGGTCCTGCTCGTGGTGAGCGGTGCCGCACGTTCTGTGGGGTTCACGGCGTACAACACGATCGCGTTCGCGGACGTCGAGCCCACGGCGATGACGCCGGCGAACACGCTCTCGTCGACGCTGCAGCAGGTGGCCGCCGGGTTCGGCGTGGCCGTGGCCGCGGTGGTGCTCCGCGCTGCGGCACCGCTCGGCGGCCCGGGGTCCTCCGTGCCCTACGACGCGGCGTTCGTCGTCATCACGGTGCTGCTCGCGGCAGCGTGCCTCGAGGGCGTGCTCATGAGCCGCGACGCCGGGTCAGCGGTGCGTCCGGCTCGCCGCGCGGCCGCCCGTTGAGCGGAGGCACGACGAGCGGCGCGCCGCCGAGTGGTGCGCGCCGCGGGAGGATCCGCACCACCGGGCGATGCGTGGGGGAGGACCCGCCACGCGAGCGGGTCCTCCACGGTCTCACTGCTCGGGGCTGCCCGAGTCGACGTCGTCGCCGAGGTCGGCGTGGTCGTTCGTCCCGTGCAGGCCGTCGGGCATGTCCTCGGCGGACTGCTGGCGTTCGTCGGGCGCGTCGGTGTCCGGCTGCTCGGGCGCCTCGGGCGTGGTGGACTCTTCGGCAGGGTCAGGCTGGCTGTAGCTCATGACTCGAACGGTAGGGCCGGGCCGCTCGGCCGTCCGTCATTCACGGCCGGGGTCCAGGTGCCCCGTACCCTCGGGCGCCTCGCGGCGATACAGTCACAGCGAGCGCTTGCGTACCGGGGGTACGGTCCGGAGGCGGCGCCGGGGCCCTGCCCTGGCGCGCGACCACCAGGTCGGACGAACGACGAACGGCAGGATGCGAGGCGACATGCAGGGCGGAGAGCAGCGAGCCATCCGAGTGGTGAGCTACAACCTGCGCGAGCACACCGCGAACGGGGAGCTGGCCGCACTGGCGGAGGCGTCCCAGGCCGACGTGCTGTGCGTGCAGGAGTGCGACAGCAACGACCTGGCGCCCGAGGTCGGGGGGCTCACCCTCGCGGCGTCGACGAGCGCGAATCGGCTCGGGCTCGCGATCTACAAGCGCGACGACCGGTTCGACGTGCGCGACTTCACGATCCACTCGCTGCAGAAGTCCCTGCACGACCGCGTCCTCGCGCCCGCGCACGAGCGGCTCATCGCGATGCACCTCGAGGACCACGAGGCGGACGCGGAGGTCATCGTGGCGTCCTTCCACGCCTCGCCCCTGACGGCGACGAACAGCCTGCGGCGCAAGCAGATCGAGGCCGCGCACCAGTTCGTCCGTGACCTGTCGAGCGAGGCACCGGCGATCATGG
Organism: Curtobacterium sp. MCBD17_013; assembly: GCF_003234565.1. Classification (GTDB taxonomy): domain Bacteria; phylum Actinomycetota; class Actinomycetes; order Actinomycetales; family Microbacteriaceae; genus Curtobacterium. Next base: position 2,918 of record NZ_QKTU01000026.1, on the reverse strand, counting down.
TGGGGGACTTCAACTACCCCTGGTTCCAGACGAACCTCCGCAAGAAGATCGAGGAGCACGGCTTCGCCCTCTCGTTGAGCGACCAGCCGACCTACCTGCGGTACCGCCGGTTCACGGGGCACTTCGACTTCGCGACGAGCGTCGGTCTGCACATCGCGGGCGTCGAGACGCTCCCCGCGGGCATCTCGGACCACCGTCCGATCCTCGTCACCGCCCACTACGAGGCCCCCGCGATCAGCGGCGCTCCGTCGTCGGTCGCCGAGCCGGCGGCCTGACCCGCGCCACCCGCCGGGCCGGGAGGCGCGGTGCGGGCCGGTCCCGCACCTCCCGTCCGTCGACGCCGGGCCGGGAGGCGCGGTGCGAGCCGGTCCCGGCCCTCCCGTCCGTCGCGCCGGACGGGAGGCGTGGTGCGGGCGGGTTCCGCGCCTCCAGTCTGTCGACGCCGGGCCGGGAGGCGTGGTGCGGGCCGGTCCCGGCCCTCCCGTCCGTCCTCAGCGCCGGAGCGTCGCCCGCGCCAACCGGTTCCCGACGAACTGGCCGAGCTGCACGATGACGACGATCGTCGCGACCGAGATGTACACGATCCACCAGTCGTAGCGCTGCGACCCGTAGGTGATCGCGTACTCGCCGAGGCCGCCACCGCCGACCAGGGCGCCCTGCGCGGTCATGTCGACGATGCCGACGAAGATGAAGGTGTAGCCGAGCACGAGCGGCCCGAGTCCCTCGGGGATGAGCACCGTCAGCACGATCGCCAGCGGGTGCGCGCCGGCCGACCGCGCGGCCTCGACGACGCCCGGGTCGAGGGACACGAGGCTCTGCTCGACGATCCGGGCCACGGCGAACGCCGCCGCGAGGGAGATCGCGAACGTCACCGCGGGCACCCCGATCGTGGTGTCGACGACGCCTCGGGACAACGGTGCGACGGCGGCCAGGAAGATCACGAACGGGATCGGCCGGACGATGTTCACGACGACGTTGAGGACCGTGAAGACGCCGCGGTGTCCGAGCAGGTTGCCCGGTCGAGTGGCGTACAGGGCCAGGCCGAGCGCGAGCCCGATGACGCCCGCGACGACCAACGAGACGAGCGACATGACGAGGGTGTCCCGGATCGAGGACAGGTACACGTCGATCGTCGTCAGGAACCCCTGCAGTCCGGTGGTCATGAGCGGGCCCCCTCCGTTGTCGGGCCGTGGGCGATGTCCGGTGTCGGGGCGGTCGGTCGTTCCTCGTCCGCGGTGACCCCTGCATGCCGGAGTGCCGCGAGTGCGCGGTCGACCGCGGCGTCCGCGCCGGAGAGCTCGTAGGTCAGCGCACCGATGCGGCGCTCGCGGATCTCGCTGACGCCGCCGTACACGAGCTCCGCTCCGACGCCGGCGGCGGCGAACACCGCGTCGATCCGCGCCTGGAGGCCGTGCTCGTCCGTGATCCGCACGGTCACGAGCCGGCCGGGGTGGCGGTCGCGGAGCCGGGTGAGGGTCGCCGCGGAGGGCCGGTCGTGCAGCGCCGATCGGACGAATCGACGTGCGGCCTCGGTGCGCGGCGCCGAGAAGACGTCGTACACGTCGCCGACCTCGACGACGCGGCCGCGCTCCATGACGGCGACGCGATCGGCGATCTGCCGGACTGCGTCCATCTCGTGGGTGATGACCATGATCGTCACCCCGAGCTCGCGGTTCACGCGGCGGAGCAACGACAGGACCTCGGTGGTGGTCTCGGGGTCGAGCGCGCTCGTGGCCTCGTCGGCGAGGAGCAGCGGTGGGTTCGTGGCGAGCGCCCGGGCGATGCCGACCCGCTGCTTCTGCCCGCCCGACAGCTGCTCGGGGTAGGCGTGCGCGCGGTCGAGCAGACCGACGAAGTCGAGGAGCTCCGCCACCCGGCGGTCCCGTTCCTCGCGGGGGACCCCGGCGACGCGCAAGGGGTAGGCGACGTTGCCCGCGACCGTGCGCGAGCGGAACAGGTTGAACTGCTGGAAGATCATGCCGATGCGGCGACGGGCCTGACGCCGGTCGCGTTCCGGCAGGCTCGTGAGCTCCTGACCGGCGACGGTGACCCGTCCCGACGTCGGCAGCTCGAGCGCGTTGACGAGCCGCACGAGCGTGGACTTGCCCGCACCGGAGTAGCCGATGATGCCGAGGACCTCGCCCTCCTCCACGTCGAGGGTGACGTCGTCGACCGCGACCACGGGGTCGTCGTGGTCGCGGCGGACGTAGCGTTTCGAGACGGCCTCGAGGCGGACGAGCGCGGGCATGGGGCCTTCCGGTGGGGACGGGCGGACGCGCACGGCTCGTGACCGTGCGCGCCCGGGGTGGGTCGGGCCTCCCGGCTGGTGGGCCGGAGGGCCGACGGGTCAGCCCTGTGCGGCCTTCGCGTCCTGCTCGACGGACCGCAGCTCGTGCTGCAGTTCGGTCGCCGACGTGGAGCGCACGACCGCGTCCGGGTAGTCCTTCAGGAACACCTTCTGCACGGCGCTGTCGTGGAACAGCTTGGCCAACGCGAGGTACGTCGCGTCGTGGACGTCCGCCTTGCGCGCCGCGAACACGTTCACGTACGGGGCCGCCGAGGTGCTCGACGGGTCGTCCTGGTAGATCGCGTCGTGCTTCGACAGGCCCGCAGCGGTCGCGTAGTTGTTGTTCACGACGGCACCGTCCACCGAGCCGTTCTGGAGCGCGTTCGCCGTCTGCGAGGCGTCGACCGTCGTGACGTCGACCTTGTGCGACGTGATGTCGGCCGTCGTCGAGAACGCGCTCCCGCCGTCCCGGAGCTCCAACAGGTGGGCGGACTGCAGCACGAGCAGCGCCCGGGCCTCGTTGATGGCGTCGTTCGGGATCGCGATCTTCGCGCCGTCACGGAACCCGGACGGCTTGCTGACCGTCGTCGAGTAGAGCGGCAGCGGGTACACGGCGGTCGCGCCGATCGGC
>NZ_QKTU01000025.1 GCF_003234565.1 Curtobacterium sp. MCBD17_013 | reverse complement strand
GGGGATGACGGCAGCGGGGCGGACGGCACCGACGTCGGCGCGGACGGCGGCGGCTACGAGGCAGCGGGGTGGGACTCCGGATCGGGCCTCGACGCAGGGTCCGACTGGGGTGGAGGATTCGACCAGGACCTCGGCGGGTTCGACGTCTGAGGTCATCGGCCGCACCGGTCGCGCGGCCGCACACGAGGAACACCGGGAACACGCGTCGAAGGAGTCGCCGTGCCGTTCATCGAAGCCGTCGGGCTGACGAAGACCTACCGCGCGAAGACGGGGCCGGTCCATGCCCTGGCGGGGCTCGACCTCGCCGTGCCCGAGGGCAGCGTCACCGCGTTGCTCGGCCCGAACGGCGCGGGCAAGACGACCGCCGTCAAGGTCCTGACGACCCTCACGCGCCCGGACTCCGGACGCGCGACCATCGCGGGGACCGATGTCGTCGCGGAGCCCCAGCGCATCCGACGGCGCATCGGGGTGTCGGGTCAGTACGCGGCCGTGGACGAGAACCTGACGGGGTTCGAGAACCTCGACATGATCGGGCGGCTGTACCACCTGGGGCGGTCGGCCTCGCGTCGTCGCGCGCGGGAGCTCATCGAGGCGTTCGGGTTGACCGAGGCGGGCGACCGGCCCGTCAAGGGGTTCTCGGGCGGGATGCGCCGGCGGATCGACCTCGCCGGCGCGCTCGTGGCGAAGCCCCCGGTGCTGTTCCTCGACGAGCCGACGACCGGCCTCGACCCGCGGAGCCGCCTCGGGCTCTGGGACGTCATCGAGGGCCTCGTCGCCGAGGGCACCACGGTGCTCCTGACGACGCAGTACTTGGAGGAAGCGGACCGGCTCGCCGACGACATCGCCGTGATCGACGGCGGCCGGGTGATCGCCCACGGGACGGCGGACGAGTTGAAGAGCCGTGTGGGCGGGCACCGCGTGGTGGTCACGCTCGTGTCGGCGGACGACCGGGCGGCCGCGGCGGCAGTGCTCGAGCGGCACGGGGACGGATCCGTCGAGATCGGTGGGGACGGTCGGACCCTCTCGGTCGCCGTCCGGTCGGGCCCGTCGGCGCTCCGCGCGGCCCTGGCCGAGCTCGCCGAGGCGGAGGTGGACCTCCACGACGCCGGGATGCGACGCCCCACGCTCGACGACGTGTTCCTGCGCCTCACCGGGCACGCCGCGACGACGGAACCCGATGCCGACGCCGGGGACCCGACCACCGCGACGGACGCGACCACGGTGACCGGGCCTCCCGGGCCGGAGGACCGGGCGGCGTCGACGCCGGAGATCCCGGCCTCGTCGGGGACGGCACGGCGATGACCGCGACCGCGCAGCTCCCCGTCGTGCGCGACCGTCGCGTCGCGGCATGGTGCAACGACGGCTGGACCGTGACCCGGCGCAACCTCCTCAAGATCCGCCGCTCCCCGGACATGCTCGTGTTCGCGGTGCTGCAGCCGATCATGTTCGTGTTGCTGTTCAGCCAGGTGTACGGCGGGGCGATCGCCGTGCGTGGTACCGACTACACGCAGTTCCTCATGGCCGGGATCTTCGCGCAGACCGTGGTGTTCGGCGCCACGTTCTCGGGCTACAGCATGGCCCAGGACCTGAAGGAGGGGATCATCGACCGGTTCCGGACCCTGCCGATGAGTCTGTCCGCCGTGCTCGTCGGGCGGACCAACGGGGACCTCGTCCTCAACGGGATCTCGGTCCTGATCATGATGCTGACGGGCCTGGCGGTCGGCTGGCGGGTGCACTCGTCGCCGGGGGAGTTCGTCGCCGGCCTCGTCCTGCTCCTCGCGTTCAGCTACGCGTTCAGCTGGGTGATGGCGCTGCTCGGCATGAGCGTCCGGTCGCCCGAGGTGATCAACAACGCCTCCTTCATGATCCTGTTCCCCATCACGTTCATCTCGAACGCGTTCGTGCCGAGCGACACCCTGCCGCTGGTGCTGCGGGTGTTCGCCGAGTGGAACCCGGTGTCGTCGCTCGTGCAGGCCGTCCGGCAACTGTTCGGCAACGTGGGGAGCAGTCCCGTCCCCGACGTCTGGACCATGCAGCACCCGGTCGCCACGGTGCTCGTCGGCATCGTGGTGCTGCTCGTCGTGTTCGTCCCCTGGAGCGTGCGGAAGTACGCCTCGATCAGCAAGCGGTAGGTCGCTGCGCTTCCCCAGGCGGGGACGCCGCCCGCAGAATAGGCTGCTCGCGCCATGACGACGACCGACCCCCGCCCCTCCCTGCCGGGTCCCGGAGCAGCGGACCGCGACGCCACCAAGCCGCGGCTCGACCGGAGCACCCGCCTGCGGCGCTGGATGTTGCAGGGCGCCGAGAGCTCGGGCGCCCACGAGGGCCCGCACCAGGTCGAGGTGGAGCGCACCCACTCGTGGTGGCGCGTGATGTGCCTCACGGGCGTCGACTACTTCTCCACCCTGGGGTACCAGCCGGCCATCGCGGCGCTCGCCGCGGGCCTCCTGTCGCCGATCGCGACGGTGGTGCTCGTGCTCGTCACGCTGTTCGGCGCGCTCCCGGTGTACCGACGGGTCGCGCAGGACAGCTTCCGCGGAGCCGGGTCGATCGCCATGCTCGAGAAGCTCCTGCCGTGGTGGGCGGGCAAGCTCCTCGTCCTCGTCCTGCTCGGGTTCGCCGTGACGGACTTCATGATCACGATCACGCTGTCGGCGGCGGACGCCACAGCACACCTCGCCGAGAACCCCTACACGCCGCACTGGTTCACCGACATCCCCGTGCCCCTGACGCTCGCACTCATCGCCCTGCTCGGCGTCGTGTTCCTCCGCGGGTTCCGCGAGGCGATCGGCATCGCCGTGGTGCTCGTGTCCGTGTACCTCGTCCTCAACCTCGTCGTGGTCGCCGTGGCGCTCGTGCACGTGCTGAGCCGTCCCTCCCTGGCCACGGACTGGTGGTCGGGACTGACCGCACAGCACGCCGATCCACTCGCGATGATCGGGATCGCGTTGCTCGTGTTCCCGAAGCTCGCGCTCGGTCTGTCCGGGTTCGAGACCGGGGTGTCGGTCATGCCGCAGGTCGACGGCGGGAACGATGACGTGCCGGGGAAGCGTCCGGAGGGGCGGATCCGGGGGACCCGGCGCCTCCTCACCACTGCCGCGCTCATCATGAGCTCGTTCCTCATCCTGTCGAGCGTCGTCACCACGTTCCTCATCCCGCAGAAGGAGTTCCAGCCGGGCGGTGAGGCCAACGGCCGAGCGCTCGCCTTCCTGGCCCACGAGTACCTCGGGAGCGTCTTCGGGAGCGTGTACGACGCCTCCACGATCGCGATCCTGTGGTTCGCGGGCGCGAGTGCGATGGCGGGCCTGCTCAACCTCGTTCCGCGGTTCCTGCCCCGCTACGGGATGGCGCCGCAATGGGCTCGAGCGGTCCGGCCGCTCGTGCTCATCTTCACGCTCATCGCGTTCGCCATCACCCTGATCTTCAAGGCGGACGTCGACGCCCAGGGTGGTGCCTACGCCACGGGGGTGCTCGTGCTCATCACGAGCGCATCGGTCGCCGTGACCCTGTCGGCACGGCGGAAGCGGCAGCGGGGCCGGACCATCGCGTTCGGCGTCATCACGCTCGTGTTCGGCTACACCACCGTGGCGAACGTCATCGAACGCCCCGACGGCGTGCGCATCGCGGCGGTGTTCATCCTGGCGATCGTCGTCGTGTCGCTGCTCTCGCGGGTGCGCCGGTCGTTCGAGCTCCGGGCATCGTCGATCGAGCTCGACGCCGTCGCGCAGCAGTTCGTCGTGGCCGATGCCGACCAGTTCGGGCAGGTGTGCATCATCGCGAACGAGCCGGACGACGGGAGCGCCGAGGAGTACCGGACCAAGGGCAAGATCGAGCGTCGGTCGAGCGGCATCCCCGCGCGCGTCCCGACGATCTTCCTCGAGGTCTACCCGGCGGACTCGTCGGACTTCGAAGAGGACCTCAAGATCGAGGGCGTCGTCAAGCACGGCTTCCGGATCCTCCGCGTGCGCTCGGGCACCGTCCCCAACACGATCGCGTCGACGCTCCTCGCCGTCCGCGACCTCACCGGCGTCGTGCCGAGCATCTACTTCGCGTGGACCGAGGGCAGCCCCATCCGCAACATGGTGCGCTTCCTGTTCACCGGCGCAGGCGAGGTCGCACCGGTCACGCGCGAGGTGCTCCGCGAGGCCGAGCCGGACATCGCCCGCCGTCCCGTCGTCCACGTGTCCTGAGGCGCAGCGCGGGTGCTCACCATCGCCCGCGGTGCGCAATTCAGGAAAGCGGGCCCGGTGGCGCGCTCGTGGCGTGCCTCCCGGGCCCGTGTTCCTGATCTGTCACCTGCGCGCTGTGCTGGGGCGGGGGCCGCGGCGGGCCGCGGGTGCGCCGCGGCCGGCGCCGGGCAGTGCCGCGGCCGGTGCTGGTGCCGGTGCCGGGGCCAGGGCTGGTGCCGGTGCCGGTGCCGGGAGGCGCGGGTCGGGGTCGGCCGGTCGGCGCGCGTCGTCGATGGGGGCGAAGCGGGCGCGGTGCGGCCGTCGTCATGGGTGGCCTATTCAGGAACGCGAGTGTCCGGCAGTGCCGCGGCGTCCCTCCCGGTGTCGTGTTCCTGATCCGTCGTCCGCGGCGCGGCGCGGGCTGGGCAGGTCGGCGCAGGTCGGGAGGTGGGGACGTGGTGGGCCCAGCCCGTCCGTCGCCATGGTGTGGCCAAATCAGGAATGCGAGCCCGTTGGTGGCTCCGCAGCGCCCCTCGCGATGCCTGCTTCCTGATTTGTCGCCGGCGGCGGCAGCAGCGGCTGCCGCGCGGGGACGTCGGTTCAGGAAAGCGGGTCGGGTGGCGGGCCCGTGGCGTCCCTCCCGGCGTCCGGTTCCTGATTCGTCGTCCGCCAGCCGTCGGGAGGTGCGGCGTGCGCCCGGCACGTCGGGGACGCGCAGGGCGCGGTACGTCTCGTCGCCGGAGGCGGACAACTCAGGAGAACGGGTCGGGTGGCGGGCCTGTGGTGTCCCTCCCGGCGTCGTTTTCCTGAATTGTCTGCCTGGCAGCTGCTGGCTACCGGAATCCGCGCGCGACGGCCGTACCACGGGCAGCGCCACCGGGCCGCGACGCCTCTGGGCCGCGCGACGCCGCCGAGCCCCGCGCCGCCGCCGCTACGCGTCCGCGCCGGTGATGCGGTCCCGCACCTTGCGCCGGAGCACCTTGCCGATCATCGAGCGGGGCAGGTCCTCGACCACCACGACGCGACGCGGCACCTTGTACGGGGCGAGGTGCTCCCGGGCGTACTCACGGAGCGCGTCGGCCGAGAACGTGGCGGGGTCGGTGGGCACGACCGCCGCCACGACCTGCTCGTTGCCGCCCGTGGTGATGCCGACGACGGCGACCTCGCGGACCAGGGGCGAGCGGATGAGCGTGTTCTCGACCTCGGACGGCGAGACGTTGAAGCCGCCCGTGATGATGAGTTCCTTGAGGCGGTCGACGATCGACACGAAGCCGTCCTCGTCGATCGAGACGATGTCACCCGTGCGGAACCAGCCGTCGGCCGTGAACGCCTCGTCCGTGGCGTCTGCGCGCCCCCAGTAGCCCTGGAACACCTGCGGACCCTTGACGAGCAGCTCGCCCGGCTGCCCGACCGGGACGTCCTTCGAGGGGTCGTCCGGGTCGCCGACGCGGATGTCGGTCGACGGGAACGGGAGGCCGATCGTGCCGAGTCGCCGAGCGTCGGAGACCGGGTTCGCCATGATGACGGGGGACGTCTCGGACAGGCCGTAGCCCTCGACCAGGACGCCGCCGGTCTTGGCCTCCCACGGCTCGATGACGGCCTGCGAGAGCGGCATGGCACCCGAGATGCCGATCTCGATGCCCCGCAGCGAGACCTTCTTGCCGGCGGCGTGCTCGAGTCGGGCGTAGATCGGCGGCACCGCGGGCAGGAACGTCGGCGGATGGCGCTTCATCGCGGCGAGCACGAGCTGCGGGTCGAACGCGGGGAACAGCACGAGCCGCGACGCCATGCTCATCGCGAACGTCAGACAGAGCGTCAGGCCGTAGGCGTGGAACATCGGCAGGATCGCGTAGACGACGCTGTCACCGGGCTTGATCTGGGGGATCCACGCCCGCGCCTGCGCCGCGTTCGCCAGGAGGTTCCGGTGCGTCAGGACCGCGCCCTTCGGGTTCCCCATCGTGCCGGACGTGTACTGGATGAGCGCCGTGTCGGTGGTCGCCGGGCGGGGGTGCCTCCGGGAGAGCCGGCGGCCGTCGACGAGCGACTCCCAGCGCGTCGTCCCGCGGACCTTCGTCGTCAGCTTCGCACGGGACTCGCGCGCCTTCGCCACGGGGAGCGCGAGCGCCGCCCGGGTGGACCGGGGCATCGCACGCGTCATGTCGACCGAGACGATCGCGTCGAGCGCCAGGTCGATCGGGAAGTCCTGGAGCGTCGCCACCGACTTGTCCCACGCGATCGCCACCTTGGCGCCGTGGTCCTCGAACTGGTGCCGGAGTTCCCGTGGCGTGTAGAGCGGGTTGTGCTCCACGACGATCGCGCCGAGCCGGAGCACCGCGTAGAACGCGACGACGTGCTGCGGGCAGTTCGGCAGGACGATGGCGACGCGGTCGCCCGCTCCGACCCCGAGCTGCTGCAGACCGTGGGCCGCGCGCTCGATCTGCGCCTGCAGTTCCCGGTAGGTCGTCGTCGCGCCGAAGAACTCGAGGGCGACGTTGCGCGGGTAGCGGGCCGCGGAGCCCTCGACGAGGTCGAGCAACGACCCGGTGGGCTCGTCGATGTCGAACGGGACTCCAGGGGCGTAGCTGCGCTGCCAAGGCCGTGGCGTGTCGGTGCTCACCCGTTCACCCTAGAGGCGGCCCGATGCCCGCGCTCAGGCGACTCCCCGGCGTGCGAGGGACGATCCGTGCATGGTTTCCCTGGCCACGGCGATGCGCGATCGCCTCAACGCCACGTTCACGGGCAGCGCCACCGAGCGGCCCCAGTGGATCGGCGATCTCGAGCACGGCACCGACGAGGGCTTCTTCGGCCCCGACTCCGCGACGTGGGCGGTGCACGGCGGCATGTCCACCATCGTCGCGGGCGTGCGGGCGCTCCTCGTGCAGGCGCTGCACCCGGGGGCGCTCGCCGGGGTCGCCGACCACTCCCGCTACCGCGAGGACCCCTTCGGCCGGCTCGCGGGCACCATCCGCTGGATCTACACCGTCTCGCACGGCGACACCGCGACGGCGACGGCCGCGAGCGAGTGGGTCCTCCGGCTGCACGAGCGGGTCCGGGGCGAGTTCACGGACGCCCACGGCGTCACCCGCCCCTACAGCGCGAACGACCCGGACCTCCTCCGTTGGGTGCACCTGGCGTTCGCGGACTCGTTCCTGCGGACGGCCGAGCTCTGGGGCGAGCGCATCCCCGGCGGCGCCGACGCCTACGTGCGTGAGTGGGCGACGGCAGGGCGACTCATGCGCGTGGACGGGCCGCCGGAGTCCGACGAGGAACTGCGCGCCCAGCTCGACGGGTACCTCGACCGCGGGGAGCTCGCCGTCACGGACCGCACGCACGAGGTCGTCTCGTTCATCCGGAACCCGCCCCTGTCCCGGATGCTCCGGCCCGGGTACCGCGTGCTGTTCGACGGCGCGGTGGCGTCCCTCGACCCGCGGCACCGGAAGCTCCTCGGCCTCCGAGCGCCGGGCGTCGGACCGCTGCCCGCGCCGGCGATCGCCTCGACGCGGCTCGTGCTCGACGGCATCGGCAGGGTGCTCGGTGGGCGGAGCGGCACCGAGCGGGTCGCCCTGGCACGCATCGACCGGCTCCGCGCGGAACAGCAGGCGGCTTGACGGACGTGGGCCGCGCCTCCCGACCGGACGGCCTGGAGGCGCGGGTCGGCCTGACGGACGTGGGCCGCGCCTCCCGACCGGACGGCCTGGAGGCGCGGCCCACGACCGCGACGGACGCTCAGAACCCGGAGGGGTACCGGGGCGTGTAGGGCTCCTCGAGCCGGGCGATCTCGTCGGTGGTGAGTTCGAGCTCCACGCCCGCGACGGCGTCGTCGATGTGGTGTTCCTTGGTCGCACCGATGATCGGGGCCGTGATCGAGGACTTGCCAGCCACCCAGGCGAGCGCGACCTGCGCCATGGTGACCCCGCGCTCCGACGCGATCGCGGCGACCGCGTCGACGATCGCCTTGTTCGACTCCTCGCCCTGCTTGTAGAGCGTCTTGCCGAACTCGTCCGTGCCCTCGCGCTTCGTGCCGCCCTCGCCCCAGGGCCGGGTGACCTTGCCGCGGGCCAGGGGGCTCCACGGGATCACGCCGACGCCGGTGGCCTCGCAGAAGGGGAGCATCTCGCGCTCCTCCTCGCGCTCGAGCAGGTTCACCTGGTCCTGCATCGACACGAACTTCGTCCAGCCGTGCCGCTCGGCGACGTGCTGCATCTCGGCGAACTGCCATGCCCACATGCTCGAGGCGCCGATGTACCGTGCCTTGCCGGACTTGACGACGTCGTGCAGGGCCTCCATCGTCTCCTCGATCGGCGTGTTCGGGTCGAAGCGGTGGATCTGGTAGAGGTCGACGTAGTCGGTGCCGAGCCGCTGCAGCGAGGCGTCGATCTCGTGCATGATCGACACCCGGCTCAGGCCGGCGCCGTTGCGGCCCTCGCGCATGCGGTTGAACACCTTGGTGGCGATCACGACCTCCTCGCGCGGAGCGAGCTCCTTGAGGACGGTGCCCGTGATCTCCTCGCTCGAGCCGAGGGAGTACACGTTCGCGGTGTCGAACGTCGTGATGCCCGCTTCGTACGCGCGGCGGATGAACGGGCGGGCGTCGTCGAGGCCGACGCTCCACTCGTGCGAACCCCTGGCGGGGTCCCCGTAGCTCATCATGCCGAGCACGACGGCGCTGATCTCGAGTCCCGAGTTGCCCAGTCGGACGGTCTTCATGCGGTGATCCTCTCGTCGCGGCCGGTGACGGCGAGCAGCCGCGTCTGCAGCGGGGCGTCGTCGTCGACCTGGATTGGTGCGTCGTAGAGACCGCTCGCGGCGAGCGAGTCGATCTGGGGTTCGAAGACGGTCCACACGGCCTGGACGAGTTCGAGCGGCAGGTGCTCGTCCGAATGCGTGGCGCGGGCGAGGTCCCACGTGTGGATCGTGATGTCGGAGGTCTGCTCGGCGAGGTACTCCGCGGCGGGCACCGTGTCCGTCGCCAGGTGTACGGGGGTGTCGTCGGGCGCGTTCCGCCAGGCCTCCGTCGCGGCGACGGAGAACCGGGTCCACGCGGCGACGAGGTCCTCGCCGATCGGCTCGAGCTCGTCGTGCGCCTGTTCGTGGTCGTGGCCGGCGAGCAGGTGTGGGATCCACCGCTGCTCGTCGATGACGTGGGTGACGAGGTCGCGCGTCGACCACTCCGTGTCGGGCGTCGGCGCGTCCCAGTCGGTGACCTGCTCGAGGCGACGGCCGAACTCGGCTGCCGCGAGCGCCTGCAGGGTGATCCAGTCGAAGGCCATGGTCGGGCTCCTGTCTCGGGTCCTGGTGCGGGATGCGGTGCCTGCGGGGCAACGTGCCCGGCGGGCGGCGTGTTCCCCGCGGTCTCGGCCCGGGCGCGTCCTGCTGGTCGGGCGTCACCACGCTACTCGTGCAGTGGGTGCGGTGGGTGGCGGGGTGCGGTGGGTGTGCACGGGCGCGGTGGGTCTGCGCGGATGCGGTGGCGTCGGTGGTTCGCCGTGGGCGCTGGCGAGCCGGCGCGCTGGTGCACTGGTGCGCTCGCGCTCGCGCTCGCGCTGGTGCGCACGTGCGCGCCTCGCACGCGCGTGCGCGATGCGGGCTGCCGTCCATGTCGCGTCGACAGATCAGGAACACGCGGTCGGGAGGGACGGGTCGGGGCTGCCGCGGACCTCCTGTCCTGCGTTGTCACCAGGCTGCCCGCGCGCCGGTGGGGGAGGGCCGCGGGGTGCCGCCGACGGTTCGGAGGAGGTGCAGCGTGTGCGCGCGGGTGGGCAGCGGCGCAGCGAGAGCGTGTCCAGCAGATCCCCGTCCGATCGACGACTCAGGAATCCTCGGCCGGGAGGGGCGTGGCGGCTCCGTCTCCTGCCTTCCGTCCTGAGTTGTCGGCGGCGGAGCGGGGCCCGCATCCGCGGCGGGATGGGAGCGGCGCCCGCGTTGCGTCGACGGTCCAGGCGTGCGCTGCTTGGAGGGACGCAGCAGGGCCGCCGCGAGCCTCCCGTCCTGCACGGACCCGGACCTGGACCCGGAACGGACCCGGACCCGGACCCGGAACGGACCCGGACCCCAACCCGGCCCCGGAACGGACCCGGACCCCGAACCCGACCCGGACCCGGACCCGGACGCGGCGGAGCCCCGACGCGCGCACGCGTCGGGGCTCCGTGTCCCGGTGGGCCTGCGGCCCCGAGGGAGGTGACTCAGGCCGCCTGGAGGACGAGCTGGATGTCGAGGGTGATCGTGACGTCGTTGCCGAGGGTGAACCCGCCGGCCTCGAGCGCCGCGTTCCAGTTCACGCCGAACTCGGTGCGGTCGATCTTCGTGGTGGCCTCGGCGCCGAGCTTGGTCTGGCCGTAGCCGTCGGTGGTGATGCCGCCGAGCTCGGTCTTCAGGGTGACGGGCTTGGTGACGCCGCGGAGGGTGAGCTCGCCGTCGATGAGGAGGTCGTCACCGTGCTCCCGGATGCCCGTCGAGCGGAACACCATCTGCGGGTGCTCGTCCGCGGCGAAGAAGTCGCTCGTCGCGAGGTGCTGGTCGCGGGCCTCCTGGCCGGTCTTGACGCTGGCGATGTCGATGGTCGCCTCGATGGTCGACTCGAGCGGGTTCTCGGCGGTGACAGCGGTCACGTCGAAGGTCTGGAACGTGCCCTTGACCTTGCTGATGGCGAGGTGGCGGACGGAGAAGCTGACCTCGGAGTGGGTCGGGTCGAGCTTCCAGGTGCCGGCGATGTAGCCGGGGATGGCGGCGGCGGTGATGGCCATGGAGTTCTCCTCGTGGTGCTGGGACGTTCGTCGCGGCCCGGTGACCGCTGGTCGATGCAAGCGCATCGGTCGGCAGTCTAACCCGGGATCGACGAAAATGGTTGTAGCAACTACTAAATGGCCGGGACGCGCGTGTCGCCGTGCGACCCGACCGCCTGGATCAGGCCGGACGGGAGGTCGGGGAGACCGACTTCGACGCGTCGCGCTCCGCGATCGAGCCGATGGCGTCGTCGATGCGCTGCATCGCCTCGGCGTCGAGGGTCACCCCCGCCGCGACGACGTTGTCGACGACCTGCTGCGGCCGGGAGGCCCCGATGATGGCCGACGCGACGTTGTCGTTCTGCAGGACCCACGCGATCGACAGCTGCGCCATCGACAGGCCGAGGTCGTCCGCGATCGGCTGCAGGGCCTGGACGCGCTCGAGCACGTCGTCGCGCATCCAGCGCGAGATCATCTGCGCGCCGCCCTTCTCGTCCGTCGCGCGGGAGCCCTCGGGGAGCGGCTGACCCGGCTTGTACTTGCCCGTCAGCACACCCTGGGCGATCGGGGAGAACACGATCTGCGACAGCCCGAGCTGCTTCGAGGTCGGGATGACCTCGCCCTCGATCACGCGCCAGAGCATCGAGTACTGCGGCTGGTTCGCGATGAGCTGGAACCCGAGCTGCTGGGCGAGCTCGTGTCCGGCGCGGATCTGGTCCGCGGTCCACTCGGAGACGCCGATGTAGAGCGCCTTGCCCTGCCGCACCACGTCGGCGAAGGCCTGCATGGTCTCCTCGAGGGGCGTCTCGTGGTCGTAACGGTGCGCCTGGTAGAGGTCGACGTAGTCGGTCTGGAGGCGCTGCAGCGAACCGTCGATCGACTCGAGGACGTGCTTGCGCGAGAGGCCGACGTCGTTGTGCCCCTTCGGGCCGGTCGGCCAGTACACCTTCGTGAAGACCTCGAGGGACTGTCGCCGCTCACCCTTGAGCGCCTCGCCGAGGACGGTCTCGGCGGCTGTGTTCGCGTACGTGTCCGCCGTGTCGAACGTGGTGATGCCGGCGTCGAGGGCCGCGCGCACACACTGCGTCGCGACGTCGTTCTCGACCTGCGACCCGTGGGTGAGCCAGTTGCCGTAGGTGATCTCGGAGATCTTCAGTCCGCTGTTGCCGAGGTATCGGAATTCCATGCTCCGGACGCTACCGGAACGGTACCGATCCGGCGCTCGGGATGGCGCCCCGGGCCTCCCGGCCGACCTGCCGGCGGTGTCGGGGATGTGAACGTCGGGTGACGCGGCCCTGGCAATGGCCTGCACATGTCTGTACCCGGCCCAAACCGTCGCGGGGACCACCCTCGAATGGGTGTCATGACCCGAGCAACCACCCCCGTCCAGGGGCGACCCGTTCAGGGGATGGCGGACGTCCTCGTGGAGGCGGTGACCGGAGGCGTACCCGTCGTCCCACGGTCCCGTCCCCATGCGGTGCGCCTCCCGCCGGCCGTGCGTCGGCGCCCCCTGCCCTCGGTTCGTCGGCGCCTCCCGAAGGCCGCGGCCGTCCGGGAACTCGCGTCGTTCGGAGCGGTCGGTGGCGTGTCCTTCGTGGTCGACGTGGGCGTCTACAACCTGCTCCGCGCCACGGTGCTCGACGACAAGCCCGTCGGCGCCAAGATCGTCTCCGTCGCCGTCGCGACCCTCGTCGCGTGGCTCGGCAACCGGTTCCTGACGTTCCGGTCCCAGCGGACCGCGAACGGTCGGGAGACGGCTCGCGAAGGTGCCCTGTTCGTCCTGTCGAACCTCATCGGGCTCGGCATCGCGACCGGGTGCCTCTTCGTGTCCCACTACCTGCTCGGTTTCACCTCGACCCTCGCCGACAACGTCGCCGGCAACGGAGTCGGCCTCGTGCTCGGCACGATCTTCCGCTTCGTCGCCTACAAGGCAGTCGTTTTCCGCATCAAGGAGGCACCGGTTGATGAATGACACAGCAGTCGCGGCGCTCGCGTCGATCTCGCGCATCACGGCGGCGGGCCCGCTGTTGAAGCCGAGTCACGACGCGCCCGCGACCGACACCCCGAACCGCGGCACCACGTCCGTGCCGACCGGCGGTTCCGGGTCCACCCACCACGCGGTGTGGAGCCTGGGGGAGTGGATCGGGTACTCCGCGCTCATCGCCGTGTCGATCCTCCTGACCGTGGTGGCGCTGTCGACCCTCTGGTGGATGCTGCACGCGTGGCGGTCGCGCGAGGCGCTGCGGCAGACCAGCTTCAGCCAGAGCCCTCGTCCCGCGGCCCACCGGTTCACGCTCCTGGTGCCCGGACGGCACGAACAGGACGTCATGGGCGAGACGCTCGACCAGCTCGCCCGGCAGGACCACCCCGATTTCGAGATCATCGCGATCGTCGGCGAGGACGACCCCGAGACCGACGCCGTCGTCCGGGCCGCCGCCCGACGCCACCCGGACCTCATCCGGGTCGTGGTCGACGACACCGCCCCGAAGAACAAGCCGAAGGCGATGAACCTCGCCCTGCAGCACGCGACCGGCGACGTCGTGGGCGTGTTCGACGCGGAGGACGAGGTGTACCCCCACCTGCTCACGCTCGTCGACTCCCGGTTCCAGGAGACCGGCGCCGACGTCGTGCAGGGCGGCGTGCAGCTCATGAACTTCCGGTCGAGCTGGTGGAGCCTGCGGAACGTCCTCGAGTACTACTTCTGGTTCCGGTCCCGCCTGCACTTCCACGCCGAGTCGAAGTTCATCCCCCTCGGCGGCAACACCGTGTTCGTCACGAAGGAACGCCTCGACTGGTCGAACGGCTGGGACGCCGGCTGCCTCGCCGAGGACTGCGAGCTCGGCGTGCGGCTCTCCGCCGACGGCGCCAAGGTGGTCGTCGCCTACAGCCCGGAGGCGGTCACCCGCGAGGAGACCCCGCCGACCTTCGCGTCCCTCCTCAAGCAGCGCACGCGCTGGAACCAGGGGTTCCTGCAGGTGCTCGGCAAGGGGGAGTGGAAGCAGCTCCCGAGCGCGAAGCAGCGGTTCTTCGCCAGGTACCTGCTCACCATGCCGTTCATCCAGGCGGCGACGGGGCTCCTCATCCCGCTGAGCGTCCTCATGATCGTGTTCGTCAAGGTGCCGACGGTCATCGCGCTCATCAGCTTCATCCCCGTCGCGCCCACCCTGATGCTCCTGGCCGTCGAGGTGGTCGGGCTCAACGAGTTCGGCCGCATCTACCAGGAGAAGGTCCGCATCCGCGACTACGTCAAGCTCGTCGTCGGCCTCGTGCCGTACCAGATCTTCCTCGCCGCCGCCGCCGTCCGGGCGGTCGTCCGGCACCTGCAGGGTCTCAACGCCTGGGAGAAGACCGAGCACACGAACCAGCACCGTCCCGCCGCCGTCCAGGGCTTCGCATCCGCGGTGACCCAGGACGTGGCGGCACCGACCAGCTCGCACGGCGTCCTGGCGATGGCCGGCGCGGACACCACCCGAGGAGGCGACCGATGACCGCGAGCGCGACACACACCCCGGCGGCCGGCAGCATCGGGACCGGTCGTGCCCTCCGTGACCAGTCGCTCATCGCGACGTGGGTCGCCCGGCACGGCGCGAGTCTCGTCTGGGTCGCCCCGCTCCTGGCGATCACCGCGGTGGTGCAGGCCTGGAACATGACCGGGACCCCGCAGCGCATCGACGACGAGGGCACCTACACGGCGCAGGCCTGGGCCATCGGGCACCTCGGCGAACTGACGCACTACACGTACTGGTACGACCACCCGCCGCTCGGCTGGATCCAGATCGCCGGGTACACGCAGCTGACCGGAGCGTGGCTGCGCTACCCGTACGCGGTCGACGCCGCTCGCGAGGCCATGGTGTTCTTCGCCGTGGTGTCCGCCGCGCTCCTGTTCGTCCTCGGACGCAAGCTCGGGCTGTCGCGGGCGGGCGCCACCGTCGCCGGGCTGCTCTTCGCGCTGTCCCCGCTCGCCGTGCAGTACCACCGCACGGTGTACATCGACAACGTCGCGACGCCGTGGCTCATCGCCGCGTTCGTGTTCGCCCTGAGCCGACGACAGCAGCTCGCCGGTTTCACCGCGGCCGCCGCGTGCCTCGGGGTCGCGGTGCTGAGCAAGGAGACCTACCTGCTCGCGTTGCCGTTCGTCGCCTGGATCGCGATCCGCCGCGCCGACCCCTCGACACGGCGGTACGCGCTGAGCGTCGCCGGCGCCGTGCTCGCCATCATCGGCGGCGGGTACATCATGCTCGCCGCGGTCAAGGGCGAACTCCTGCCGCGCTCCGGTCAGGTCAGCCTGCTCGACGGCATCACCTACCAGCTCGGCTCCAGGAACGCGAGCGGATCGATCTTCGACCCGTCGAGCCTGGCGTCGAAGGCGGTGTCCCAGTGGTGGGACCTCGACCCCGTGTTCATCGTGTTCGGCTCGGCCGCAGCGGTCGTCGGGCTGTTCCTGCGCCGGGTCCGGCCGATCGCCGCGCTCCTGGTGTTCCTGCTCGCGATGATGTTCCGACCGAACGGCTACCTTCCGGTCCCGTACGTCATCATGCTCATCCCGATCGGTGCGGTCCTCGTGGCGTACACCGCCGAGCGTGCGGTGATCGCCGTCATGGGTCTGGGACGCCGTCGGGTCCGCGCTCGTCGGGCGGTCGGGCTCACCTGGCTCGTCGCGTGCGCCGCCGCCCTCGTGGTGGCCGTCCCGCTGTGGACCGTGCAGCTCCGCGGGTTCTTCCTCGCCGACCTGGACAAGCCGATGCAGCAGGCCGAGAACTGGGTCGGCGGCAACGTGCCGAAGAGCTCGCGGCTGCTCGTCGATGACGCGATGTGGGTGGACCTCGTCCACGACGGCTTCGCCCGCGACAACGTCATCTGGTACTACAAGCTCGACACCGACGGCGCGGTCGAGCGGCAGTCGCCCGACGGGTGGCGCGACTCGGACTACGTCGTCACGACGGACTCGATGCGCACCGGCGGCACGAGCTCGAAGGACGTCCACGCCGCCATCGCGAACTCGAGCATCGTCGCCTCGTTCGGCACCGGCGACCAAGAGGTCGACGTGCGCCGCATCCACTCCGAGGGCCACACTGCAGCACGGACGGAGATCACCCGCGCCGCGGACGTCCGGAAGACGCTCGGCACGCAGCTCGCGCGGAACCCGGGCTTGCACGCCACCGACGAGGCCGCGAGTCAGCTGCGCGCGGGCCAGGTCGACCAACGGGCGATCCTCGTGCTCGGTCAGCTGCTCGCCGCGCAGACCGTGCGCCTCGACACGTTCACGCCGCTCCCCGGCGAGACCGGCCAGACCTTCCGCCGACTCGTCGTCCACGGCACCTCGACCGCTGCCACCGTGCGCATGCAGAAGACGCTGCAGGCCATGACCGGCACGTTCCAACCGAAGCGCGTCCTGCGTTCCGGTGACACCCTGACGATCACCTTCTCGGCGATCGACCCGGCGACCACGGTCGTCACCTCGACGCCGTGACGGTGCGGGGGCTTCCCTGGCCCCCGCACCACCACGACGCCGACAACCGACGCGGACCCGATTCCGCAGGAGGAGCCCTCATGTCCACCCGAACCACCACGACGCCCACCCGAACGCTCCGCGCCCGGCGCCTCACCATCGCCGGCGCCGTCGCCGGTGTCGTCGTCGCCGCCACCGTCGGCGTCGGCGCCCCCGCGAACGCCGCCGCCCAGCCCGACGGCTGGCTCCGCGTCGGACACCTGTCGCCCGACACGAAGGGGGTCGACGTGCAGCTGTCGAACCTGTCCGGCGGGGCCAAGGTGTTCGAGCTCGACGACGTCGAGTACGGCCAGGTGAGCCCCTACAAGGAGCTCCCCGCCGGGACGTACGTACTGTCGATGCGGGCGGCGGACTCGCCGGACTCGACGCCGGTGATCTCCACCGACGTCACCGTCAAGGCCGGCTCGCCGACCACCGTCGTCGCCTACGGCAAGAACAAGCGGCTGCGCACCACGGCGTTCGCCGACGACCTCACGAAGCCGGGGGACGGCCAGGCGCGACTCCGACTCGTGCAGGCCGCGACGAACGCCAAGGAGATCGACGTGAAGACCTCCACCGGCACGACGGTCGCCCAGGACGCCCGGTTCGGCACCGCGACGCAGTACGCCACCGTCGACGCCGGCAAGTGGACCCTGAACGTGTCCGGCGGAGGCCAGCGGGGAACGGCCTCGGTCGACCTCGGCAGCGGCACCGTCTCGACGCTGTTCGTCCTCGACAACAGCGCCGGCAAGCTCACGGTGGTGCCCGTCGTCGACAGCGCCGCGACGGCCTCGGCCCCGGTCGGCGGGGTCCAGACCGGTGGGGGTGGCACCGCCGCCGAGGGGCCGTTCACGCGCTTCGAACACGCGGTGATCCGGTTCCTCCACGGGCTGGCCCACTGACCGCATGACGAGGAGACAGTGGATGACCTCGGCCCTCGTGGCCGTCGTCGCGGTCGCGTTGACCATCGGCATCGCGATCGTCGCGACGGCCCCGGGCCGATCGACGGACACCGAGCGCGCGGCGCAACCGGCCTCCACCGCAACGTCCGGCTCGGCCCCGGGCGGCGGACGGCGATCGGCCGCGACGCTCCGCGAGGACTTCCTCGACCGGTACGTGCGGGGCGGCCGCGTCGTCCGGACCGACCAGGGCGGCGACACCGTGAGCGAGGGGCAGGCGTACGGCATGCTCGTCGCGCTCGCATCGGGTGACCAGCGGCGGTTCCGCAGCATCTGGTCGTGGACGAGGCAGCACCTCCAGGGCGACGACCACCTGCTCGCCTGGCGGTGGACGACGGAGGGCGGGACCGCGGACGAGCAGTCGGCGAGCGACGCCGACCTCGACGCCGCACGCGCCCTCGTGCTCGCCGGCAAGCGGTTCGACCAGCCGGCGTACACGACCGCCGGGAAGCAGATGGCGTCGGCGATCCTCGATCGCGAGACCGCCCAGACCGACGTCGGGCGGATCCTCCTGCCCGGCCCGTGGGCCGCGACGGGCCAGCCGTACGCCTACGACGCGTCGTACGCGTCACCCGTCGCGTTCGCAGTCCTCGCGAAGGCGACCGGCGACCCGCGATGGGAGCAGCTCGAACGCGGCTCGCACGCCGTCACCGGGACGATCCTGGCGAACGCGGCGTTGCCGAGCGACTGGTCGCAGGTCCACCAGGACGGCACCGTCGACCCCATGCCGTCCGCGAACGGCACCGGCGGCCCCGTGGTCTACGGGTGGGACGCGATGCGCATGCCGCTCCGGTACGCCGAGTCGTGCACCGCGTCGGACCGGGCGCTCGCCGGCTCGATCGCACCGACCCTCCAGCGGAACACCCAGCTCGCCGCGCAGCTCGACCTCGGCGGCACCGCGGTCACCGACTCGACGAGCGCGCTCGCCTACGCGGCTCGCGCCGCCAGCGAGCAGGCCACCGGGTCGACCACCGCGGCGTCGCGCGACCTGCTCCGCGCCGACCGCACCGCGGCCACGACGCACACGTACTACGGCGACGCGTGGGCCGCGCTCGGCGCGACGATGCTCACCTCCGACGTCCTCGGCGGCTGCGCGACGAGCTCGGGCGGCGCGTCGTGATCCGCCTGCCCCGCTGGATGTGGGTGACCGGCGCCGCCGCGCTCGTGGTGGTCGGTGGGAGTGCCGGGGTCGCCACCGCGGTGGCGGCCGGCCGGGAGGCTCCGAGCGCCACCGGTACGTCGGCTGCGGCGGGCGCGCACGCCGCGGGTGCCTCCGGTGCGCCGCGGCCCGCTGGCTCGTCCGGGGCGTCGGGCTCGTCCGGGTCGTCGGGCTCGTCGCGCTCGTCCGGCGGCGGTGGGACCAACGCGGCCTCGGGCCTCCAGGACCCGACCGCGAACCGCGCCCCCACGACCGCGGCAGACGCGACACCGACGCGGGTCGAGGTCCCGTCCATCGGTGTCGACGCATCGCTCGAGCACCTGCACAAGGACGCCACCGGCGCGCTGCAACCGCCGACCCAGTGGATGGACGCGGGGTGGTTCAGCGACGGCGTCGTCCCCGGGCACACCGGACCGGCGGTCATCGCGGGGCACGTCGACTCGATCACGAGCGCAGCCGTGTTCTTCAAACTCGACGAACTCGCCCCCGGAGACGACATCGCGGTCGGCATGTCGGACGGCACCACGATCCACTTCACGGTCACCGGCACCGAACGAGCGCCGAAGACCGCGTTCCCGACGAACGACGTCTACGGCCCCACCCCGACGCCCGAGCTGCGGCTCATCACCTGCGACGGCGCGTTCGACCGCGCGACCGGCCACTACGTCGACAACCTGATCGTGTTCGCAGACCTCGCGAACGACTGAGCGGTGCGTGAACGGTATCGTCCGTTCGTGCCCACCGAGGAGACATCACGCATGAACGACGCCCTCGTCGTCATCCCCACGTACAACGAGAAGGACAACGTGCGGGCCATCGTCGCGCGCACGCTGCGGGCATCGGACCGTGTCGACGTCCTCGTCGTGGACGACAACTCGCCCGACGGCACCGGCGCCATCGCCGACGAGCTCGCCGCTGCGGACCCGCGAGTGCGGGTGCTGCACCGGGCCGAGAAGAACGGTCTCGGCGGCGCCTACCTCGCCGGCTTCGCCTGGGGGCTCGAGCGCGGGTACGAGCGGCTCGTGGAGATGGACGCCGACGGCTCGCACCACCCCGAGTACCTGCCGCACATGCTCGAGCTGTCCGAGACGAACGACCTCGTGCTCGGCTCCCGCTGGGTCCCCGGCGGCGAGGTCGAGAACTGGCCTTGGCACCGGTCGCTGCTCTCGCGCGGTGGCAACCTGTACTCCCGCCTCGCCCTCGGGATCGCGGTGCACGACGCCACCGGCGGGTTCCGCGTGTTCACCGCCCCCGCGCTCCGGCGCATCGACCTGACCGGGATCGCGTCGCGCGGGTACTGCTTCCAGGTCGACCTGTGCTGGCGTGCGCTCGAAGCCGGGCTCCGCGTCGTCGAGACGCCCATCACGTTCACCGAGCGCGAGTTCGGCGTGTCCAAGATGAGCGGGAACATCGTGCGCGAGTCGCTCACCCTCGTGACGAAGTGGGGCGTCGACCGCAGGATCCGTGAGGTGAAGTCGCTCGTGCTGCACCGGCGGCGGCTGCCGTCGGTGCGCGCGAACGCGCACGTCGCGGCGTAGCTCTCGCCCGCGCGCGGCGGAGGTCGGGCGCGCGTGCGGCGTAGGTCGGGCGCGGCGCGGCGTGGCTCGGCGCGGCGCGGCGCGGCGCGTCGTGGCTCGGGCGTGGCGCGGCGCCGGCGCGGCGCGGTGCCGCCCCGCTCACCATCGCCCTCCTCTGGCGAGAATTCAGGAGGACCGGTGCCGGGCCTCCCGGCCGTCGCCGTGGCGTGCGCTGCTTCCTGCGTTGTCGACGCGAGCGAGGACGGCGTGGGACGCCGGTCGGGCCCGCCGAGGGTGGGCACCGTGCCAGCGTCCCCCTCCTCTGGTGACGATGCAGGAGGACCGGTGCCGGGCCTCCCGGGCGTCGCCATGGCGTGCGCCGCTTCCTGCGCTGTCGACGTGAGCGGGCGCGGTCCCACTGTCGGTCCGGGCCGCAGGCGGCCGATCCGGATCCGGGGCCGCCGGCGCGCGAGACGCGACAACTCAGGAGGATCGGTCGCGCGCTCCGCCGCGTTCCCGTGGGCTCGTGGGTTTCTCCTGCGTTGTGGACGTGGACGTGGACGTGGACGTGCGGGCGATGCCGCGGCGTCCGCGCGCACCTGGTGGTGCACGCGAGATCCTCCGTCCTCCGTCCTCCGTCCTCCGTCCTCCGTCCGCCGCCCGCCGCCGCGCAGCCGCGCAGCCGCGCAGCCGACGATTCAGGAGGACTGTTGCGCTGCCCGCCGTGTGGGCCGCGACCGGCATTGATTTCCTGAGTTGTCCGCTTGCGGGAGGCGGGCGAGGGCGAGCGGCGCGGAAGCGCGAGCAACGAGGCGGCGAATCCCGCGAGTGGGGGGCGATCCGGAGCCCTGGAGATGACAACTCAGGAAATTCGTTGCGCTGCCCCCGGTGCGGGCCGGTTCCGGCGTCGATCACCTGAGTTGCCGACGCGGCGGCGCCCGTGGGGGCAGCGGAGCGCCGCAGGTGAGGGCACGCCCGGGAGGCGACAAGTCAGGAGATCCCGTCGCGGTGCGTCCGGTGGGGCTCGATCCCGGCGTCGCTTTCCTGCGTTGTCGACGCGGAGCCGAGGGTGGGGGCGCAGGCGGGTCCGCGTCGAC
>NZ_QKTU01000024.1 GCF_003234565.1 Curtobacterium sp. MCBD17_013 | reverse complement strand
ATGACCGGGGCCGGGGCCGGGGCCGGGGCGGGGGCCGACGCCGCCGCCGGGGTCCACGCCGACGACGCCGCCGGGGTCCACGCCGAGGCCGGGGCGGCGCGCGACCGCGTCGTCGTCCTCGCGACGCACAACGCGCACAAGGTCCAGGAGCTGCAGCGGATCCTCGGCGACGCACTCGCGGGCATCCGCCTGGTCGCCTACGACGGTCCCGAGCCGGTCGAGGACGGCGACACCTTCGGCGCGAACGCGCTGATCAAGGCGCGGGCCTGCGCGGCGCACACCGGACTGCCGGCCCTGGCCGACGACTCGGGCATCGCGGTCGACGCCCTCGGCGGGGCACCCGGCATCCACTCGGCGCGCTACGCCGGGACCCGCGACGACGGGGACAACCTGCGACTGCTGCTCGCGAACATGGCCGGCGTGGTGCAGCGCACCGCGGCGTTCGTGTGCGCCGCGGCGTTCGTCGTGCCGTCGTCCGACCCAGCGACGTCGGCGGAGTGGGAGCACGTCGAGGAAGCCGTGTGGAACGGCGAGGTGCTCGAGGCCCCCGCGGGGTCCGGCGGCTTCGGGTACGACCCCGTGTTCCGACCGGACGACGCCGGGGTCTCGGCCGCCGAGCTGTCCGCGGAGGAGAAGGACGCCCTCAGCCACCGGTCGAAGGCGTTCCGCGCGATCGCGCCGGTCGTCCGCGAGTACTTCGGCGTCTGACACCGGCGCCGGATGGATCGGCCCCGGTCCGTCGGGCTGCTGACGGGCCTCCCGGACGGCGGAGCGAGGAGGGGCGCGCGGGGTCGGCCCGACCTGGCGGGCCGCCGGCGGGCCTCCCGGCCGAGTCAGGGCCTCCTGGCCGGGTCAGCGGGCGGTCGACTCGCCCGCGGTGCCGTGCTCGTCCGACTCGCGCTTCGCCTTGCGAGCGTTCCGCACGTAGGTCAGCGCGGCCGGGACGACCGTGACGACGACCGCTGCGAGCAGGATGACGTCGATGTAGTTGCGCACGAAGTGCGCGACCGGCGGGATGTAGCCGAGGACGTACCCGAGGAACGTCACCCCGGTGCCCCAGAGGAGCGCGCCGATCGCGTTGTACAGCGAGTACCGGCGGTAGGACATGCGGCCGACACCGGCGGCGATCGGCGCGAAGGTCCGGACGACCGGCACGAAGCGGGCCACGATGACCGCGAGTGCACCGAACCGGTCGAAGAACGCGTAGGTCCGGTCGACGTTCGACTTCGAGAACAGACCGCTCTCGCGTCGCTCGAAGATCGGGGGACCGACCTTACGACCGATGAAGTACCCGACCTCGCCACCGAGGAACGCGGCAGCGCCGACGCAGAGGGCGATGAGCCAGATCGGCAGGCCGCCGAGGTGCCCGTGCTGGTCGAACGCCGTGAGTCCGGCGATCACGAGCAGGGTGTCACCGGGGAAGATGAACCCGATGAGCAGGCCGGTCTCGGCGAAGATGATCGCGCACAGCACGAGGACCGCGATGGATCCGAAGTGGTGGAGGATGTAGGTCGGATCCAGCCACGGGATCAGGGCAAGTGCGACGGTCGTCATGACTCTCTTCCGGTCGTCGGGCGCTCGGCTGGCTGCGCAGCCAGCGGCGGCACGGCGGCTCGCGGGGCGGGCGCCCGCACCACGAGGGTAGCGGTTCCGCGGCCTCGACCAGTGGGACGGTCATGAGCCGGTCCACACGTCTGCTCGGTGCCGGCTCCGTGCG
Source organism: Curtobacterium sp. MCBD17_013 (assembly GCF_003234565.1). Classification (GTDB taxonomy): domain Bacteria; phylum Actinomycetota; class Actinomycetes; order Actinomycetales; family Microbacteriaceae; genus Curtobacterium. The sequence goes on along the minus strand of NZ_QKTU01000024.1, from coordinate 22,426 downwards.
GGAGAAGGGACTCGAACCCTCACGCCTAGGGCACAGGAACCTAAATCCTGCGTGTCTGCCAGTTTCACCACTCCCGCCGGCACGGTCAGTGTAGCCAGCGGGTGCGGACAGGACCCGCGGTGCCGGTCAGCGCAGCGGGCGCGGGAGGTACCGCGGCACGTACCGGAGCAGCACGCCGACGCCGACGATGCCGAGCACGCCCATCACGCCGCTCGCGACGGCGATGGACGCGACCGCCGTGACGCCCGAGATGACGAGGGGTGCTGCCGCGCTGCCGAAGTCGCCCGTGAACCGCCACGCACCGAGGAACGGCGCGGGCGCCGTGCGCGGCGCGAGGTCGGCGCCGAGGGTCATGAGGATGCCCGATCCGACGCCGTTCGCGAGCGACATCAGCATCGCGACCCCGACGAACCAGACCACCCGGGTGTCGAGGTGGTCGCTCCACGCCAGGAGGAAGTAGCACAGGCTCAGGCCCCCGAGGCACGGCAGCGCGCTCGCGAGCCGGCCGAACCGGTCCATGATCTGACCACTCGTGTAGAACAGCGCGAAGTCGATCGCGCCGGCGATCCCGATCACGAGCGCGGCGGTCGAGTCGTCCATGCCGACGCTCACCGCCCACAGCGGCAGGATCACCTGACGCCCCGCCCGCATCGCGCCGATGAGGCCCGCGCCGCTGCCCAACCGCAGGAGCACCGCGCGGTGTCGGCGGATCGTGCCGAACAGGCCCTCGGCGCCCTCTCGGGCGGCCTCGCCGCCCGGGTCCGCGGACGCGGCAGCGGGACGTGCGGGCGACGGTCGGGAGGCCCGGGGCCGGATCCGGAGGCCGCGTGCGCCGTCGACCGGGTCGCGTACGACGAGGAGGACCCCGGCGGCCGCCAGACAGCAGACGACGTGGATCCAGAACGCGCTCTGCGTCGAGCCGGTCACGTGCGTCAGGCCCGCGGACAGGAACGGACCGACGAAGTACCCGAAGCGGAACACGCCGCCGAGGGTCGAGAGCGCCCGGGCCCGGATCGCGATCGGCACCGAGGTCGTCATGTACGCGTGCCGCGCGAGGGCGAACACCGCCGTGGAGACCCCGACCAGGAACACCCCGACCGCGAGCACGACCGCGTTCGGGGACCACACCGCGACGAGGAGGCCGACGATGCTCACGAGCGCCGCGCCGATCATGGCGGTGCGCTCGCCGATCGCCGCCACCACCCAGCCGCTCGGCACGTCGCCGATGAGCTCGCCCACCAGGATGAGTGACGCGACGAACCCCGCGAACGCGAGCGTCGCCCCGAGCGAGTGCGCCGCGATCGGGATGATCGGGATGATCGCGCCCTCGCCGATGGCGAAGAGCGTCGCGGGCAGGAACGCGGACAACGCGACCGCGCGGAGGTCGAAGGTGGCGTCGCGCGAGCTCATGGCCCCTCCACGGTACGCCCGACGACGTACGCTTGAGGGATGAGGGTGCTGGCAGCGATGAGTGGTGGCGTCGACTCGGCCGTGGCCGCGGCCCGGGCCGTCGACGCCGGACACGACGTCGTCGGGGTCCACCTCGCGCTGAGTCGCATGCCGGGGACGCTCCGGACGGGCAGCCGTGGCTGCTGCACGATCGAGGACTCGATGGACGCCCAGCGCGCGGCAGCCGCGATCGGGATCCCGTACTACGTGTGGGACTTCTCGGAGCGGTTCGCCGAGGACGTCGTCGACGACTTCGTCGCCGAGTACTCCGCCGGACGCACTCCGAACCCGTGCATGCGGTGCAACGAGCGGATCAAGTTCGCGGCGCTGCTCGAGAAGGCCCTGGCGCTCGGGTTCGACGCCGTCGCCACCGGGCACTACGCCTCGATCGTCACGGGTGCGGACGGTTCCCGCGAACTCCACCGTGCCGCGGCCTGGGCGAAGGACCAGTCCTACGTGCTCGGGGTCCTGACGGCGGAGCAGCTCGCGCACGCGATGTTCCCGCTCGGCGCGACGCCGTCGAAGGCCGAGGTCCGGGCCGAGGCCGCAGCACGTGGCCTGACCGTCGCCCAGAAGCCCGACAGCCACGACATCTGCTTCATCCCGGACGGGGACACCCGTGGGTGGCTCGCGGACCGCGTCGGCACGGCGACCGGCGACATCGTCGAGCGCGACGGCACCGTGGTCGGCTCGCACGAGGGCGCCCACGCGTACACCGTCGGGCAGCGGCGGGGGCTCGCCATCGGTCACCCCGCACCGGACGGGCGGCCGCGGTTCGTGCTCGAGGTGCGGCCGAAGGACAACACCGTCGTGGTCGGGCCGAAGGAGGCCCTGGCGATCGCGGAGCTCGCGGGTGCGCGCTTCACGTGGGCCGGTGCGGCCCCGGCCGACCCGACCCTCCCGTTCGACTGCGAGGTCCAGATCCGCGCCCACGCCGACCCCGTGCCGGCGGTGGCTCGGGTGGCCGCCACGCCGACCGGTGGGACGGAACTCGTCGTCACACCGGCGGAGCCGATCGTCGGCGTCGCCCCCGGGCAGACCGCCGTCGTGTACGTCGGCACCCGCGTCCTCGGGCAGTGCACGATCGACCGCACGGTCTCGGCGGTGCCTGCGGTCCGCTGAGGCGGCGCGTCGGGGGCGTGGTCCGGCGCTGGCCGCGGGGCCGTACCCGGCCGGCGCGGCCTGTCCGGCCGCCGGGGCCGCTGCGTTGGGAATTCAGGATCGTTGGTCGTGGGGCGGCGTCGGGTGGGGCCTCCCGGCGGGATCGTCCTGCGTTGTCGACGGGGCTGACGAGCGGGGCAGCCGCTGCGGCCGGGAGGCCCGGTGCGGCACCGGCGGGCCGGCGCGGCCCGGCTTGTTCAGCCCTGTTGGCAATTCAGGAACGGGGTTGTGTGGCGGGGCCGCGTGAGCCCTCCTGGCCGGCTTGTCCTGAGTTGTCGACGGGGCTGACGAGCGGGGCAGCCGCAGCGGCCGGGAGGCCCGGTGCGGCACCGGCGGGCGGGCGGCGGTCTGGCGCGGTCGGGGTCGGGCTCGGGGCCGGGTGGACCGTCGGCCCCGTCCCGTTGGCAACTCAGGAATGTCAGCTGTGTGGCGTGGTCGAGTGGGGCCTCCCGGCTGGGTCGTCCTGAGTTGTGGACGGGGCGGACGCGCGGGCTGACGCGCGGGGCCGTCGGGCTGCTGGGAGGCCGGTGGGACTGGGTGACGGGGCGGGGCGGGTGCAGTCGCGGCGGAGAATTCAGGAGGGACAGTTGCGTGGCGGGGCGCGCGGGCCTCCCGGCTGGATCGTCCTGAGTTGTCGACGGGGTCGGCGGCGTGGAGGGGCCGACGGATGGAGGGGTGACGAGCGCGGCAGGCGTCGCAGTCCGGGGACTCGGCGCCGCCCGGAGGGAGGCCCCGCCGGGCGTCCCCGCGTCGGTGGCGACCGGTAGAACTGGACCATGAGCACCGAGCCCGCGGACGCCGCACCCGCCGTCGAGGAGACGTTCGAGACCATCGACGTCGGGGACCTCGACGGCCATCAGGCGCGTGAGGAGACCGACCGCCTCCGGACCCGGATCGGGGGGCTCCGGGACGCGTACTACGAGCAGAACGCCTCGACCGTCACGGACGCCGAGTACGACGCGATGGTCCGGCGTCTCGACGCGATCGAACAGCGGTTCCCCGAACTCCTGACGGCGGACAGCCCCACCCAGACGGTCGGCGGCCGGGCTGAGACGACGCAGTTCGCGCCCGTCGAGCACGCCGAGCGCATGCTGAGCCTCGACAACGTCTTCAGCCCGGAGGAACTGACCGAGTGGGCCGTCAAGGTGGAGCGTGACGCCGGTGCCGAGCGGGTCCGGTTCCTCACCGAGCTGAAGATCGACGGGCTCGCGATCAACCTCCGGTACGAACACGGCCGACTCGTCACGGCGGCGACCCGGGGCGACGGCGTGGTGGGCGAGGACGTCACCGGCAACGTCCTGACGATGGGCACCATCCCCGAGCGCCTCGCGGGGTCCGGCCATCCACCGATCGTGGAGGTCCGAGGCGAGATCTTCTTCCCCGTCGCCGAGTTCGACGAGCTCAACGCGCGGCAGCGCGAGGCCGGCGAGCGCGTGTTCGCCAACCCGCGGAACGCAGCGGCCGGTTCGCTCCGTCAGAAGGAAGAGGGCAAGTCCCCGGCGAAGCGGGCGCTCATGGTCGACCGCCTCCGGCGGCTGCGGATGCTCGTGCACGGGATCGGCGCCTGGCCGGTCCGGGAGCTCGAGCGCGACACCGACGTGCGGGCGCAGTCCGAGGTCTACGACCTGCTCCGCGGCTGGGGGCTGCCGACGAGCAGCCACTACCGCGTGTTCGACACGATCGACGAGGTCATCGGGTTCGTGCGGGACTACGGGGAGCGCCGCGCGAGCGTCGAGCACCAGATCGACGGCATCGTCGTCAAGGTCGACGACCTCGCGCTGCACGAGGAGCTCGGGGCGACCTCGCGCGCGCCCCGGTGGGCGACCGCCTACAAGTACCCGCCGGAAGAGGTCCACACGACGCTGCTCGACATCGTCGTGAGTGTCGGACGCACCGGCCGTGCCACGCCGTTCGCCGCGATGGCGCCGGCCGAGGTCGCCGGGTCGGTGGTCCGGCAGGCGACGCTGCACAACCAGCAGGTGGTGAAAGCGAAGGGCGTCCTCATCGGGGACACCGTCGTGCTGCGGAAGGCCGGCGACGTCATCCCCGAGGTCCTCGGGCCCGTCGTCGAGCTCCGCGACGGCTCCGAACGCGAGTTCGTCATGCCGACGCGGTGCCCGGAGTGCGGCACGGAGCTCCGGCCGGCGAAGGAGGGCGACATCGACCTCCGTTGCCCGAACGCGCGGAGTTGCCCGGCGCAGGTCCGCGGTCGTGTGGAGCACATCGCATCGCGGGGTTCGCTCGACATCGAGGGGCTCGGCGAAGTCGCGGCGGCGGCGCTGACGCAGCCCCTGTTCCCCGAGACACCGCCGTTGGTGACCGAAGCGGGGCTGTTCGACCTGACGATGGAGGACATCGTCCCGATCGAGGTCATCGTGCGCGACGCCGAGACGGGTATGGTGCGACTCGAGGACGACACCGATGCCACCGGCCAGGCCGTGCCGAAGCGAGTGACGCCCTTCAGTCGCGCGCGCAAGAAGACCGATCCGCCGTTCGACCCGGAGGCTCGCGGAGCGGACTACCGGGGAGAGCCGGGGCGGTACCCGTCGAAGAACGCGTTCGAGATGCTGCGGAACATCGACGCGGCGAAGACGAAGCCGCTCTGGCGCATCCTCGTGGGGCTGAGCATCCGCCACGTGGGTCCGGTCGCGGCCCGAGCGCTCGCGTCACACTTCGGCTCCCTCGACGCCATCCGGTCGGCGTCGCGCGACGAGCTCGCGGCCGTGGACGGCGTCGGCGGGATCATCGCGGACGCGCTCCTCGAGTGGTTCGAGGTCGACTGGCACCGCGAGATCATCGAGCGCTGGACGGCGGCCGGCGTGCAGTTCACGACGCCCGACCACCCGGGCCCCGGCGGCGCGGCGGTGGAGGGCGGCGTGCTGTCCGGCATCACGGTGGTCGCGACGGGCTCGCTCGAGGGGTTCACGCGCGAGGGCGCCCAGGAGGCGATCATCGCCGCGGGCGGCAAGGCGGCGTCGAGCGTGAGCAAGAAGACCGACTTCGTGGCTGCTGGGCCCGGCGCCGGCTCGAAGCTGACGAAGGCGGAACAGCTCGGACTGCGGATCATCGACGCGGCCCAGTTCGCGGTGCTCGTGCGTGAGGGCCCCGCGGCGCTGGAGCCGGACGAGCGCTCTGTGGACGGCGACCAAGACGACGTCACGGCAGGCGACCCGGAGGACATCGCGGCGGCCGACATCGCTCCGGCGACGGAGGAGAGCGCTCCGGCGACAGAGGAGAGCGCTCCGGCGACAGAGGAGAGCGCTCCGGCGACAGAGGCGACCCCGAGCGAGTGACGCAGCATCGGCGAAACCGGTTCGGCGACGCCTGATCATCCGGACGCGTGATCGTCCGGAGCGAGAGCGACACACGTCGCCCGGACCGGATGACGAGGACGTCCGTAGGATGGTGCCTGCATCACCCGTCGTCGACAGGGCGGCGACGGGCAGGCCTTCCCAGGGGAGACCGCTCTGCTGTTCCTCGTCGCAGCACTGCTCACCGCCTCGGTGCACTCACTCGGAGTGATCGAGGCCACGCCGCTGCCCGCGGCCGCGTCGAGCCCAGCTGCGGAGGTGGTCGTCGCGACGGCCCCGCGGGAGGCGGCGGCGCCGGACGCGACGGGCGTGCACCGGGCCTCCCGGGCGGAGCGGCTCGACGACCTGCACGGCCGTGCGCTGCTGTCGGGACTGTCGTCGGCGTCGGACGCGACGCTGCGGCACGCCGCCCGCTTGGCGGGGCCGGTCATGCGAACGCTGCTCGACGCCCCGCCGGACGCCGGTGACGTCGCGCGGTGGTGGTCCGGACTCGGCCGGGAGGCCCGACACCGGTTGGTCACGTCCGCCCCGCAGGCAGTGGGGAACCTCGAGGGCGTCCCGTACCCGGTGCGTGACCGGGCGAACCGGCGGGTGCTGGGGGAGGACCTCCGGACCGCGCGTGCCCCGGACTCCGGGTCGGCGTCCCGCCTCCGGATGCTCGAGCAGGTGCGGACCGCGCTCGTACGGGGGCCGGAGGACCCGCCGAAGCAGCTCCTGACCCTCGATCCTCGGGGGTCCGGGCGGGCGGCGATCGCGATGGGCGACCTCACGACCGCTTCGGACGTGACGGTGATGGTGCCCGGGATGTTCTTCACCGTCTCCGGGCAGTTCGCCGACTGGACCGCGACGGGCGCGGACCTGTACCGCGAGCAGGCGACCCTGACACCCCTCGCTCGTGGTGGCCGGGGCGGTGTGGCGGTCGTCGCGTGGCTCGGCTACCGCACGCCGGACCTGACGAACGTGTTGTCGGTGGGACTGGCCCGGGCCGGGGCGGTGCGTCTCGAGCGGGTGGTGGAGGGCATCGACGCGACCAGGACGGCGGATCCGGTGCGGGTGTCCGTCGTCGCGCACTCGTACGGGTCGACGACCGCCCTGCTGGCCTTGTCGTCGGGGCGCATCCACGTCGACAGCCTGACCGTGCTCGGGTCGCCCGGCAGCGCGGTCACCCGCGCGTCCGAGCTGGCCGTGCCGGCGGGGCAGGTGTTCGTCGGCGCCGCACACTGGGATCCGGTGGCGGGAACCGGGTACTTCGGCACCGATCCGGCGGCCCCCGGGTTCGGGTCGACCGTGCTCGACCTGCGCGGCGGGGTCGATCACCGTGAGGACGAGGAGGTGTTCCGGCGCCCGTACGGCCACAACGAGTACCTCGTGCCCGGGACGGCATCCATCCACGACGTCGCGCTCATCGCGGTCGGCCGCTCCGACCTCGTCACGGGCACGGACCCGTCGGGGCGGACCGTGCTGACCGCGGAAGGTGCGGTCGCTGGCACCGCTGCGGACGGCAGCGGGAGCGGTGGTGGTGGTGGTGGTGGCGGGCCGGAGTCCCCCGACCTGCTGCTCGTGCGTCCGCAGGACGTCCAGCTGCGCGATTGACCCGCTGGGCCTGAGCATCCACGCAGATTCGGGGCGAGTCGCAGCGGCCCGGGTACAGCGGTAGTCCGTACCGTCATCACATGCGTGTCGTGCGGTGGCCTGGAGCGTTCCTCCTCTTCGTCGTCATGGCGGTCGTGGCGGGCGTCCTCGTCGCCGTCGCGGTCACGCCGGGCGTCGCGCTCGCCGGGCAGGGGGTGTCGTCCGCGGCTGAGTTCTTCGAGGACCTGCCGAGCTACCTCGACATCTCGACGCCGCAGCAGGTCTCGACGATCTACGCCAAGAAGGGCGGCCAGGACGTCGCGATCGCGTCGTTCTTCGCGGAGAACCGCGTGATCGTCAAGGACTCGGCGATCGCCACCACGGTGAAGCAGGCCGCGATCGACACTGAAGACCCGCGGTTCGCCACCGAGGGCGGGATCGACGTCGTCGGCACGCTCCGCGGTGCGGCGTCGACCGCCCTCGGCAAGGACGTCCAGGGCGGGTCGTCGATCACCCAGCAGTACGTCAAGAACGTCCTCGTCCAGCAGTGCGAGCAGCTCGGGACGCAGTCGAAGATCGACTCCTGCTACCAGCACGTCACCGAGGTGTCCCCGCAGCGGAAGCTGCAGGAGATGCGGTACGCGATCGCCGTGAACAAGAAGTACTCGAAGTCACAGATCCTCACCGGGTACCTCAACATCGTCGGGCTCGGCGGTCGTGTGTACGGCGTGGAGGCCGGTGCCGAGTACTACTTCGGGGTCACGGCCGCGCAGTTGAACCTGGAGCAGTCGGCGACGCTCGTCGCGATCCTCAACAACCCGGCGAACCTCCGGATCGACGAGCCGGCCGACACGGACAACGGCTCGGCGAACGGGTACGCGCTCACCAAGGCGCGCCGCGACTACGTGCTCAAGCGCATGTACGTGCACCACGACATCACGAAGCAGCAGCGCGACGCGGCGATCGCGGCGCCGATCACGCCGAAGATCACCGCGACGACGAACGGGTGCGCCGCGGCGGTCCAGTACGACGCCGGGTACTTCTGCGACTACGTGCGGAACGTCGTGCTCCACGACAGCGCCTTCGGCACCACCGAGGCCGACCGGATCACCACCCTCGACACCAAGGGTCTGAAGATCTACACGTCGCTCGACCTCGATCTGCAGGCGACGGCGCAGTCCGCGCTCTCGACCTACGTGCCGTCGACGATGACCTACGTCCACATCGGTGGTTCGAACGTCACCGTCCAGCCCGGCACGGGTCGCGTGCTGTCGATGGTGCAGAACACGAGCTTCAACCAGTCGGATGCGGCGCCTCCGGGCTCGACCTCGGTGAACTACAGCACCGACCAGGCGTACGGCGGTTCCACCGGGTTCCAGACGGGCTCCACGTTCAAGGTGTTCACGCTCGCCGAGTGGCTCGCGTCCGGGCACACCTTGAACCAGTACGTGAACACGACGGAGCACACCTACCCGACCGCGGAGTTCACGAACACGTGCGAGAACATCGCGGGTGCCCCCTGGCCCGTCGCGAACGCCGAGGCGGTCCCGGCGTCGATGAGCGTCATGCTCGCGACGGCGGAGTCGATCAACACCGCGTTCGCCGCGATGGGCAAGCAGCTCGACCTGTGCCAGATCGCGAAGCTCGCCGAGGCGATGGGCATCCACAAGGCGAACGGTGCGAGCGGACTGTTCGAGGGGCCGTCGATGATCCTCGGCGTCAACGAGCTCTCGCCGCTCACCCTGGCGAGCGCCTACGCCGGGTTCGCGAACGGCGGGGTGTTCTGCACGCCGGTCGCGATCGACAAGGTGACGCAGGCGAACGGCAAGTCGATCGCGCCGACCCCGACGACGTGCACCCGCGGTGTCTCCGCGCAGGTCGCCGCCACGGTCGACTACGCGTTGCAGGGCGTCCTGCAGGGCAGCGGCACCGCGGCCTCGGCGAACCCCGGCGACAGCACCCCGAAGTTCGCCAAGACCGGCACGACCGACGCCGACGTGCAGAACTGGCTCGTCACCTCGACGACGAAGTACACGAACGCGACCTGGATCGGCAACGTGAAGGGGGCGGTCGGGCTCGCGAACGTCCCGATGCTCGCCGGGACCACCGGTTACAGCGCCAAGTTCGGCGTCGGTCGGACCATGATGACGACGCTCGACCAGAAGTACGGCGGCGATGCCCTGCCGACGCCCGACCCCACGATGGTCGGGTCGACCTCCGCGAAGTCGACCGCCCGGTCCGGCTCGTCCTCCACCACGGCGACGACCCCGGCCCCGTCCACCGGCAAGTGACCCGGCGGCCCGGTCGGCGGACGCCGCCGCTCTAGACTGGTCGGCATCCCACGAACCGATCGACGGAGCACCATGCCTGACATCACGAGCGAGCAGGTCGCGCATCTGGCGCACCTCGCCCGCATCGCACTCACGCCGGACGAGATCAGCCGCCTGACCGGGGAGCTCTCGCAGATCGTCGAGAGCGTCGCCAAGGTGAGCGAGGTCGCAACGCCCGACGTGCCCTCGACCAGTCACCCGATCCCGCTGCAGAACGTGTTCCGACCGGACGAGGTCGGCCAGACGCTGACGCAGGAGCAGGCCCTCGCGGGTGCGCCGGACTCCGACGGCTCCCGGTTCCGGGTCACCGCGATCCTGGGAGAGGAACAGTGAGCGCCGAGATCACCGGGATGACCGCGGCGGCGCTCGCCGACGCGCTCGTCTCCCGCGACCTGTCGAGCGTCGAGGTCACCCAGGCCCACCTGGACCGCATCGCCGCCGTCGACACCGACGTGCACGCGTTCCTCCACGTCAACGAGTCCGCGCTCGCCGTGGCCCAGGCCGTGGACGCTCGACGCGCCGCGGGTGACGCCCTCGGCCCGCTCGCCGGGGTGCCCATCGCCATCAAGGACGTCCTCTGCACGCAGGACATGCCCACGACCTCCGGCTCGCGGATCCTCGAAGGCTGGGTGCCGCCGTACGACGCCACGGTCGTCGCCCGGCTCCGCCAGGCGGGCATGGTCCCGCTCGGCAAGACCAACATGGACGAGTTCGCCATGGGATCGTCGACCGAGTTCTCGGCGTACGGTCCCACGCGCAACCCGTGGGACCTCGACCGCATCCCGGGAGGCTCGGGGGGCGGCTCCGCAGCGGCCGTCGCCGCGTACGAGGCACCGGTCGCGCTCGGCAGCGACACGGGTGGATCGATCCGCCAGCCGGGTGCGGTGACCGGAACGGTCGGTGTCAAGCCGACGTACGGCGGCGTGAGCCGCTACGGTGCGATCGCGCTCGCGTCCTCACTGGACCAGGTGGGGCCCGTGTCACGGACGGTGCTCGACGCCGCGCTCGTGCACGACGTCATCGGCGGACACGACCCGCGCGACTCGACGTCCCTCACCGACGCCTGGCCGTCCTTCGCGGACGCCGCTCGCTCCGGTCTCCAGGACGGCACCCTGGCCGGGGTCCGTATCGGCGTCGTGAAGGAGCTCGGTGGCGACGGCTTCCAGGCCGGCGTCACGCAGCGCTTCACCGAGACCGTCGCCCTGCTCGAGTCGGCCGGGGCCACGGTGGTCGAGATCGACGCGCCGAGCTTCGCGTACGCGATCAGCGCGTACTACCTGATCCTCCCGGCCGAGGCCTCGTCGAACCTCGCCAAGTTCGACTCGGTCCGGTTCGGCATGCGCGTCACGCCCGCGGCCGGTGGCACGGTCGAGGACGTCATGGCGGCGACGCGCGAGGCCGGCTTCGGTCCGGAGGTCAAGCGCCGCATCATCCTCGGCACGTACGCCCTGAGCGCCGGCTACTACGACGCGTACTACGGCAGCGCGCAGAAGGTCCGCACGCTCGTGCAGCGTGACTTCGACCGCGCCTTCGAACAGGTCGACCTGCTCGTCAGCCCCAGTGCGCCCACCACGGCGTTCCCCCTCGGCGAGAAGATCGACGACCCGCTCGCGATGTACCTCAACGATCTCACGACGATCCCCGCGAACCTCGCCGGGATCCCGGGCATGAGCATCCCCATGGGGTTGGCACCCGAGGACGGCCTGCCCACGGGCGTGCAGCTCATGGCACCCGCGCGTCAGGACGCCCGCCTCTACCGGTACGGCGCTGCGCTCGAGCGTCTGCTCGAGGACTCGTGGGGGCGCACCCTCATCTCGCAGGTCCCCGACCTCGACGAGACTCAGCAGTCGGCAGCGGAAGAAGGCGTGATCTGATGGCCAAGGACGCACTCATGGACTTCGACGAGGCGATCGAGCGCTTCGAGCCCGTGCTCGGGTTCGAGGTCCACGTCGAGCTCGCGACGAAGACCAAGATGTTCTCCGACGCGCCGAACTTCTTCGGCGGCGAGCCGAACACCAACATCACGCCGGTCGACCTCGGGCTGCCCGGGTCGCTCCCGGTCGTGAACGAGCAGGCGATCCGCTACTCGATCAGCCTCGGTCTGGCGCTCGGCTGCTCGATCGCCGAGTCCTCGCGCTTCGCCCGGAAGAACTACTTCTACCCGGACCTGGCGAAGAACTACCAGATCTCCCAGTACGACGAGCCCATCGCGTTCGACGGGTCGGTCGAGGTCGAGCTCGCCGACGGCACCATGTTCACGGTGCCGATCGAGCGTGCCCACATGGAAGAGGACGCCGGCAAGCTGACGCACGTCGGTGGGGCCACGGGCCGCATCCAGGGCGCCGAGTACTCCCTGGTCGACTACAACCGAGCGGGCGTGCCGCTCGTCGAGATCGTCACGCGTCCCATCTTCGGGGCGGAGCACCGCGCGCCCGAGCTCGGTGCCGCCTACGTGCAGACCATCCGCGACGTCGTCCGGGCGCTCGGGGTGTCCGAGGCGCGGATGGAGCGCGGGAACCTGCGGTGCGACGCGAACGTGTCGCTGCGCCCCCGCGGGCAGGAGCGCCTGGGGACGCGCACCGAGACGAAGAACGTCAACTCGTTCCGCGCGGTCGAGCGTGCGGTGCGTTACGAGATCCAGCGGCAGGCCGCGATCCTCGCCAACGGCGGGACGATCACGCAAGAGACCCGTCACTGGCACGAGGACACCGGCCGCACCTCGGCGGGGCGTCCGAAGTCCGACGCTGACGACTACCGCTACTTCCCCGAGCCCGATCTGCTGCCCGTGGTGCCCGCGCGCGAGCTCATCGAGGAACTCCGCGCGGCCCTTCCGGAAGCCCCGGCGGCGCGCCGTCGTCGTCTCAAGGCCGAATGGGGGTTCGCGGACCTGGAGTTCCAGGACGTCGTGAACGGCGGTCTGCTCGTCGAGGTGGAGGAGACCGTCGCCGCCGGCGCGCAACCGCAGTCCGCCCGGAAGTGGTGGACGGGCGAGATCAGCCGCATCGCCAACGCCCAGGACGCCGCTCCGGCCGATCTCGTGTCGCCCACACAGGTGGCCGAGCTCATCGCGCTCGTCGACACCGGGGACCTCACGGACCGGCTCGCCCGTCAGGTGCTCGAGGGCGTCATCGCCGGCGAGGGGTCGCCGGCCGAGGTCGTCGAGTCCCGCGGCCTGAAGGTCGTGTCGGACGACACCGCGCTCATCGCCGCCATCGACCAGGCGCTCGGTGCCCAGCCGGACGTCCTGGGCAAGATCCGCGACGGCAAGGTGCAGGCCGCCGGTGCGATCATCGGCGCCGTCATGAAGGCGATGAAGGGTCAGGCGGACGCCGCCCGTGTCCGTGAGCTGGTGTTGGAGCGCGCGCAGGCCTGACCTCGCGCTGCCCGGCGGTACGGCCGAGATCGTCGTCCCGCCGCCACGAGGCGTGACCCCGTGGTCGGTCCCGATCCGACGTTCCCGGATCGCATGACGACCACGGGGTGCATCGCGCCTGGGCGGCGCGCGGGGGCCGGTGGCAGGATGAATCGTGCCCGCAATCATCCGCGCCGTCGGTACGGCCGTCCCGCCCACCACCCTCGACCAGCGGGCGGTGCAGGGGCTGTTCGCGGCGCAGCCGGCGTTGAGTCGGCTCGGACAGCGCATCGTCGGGGCTGCGTTCGGTGCCTCGGCGGTCGACCAGCGGCACACCGTGCTCTCCGAACTCCTCCACGAGGGCGCGAGCGACTTCGTCGATGAGCACGGGGTCATCCGCTCACCGTCGACCCGGTTCCGCAACGACCGCTACCGCGAGACCGCGCTCCCGTTGTTCGTCGCCGCTGCCGCCGACGCGCTCTCGAAGGCGGACATCGCGGCCGACCAGGTCACCCACGTCGTCACGGTGTCCTGCACGGGGTTCACGCAGCCGGGCCCGGACCTCGCCGTGGCGACGGAACTCGGCATGCGGCCGGGGGTGTTCCGCCACCACATCGGGTTCATGGGCTGCTACGCCGCGTTCCCGGCACTCCGGACCGCGGCGGCGTTCTGCGCCGAGGACCCCGACGCCGTCGTGCTCGTCGTGTGCGCGGAGCTCTGCACCCTGCACATCCGGGCCTCCGACGACCCGGACCAGATCGTCGCCAACAGCGTGTTCGGTGACGGAGCGGCCGCGGCGGTCGTGACCCCGGACCTCCCGGACGCGCGGTTCACCGCGGAGCCGGACCCCGACGCGCCCCTGGCCCTGCGGCTCGACGCGTTCGCGTCGTCGGTGATCCCGGAGGGAGCCGGCGACATGGCGTGGAACATCGGCGACGAGGGCTTCGAGATGGTGTTGTCCTCGGCCGTGCCCCACCTCATCGAGCAGCACGTGGCAGAGGCCGTGGCGCCGGTCCTCGCGGCGATCGAGTGTGACGACGCGACGTCGGTACCGCTCTGGGCGGTGCATCCGGGCGGCCGGGCCATCCTCGACCGGGTCGAGGACGAACTGCAGCTGCCCGCGATGGCGATCGACGCCTCCCGTCGCGTGCTGGCCGAGCACGGGAACATGTCGAGCGGCACCGTCTTGTTCGTGCTCGACCGCATCCTGCAGGACGGGGCGGAGCCCGGCAGCCGCGTCGTCGCCCTCGCGTTCGGCCCGGGACTGACGGTGGAGACGGCAGCGCTCGAGGTCGTGCGAGCGTGAACGCGGCGGTCGGGACACGCCCGGATCTGCAGCACCGGCGGGGCGCGCGCGTCTTCGGCGAGCCCCTGCGTCCGGACCTCAGCGTCCGAGCGACGGACCTCGCCGAGGTCATGGACGACCCCGCATGCGACCCTCGTGCCCTCGACCGGACCTTCCGGCGCTTCGCGATCGTCAATCCGCTCGTCGGCGGCTGGCGCGGGGTCTGGCGGCGGTTCGTGCGGCCGGTCCTCCCGGTCGAGCGGCCCGCGCGCGTGCTCGACCTCGGATGCGGCGGCGGCGACGTGGCGCGCTCGATCGCGAGGTGGGCGCACGCCTCCGGACATCGCGTCGAGGTCGTCGGCATCGACCCCGACCCCCGGGCGATCCGGGCGGCGGAGCGGACGACCACCGACGGCGTGGTCTTCCGGCGGGCGTCGAGCGAGGACCTCGTCGCGGCGGGGGAGCGGTTCGACGTGGTGGTGTCGAACCACGTCCTGCACCACCTCGACGATGCGGCACGGGCGGCGTTCCTCGCGGACTCGGTGACGCTCGCGACGCGCCGGGTCGTGCACAGCGACATCCGACGCTCGGCGGCGGCCTACCGCGCGTACGCGCTCGGGGTCGTACCGGTGGCCGCCGGGACCTTCGTCCGCGTCGACGGGCTGCGCTCGATCCGTCGGAGCTACACCGCGGGCGAGTTGCGCGGCGTCCTGCCCGAGGGGACGCCGTGGCACGTGGTCGAAGCGGCACCCCATCGCCTGCTCGCCGTGCACGACGCCTGAGCGCGACGAGCGAGGAACGACGAGCGCGACGAGCGCGACGAGCGGCGGAACGCGATGAGCGCGGCGTCGGCGTCACCGCCGCGTCGCGTGGGCCGGGTGGCTGACCACCGCCCGCGCTCCCGGCCCACGCACCGCCGCTACGGGCGGAGCAGCACCTTGACGGCGCGGCGCTCGTCCATCGCCGCGTAGGCCTCGGCGGCCTCCTCGAGGGGCAGTTCCAGGTCGAACACGCGCCCCGGGTCGACGGCGCGCGAGAGCACGTCGGGCAGCAGCTCCGGCAGGTAGGCGCGCACCGGGGCGACCCCACCGGCGACGGTGATGTTCTTGCCGAACAGGAACGACATCGGGAGCTCCGGGCCACCCGCGGGAACGCCGACGTACCCGACGGCGCCGCCGGGCCGCACCACGCGCAGCGCCTGGTCCATGCTCTCCTTGGTGCCCACGGCCTCCAGGGCGCAGTCGGCGAGCTCGCCGCCGAGCAGGGCGCGGACCTCGTCGATGCCCTCGTCACCGCGGGTGGCGACGATGTCCGTCGCACCGAACTCGCGCGCGATCCGCTGGCGGTCCTCGTGGCGGCTCATCGCGATGATGCGGTCGGCGCCGAGCCGGGCAGCCGCGAGCACGGCGCACAGGCCGACTGCGCCGTCGCCGACCACCACGACCGTCTTGCCGGGGCCGACCCCAGCGGAGACCGCGGCGTGGTGCCCGGTCGAGAAGACGTCCGAGAGCGTGAGGAGCGAGGGCACGAGCGCGTCGTCGACGGGGCCGGGGACGACCACGAGGGTCGCCTCCGCGTCGGGGACCCGCACGATCTCGGCCTGGGCGCCACCCATCGGGTGGCCGTAGGGGTCCTGCTTGCCGCCGAACACCGAACCGTGTTCGCAGCTCGACGTGATGCCGTGGCGGCACGCCTGGCAGGTCCCGTCGTTCGTCGTGAACGGCGCGATGACGAAGTCGCCGGGGGCGATGGTCGTGACCGCGTCGCCGACCTCGGTGACGGTGCCCACGAACTCGTGGCCGATCGTGTGCGGCTCGACCGGGCGGACGCCGCGGTACGGCCACAGGTCGGAGCCGCAGACGCAGGCGGCGACGACCCGGACGACGACGTCGCCCGGCTCGATGATGGTGGGGTCGTCGCGGTCCTCGACGCGGATGTCGCGGGCGGCGTGGATGACGGTGGCACGCATGGGGTGGCCTCTCGGGGTGGGGTGGATGCTCCCGGCACCACGACGCACCGCGCCGCCGGGCCGGGGAGGGGATGCCTCGACGTTACCCTCGGCGGGTGCAATCGGGATCCGGCGACGACCGCTACGGCTCCGACGTGCTCGCCGGGGACTGGCGAGCACAGGGACGGAAGACGGTGCGGGAGGTCCCGCTCGAACGGGACATGGTGCTCGAGGACCCCGCGTCGGGATGGGCGGGCGCGGTCGTCCGGCTCGAGGCCGGTCTCGTCGAACTCGAGGACTGGAAGGGGCGCACGCGCTCGTTCCCCGCGACGGGGCAGTTCCTGCTCGAGGGGGAGCTCGTGCGGCTCGGGCGTCCCGCCGCGCCGATCGGCGGGCGCGCCGCGAACCGGCCGGGAGGCGCGGCGCCCGGCACCGGGACCGCCGACGGTCGGGCGCGCACCGCGTCCGGCAGCTTCGCGGTGGGACCACAGCGGGCGCGGGTCGCCCTGCCCTCCCGGATCATGGTGGAGGGCCGCCACGACGCGGAACTCGTCGAGAAGGTGTGGGGCGCGGACCTCCGCGTCGAGGGCGTCGTCGTCGAGTACCTGTCGGGGGTCGACAACCTCGCCGACGTCCTCGAGGAGTTCCGGCCCGAGCGTGGACGCCGCGTCGGGGTCCTCGTCGACCACCTCGTGCCCGGGTCGAAGGAGTCTCGGTTCGCCGATGCCGTGATGCGGGGCAAGTGGGGTCGGCACGTCCTCGTGGTGGGGCACCCCTACGTGGACGTGTGGCAGTCGGTGAAGCCGGCGCGACTCGGACTGCGCGAGTGGCCGACGATCCCGCGGTCGATCGAGTGGAAGCACGGCATCTGCGACGCGCTCGGGTGGCCCCACGAGTCCCAGGCCGACATCGCGCACGCGTGGCAGCGGATCCTCGGGCAGGTGCGGACGTACGCCGACCTGGAGCCGGCGTTGCTCGGCCGGGTCGAGGAGTTGATCGACTTCGTCACCGAAGCAGCTTGATCCTGCGGGCTCGCAGGCTCGCGCTGCGGTCCTGCACAGAGATGGGTTCTGCACCGTTCGGTGCGGGACGGGGGCGCACCGGGCCTCCCGACCGTACCCTTGAGGGGTGGACGGGATCGACGGGCGCGTGCGGACCGCGGTCGACGTCTGGCTCCGCTGGTTGCCGCGGTGGCAGATCGGGTCGGCCCGGCCACGGACGCGCATCTGCCGGCGCTGCGTGGGGTCCCCGATCGCCACCGCGGCGGGGTTCGGTCCGGACGTGCCGCATCCGGTCCAGCACGCGCTGATCGGTCGGGTCTCGACCATCATCGACGACGCCGTGGACGACTACACGGCCAAGAACCTGCCGCTGCTCAAGCGGGAACTCGACCGCTCCGACGCACGGAAGCGGTCCGCGGGGTACCAGCCGGCCGACGGACTGTCGCCGGAGTTCCAGGGTCTCGACGTCGACCCGGAGCCCGAGCCCGGCTCGCCGTTCCTGTTCACGCTCGCCGAACTCACCGGCACCGGAGCCCAGGCGACGTCGCCACGGGAACCGCTGTCGGACGAGGCCAAGGCCGCGCTGCACCACGAGATCGCGCTGTCGGACGAGTGCGCTCGGGCCACCGGGACGGCGGTGTGCCTCGCGCTCGTGGAACACCGCGACCGCATCGCCGAGGCCATCGAGCGCCTGGTGGAACCGCAGATCGAGGCCCTGGTGTCCGACATGTTCCGCGGGCTCGACGTGCCGGGCACGCCCCCGCGCGGCGGCCTGTTCTGATCGTGGCTGTCATCGGGCCGGCACGGATCGGGGTGCCGACCGCCGCTCGGTGTTGGTGCACGAGTCGGTGCGCGACAATGGCTTCGTGACCACACGCACCTTCGGCTGGCTCGCGGCCGTGATCGACGTCGTCCTCGTCGTCGTCTTCGCGCTCATCGGACGGTTCTCGCACGGCGAGGGGGCCACGCCCGTGACGCTGTGGATCACGGCCTACCCGTTCCTCGCGGGCTGGGCGATCGCCTACGTCACGAGCGGGGCGTGGTCCCGGCCGCTGGCGCTGTGGCCGACCGGTGTCGTGGCCTGGATCCTCACCGTGCTCGTCGGCATGGCGATCCGGGTCACCGCGGGGCAGGGCGTCGAGCACGGGAATCCGTTGCCCGTGTCGTTCTTCATCGTGGCCAGTGTGGTCCTCGGGGTGTTCCTGCTCGGCTGGCGCGCGATCGTCGGGCCGATCGTGCGGCGGGGCGAGCGCCGCGGCGGGGCCGTCGCGCACGCCTGAGCGGCGATTCACGGCGCGTCGGCGGCGGCTCGCAGCGTGAGCTGTCCACGGTGCGGCGCGGCGCGGCGGTCCGCCCGCCGCGCCCCGCACCAGCGGCGCCGCGCCCCGCACCAGCGGCGACCGCTGACCAGCGGCGCCCCGAAGCAGCGGCGCCCAGAACCAGCGGCGCCCCGAAGCAGCGCGGTGACGAGTGACCAGCGGTGACAATTCAGGAGTCCTGGTGCGTGGTGGGGGTGGGCCGTGCCTCCCGGCTCGGTGTTCCTGCGTTGTCGACCGGTGGGGTCTGACGCGGGGCGAGGTGGACTTCGTGCGCGAGGCGCGACCTTCAGGCGAGGCGCGGCGCGGCGCGGCCTCGGCCGCGAGGTTCTGGGCCGGAGCTGGGACTCGCGGCTGTGCGGCCCTGGCGGCGGAGGTGGGGCCTCCAGGGCGGGGGTGACAACTCAGGAGTCCTGGTGCGCGGCGGGGGTGTGCCGTGCCTCCCGGCTCGGTGTTCCTGCGTTGTCGACCGCGGCGGTACGGGCAGAGCGGGGGACACCGGTGCGGCCTGGAACGGACGGGGGGACGCAAGCCGTCCTCTCGGGACCGCGCCCGCGCCCGCCGCCCCCGCGCTCGCCCGCCGCGCCCACGTCGGGGCGCGACAACGCCCGCGTCCGCGCGCCGCCGCTACTCGACCCCGATGTCCTCGTTCCAGAGCGTCGGCTCCTCGGCGATGAACGTGCGCATCATGGCGACGAGGTCCGGGTCATCCAGGATCGTGACCTCGACGCCCTGCTCCCGCAGCCAGTCGTGACCGCCGGAGAACGTCTCCGCCTCACCGATCACGACGCGGGAGATGCCGAACTGCTTGACGAGGCCCGAGCAGTACCAGCAGGGCGACAGCGTCGTCACCATCGTCGTGCCCGAGTACCCGGGCTGGCGACCGGCGTTGCGGAACGCGTTCGTCTCGGCGTGCATCGACGCGTCGTCGTCCTGCACGCGCCGGTTGTGGCCGCTGCCGAGCAGGGTGCCGTCGGCGGCGAACAGCGCGGCGCCGATCGGGATCCCACCCTCGACGAGCCCCTGCTCCGCCTCGGCGCGGGCGACGGCCAGCTGCTCCTCGGCGGTCGTGAAGCGCGGCCCGGCACCGACCGGTTCCGGGCCCACCGCGGTGGCCGGGTCGTCCGCCACGGCACCGAGGCCGGACGCCGCTGCCGCGTCCTGCACCGATCCACCGGGGACCGCCGACGGGGCCGCGTCGCCGCTCGCTCCCTCGGCCGGGAGGCCCGTCGCCCGGTCCCTGGGATCACCACCGGGATGCCGGACGGTCGGCTCCTGCGGCTCGGCCGGCTCCCGCGGCTCGGCCGGCTCCTCGACGTCGGTCATGCGACGTCGTCCGCGCCGTCGACGCCGATGACGGTGTCGGGCGCCTCGGCGAGCGGACCGCCGACGGCCGGCTTCGCGACGCGGAACAGCAGGAAGTACGCCACGAACGCGACGACGAACCCGACGAGCGGGGTGAGGTCGCCGACCGGGGTCGCCTTGGCGACGGGACCTTCGTAGAACGTCTGGTTCGAGAACAACCACACGGACAGCACGCCGCCGATGAGGAACGCGCTGATGCCCGCCCAGTTGCGGTACCGGACGCGGTCGGGGATGAACTGCGCGATGGACGTGCCGCGACGCAGGATCCGGTCCGCGAACACGACCCCGAGCCACGGCGCGATCCAGTAGGCGATGACGAGGAGGAAGTTCTCGTACTTCTCGCCAGCGTCGGGCAGGGCCCAGAGGGCGACGAAGAACCCGATGATGCCGAACCCGACGGCGACGATGGCCCGGCGCAGCCCGAACCGGATGCGAACGCCCGCGGCGAGGAACGACATCGCGCCGGAGTAGATGTTGAGCGAGTTGGCGGCGATGGCGCCCACTGCGATCGCGATGAGCGTCAGGTCGCGGATCACCACCGGGAGGCTCGACGTGAACGACCCGGTCGGGTCACCCGGGTCGAACCCACCGATGGTGACGGCTGCCGCGCCCGCCGCCATGAGGACGGTGCACGACACGAAGTCGCCGATGCCCGCAGCCCAGCCGGCGGTGCGGCGGGACGCGCTGGCGGGCAGGTACCGGGTGTAGTCGGACGCGTAGGGGTTCCAGCCGGCGGCGTAACCGAACGCCGCGCTCACGGTGAGGGTGAAGCCGGCGAAGGAGTAGCCCCCGCCCTTCGGGGTGTACTCGAGGTGGGCGTGGGAGAAGATCACGATCGTCGCGATGAGGAAGATGATCCCGAGGATGTACGACGCGTAGCGCTCGAACACCTGGACGAGATCGTGGCCGACGAACGCCACGGCGACCTCGAGCACCACGACGATGATCAGCGCGAGCCACGTGCTCATGCCGGTGAGGGTCGACAGCGCCAGCGCGCCGGAGACCGAGTTCGTGGCGAACCAGCCCAGCCCGGCCATGATCGTGTTGATGCCCGCCGGCAGGATGTTGCCGAGGAACCCGAACGCGGTGCGGCTCAGCACGAGCTGTGCGAGACCCTCACGCGGCCCCCACGTCGACAGGATGCCCTGTGTGATCGACCCGAGTGCGTTGCCGATGATGAGGGCGATCATCGCCCAGCGGAAGTCGAGCCCGAAGAACAGCACCGCGATGACGCCGACGTAGATCGTGGCGAACTCGAGGTTCGGCGCGGTCCAGGTGGCCGCGAGCTGCCACGGGGAGCCGTGACGGGCGGAAGCGGGGATGGCCTCGATGCCGCCGGGTTCGACGCGGCTCGGGCGGGCGTGCACGGGGGACGGTGCAGTGGTGGTCACTGAGGAAGCCTACGAGCGCCCGCGGCCGGCCGGGGTCGTGATGGCCGGTTCGTCACACGCTCTTTACACGGCGGCGCGAGGCCGTCGCCGGTTCCCAGCATGCTCCCAGTGCTCTTCGGTCGACTCTGAGCACGTGTACAGCGGAAGCGGCGGCCGTCGCCGTAGTGTCGGACGCCCCGACGAGCTCTGCTCGGCGGTCACATGAACGGAAGGCACACCATGGGATTCCTCGATCGACTGCTCGGGCGCGAGGACCGATCGCAGCCGGGCGGCCGCCAGGCATGGCCGACGAACGCCGACCCGTACGGGCAGCAGTCCGCCGCAGGCTACCGCTACGGTCAGCAGTCGTACGACGTGCCGCCGGGTGCTGCGCGTACCGCGTCCGCGGGATCGTCGACGCCCCCGAGCGAGGACGAACTCGCGGTGGAGCGCTACCGCTACCTCCTGCGTACGGCGCCGCCCGAGCGTATCGAGGACGTCCACGCCGAGGCCTTCGCCCGGTTGACGTCCGAGCAGCGACGCATGGTGTTCGACGAGTTGTCGCGCACCGCGCCCGCCGGTGAGGCTCCTCGCGCCGACGACCCCCGCTCGCTCGCGCAGGCCGCGACGCGGTCGGAGATCCGGCAGCCGGGGACCCTCGAGCGGTCGCTCGGCGGCTGGGGCGGTGGGTACGGGGGTCGCGGCGCGTACGGCGGTGCGAGCGCGTTCGGCGGCGGATTCGGCGGGTTCGGCGGGTACGGGAGGTCCGGGTCCGGTTTCGGGAGCATGCTCGGTGCCTCGCTCCTCGGCTCCGTCGCGGGCTACGTCATCGGGTCGACGATCATGAGCGCCTTCCTGCCCGAGCCCGGCATGTTTGGTGAGCGGGTCGACGCGAGTGGGGCGGACGACGGGGGTGACGGCAGTGGTGACGACGGTGGCGACGGTGGCGGCGGGGGCGGGGATGAC
>NZ_QKTU01000023.1 GCF_003234565.1 Curtobacterium sp. MCBD17_013 | reverse complement strand
ACCAGTTCGCGGCGAAGCTCTGCTGACCCGCCCTAGGCCCTCGCCCCCGCCCCGGGCCCTCGGCCTCGCCCCCGCCCTCCTTCGGAGACCGCCTGTTCCCGACACTGCGCGCGTCGTCCGACAACGGGAACGTCGCTTCATACGTCCGCAGATACTGCGTGCGCATGTGACGACGGAACCACTGTCGGACGACACGAGTTCGGTCGTCTGTGGACACGACGCCGTCCGAGCAGTGCTCCGCGGCCGGGAGTTGGATGAGCGACATGACCGATGACAGCGCCTTCCGCCCCGCCGGCTACACCAGCCTGACCCCGTTCCTCGTCGTGCACCCCGCGGCCGAGGCGATCGCGTTCTACGTCGATGTCTTCGGCGCCGAGGTCGTCTACCGCCTCGACGCTCCCGCCACCCAGGGCGGCGAACCGTTCGTGGGGCAGGCGGAGCTCGACTTCGGGACCGGGCGACTGCAGCTGTCCGACCCGATGCCGGCGATGGGACTGACCCCGCCGCAGAAGGGCGGCGACGGCGTCAGCAGCTCGACCGTCCTCTACGTGGCGGACGTCGACACCGTCTACGCCAGGGCGGTCGCAGCAGGCGCCGACGGGCGCGAGGCCCCGAGTGACTTCGTGTCCGGCGATCGCTTCGCGTCGATCATCGACCCGTTCGGACACCGCTGGGCACTGCTCAGCCGCCGCCCGGACATCTCCGAGGAGCAGAGCATCCGCGCCGTCGAGGAGTGGTGGGGGCAGGCCGCCGCACAGCTCGCCGCCGACGCCTGAGCACCGGGCTGCTCAGCGCCCGAGCCGTAACCAGCGCCCGAGCCGTAACCAGGGCCCGGGTCGTGCCCGTGCCCGTGCCCGGGCCCGAGCCCGAGCCCGAGCCCGCGGTCGCGGCCCGGTGTGGGACGAGGTGCTCGAGGATCCCGCGTCGCCCCCAGGTCATGCGACGGGTGACGTGACCGGCCACGACCCCCGTGTGCCGCGAGGGATGGCCGATCGCCGCCGCCCGTGGACGTCAGAGTGAACGCCTCCCGTTCATGACGTCCACCCGACCGCGGTCGCCGCGGTCCGCGGTGGTGGAAGGCCCACGCTGCCCCGATGCACACGCAACACCACAGGAACCGCCCCGGCGGCGCACCCATCCGGAGGCGGATCGCGGCTCTCGCAGCCGCCGTCCTCACCGCGAGCACCGCCCTCGCCACCGGCGTCCTCGCGCCCGTCGCCGAAGCCCGCACCGTCTCGGATTCGCCCACGGGCTGCGGGTACGGCAGTGGAGGGACTGAAGCGTCCAATCTGTGCTGGTTGGACATGTCCTCGTACGACGAGGGTCAGGCGCGCTCCGCGACCGGCCAGACGATGAGCGCCCGGCTCCCCGGCGGTTACGTCCTGCGATACACCATCAGGACCGCGACGCCGAGCGGGTACCGTGCCGGCACCACGCGTGCTGCGAGCACACCGACGTACAAACAGGCGTACATCGGGACGCAGATCTACCGGGGCATCCCAGGTCGACCGGCACTCGGGTTCGACGACGCGCGGAACGTCGGGGCGCGCTTCGCATTGAGCGACATGCACGTCGAGGACGCGTCGGGGACGCCGGTCACAGGATGGGGCATGGTCGCCGCCGATGCGGAGACCTCGGAGACCCACGAACGGATCGACTTCGCGTCGGACGTTCCGCTCGGTCGCCTCGACGTCCCGGATCCGGCGCGACCCGCATGCAGCGGGGGCGTGACCGGGATCGGATCGACCGCGGTCCGGTGCGAGGGGGGCAGAGGACCGTTCGGTGCGCTCGTGCTCCAGGCGAACGAACCGACGTCGATCGAGGCCGTCCTGAGCGAGACCAACCGCAGCGGCGCGGAGGCTGTCGCGTTCGCGTTCGTCACGTCGAGGTTGACCCTGCGGAAGGCGGTCGACGGGCGCTCGAGTCCGTCCGACTCGTTCGACACGGCGATCACGTCACCGCAGGGGACCGTCCTGGCATCCGCGACGACCGGGGGTGCCGACACCTCGACGACGGGGTCGACCACGGTCCTCCCGGACAGCCGTGGAGGCGCGTTCACGCTCTCCGAGACCGCCACCACGGGCACGGGCACCGACCTGTCCGGGTACGCGCAGCAGTGGACCTGCACCAACGCGAATCCCGAGAGCCCGACGCGGTTGCCGTCGGGCGGCGGCACCGTCCAACGCGTGACCCCGGCGGCCGGTGACGACATCACGTGCACGGTCACCAACAGCGCCCGGAGCTACACGGTGACCAAGTCCGCCTCAGCGACGGTCGCACAGCCGGGGGACCGCGTGTCGTACACGATCACGGTGGCCAACACGGGGAACGTCGACTACACGTCGGAGGACCCCGCGTCGTTCACGGACGACCTGACGGGTGTCCTCGACGACGCCAGATACCGCGACGACGCGTCCGGTGGTGCGGTCGTCACCGGGAAGACGCTCTCCTGGTCGGGCGCGCTCGCGGCCGGTGCGACCCGCACGATCACGTACTCGGTCACGGTGGACGATCCCGACCAGGGTGATCACCGACTCCGCAACGTGGTCGCCCCGTCGTCCCCGGGCGGGACCTGCGGAGCGGCCGGGTGCGCCACGACGACGCCGGTCCGGTCGTACGTCCTGACGAAGACGGCGGACCGTTCCGACGTCGTCGCGGGATCGACCGTCCGCTACACCATCACGGTCGAGAACACGGGCGCGGCCCCGTACACGGACGCGCATCCGGCGTCGTTCGAGGACGACCTCGCCCAGGTCCTCGACGACGCCGCGTACGGCCGGGACGCGACGGCGTCCGGCGGTGCCGTGGCGTACGACGAGCCCGGGCTGCGGTGGTCGGGGCCGTTGGCGGTGGGGGCGAAGGTCACCGTGACGTACTCCGTCCTCGTCGGTGATCCGGGTGGTGGCGGTGACGGCCGGCTCGACAACACCGTCGTCGGCACTGCTCCGGGCGCGAACTGCACGACCACACACCCGGACCCGGACTGCACGGCCCACTCCCGCGCCGCCGCCTACACCGTCGAGAAACGAGCGTCTGTGTCCGCCGCGGACCCGGGCGACGTCGTGACCTACACCGTTCGGGTGTCGAACACCGGCAAGGTCGACTACACGGCCGGGAACCCGGCCTCGTTCACCGACGACCTCTCCGGCGTGTTCGACGACGCCGACCACCAGGGCGACACTCCGGACGGCGCGACGATGTCCGGGAACACCCTCTCCTGGTCGGGGGCCCTGGCCGTGGGGCGGACGAAGACCATCACCTACTCGGTGGCCGTCCACGACCCGGACACGGGCGATCACGAGCTCGTGAACTCCGTCCGACCGACGGCCGCAGGGGGGTCCTGTGGGACGGCAGGGTGCGCCACGACCACGAAGGTGCGCTCCCTGGCGGTGAGCAAGACCGCCGACGTCGACGTCGTCACGCCGGGAGGGACGGTCACCTACACCGTGACGATGCGGAACACCGGTACCGCGGACTACACCGCGGCACACCCGGCGACGTTCGTCGACGACCTGTCGGGGGTGCTCGACGACGCGACCGTCGACACCCTCCCGGACGACGTCACCTACCGCGAGCCGGAGTTGACGTGGAGCGGCCCGCTCGCCGCCGGCGCCTCCGAGGCGTTCACCTACTCCGTCACCGTCGGTGACCGTGCCGCGAGTGATGCCGACGACGTCCTGACCAACACCGTCGTCGCGCCCCACAGCAACTGCCGCTCCGACCTGCAGGACCCGACGTGCGTCGTGCGGGTCCCGGTCCGCTCGTACTCCATGCAGAAGACGGCCGACACCGACCACGCGGATCCAGGGGACGTCGTCACCTACACCGTCACGGTGGAGAACACCGGGGCCGTCGCGTTCACGGACGAGGACCCGGCGTCCTTCGAGGACGACTTGTCGGCGGTCCTCGACGACGCGACCTACGACCGGGACGCGGACCACGGCGCGACGGTGTCGGACGCCACCCTCGCCTGGTCCGGGGCGCTCGGGGTGGGCGAGACGACGACGGTCTCGTACTCGGTGACCGTCGACGATCCCGACACCGGCGACCGTTCGCTCGTGAACGTCGTCACCCCGAGTGCTCCGGGCGGTGCATGCGTGACCGACGCAGGATGCACGACGACCACGGCGGTCGCGCCTCCCGAGCCCGAGCCCGGCGCGGAGGCCGCGCCGGACGAACCGGTGACCGGCCCGGCGGTGCACACCGGGGGCACGGTCGCCGAGCCCGGGGCGGGCGCGCGCTGGTGGACGGTGCTCCTCGGTGCCGGAGGCACGGCGCTCGCCGGTGTGGTGCTGTTCACGGTCCTCCGGCGTCGCCAGCGGTGACCGATCCGCAGGCGGATCCCGCGCGACGGAGACGTCGGACGGGCCGGCGCCGGCCGCGGGTGCTCCTCGCGGCCGGCGCCCTCGCCGTGCTCATGATCGCCGGTGGCGTGGGCGGGTACTTCCTGGACGCCGGACCCTCAGCGGCCGGAACGGTGGTGGACATGCGCGGCAACGCCGTGCAGCTCGACCCGGAGGGTCCGATCGCGACCCGGCCCGCGACCGGGGCCGGAGCCATGACCGGGGCCGGAACCGTGGCCGGGCAGGAGGAACGGGCCGGCTCCCGGTTCATCGTCAGGTCCCTCGATCTCGACGTGCCCCTCGCACGGCTCGCCGCCGCCGGCGGGGTCATCACCCCGCCCGGGTTCACGTCCGCCTACGTCGTGGACGGTCTCGGGGCGTCTCTCGCCGAGGGGGACCGCGGCACGGTCTTCGTGGTCATGCACTCCCTCCGCAACGGCGGCCTCGCGCCGGGGAACTTCTTGATCGACGTCGCTCGGCGGCGCGCTTCGGTGGCCCCCGGAACGGTCATCAGCGTCGGCGGTGTCGAGTACCGCGTCAGCACGGCGCGCGTCGTGCCGAAGGGTCGGCTCGCGTCGACGTCGTCGGTCTGGAGGGACGTGCCGGGCCGACTCGTCGTGATCACGTGCCTCCAGCGACCGGACGGCCGCCGCTCCGTCGACAACGTGGTGATCGAGGCGACCCGGGAGTGAGCGGGGCCCGCCACGCGGTGCGGCCGGGAGGCGCGGCTCAGGACGCGAAGAACGACCCGATGAACGCGAACACGAGCGCGATCAGCGGGAACGACCCCTGCACCAGCGCGGAGTTGCGGTAGCGGCGACCGGTGGCTCCGAGGATCACCGATGCGCCGACCATGCACGCGCACGCGAAGACGACGAGAGCCCACCCGGTCGCGCTGCTGCCCGTGACGACGAGGACGACCCCGAGCACCGCCCCGATCGCCAGGAAGAGGTTGTAGAAGCCCTGGTTGAACGCCAGTGTCCGGGTTGATCGCGCCTCGGCCTCGTCCGCGATGCCGAACACCTGACGCGTGCGCGGGCTCGTCCAGGCGACGGATTCGAGGAAGAAGATGTAGACGTGCACCAGTCCGGCGAGGACGGCGAACACACACGAGATCCCGAGCACGATCGACATGGGAACCATTGTCCCAGGAGCGGGGAGCTGCCCGGACCACGCCCGGGAGTGGTGTGGACGGCAGTGGTGTCAGCGGGGTGTGTGGGGGAACCCCCGATCAGAGTGCGCGGAACGTCCGCCGCTCCCGGCCCTCCAGATGGGGGATCGCTCCCAGCGTGCCGTACTCCGAGAAGTGGGGCGAGTCGATGTGTGCCTGGAACGCGTCGTCGTCGACGTACTTCTCGAAGATCCGGAACACGCGCGGCTCGGCGTCGTCGACGTAGACCTCGTACACGAGGTTGCCCGGCTCCGCGTGCGTGGCCTCCACGAGGCTCTGCAGGGACTCGGCGACCGTCCCCTCGTGTCCCTCGATCGCGATCCACGTGGCGCTGACGATCGTTGCCATCCTCGACTCCGTTCCCGTGCCTCCCGGCCCGCGCCGGTCCCGGCCGACGCCGGGCGCTGCCGAGCCTAGGCGGGCAGGAGGGCCGTGTCCGGCATCCTCCCCTCCACAGCGCCGACCGCACCGCCGTCGTCCCCAGGGTCAGCCGGGAGGCCCCGGCGCGCCCGTCCTGGCGCGTAGCGTCACCGACATGGACCGACCCGTCATCGTGCTCGACGTCAACGAGACCCTCTCCGACCTGTCGGCGCTCACCCCGGCCTTCGAGGCCGAGCGGGCTGCCGGTGCCCTCGCGCAGACCTGGTTCGCCGCCACCCTGCGCGACGGCTTCGCCCTGACGATGGTGGGCGAGTCCCGTTCGTTCGCCGAGGTCGGACGCCCCGTGCTGCTCGGGCTCCTGGCACACGTCGAGGGTCTGCTCGACGAGCCGGCGGATGCGGCTGACGCGATCCTCGGAGCGTTCGCCGAGCTCCCGCCGCACGACGACGTCGCAGCGGGGATCACCGCGCTCGCCGCAGCCGGGCACCGGATCGTGACGCTGTCGAACGGGGCGGGAGCCAACGCACGGGCACTGGTCGAGCGAGCCGGGGTCGCGGACCTGGTCGAGCGGCACATCGGCGTCGAGGACACGGGCGTCATGAAGCCCCACCCGGACGCCTACCGGCGGGGGCTCGCGTCGCTCGGGGTCGAACCGGGCGACGCCGTGCTCGCCGCGGTGCACCCCTGGGACCTGCACGGTGCTCGGCGGGCCGGGCTCCGGACGGCGTTCGTCGACCGCACCGGGGCGCCCTGGCCGGCGGTGTTCGAACGCGCGGAGTTCGCCGTGCCGTCCCTCGTCGAGCTCGCAGGCGTGATCCACATGTGAGTGCTCTCCACAGCCGCTGTCACACAGCGACCCGTGGTGGTGGCCGCCGTTAGGCTCGTCGCATGACCGCCGCCGATCAGCCCTCCGGGACCACCACCGACACCCGAGGAACCCGCTCGGCCTCGCCGTACGAGCGCTCCGCGGTCGACGAGCTCGCGGCGATCCGGCAGAGCATCGACAACATCGACGCGGCCGTCGTGCACATGCTCGCGGAGCGGTTCAAGTACACGCAGCGGGTGGGGTACCTGAAGGCCGCGGCCGGTATGCCGCCAGCGGACCCGGAGCGCGAGCAGGTCCAGGTCGCGCGGCTGCGGTCGCTCGCGGCGGAGTCGCACCTCGACCCCGCCTTCGCCGAGAAGTTCCTCAACTTCATCATCGCCGAGGTGATCCACCACCACGAGCGCATCGCGGTGGGCGACGAGTGACGGACACCGCGGACGGGGCGGGGCAGGGACTCGCCGCGCTGCGGTTCCTCGTCGGCGGGTACACGGCATCCCGGGGTGGGAACGCGACGGGGATCTCCCTGGTCGAGGCGGACACCGCGGGTGACCTGGCGGCGCGGACCATCGCCGTCGTCGACAACCCCTCGTTCCTCGTGCAGTCCGGCGACAGCGTGTTCGCCGTGTCCGAAGCGGCGGAGGGCAGCGTGCATGCGTTCCGCCGTCACGACGCCACCCTCGAGCACCGTTGGGATGCCCCGAGCCACGGTGCAGACCCCTGCCACGCGCACGTCGATCCGTCCGGGGTCCTGCTGCTCGCGAACTACTCCTCGGGCAGCGTCGGTGCGGTCGCACTCGAACCAGCGGACGTGCACGCCGAGTCGGTCCTCCACGACGGGACGGTCGCGTACGAGCACGGCGCGGAGACCCGGGCGGGAGCCCCGGTCCTCTCGACGACCGGCACCGACCTCCCGCACGGCTCGGGGCCGGTCGTGACTCGGCAGGAGCAGCCGCACGCGCACCAGGTCGTCGCGGGCCGCAACGGCACCGTCCTGGTCTCGGACCTCGGCGGGGACGCGATCCACGAGTACCGCATCGGTGTCGACGATGACGGCGCCCCCGTCATCGACCACGTCCGTCAACACGCCCTGCCCGCCGGGACGGGGCCCCGGCACATGGCGTGGTGGGGCGACCACCTGCTCGTCAGCGGGGAGCTCGACGGACGGGTGCACCGCCTCCAGGCCGATGCCGACGGCGTCCTGCACGACATCGAGAGTGCACCCGCGTTCGACGGGCCCGTCGGCGAGACGCTGCTGTCCCACATCGAGGTCGACGACGCCGGTCGCGTGTACGTGGCGGCTCGCGGGCGCGACACCATCTGCGTGCTCGATGCCGCACAGGGGCTGCGACGCCTGGCGGAGGTCCCGTGCGGCGGATCGTGGCCGCGGCACTTCGCCCGCGTCGGCGGGTTCCTCCTCGTCGCGAACGAGCGGTCCGACGGCGTCGCGGTCCTGCCGCTCGACCAGGACGGCATCCCGGGTGTCCCCGTCGCGGTCGTCCCCGTTGGGACCCCGACCTGCATCGTGCCCATCGCCTGAGCCGAGGGTCGGGCAGCCCGGGGCGCCGTGTCCGTGGGCGCCGTGTCCACAGGCCACGCCCGGACCGTCGAAGACAGGCGGAACGGGATCGGTGGGCGGGGTCAGACCGTGGGGGAGCCCGCCCCCTCGGGCTGGACCACGTTCGCGAGCGGCCGCCCGGCCGCCAGGGCCGCCACCTGCCGCCGCATGAGGTCCACCGTCCGCGGCACGCTCAAACCCGTGTTCCCTCCGACGTGCGGCGTCAACACGGTGTTCGGCGTCGTCCAGAGCGGGTGCCCCGCGGGCAGTGGCTCCGGGTCGGTGACGTCGAGCGCCGCGGACAGGCGCCCGGACGACAACTCGGCCACGAGCGCCTCGGTGTCGACGACCCCACCGCGGGCGACGTTGACGAGCAGGGCGCCGTCGGGCATGGCGGCGAGCAGTTCGGCGGACATCAGCCCGGCCGTCGTGTCGGTGAGCGGGGTGATGAGCACGACCACGTCGGCCGTCGCCACGAGCGTCGGGAGCTCGGTGAACGCGTGCACCTGCCGGCCGTCCTGCTCGCGAGCGGCGCGGGCCACGACGGTGACGTGGGACTTGAACGCCTCGAACCGCGCGGCGATCTCGCGGCCGATGGAGCCGTACCCGACCACGAGCACCCGCCGTTCCGCGAGCGAGCGCCCGAGCCGAACGGTCCACTCCTGCCGGGTGCGCTCGAGCGTGTGCACGTCGAGGTTCCGGAGCGAGGTCAACGCCAGGCCGACGGCGAGTTCGGCGGTCTCGTCGTCGTGGATCCCGCGGCCGTTCGCGAGCGTGGCGTGTCCGGGCACGTGGGGGAGCGCCCACTCGTACCCCGCGCTCGGGAGCTGCAGGAGCTCGAGCCCGGGCAGGTCGTGCACGTACTGCCAGCGGTGACCGCCGCGGAAGTACGCCGGGATGAGCACGCCGCTGACGGAGGACGGCCGGGGGTGGGGCGACTCGATGTCCCACACCTCGAGCGTGACGCCGTCGGGCGCGGGCCCGAACAGGTCGAGCATCTCCGCGGTCGGCAGGGTGACGACCGTCATCGTCAGCCGAGCGTCCCCTCGGTGACGGTCTCCTCGACCACGGCACCGAACCGCTCGGGCAGGGTGCTGCCGTGGGTGCGACGGAGCTCGGCGAGCGGCACGGTGAAGGCGCCCTGGAGCTCGAGCGCCCGCGACTCGGCGTCGGTCACGCCGATGCGGAGCACCGGGTACCCGCGGCCGTCGCAGAGTCCCTGGAACCGGACGTCGTCCTCGCGCCGGACGGTGACGAGCACGCGGCCGGTCGACTCCGAGAACAGTGCGGTGGCGAGGTCGATGCCGTCGCGGTCCTCGAGCTCGTCGAGCACGACCCGCGCGCCGATGCCGAACCGCAGCACGGACTCGGCGAGCGACTGCGCGAGCCCGCCGTCGGCGAGGTCGTGCGCGCTCGTCAGCAGCTGCTCGTCGGCCGCGGCGTGCAGGAGGTCCGCGAGGGCCTTCTCCTGGTCGAGGTCGACCGCCGGCGGACGCCCGCCGAGGTGCCCGTGCACGCTGCCGGCCCAGGCCGAGCCGTCGAGCTCGAGCGAGGTCCGACCGAGCAGGTAGACGTTGTGGCCGTCGTCCTGCCAGCCCGACGGCACCCGCTTGGCGACGTCGTCGATGATCCCGAGGACACCGACCACGGGGGTCGGGTGGATCGGCGTCGTGCCGGTCTGGTTGTAGAACGACACGTTGCCGCCCGTGACGGGGATCCCGAGCTCCATGCAGCCGTCGGCGAGGCCCTCGACCGCCTGCGAGAACTGCCACATCACCTCGGGGTTCTCCGGGGAGCCGAAGTTCAGGCAGTCGGTCACCGCGGCGGGCACCGCACCCGTCGTCGCGACGTTGCGGTAGGCCTCGGCGAGGGCGAGACGGGCGCCCTCCTTGGGGTCGAGGTAGCAGTAGCGGCCGTTGGCGTCCGTGGCGATCGCCACGCCGAGGCCGGTCTCCTCGTCGACGCGGATCATGCCGCCGTCGTCGGGGAACGACAGTGCCGTGTTCCCGAGGACGTACGTGTCGTACTGGTTCGTCACCCAGCGCTTGTCCGCCATGTTCGGCGAACCGAGCACCTGCAGGAACTGGGTGCGGAGGTCCTCGCCCTCGAACGGACGGTCGAGCGAGGCCGCGCTGTCCTCTTGCACCGCGTCGATCCAGGTCGGGTAGGCGACGGGCCGGTCGTACACGGGGCCGTCCACCGCCACGGTGCGGGGGTCGACGTTGACGATCTCCTGCCCCTGCCAGTCGATGACCAGGCGGCCGGTGCTGGTGACCTCGCCGAGGACGCTCGTCTCGACGTCCCACTTGGCGGTGACCGCGAGGAACGCGTCGAGCTTGTCCGGCCGGACGACGGCCATCATGCGCTCCTGGCTCTCCGACATGAGGATCTCCTCGGCCGTGAGCGTGGGGTCGCGGAGCAGCACGTCGTCGAGCGAGATGTGCATGCCGCCGTCGCCGTTCGAGGCGAGCTCGGAGGTCGCGCACGAGATGCCGGCCGCGCCGAGGTCCTGGATGCCCTCGACGAGGTCAGCGCGGAACAGCTCGAGGCAGCACTCGATCAGGACCTTCTCGGCGAACGGGTCGCCGACCTGGACCGCGGGCCGCTTGGTCGGGCCGCCCTCGGTGAACGTGTCGGAGGCGAGGATCGACGCGCCACCGATGCCGTCGCCTCCTGTTCGGGCGCCGAACAGGACGATCTTGTTGCCGGTGCCCGACGCGTTCGCCAGGTGCAGGTCCTCGTGCTTGAGGACCCCGATCGCGAGCGCGTTCACCAGGGGGTTCCCCTGGTAGATCGGGTCGAAGTAGGTCTCGCCGCCGATGTTCGGCAGGCCCAGGCAGTTGCCGTAGAACGAGATGCCCCCGACGACGCCGTGCACGACGCGCGCGGTGTCCTCGGCGTCGATGGCGCCGAACCGGAGCTGGTCCATGACCGCCACCGGGCGGGCCCCCATCGAGATGATGTCGCGGACGATGCCGCCGACGCCCGTGGCCGCGCCCTGGTACGGCTCGACGTAGGACGGGTGGTTGTGGGACTCGACCTTGAACGTGACGGCGTAGCCGTTGCCGACGTCGACGACGCCGGCGTTCTCGCCCATGCCGACCATGAGCCGCTTGGTCATCTCCGGCGTGACCTTCCGGCCGAACTGCCGCAGGTAGTTCTTCGACGACTTGTACGAGCAGTGCTCGCTCCACATCACCGAGTACATGGCGAGCTCGCCCGAGGTGGGGCGGCGGCCGAGGATCTCGCGGATCCGGGCGTACTCGTCGGCCGTGAGCCCGAGGGCCTCGTACGGCTGCTCCTTGTCGGGCGTCGCGGCGGCGTCCTGCACGGTGTCGGGAGCCGGGACCCCTCGGCCGCCCGCGGACGGGCCGCCCGCGGCGCCAGCGGGAGCGGGCCCGGGGATCGTCGGCGCGTCGGCGACCGGGGCGCCCGGCGCGGTCGTGGCGGGCTCGGGCGCGAACTGCGCGTGGGCGTCGGGCTGCTGGGCGTCGGTCACGGCTGCGTGGGCTCCTGGTCGCGGGCGTCGACGGTTCGGCGCCGGGTGGTCACGTCGGTGCTCGCCGTGTGACGAGCGGGGGTGCTCGTCACCGGACGAGCGTCGACTCGATGACCGAGGTGAAGAAGGTGAGGCCGTCGGTGCCCGAGGACATCGCGGCGGGGGTGCCCGGCCCGAACCCGGGCTCGGTGGCGTGCTCGGGGTGGGGCATGAGCCCGACGACGTTCCCGCGCTCGTTCGAGACGCCGGCGATGTCGTCGATGGAGCCGTTCGGGTTGACCCCGACGTACCGGAAGACGACCTGCCCCTCGCCCTGGATGCGCTTGATCGTCTCGCTGTCGGCGACGAACCGGCCGTCGGCGTTCTTGAGCGGGATGGTGATCTCCTGCTCGGGCGCGAACCCGCTCGTCCACGCGGTCTCGGCGTTCTCGACGCGCAGCTTCTGGTCGCGCCGGATGAACTGCTGGTGTGCGTTCCGGGTGTGCGCGCCGGGGACGAGCCGGGCCTCCGCGAGCATCTGGAACCCGTTGCAGATGCCGAGCACCGGCATGCCCTTGTCGGCGGCGTCGATGACCTCGGCCATGATCGGCGCCTTCGCGGCGATCGCACCGGCGCGCAGGTAGTCCCCGTACGAGAACCCGCCGGGCAGCACGATGCCGTCGACGCCCTGGAGGTCGTGGTCGCCGTGCCAGAGCGCGACCGGCTCGGCACCGGCCAGGCGGACGGCGCGCTGGGCGTCGCGGTCGTCCAGCGATCCGGGGAACGTGATGACGCCGATGCGCACCGGGGTCACTCGCCCTCGACGTGGACGGAGACGACGTCCTCGATCACGGCGTTCGAGAAGACATCGGCCGCGATCCCGCGGACCTCGTCGAGCTTGGCGTCGTCGACAGGCCCGTCGACGGACACCTCGAACCGCTTGCCGATGCGGACGTTCGTGAGGTCGGACTTGCCGAGGCGGGCCAGGGCGCCGCCCACGGCCTTCCCCTGGGGGTCGAGGATCTCTGCCTTCGGCATGACCTCGACGACGATCGTGGGCACCTTGTCAACTCCAACAGGGGTCGGGGGGAAGGGACCAGCCGAGTCTACCCTTGCGTCCGGTTGTTCCAAGGCGTATATTCCACGTCGAATAGTCGGCGTCGGACAACCAGGACGGGAGGCCCTCCATGCCGGACATGACACCGCTCGCGTTCGCCGCGCTCGCGCTGCTCGCCGAGCGCCCCATGCACCCGTACGAGATGTTCCAGACGATGGTGCTCCGGAAGGAGGACCGGAACGTCAAGGTGCGACCGGGCACCCTCTACCACCAGGTCGGGCGGCTGACGCAGCTCGGATACCTGGTCGAGCAGGGCACGGACCGCGAGGGCAACCGGCCCGAGCGCACCACCTACGCCATCACGGAGCAGGGGCGGGCGGTGCTCCGCGAGCAGCTCCTGACGATGCTCGCGACCCCGGCCGAGGAGTACCCCGAGTTCCCGCTCGCCATCGCCGAGGCGCACAACCTGCCCCGCGTCGAGGTCCTCGACACCCTCGGCACGCGGATCGCCGCGCTCCGGGAACGGACGGCCTTCCTCGACGAGGCGTACGAGAGCGTCACCTCGAAGCACCTCCCCGAGCGCTACTGGCTCGACCTCGCGTACCAGCGCGCCGTGCTCGCCGCCGAACTCGCGGCGGTCGAGCAGGTCGTCGACCGCCTCACCACGGGCGACCTCGACTGGGAGGGCGCGGACGACCACCCCGACGCCCTCGCGTACCACGCGACTGACCACCACAAGGAAGCAGAACCGAACGCATGACCACCGAACGCAAGCCCTGGCCGGCCCTCTGGGCCCTCGTCATCGGCTTCTTCATGATCCTCGTCGACTCGACCATCGTGTCCGTCGCGACCCCCACCATCGAGCGGAAGCTCGACGCCGACATCGACTCCGTCATCTGGGTGACGAGCGCCTACCTGCTCGCGTACGCCGTGCCGCTCCTCATCACCGGTCGCCTCGGTGACCGCTTCGGCCCGAAGACGATGTACCAGATCGGGCTCGTCGTCTTCACCCTGTCCAGCCTCTGGTGCGGGCTGTCCGGCTCGATCGGCATGCTCATCGTCGCCCGCGTCGTGCAGGGCCTCGGTGCCGCGATGATGACCCCGCAGACCATGGCGACCATCACGCGGATGTTCCCGCCCGAGCGCCGTGGTGCCGCCATGGGCCTCTGGGGTGCCACGGCCGGCGTCGCGACCCTCGTCGGACCGATCGCGGGCGGCCTGCTCGTCGACGGCCTCGGCTGGCAGTGGATCTTCTTCGTGAACGTGCCCGTCGGCGTCGTCGCCTTCGTGCTCGCGCAGCGGCTCGTCCCGACGTTCGACACGCACGCGCACTCGTTCGACGTCCTCGGCATCGTGCTCAGCGCCGCCGGGCTGTTCCTGCTCGTCTTCGGCATCCAGGAGGGCGGGACCTACGACTGGGGCACCATCACGGGCCCGATCTCCGTCTGGTCGCTCATCATCGCCGGCATCGTCGTGCTCGCCGCGTTCGTGGTGTGGCAGGGCGTGCAGAAGGGTGAGCCGCTCCTCCCGCTCGGCCTGTTCGCGGACCGCAACTTCTCGCTCGCCAACCTGGCCATCACGGCCGTCGGCGTCTCGATCTCGTCCTTCGCGCTGCCGGTGACGCTCTGGGCGCAGGACGTCACGGCGTTCTCGCCGACGCAGGCCGCGCTCCTCCTCACGCCCATGGCCGTGCTCTCCGCGGGGCTCGCGCCGTTCGTCGGACGCAACATGCACCGCGTCAACCCGAAGTGGATCGGGGCGTTCGGGCTCGCCTGCACCTCGGCCGGGCTGTTCTGGATCGGCTCCCTCATCGCCGGCAACGCGGCCTGGGGTTGGATCCTGCTCCCCGCGCTGCTGCTCGGCCTCGGCAACGCCTGCATGTGGGGGCCGCTGTC
This sequence comes from Curtobacterium sp. MCBD17_013, assembly GCF_003234565.1. Classification (GTDB taxonomy): domain Bacteria; phylum Actinomycetota; class Actinomycetes; order Actinomycetales; family Microbacteriaceae; genus Curtobacterium. The sequence goes on along the minus strand of NZ_QKTU01000023.1, from coordinate 13,447 downwards.
CGTCACCGCGACTCGGAACCTGCCGCCGCGCCTCGCCGGCGCCGGCTCGGGTGTGTACAACACGACGCGGCAGATCGGCGCCGTGCTCGGTTCCGCCGGCATCGCCGCGCTCATGGAGTCGCGGATCTCCGCCGAGTTCCCCCACTCGGGAGGCGCGGGGAACTCCGGCAGCGCCTCCTCCGCGATCGGGGTGCTCCCGTCGTTCCTCAAGCTGCCGTTCAGCACCGCGATGGGGCAGGCGCTCGTGCTCCCCGCGGCCGTGCTGATCGTGGCGATCGTCGCCGCGCTGTTCTTCGCGAAGCCGAAGGCCGCGGCGTGGGGCGGGGCCGGTCGTCCGGCGGCGGGTGCGGGTGCCTCGGCGCAGGCCGGTGCGACCGCTGTCCCGGCCACCGTCGGCCCGACCACGGACGCGACGCCGACCATCCTCGAGTAGCCGCGCCCGGCCTCCCGGCCCCGCCGTCCCGTGCACCTGCATGTGGCGACGGGGCCGCCGTCGTTCGACCGCGGCGATGTCGAGAACCAGGGGAAGAGGGTGCGTACGGGTGGATGCCGGGGAATGTGGCGACGGGCCGCCGTCGTCCGACCGCGGGAGTGTCGGGAACAGGCGGAAGCGGGGGCCCCGGAGGGGGGACGGCGGGTCAGGCCTGGCGGCGGAACCGGTCGAGGTGTTCCCGCGTCATGGCCTCGACCTCCTCGTCGGACAGCTCGTCGATGCTGCGGGCCTCGCGGCGGTCGGTCCGCTGCCACCGGATGAACAGCGCGATGAGGATCGGGATGTCCCCGACCTCGGCGATGAACCAGAGCAGGTCCGCTGCCAGGTGCTGGTCCTGCAGGGCGGACGGCGCCCACGACGGCCCGACGAGCCCGACGCCCGCGTGGTCCATGACGTGGTTCGTGATCCGCATGACGACCCCGGGCACGGCGTCGAGCAGGAGCTCCACGAACGCGAGCAGGAACTCCGCCGTGAGGAACGTCGTGGAGCGCAGCACGCCCGGCTCCGAGATCGGCGCGACGAGCGCGAACCCGAGCATCGGGACGAACACGGTGATGACGACCTCCCACACGCCCGACGTGCGGATCGTCGCCGCGAGCGGGGTGAGGAGCACCGCGAACACCGCGAGCGCGACGAGCGGCGACACGATCGCGTTGCCGAGCAGCCGGACCGCCCGCGAGTGCAGCAGACCGTCGACGACGCGGACGCTCTGCTCGGAGCCCGCCAGTCGGACGAGCGTGAGCGGGCCGCCGAGCGCGGCGAAGGTCGGCACGGCGATGAGCAGCAGCGCGAGCCGGAGGACGAACGCCCAGCGGAGTTCCCGGTCGTACACGCCGGTGATCCCGAACTGCAGGACCGCGAACAGCACGAGGGCCGCGACGAAGCCGAGCACCCGCGCTGCCGACCACTGGTGTCCGCGGCGACGTGCGATGACGAGCCACCGCCCGTACGCCACCGCAGCGACGACGAGCATCACGGCCGCGAGCGGGTCGAGGTGCCAGGTGCTCCAGAAGACGGCGGGCGTGGGCGTGGGGTGCCTCCTGGCGTGCGGGGCCGCGGCTCGCGCGGGAGCCGCGGCGGTGGAGGTTCCATTGTCGGTCCACGGCGACCGTCCGGCACGCTCCGCCTCGGTGAGATTCGGCTCAGCCCCGCTGTGCTCCGCACCGGGTGCCGTCGCGGCGCACCGGCATCCGGCTCAGACCAGCTGCGCGTCCCAGTGCAGTTCGCCGCCCGGCCAGTCCTCGAGCGTCGCGCGGACGGGCAGCACGAGCCACCCCTCGTCGTCGACGACGGTGAGGCCCGCCCCGTCGGCGGTGAAGGCCGAGTACCAGCCCGCGGTGTCGGAGAGCAGTCGCCAGCCGGCCGAGCCGTAGAACGGCACGCGGTCCTCACCCGTCCCGAGCAGGCCGAAGGGGACCGCGAGCTCGTCGAGCACCGCCGCGGTCCGCGCCAGGAGCTCGCCACCGAGCCCCCGGCCCTGGAGGCGCGGGGTCACCCCGACGAGCCCGACCGCCCCGACGAGCTGGTCGCGTCCGCCGACGGTCACGAACATCCGCCGGATCCCGACGTGCGCGACGACGACGTCGTCCACGGTCGCGATCACCCGCCGTTCGGGCTGCATCCCGCTCCAGCTCCGCCCGCCGACGTACCAGTGGTCCCAGTCCGGGAACGCCTGCGCGAGCATCGCCGCGATGGCCTCGTGGTCGGTGAGGGTGAGGTCGCCCTCGCGGACGACGGTCCACTCGGGTGCGGGCTCGGTCATCGCTCCATCCTGCCCCGGCTCAGACCTCGAGCGAGAACCCGCCGTCGGACTTCAGCAGCTGCCCGTTCACCCAGCCGCCCTCGGGCGAGCAGAGGAACCCGACGAGCGCCGCCGTGTCCGCGGGGGTGCCGAGTCGACCGCCGGGGGTCCGCCCGAGCACCATCTCGACGACCTCGGGCGTCATCCACCCGGTGTCGTTCGGTCCGGGGTTCACGAGGTTCGCCGCGACACCGAGGTCGGCGAGCTCCTTGGCGGCGGCCAGGACGATCCGGTCGAGCGCGCCCTTGCTCATGCCGTACGCCAGGTTGAACGCGGTGTGGTCGCTCGTCAGCGCGACGATCCGGCGCCGCTCCCGCGGGACGCCGGCGGCCGGGCCCCGCAGTGCCTCGGCGTACGCCTGGATCATCAGGAACGTGGCCCGGGCGTTCACCGCGACGTGCCGGTCGAAGGCCTCGACCGTCGTGGTCGCGATCGACGAGTCGACCGACTCGGCGTGCGACAGCACGAGCGCCGCCACCGGTGCGTCGAGCGCCGCCGCCGCCGCGGGCACGAGTCCCGCCGCCTGGTCCGCCTCCGCCAGGTCGACCGGGAGGCGCGCCACTCGGGCACCGGCAGCGGCGCAGGCCTCGACCACCGCTTCGACCCCCTCGGGGTCCGGTGCGCCGTACACGCGCTCGTCGTACGGACCCCACCAGCTGAAGGCGAGGTCCCAGCCGTCCGCCGCCAGCCGTTCCGCGAGCGCCGCCGCGATGCCCGCGCGGCGCCCGACCCCCGTCACGAGCGCGACCGGTCGCGCTGATGTCCCTCGGTCGACCACGTCGTCGTCCTCCCCGTCGGCTGTCTCGTCCGCCTCGGACATCATGGCCTCGCTGATGACCGTCGACGGGCGGCACACGCCGGAACGGAGATCAGCGGTGGCAGTCCCCGGTGCCGAGCCGGACGTGGACGACCTCGTCGACGTGCAGCGTCGTGCGCAGCGTGCAGAGCCCCGACGCGCGGACCGTGATGCGCCCGAGCGGCACCCCGGCGAAGTCGGACGACTGCCCGGGGAGCATCGACTGGTGCTCGACGAGCTGCCCGTCGGCGTCGAGCACCTGCACGTTGTAGCGGTGTCCCTGCGCGGCGTCGGTGCTCACGTCGACGCTCACCCGACCCGTGCTGTCGTGGACGGAGCAGCCGGCCAGGCCGGTGACGAGGCCTGCGGCCAGGGCGATGGAGCACAGGACGCGAGGCACGGATCCAGCGTACGTCGCGCCTCCCGGACCGGTGCTCGGAGCGTGACCGGCCGGTACCGTGCTGCGACGCGGCGGGTCAGGCGCCGAGGCGTTCGATGAGCTCCCGGTACCGCGCTGCGGTCCGCTCGACGATCTCGTCGGGCAGCACGGGCGGGGTGCCCTGCCCGTCCCAGTGCTCGGTGAGCCAGTTCCGCACGATCTGCTTGTCGAACGACGCGGTGCGGTCGCCGCCCTCGTGGGCCTCGGCGTCCCAGTAGCGGCTCGAGTCGCTCGTCAGGACCTCGTCCGCGATCCGGATCTGCCCGGCGGCGTCGTGGCCGAACTCGAACTTCGTGTCCGCGATGACGACCCCGCGCTGCAGGGCGATCGCGGCCGCGGACTCGTACACGTGCAGGGACATGTCGCGGAGCGCGGCGGCGACGTCCGGCCCGACGAGCTCGACCGTCCGCTCGTAGGTGATGTTCTCGTCGTGGGCGCCCTGCGGGGCCTTGTGCGCGGGGGTGTAGATCGGCTCGGGCAGCCGGTCGCCGTTCGACAGCCCCGTGGGCAGGGCGACCCCGCACACGCTCCCGGTCTCCTGGTACTCCGCCCAGCCGCTGCCGACGAGGTACCCACGCACGACGCACTCGATCGGGAACATCGTGAGCGGCCGGACGCGCATCGACCGTGCCGCCACGGCCTCCGGTACGGGCGTGCCCTGGTGGGTCTCGCCGAGCAGGTGGTTCGGGACGTCCCCGAGCTGCGCGAACCAGAACCGCGACAGCCGCGTGAGCAGCTCGCCCTTGCCGGGGATCGGCGGTTCGAGCGCGTGGTCGAACGCGCTGACGCGGTCGCTCGCGACGAGCAGGAGCTCGGTCGCGGTCGCCGGGGAGGCCGCGCTCGCCGGCACGTACAGGTCACGGACCTTGCCGGTCGCGACGTGCCGCCAGCCCTCGAGCTCCGCTGCGGTCGCGGGGCGCACGCCCCCCGTCTCCGCGGCGGTCACCGTGCCACCCGCGCCGCGATGTCGGTGCGGTACTGCGCGCCCTCGAGGTGGATCCGGGACAGGCCGGCGTAGGCCCGGGCCCGCGCCTGCTCGAACGAGTCACCGATCGCGACGACGTTGAGCACCCGGCCGCCCGTGGCGATGAGCTGTCCCTCGAGCATCCCCGTCGCGGCGTGCAGGACGGTCACGCCCTCGAGTGCCGCGGCGTCGTCGAGTCCGGTGATCGGCCGACCGGTGACCGGGTTGTCGGGGTAGCCCTGGCTCGCGAGCACGACGGTGACGGCGGCACCGGGCGCGAACTCCGGACGCGGGGTCTGGCCGAGCCGTCCGGTCGCGGCGGCGAGCATGAGCGCGCTGAGCGGCGTCACGAGGCGGGGGAGCACCACCTGGGTCTCCGGATCGCCGAACCGCGCGTTGAACTCGATGACGCGGACGCCCTGCTCGGTGACGATGAGGCCGCAGTAGAGGAGCCCGATGAACGGGGTGCCCTCGTGCTCGAGCCGGCGGACCGTCGGCAGCGCCACGAGTTCGGTGACCTCGTCGACGAAGGCCCGTTCGGAGCCCCAGCGTTCGTCGAGCCACGGCAGGCGCGAGTACGCCCCCATGCCGCCGGTGTTCGGCCCGACGTCGCCGTCCCCGAGCCGCTTGTAGTCCTGCGCGGGGGTCATCGGCAGCACGTCGTGGCCGTCGCTGAAGAAGAAGAGCGAGACCTCCTCGCCGTCGAGGAACTCCTCGATGACGACGTGGCCGTACTGGAGCCAGTAGGTCGCGTGCTCGACGGCCGCCTGGCGGTCCTCGGTCACGAGCACGCCCTTGCCGGCCGCCAGCCCGTCCGCCTTGACGACGTACGGCGCGCCGAGGCGGTCCAGGGCGGCCTCGACCTCGTCCGCCGTTCCCACGTGGGCGGCCTCACCCGTCGGGACCCCGGCCTCGGCCATGATCCGCTTGGCGAACGCCTTGGAGCCCTCGATCCGCGCCGCGGCCTTGCCCGGCCCGAACACCGCGATGCCGCGCGTCCGGAGCGCGTCCGCGACGCCCTCGACGAGCGGGGCCTCCGGGCCGATCACGACGAGTTCGATGCCGTTCTCGATCGCGTACTCCGTCACGAGCCCGCGGTTCGTCGCGTCGAGCCCGACCGTCTCGACGTCGGCGGCGATACCGGTGTTGCCCGGGGCTGCGGTGATGACGTGGCCGGCGTCCTCCGCGAGGAGCGCGGCGATGATCGCGTGCTCACGGGCACCGGAACCGAGGACGAGGATGCGCACGGCCACAGCCTACCGAGCGCCGGTCGACCGCCGGCCCGGGCGGTACGCTGACGCCGTGCCCCGCAGGACCATCGACGCCGCCGAGGGCGCCGCTGCGCTCGCCGCCGTGCAGGGCGGAGCCACCGATCGCACGTCCACCGCGACCGCCGTGCGGTGGACGCTCCAGGAACTCGCCGACACCGTGCCGGGCAACAGCGTCGAGGTCCGTGTCCCCCCGTACGGAGCCGTCCAGGCCGTTCCGGGACCGCGCCACACGCGCGGCACGCCGCCGAACGTGGTCGAGACCGATGCCGCGACCTGGATCGCCCTCGCCACGGGGGCGATCTCCTGGGCCGAGGCGGTCGGAGCCGCGCGCGTGACGGCGTCGGGATCACGAGCCGACCTGGCCCCGTTCCTCCCGGTCCGCCTGCCGCGGGCCTGACCGCGCTCGACCGGTCCGGTTGTCCCCCGTGTCCCTCGGGCGGGTGACAGATTTAGGTACCTGCTTACCGATGCCGACCGGTGGGTCCCCTCGTTAGCGTTGGTGACGCCACCGGGAGGCGGGCCCGACCCGAACGGGCCCGACCCCGACGACACCCACACGACGCTGCCCGAACAGCGTTCGTGTGGGTGCCATGGCCGTGATCACGGCGCACGTGGTGTGCGGCGGACTCGACGATCAGAGTCGATCGACGAGTTCCGACCGCGAGTGGATGTCCCACTTGGCGAAGATCCGGGCGATGTGCGCGTCGATCGTGCGGACGCTCCGACCGAGCTGCTCGGCGATCTGTCGGTTGCTCAGCCCCTGCCCGGCGAGCTCCGCGATCTCGTACTCGCGACGGGTCAACGGGGGGCCCTTCTGGCCGACGCGGATCATCACGCCCGCGGCCGCCAGGGTCGCACGTGCCTCGGCGATGACCCGCTCGTCCCCGCTCGCGAGCGCCGCTGCGTGGCCGACGATCGCCGGCGCGAGGGCACCCTCGACGTGCTCGGCGGCGGCGCGGAGCCGGGCCAGGGCGCCCCGGGTGTCCGCCCCCTGCGCGAACAGCAGCACGAACTGGACGTTGCGCGCGAGCATCGCCGGCATCCACGCGCCCGAGCGCTCCGACCGCTGCGCGATCGTCATGGCGTCCGCCATCGCGGCGGGTCGCCCGAGCACCGAGTCCGTGAACGTCAGGCTCAGCGGGATCTCCTCGCCCGTGATGCGCATCCCACGGAGCGGCGTCGCACGGGCGCGTTCCGCCGACACCAGGGCTTCGCGCGTCCGCCCCGCGACGGCCTGCGCGAACGCGAGCTTCGCCCAGGCGTATCCGGCGAACCCGCCGTGGTCGAGCACCGCGAACCGCTCGCACGCGCCGGAGAACGCGGTGATCGCGTCGTCCCAGCGGCGCTCCGCGAGCGCCTGGTTGCCGGCGCCGAGGAGCTCGAGCGTGAAGTCGTACTTGAAGAACGGGCTCCACCGACGGTCGACCTGCACCGTCAGGCCGCTGACGTCGCCCGCCCAGAGCTGGACCTGGTGCAGCACCGAGTACAGCTCGCCGAGGCTCCACGGCGCGACCTCGATGTTCGCGGCGGCGACCTCGAGTGACGCCCGGCACAGCCGCAGGGCCTCGCCGATCCGGCCGGTCGTGGCGAGTGCCACCACGGCGCACGGTGCGATCGCCAGGAACCCGAACGGGATCACGGGCGCGTGCAGCACGCCGCTGCGCTCGACCTCGGCGAGCACCTCGGCGAACCGGCCGCCCCAGCCGAGATGCGTCAGGCGGAGGACCCGGAGACGCTCCCGGGACGCGTCGTCCACGAGCGTCGCGGCCTCCTCGACCAGGGCGACCGCGGCGTCGACGTCGTCGTCGTGGAACTGCCGGAGGTTCGCCAGGACCTCCACGGCCTCGACGAGCAGGTCCCCGGGCAGGGCGGTCGGGTCGGAGCGGGCGAGCAGCCAGGCGCGTTCGGCGTCGTGGCGCGCGGCCTCACGCCCCACCCCGTAGGTCCGGGCCGTCGCTCGGAGGCACAGCGCGGCCACCGACACCGCCAACGTCGTGTCGTCGGCCGACAACGCTGAGGAGGCGAGCGCCGTCGCGCTCTCGTACTCCTGCAGCCGTACCGCCACCCCGGCGGCGTCGAGCAGCTGGTCGGCCGACGGCACGACGCCGCACTCGAGCGCCCACAACGCGGCACGGAGGCGCGCGGCCGGTGGGGCGTCCCCGCCGACCGGGTCAGCGCGGAACGCGTTCGCCCGCGCGAACAACCGGGCCCGACGTGCCACCGGGACGAGGGACCGGACGACCTCGCCGACGAGCGGGTGGGCGGGCCGGACCACCGGTGTGCCGTCCGCCGTCATGTCGGAGTCGACGGACACGAGACCGAGCGACGCGACGCGGTCGACATCGGCGTCGTCCACCAGGGCCAGCAGCCGCGACAACGGGATCGGGTCCGCCAACGCCACGATGTCCACGACGTCCCGGAGGGCCGGTTCGAGGCCCGCGAGTTCCGATCGGTACATGTCCGCCAGGCTGTTCGACGCGGTGATCCGCCCGGGCCAGTACCACCCCGACGCGGTCCGCTCGAGGGCGCCGGACGCCACCGCCGCGCGGACGACCTCGCGCAGGTGCAGGGGGTTGCCGCGGGTCGCGCGGTGCACCCGTTCCACGCTGGCGTGCTCGAGCGGGCCGGAGAGCGCCCGCTCGAGCAGCCGCTCGGTCTCGCGGAGGTCGAGCGGCGTCAGGTCGATGCGTTCGAGCAGGTCGTCCTGCCACAGGCGGCGCAGGGGCTCCTCGAGCCCGGTGAAGTCGCGGCACGTCAGCACGAGCCGTGCGTGCGCGTGCCGGACGAGCCAGGCGACGTACCGCGCGGTGATCGGGTCGAGGTGGTCGGCGTCGTCGATGCGCAGGACGACGTCGCGGTCGACGAGGTCCGCCGCGACGCGGAGGGTGTGCTCGGCCTCGAGCTCGTCGGTGAGCGCCGCGGCCGGCAGGTCCCCGAACCGGGCGATGGCGGCCGCGAACGGCTTGGCCGTCTCGTGCGGTGAGGCGGTGATCGGGATGACCCGGACGTCCCCGGTGCTGCGCTGCGCCACGCGGTCCGTGACGCGCGCGGCCGCGACGCTCTTGCCGAGTCCCGCCGCGCCGACGATGGCGACACTCCAGCCGTCGTCGGCGAGCACGGTGACGGCGCGGTCCTCCTCGCGCCGGGGGACGAGTGGCCACGGCAGACGGGCACCGGGACGGGAAACCCGTCGGCGCGTGTCGTCCTCCGGCTCCACCACGGCCGTCGCTCCTCGCATGTCGGGACTTCGTCGTCCCCCATTGTCCTCGGTCCGGGGGACCCATGACCAGGCTGCGGATGTCCCACAGTGGGGGACAATGGTCCGGTGAGCACCACCGAGCCGTCCCCAGACCGCGGGACCCCCGACGCACCGCGGACCGTCGACGCGTCCGTCCCCGCCCCGTCCGAAGTGGCGTCGCGTCGTGAGGTCTCGATCCGGCGTGCTCCGAAGTTCGGCGTGTTCATCGTCGGCGGCGGCCTGCTCGGATTCGTCGTGACCTTCTTCGTCGTGCTCGCCACGCAGCACCTCGCCGACGGCGCGTCCGTCGCCACGACCGGCACGAGCCGCGGGTCCGACGTCGGGTTCTGGGGTCTCGTCGGGTACTTCTCGTTCTACGGTGTGACGGCGGGCGGCGTCATCGGCGCGATCGTCGCGATCGTGCTCGACCACCAGTTCTCGAAGCAGGCCCGACGGCTGACCGCCGAGCACCTCGGCATCACATCGCCGACCGAGACGGTCGACGGCGTCGTCGAGGACGACCGCGGGCGCTGAGCGCGACCGCGGGCGCCGCGGGCGACTGCAGGCGCCCTCCCTCCGGTCCGAGCACCACGCCTGGTCCGGCGGGCCGGACACGCGTGACGGCCGGGAGGCGGGCCTCCCGGCCGTCACGCACACGTGCGTCGGGCGTCAGCTGAGCTGGTTCGCCTCGACCCAGGCGAGGTACTCCGGCGTGACGGTGCCCGTCACGTACTCGCCCGTGAAACAGCTCATCTCGAGTTCGGTGACGTCCGAGCCCTCGATGATCGCCTGCTCCATGTCCGCGACCTCCTGGTAGATGAGGTGGTCGCTCCCGAGCACGGCGTTGATCTCCGGGATCCGGCGGCCGTGCGCGATGAGCTCCGCGCGGGTCGGCATGTTGATCCCGTAGACGTGCGGGTAGCGGACCGGCGGCGCGGCTGACGTGAACGTCACGTTGTTCGCCCCCGCCGCGCGGGCCATCTCGACGATCTCGCGACTCGTGGTGCCCCGGACGATCGAGTCGTCGACGATGAGGATGTTCTTGCCCTTGAACTCGCTCGACATCGCGTTGAGCTTCTGGCGTACCGATCGCTTGCGCTCCGCCTGCCCCGGCATGATGAACGTGCGGCCGACGTACCGGTTCTTGTAGAAGCCCTCGCGGTACTCGATGCCGAGCTTCCGCGCGACCTGCATCGCCGCGGGCCGTGACGAGTCCGGGATCGGCATGACGACGTCGATGTCGCCCGCCGGCGCGTACTTGGCGACGGTGTCCGCCAGGCGCTCGCCGAGGCGGAGCCGGGCCTCGTACACCGAGATGCCGTTCATGATCGAGTCCGGACGAGCCAGGTAGACGTACTCGAACGAGCAGGGGACCAGGCGCGGCTCGACGGCGCACTGGCGCGAGACCATCTGCCCGTCGACCGAGATGAACACGGCCTCGCCCGGGGCGACGTCGCGCACGATGTCGTACCCGCCGGACTCGAGCACGAGCGACTCGCTCGCCACGATCCACTCGCTCGACCCCGCGTCGTCGAACCGGTGCCCGAGGATGAGCGGCCGGATGCCGTAGGGGTCGCGGAAGGCCAGGACGCCCTGCCCGGCGATGAGCGCGATCGCGGCGTAGGAGCCCTCGACCCGCTCGTGCACGCGCGCGACGGCGTCGAACACCTGGTCGGGGTCGAGGTCGGTGCCGCGGACCTGGGCCTGCAGTTCGTGCGCCAGGACGTTGACGAGCAGCTCCGTGTCCGACGACGTGTTGAGGTGCCGGCGGTCGATGTCGAACAGTTCGCGCGTGAGCTCACGCGTGTTCGTCAGGTTCCCGTTGTGGACGAGCACGATGCCGTAGGGGGCGTTCACGTAGAAGGGCTGGGCCTCTTCCTCGTTGCTCGCGGCACCCTTCGTGGCGTACCGGACGTGGCCGAGGCCCATCGTGCCGAGGAGCGCGCGCATGTCGCGCGTGCGGAAGGCCTCGCGCACGTGTCCGCGGGTCTTGTGGGAGTGGAAGACGTGCCCCTCGGCGGTGGCGATGCCGGTCGAGTCCTGCCCGCGGTGCTGCAGGAGGAGGAGTGCGTCGTAGATGGATTGGTTGGCTGGTCCCTGGGAGACGAGACCGACGATGCCGCACATGCGCAGCGGACTCCAGACCGTAGAGTGGGGGGTACCGAACAAGTCTGCCACGCCCTCGGAGGATGAACGAATGGCGAATCCCTACGCCGAGGCCGGTGTGGACACGGCGGCGGGCGACCTCGCCGTCGAGCTCATGAAGACCGCGGTGGCGGCGACGCACTCCGCGTCCGTGCTCGGGGGCGTCGGTGGGTTCGCCGGGCTCTTCGACGTCTCGTTCCTGCGGGACTTCAGCCGTCCGTTGCTCGCGACCTCGACCGACGGCGTGGGCACCAAGGTGGCCATTGCGCAGGCGATCGACAAGCACGACACGATCGGCCAGGACCTCGTCGGCATGGTCGTCGACGACATCGTCGTGGTCGGCGCGCGGCCGCTGTTCATGACGGACTACATCGCCTGCGGCCGGGTCGTGCCCGGTCGCATCGCGGACATCGTCGCCGGGATCGCCCGCGGCTGCTCGGCCACGGGCACGTCGCTCGTCGGCGGCGAGACCGCGGAGCACCCCGGGCTGCTCGGTCCGGACGACTACGACGTCGCCGGTGCCGCCGTCGGCGTCGTCGAGGCCGATCTGGCCCTCGGCCCGCAGCTCGTGCAGGACGGGGACGCCGTCATCGCGATCGCGTCGTCCGGCCTGCACTCGAACGGCTACTCCCTCGTCCGGCACGTCCTGGCCGCGCGGGGCGTCGGGTACACCGACCACTCGGACGACCTCGGCGGCACCGTGGGCGAGGTCCTGCTCGAGCCGACCCGGCTCTACACCGCGCCGCTGCTCGACCTGCTCGGCGACCCCGTGTTCGCCGGCACCGTGCACGCGCTGAGCCACGTCACGGGCGGGGGCATCGCTGCGAACCTCGCCCGGGTCCTGCCGCGCGGTGCCTGGGCCGAGGTCGACCGCACGACGTGGGCGCCCCTCCCGGTCTTCCGCGTGCTCGCCGACATGGGCGACATGGGCGTCGAGTCGACCGAGGGCACCTGGAACCTCGGCGTCGGGATGATCGCCGTCGTCGCGCGCTCCGCCGCCCCGCAGATCGTCGCCGCGCTCGGGGCCTCCGGGCTCGCCGCCTGGCAGGTCGGCGAGGTCTCGACCGCCGAGCACGACCTCGCCGGGTTCGAGCAGGGCGCCAAGGGCGTCGACGGGGGCGGGGTCCGGCTGGTCGGACGCTACGCGGACTGACGCGATCGGGCCTGCACGCCACTGCGCGCTCGGGCCTGCACGCCGCTGCGCGCCCGGACGACATCTGCGCGCCCGGACGACGGCGCCCGTGTGTCCTCGACCCGCGCCCGTTGCGGCCGCGCGCCGACTGCGCGTGCGGGCGACAACGGCGCGATCAGGCGACGGCGCACTCGTCGTCGGGGCGCGCGGTCGCTGACCCGCGCACGAAGCCTGCGGACACAGCGAAGCGCCGCGCGGTCCTCCGCGCGGCGCTGCTCCCGACGATGCCGATCCCCATCCGGGACGACGCCCGGGCCGGACGACGAGGTCAGGCGGACCGGTCGTGCTGGTCCTGCTCCTGCTCGACCTCGTCGTCATCGTCGGCGTACTGATCTGCCCACTTGTCGACGTAGTCGTCCGAGGACTCATGCCCTGCGGACAGCTCGCGTTCGAGCGCACCGTAATTCGTCTCGGGGCTGAAGTACTTCAGCTCCCGAGCGACCTTGGTGTGCTTCGCCTTCTGACGGCCGCGCCCCATGCGTGACCCCCTCGTGTGATCGGCCCGGCATCCGGCTCGGGCCCGTCTCTCCGGGTCGAACCCGGGCAGCCGAACGGTGCGTGGTTTCGAAATCTAGCGGTCACTTTACCATGTACCCCGATCCGCTCATGGTCGTCGGGGGGCGTCCACAGGAGAATCGAGGGGATGCACGCCACCCTGCCGACCGGACGCACGCGCGTGCTCGTCGTCGGTGCGGGTCAGGCCGGGCTCGCGGTCGCCTACCATCTCGGCCGGCTCGGGCTCCGGACCGCCGATCCGGCGTCCTCCGCGGGCACCGTCGGCCTGCACGAGGTGGTCGTGGTCGACCGGGCACCCGGGCCGGGAGGCGCGTGGCAGTTCCGGTGGGAAGCCCTGCGGCTCGGCGCGGCGCACCGGGTGCACGACCTGTCGGGCATGGGGGCCATGGGCCTGCACTTCGCCGACGCCGACCCGGAGCGTCCTGCCCGGGACGTCGTCGCGGAGTACTACGGCCGCTACGAAGCGCACCACGGGATCCACGTGGACCGCCCGGTGGAGGTGGTCCGTGTGGCCGACGGCGGCCGGGACGGCGGCGCGGACGCCGGCGGCGGGAACCGCGGCGGCGGGGACGGCGGCGGCGGGGACGGCGGC
>NZ_QKTU01000022.1 GCF_003234565.1 Curtobacterium sp. MCBD17_013 | reverse complement strand
CCTCCCAGGAGCCCGCATGACCCGCACCGCCCAGCCCACCCCCACGACGGCGAACCGCAGTGGGGCCACCGTCGAGCTCGACGGTGTCGTGAAGTCCTACGGCGCCCACACCGCGCTCACCGGGTTCTCGCTCCGACTCGAGCCGGGGGAGTTCGTCTCGCTGCTCGGACCGTCGGGGTGCGGCAAGACCACCGCACTCCGGGCACTCGCGGGTCTCGAGGTGATCGACGCCGGCGCCATCCGCATCGACGGCCAGGACGTCGCGGCCGTGCCGGTGGAGCGACGGGACATCGGGATGGTGTTCCAGCAGTACTCGCTGTTCCCGCACATGACCGTCCGGCAGAACGTCGCCTTCGGGCTCGAGATGCGGAAGGTCCCCGCGGACGACCGGCGCCGCCGTGTGGTCGAGGCCCTCGACATGGTGCACCTCGCGGACCTCACCGACCGCTATCCGCACCAGCTCAGCGGCGGGCAGCAACAGCGCGTCGCGCTCGCCCGAGCGCTCGTCACGCGGCCCCGGGTGCTCCTGCTCGACGAGCCGTTGTCAGCGCTCGACGCCAAGGTGCGGGTGACGCTCCGCGACGAGATCCGTCGCATCCAGACCGAACTCGGCATCACGACGCTGTTCGTCACCCACGACCAAGAGGAGGCGCTCGCCGTCTCGGACCGGATCGCCGTGATGCACGGGGGCGGGATCGAACAGATCGGAACGCCGGAGCAGCTGTACATGCGGCCCGCGACGGCGTTCACTGCGGACTTCGTGGGTCAGTCGAACCGGCTCCGCGGGGACCTCCGCGGAGGCGACGTGTTCACGTACGGGTTCTCGCTGCCGAGCATCGACCGCACCCTCGACGACGGGCCCGTGACCGCCTACGTCCGCCCCGAGGACGTCATGCTCGCCCCGGACGGCGGCCTGTCCGGCGCCGTCCTCACGTCGAGCTTCCTCGGCTCGGTCCGCCGCACGACCCTCCGACTCGACGACGGCACGGCGCTCGTCGTCCAGCACGACGTCGCGCAGCGGCCGGTTCCCGGCGACGAGGTCCACGTCCGCCTGCTCGGGACGCCGGTCGCGGTGGCGCCGCTCGGTTGAACTGCGCCCGGGAGGCGCGGTGTCATCGGGTGCGGCGCCTCCCGTCCGCTGTGCTGCGGGCCATCGACGCCGTACCGCCGGAGCGCCCTGTGTCGGCGAGAGAGTCCGCGATAAAGTACTACTGTTGGACGTCACTATCGGAAGCCGATATCATGTGGTCGTGATCCAGTCGTTCGGGGACGAGCTGACTCGGAAAGTCTGGCTCCGGCAACACGTTCGGCGTCTCGGTCCGGACCTGCAGCGGTCCGCTCAGAAGAAGCTCCGTCTGCTCCATGCAGCGGAGACCATCAACGATCTGCGGATTCCGCCCGGCAACCGGTTGGAGAAGCTGTCCGGCGACCGCGAGGGGCAGTATTCGATCCGCGTCAACGATCAGTACCGGATCTGTTTCGTCTGGACGGCCGCAGGACCCTCCGATGTCCACATCGCCGACTACCACTAGCGAAGGAACACTGATGTCGAAAGCACATGACCCGATCACACCCGGGGAGATCCTGCGGACCGAGTTCCTCGAGCCACTCGGCATCACGGCGTACCGACTCGCGCAGGCGACCGGGCTACCGCAGACGCGGCTGAGCGAGGTCATCCGGGGGAAGCGCCGTATCACCACCGACACTGCGCTCCGGCTGTCGCAGGCGTTCGGGCTGTCCGAGCGATTCTGGCTCAACATCCAGAACGACTACGACATCGAAGTCGAGCACGACGAGCACGACGACGAACTCGCCCGGGTCGAACGGCTCATCCCGGCGTGACGTCGGAGGTCGTACCGCTCGTGGAGATCATGCCGAGCTGGAGGACCGGGCGATCCGCGGTGGGTGAGGACCTTCCGTAGCTGACGATCCAGATAGTTCGCAAAGCTAAGCTAGCGACGGTGACCTCCTCCGCTGCCGCGCCCACCCTCAGCGCCCGGCGGCGGACCCTGGCCCTCGTCTCGATCCTCCTGTCGACCCTCACCGGCACCATCGACACCTCGATCGTCAACGTCGCCCTGCCGAAGCTCGCGACCGATCTCCACGTGGCGCCGTCCGAGACCGTGTGGGTCGCGACCGCGTTCCTCCTGGCCGTCGCCTGCTCGGTCCCGGCCACGAGTGCGCTCGGCGACCAGATCGGTCGCCGCCGGTTGTACCTGATCGGCGTCCCCGTGTTCACGTTGGCGTCCCTGGGCTGCGCGCTCGCGCCGACGCTCGCGGTCCTCGTCGCGTTCCGCGTCGTCCAGGGCATCGGGTCCGCGGTGGTCCTCGCCGTGGCGATCCCGCTGATCCGGCGCCTGTTCCCGCCGGAGCGCCTCGGGCAGACACTCGGGCTCAACGCGATGACGGTCGCCATCGGGACGTCGGCCGGACCGACGCTCGGAGGGTTGATCCTCGCCGCACTCCCGTGGCCGTGGCTCTTCCTCATCAACGTGCCGATCGGTGTCGCGTCGTTCGTGCTCGCGCTCGTCGTCCTGCCGAAGGGCGTGCCCGAGCGGGGCGACTACGACTGGCCCGGTGCCGTCTGGGCCGCGGGAGCGATCGCCGCGCTGCTCGTCGGCGTCCGACAGCTCGCCGCGGTCGCGACCCTCTGGCACGCGCTGGTGCTCCTCGTCGTGTGTGCCGTGTGCGTGGTGCTGTTCGTGCGTCGTGAGCGGATGGCCGCCCGGCCGCTCATCCCGCTCGGCTTGTTCACCGGCCCGTTCAGTCTCACGGTCGGCACGGCGTGGGCGTCGTTCCTGGGGCAGGGCATCGCGTTCGTCGCCCTGCCGTTCCTGTTCCAGACCGCGTACGGGGCGAGCCCGCTCGAGTCGGCGCTCCTGTTCACGCCGTGGCCGCTCGTGATCGTCGTCGTGGCACCGCTGTCCGGGCGGATCGCCGACCGGGTCCGTCCGGCGGTGTTGGCCCTCACAGGCCTCGTCGTCCTGACGATCGGCCTCGTCATGCTCGCGCTGCTCGGGTCCCCGCCGCCGATCTGGCTCGTGCTCCTGTCCACCGCCGTGTGCGGCCTCGGGTACGGCACGTTCCAGAGCCCGAACAACCGGGACATGATGGCCGCCGCTCCCCTCCGTTACGCCGCGAGTGCATCGGCCGTCCTCAACACGAACCGAACCGTCGGGCAGTCGGCCGGGTCGGCCGTCGTCAGCATCGCACTCGTGGTGAGCGGCGCCGCAGCCGGGTCGATGGCAGCGCAGTCGTCCGCTGCCAGCGCCGTGCTGTGGGTCGCCGTGGTGGCGGCGGCCGCTGCGACGATCCTGTCCGCCGTCAAGCTCCGGGTGACCGCGGCCGTGCGGCTCGGACGCTGAGACTCAGGTCCGGAACACCGCGGCGGGATCGTCGCGCAGCGCGGCTGCCACCCGACTCCGCATGTCGTCCGACATGGCGGGGAGGTCCGACACCGGCGCCCAGACAGCTTCCGTGTTCTCGCCGTCCGCCGGGAACGGCTCGCCCGACACCCACCGGAACCGGAACACGATGTCGATGTACTGCGCGCGATCGCCGTTCGGGTAGGTCATCGGCGCGAGGGTCTGCACCATCGCCAGTCGCTCCGGCACGGCGACGACGTCGGCTTCCTCCAGGACCTCGCGCGCGGCGGCGACCGCGGGTTCCTCCCCGGGGTCGATGATCCCGGTCACCGGTGTCCATGCTCCGGTGTCGGCACGGCGGACGACGAGGACCTGCTGCTCGTCGCCGTCGCCCCGCAGCACGACGGCCGTCACGCCCGTGAGCCAGAGCAGGTCGGTCCCGACCTTCTCGCGGAGCGCCAGGACGAACTCGGGAGTGGGCATGCCCCCACCGTAACGACCAGGGTGGCAGCGGGCGGGCGTCCCGGACGGCCTGTGGACGACGAAGGGCCCGCCGTCCGATGTGGACGACGGGCCCCGCGTCGTGCCTCCCGTCCTGCGGCGGACCGCGGGACGGGAGGACCGACTAGCGCTGCGTGCGCCGGCGAGCGATCCGGAGACCGGTCACGCCGAGGCCGGCCATGAGCAGACCGAGGGCCCACGGCAGGGCCCGGGTCGTCTCGGAGCCCGTGAACGCGAGCTCACCCGTGGCGGTCGTGGCCGTGGGGGTGATCGCCGCGACGGTCGCCGCGTTCGGGACGACCTCGACGGGGAACGCCGTGCTGAACGCGTCGGCCGAGACGGTGAGGTGGTGGGTCGAGGCGTGCGGGAACGTGACGTCAGTGCCACCGAGGTCGTCGTCCGCCTTGACCACGTCGGAGGCGTAGTCCGACGTGACGGTCGGCTCGACGAAGGTGCCGTCTGCCTCGTCGACCTCGTTGCCGTACTGGTCGACGAGGCCACCCGCGACGACGAGGGTGCCGCCCTGGTGGATCGTCGGCGTACCGCCGTCGGTGATCGTGCCGACCGCCCAGGTGCTGCCGTCCGGGTCCTGCTCCACGACCGTGTCGACCTCGGTCGAGATGTGGCCGTCCGGGTCGATGATCCACGAGGTCGTGGTGTCGTCGTCGATCTTCCCCTTGTCGGTCGTGTAGACCTCGACGCCGTACGCTGCGGCGGCCTCGACGTTGACCTCGACGTACTCGGTCGACGTACCGCTGCCGTTGTCCGCCACGACGGTGAAGTCGTAGGTGGTGGCGAACTCCGGCGTGCCGCTGAGCGTGCCGTCCGCTGACAGGGTGGTGTGGTCGGGAAGCTGCGTGTCCGGGGTGTAGGTCGGGTCGTCAGCGGCGGCGTCGGCGTCGTCCTGGTAGAACCAGCCGACGCTGTAGGTCGGGGTGGGGTCGCCAGCGGCGCTGAAGACGTGGGACAGGCTCTGGCCCGCGACGACGGACAGCTCGAGCGGGTCGCTCTGCGAGGTGTGCTCGGAGAACTCGGCGGGGTCGGTGACCGCCGCTGAGGTCACGGTCGCGCTGTCCCCGTCGGTGTCCTCTGCCGTGACGGTGATCGTCGTGCCGTTCTCGGCCGCCGACGGCACGAAGGAGGCCGAGGTCCCGGTCTGGAGCGTCGTACCCGCACTGTTCGTCCACGTGAACGTGGGGGTGCCGGTGAAGCCCGTCACGGTCGCGGTCAGGGGCT
The DNA here is from genome assembly GCF_003234565.1 of Curtobacterium sp. MCBD17_013. Classification (GTDB taxonomy): domain Bacteria; phylum Actinomycetota; class Actinomycetes; order Actinomycetales; family Microbacteriaceae; genus Curtobacterium. The sequence goes on along the minus strand of NZ_QKTU01000022.1, from coordinate 26,965 downwards.
TCCCCACCGTGGGGGCCGTGGTGCTCAGCGTCACCGTCGGGGCGGCGACCGGGGTCGGCACGGCCGGGCTCGCGGTGCTGCTCGGGTCCGTCGCGCGCGATGCGCTCGGCGTGGCCGCGGGGTGGTGGCTCGGGGTGCTCGAGGGAGCCGGAGCGGCCGTCCCCGCCGTCGCGGTTGGGGCGTCGGTCGGCGTGGCCGAGGCCGTCGGCGACGCGGAGCTGCTCGGCGACGGCTGGTCCGTGCCCGGCGTGGCCGGAGCGGTCGCGGCAGCGGTCGCGGTCGTCGTGTCGGTGAGCGTGTCGGCCGACGCCGTCTGGACGCCGAAGACGCCGAGGCCGGTGGTGAGCCCCACGAGGGCGATGGTGGTGCCGACGGCGCAGGCGCGTCGGGTGCCGGAGGTGCTGCGGTGCACGGGTGTTCCCCCAGTTTTCGGTCCGCTGATGCGGACATGTGAATCGACCGAGAATGTCGGGCGTGCTCGGAGCGTAGCGGTAAGGGGCCGCTGGCGGAACATCCGTCCAGCCATGCACCCGTTCTGGGGTCAGCGACCCGCCGCGGGCAGCGCTGCTCGGTCGCGGGCGACGCTCCCCGATGGACCGCGTCACGGGAGGATCAGGCCGCATAGGCTGGGCCCGTCATGGAGATCATCATCCTGCCCACAGCGGTCGAGGTCGGCCGGATGGCCGCTGCGAAGATCGCGTCCGTCGTGTCCCGCAAGCCGTCCGCCGTGATCGGGTTGGCCACCGGGTCGAGTCCGCAGGACATCTACGCCGACCTCGCGCGGCGGGTGCAGGGCGGGGAGATCTCGTTCGCCCAGGCCCGCGGGTTCGCGCTCGACGAGTACGTCGGGATCCCGCTGGAGCATCGGGAGAGCTACGCCAGTGTCATCGCCCGCGACGTCGTCGGTCCGCTCGGGTTCGACCCCGCGCGGGTCCGGGTCCCCGACGGTCGTGCGGCGGACCTGGAGTTCGCGGCGAAGGAGTACGACGCCGCGATCCGCGCGGCCGGGGGCATCGACGTGCAGATCCTGGGGATCGGCGCGAACGGGCACATCGGGTTCAACGAGCCGACGTCCTCGTTCGCGTCCCGCACGCGCATCAAGACGCTCGCGCCGGCGACGCGCGCGGCCAACGCGCGGTTCTTCGACTCGGTGGAGGAGGTGCCGATGCACTGCATGACGCAGGGGTTGGGCACGATCCTCGAGGCGCGGGAGCTGGTGCTCGTGGCGCAGGGCGAGGGCAAGGCCGCCGCCGTCGCGGGCGCGGTCGAGGGGCCGGTGAGTTCATTCGTGCCGGGGAGCGCCCTGCAGTTGCACGAACACGCGACGGTCATCGTCGACGAGGCCGCCGCCGCACAGCTGCAGCTCGCCGACTACTACCGCCACGTGTTCGCGAACAAGCCGGCGTGGCAGCGCTTCGACGCGACGCCAGCACGCTGATCCGCAGCGGTCCACTCCCCACCGCGGCTCGTGGCGGTGGGGAGTGGACCGTGCGGCGTCGACGTGGGGTCAGTCGTCCGAGACGCTGATCGTGACCTCGATGTTGCCACGCGTCGCGTTCGAGTAGGGGCAGACCTGGTGCGCCGCGTCCGCGAGGGCCTGTGCTGCGTCGTGCTCCATCCCGGGGATGACGACCTCGAGGTGGACCGCCAGCTGGAACCCGCCCTGCCCGTTCGCGCCGATCTGCACCCGGCCGCCGACGGTGGTGTCGGTGATGGAGACCTTCTGTGCCCGGGCGACGCCCTGGAGCGCGGAGTGGAAGCAGGCGGCGTACCCGGCGGCGAACAGCTGCTCGGGGTTCGCGCCGGCGCCCGAGCCGCCCATCTCCTTCGGGATCGCCATGTCGAGGTCGAGCGTGCCGTCGGTGGTCCGGACGTGGCCGTTGCGGCCTTCGCCGGTCGAGAGGGCTTCTGCGGTGTAGAGGGCGTCCATGGTGTCTCCTGTTCGTGGTCGTCACGCGGCGCGTGACGGGGGTGGGTGGGGCCTCCCGGCCGGGCCGGACGGGAGGCGCGGCTAGCGTGCGCCGGCCGTGGTCGCCTGCATCCCCGCCGTGACGCGGTGCAGGGTGTCGATGAGTCCACGTGCCGTGTCGAGATCGATCGCCATCCCGCCTGCGATGCACCCGGGCACGTGGGCGAGGTCGGACTGCAGTGCCCGGCCGTGGCCGGTCAGCGCGATCTCGACGACCCGTTCGTCGGCGCGGCTGCGTTCACGCGTGACGAGGTCCGCGTCCGCCATGCGCCGCAGCAACGGTGAGAGCGTGCCCGAGTCGAGGTCGAGGTGGTCGCCGAGCGCGCCGACCGTCAGGGGGCCGCGGTCCCAGAGGAGGACGAGCACGAGGTACTGCGGGTACGTGAGGCCCCAGGGGGCGAGGAGTGCGCGGTACGCCTGGGTCGTCGCCCGGGCGGCGTCGTAGATCGCGAAGCAGACCATCTCGTCGACGGGGGCAGGCGTGTCCATGACACAAGTATTGCACGCAATACAGTTGCGAGCAGCCGAACCCGATCCGAGCGATCGGAGAATTGCTCCGAGGCCGACCAATCCACCTCCGTGGGGGCGCCGAACTACCTGCACAGACCGAGCAAATGCTCGAAGCGCTCACCGGCCACCTGCGGCTGGTTCTCCACCCTCAATCAGGGTGTGTTCGGCGTGCCCACAGCAAGGGAGAAGTCATCATGCGTGGATTCACCAAGACCACCGTCACCATCGCCACCGCTGGAGCGCTCGTCGCCGGGCTCGGCGGCTTCGGCGTCAGCGCCGCGAACGCCGCGGCCCCCGCCGTGCACCTCGCCGCGTCGTCGTCGTCGAAGATCCCGGCCCCGGCCGCAGCCGTCCCCGAGATCAAGGGCGGCGACACCGCGGTCGCGCTCGACAGCGGCTTCATGAGCGCGCTGACCTCGCTGAAGCTCACCCCGGGCGTCAGCGGTTCGGCGAAGCTGTCCGGGTCGACCGTCTCCTTCCCGATCACCGGCGGCAGCGTCGTCTACTGGTCGCCGAAGAGCGACTACCGCCCCTACGTGCAGGGCCTCATCGAGCACGACGGCTCGGGCCTGACCCTCAAGGGCGGCTCGACCACCGTGACGCTCGAGAACTTCACCGTCAACCCCGGCAGCTCGAAGCTCTACGGTGACGTGCTCGTCAACGGCAAGCCCGCCGCGACGCAGGCCTACCTGTTCGCCCTGCACGGTGGGACGCTCAAGCCGCTGAAGCTCCAGGGCGACGACGCGATCCTGACCGGCACCACGGTGCACGTGTCGTCGGACGCCGCCGCGCTGCTCAACAAGACGTTCGGCACGACCGCCGTCAAGGGCAACCTCCTCGTGGGTGTCGCGACCATCACGGCGCAGATCAAGTAACACTCCCGGTCCTCCGGGGCATGGACGACGACGGGCCCGGTGCACACGCACCGGGCCCGTCGTCGTGTCCGAGGGTCAGCGCGCGGCGCCGGCCGTCGCGTCGCCGATCCGGCGGAGGGCCTCGCGCAGCGTCTCCTCGGAGCACCCGAAGTTGAGCCGGGCGTGCCCGATGCCGGGCGTGCCGAACTCCGGTCCGTGGCCCAGTGCGACCCGTGCCGCGTCGACGAGCGGCGTCGCGGGGTCGTCACCCCACGGCGTGCCGCGGAGGTCCAGCCACGCCAGGTACGACGCCTGCGGTTGCCGGTAGCGCGCCCCCGGCACCACCTCGGGCAGGAGCTCGGCGAGCAGACGACGGTTCGCGACGAGTTCGCCGAGCAGGGTCTCGAGCCACGGCTCGCCGTCACGGTAGGCCGCCGTGCTGGCGAGGTACCCGAGGATGCTCGTCCGCCACTCGACCTCGCGCGGCAGGGCGTCGAACCACGCAGCGGCCCGGTCCGAGGCGCCGATCATCATGGCGCACTTGGTCCCCGCGATGTTCCATCCCTTGCTCGCCGCGGTCACCGTGACCCCGACCCGGGCCGCGTCGTCCGAGGCTGCGAGGAACGGCGTGAAGACCGCGTCGCTGTGCACGAGCGGCGCGTGGATCTCGTCGCTCACCACGACCGCGTCCCACTCCGCGGCGAGCGCGGCCAACGCGGCGAGGGCCTCCCGGCTGTGCACGAGACCGAGCGGGTTGTGCGGATTGCAGAGCAGCACCGTGCGCGCCCCGTCGGCGAACGCGCGGCGCACCCCGTCCAGGTCGATCCGCCAGCCGGCGGTCGTCGGGAACGGCGTCGCGTCGTCGTCGGCGTCCGACGGCGGCAGGAGCGGGACCTCCACCGCGACGCAACCGGCCTCGTCCACGAACTCCCAGAACGGCGGGTACACGGGCGGCATGACGACGACGCCGTCACCGGGTTCCGTCACCTGCCGGAGCACCTCGACCGCTGCGACGGACACATCGGTGGTCGTGTGCACGAGGTCCGGCTCGACGCGCCACCCCCACCGCCGCTCGGCGAAGTCCGCGAACGCGTCCGGCAGTTCCCGAGACGATCCCAGGTACCCGGTGTCGCCACCCTGCACGGCCGCGATCATGGCGTCGCGGACGGGCTCGGCGAGCGTGCAGTCCATCTCGGCGACGAACATCGGGATCACGTCCGGCGGGAAGTCGGTGTACTTGCCACTGGTGCGGGTCGCTCGCGCGTCGAAGGGCGAGATCATCAGGCTCATGCCCACAGCCTGGCAGCAACCCCGGCGTCAGCGCACCGCGTCGACCGCGGCCCGCGCCGCCGCCACGACGGCCGGGTCCGTGGCCAGGTGGGTGTCCTCGCCCGCGACGCCCATGGGCACGCGACTCGCTCGCGTCCCACGCCCGGCCACGAGCCGCTTCGCGGAGAGGTGCACGGCCGCCACACCCGCGTTCGCGAACGCGGGGACGTCCTGCGGTGCCACGCCGCTCCCCGCCATGACCTGCACCGGACCGGCCGCGGCGACCATCCGCGTGATGGTCGCGAGGCCCTGCGGTGCGGTCGCGGCGCCACCCGACGTCAACACCCGCGTGACGCCGAGCGTCGGCAGGGTCGCGGCGGCGGCGATCGGGTCCGCGGCGTGGTCGATCGCGCGGTGCACCGTGACCTCGACATCGGCCCGGACGTCCCGAGCCGCGGTCCGGAGCCGCGCGATCGTCGCGACGTCGAGCATCCCGTCCGGCCCGAGCGCCCCGACGACGACGCCCCGCGCGCCGGAGGCCACGACCGCCCGGACCTCCCGGATCATCGTGGCGATCTCGTCCTCGTCGTACATGAAGTCACCCGGCCGACACCGCACGAGCACGTGCGCGGGGATCCCGACGGTGACCACGGCCTCCACGAGTCCCTGCGCCGGGGTGACGCCGCCGAGCTCGAGCGCCGTGCAGAGCTCGACGCGGTCCGCACCGCCATCGCGCGCGACGACCGCACCCGCGGCGGACGTGACCGCGATCTCGAGCGCTGGTCGGGCCTCCCGGCCGGGAGGCGCGACCACGGCTGCCGACGTCGGCTGCCGGTCGTTCACTCGTCCGGCCCGGTGAGCGGCACGTCCGAGGCCGGCAGGATGCGCGCCGACAGGTCCGGCTCGGCGGGGAAGGCCCGGTCGAACGGGAACATCGGGCGGCGGATGCGCTGGTGGCCGAGTCGCTCGAGGTCCTGGTCCACGCCGCCGGGGGTGAGGCCGAGCATCCAGTCGGCCGCCATGTCGTACAGCTCGGGCTCGAGGTACCCGATCTTGACGATGACGACGTCAGCCGACCGCGGGTCGAGGTCGAGGTCGGTGAAGTCGTGCTCGTGGTGGTACGGCTTCCGGAGCTCCGTGAGGATCGCGAACACGCTGCCCACCTGCAGGACGACCTCGGTGACGGCGTCCGGATCGCCGTGTCGGATGGCGTGCACCCGCCCGGTCATGGTCAGGGGTCCGGCGTGCCGGTCGTCGACCTCAGCCCCGGCCGTGACGGTCACGATCGCGCCGACGCCGCCTCCCACGGCGGTACGGATCGCCTCCGGTCCGGGGACGCTGGCGTAGATGACGGTCGGACCGCTCGGTTCGGCGAACTCGGGTCGGGCGAGCAGCTCGGTGAGGCCCCACGTCATGTCGCCCGCGCCACCGGCGGTCGGGTTGTCGCCCGAGTCGGAGATGAAGTACGGGCGGGTGTCGGAGGCCAGCGCGGCGTCGAGGCACTCGGCGAACGAGCCGGTGGGGGCGACGAACGCGAAGTCCTCACGGGCCTCCCAGAAGCTCCGGGCCAGGCGTTCGGCGCCCGCGGTGACGGCGTCCTCGTCCCAGCCGGTGACCACGACGACGGCGCGGTTCCGTGGCTCGTCGGCCCAGGCGTACCCGACCCAGATCGCGGCGTCGACGACGCCGTCGGTGGCCTCGACCTCGGGCACGCCCGCGTAGATGTGCGCGGCGGGCTCGATCCGCGTCGAGGTCTGCTCGCCGGGGAGCAGCACCGGCACCGGCACCCACGCCTTCACGGGACGGACGCGCGGGGCGGCCCCACCGTCGGCGGCGTCGGTGGCGGACGGCAGGGTCGGCTGCGCGGCCAGCAGGTCGACCAGGTTGCGGACCGCCCGCTCCTTCGTGTCGAGGGCGTCCTCGTGCGGCGCCATCCGGTAGCACGTGATGAGGTCGGAGGCGTGGGCCAGCTCCCGCGACACGTTGCCGTGCAGGTCCATCGACGTCGACACGATCACGTCCGGGCCCACGACCTCGCGGATCCGTGCGAGCAGCACCGCCTCGGCGTCGTCGAGGCCCTCGACGGTCATCGCGCCGTGGATGTCGTACCAGAGGCCGTCGATCGCCTCGCTGCCGACGATGGCGTCGAGCCGGGTGGTGATCTCGCCGGCGAGCTCCTCGAACGCGTCCCGCGTGACGATCCCGCCGGGCAGTGCCTTGCCGACGAGCGCACCGCGCCACCGGGCGGCCTCGCGGAGCGGCTGCCCGGCGCGGAGGAACGGGTACCGGTCCATGACCTCGTCGCCGCGGAGCGGGTGGAACGCCGGGGCCAGCGTCCGGGCCGGTGAGAACGTCGACGACTCGATGCCGAGTCCGGCGACGGCGATGACCGGGAGGGACGGGCTGGGTTCAGGGGACACGGATCCTCCGGTGGTGGTTGGTGGTGGATGCGCCGGCGACGGCGTCGAGGGTGGCGGTGAGGGCGCGTTGCAGGGCGAACTGCCCGGCGCCGACGAGGCCGGCGTCGGCCCCGAGCGATGCCCGCTCGATCGTGAGGTGCTGGGTGACGAGCGGGTGACACCCCTCGTACAGCTGGCTGCGCACGGCCGCGACGAAGGGTTCGACGGTCGAGAGGATGCCACCGAGGTACACCGCGTCGGGGTTGAAGAAGTTGACGTTGGCGGAGAGCACCTCGCCGAGGTACTTGCCCGCACGGCGGACGGCGCGGGTCGCGGCCGGGTGGGCGTCGGTCGCGAGCGCGACGACGTCCTGCGTGGTGGCCACGTCGACGTCGGACTCCTGCAGGATGCGCACGAGGGCCGCGCCCGACGCCACCGTCTCGAGACACCCGGTGTTGCCGCACGAGCACGGGGTGTCGCCGGCCGCGTCGATGCGCACGTGCGTGATGTCCCCGGCCGCGCCGGTCGCGCCCCGGTAGAGCCGGCCGTCGGCGATGATCCCCGCACCGATGGCCGAGCCCGCCTTCACCATGATCGCCTGGCGACGCTCCGGCGGCTGCACCGCGTGCTCGCCGACGGCCATGCAGTTCGCGTCGTTGTCGACGGCCGCCGTGACCCCGAACCGCTCGGCCAGCCAGGCGGCGACGGGGAACCCGTTCCAGCCCGGCATGCGGCTCGGCAGGTCGACGACGCCCGCCTCGACGTCGACGGGGCCCGGGAGGCTCAGCCCGACGCCGCGGAGCGCGCTCCGGCCCCGGCGTGTGGCCAGTTCCTCGAGCACCTCCGCCAGGCGTTCGAGCCCGGGGCGCGGCCCGTCGACCATGGCGAAGGGGATCGTGCGGACGTCACTGAGGCCACCGCCCGGCAGGACGACGCCGACCCGGGCGTGCGTGCCGCCGAGGTCCGCCGCGAGCGCGTACTCGTCGACGCCCCCGAGGCGGAGCACCTTCCGCGGGCGTCCGCCGGTCGACGAGCGGGTGCCCTCCTCGGCCACGAGGCCGTTCGCGATGAGCTGCCCGACCGTGAGCGACACGGTCGACGGCGCGGCGCCGAGGTGCGTGGCGATCTCGGTGCGGCTGGTCGCCTGTCCCGAGGCGATGAGCTCGAGCACGCGGGCACTGAGCTCAGCCACGGGACCGGTCCCGGGGGCTTTCTCCAGACATGGTCGAACTATCTCCATCGAGGGTGGGGTGGTGGCGAGTGTACGGCCTTGCGCTGTCGCCCTGGCTTTCCGCAGTTCCGCAGAAACGCAGTTTTTACACGGCGGGACTTCTTTCTCCACCTCGTCAGGCCCTTGACTGTGCAGCAGCACGCGCCACCCCTCCCGATCCCCCTTCCACCCCTGGAGCCGACCGGCCCCGTTCGAAGGAGAACACCATGTCCACAGCACGCACAGGGCGGTCCCGCCGCCCCTGGGCGCTCGTCGCGGGAGTGGCAGTCGCCGCGTCCGCACTGCTCGCCGGCTGCGCCGGTTCCGGCGGATCGAGCGCGTCGTCGGGTTCCGACGCCATCGACTACGCCCTGCCCGCGAACTTCACGCCGAACTGGATCCTGCCGATCGGGACCGCGGCGCACCTCAACACGAACAACGGGTCGATCGCGTCGTCGCTCTGGGAGCCCCTCATCGCGTACGACGGCTCGACGGGCGAGATCGCCTGGAACAAGGCCGGCTCGATCGCCACGGCCGCGGACTTCGCCTCGGACGGCAAGAGCGTCACGATCACCCTCGGCGACCGTCACTGGAGCGACGGCAAGGCGATCACCTCGCGCGACGTCGAGTTCTGGTTCAACGTGATCAAGGCGAACAAGGCCGACTGGGCGAGCTACAACGAGGGCAAGGCGCCCGACAACTGGACGTCCCTGAAGACGATCGACGACCGACACTTCACCATCACGTTCGACAAGGCCTACAACGAGCAGTGGATGCTCGCGAACGAGCTGAGCCTCATCACCCCGCTCCCGCAGCACGCCTGGGACAAGACGAGCGCGAACGGCTCGGTGGGTGACGCCGACCGCACGACCGCGGGTGCGAAGCAGGTGTGGAAGTTCCTCAACGCCGCGGCGAAGGACATCTCCGGGTACGACTCGAACAAGCTCTGGACCACGATCTCCGGCCCGTACGCGATCGACTCGTTCTCGACCTCGGGCAAGGTCGTCCTGACCGCGAACAAGAAGTACGACGGCGGCGAGAAGCCCTCGATCACGACGGTCGACCTGCTGCCGTTCACCACGAGCGACGCCGAGACGAACGCGCTCCGCTCGGGCTCCGTCGACTACGGCTACATCAGTCCCTCGGACATCGACCAGAAGGCCTCGTTCACGTCGAAGGGCTACTCGGTCGAGCCGTGGACCGGGTGGGCGATCACGTACATGCCGTACAACTTCCACAACCCGACCATGGGTCCGGTGTACCAGCAGCTGTACGCCCGTCAGGCCGTGCAGATGTCGATCAACCAGCCGCAGCTGTCCAAGGTCGTGTTCAACGGCACCGCGACGCCGGGCTACGGGCCGGTCCCGCAGGCGCAGAAGTCCGACTTCGTCTCGTCGACCCAGACGGACAACCCGTACCCGTACTCCAGCAGCAAGGCGAAGGCCCTGCTGACGAGCCACGGCTGGACCGAGCAGAACGGCACGATGGTCTGCACCGACGCCGGGTCCGGGAGCTCGCAGTGCGGTGCAGGCGTCGCCAAGGGCACGAAGTTCCAGATGCAGGTGCTGTCGCAGTCCGGCTCGACCGTGACGGACAACATGATGAGCGCGATCCAGTCCTCGCTCGCCAAGACCGGCATCGGGTTCTCGATCAAGACCGCCCCGGTCAACACGGTCCTGTCGCAGACGCCGCAGTGCACCGCCGACCAGGACATCTGCAAGTGGCAGCTGTCGTTCTTCGGGACCGCCGGGAGCTGGTACTTCAACGCGTACCCGACCGGTGACTCGCTGTTCCAGACCGCCGGCAGCGCGAACTTCGGGAACTACTCGAACAAGCAGGTGGACCAGCTCATCTCGGCCAGCACCACGTCGACCGACTCGAGCGCGGTGCAGGACTACAGCGCGACGGTCGCGAAGGACCTGCCGGTGATCTGGCTGCCGAGCCCCGACTACCAGATCTCGGTCGTCAAGAAGGGCCTGACCGGATTCGACCAGGACTCCCTGGCGAACTTCCACCCCGCGCAGTGGAAGTGGAGCAAGTGACCACTGCGCTCTACATCGCCCGGCGTGTGCTGCAGGCCGTGATCGTGGTGTTCATCGTCACCGTGATCGTGTTCTGCCTGCTGCACACGCTCCCCGGGGGTCCCGCTCGCGGGATCCTCGGGGCGAAGGCCACGAGCCTGCAGATCGCGCAGTTCAACCGCGAGCAGGGCCTCGACAAGCCCCTCGTCGTGCAGTACGTCTACTACCTCGGTACCTTGCTCCGCGGCGACCTCGGCTCCTCGTACACGCTGAACGAGCCGGTCACGCAGCTCATCGTCGAGCGACTGCCGAAGACCCTGGTGCTGACGATCCTGTCGGCCGTCGTGGCGCTCGCCGTGGCGATCCCGCTCGGCATGTGGCAGGCCGTCCGGCGGAACAAGCCGGTCGACTACGTCGTCACGACCCTCGCGTTCGTGGCGTACTCCACCCCCGTGTTCTTCCTCGGGCTCGTCGTCATCGTGGTGTTCAGCCAGGTCCTGCCGTGGTTCCCCTCGCAGGCCCCGAACGGCAACACGCTCGCCGAGGTCTTCGCCGACCCGGCCGGTCTCGTCCTCCCGGTGGTGACCGGTGCCGCCGCCATGGTCGCCGTGTTCAGCCGGTACATGCGGTCGTCGACGCTCGAGAACCTCCAGGAGGACTACGTGCGCACCGCGCGGGCCGGCGGCGCACGACAGGGTGCGATCCTCCGACGGCACGTCCTCCGCAACTCGCTCACGCCGGTGATCGCGATGCTCGGGTACTACGTCCCGGTGCTCTTCGGCGGATCGCTCGTCGTCGAGCAGCTCTTCAACTACCCGGGCATGGGCCTGCTGTTCTGGAGTGCCGCGCAGTCGTCCGACTACCCGGTGCTCCTCGGCTGCGTCCTCGTCATCTCCGTGGCCACCGTCGTCGGCACGCTCCTGGCCGACGTCATCCAGTCGATCGTCGACCCCCGCGTCAGGGCGGCGACGGCATGACCGGCGACCGGTCCCCGAACCCCCGAAGCAAGGCAGGTCCCGCATGAGCGCCGTCCTCCAACCCGGGCAGACGCCACTGAGCCCGGACTCCGCCGCCGGGCCCGCCGTCGAGGTCGTCGGTGCCACCGGCTTCCGGATCGCGCTGCGCCGGTTCCTCCGCAACCGGCTCGCGGTCGTCGGCCTCGTCGTGGTCGTCCTGTTCGTGCTGTTCTGCTTCGTGGGCCCACTCGTGTACCCGACCGACCAGACGCACACCACGCTGTCGCAGGCGAACCTCCGGCCTGGCGGCGCACACCTGCTCGGCACCGACGCCGTGGGCCACGACGAGCTCGGTCGCCTCATGTACGGCGGGACCGTGTCGCTCCTCGTCGGTCTCGCCGCCGGGCTGCTCGCCACGGTCATCGGCACGCTCTGGGGTGCGATCGCCGGGTACGCGGGCGGATGGGTCGACGCGGTCATGATGCGCGTCGTCGACGCCGGCATCGCCATCCCCGCGCTGTTCATCCTGCTCGTCATCTCGGCGATCTCGACGCCGGACGTCCTCGGGCTCATCGTGATCCTCGGCCTCGTGTCGTGGCTCGTGCCGTCGCGCCTCATCCGAGCCGAGACCCTGACGCTCAAGAACCGCGACTACGTCCTGACACTCCGGGCGATCGGCGGCACGCACGCCCGCGCCGTCATGCGTCACGTGCTCCCGAACTCCGTGTCGACGATCGTCGTCGCCGCGACGTTCCAGGTGGCCGACGCGATCCTCCTCGTCGCCTACGTGTCCTACCTCGGCCTCGGCGTGCAGCCACCCGCGACCGACTGGGGTGGCATGCTCTCGGCGGGCCTCACCGCCGCGTACTCGGGCCGGTGGTGGCTCATCCTGCCGCCCGGCCTCGCCGTGATCCTCGTCGTCTGCGCGTTCAACGCGATCGGCGACGGGCTCCGGGACGCCTTCGACGCGAGAGGACGCGGCTGATGCCGACGACCACCCAGACGACCGTGCCGATCCTCGACGTCGAGAACCTCGACGTCACCTTCGCCACCGAGACCGGCGCCGTGCCCGCGGTGCGCGGGGTGTCCCTCCAGGTCCGGCCGGGCGAGACGCTCGCTCTCGTCGGCGAGTCCGGATCGGGCAAGTCCACGATCGCGCTCGCCGCGATGGGCCTGCTCGCCCCGAACGCCACGCCGAGCGGCCGAGCCGCGGTCGGCGGGACCGACGTCGTCGGCGCATCCGAGCCGTCGCTCGCGGCACTCCGTGGCCGGACGGTGTCGATGGTCTTCCAGGAACCCGCGACCGCACTCGACCCGCTCACCCGGATCGGCACCCAGATCGCCGAGGTGATCCGCAACCACCGGCAGGTCACGGCGGCCGACGCCGCTCGCGAGGCCGTCGACCTGCTCCGCCGCGTCGGCATCCCCGACCCCGAGCAGCGCGCCTCCGCGTTCCCGTTCCAGCTGTCGGGCGGCCAGCGGCAGCGCGTCGTCATCGCGATGGCCATCGCGAACGAACCGCGGCTCCTCATCGCCGACGAACCGACCACCGCACTCGACGTGACCGTCCAGGCCGAGATCCTGGAACTGCTCCGCCGCCTCGCCGTCGACACCGGCACCGGGGTGCTGCTCGTCACACACAACATGGGTGTCGTCGCCGACTTCGCCGACCGCGTCGCCGTCATGCTCCACGGCGAGATCGTCGAGACCGGCAGCGTCGAGGAGGTCCTCCTCCGACCGGAGCACGAGTACACGAAGCGGCTCCTCGCCGCCGTGCCGCGGCTCCTCGTGGCGGATCCGGACCGGCCCGCGCCCGTCCCCGACGACCCGTCGACGGTCGGGAGGGACGGCACGCCTCCGGTGGTCGACCTGCGGGACGTCGGGGTCGCCTTCGGTCGTGGCCGCCGCGCCGTGCAGGCCCTCGCCGGGGTCGACATCCGCGTGCACGCGGGGGAGACCGTGGGCCTCGTCGGCGAGTCCGGGTCGGGCAAGTCGACCGCGGCGCGCGTGGCGCTCGGTCTCGTGCTGCCCACCTCCGGGACCGTCGCGCTCTTCGGCCAGGACCTCCTCCGGACGCGAGGGCGTGCACGACGGGCCCTCCAGGGCGGGATCGGGGTGGTCCTCCAGGACCCGGTCGCGTCGCTCGACGCCCGGATGGCGGTCGGCGAGTGCATCGCCGAGCCGCTCCGCGTCCACCGCCGGGGCATGGGTGGTGCCGAACGGGACCGCCTCGTCGCCGAGGCCCTCGACGCCGTCCGGCTGCCCCGTGCCCTGGCCGGACGCGCTCCGCGCGAGCTCTCGGGAGGACAACGGCAGCGCGTCAGTCTCGCCCGGGCCCTCGTGCTCGGGCCGAAGCTCCTCGTGGCCGACGAACCGACGAGTGCCCTCGACGTCAGCGTGCAGGAGGCCGTGCTCGAGGTCATCACCGACCTGCAGCACGACCTCGGGTTCGCGTGCCTGTTCGTGTCGCACGACCTCGCCGTCGTGCAGCACTTCGCCGCACGGGTCGTCGTCATGCGCGGCGGGCGGATCGAGGAGCAGGGCCCGACCGGCCGGACGCTGCTGCACCCCGAGACCGACTACACGCGCCGGCTCCTCGCGGCCGTGCCGGTCCCGGACCCCGTGCTCCAGCGCCGCCGACGGTCGGAGCGACAGGCGGCGCTCGCCGCCGGCTCCGGAGGACCGGTCCCGGGGGAACGCGCGTGAGCCGCACGGACACCGCGGCCCCGGCCCTCCCGACCGATGCGCCACGTCGCCTGCTCGCCGGGATCGACGTCGGCGGCACGAACACGAAGGTGCTGCTGTGCACCGAGGACCTCGTGGTGCTCGACCGGACCGACGTCCCGACACCGGCGCACGACGGCGGCGCTGCGATCGTCCGCGCGGCGGTCGCGGCGGTGGGCGCCTTGCTCACGCGGGAGCACGGCACGCTCATCGGCGTCGGGGTGGGCGCGGCCGGTGTCGTCGACGCGGCGAGCGGCACCGTGCTCGTGACCGGCGACTCGTTCACCGGCTGGGCCGGCTTCGGGGTGACCGCAGCGATCGAGGCCGCGCTCGGCGTCCCGGCGACCCTCGACAACGACGTGAACGCGTTCCTCCGCGGCGAGGTCTCGGCCGGCGCCGTGGCGGGGGAGCGGGACGTGCTCGGCATGACGCTCGGCACCGGGGTCGGCGGCGCACTCATCCTGGCGGGCGAGCTGTACGACGGGCCCGGTGGTGCCGCCGGCGAGATCGGTCACGTCCCGGGGTTCGGCGACGCCCGGTGCACCTGCGGGCAGCGCGGGCACCTCGAGACCCTGGCGTCCGCACGGAGCATCAGCGCGCGCTACGCCGAGCGCACGGGCTGGGCCCGCCACGCGCACGAGGTCGCCGCCGCTGCCGAGGCCGGCGACGCCGACGCCCGTGCGGTGTTCGACGCCGCCGGGTGGGGGCTCGCGCGGGCGATCCTCCTGACCGCGGGGATCCTCGACGTCCGGACCGTCGTCATCGGCGGCGGGGTGTCCGCCGCGTGGGCGTTGCTCGAGCCGCCGATGCGCCGGGCACTCGAGGCCGAACCCCCCGTCAGCGGCGCCGTCGTCCGGGTCGAGCGGGCCCGGCTGGGCAGCGACGCGGTGGCGCTCGGTGCGGCGTCGCGCGCCCGGGCGCTCCTGGCCGGCTGACCGTCAGTCGGCGGAGGCCCCGGCCACCGGCACCCCCGCAGCCCACACCCCCGCGACGGTCCAGTCCCCGCGGAACGCGACGACGTCGGCCGCGTACCCGGGTGCCAGTCGGCCCAGGCGCTCCCCCTCGCCGATGGCACTCGCGGGGACGGCCGTGAGTGCCGCGACGGCATCGACGAGCGACACGTCGGTCTGCGTCAGGGCGATGCGGAGGGCGGCGTCCTGCGTCAGCGTCGATCCGGCGATGGTGTCCGAGCCGGCCACGTGCGCGACGCCGTCGGTCACCCGCACCCCCAGGTCGCCGAGCATGTAGTCGCCGTCGGGGGAGCCGGCGGCCGCCATCGCGTCGGTGATCAGGGCGACACGGCCGGGGGCGGCGCGGAGCAGGATCCGCGCGACCGCCGGCGCGACGTGGACGCCGTCGAGGATGAGCTCGAGCGTCACACGGTCGTCGGCGATCGCGGCCGAGATCGGCCCGGGGGCACGGTGGTGGATCCCCGGCATGGCGTTGAAGGCGTGGGTGAGCATCGAGGCACCGAGGTCGAAGGCCCGCTGCGCGGTCGCGTGGTCCGCCGTGGTGTGCCCGACCGCGGCGACGACCCCGGCCTCCACGACGGCGGGGATCGCCCGCTCGGCGCCGGGCAGTTCCGGCGCGATCGTGATCTGGCGCAGGACCCCCTCGCCCGCGGTGAGCAGCGCGGCGACGGCGTCCGGATCCGGGGGGACCAGGTACGCGGGGTGGTGTGCGCCGCGGTTGTCGGGCGACAGGAACGGTCCCTCGAGGTGCGCGCCGAGCACGAGCGGGTCCCGGGCGGCGAGCGCGCGGATCGCGGTGAGGTGGTCGACGAGCACCGGCACGGGGTTCGCCACGAGGCTGATCACCGACCGCGTCGTGCCGTGTGCACGGTGGACGGCCAGGCCGGTCGGGATCTGGTCCGGGTGGTCGTAGGCGCCGCCGCCCCCACCGTGCCCGTGGAGGTCGACGAACCCGGGCGTGATCGTGGCCGTGCCGAGGTCGACGACCTCCTCCGCTGCGGGGGCGTCCGGTCCGCTGCCCGTCGCTCGGATCGTGTCGCCGTCGAGCAGCAGCCACGGGTCCTCGACGATCCCGGACACGTCGACCGCGCGAGCGGCGCGGAGGAGCGTGGTCCGGGCCTCCCGGCCGGTCACGGTGCGGTCTCCCGGCGACCGACGACGATGCCCGACACCGCGGCGACGACGATGAACACGAGTCCGACCCACGGCCGGCCGATGGAGAGCCAGGCGCCGCCCGCGGCGACGATGAGCGCGACCTCGACGATCATCTTGCCGACCGCGTCCGTCGGGATCGGGGACCGCGGCGAGCGGAAGAAGAACCACACGAGTGCGGCGAACACCGGTGCCCCGACCATGAACACGACGGCGGGGCTCGGGAAGGCCCACGAGATGTAGCCCCAGTAGGCGAGCGAGAACAGGCCGAACACCATGACGGCCACCCGGACGACCGTCCAGACGTCGACGCGGCGGCGCGGCCGGGAGGCTCGGGGAGCCCCCGCCGCCGACGTGCGGCCCGCGGCGGGTGCGGCGCGGCCTGGAGCGGGGGCGGCGTGGCCCGCGCCGGCTGCGGGCGGTGCGACGTCCTCCCAGTCGACGGGGGACTGCGGTGGGTTCGACATGTCGCTCACCGGAAGATGATCGTGCGGGAGCCGCCGTCGAGGAGCACGCGGTCCTCGGCGATCCAGCGGACGGCCTGGGTCAGCGTGCGCGATTCCTCGTCCTGTCCGATGGACACGAGCTGCTGCGGCGTGCGGGAGTGGTCGACCCGGACGACGTTCTGCTCGATGATCGGTCCCTCGTCGAGGTCGCTCGTCACGAAGTGCGCCGTCGCCCCGATGAGCTTGACGCCCCGCGCGTGGGCCTGCCGGTACGGGTTGGCGCCCTTGAACCCGGGCAGGAACGAGTGGTGGATGTTCACCGCACGGCCGGCGAGCGCGGCGCACAGCTCGGGCGAGAGGATCTGCATGTAGCGGGCGAGCACGACGAGCTCGATGTCGTGCTCCTCGACGGCCTGGAGGACCCGCGCCTCCATGGCACGCTTGCTGGCCCCGTCGACGACCGCGCGGTGCTCGAACGGCACGGAGTAGAACGCGGCGAGCTCGCCGAGGTCCGGGTGGTTCGACAGCACCAGGGGCACCTCGATCGGGAGCTGCCCGTTCCGCTGCCGGTACAGCAGGTCGTTCATGCAGTGCCCGGCCTTCGACACGAGCACGAGCGTGCGCAGGGGGCGCCCGACGACGTCGAGCTGCACGGTCATGTCGTACCGCTCGACCACGGGGGCGAGCGCGGCCTCGAACGCCGCGCGCGAGACGGGTGCGAGCACCTGCAGCCGCATGAAGAACGTGTTCGTGTCATCGCTCGAGAACTGCTGCGACTCGGTGATGTTCCCCTCGGCCGCGACGACGGCGCCGCTCACCGCGTGGACGATCCCGGGGCGGTCCTGGCAGACGAGGGTGAGTGTCCAGTGGGTCGGGTCGGTCACCCGCTCAGCGTATCGGGGCGAACGGACGGCCTGGGAGGCCCGGCGCACGTCCGCCCCGCGTCAGCCCGCGGCGCTGCGATCCGCCCGCCGCAGTGCCCGGTCGAGGATCGTCAGTGCGGACAGCAGCAGTGCGACGCCGACGATCACCCATCCGAGCAGGTGCAGGTCCGGCGTGGTGGGGCGCTCGCCGAAGACACCGCCGATGAGGGACGACGCGGCGATCGCCCCGATGTACACGCTCGTCCGGGACAGACCCGCCGCGGTGCCGATGTACGACGAGGGCACCTGCCGGTACAGCGCCGCCTGGTTCGAGACCGACGCGAGCCCCTGCGGCACCCCGAACATGGTCGGCACGAGGGCGATGAGCCAGACCGGGCTGTCGGCGTGGAGGCCGAGGAGCAGCAGCCCGCCGACGACCGGGACCGTGGCTGCGATCACGAGCGGCGTCCGGACGCGGGTCCGTCGCGCCACGAGGAACGACACGACGCCGGCGATCACGGCGGAGGGAAGCTGGATGTACCCGGCCTGGTCGCTCGAGTAGCCGGCGACGTCCTGCACCCACTGCGAGAACCCGTAGGTCATCGTGTACGCGACCATGTAGACGAGGAACAACCGGATGTACGTGCGGCTCAGCGCCCGGTTCGTGACGAGGAGCCGGACGTCGATGAACGGCTTGGCCGCCCGGAGCTCACGGAGCACGAGGGCCACGAGCAGCGCGACGGCGACCCCGAGCAGCCACCAGAGGCCGTCGGACAGGTCGAGCAGGAACACGAGCAGCGCGGACACGGTCCCGGTCATGAGGAGCATGCCGGCGGGGTCGAGCGCGGTGAGCACCGGCACTCCGTCGTCGCGGCGGGGCCGCGACGCGTCGGACGGCAGCCACAGCCCCGCGACGACGAACCCGAAGGCGGCGAGTGGCACGTTGACGAGGAAGATCGCGTGCCACCCGAAGGCGGCGATGAGTGCGCCCCCGAGCGGTGGCCCGGCGGCCGCGGAGACCAGGGACGTGATCGAGAGCGCGCCGAGCACGAGCGGCGGGGTCGGCTTGCCGATGCGCTCGGACTGCTGGCGGAGTGTGGTCAGGGCGGCCGGGTAGGCGGACGAGGTCCCGATGCCGATGAGCACGCGAGCGGTGACGGCGCCCCCGAACCCGGTCAGGAACTCGGGCACGAACCCGGCGACGCCGACGATGACGAGCCCCGTGAGGAACACCTTCTTCGGCCCGAACCGGTCAGCGAGCTTCCCCATCGACGGCTGGGCGACGGCGCTCGCGAGGTACAGCGCCGCGACGAGCCAGATCGCCTGCGCGGACCCGATGCCCAGGTCGCGGGAGATCGGCGCGAGCGCGACGGACACCATCGTGGTGTTGATCGGGTTGAGGAGCGGCCCGACGAGCACCGGGACGAGGAGCTTCGGGCCGAAACCGGGGTGGCGCTGCCGTGCGGGGCCGGTGGTGGGGACGGATGCGGTGGACGCGGACGTGACGGCGGCTTTCGGTCGGTGCGGCGAGCGGGAGGTGCGGCGAGCGGGAGGTACGGCGAGCTGGAGGTGCGGCGAGCGAGCGGGCGGGGTGGCGGCGGAGCCACGGCGTGAGCGCGGTGCGGCGCCCGCGTCAGGGGTCGACGAGCGACCCGAGCACGTCGATCGCGCGCTCGACGGCGGCGCGGTCCTCGGCCGGGAGGCCCGCGAGCCGGTCCGCGACGAGGCGCGTGCGGCTCGCGTGGGAACCGGCACGGGCTTCCCGGCCGGCGGTGGTGAGCTGGACGAGCGCTCGCCGGCCGTCCGTGGGATGCGGCTCACGGACGGCGAGACCAAGTTCGACGAGACCCGCGATCGTGGCACCCATCGACTGCGGGCGCACGCCCTCGGCGCGGGCGAGGTCCGCGGTGGTCTGCGGGCCGTCGCGGAGCAGGCGGCCGATCACGGCGGACTGGGTCGGCGAGATCTCGTCGGTCTTGGCGACGAGGAGCGTGCGACGGAACCGGCCGTGCACGGCGATGAGCGCCTCGGCGAGGTCGATGTCTGGTGCGCTGCGCTCGGTCACGCGACGACGCTACGCCTGGGAAGCCAGACTTGCAAGGCAGACTTCCATTGTGGGGCTCAGTCCCCGTGCCCCTGCAGGGTGACGACGAGGTGTTCCTGCACGTAGCCGAGCCAGTCGTAGACGTCGCGGAGTCCGATCTCGCTCGCGACACCGTCCGGATCGGCGTCGGGGTCGTCCGGGTCGTGGTCGGTGATCCCGAGCCGCTCCGCGACGGTGAGCCGCAGGTCGGTGAGGCAGCGGAGCCACGCCTGTTCGGCCTCCCGGTCGAAGGGTCCCGACGCGCGACCGGTCAACCAGTCGTGCACGATGCGGGCGTTCTCGGCCTTCTGCGTCTGCAGGTCGACGATCGTGTAGCGGCGGAACTCCGCGGACGCCTCGGGGTCGTCCGGGTACGCGACGGGGAACAGCCGCAGCGCGACCGGATCACCGGCCAGGTCCCCCTGCAGGATCTGCATGAGCTGCGCCGTCAGACTCTCGAGCACGCTGCGCTCGCCCCGCGACAGCGTCAGGTGCACGCCGTCGCGACGTCGGACGAACGGGATCACGTGGCGTCCCTGCCGACCGTCGCCTGCAGACCGAACCCGTGCATGGCCTCGACGTGGCGCTCCATCTCCTCGCGCAGACCGCGCGCGACGACCGCCCGGCCCTCGTCGTTCACCTGTCGCATGAGCCGTTCGGCCTTCTGTCGCGGGAAGCCGAAGTAGGTCTGGAACACGTACGTCACGTACGACATGAGGTTGACCGGGTCGTCCCACACGACCGCGACCCAGGGCGCGTCCGAGCGCGTGCGCTCCCGGACGTCCAGGTCGGGCTCGAGCATCGTCACCCCTCCAGGGTCGCACGCGCCCGGTCGCTTCGCCCACTGCTCGTGCAGGCTCGGCCCTCGCGCCCGGGAGGCCTGCCTTGGTACGATCCCTGCTGTCGCGACTGGCGTTGGATGGGTCACCATCGGGGAGCGGCAACAGACACGGATCGCGGCCGTACGCCTGGGCCACGTGACCCGACCGTTCCGTGAACGACCACGAGGAGCCACCGTGTCCATCTCCGAGCCCAGCGCCGCCACGTCCGACCGCCTGCCGTCCACCTTCAACGCCCCGCTCGCCGAGGTCGACCCGGAGATCGCCCGGGTCCTCGAGCTCGAGCTCGGGCGCCAGCGCGATTACCTCGAGATGATCGCGTCCGAGAACTTCGTGCCCCGCGCGGTGCTCGAGTCGCAGGGCTCCGTCCTGACGAACAAGTACGCCGAGGGCTACCCGGGCAAGCGCTACTACGGCGGATGCGAGTTCGTCGACATCGCCGAGCAGCTGGCGATCGACCGGGCGAAGGCGCTGTTCGGCGCCGCGTACGCGAACGTCCAGCCGCACTCCGGCGCCCAGGCGAACGCGGCCGTGCTGCACGCGCTCGCCTCCGCCGGGGACACCATCCTCGGGCTCGAGCTCGCGCACGGCGGGCACCTCACCCACGGCATGAAGCTCAACTTCTCGGGGCGGCTCTACAACGCGGTGGCCTACGGCGTCGACCCGGAGACCTTCGAGGTCGACTACGACGACATCCGCGCGAAGGCGCTCGAGCACCGGCCGAAGGTCATCATCGCCGGGTGGTCGGCGTACCCGCGGCAGCTCGACTTCGCGAAGTTCCGGGCGATCGCCGACGAGGTCGACGCCAAGCTCTGGGTCGACATGGCGCACTTCGCCGGGCTCGTCGCCGCGGGCCTCCACCCGTCGCCGCTGCCGCACGCGCACGTCGTGTCCTCGACCGTCCACAAGACCCTCGCCGGGCCGCGGTCGGGCGTGATCCTGTCGAACGACGAATCGCTGTTCAAGAAGCTCAACTCGGCCGTGTTCCCCGGGCAGCAGGGCGGGCCGCTCATGCACGTCATCGCGGCGAAGGCCACGGCGTTCAAGCTCGCGGCCGAGCCCGAGTTCAAGGACCGCCAGGAGCGCACCGTCCGCGGCGCCAAGATCCTCGCCGAGCGCTTGACGCAGCCCGACGCCAAGGCAGCGGGCATCGACGTCCTGACCGGCGGGACCGACGTGCACCTCGTGCTCGTCGACCTGCGCGCGTCCGAGGTCGACGGCAAGCAGGCCGAGGACCTCCTCCACGAGGTCGGCATCACCGTGAACCGCAACAGCGTGCCGTTCGACCCGCGGCCGCCGATGGTGACCTCGGGCGTCCGGATCGGCACGCCCGCCCTCGCCACCCGCGGGTTCGGCGACGCGGAGTTCACCGAGGTCGCGGACGTCATCGCGGCCACGCTCATGCCGGAGCCGGACATCGCCGCGCTCTCGGCCCGGGTGAAGGCCCTGACCGCCGCGTTCCCGCTGTACGCGTGAGCGACACCGGCACGGCGGCGGAGCACGAGCTGCCGCCGCTCCCGCGCGACCGCTTCGACGCCGACGGCACGGCGATCCGGGTCGACGGCGCCGCGTTGGCCGCTCGCGTTCGGGGCGAACTCCGGACCCGCGTGGCACGACTGCACGAGCACGGCGTGCGCCCCGGACTCGGGACGATCCTGGTGGGCGAGAACCCCGGTTCGCTGTCCTACGTGGCCGGCAAGCACCGTGACTCGGCCGAGATCGGCATCGAGTCGGTGCGGATCGACCTGCCCGCGACGGCGTCGGCGGCCGACATCCGCGCGGCGATCCTGCAGATGAACGACGACCCCGCGGTCACCGCGTTCATCGTGCAGCTCCCGCTGCCCGAGGGCATCGACCCGACGCCGATGCTCGAGCTCATGGACCCGCACAAGGACGCCGACGGCCTCCACCCGACGAACCTCGGTGAGCTCGTGCTCGCGGTGCCGGGAGGCGCGGGGACGATCGACGCGCCGCTCCCGTGCACGCCGCGCGGCATCGTCGAGATGCTCCGCGCGTACGACGTCCCGATCCGAGGACAGCACGTCACGATCATCGGGCAGGGGCTGACCGTCGGACGACCCCTCGGGCTCCTCCTCACCCGGCTCGAGGCGACGGCCACGCTGACGCACTCGCTCACGTCCGACGTCGCGGCGGAGACCCGACGGGCGGACATCGTCGTCGCGGCCGCTGGTGTCGCGGGTCTGGTGCAGCCCGACTGGGTGCGCCCCGGTGCGGCGGTCATCGACGTCGGGATCACCCGCGTCGTCGACCCCGAGACGGGTCGGGCGAAGCTCCGTGGCGACGTCGACCCCGCCGTGGCGTCCGTGGCCGGGTTCCTGTCGCCGGTGCCGGGCGGCGTCGGGCCGATGACCCGGGCGATGCTCATGAAGAACGTCGTCGAGGCCGCCGAGCGCCACCGGCACTGAGCTCGCCGCGCCGGCCGTCGGCGTCGAACACGCCGATGCCGTTCGAACACCGGGATCCCCGTGTTCGAACGGCATCGCGCGGTTCGATCTCGCTGCTGGTCGGCGCCGTGGGAGCGTCGTCCCGACCGCCGGCGCTACGCGTCGTGCCGGGCACCCTCGTCGGCGTGCACGGTGAACACGGTGGGCGCGGAGTGCCCGGCCGCGGCGAAGGCGGCGGTGACAGCGTCCGCGATCGTGCCCCGGGCCTCCCGATCGACGAGCGCGATGGCGGCGCCACCGAACCCGCCCCCCGTCATGCGGGCACCGACGGCGCCGTGCTCGAGCGCGGTCTCCACTGCGAGGTCGAGTTCGGCGACCGAGATCTCGAAGTCGTCGCGCATCGACGCGTGCGACGCGACGAGCAGGTCGCCGATCGCGCGTGGACCCTGCTCGCGCAGCGTGCGGACGGTGTCGAGGACACGCTGGTCCTCGGTGACGACGTGCCGGACGCGGCGGAAGGTCTCGTCGTCGAGGAGCTCCTGCGCGCGGGGGAGGTCGTCGACGGACAGGTCGCGGAGCGCGGACACGCCCATCACCGAGGCGCCCCGCTCGCAGGACGCCCGACGTGCGGCGTAGCCCCCGGTGGCGTGGGCGTGCTGGACGTGCGTGTCGATGACGAGCAGCTCGAGCCCCGCGGCGTCGAAGCCGAGGTCGACGACCTCTGCCTCGAGCGATCGACAGTCGAGGAACACGGCCGCGTCCTGCCGGCCGAGCAGCGACGCCGATTGGTCCATGATGCCCGTGGGTGCCCCGACCGCCTTGTTCTCGGCCCACTGTCCGACGCGCGCGAGCTCCTGCCGGTCGAGGCCGAGGCCCCACAGCTCGTCGAACGCCAGCGCGACGCCGCACTCGATCGCGGCGCTCGACGACAACCCCGCCCCGACCGGGACCTCGGAGTGGATGAAGACGTCGAGCCCTGTCGCGCCGGACAGGTCCGCCCCCCGGTCCTGCAGGGCCCAGGCGATACCGAACACGTACGCCGACCAGCCGTCCATGTCGGCGGGATCGAGCGCGTCGAGTGAGCGCTCCTGCACGCCGCCCTCCGGGTCGAACGACGACGCGACGCGGAGCAGCCGGTCGTCGCGCACGCGGATGTCGGCGACGGTACGGCGGTCGATCGCGAACGGCAGGACGTACCCGTCGTTGTAGTCGGTGTGCTCGCCGATCAGGTTCACCCGGCCCGGTGCCGAGTACCGCGTGGTCGGCTCCGCGCCGAAGACGCTCTGGAAGTCGGTGGTCATACGCGTTCGATCCCTCCTCGGATGAACTCGGCCTGGGCCTCGGGCACGACGTCGCCGATCCAGGCGCCCATCGCGGCCTCGCTGCCGGCCAGGTACTTGAGCTTCGTCTCGGCACGCCGGGGCGACGTGATCTGCAGCATCAACCGGACGGCGTCGCGGCCGATCGACACCGGCGCCTGGTGCCACGCCGCGATGTAGGGCGTGGGGGAGTCGTAGAGGGCGTCGAGGGCCCGTGTCAGGCGCAGGTGCATGTGCGCGAGCTCGTCCTTCTCGGCGTCGGTGAGGCCGGCGAAGTCGGGGACGTGCCGGTGCGGCAGCATGTGGATCTCGAGCGGCCATCGGGCGGCGAAGGGCACGAACGCTGTGAAGTGCTCGCCCGCGAGGACCACCCGGTCCGACGCCCGCTCGTTCGCCAGGTGCTGCTCGAACAGGTCCGGTCCGAAGCGCTCGATCGACGCCAGGAGGCGCTGCGTGCGGGGCGTCACGTAGGGGTAGGCGTAGATCTGCCCGTGGGGGTGGTGCAGCGTGACCCCGATCGCCTCGCCGCGGTTCTCGAACGGGAACACCTGCTCGATGCCCGGCATGGCGGACAGTGCGGCCGTGCGGTCGGCCCACGCCTCGACGACGGTCCGGGCGCGGGACTCGGTGATCGACGCGAACGAGCCGCTCGTCTCCGGGCTGAAGCAGACGACCTCGCAGCGCCCGACGGACCGGTAGGTGCGGTTGAGGCCGACCTCGGACAGCGCGGCCACCGACGGTGGTGCGTCGTCGGCCTCGAGGTCGGGACCGAACGAGGGTGACTTGTTCTCGAAGACGGCGACGTCGTACCGGCTCGGGATCTCCGACGGGTTCTCGTCCGTCTGGGGCGCGAGCGGGTCGAGGTTGGCCGGCGGCAGGAAGGCGCGGTTCTGTCGAGCCGAGGCGATCGACACCCACTCGCCCGTCAGGACGTCCTGCCGCATGTGCGCCGTGGCGGGACGCGGGTCGAGCACGCGCTCGTCGATGCGACGCTCGGCGGGCAGCTGCGTGTCCGCGTCGTCGAAGTAGATGAGGTCACGACCGTCCGCGAGGGTCGTCGCCCGCTTGGTGATCCCGCTCACTGGTGTTCCTTCCCATCGGTGGACACCGGGCAACCCTACTCCCGGACGAAGGATTGCGAAACGGAACGGAAGCAGACGAAACTGGTGCGATGACCGACCTGTCGCAGCGGGACCCCGACGCGGCGGAGCCGAGCGCGCTGCCGGCCGTTCTGCGCCACGACCGCATCGTCGAACTCGTCGAGGAGGCACCGGGCCTCGTCCGGACCGCCGACCTCGCCGCCGCCGTGGGGACCAGTGCGGTGACCGTCCGCGCCGACCTCGCGACCCTCGACGCCGCCGGCCGGATCCGACGTGTGCACGGTGGTGCCCTGCGCCCGGCGCAGCCCGGGCGCGACGAACGCCCCTACGAGGAGACCGCGGTCGAGCACGCCGCCGCGAAGCGGGCGATCGGCCGGGCCGCCGCTGCCCTCGTCCGGTCGGGGGAGTGCGTCGTGCTCGACGTCGGCACCACGCCCGCCGCCGTCGCCGAGGAACTCGTCGCCCGCCGCGACCTCGCCGACGTCACCGTCGTCACGAACTCCCTGACGAACGCGCTCGTGCTCGAGCGGGCCGTGCCCCGGTTCACGGTCGTCGTGACCGGCGGCACGCTGCGTCCCCTGCAGCACTCGCTCGTCTCCCCGTTCGTCGGCACGGTCCTCCCGATGATCGCCGCCGACCTGGCGATCATCGGCTGCACGGGCGTGTCCGTCGAACGCGGCGTCACGAACGTCAACCTGCCGGAGACCGAGGTCAAGCGCCTGCTCGCCGGAGCGGCTCGGCGTACTGTCGTCGTTGCCGACGGGGCGAAGCTCGGTCGGTCCCACATCGGTGTGGTCGGTGCCCTCGACAGCGTCGACGTCCTCGTGACCGCCGGCGTGCGCGGGTTCGACCTCGCCCCCATCCGTGCCGCGGGCGTCCAGGTGCTCGTGGCGGACGATCCCGAGGAGGACCACGCATGAGCGGAGCACCCACCGGCGGCCAGTACCACCTGCGGCACGCCGGGCCCGACGGTGTCGTCGAGGCCGACATCACCCAGGTCGCGGCCGGCATCCGGCAGCTCAGCGTGAACGGGTTCGCGCTCACCGAGTCGTTCGGTCCGCACGAGATGCCCGCGGGCGCGTGCGGGATCGTCCTCGTCCCGTGGCCGAACCGCGTCGCCGGGGCGACGTGGCAGCTCGACGGCACGACCCAGCAGCTCGACGTCACCGAGCCGAAGTACGGCAACGCCAGCCACGGGCTCCTGCGCTACGCGCCCTACCGCGTCGTCGAGCAGACCGAGTCGACGCTGGTGCAGGAGGCGACGGTGTACCCGCAGCACGGGTGGCCGTTCCTGCTCGAGACCCGCGTGCACCACGAACTCGTCGACGACGGCCTGCGCGTCACGCACGAGATCGTCAACCGGTCCGATCGCCGTGCGCCGTTCGCCGTTGGCAACCACCCGTACCTGCGGGCGGGGGACGCCCCCGTCGAGGAACTCACCGTCACCCTGGACGCCGCGACCCGGTTCACGACCGACGAGCACAAGGTGCCGGACGGCTCCGAGTCGGTCGAGGGGATGCCGTTCGACCTCCGGGGTGGCCGCGTCGTGGGCGAGAGCGACCTCGACACCGCGTACACGGACGTCGCCGCCGACGCCGAGGGCGTGCGACGGACCACCGTCCGGGCGGCCGACGGCGACGGCGTCGAACTCTGGCAGGACGCCTCGTTCCCCTACGTGCAGGTGTTCACCTCGCGCGAGTTCCCCCGCGGCGACGGTGTCGGGCTCGCGCTCGCGGTCGAGCCGATGACCGCGCCCGCGAACGCCCTCAACAGCGGTGAGGGGCTGCGCTGGCTCGAACCGGACGAAGCGTGGACCGGCAGCTGGGGCATCCGCCGGGTCTGGTCGCGGTAGCGGGAGCGGGGGCGGTCATCGGC
>NZ_QKTU01000021.1 GCF_003234565.1 Curtobacterium sp. MCBD17_013 | reverse complement strand
GTGGTGCTGGGCGGGGTGGGCCGGGGTGGCCGTCTGGGGGCGGTCGACGGGATCGCCCTCGACGAGCGCGTCGGGATCGAGCAGGACCTCGGGTTCCGTGAGTGCGGGGTCGTCGAGTTCGATCGCCGGTTCGCGGAGCGGGTCGACGTCGCCGAGCTCGGCCGACCGGATGCAGGCGGCGACGTGCGCGGCGGACGTTCCGTCGCCTCCCGGCAGGCCGCCGGCGGACGTCGGACGTGCGCCGATGACGACCGGCACCGGCTCGAGCGCGGGGTCGACGGTGCGGCAGGCGTCGACCGCGTACGGGCAGCGGGGGTGGAACCGGCAGCCGCTCGGGACGTCGAACGGGCTGGGCGGGTCGCCCTGCAGCGCGAGGCGGCTCATGGCGTCCTCGGTGCCCATGCGCGGGATCGAGTCGATGAGCGCCCGCGTGTACGGGTGCCGGGGGTTCCGGAACAGCTCGGCGGTGTCGGCGACCTCGACGATGCGGCCGAGGTACATGACCGCGACGCGCTGGCTCAGGTGCTGCACGACCGCGAGGTTGTGGGCGACGAACAGGATGCTCAGGCCGAGCTCGCGCTGGAGGCGGGCGAACAGTTCGAGGATCGTCGCCTGCACCGACACGTCGAGCGCTGACACCGGCTCGTCGGCGATGAGCACGTCCGGCCGCACGGCGATGGCGCGGGCGATCGCGATGCGCTGCCGCTGGCCGCCCGAGAACTGGCTCGGGTAGGCGTCGAGCGCGTCCTCGTCCAGGCCGACGAGCCCGAGGACCCGGATGCTCTCGGCCCGCACCTCGTTCCGCGGCACGATGCGGTGCAGGAGCAGGAGCTCGCGGAGCATCGAGCCGACGCTCATCCGCGGGTTGAGCGACGAGTACGGGTCCTGGAACACCATCTGGATGCGGCGTGAGGCCTCGCGGTCGCGGTGGACCGGCAGCGGGGCACCGTCGGCGTCGACCCGACCCGTCGTCGCGGTGACGCTGCCGACGAGGATCTTGGCGAGCGTCGACTTGCCCGATCCGGACTCGCCGACGAGCGCGAGGACCTCGCCGCGCCGGAGGTCGAGGTCGATGCCGTCGAGGGCCTTGAGCGCCGGACGCTCGGTGCGTCGGACGCGGTCGACGACGGTCACGGGCAGGGCGTACCGCTTCGTGACGCCCGTGGCGCTGAGGACGGCGCCGGTGTCGGGCGCCGTGGGTGCGATCGTGGTCATGCGGGGACTCCCTCGAACACCTCGTGCGTGCGGATGCAGGCGGCGGTGCGGCCGGGCCCGACGTCCTCCTGCGGCGGCATGGCGGTCGTGCACGCCTCGACGACGAACGGGCAGCGCGGTGCGAACGGGCAGCCGGACGGCCGGGCGGCCAGGTTCGGCGGGAACCCGGGGATCGGCACGAGTGCTCGGTCGGGGTCGTCGAAGTCCGGCGCCGAGTCGAGCAGACCCTTCGTGTACGGGTGCCGCGGGTCGGCGAAGACGGCCTTGACCGGGCCCGTCTCCACCCGGTGGCCGGCGTACATCACCGCGACCCGGCTGCACGTCTGGTTGACGACGGCGAGGTCGTGCGTGACGAACGCGAGCGCGGCACCCGTGGCGTCGCAGAGCTCCTCGAGCAGCTGGAGCACCTGGTGCTGGACCGTCACGTCGAGCGCGGTGGTCGGCTCGTCGCAGAGCACGAGCTTCGGTGAGCACGACAGCGCCATCGCGATCATGACGCGCTGCCGGAGCCCGCCCGACAGCTCGTGCGGGTAGGCCGCGGCGCGGCGCTCGGGATCCGGGATGCCCGTCCGGCGCATCATCTCGACGGCCAGGTCGTGCGCCGCGGCGCGCGAGAGCCCGAGGTACCGACGCGGCCCCTCGGCGATCTGGTCGCCCACGCGGAGCACCGGGTTGAGCGCGGTCATCGGCTCCTGGAACACCATGGCGATCTCGGGGCCCATGAGGCGGCGCCGTTCCTTCGCGCCGAGGCCCGCGAGGTCCCGCCCGCGGTAGCGGATCGCACCCGAGAGGACCGTGACGCCCTTCGGCAGCAGCCCCGCGATCGCCCGGAGCGTCAGGGACTTGCCCGAGCCGGACTCGCCGACGATCCCGAACCGCTCGCCCTCGGCGATGCTGAACCCCAGGTCCTCGACGATCCGGACGTCGGGGCGGCCCCGGCGTCGGATGCCGATGGTGAGGCCCTCGACCTCGAGCAGCGGTGCGGTCGTCGTGGCGCTCGCGGTCGTCGCCGCGGTCGTGGCCGTCGTCGGCATGTCGCGTCGTCCCTCCATGTCAACGCCTCCGGTCCGGGCTGAGCAGGTCGCTGATGCCGTCGCCGAGCCAGGACAGGCCGAGGCTCGTGACGACCACGACGAGCCCGGGGATCGTCGTCTGCTGCCACTGGGTCGTGATGAACTCCTGGCCGTCGACGATCATCGAGCCCCACTCGGCGGTCGGCGGTTCGATGCCGAGGCCGAGGTACCCGAGCGTGACGATCGCCATGATGTCCATGACGATGTCGCTCATCGCGTAGATGATCGCCTGCGTCATGACGTTCGGGGCGATGTGCCGGACGAGCAGCCGCACGTGGGACATGCCCCCGAGTCGCGCCGCGACGACGTAGTCCTGCTGCTTGGCCACCAGGACCTCGCCGCGGACGATCTTGGCGTAGGACACCCACGACACGGCGGCGATCGCCAGGTAGATGCTCGCCTCGCCCGCCCCGAGGACGAACACCAGCACGATGACCATGACGTAGAAGGGGAACGCGAAGAACACGTCGACGATGCGCATGAGGATCGTGTCGACGATGCCGCCCACGTACCCGGCGATCGCGCCGACGACGCTGCCGACGACGAACGGGATGAGCACCGCGAGGAACCCGACCCGCAGGTCGACCCGCGCGCCCCAGATGAGGCGGGACAGGACGTCACGGCCGTACTTGTCGGTCCCGAGCCAGTGCGCCGAACTCGGCGACTCGAGCGCCGCCTCCAGGTGCTGCTTGACGGGGTCGTAGGGCGCGATGACGGGCGCGGCGACCGCCACCACCACGAGCAGCCCGACGATGACGATGCCCGCCATGAGCGAGCCGTTCCGGTACCAGGCCTTGAGCGAGCGTGTCCGGGAGGCGCGGCGCCGGTTCTTGAAGCCGACCAACGTCGCCGTGGGGGTGGTCATGCGGCGTTCCCTCCGGCCAGGTCGACCCGGGGGTCGAGCATCGTGTAGACGACGTCGGTCAGGATCCCGACCACGACGACGAAGATGGCGACGAAGAGCGTGACGCCCTGGATCGTCGGGAAGTCACGGGCGAAGATCGCGTTCACCATGAGCGACCCGAGGCCGGGGAGCGCGAACACCTTCTCGATGACGAGCGATCCGCCGACGAGGTACCCGAGGTTGACGCCGATGATCGACACCGTCGGGATCGCCGCGTTGCGGATCACGTGGTCGCGGAAGAGCGGGACCCCGTACGCGCCCTTCGACTTGGCGGTGCCGACGTACTCCGACTCGAGCACGCCGATCATCGACGAGCGGAGGCTCCGGATGATCGTCGGTGACATCGCGATCGCGAGCGTCAGCGCGGGGAGGAACAGGGAGTACAGGTGACCGCCGGCGCCGTTGCCGTAGCCACCCACCGGGAACGCCTTGACGTCGACCGCGAGCAGCAGGATGAGCATGATGCCGACCCAGAACTGCGGCATGCCCTGCCCGAGCAGGGTGACCGCGCGGGCGGCGAGGTCACGGCCGCCGTTGGGCCGCGAGGCCGCCAGCGACGCGAGCGGGATGCTGATCGCGAGCGCCATGAGGAGTGCGAGGCCGAGCAGCGAGAGCGTCACGGGCACGGCCTGCATGACGAGCTGCGTGACGGGGAGCTGGTAGGTGAGGCTCGAGCCGAGGTTCCCGTGCAGGATCTGCCCGAGGAACAGGAAGTACTGCTTCCACAGCGGCTGGTCGAGGCCGAGCTGCTGGGTCAGGGCGGCGACGCTCGCCTTCGTCGCGCGCTCGCCGAGGAGCGCCAGTGCGGCGTTCCCGGGCAGGAGGTGCGACAGGAAGAAGACGATGATCGTCACGCCGAACGCGACCGGGATCGCCTGGATGAGGCGTCCGGGGATGAAGCGCAGGCGGTGGAGCATGGGGTGCCTTCCGCAGGGGGCGGGTGTGGATGGGGGCCGGTGGGCCCCGACTGGGAGGGCCGGGTCGAGACGACCCGGCCCTCCCGCCGGTCAGTCCGTCAGGACTGCTTCTTGACGTTCTCGAGCTGGAAGTTCCCGAGGGGCGTCACGTGGAATCCGGACACCTTGTCCGAGATCCCGTAGACGTACGGCGAGTAGTACAGGTACGCGAGGAACGCGTCGTCGCCGGTCTGCTGCTGCAGCTGGGCGTACAGCGCCTTGCGCTTGCTCGACACGACCGACTGCTGGGCCTGGCTGTTGAGCTTGACCACCGCGGCGTTGTCGTAGTTCGTGAACGCCGAGTTCGAGCCACCGTTGGGGTCGACCGCGAACGAGGTCCACTCGTCGGGGTCCGGGATGTCCATCGTCCACGCGGACCACGCCATGTCGAAGTCGCCCGCGAGCCGAGCCTGCTTGTTCGCGGTCGGGTCGAGCTGCTTGATCTTCATGGTGATGCCGATCTTCTTGAGCTCGGACTGCATGATCTGCGCGATCGACGTCTCGTTCGGGTCACCGGAGCGGATGAGCAGCGTCGTCGTGAAGCCACTCGGCTGCGACGACTGCTTGAGCTCGGCCTTGGCCTTCTTCACGTTGTACGTCGGGCCGTGGGCGTTCTTGTCGTAGTACGGCGTCCCCGGGGAGAGCAGCGAGTTCGCGACCGACCCGTGCCCGAACAGGATCGCCTTGACCATGGCCTTGCGGTCGATGGCGTACGCGATGGCACGGCGGACGTGCACGTCGTCGAACGGCTTGCGCTTCTGATTGAAGGCGATGTAGTCGATCTGCGTCGACTTGAAGGTCTTGGCGGCCACGCCCGACGCGCTCGCGAGCGAGGACAGGCTCGACCAGTCCGGCGTGTCGTCGACGTCGATCTGACCGCCCTGGAGCTGGAGCTTCCGGGTGTTCGCGTCGGGGACCACCGTGAACACGATCTTGTTCAGGTGCGGCTTGCCCTTCTGCCAGTAGTGCGTGTTCTTGACGAGGGTCAGCGACTGGCCCTTCTTCCACGAGCTCCACTTGTACGGGCCGGTGCCGACCGGGTGCGTGTAGAACTGCTCCTTCGTCTCGCCGCCGTAGTTGTCGGGGACGATCGCGTTGCTGAACAGCGAGAGGTCGGCGATGAGCGGGGCCCATGCGTGCTTGAGGTGGATGTCGATGGTCGCGTCGTCGACGGCCGTGACGTTGTCGATCGCGGCGTTGATGTACCCCCAGCCGCTCGAGCCCGTGGCGGTGTCCGCGTCGAGCGAGAACTTGACGTCCTTGGCCGTGACCGGGTCACCGTTCGAGAACTCGACGCCCTTGCGGAGGTGGATCGTGTAGTCGAGCTTGTCCGACGAGATCGAGTAGCTCTTGGCGAGCCACGGGGTGAGCTTCTTGCCGTTCGCGCTGACGTTGAACAGCGGCTCCATGATCTGCTGCTGCACGTGGATGGAGTTGTTGTCGAACGTGGTCGTGTTGTCCATCGAGATGATGTCGGCGGACCGGGCGATCGTCAGCGTGCCGCCCTTCGTGGTGGCTGCGGACGCGGTGGCGCCGCCGGTGCCGACGGCGACGACGACCGCCGCTGCGGCGGCGACGGCGGCGACCGCGACGCGGGTGCGTTGCTTCATGTGCCTCTTCACTTCCCCGACGTCGGACGACGCCGGTCTTCGGACTCGGGAGCGGTGCGGGGAGGACCGGTGCCGTCCGGAGGCGGCGCGATCCGTAGTGATGATTACAGTAAGGGCAGTTCTTTTCCGATTTGTTACGTTTGTAAGACGATGTCCGAGATGACCGCACCGCCGCAACCCGTCCTCGCGCTCCGCCCGTTCACGCCCGCCGACGCCGCCGTCGTCGTGACCTGGTTCACGACCCCGGAGCAGGCCTCCGCGTTCGCCGGGACGGGTGCGCCCTGGCCGTACACCGCGGCCGCGCTCCTCGCCTCGATCGACGATCCGAGTCGCCGGGCATGGACCGTCACCGCCGTCGAGGCCCCCGACGCCGTGCTCGGCCACGTCGAGACCGCGCTCGTCACCCCGACCACGGGGCGCCTGGCTCGGATCGCCCTGGCACCCGGGCAGCGCGGCCGGGGCCTGTCGACCCCGATGCTCGAGCTCGCCCTCGACGCGGCCCGGTCGATCGGCATGGAGGAGGTCGCCCTGTTCGTCGTCCCGGGCAACGAACCCGCGCTGCGGGCCTACGCGCGCGTCGGCTTCCGCCCCACCGAGCGCGATCCGGAGCACCCGGAGTACCTGCGCGTGGCCCGCACCCTGGCTTCCTGACCGGTCCCCGCCCCCTCGTTCCGCGCCGGGCATGCTGGGACCATGCCGATCCTCCACAAGGACATGCAGGTGTGCATGTCGCTCGCCGGTCGCCCGAGCAACATCGGGACCCGCTTCCACAACTTCCTCTACGACGAGCTCGGCCTCGACTTCGTGTACAAGGCGTTCACGACCACCGATCTCGAGGGCGCGGTCCGCGGCATCCGCGCGCTCGGCATCCGCGGGTGCTCGGTGTCCATGCCGTACAAGGAGGCGATCATCCCGCTCGTCGACACGCTCGAACCGTCCGCGGCCGCGATCGACTCCGTCAACACCGTCGTCAACGACGACGGCGTGCTGACGGCGTCGAACACCGACTACGAGGCGGTCGCCGCCCTGCTCGCCGACCACGGCGTGGACCCCCGCTCCTCGGTCCTGCTCCGCGGGTCCGGTGGGATGGCGAAGGCGGTCGTCGCGGCGTTCCGCGGCAGGGGGTTCGACGACCTCACCGTCGTGGCACGGAACCGGGACACGGGCACCGCACTGGCGGAGCGGTACGGCTACCGATGGCTCGCCGACGGCGCCGGGGCCGGACACGCCGACGTCCTCGTGAACGTCACGCCGATCGGCATGCACGGCGACGCCGCCGGCGAGCTCGCGTTCCCCGAGGAGCGCATCGCCGACGCGCACACGGTGGTCGACGTCGTGGCCTTCCCGGCGGAGACACCACTCGTCGCCGCCGCCCGTGTCGCCGGGAGGCACCTCATCACGGGCGCCGAGGTGATCGCGCTCCAGGCCGCCCGGCAGTTCGAGCGGTACACGGGCGTCGCCTTGACCGCGGACCAGGTGGCGCGCGCGTCGGCCTTCAGCCGCGCGGAGTGACCGCCGGCGGAAGCCCGTCCCAGCGGACGCGGGGCGACGCCACCGCGCGGTGCCGCGCGGAGTCCGCCACGCCCCGGCGCTGATCCGGGTTCACTCCGACTCCTCGATGAGTCCGCCGCGGCGCTCGAAGCGGAGTTTCCCGCTGAGGACGTCCTCGGCGATCTCGCGCGTCGGTCGGCGTCGCGCGAAGGCGTGCCCCTGGAGGAGCAGGTAGGCGTCCTCCGCGGTGATGTCGAGCTGCGCCAGCACGACGCCCGTCGCCTGGTGGACCATCCGGCGCGAGGACGGCGTGCGGTCGAGCACCGCCCCGCCGACGCCGATCGACGCGATGGACCGCTG
Organism: Curtobacterium sp. MCBD17_013; assembly: GCF_003234565.1. GTDB lineage: Bacteria > Actinomycetota > Actinomycetes > Actinomycetales > Microbacteriaceae > Curtobacterium. The sequence goes on along the minus strand of NZ_QKTU01000021.1, from coordinate 26,184 downwards.
GAGGATCCGCCGGCCCACCGCGGTGGAGAGCAGGCTCGCCTGCTCGACCTGCTCCGGCTCGAGGGGGGTCGGCTCCGGCGCGTACAGGTCCACCGCACCGAGTCGGAGCGGTCCGAACATGACGGGGAACGCGAACAGCGCGCCGACGGCCTCGTGCCCGACTGCTTCGGTGAACGCGGGCCACGACCGCGAGGCGCGGTGTCGGAAGTCGTCCTCGAGGACCGGCTGCGCACGCCGGATCGCCTCCCAGCAGGGGCCCTCGTGCAGGTCGAACTGGATCTCGTCGATCCGGGACGCCGTGATGTCCGACGCCGAGATGGTCTCGTTGCCGAACGGGACCCCGAACGACGAGACGGAGCACCCTCGGACGGGGAGCAGCCGCACGAACGGGACGCTGAGGTCCGCGTCCCGTACACGCCCGGACCGGAGTGCGCTGAGGGTTCGCTCGAACTCGCCACTCATGCGGTCTCCTCCAGCGGGTCGCTCGCCTCGTGGTCGCCGTCGAGGTGCTCGTCGGGAGCCGCGCCGGCCCACGAGGGGAGCTCCGCCGACGGGTAGTCACCCTGCGGGTCGGGAACACGGACCATGGGGTTCACGGAACGTAACGTGATGCCCTCGACGTCGGAGGCCGCTCGGCGGAGCGCACGGCCGAGCACGAACGCGACCAGGTCGTCGACGCCGCCCGAGGGCCGGTAGCCCGGCCATGCGCGCTGGCCCTGGTCGACCTGTTCGTCGATGCTGGCGCGCATCACGTCGGCGTCGTCGATCTCGACCTCGCAGTCGAGCACGAGACGGAAATGGGGCCGGTCCTCACGCGCGACACCGGCCACGTCCACGGGAGCGGTACGGCCGTCCATGTCCTCGCCGGACAGGAAGCGGAGCGTCGTGCTCGGCGCGATGCCGTACACCGAGCGGTACGCGGTCGCCATGCGGCCCACGTTGCTGAACCGCCAGCGCCGGGCGACCTCGGCGACGGTCAACCGCTGACCCGGCTCGGCGTTCCGGAGGTCACGGTGCACGCCCTCGAGCCGGACGCTGCGCAGGTACTCCATCGGCGACACGTCGACCTCGCGCTGGAACGCTGCCTGCAGGCCGCGCGGGGTCAGGACCGACGCTGCGGCGATGTCCTGCAGGCGGATGTGCGAGCGCGCGTTCTCGCGGATGAACCGGATCGCTGCACGGACCGGGCGCGACAGCACGACCGAACCGGATCCCGATCCGAGATCCTCGCTGTTCGACCCCATCGTGCAACCGTATTGCGTGCGTCCGGTGCGGACACTCGGGTTGACCGCCGCACTCAGGCCCCGGGCTCAGCGCCGGTCCGAAGCGCCCATCGGCCGACCGCCACGAGACCGAGCCGACGCAGGGTCTCGATGTTCCGGAGGAACAGCATCGGCTGCATCACGAAGCCCGGTACGAGGGTGCCGGGACCCTTGCTCGGGTTCTCGCGGATCGTCACCTTGCACCCGCGGCGGTGCGGTTCGACGGTCAACTCGACCTGGGCCTCCCCGAGCGGCCAACCGCGCGCCTGGATGCGCATGCGGTACGGCGGATCCCACTCGAGCATGGACGTCGTGTCGTCGATGAGGAACGGCCAGGAGCCGAACGAGTGGTGGATCCGGGCACCCTCCGCCGGCCAGCTGCGGTCGAGCGCACGCATCCGGGAGGCCCCCACCACCCAGACGGGGAACAACCAGCCGTCGCGGAACACGTCGAACACGGCCTCCGGCGGGCATTCGAAGACTCGGACGTTGCGGGCCATGGGGACCTCCTTCTCAGGGCCGAGGGGACAGATCGACGTCCTCGGACAGGTGGAACGTGTGCCGCAGGGCGCTCCGTGCGGCGTGCCAGCCGGCCATGCCGTGGACGCCGGGACCGGGAGCGGCGGACTCGGAACACAGGTACACGCCGTCGGCCGGTGTGCGCCAGGGATCGGGCGACAGCGTGGGGCGCCGGACGAGTTGCCCGAAGGTGGCCGCACCCGCGGCGATGTCGCCGCCGACGTAGTTCGGGTTGTACTGCTCCATCTCGACCGCCGTCCGGCTGGAGCTGGCGATGATCGTGTCCCGGAACCCCGGGGCGAAGCGCTCGATCTGCCGGATGATGGCCTCGGTCTCGTCGTGCTGGGAACCCGCCGGCACGTGCGCGTAGGCCCAGAACACGTGCTTGCCCTCGGGCGCGCGACTCGGGTCGACCACCGTCGGTTCCGACCCGAGCACGTACGGGTGGTCGTGGCGGCGGCCTTGGGACACCGCGCGCTCGGCGGCGGCGATCTCGGCGCGGGTTCCGCCGATGTGGACGGTGCCCGCCTTCCGGAGGCCGGGGTTCGTCCACGGCACGGGGTCGGACAGTGCGAAGTCGACCTTGGCGGCCGCGTTGCCGAACCGGAAGCGCCGCAGCGCTCGCTGGTAGGAGGACGGGAGGCGCGACCCGGCGATCCGACGCATGCCCTGCGCGCTCGTGTCGAACAGCACCGCGCGGGCGTCGGGGAGGTCCTCGATGCGCTGGACCTCGGTGTCGACCTCGATCGTCCCGCCATGCGCGACGAGGTCGGCCGCCAGCGCGTCCACGATCGCCTGGCTCCCCCCGATCGGTACCGGCCACCCCCTGGCGTGCGCGTAGACACCGAGCGACAACGCGGCCGCGGCCGTGGCGAGCGACGGCATCCGCTGGATCGAGTGCGAGGCGACGCCGGTGATCATCGCGGGCGCCACGATGTCCTGGAACCGGCGGTTCCACAGTGCGGTGCCCTGCTCGAGGGCACGCAGCCCGAAGCGCAGGACCGTCACCGGGTGGCGCGGCACGTGCAGCAGCGCGTTCGTCGCGAAGTCGGAGACCTCGTCGGCGTGACGCGCGAGCGGACCCATGAGGTCGCGGTACGCGCGGCCGTCGATCCCGAGTCCGTCAGCCGTCCGGTCGATGTCCCGGTACGCGAGCCCGGCACGACCGGCGTCGAGGGGATGTCCGAACTGGACCTCGGGCAGGCGGAGCTCGATCCGGTCCTCCATGCCGAATCGACGGAAGAACTCGGACTGGAGCGCCATCGGGTGCACGGCCGAGCAGACGTCGTGGAGGAACCCCGGCTCGGTGAGCTCCTTGGTCCGCGCACCCCCGCCGATCGTGTCGTTCCGCTCGTACACGGTGACGGCGAGTCCGGCGCGCGCGAGGGTCACGGCTGCGGCCAGCCCGTTCGGTCCGGCACCGACCACGACCGCATCGACCACGAGCGCTCCCTTCGTCTGGACCCCCACGCTACGGGTCCGGCTCGTCGCGCGCCCACAGCGACGTGACGTCGTGGATGGCGTCCCCCTCCACAGGTCGAACTGCGTCGACTCGACCCGCGTCGACTCGATGTCTGGTCGGCCGGCCCTGCCGGTCGCGGGCGGCACGGGAGCCATCGGTGTAGCGTCCCGGGAGCCGGACGGAACCGTCGGCGTCCCTCGAGGAAGGCAGAGCACCCCATGCGCATCGGCACCGCCATCGCACTGCTCGTGATCGGCGCGATCCTCGCGTTCGCCGTCAACGTGCAGGTCGCCTGGTTCAACCTGAGCATGATCGGTTACATCCTCATGGTGGCCGGCGTGATCCTGCTCGTGATCAGTCTGGTCGTCGGCCTGCGCGGATCGAGCTCGACCTCGACGACCCGCACCGGCTACGACGCCGACGGCAACCGCATCGAGCGCCGGGACGACTACCGGGCCTGACGCCGGGGCCCCGGAAGCGCGGCAGCGGTCCGCCGTCGAACCGCGCCGCCGGATCGGCCCGGGCCCGGTCAGTCGGACGCGGGCGGGTGTCCGGGCCGGAGCGCGTCGATGTCCGCCGCCAGCTCCTGCAGGCGGTCCTCGAGCCCGACCTCGTAGTCGTCAGCAGGACCCGCCGCCCATCCGAGCCGCCCGACGACGGTCGAACCGATGTCGTCCCAGGCCCGCTGCCGCGCGGCGATGACGATGGCGTCCACGAAGGACGGATCCTCGCTGCTCGCCTCGAGCCGCTCCGCCAGCTCGGTGTAGGTCGCCTCGCGTGTGCGGAGTTTCAGGTCGTCCCCGCGCTTGTAGTCGTGTTGGTGGCGGGACCGCCCCCGCGCGTTCTGCGCGACCGCTCGGATCTCGCGCATCCGCTCGGCGTCCTCGCGCTGCTCCGCGGCGAACCGACGGAGTTCCTCGCGCGCGGCCTCGGCGACCACGCGGGCGTCGAACGACTCGTGTTGCTGCAGTGCGCTGAGGATGATGCGGTTCGCGACGGCGATGACGATCGCGGACCGGGCGATGAGCATGCCCTCGTCGACCGACCGGCGCAGCTCGTCGGGGTCGACCGGCCGTTCACGCACGTCCTCGTGCTTCGGTCGCTTCCCGAAGACCGCCACCATCGTCCTCCCGCCCCGTCGTGGTCGCCCGCGCGGAGCGACCGTCCTCGACGATACCGAGCCGCGGTCGGGAGGGCGCTCGACCGCGGCTGCTCGTCACTCGTACCGCAGGGCCTCGATGGGATTCTGCCGAGCAGCCCGACGGGCCGGCAACGTGCCCGCGAGGAACGCGATGAGCATCACGACGATGATGATCGTCGCGACCGAGCCGGGCGCGAACTGCAACAGGTGCAGGCCGGGGAGGTCCTTGAGCACCGTGCGGGCCAGGAGGTTCGAGATCCCGGTGCCGAGCAGGATCGCGACCCCCGCGCCGATCGCGCTGCCGAGGAACCCGATGAACACGGCCTCGAGGCTGAACAGCGTGTACACCCGACCGCCACCCATGCCCATGGCCTTCATGAGGCCGATCTCGCGGGTGCGCTCCTGCACGCTCATGAGCAGCGTGTTGATGATCCCGAACCCGGCGGCGATGAGCGCGATCACGGCGAAGGCGTTGAGGACGCCGACGATGCCGTTGATGACCGTCTCGAACTGCCCGAGCTGGTCGGCGATGGTCTGTCCCGTGTAGCCCGCCGCCGACAGGCGGGACTTGACCTTCGCGACATCGGCGCCCGACGCCACCGTCGCCGTGGCGGAGGCGTAGCCCGTCGAGACCGCGGTCGGCTTCGCGGTCTCCTGGGCGGTGCGGAGCGCCTCGGTCAACGCCGCGTTCGCACCCGCACCACCGCCGAAGAGCGACTCGTTCTGCACACCGACGACCGTCGCCCGGACCTGGTGCTCCTGCCCGAGGTAGTCGTCGATGCCGATCGTGACGGTCGTGCCGACGGCGTTGCGCGCGCTCCCCAGGCCGAGGGCCTTGAGGTCGTTCGTCGGGAGCAGGAGCTGACGCTCGGACGACGTCGACGACAGCTGGCGTCCTGCGGCGAGGTCGGCGTGGATCGCGTCCGCGTCGCCGGCGATGCCGACGACGTACTTGCCGTGGTCGCCGTACTCGAGCCACTTCGGTGACAGCGCCACGGCCGGCTGCACCGACGCGATGCCCGTGGTCCGCCGGATCGCGCTGATGTCCGTCGGGCTGAGGTACGACACCGACGCCGGGCCGCGCTGCGAGGTCTGTCCCGACTCGGACGGGTCGTACTTGGCCGGCCCGTCGTCCGAGCTCGACGTCGTCGCGGCCTTGGTGACGGTGAGCGAGTCGGTGGTGCCGATCGATGCGACCTGCGTGTCGATGTAGGACGACACCCCCGTGCCGATCGCCGAGGTCAGGGTGATCGTGAACGCGCCGATGAAGATCGCGATCACCGTGAGGGTGGTGCGGAGCTTGGACCGGAACGTGTTCCCGATCGCGGTGCGCAGGAGGTCGACGAGGTTCACGCGGCGGCCTCCGTGGTGTCGACGATCAGACCGTCGCGGACGTTCACGCTGCGATCGCACCGCGCGGCGAGTTCGGGGTCGTGGGTGACGACGACGAGCGTGATCCCCCGTTCCCGCTGCAGTCCGAACAGCATGCCCTCGACGAGCTCGCCGGTCGTGGTGTCGAGGTTGCCCGTGGGCTCGTCCGCGAAGATCACCGCGGGTTCGTTGACCAGCGCGCGGGCGATGACGACCCGCTGCTTCTGCCCGCCGGACAGGTCGTTGGCGTCGTTCCGTGCCTTGTCGGCGAGACCCAGCGCGTCGAGCGCCTCCATCCCGCGGCGGCGGCGATCACGCGACGACACCCCGGCGATCGTCAGCGGCAGCACGACGTTGTCGAGGACGCTCGTCCGGGGTGTCAGGAAGAACTGCTGGAACACGAACCCGAAGGTGTCGTTGCGCGTCCGGTTCACCTGGCGCGCGGACAGGCGCGCCGCGTCCTGACCGTCGAGGAGCACCTGACCGCTCGTCGGCCGGTCGAGCAGGGCGAGCAGGTGCATGAGGGTCGACTTGCCGGAGCCGCTCTTGCCGACGATCGCGAGGCTCTCGCCCCGGTCCACCGCGAGCGACACCCCCTTGAGCGCGTCGAAGCGGGCGTCACCGCGGCCGTAGGTGCGGGTGAGGCCGCGGGCCTCGAGCACGGGAGTGGGCATGCCGCAACGCTAGCGGCGCCCTGCCCGGCCCGGGTGCGAACCTGCTGGGTGCGATGTCAACGGCATGTGGACGCGCGCTGTCCTCCCCAGCGTCAGGCCGGGACCGCCTCGCGCGCTGCGGCCCGTGCCACGATCCGATCGGACTCATGGACGGCGACCCGCTCGGCGGTCAACAGCAAGGAGGCGACATCGGTGGCAGTGCGTGACGGCGCGTCGTTCCAGCTCGTCAGGTCGCGGACGCGGCCCATCCGGACGTCGGGGGCGGGGCACCACATGACGGGGTCGCCCTCCTCGACGGCGAGCGCGTGCCAGACGAGGTCGAGCGCACGTTGGACCGGCTGCGAGTGGACGGCGTGCGGCCCGCCGGCGGCGTACACGACCGCGCCCACGAGGCACGCCCCGACGAGCGGTCGACCGGCGACGTCGAGCGCCGCGGCGCTCGACGCCTTGCGCGTGCGGCCCCGGTCGTCCAGGTACGCGAACCACGCATGCTGGATCCAGCCGTGGTCCACGACGTCACGAGCGTCGGACAACAGGTGCTCGAGCGACGCGAGTTCCGCGAGCTGGGCGGCCACGCGACGGCCCCGGGCGGCCGCACGCCGTTCGTGGTGTCGATCGACCCAACCGAAGAGTCCCGAGCGGCGGGGCGTGGTGGTCTCCCGGACAGGAGAGGCGTCGCTGTCGACGTCGTGCTGGACGCGGAACTCGAGGGTCATGACGGTCCCTCCGGATCGGTGGCACGGAACGGTGTGGGGTCACGGTAGTCCCGTTCTCCTCGGAGGGCGATACCCCCGTTTCCCGCGGTGGTCCGGCACGGCTCCGGGTCGGTCCGGCCCGGGCTCGCGAGGGTCCGGCACCGCGTCAGTCGTCGAGCACGGCCTCGAGCGCACGGAGCCCTGCGGCCCGTTGGTCCGAGCCGTCGGGCGAGGCGGCGAGCGCGGTCGCGATCGACATCGCCCACCCGCGGGCGCGCGTCCACGTGTCGTCGTCGGGCGCGAGGGCAGCGCGGAATCGCTGCCGGGCCTCCCGGCCGAACGTGAGCCATGCCGTCGCGAGGTCGGTGGCCGGATCCCCTGCGGTCAGGTCACCGAAGTCCACCACCGCGACGAGCGCATGGTCGTCGACCACGATGTTGAACGGGTGCAGATCGCCGTGGAGCCAGAGCGCCGGCCCCTGCCAGGCGGGGGCGGCGGCGACCTGCGTCCACGAGCGCTCCAGGTCGGCGGTGCGCGGGATGCGTCCCGACCGCAGTCGTCGCGCCACCGCCGTCGTGCGTCCGCTGAGCGGGCCACCGCGCACTGGGTTGTGCGGCGCGTCCTCCGGCGCGGTGACGTGCAGGGCTCGGAGGAACGCGGCGAGCGTCTCCGGTGCGTCGCGGGGGAGGTCCGTCGATGCTCCAGCCGGGCGACCGGCGACCCACCGGGTGACCGTCCACGACCAGGGGAACACCGCGGACGGCCGACCGATGCGCACGGGCTCGGGCACGGCGACGACGTGTCGGACGCGCGCGGCGATGCCGGGGAGCCACCGCTGCTCGTGCTCGACGAGGTGCGCGGCGGCCTCGCGCCGCGGCACCCGGACGAGCAGCTCGTCGCCGAGCCGCAGCACGACGTTGTCCCAACCCTCGGCGAGGGGTCGCAGCGGCAGGCCGGCGAGATCGGGGTGCTGGTCGAGCAGGAGTCGTCGCACCAGTGCCTCGTCCACGTCGATCTCGGCGTCTGGCACGTGCACCGGACGATGCTAGCCGCGCTCCGGTTCCCGGGCATCGGGAGCACCGGCAGCACGCTGCGGGCACGGTCCCAGCGACCGTCCTGGCACGCCCGCTACGGTGCCCCGGGTGTACGAGGAATGGCGCCGTCCGAAGCAGTGGGCGCGTGCGGGCGGGCTGCTCGTCGTGCCGTACGCCGTCGTCGCATGGTTCACCCTCGCCGTGACGCCCGTCCCGCAGATCGCGTTCGGGCTCGCCGTCGTCGGGATCCTCGGGGTGGTCGCCGCCACGATCCGGGGCTTCCGGACGTACCGACGGGGTGCCGTCGCCCTGGTCGGCGTGCTGCTGCTGCTCGCCGGCCTGGCGCTGTTCGGCCTCGACCCGTTCCCCGCGCAGATCGCGGGTCTGAACGACTGGTGGCCGTCGGCGATCACGCAGCCGCAGACCGTGCTCAGCGGCTACTGGACGCTCGTGGCCCTCGGCGCGGTGCTCACGGGCGCGGGCCTGCTCGTGTGGCTGCTCCTCACGGCGCTGCTGGTGACGCCCCGCCCGCGCCGCTGACCCGCGGCCACGCAGAACTCGTCGCCGGCGGCCACGCGGGCGTCGCCGCCGCCACCGCCACCGCCACGGATGACACCCACGGCACCGACGCCCGTCATCCGCCAGCGGTCAGGAACCGCGAGGGGCGGAAGTCCGCGAGCAACGGATGCGCGGCGTCGTGCACGACCTCCCAGGCCGTGAGTTCACCGAGCACGAGGCCGAGCGTGGCGCCACTGTGGGTGAAGAGCACGTGCAGGCCCGTGATGCCGTCGACGGCACCGGCCACCGGGTCGCCGTCGGCAGGGATCGGCTTGGGGCCCACCCCGACGCCAGCGACGGTGAGCACGGGATGCCCGGCCAGGACGGCGCGCGCCTCGGCCACCAACCCCGCGACGGTCGAGTCCCGCACGTCGTACCGGCCGTCATCGAGCACGCGGACCTCGCGCTCACTCCAGCCGGCGTCGAACACGAGGGAGCCGCCGGGTGCCGGGCGCACCGCGACCCGGGGTGTGTTGAGCACCACGCGGAGCGGCGTCGCGACGGGTTCGCTCCGGACGAGGAGTGCGATCGGGGTCTGGTCGGGCATGGTGACGCCGAGCGTGGCGAGGTCCCGCGGCACGGAGGGACCGGTCGCGAGCACGACGGCGTCGGCCGGGAGGTGCTCTCCACTCGCCGTGGTGACGCCGGTCACCCGGCCGTCGCGGACGGTCGGGAGGCTCCGTCCGGCTCCGGTGCGCACCGTTCCGCCCGCGGCCACGACCTCGGCGAGCAGGTGGTCGACGAGGAGCGCGAGGTCGACCCACCCCTCGCCGGGGTTGAGGACGGCGCCTTCCGGATGCACGGCCGCCGGATCGACTCCGGGCACGTGCCGGGCGACGTCCTCGCGCGACATCCACACGGAGTCGTAACCGATGCGGAGCTCGTGCTCGTGACGCTCCCGGTACGACTCTCCGGGAGCGGCCCAGGTCAGGCCGCCGTCGAACCGCACGACGTCGTGGCGGTCCAGCCGCTGCTGGACGGTGCGGTAGTGGTCGATCCCGATCGTGCGCAGCCGGTGGTACGCGTCGCTCCGCGCTCCCGCCGAGTTGAGCCAGGACAGGGAGCGACCGGACGCGCCGGACGCGGGACCGGCCTCCGTGACGAGCGTGACGGCGGCGCCGAGGCGGACGAGGTGCGCGGCCGTCGAGGCGCCGAGCACCCCGCCGCCGACCACGACCACGGACGTGGCACGCATCACGGCATCCCGGGGAGCGACGGCGCGCTCACCGCAGCGCCCCTGCAGCGGTCCGGAGGTCGGCGACGAGCTCGTCGAACGCAGCGTGGCGGGCGTCCTCGTCGGGCATGCGGAGCAGGGCCGACGGATGGGTGGTCACGAGGAGGCGCGAGCCGTCGTCGAGTTCCTGGAGGCGTCCGCGCTCGCGTCCGATGGTCACGCTGCGGCCGAGCACGGATCGCGCAGCGGTCGCCCCGAGTGCGACGACGACCTCGGGGCGCACCACGGCGAGTTCGGCCTCGAGCCACGGGTGACACGCGACGACGTGCGCCACCGACGGCTTCTGGTGGATCCGGCGCTTCCCCCGCTGCTCGTGGTGGAAGTGCTTCACCGCGTTCGTGACGTACACGGTGCTCCTGTCGATCCCGGCGCGCTCGACCGCACTCGCGAGCAAGCGCCCGGCCGGCCCGACGAACGGTTCCCCCGCACGGTCCTCCTGGTCGCCGGGCTGCTCCCCGACCAGCATGATCCGGGCGTCCGCACTCCCTGCGGAGAACACCACCTGTGTGCCCTCCCGATGGAGCTCACATCCGTGGCATGCGGGGGCGGCCGCACGGAGCGCGGTCAGGTCGGGGTGCTCGGGCACCCACTCCTGGGCGCCGGGACGTTCGACGTCGGTCATGGTCCGAGCCTGCACCCGCCGCGCACCGTGTCGGTCAGCCGACGAGCGCGTCGACGGCGGCGGTGAACGTCGCCGACGGGCGCATGACCGCGGCGGCGGCGTCCGGGTCGGGCCGGTAGTACCCGCCGAGGTCCGACGGTCGGCCCTGCACCGCGGCGAGCTCCCCCACGATCACGGACTCCTGGTCGCGGAGGGTCGCGGCGAGGGCGGTGAACGCCTCGGCGAGGGCGGGATCGTCGGTCTGCCGCGCGAGCTCGTCCGCCCAGTACGCCGCGAGGTAGAAGTGGCTGCCCCGGGTGTCGAGCTCACCCACGACCTGTCCGGGCGATCGGTTCTCCTCGAGGAACCGGCCGGTGGCGCGGTCGAGCGTGTCCGCGAGGACCTGCGCGCGGGGCTCCTGGGCGACGGCTGCGAACTGCTCGAAGGCGACCGCGAGCGCCAGGAACTCGCCGAGGCTGTCCCAGCTCAGGAACCCCTCGGTCAGGAGCTGCTGCAGGAGCTTGGGGGCGGAGCCGCCGGCACCCGTCTCGAACAGGCCACCACCCGCGAGCAGGGGCACGACCGACAGCATCTTGGCGGAGGTGCCGACCTCGAGGATCGGGAACAGGTCCGTCAGGTAGTCGCGGAGCACGTTGCCGGTGACCGAGATCGTGTCCTCGCCGCGGCGGATGCGCTCGAGCGAGAACCGGGTGGCGTCGACCGGGGACATCACCTCGATCCGCAGCCCCTCGGTGTCGTGGTCGGCGAGGTACCGGTGGACGAGGTCGATGAGGACGCGGTCGTGCGCGCGGGTGTCGTCGAGCCAGAAGACCGCCGGGGTGCCGGTCGCTCGCGCGCGGGTGACGGCGAGACCGACCCAGTCACGGATCGCGGCGTCCTTCGTCTGGCAGGCCCGCCAGATGTCCCCGGCCCCGACCGGGTGTTCGAGCAGCGTCGCGCCCGAGCCGTCGAGGACGCGCACGACACCGTCGGCCGGGATCCGGAACGTCTTGTCGTGGGACCCGTACTCCTCGGCCGCCATCGCCATGAGCCCGACGTTCGGCACCGACCCCATGATCGCGGGGTCGAGCGCGCCGTTCGTCTTGCAGTCCTCGATGGTCGCCGCGTAGACACCCGCGTAGCTCGAGTCGGGGATCACCGCGAGGGTGTCGTGGGGCTCGCCGTCCGGACCCCACATGTGGCCCGACGCACGGATCATCGCGGGCATCGAGGCGTCGACGATGACGTCGCTCGGCACGTGCAGGTTCGTGACGCCCTTGGCGCTGTCGACCATGGCGAGCGCCGGCCCTGCGGCGAGCGCGGCGTCGAACGCGGCGCGGATCTCCGCGCCGTCCGGCAGCTGCTCGAGCCCGGCGAACAGCGCCGCCAGGCCGTCGTCGGCGCGGAGGCCCGCGGCCGCGAGCGCGTCGCCGTACCGGTCGAACACGTCGGCGAAGAACACCCGGACGACCTCGCCGAAGACGATGGGGTCCGAGACCTTCATCATGGTCGCCTTGAGGTGCACGGAGAACAGGACCCCTGCCTCCTGCGCTCGGGCCACCTGGTCGGCGAGGAACGCCCGGAGGTCCGCGACGTGCATGACCGTGGCGTCGACGACCTCGCCCGGGGTGACGCGCACGGCGTCGCGCAGGACCTGCTCGGAGCCGTCGTCCGCGGTGAACACGATGCGGAGGCTGTCGGCCGCGGGCACGACGACGCTCTGCTCGTTCGACCGGAAGTCCCCGCTGGACATCGTCGCGACCTCGGTGGCGGACTCGGGGCTCCAGGCACCCATGCTGTGCGGGTGGTTGCGGGCGTACTGCTTGACGGACGCGGGTGCCCGGCGGTCGGAGTTCCCCTGGCGCAGCACGGGGTTCACGGCACTGCCCTTGACCTTGTCGTACCGGGCGCGGACGTCGCGCTCCTCGTCGGTCGTCGGTGCGTCCGGGTACTCCGGCAGGTCGTGGCCCTGCTCGCGGAGCTCGCGGATCGCGGCCTTGAGCTGTGGGACGGACGCCGAGATGTTCGGCAGCTTGACGATGTTCGCCTCGGGGCGGTCGGCCAGGGCCCCGAGCTCGGCGAGCGCGTCGGGCACCCGCTGCTCGGCGGTGAGCCGCTCTGGGAACTGAGCGAGGATGCGTCCGGCGAGGGAGATGTCGCGGGTCGTGACGTCGATGCCCGCGACCCCGGCGAACGCCTGGACGACGGGCAGCAGCGACGCCGTCGCCATCCGCGGGGACTCGTCGGTCAGCGTGTAGATGATCTGGGCCATGCCGGCGTCGACTCCCTCGTTCGTGCCCGCCCTGTCGCGGTGTCTCGACATCAAGGTACCCCCGGTCCGGCGGCCGGGAGGCACGCCACCGGTCACCGACGTCGGCGACCGGAGCGGTGCCTCCCGGCCGGGGCGTCACCCCTTGATCGCGCCCGACGACAGGCCGGCGACGTAGAACCGCTGCAGCCCGATGTACAGGGCGATGCAGGGGATCATCGCGACGACGGCACCCGCGGCGAGCGAGCCGTAGTCGACCTGTCCGTACGCCCCGGTCTGCAGGTTGAGCAGCGCGACCGGCAGCGTGTACAGCGAGTCCTTGGTCAGGAACGTCAGTGCACCGAGGAACTCGGTCCACGAGACGAGGAACGTGTACAGCGCCGCGGTCGCCGCGCCGGGCATGAGGAGCGGCCGGAGCACCGACAGGATGAGCCGGGTCCGGGAGGCGCCGTCGACGAACGCCGAGTCCTCGAGCTCGGTGGGGATCGCCTCGAACGCGTTGCGCATCACGAACACGCCGAACGGCAGGTTCACCGTGACGTAGAAGAGCACGAGCCCGAACAGCGAGTTCGTGAGCTTCATGGCGTTGAGCTCGAGGTACAGCGGGGTGAGGATCGCCTGGAACGGCACCATCATCGTCAGCAGGATGAGGCCGAACACCCACTTGGCGCCGGGGAACCGGAACCGCGCGAAGCCGTAGCCGGCGAGGGTCGCGATCACGGCCGTCAGGACCGACGCCGAGATCGCGACGACGAGCGAGTTCACGAGGCCCTGGAGCAGGTGCGACCCCGGCCCGAGGATCGTCCGGAAGTTCGCCATCTCGAGGTGGAAGAAGGTCGACCACGTCGGCGGGGCCGTGATCACCGTCTCCGGTTGGAACGCCCGGAGGATCGCCCACAGCAGGGGGACCCCGAAGACCAGGGCGGACCCGACCCCGGCGATGACGTACAGCGTGCGCTTCACCCGGGTGTCGCGGGGGTGGGCGACGCTCCCCTGGTGGTGTCGACCGCCGCGGCGTCCGGGGACGACGTCCGGGGCGATCTCGGGTGCGAGGGCGAGGCCCGCGGCTCGGCTGGTGCTCGTCGTGCTCATGTCGTCGTCTCCTCAGTCGCGCTCGCGGAGCGCCCAGAACTGGAACGCGGTCACCGCACCCGTCACGACGACGAGCGCGATGGACTCCGCGGTCGCCGCGCCGAGCTGGAGGTTCACGAACCCGCGGTCGTAGATGTAGTTGACGATCGTGGTCGTCGCGGTGCCCGGCCCGCCCTGGGTCAGGATGAAGAACTGGTTGAACGCGAGCAGCGAGCCGATCACCGAGATGATGACGCTGAGCGCGAGCGTGGACCGGATCATCGGCATGGTGATGAGCCGCTCCTGCTGCCACCAGGACGCCCCCTCGAGGGCGGCCGACTCGTAGACCTCGTCGGGGATGCCCTGCATGGCCGACATGATGAGCACCATCGTCAGCCCGGACACCGCCCAGACGACGAGCACGCAGATGAGCAACGTGGCGAGCGGCGCGTTGACGAGCCAGGCGGTCGTCCCGTCGGTGACGTGGAGCGCCCTGAGGACCAGGTTGACGGCGCCCGAGTTCGGCTGCGCCTCGAGGACGAGCATGAAGCTCAGGGTGGTCAGGCCCACGACGTACGGCAGGAAGAAGATCGTCCGGAGCACGGTGGACCCCTTGCGCCGCGCCCGGATGAGCACCGCGAGGAAGTACCCGAGCGCCAGGATCGGCACCGTCACGATCGCGGTGTACAGCAGCGTGTAGCCGATCGCGTGGACGAACGCCGGGTCCTGGAACAGGTTGGCGTAGTTCTCGAGCCCGATGAACCGGTAGGCGCCGATGAGCGGCCAGTTCGTCAACGAGATGTAGACCGCGAAGACGAGCGGGACGAGCACGAACACGCCGACGAACAGCATCGCGGGCGTGACGAGCGCGAGCCCGGCGGCCGGTGGATGGGTGAGCGAGTTCCGGGGACGGGGACTCCGTCGCTCCGTCCGCTGCGACACCGGGACCCGTCGGGTCCCTGTCAGTGACGACATCGTTGCACCTCTCTGTGCTGGTGACCGCGGCGCGGTCGGACGACCGCTGTACGGTCCTGGGTCGACCGCTCGGCGGTCACGGATGGTGTCTGCGTGCGGGGTCAGGCCTGGGCCTGGTCGAGGATCCGGTCGTACTCGGGCGCCGCGGCCCGCAGTGCCTGCTGCACCCCGGCGCCGAACACCGCGGTGCGGAACATCGTGAAGAACGGTGCCGAGGGCTGGTTCACGAGCAGGTTGTACGCCAGGGTCTGCGGCGCGTAGCCCTTGTCGAGGTTGTCGAGCGGGCGCGAGGCGAGCGGGAACTTCCGCCGGTACTCGGCGGTCGCCGCGTCCCCCCGGGTGGGGAAGTACCCGCCGGTGGGCAGGTTCTGCTGCGGCTTGAGCGAGTTGGCGTACTGCATGAACGCCCACCCGCCGTTCGGGTTCGACGCACCGTTCGGGATGCACATGTTGTCACCGCCGTCGAAGAACGCGCGGCCACCGGTCGGCCCGGGGATGAGCGCGGTCGCCATCTTCTTCTGCATGCTCTTCGTCGAGGCGTTCCAGGTGCTGCCGTAGTTCGTCGGCATGATGCCCACGGTCCCCGCGCGGAAGTCCGCACCCCAGGTCGTGCCCGCGTCCGAGAACGCGTTGCGGGACATGAGGCCGTCCTTCCACAGCTGACGGTAGAACTCGAGCGTCTGTTCGAGCCCGTCGTTCCCGGTGATGTGGCCGTGCTGCTTGCCGACCGCGCCGAGCATCATGTCGGTGCCCGTCGCCCAGATGTGCGGCTGGACGACGAAGCCGAGGATGCCGGGGGAGTTCCCGGCGATCGACCACCCGTAGACGTCGTCACCGAGTGCCCGGATCTTCTTCGCCGCGTCGAGGAGCCCGTCGAAGTCCTTCGTGCTCTCGGTCGGGTCGAGGCCGGCCCGGTCGAACAGCTCGGTGTTGAGGTACAGCATCGAGTTGTCCGCCAGGTACGGCAGGCCGTAGTACCTGCCGCCACGCTCGAGCAGGTGCAGGTGCCCGGTCGACAGCTGGTCGAAGTAGTCGAGCCCCTTGACCGCCGAGGTGAGGTCGGCGAACGCGTCGCGGAAGATGAACAGCATCGAGTTGATGTCGTCCACGTCGACCACGTCCGGCGGCTCGCCACCACGGATGGCGGTGGCGAGCTTCGTGACGTACTGCGCGTCGGGGACGGGCGTCAGGTCGACGTGGAGGTCCGGGTGGTCACGGTTGAAGTCGGCGACCGTGGCCGTGAGCCCGGCCTGGGTGGCGGCACGGCACCACACCTGCACGGTGCCGGTCGCCTTGCCGCCGAAGCCGGCGTCCGAGGAGCTGATCGCGGGGAGTGATCCGGAGCACCCGGCGAGCGCGAACGCCGCGCCGCCGAGCACCGACCCCGCCAGGAACGTCCTGCGGTCCATGGGTCACCGGGCCTGGGGGAGCCAGACGCGCATCGCGTCGACGCCGCGGTTGGCCCAGGCGTAGTACGGGATCGCGGTGATGGTGACGGCTTGGAGGGCCGGGGCCGGCTCCGCCACGGCGGTCGCGCCTCCACCGATCCGCCGGTACGGCCACGCGGCTTCGGCGTGCTCGGCCGGGGCCTGCCCCTGCAGGTGCAGGACGGTGATGCCGTCGAGGAGGTCGGCACGGTACTCAGCGTCGATCGCGGCATCGACGTCGACGAGCACGTCGTCCACGCGGAACCCGTCCTGGTCGGCCTGCTCGACCGCGAACACGAGCGGACCGCGCTCGATCGCGACCTGCCCGCGGCTCGCGTCGATGCGGGCGTCGGCCTCGTAGAGGTGCACGGACATGTCGAACGTGACCGTGACCTCGTCGCCGACCGCGAACTCCCGGGTGACGCGGACCGGCTGACCGGCCTGCACGCCCTCGACCGCTTCGCCGCCGACCGTGACCGTCGTCGCGTCGGACCAGTCCGGCACGCGCAGGTCGAGGGACCACGCGCCCGTGCTCTCGGTCACCGTGACGGTCACCGTGCCGTCCCACGGGGAGGTGGTCTCGACGTGGACGGCACCGCGCTCCCCCGCGTAGTCGCCCGTGGCGTACTGGTGCAGCTGGAGGCCCTCACCGCTCTGGGTGGCGACGTAGCCGTCCAGGCTCGCGAACGTCCGCATGATGTTCGGCGGGCAGCACGCGCAGTCGAACCAGCCGCGGCGGCCGTGCGCCGGGGACCGGTTCTCGTCCTGGTGTGCCCGGTCGCGGAGCTGGAGCGGGTTGACGTAGAAGTACTCGGTCCCGGCGAGCGAGACCCCGGCGATGAACGCGTTGTACAGGAGGCGCTCGATGGCGTCCGCGTACACGGGCTTGCCGGTCGCGAGCAGCAGCCGCCACGCCCACTGGACACCGCCGATGGCCGCGCAGGTCTCGGAGTACCCGCGGTCGGTGGGGAGCTCGTACGGGTCGCCGAACGCCTCCATGTCCCAGCGGGACCCGAGGCCGCCCGTGATGTACGCCTTCGTCGCCATCATCGAGGCGAACTGCCGCTCGCTCGCCTCGATGAGCTCGGTGTCACCGGTCTCGATCGCGACGTCGACGGCACCCGACGCCAGGTACACGGCGCGGACCGCGTGGCCCTCGACCGTCTCGGCCTCGCGCACCGGCACCCGGTCCGAGAAGTACGTCGGCTCCTTGCCGTAGCGCTCGATGAGGCCGTGGCCGCGGGCGTCGACGAAGTAGTGGGCCAGGTCGAGGTACTCACGGCGGCCCGTCTCGCGGTAGAGCTCGACGAGGCCCATCTCGACGACCGGGTGGCCGTCGACGTCGTGGCGCTTGTCCTCGCCGAACGTGCGGACGAGGTGGTCGGCGAGCTTGATCGCGACGTCGAGCAGGGCGGTGTCACCGGTCGCCCGCGACTGCGCCACGGCAGCCTGGAACAGGTGGCCCGCGCAGTACATCTCGTGGCTCCACGGGAGGTCGTGGTAGCGACCCTGGTCGTGGTACCGGACCTGCTGGACCGAGTCGATGTAGCCGTCCTCCGCCTGCGCGCGGGCGACCAGGTCGGTCACCTGCCGCTGGAGCTCGAGGAGGTCGTCGGCGGGCTGCCGGCCGTACTCCCAGGCGACGGCCTCGAGCCACTTGTAGACGTCGGAGTCCATGAAGATCGGTCCGACGGCCTCGCCCTCCTCGACGCCGGCGGCGATGCGGAGGTTGCGGAAGTTCCCGGCGGTCTCGAGCTGCTCGTACCCGGAGCGGATCGCGTCGCGTCCGTTGCGGTCCTGGCGGAGGGCCCAGAAGCCCCCGGTGATCCGCGCGGCGTCGGGCGCGAGGGGGCGGAGCGCGACCCGGGCCTCCCCGGAGGGGCGGACGGGTTCGGCGGTCCGCGGCTGGCCGGCGGTGCCGACGGCGGACGGTGCGGTTGCGGTCATGGTGCGTGACTCCCCGATGTGGAGGGACAGGCGACGCCGACGTGGAGGCGACGCTGCCCCGGGCAACTTCCCGGTGTCACCGCGGCGATCGTGCCTCGGCAAAACCAGAAAACGGTTTCTGCGGTCACAGTAGGACCGTTGTGCCGCGCTGCGCAAGCCTGTTTCCGTGAGGGTTCTATGATGACGAGGATCCGGTCGGGGCCGAGCGCTCCGACCGACCGGGGACCGGACGACCCCGGCGTGCGGACGGAGAGGACGACGCCGTGACGAGCGAGACGACCAGCCGCGCGAGCGGAGCCGGCACCGTGCGCATCACCGACGTGGCCGCGCTGGCCGGGGTGTCGATCGGGACGGCCTCGAAGGCGCTCAACGACACCGGTCAACTCCGACAGGAGACCCGCGAGCGCGTGCGAGCCGCCGCCGCGAAACTCGGGTTCGTCGTCGACGCCCGCGGCCGTGCCCTGTCGTCGGGCCGGAGCTACACGGTCGGCATGATCACGACGGACTCGTTCGGTCGCTTCAGCATCCCGGTGATGCTCGGCGCCGAGGACGTGCTGAGCGCCGGGCAGATGGCCGTGCTCATGTGCGACACCCGGGACGACATCGTCCGCGAGAACCACTACGTGCGGTCCCTGTCGTCCCGCCGCGTCGACGGTGTCATCGTCACCGGACGGAGCGCCGAGGCCAGACCCCCGATCCGCGTCGACATGCCCGTCGTCTACGCGTTCACGCCCTCGACCAGTCCGGACGACGTCTCGATCACCCTCGACGACGCCGCGGGTGCGGCACTGCTCGCGGACCACCTCGTCGCGATCGGCCGCCGTCGCGTCGCGTACGTCACCGGCCCGCAGCACCACTCGGCGGCCCACCGACGCGCGGAGTCCGCACAGGCCCGGCTCGGGGACCGCCTCGTCGGGCAACCGCTCTACGGCGAGTGGTCCGAGCGCTGGGGCCGTCAGGCCGTCGACCTGCTCGTGCACGGTGGCGCCGACCTCGACGCGATCGCCTGCGGGAGCGACCAGATCGCCCGCGGCGTGTGCGACCGCCTCCGGGAACTCGGACGCTCGGTGCCGCACGACGTCGCGGTGACCGGCTTCGACGACTGGGACGTCATGGCCCTCGCGAGCCGACCGCCCCTGACGACCGTCAACCTGCGGCTCGAGGAGCTCGGTCGGCAGGCCGGACGCGCGCTCCTCGCGCTCATCGACGGCGACACACCGGAGCGGCGGCTCGCCGTGCAGCCGACCCTGGTGATCCGCGAGTCGACCGTCGGCGGCTGACCCCGTCGCTGCGGGCGATGACGGAGGTGAACCGGAGGCCGCAGGAGGCGCACCGCCCGTGGTCGCGTGCCCCCAGGCGGGCCGCGCTGCCGGTGGGATGACCGGGCCGACGCCCGGCGCCACCGGAGGAACCATGCAGATCTTCGCCCTCATGACCGTCAAGGACGAGGTCGACATCGTCGGCGACGTCCTCCGCGCCGCAGCCACGTGGGCCGACGCGATCCACGTCATGGACAACGGCAGCACGGACGGCACCTGGGAGGCCGTGCTCGCCCTGGCGGACGAGCTCGAGCCCGTCGTCGTGTGGGGGCAGTTCCTCGGCACCTACCGTGACTGGCTCCGGCAGTGGCTCTACACCGAGGCCGTGGCGCGCGCCGAGCCGGGCGACTGGTGGTGCCGGCTCGACGCCGACGAGTTCTACGTCGACGACCCGCGGACGTTCCTCCGTGCCGTCGAGCCCACCGCCGACCACGTGATGAGCGCGTCGTTCCAGCACTACCTGACCGAGGACGACCACGCGCGGCTCGTCCGCGACGGCGATGCCGGGGCGTCCTGGCGGGACGTCCGGTGGTTCACGTGCAACCACTCCGAGGTGCGGTTCGTCCGGCACACCCCCACCACGACCTGGCCCGCCGGGTCGGAGTGGCCGCTCGACCTCCGACGACCGGCACGCGCGCGGATCCGCCTGCACCACTACCAGTACCGGTCGCTGCACCAGGCCGGGCACCGGGCGATGGTCCGCTCGACGGGCGTGGACCCGGCGGCCTTCGGGCACGAACGAGAGGACGACGACGCCTGGTACCGGACCCGGGGCCTGACGCCGCCGGCGCGGACCGACCTGCGCGCCGCACACGTGGTCCCCGTCGCGCAGCTGACGCTGTCGGAGGCGTTGCCCCCGCACGCCCGCCGGGCGCCTCGCGTGCGCGGTGGGCTCCGACGCCGGACCCTCCGCCTGCTGCTCCGCGGCTGGCTGTGGGCGTCTCGACCGGTCCTCCGGCGGATCGCCGCGGTGTGAGCGTCGTCAGGAGCCGTCCGGCACGAGCCGCGCCGCCACGACGACGTTGCGGGTCGCGGCACTCCCGTCCGGGCTCGGCAGGCACGTGACGACGAGCAACCGCCCGGGCTCGTCGCTCCACAGTGCATCGGCGGCCAGTCCCGACTTCCGCACCGTGCGCGAGGCCTCCACCCGGTACCGGTGGTCGCCCACACGGACCTCGTCACCGGCGCTCACGCGCACGGTGCCGTCCTGGCGGACGATCGCGTTGCCCGGCGCGCGACCCCCGCCACCGAGCGCGTGCATGACGAGCACGACCGTCCCTCGTTCGGCGTCCTCGACGGGCCTCCCCCGGTCCCGCACCCAGTAGGCGGACCGGAAGCCGGGAGGCACGACCACGCCGTCCACCGCGCTCACGGCGCCGACGGGCACGTCGAGGCCGACCGCGGGGACCCGGAGCCGCACGCCGATCGAGGCCTCGGCCGACGCGGCCGGGAGCGGCGAGGCCCCGGGATCCGCGCGGACCCGCCGTCCGTCGAGGTCCCGCCCGCTGACCGGCCCGGTCGAGGCCGGATCCGAGGCCGAGCTCGATGCGGACGGACCGGCGGCACCCGCGCCGGGTGACCCGAAGAGGGCCGCGAGGCACCCTCCGGCCACGATGACGGATGCCGTCGGCAGGACGACGCGGAGGGGCAGGATCGTCCGCGGTCGAGGCGGGACCGGCGGTGGCGGCGGCGCGTCCGTGCCGGCGGTCATCGGCGGTGTCGAAGGGCCGAGCTGGCGATGGTCACCGCGACGAGGACGGCAGCGAGACCCATGGCACCCGCCGCGGTGCCAGCCGTGCTCACCCGGTTCCGTCCGGGCTGGCCCGCTACCGCGCCGCCCGTCTCGATGCGCGTCGCCGGCAGCGGTCGGGGGTCCGTGCCCTGGCCGGTGCCGGCACCCGACCCGCCGTCGCCGTCACCACCGCCGGAGCCCGTGGTCGTCCCGGTCCACCACGTCCGGCCGGAGGCGGTCGGCGCGGGCACCCCGACGAGTGGCGTCCGGTCGGTCCGGGCGGGCGTCCCGGTGGCCGACACCCCGCTCGCCGTCGTCCCCGCGGCGGCCCGGACGGTGCCGGTGCAGGTCACCGACGCCCCGGGTTCGAGCACGGGGACGGTGGCCGCCCCACCCGCGCAGGCCAGCCCCTGCCGGTCGACGTGTTCGTCCGTGACCCGGACGTCCGTCAGCACCGTGTTCCCGGTGTTCCGCACGACGGTCTCGCGCCGGAGTCGCTGCCCTTCGGGCACCCGGGGACCCGGGGCCGCGTCGACGTCCCGCCCCTCGGTGCGTGTCGTGACGTCGAGCGCCGGCCGAGCCCCGTCCACCGGGAGCTGCATGCCCCAGAACAGCCCCGAGTTCGGGGTCGTGCCGGGCTCCGCACCCGTCGCCGTGACCGTCAGGTGGTCCACCGGGGTCGTCGTGCGGAACGTCTGCGTCACGCCGGTGTGCCATGCCGGGCAGGTCGCCGTTACGTCGTATCGTCCGGCCGCGGTGTCCTCGGTGACCGCCCCCGGACCGCCCGCACCGGTGTCGGCCTCGTAGCGGAGCCACCGCCCCGTCGGCCCGGCGAACCGCACGGACTCGCGGTCAGCGCTCCCGCAGATGTCGACGTCGTGGACGAACAGCACCGTGCCGGTCGGCAGGGCACCGCCGCGCAGCGACGAGAAGTCGAGCGTCCAGGTCCAGGTGCCCGGGTTCGCGGCGCTGACCCAGAGGTCCGAGTGGACCGTCCCGGTCGGCGGCTGTTCCTCGCCGCCGTCGAACACGCCGCCGGACGCCGGGGTGTGGACCGCGCTCCACCCGTCGGGAGCGCCGTCGGTCGTCATCGTGAACCGTCCGGTCGCCGCGCTCGGCAGCACCGCACGACGGTCCGCGGCGGGCTCCCGGAACGCGAACTCGGACACGGAGTGGCCCGACGGCATCGCACTGGTCGGTCGGTCGGGGACCGCGGCGCCGTCCTGCGTGAGCAGCCGCGCGCCGACCACGCCGTCGGCGGTCAGCACGGGCGGCGGGTCGTCGATCCCGACCGCGGGCGTCAGCGGCACGGGTGCCGCGGCGGCGACGTCCGGCACCGCGATCGCGGCCACCGCGCCCACGAGCAGCGCGGCGCCGACCGCGCTGCGTCGGCGTCCCCGGGACCGTCGTCGTACCGTCCGGTGTCGTCGCTGTGCCTGGCGCCCCATCTGCCCTCCACGTCGTGGTGCCGGGACCACGTGCGCGCTCCCGGACCGGGGGCTCACCGCCCCGAGCGCCGGAACGGTACCGCGGCGCAGCGCGGGCGGTCGCATTCCCGGGATGTCGTACTCCGCCGCCGACGCGGGACCCGGAGTCAGGCCTCCACACCGGTGCGCCGCCGCGTGCTCGCCCACCGCACGGCGGGCGCTCCCCCACCGCACGGCGGGCGCTCCCCCACCGCACGACGGGCGCTTCCCCACCGCACGACGGGCGCTCCCCCAGCGCCGAGCCGGACCGGCGTAGCATCCGCGGGGTGTTCCTCCTCCTCGGCTCCCGCACCACCCAGGCCGTCCTCAACCTCGTGGCGTTCGTGTGCGGGTACTGCGGCGTCCACGCCCAGCAGCGGGTGGTCAAGCGCTCGACGAAGCTGACGCTGTTCTTCGTGCCGCTGTTCCCGATCTCGACCTCGTACGTCAACGAGTGCACGAACTGCGGTGCCGTGACGCGGATCACGGCGGCCCAGGCGCGGCACTCCCTCACGTGGAGCGCGGAGCAGGCGCGCAGCGTCCGCTGACCGGCGCTGGGGACGGGCCCGGAGGCGCGGGAGGCAGCGCGCCAACGACAACTGCGCGGTCGTTGACGCGCGCAGTTCGTCGTCCACGCGCGCAGTTCCTCGTTCACGCGCGCAGTTCGTCGTCCACGCGCGCACTCCCGCGCGGGAGGCCCGTCACGCCCGGTCGTGCAGCGTGATCCGGTACCCGTCGGGGTCCTCGAACGTGAAGGTGCGACCGAACGGGCCGTCGACGGGCGCGTCCACGATCCGGACGTCCGCCGCGACGAGCTCGTCGTGGATCGCCTGCGCGTCGGGCGCGTGGAACCACAGCGCGACACCGACACCCGGCTCGGGCGCATCGGCGACGCCCGACCCGGGCACGCGCTCCCGCACCGCGAACGCGATCGGCGTGGTGGCGAAGACGACCGCGTGCGGCGGCCCGGGCTGTCGGGTCAGTCCGAGGTGCTGCTCGTAGAACTCCGCGGACCGTTCGAGGTCGCGGACCTGCAGCGAGATGAAGTCGGGGCCGGTGATGGACATGCGTTCTCCTCGTTCGATGTCAGGAAATTGACACCATAACGCTATGTCAGAATACTGACATGAGTCAAGCGGACGAGGGCGTCGACCTCGACACGTCGGTGGGGTACCTGCTCAAGCAGGCGTCGAGTGCGCTGCACGCCGCGATGGACGCGGTCCTGCGGCCCCTCGGCATGAGCATCACGCACTACTCGTGCCTCGAACTGCTGGCCCAGCGGCCGGGCCTGTCGAACTCGGAGCTGGCGCGCGGGGCCTTCGTGTCGCGGCAGGCGATGCACGTCCTGCTGCAGGCACTCGAGCGCGACGGACACGTCTCCCGCCCTGCCGTCGCCCCCGCGGGTCGGGTACTCCCGACCGAGCTGACACCGCTCGGCCGCGAGCGCCTGGCCGTGGCGAGCGCCGCCGTCCGCGCCGTCGAGCGCCGCATGTCCGCGGAGCTCACGGGACGGCAACCCCAGGAACTCGCGGCGCTGCTCCGGCGGTGCATCGCGGGCCTCCAGGCGTAGGCGGCGCACCGAGGGGCCCGCCGCGACCACGGACGGGAGGCCCTCACCCGACCCGCAACGGACCGCGCCGACCGACGAGCCACACCGTCAGGGCGAACCCGGCCAGCACCGCGCCTGCCACGGTCACCCCGGTCCATCCCCAGTCGTCCCAGAGCAATCCGGCGAGCGCCGACCCGATCGCCCCGCCGATGAAGTTCCCGGTCACGAACGCCGTATTCAACCGGCTCCGGGCCTCGTGCGAGACGGCGAAGATCCGCGCCTGGTTGAGGATGTTCTGCCCCTGGATCGCGATGTCGAGCAGCACGATCGCCACGAGGACGAGCACGACGGACCGTCCCCCGAGCCCCGCGACGACGAACGCCACGAGTGCGAGGACCCAGAGTGCGCCCGTCGCGGGGACGTTCCACCCGCGGTCGTGCAGGCGGCCACCGCGCTGGGCCGCGACCGCGCCGGCCAGACCCGCGAGCCCGAACAGTCCGATGACGACCACGGGGTAGTGGAACGGTGGCCCGCTGAGCAGGAACGTCAGCGCGGTCCAGAACATCGTGAACGCCCCGAACCCCGTGGCGCTCAGGGCGAGGGTCCACCGGACGACGGGTTCGTGGACGACCACGAGGAACACGGACCGGATGAGCGCCGGGTACCGGATGCGCGCCTTCGGCTCGAGCGTCGGGATCGCCCGGTACAGCAGGAACGCGAGCACCACGGCGGCGACCGCGGCGATGACGAAGATCGTCCGCCAGCCCGCGACCTCGGCGATGAGCCCGCTCAGGGTCCGGGACACCAGGATCCCGGTCAGGAGGCCCGACGCCACCGTCCCGACGACCCGCCCGCGGTGCTCGTCGGCGGCGAGGTCGCCGGCGAGCGGCGTGAGCACCTGCCCCGCCACCGTGGTCAGCCCGACCGCGGCGAGCGCCACGAGGAGTGCGGCCATGGACGGGGCGAGCGCACATGCGGCGAGGGCGACCGCGGACAGCACGAGCATGAGCGGGACGAGCTTCCGTCGGTCCACCACGTCGCCGAGGGGCACGACGAGCAGGATCCCGACGGCGTACCCGAGCTGGGTCACGGTGACGAGCCACCCGGCGGTCGAGGTCGACCCGTGCAGGTCCCCGGCGATGAAGTCGAGGAGCGGCTGCGCCCAGTACAGGTTGCCGACGGCGGCGCCGCCCGCGATCGCGAACAGGAGGGTGCGACCGGTTGTCATGCCGGTCCGGGAGGGCTGGGTCACCCCACCAGCCTGCCCCTCGCCGGCCGACCGGAGGACGCCCCGGCACCACCGTTGTGGCGCGAACGGGGGACTGTCGGGGGACAGTTCACATGTGCGTACGATGTACGTGCAGTCCGCACCCACCGAGCGGACCACATGGGGGGATCCGGCGTACGAGTGTGCCCGGTCGACATCAGTGGTCGTCGACCGGTGCCATCCCGAGCCGAGGGGCAGCCCGCATGCGCACCCGATCCCGCCACGCCCGTCGGCGCCCCCACCGCAGCACCTCCGGCGGTCGTGGCCCTCACCACCGACTCCCCCGGCTCGTCGCCGCGCTGCTCGTCGTCACGGCGCTCACCGCCGCCGGGACCGGGATCAGCACGGTCGCCCTCGCGGACCCCGGCGCACCGACGGGAGGCGCGACCTCCTCCCCGACGGCCGTCCCGACCGGGGCGCCCTCCGCCGATCCCGGCAGCGCCGGTGGTGGCACTGCCAGCGGCGGTCCCGCCGACGGCGGGCCGACCGGCGCGCCGAACCCGACGACGGCGCCGACCGACGTCCCGACGACCACCCCGACGAGCACGCCCACGACGCCCACCGACGGCGCCACGCCCGGCCCGGGACCCGTCACGGACCCGTCCCCCACC
>NZ_QKTU01000020.1 GCF_003234565.1 Curtobacterium sp. MCBD17_013 | reverse complement strand
CTACACGCCCTCCCCCGCGTACTTCCACCCGTACGACAAGCAGGTGCACATCGCCTACATCCTGCTGATCTTCTTCGGGGCGATCGGTGTGCACAAGTTCTACCTCGGCCGCGTCGGTCTCGGCATCGCGTACATCTTCACCCTCGGGTTCCTCGGGATCGGCACGCTCGTCGACATCTTCACGCTGAACGGTCAGACCCTGCAGGCGAACGCGAAACGGCGACAGTTGGGACTCTGACCCAGTCGATGGCGGGGTAGAAGACGCGCTCTGCTCGAACACGGGTGAGGCGGAGGCCGTACAGGCCCGGTTCGGCAGGAGATACGCGCCGAGCGGGCCGATTCACGTCGGGCCTCCCGTCACGACGACGTTCCCGCGGTCGAACGACCGCGGGGACGTCGTCGTATGCGCATGCGCATGAGGCGTGCAGATAGGACGACGCCGCCGTCGTCGTCCGACCGCGGTTCTGTCGGAAGCCAGCGGATTCGGAAGCGGTGCCGGCGGAGGGCGGGGCGGGGCAGCCTCCGGGCGGGCCTTGCGTCAGCGGCGGACCGACAGGACCTCGTCGAGCGCCGCCTGCGCACCGGCGGAGCAGAGGGTGCCGAGGCTGCGGCGATAGGGCGTCGTGAACCGCTCGTCGTCGACGAGGTCCCCGAACACGTCCCGGTTGCGCAGGAACGCGAGGTCGTCCGACCGCTGCTGCGCCGCCGCCGGCATGAGGACGTCGCGGAGCTGGTCGACGATCTCGAACCGCTCGCCGTGCTCGCCGACACCCTCGGCGTACCGGGCCCAGCTCGCGACGACCGCCGCCGCCAGGTCGATGGGGAGGCCCGCCTCCAGGTCGGCGCGCACCACCGGCAGCAGCCACTTCGGGATCCGGTCCGACGACTCGGCGGCCAGCCGCGCGAGCGTGTCGAGGATCGCGGGGTTGCCGAACCGCTCCATGAGCGTCGCCTTGTACTGGTCGAGGTCGATGCCCGGCACGGGGTCGAGCGTGGGCGTCGCCTCCTCGTCCATGTAGCGCTCGAGGAGCCGGGCGATCAGCGGGTCGGTCGCGGCCTCGTGCGCGTAGGTGTGTCCGGACAGGAGGCCGAAGTACGCCATCGCCTGGTGCGAGGCGTTGAGCAGGCGGAGCTTCATGAGCTCGTAGGGCACGACGTCCTCGACGACCTGCACGCCAGCCGTCTCGTACAGCGGACGGCGCAGGGTGAACCGGTCCTCGAGCACCCACTGCTCGAAGGGCTCCGCGACGACGGGCCAGGCGTCGTCGATGCCGAACTCGTCCCGGACCATCGCGCGGTCGGCATCCGTGGTGACCGGGGTGATCCGGTCGACCATGGAGTTCGGGAACGACACGTGCCGCTCGATCCACGCGCCGAGCTCCGGGTCCTTTGCGGTGGCGAACGCGACGATGGTCTGCCGGGCGGTGTCGCCGTTGCCCTGGATGTTGTCGCACGACATCACGGTGAACGGCGGGATGCCCCCGTCGTGGCGGCGGCGCAGGGCCTCGGTGATGAACCCGAACATCGTCGTCGGCGTCGCCCCGGGCGTCAGGTCCGCGGCGATCGCCGGGGCGACGAGGACGAACTGCCCCGTGACGTGATCGATGTTGTAACCGCCCTCGGTGACGGTCAGGGACACGATGCGCGTGGT
Source organism: Curtobacterium sp. MCBD17_013 (assembly GCF_003234565.1). GTDB lineage: Bacteria > Actinomycetota > Actinomycetes > Actinomycetales > Microbacteriaceae > Curtobacterium. The sequence goes on along the minus strand of NZ_QKTU01000020.1, from coordinate 32,975 downwards.
GGGCGCGGCCATCAGGGCGAGCACGGCCTCCGGGTCGTCCGGGGCGTACAGGAAGTCCGCGACGGAGCCGATGACACGGGGCTCCAGGGTCCCGTCGGGGTGCTTGAGCACGAGCGTGTACAGGTGGTCCTGGGAGTCGAGCGCGTCGCGCATCTCGGCGTCGCGCGGCATGACCCCGACGCCGGTGATCCCCCAGCACAGCTCTCCCCCGGCGTTCATGAGCCGGTCGACGTACATCGCCTGGTGCGCCCGGTGGAAGTTGCCGAGGCCGAAGTGGACGATGCCGGTCGTGACGGCGCTCCGGTCGTAGGTGGGCACGGCGACGCCGGTGAGCGTGTCGAGGGTGGCGTTGCTGAGCGTGGTCATGTGGGGTCCTCCCGTGGCGCGCTCCATCGCGCGCCCCTCCCGTCACTGTACGACCGGTGGTGGCGTCTGCGGGAGTGGTGGCACGGGTCGGCCGACTCGGACGTGCGCATGGACGACGACTGCGCTGTCGTCTGGCGGCGCCCTCGTCGTCCGCGCGCGCACCCGCCAGGTCGTCGTCCGCGCGCGCACCCGCCAGGTCGTCGTCCGCGCGCGCACCCGCCAGGTCGTCGTCCGCGGGCGCACCCGCCGGGTCGTCGCACCTCAGGCTCCCGCACGCGCCGCACACCGCTGGCGGAGGAGCGCGGCGAACCGTGCGTGCCTCGCGGCGGCGTACGCCTCGAGCCGCTCGGCCGTGCCGACCCACGGACCGTCCGAGAGCACCGGGCCGTCGACGACCGCGCGCAGGGCACCGGCCAACGCCTCGGCGTCGCCCGGCGGCACCTCGACCAGCTGAGGACCGACGAGCGGGCGGAGTTCCGCGAGCGCCGGGCTCGCCGCCGTGATGACGGTCCGCCCGCACGCGAGCCCCTGCCACACCTTGTTCGGGATCACGGACCGGGCCTTGTCCGACGTGCCGAACACCCCGAGGACGACGTCGTGGTTGGCGATGACCGTGGCGAGCTCCTCTGCCGGCACGGGTTCGAGCAGGGTCGCGTCGACGCGGTCGCCCTCGTCGTGGAGCTGTGCGCGGATCCGCTCGAGGACGGAGGCGTACGACACGAACGTCGCGCGGACGGGACGACCGACCTCGCCGAGCGCCGACACGATGACCGGGACGCCGTGCAGCGGGACGTCGTGGCCGTAGAACAGCACGCGGAGCGGCCCGGACGCAGCGGCCGCGCGACCCGAGGGCAACGTGCCGGCCTCAGCGGCAGCGCCGGCGCCCGCGCCGGCAGCAGCGCCCGCAGCAACGTCGGCAGCAGCGCCGGCGCGCGACACGGCCATGGCGCCAGCCTCCGCCGGCGGGACCGCCGCCGGGCCCGCCCACGCCGGCGCCCCGACGGGGAGGCTCACCACGGCCGTCCGCGCCGGCACCCGTTCCCGGAGCGCCGCGGCCCGCACCTCGGTGTCGATGAGCAGCACGTCGGCGGAGCGTTCGGCCAGGCGATCGACGACCCGGCAGCGGAGGGCGCGGAGTGACCGCGGGGCCGCAAGACCGTGGTCGTCGATGTCCGTCTCGTACTGCCCGACGAACCGATCGACGACGACGACCCCGCCGCGGAGCCGCGCGACGAGTGCGACGAGCGGTGCGACGACGAGCGACATCTCGGCGAGGAGGTGGACGTCGTACCCACGGAGCCCGAGCACCGTGCGGACGTCGCGGGTCATCCGTCCGATGACGCTCCCGCCCCGGTGGCGCCGGACGACGTCCACCGTGAACCCCGCCGCACGCAGGTGGTGGCGCACGCGGGCGTTGCGCGGGTAGGCGGGGTCGTCGACGCGGACGTGTGCGACGCGGAGGACCGATGTGGCCCGCCGGACGCGCCGTCGCCGCCGCCGATCGAGCACGACGACGGCGACGACCTGCACGGCGAGCACCGCGGCCTCGGCGGAGAGCACCCCGAGCATCGCTCCGCGCGCACCGTCGACGCGGGCGAGGACGAGCACCCCGGGCACCCCGACCAGGCATCCGGCGGCGGCGCTCAGGGTGATCGCGGGGACCCCGCGGAGCGCCACGAGCACCAGGCCACCGGTGGCCCGCGAGGTCGTGACGACGACGACGAGCAGGCCGCTCAGCACGGCGAGGTCGGGCGCGACGGTGGCGACGCCGGCGAAGAACCCGCGCGAGACCGCGGGGACCACGACGACGAACCCGGCGCCGACGAGGACCCCGACGCCGACGTTCCCCCAGAGCGCGACCCAGGCCCGGCGGATCCGCCGGTCCGGATCGGCGGGGCCACCCACCCACCCCTGGAGTGCGGTCGGCAGGGCCTTGAGCGCGGTGAGCGCCCATCGCTGGAGCCGGTCAGCGGCGGCGAACACCGCGACGGCCCCGGGCGCACTGACGCCGGCGAGCGTGATCGGGACGCTGATGTAGGTGGCGCTGAGCACGCGTCCGAGGAGCGGTTGCAGCTGGATCCGGACGGCGCGCACGACGAGCCGCGGGGTGAGCTGTCGCAGGGTCGCCGGTCCGATGCCGAGCAGCGTCGTCCCGAGCACGACCGGCACGAGTCCGCTGACGACCAGGGCGAGGGGGAACACCCACAGCGGCGCACCGGCAGCGAGGGCGACCGCGGCGACGACGACCGGCAGCGTGCGGGGCAGTGTGTCCGCCCAGAGGATCGGCCCCGGCCGCCCGAGGCCGATCCAGCACCAGACGACGTTGACCGAACCGAGTGCCCCCGCGGTGCCGATCCAGCCGACGAGCGCGGGAGCACCGACGGGTACCAGGTGCGCGACGACCCAGACACCCGCGGTCACCGGCAGCAGGACGAGCACCTGGGTCACGAGTGCGAGCCCGACCGAGCGACGGAGGTTGCCGAGCGACTGACGGGCGGACCGCTGCGGCCCGCTGATCCCCCAACCGAGCTCGACGACGACCGCCGCGGCCGCCCCGATCGACTGCCCGACCGCGACGTCGCGCCACCCCTCCGCACCGAACCGCGCGGCGACCGCGGGGACCGCGACGAGTGGTGCGAGCCCGCCGACGACGGGGAGCACCGCGAACCCGACGAGCCGCCGGATCGCCATGACTCGTCTGCTGTCGGTCGGGAGGAACGGGGCCACCCGCCGACGCTAGGTCGCCGCCGTCACGCTCCGGTCCGCGGCCGACGGCCTCCCGCCGGTCGTCGGGGATGCGTCCCGCCCGGATTCACCCGTCCGGTCACCCGGACGCACCGAGCCGCGTCATCACGGCGACGGCGCGGGTACGACGAGGACCGCGCCCCCGCCCACCCGCGCTCGCACCGCCTCCCGGCCCGGTGTCACCAGACGAGCACGAACCGACCACGGACGCCCCCGGCCTCCATGCGCCGGTGGGCGTCGCGGGCCGACTCCGGGTCCGCGGCGGGCAGGACCTCGGCGACGCGCAGGGTGAGCAGGCCGTCCTCGACGTCCTGCCGGAGCCGGTCGAGCTTGTGTCCGGAGTGGTACTCGTCGAACACCATGACGCGCTCGAACCGGATGCCCCGCTCGCCGTTGCCCGGCCAGCCGCGCACGGCGACGAAGACGCCCCCGTCCCGGATCGCGGGGACGACCTGCTCGTGCAAGAGCGCGGTGTCCGCGAGACCGTCGACCCCGTCGGGCACGATCGCCCGGATCCGATCGACCACCCCGTCCCCGCGTTCGACGACGTGGTCGGGACCGAGCGACTCGACGAGCGCACGGTCCTTCTCGGCGGCGTCGGCGATCACGACGAGTCCGGCCTGCTTCGCGAGCGGCACGAGGTACGTGCCGAGGGTCCCGGCGGCTCCGGTCACCATCAGGGTCTGGCCGGGCTCGAGGTGCATGAGCTCGAGGATCCGCACGGCCGTCAGCCCGTTCATCGGGAGCGTGCTGGCTTGCTCGAAGCCGACACCCGCCGGGATCCGGGCGATCGAGTCCGGCGCGGCGACGAGGTGCTCGACGTACGCTCCCCCGTGCTCGCGCAGCGGCAGCGCGATCGCCATGACCTCGTCGCCCGTCTGCCACTGGTCGACGCCCTCGCCCACCTCGTCCACGATGCCGGCGGCGTCCATGCCGGGCACGTACGGGGGCTGGGCGCCGCCGAGGTCGCGTCCGCCGCCGCGCACACCGGCGTCGGTCGGGTTGACGGCGAACGCCCGCACCCCGATCCGCACCTCGCCCGGGCCGGCGTGCGGCTCCGGGACCTCGTGGACGGCGAGGGCCTCGGGCCCTCCGAACTCCTGTACTCCGATGACGCGCATCCTCCTGGTCTACCGCGACCGCGGCCCTCCACACCCAGCGAGCCCCCGGCCGACCGTCGAGGTCGCACCTGCCAGGATGACGGGGACCGATCCCACGACGAACGGAGACCACATGTCCCTGCCACCGCTCCCCGACGACGCCGTCGCGATGCTCCAGCAGCCGAACCCCGCCGTCATCGCCACCCTGCGGTCGGACGGCACGCCCGTCACCGCGGCCACCTGGTACCTGTGGCAGGACGGCCGGGTCCTCGTGAGCATGGACGACAGCCGTGTGCGCCTCAAGCACCTGCGGCGTGACCAGCGCGTCAGCCTGACGGTCCTCGCCGAGGGCGACTGGTACACCCACGTCACCCTGATCGGCCGGGTGGTCGAGTTGTACGCCGACGAGGGCCTCCGGGACATCGACCGCATCTCGACCCACTACACGGGCGGCGCCTACCCGGACCAGGTCCGGCCGCGCACCACGGGCGTCATCGAGATCGACCGGTGGACGGGCTGGGGCGCCATGAAGGACAACGACCAGCCGACGACCTGACGGACATCGCTCAGCCCAGTCCCGCGAGACCCGTGCGGTCCGGGATCGTGAACCGCAGGTCGGGCAACCAGGCCGCCGGGTCCTTCCAACGCGGTGCCATCGGGAGCCGTCCGAGCCGCTTCCGGACCGCCCAGGCCGAAGCCGGCTCGGGCAGCACCCGTCGCGGTCCCTCGACGGCGAGCGCCCCGAACCACCAGTGCCGCCAGGTGCCCTCGACGGACTCCGGGTCGAGCACGACGTAGTAGTCCGGCATGACGCGGTGGCCCGCGGCGAAGGCGGCGAGCGCCGTCTCGACCTCGAGCTCGAGCGTGCCGAGCGTGCTGCGGTCGTCGAAGAACTCGACCCACGCGGCGGCGACGTGCGCCAGGGGGTCGGCGTCGTGGACGACGTACGTCCCGTTCGATGCGCTGATCCGCGCGGTGCCGTCGGCGTCCGCCTCGCCGAGTCGGAGGGCGTCGACCCCGCGGAGTGCGCCGAGTTCGTCGAGGAGGCCCGTGGCACCGGCACCGACGAGCGCGATGATCGTTGCGGTCTGGACGGCCATGCCCCACTCTACGTCCACACGTCCCACGCGGCAGCCGTGCGCGGAGCCGGGTCGCCGGACCGGTTGCCGCGCAGGACCTGACGGCGCACGAGAGCCGCTGCGCGAAGCACCTGGGCCAGTCCCGCATCGAACGGACGAGAACCGACATTCTGCCCCTCATCCGAGGTACGGTTGGCACTACCAGACGGAAGCCGGGAACTGCGTCGGGGCAGTCCCGGCATCGTCACGACTGCGCATGACGACAGGGATGATGGGCATGAGCTCGTACGAGTCCGAACCGGGCGTCGCACCGGTCCGCATCACGACGTTCAAGCGGCAGCGCAAGCTGTGGCGCCGCGGGTACGCGCCCGAGACAGGGCACGACGATCGCTACGAGGACTTCTTCCGCGATTCGTCCGCGCTCCGTCGACGGGACTGATCGACGTGGACGGCTGGCCGGACACCCACCGGCTCGGGCGGGCGGCGTCGCTCCCCGTGGACGCGCCGCAGCGCACGATGACGCCGTGCTTCGCCGCGAGCGGGCAGTGGATGCTCCGGACCCACGCGATCCCCCGACAAGCGGTCGCTGGGCTCCTCGGGTACTCCGAGGTGCAGAGTGGGTTCGACGAGATCGTGTCGATGCAACCCGAGGTCGGGCTGCTCTGTGCCGGCGTCCGGAACGCCGCGCGCACGATCGCAGGAGCCGACGAGACCTAGGACGCCCATGACGACCGAGACCACCGCCCCGACGAACGACGCGGTCCTGGTCGCCGGTGCTGGCGGCGTCGTCGGTCGCAGCGTCGTCGAGCACTTCGCCCGCACTGGTGTGACGACGCGGGGCATCAGCCGCCGGGCGCCGCAGGGCGTGTCCGGTTGGACCCACCTGCCGGTGGACCTGCTCGACGCCGACGCCGCCGTCGAGGGGCTGCGCGCGGCGTCCGACACGACGCGCCTCGCGTTCGCCGCGTACATCGAGAAGGCGGACCTCGCGGAGCAGATCGGCCCGAACGTGGCACTCCTCGAGCACACCCTCGACGCACTCGACCGGCTCGGCGCTCCACTCCGGCACGTGACGCTCTACCAGGGCATGAAGTACTACGGCGCCCACCTCGGCCGGTTCACGACGCCCGCCAAGGAGGACGACCCGCGTCTCCTCGTGCCGAACTTCTACTACGACCAAGAGGACCTGCTGCGTGAGCGTGCGGCCCAGCGGGGGTTCGCGCTCACGGTGTTCCGGCCCGAGGCCGTAATGGGGTACGCGCAGGGCACGCCGATGAACCTCCTTATGGCGATCGGCACCTACGTCGCGATGACCCGCGAGCTCGGTCTGCCGCTCCGGTTCCCGGGGCAGCGCGAGACGTACGACCGGATCCTGTACCAGATGACGGACGCCGAGCTCCTCGCGCGCGCGACGGACTGGGCCGGTTCGGCGCCGACCGCGGCGGGCGAGGCGTTCAACATCACCAACGGCGACGTCGTGCGGTGGAGTCACCTCTGGAAGCGACTCGCGGACCACTTCGGCCTCGAGCTCGGCGAGCCGCAGACGCTCCCCCTGGCGACCGTGATGCCACCGCGCGAGGACCTGTGGAACCGCATGGTGGAGCGGCACGGTCTCGTTCCGACCACGTACACGGAGCTCGTCGACTGGCGGTTCGGGGACATGATCCTCGGCTCGACGTGGGACAACGTGTCGAACGTGATCAAGCTCCGGCAGGCCGGGTTCGGCGAGTGCCACGACAGCGCCGACCGTCTCGTCGAGCTCCTCGACGACCTCGGTCGTCGGCGGATCCTGCCGGCCGCACCGGGCGTCGAGGTCGAGCCGGTCTGAGCACGATCGGCGCGGACGCCGGGAGGTGCGGATCGGCCTGGTCCCGCGCCTCCTGACAGACACGATCCCGGGAGGTCCGGGGCGCGCCGGTCCCGCGCCTCCCGTCCGCCGGTCAGTCGGCGGGCAGGACCCGCGCGAAGTGGTGCGGGGCGGAGAACATCGGGATGATGTCGACGGGTTCGCCCGGGTGCGGTGCCTGGATCACGAGGCCGTTGCCGAGGTAGAGGCCGATGTGGGCCTCGCTGTCGTAGACGACGAGGTCGCCGGGCTGCGCCTCGGACTCGGGGATCGTCGTCGCAGCGGCGTCCTGCGTCGGCACGTAGTGGACGAGCGGGATCCCGACCGACGCGTACGAGACCATGACGAGGCCCGAGCAGTCGATGCCCGCGTGGGTCGCGCCGCCCTCGACGTACGTGTCGCCGAGGTAGGTCAGCGCGGTCTGGATGACCTGCGCACGCTTGCCGCCGGCGCTCAGGGCGTCGACGATCGCGCTCTGCGCGCCGGAGACGGTCGCACCGCCGCTGACGACGACCTCGGTCGGGGCGGGCGCGGCGATGATCGTCGTGCCGTCGTGCTCGATGACGGGGAGCGTGATGTCCCGCGACACGGTGTACTGCTGTGCGCCGGGGGTCGACGAGGTGACGGCCGCGGCGGCGCTGCTCAGCGTGTCCGCGTTGGCGGGGAGCCCGAACGCGATGCACGACGTCATGGCGAGGATCGGGGCGACGATGAGCGAGAGACGCTTCGCGCTCACGGCACGGCGCTCGTGACGGAGGACCGGGGCGGCGACGGCCGGGGCGGTCGCGACGACCGGCAGGGCGCGGGCGGCGGTGACCCGACGGACCGCGGCCAGGCGGGCTGCGGCGTGGTGGGCCTCGGCACGGCGGATCTCGGCCCGGCGGCTCGCCTCGGCGGGGCGGTGCTCGGCGAGGGGCGAGGCGACGACGACGACGCGCTCGGCGACGGTTGCGGTGGGACGGGGACGAACGGCGCTGGTGTCGGCACGTCGGGTGCGGCGGTCCTCGACGGGGAGCGCGTGTCGTCCTGCCATGTGTCCCTTCCTCGTCCCGCCGAGCGCGGGACACGAGAAGATAACGTATTGGTAACCGTCTGACGGTCGCCCTGGCAGCGGGCCGTGCGCGCCTGCGGGTCTCCACAGGTTCGATGCGACCCGTCCGGTGGCGCGCGATCTGGGGGATGACCGAACGCCGGCGCCTCCGTACGGTGACGACATGCCCGTCATCCGCCGATGGAACACCACCGCGAGCGACCGGATCTGGGCGGCGCGCATCGGCCCGGAGAACGCCCGCCGCCTGGCCGGCGTCCGCCTGCCGGCCTACCGCGCCCTCGCCGCGTTCATCGTGCTCCTCGTCGTCGCCGCGGCCGCCGCCGCCCTGGCACCCGCACCGGTCGGCGTCGTGGTCGCCGCCCTCGCCGTGCTCGCCGGCTCCGCCGTCGTGGGCGTCGGGGTCCGACCGCTGCGCGCGGAGGGACACGCACTCGCGGTGCGCCTCCGGGACCTGGGCCACCGGGTGGACCGCGACGCACCCCTCAACGACGGCGGCGCGTTCGACCGCTGGGCCGCGCGGAACGGACTGCCGCGGGAGCAGCTCGTCACTCCGTGGTGAATGATCGTCGGATGCGCTTCCTGCCGCCCCTGACCGGTCCCCGCATCACGGCCGCCGCGGTCGGGATCGCCGTCGTCGCCCTGATCGCCTGGCTGTGGGGTCCGCAGGTCGCACACGGCGTGGTGCGCACGGGTGTCGCCGGTGCGTTCGTCCTCATCCCCCTCGCGGTGTTGGCCGCGCTCGTGCTCGTGGGACTCCGCGTCGGGCCGTCGCTCCGGGCCGTGCTCGCGGCCGCGCTCGTGCTCGTCTTCGCCGGATCCGTGGTCGCCTGGGTCCGGCACGCGTACGACGTCGACCGGTTGTACGTCGCCGACGTCCGGACCGTCGACCACCCGGCACCGAGCTTCGCCGAACGTTCCCCGTACGACGTCGCCGCGACCTCGTCGACCAAGAACCTCGGCGACACGACGGGCACCGCGCTGCCGGTCAAGTCGCTCACCGACCAGCGCGGCCACGGACTGTGGGACGCGCTCGTGCAGCGTCGCGGGTTCCTCGCCGGCTACGAGAGCGTCCAGGTGCAGGACATGCCCCTCTTCGGGCAGACCGAGCCCGACCAGGTGACGACGTGCGACTTCACGCGCACGGCACGGCTCCGCGTCGGCGGCTCCCTGCCGACGAACTCCCTCACCCGCGCGATCGACGCCGCGACCCCGCCGACCGTCGGGTTCGACCCGACCGACGTGTACGGGTACTGCGACGGCCGCACCCCCGAGGTCGTCGTGCCGCTGACCCAGGTGCACGGGTTCTGGGACACGTCGTACGACTTCGCCGGCGACGCCCTGTACGACGGGCGCACCGGGCACGTCCGTATCGTGACCGGGGCCGCCGACCTCCCCGGCCCCGCGTACCCGCAGTCCCTGGCGAAGCGACAGCGGACGGCCCTGCGCGCGCTCGGGTCGTTCGGCGACTACTGGTTCCACCGCTCCGGGTACGAGGACACGTCGGACGACTCGGACAACCCCGACTCGTTCAACCCGTCCGAGCTCGGACTGCGCCGCGCGAGCGACGACCACGCCACGTACGTCACCCCGCTCACCCCGCCCGGGTCGTCGTCCTCGGTCGTCGCGCTCTCCGTCGTCGACGCCTCGGTCGGTCACGCCGGCAGCCGGAACCCGATCACGGTCTACGAGTACGAGAAGGGGTCCGCGCGGCAGGCGAACTCGTCGGTGGCCTCGACCATCAAGACCACCTACAGCTACCTGCCCGACTGGGCGAGCGGGCTCAAGATCTTCGAGATCGTGCCGGGTGCACGCAACCAGTGGGTCGCCTCCATCGGGCAGTCCCAGGGCGTCGTCTACCGCGCGGTCATCGACGCTGCGGGCGCGGCCACGCTGTACGACGCGAACGGCGACGTCGTGACCCGATCGGGCACGGAGTCCGCGGGGACGGACGGCGGGACCGGTGCCTCGGGCTCGAGCGGAGCCTCCGGATCGGCCGGATCCCCGGACCTGTCGAAGCTGACGCCGCAGCAGCTCCGGGACCTGGCGCAGGCGGCGCTGAACGAACTCGCCAAGCGGGCGGAGTCGTCGGCCGTGCCGACCACGACGCCATCACTGACGCCCGGCGGCTGAGCCGCAGGAACGACGAACGGGAGGCGCTGCGCACGACGGTGGACGGCCTCCCGCCCGTCACATGCCAGCGCTCGCCGGCGGGGCGACCGAGACGACGTTCGCGGCCGCGACCCCGTCGTCACCGCCGTGGTCGGCGAGGAGGTCGGCGTGCGTGACGGCGTAGGCGCGAGCGCGACGCATCCGCACGACCGCCGCGGGGATGGCGACCGCGGCCCCGACGACCAGGACCCCGAGGTAGACGATGCCGAGCCGCGTCATCCCGTCGAGGGTCAACGACAACTCGTTGCAGGCGATCCCGGCGTACAACAGCGCCAAGTACCCGATCTGCAGCCCGAGGACCGTCGGGACCGTCGAGGCGTACCGCGCCGCAGCCCGTTGGTCCGCCGCCGAGAGGTCGAGGGCCTTCCCACGGAGGACGACCTTGTTGAACTGCCGGAGGCGTGCGAGATCGCGGCCCGCCGCATCCCGCAACCGGCGCTGGAGCGGCACGACCAGGACGACCATCACGAACGCCGGGACCATGAACGTCATCTCCGCCCCGAGGAGTCCCGTCGCCGCGAGGTCATGACCACGCTCGCGTCCGGACACCGCTTCGACGACGACCCACGCCGACGCGAGGACCACCATGCCAGCGAACACCACCGACACGATCAGGAGCTTCCGACGGATCAGACCGGGCTCCACGGGTTGCCACCGGTAGGGCGACGCCAGTGGGCGCTCGGCGCGCCGGAGGCGGTCACCGAGCGGTCTCGCGACGACGAGCAGCAGCGCGGTCACGAGCGCGACGAGCACGGGCACCCACACGGGTCCGCCCGCGACCACCGTCGCGACGACGAGCAGGCCGACCGCGGCGAGGTCGACCGCGAGCACGACGACGCCCACCCGACGCAGGTACCGACCAGCGTCGGGCGAGGACCGTCGATCCCAGAACGTGTTCCACGACCCGAGGAGCAGCGGACCGTACACGATGAGGGCGACGCCCGTGCCGGCCGCCACGACGAGACCGTCGGGGCCGCCCCGCAGCTGGATCGCCACGAGCAGTGCTCCGCCGATGCTGAGCACCGTCGACACGAGCACGCTGAGGATGTACGCGAGGATGCGCATGGTCCTGCCTCCCGGCAGCGCCGTCGGGTCGGCGCCGCCGTCGTCATCCTGCTCTGCCACGCGATCGGGTGGAACGCCACCTTGACGGATCCTCAGGCACGGAACCGTTCGTCGCCTCGGCGAATTCATGCTCGTTCCTGTGCCGATCCCCAGGTATCGTGCCGAGCACACCCCCGAACGGGGTGCATCCACGAGAACGGTAGAACCAGTTGCGCAGACATCAGGGGATCAGCAGCTCCACCACCGCCGTCCGACTCGCCGTCGTGGGGGTGACGACCGCCGGCCTCGTGCTCGGGTCGACACTCCTGGGCGCCGGGGCCGCGACCGCGTCGCCCGTCGTCGGGCACCACACCACGACGATCACGCCGGACCACCGTCAGGGCGGGGTCGGCAGTGGCGTCGACCGGGCACTCGCACCACGGACGCAGTTCACGATGGCGCCCGACGGCTCCTCGGGCGCGACCCAGGGTGGCGAGGGCATCCCGAACATCGATTCCGTCAAGAAGACGATCGCGACCTACTACGGCGACCCGGGCACGGGCATCGCCGACAAGACCGACAGCCCCTACATCCGCGAGATGGCCGCCATCGTGCGGCGGGAGAGCGGCCAGCTCCAGCGCCAGTACGACGCCGCGGTGGCCGCGGGCGAGAAGCCGGCCATCGTGCTCGACAGCGACGACACGACGCTGTTCACGTACGACATGGAGGTCGGGGACATGCACTTCACGTTCTCGCCCGCCGAGCAGGACGTCTGGGTGCAGGGCGAGCGGTTCCCCGCGACCCCGTCGATGGTGTCGTTCGTGAACCGGGCGGCGGCGATCGGCTACACGATCTTCGGCGTCACGGGCCGCAACGACGACCAGAAGGCCGCGACCCTCGCCAACCTGTCGAAGGACGGGTACGACGGATTCACGTCCGACGACTTCTTCACGAAGTGGACCGGCGTCGGCGCCTCCCAGCAGCCCTCGTACGTCACGTGCGTCGCGACGTGCACGACGGTCGAGTTCAAGGCGGGGACGCGCAAGCACATCGAGCAGGACCTCGGCTACACGATCACGCTCAACGTGGGCGACCAGTACTCCGACCTGCAGGGCGGGTACGCCGAGCACACCCTCAAGCTCCCGAACCCCACCTACTTCCTCCCCTCGGCGGACCTGCCGGGGGTCTCGGAGCCCTGGCTGGCGCCCCGGACGCACTTCACGATGGCGCACGACGGCTCATCGGGCGCGACGCAGGGCGGCGAGGGCATCCCGAACATCGACTCCGTCAAGAAGACGATCGCGACGTACTACGGCGACCCGGGCACGGGCATCGCGAACAAGTCCGACAGCCCCTACATCCGCGAGGTGCGGTCGATCGTCGCGCGACAGGCGCCGGTCGTGGTGGCGCAGTGCGCGATCGCGAGGGCCCGGCACCGCAACCCCGCGATCGTCCTCGACGCCGACGACACGACCCTGTGGACGTACGACATGGAGGTCGCGGACATGCACTTCACGTTCTCGCCCGCCGAGCAGGACGTCTGGGTGCAGGGCCAGCGGTTCCCGGCGACGCCGTCGATGACCTCGCTCGTCGCGGTCGCCCGCGCAGCCGGTTGCACGGTCATCGGGCTGACGGGCCGGAACGAGGGCCAGCAGGCAGCGACGATCGCGAACCTGCGGAAGGTCGGGTACCCCGAGTTCGCCGCGACGCAGCACGGCAACCGGACCTACTACACGAAGTGGACCGGCGTCGGTGCCTCGCAGCAGCCGCCGTACGTGCACTGCGCGGCCGCGTCCTGCACGACGATCGAGTACAAGTCGCAGACGCGCGCCCACATCGAGTCGGCTGCGGGCGGCCGGTACGACATCGTCAGCAACTGGGGCGACCAGTACAGCGACCTCATCGGCGGCTCGGCCGACCGGTCGGTGAAGCTGCCGAACCCGACGTACTACCTGCCCTGACCTCCGGCGGGTCCCGATGACGGGAGGCGGTGAGCACGACGGCTCGCCGCCTCCCGTTCGTCATGGGTCGGGCCGCGCGCGGAGCGCCAGGAGCGCGCGCTCAGTCGAGGGTGACGACGAGTTTCCGCGCCGAGACACCACGCCGCAGCCGGGCGAGCGCCTCGGGGACAGCAGCGATCCCGTGCCCCACGACCTCCCGCTCCGGAGCGGCGACGTAGCGGCCCGTCGCCAGGGCCTGCGGCAGGAACGCCTCGTAGACGAGCGGACCCACCTGGCTGACCAAGGGCGTTCCACCCCAGATCGCGGAGACGGTCATGCCCTCGCGCCGTGCGGACCGCGCACGGAGTCGCGTCGCCGGGGTGGGGTAGGCCGAAGCGAGGCGTCGACTCCCCGCGCTGGCGCGGACGACGCGGAGGGTCCGGGTGAGCGAGCCCGCGCCGATCGCGATCGTTCCCGCGAGCGGCCGGTCGCCGATCGCGTCGGTGATCCGCCGCTCGGCGTCCGGGTCGTGGTAGTCGAACACCTGCTCGGCGCCGAGTCCGCGCACGAGATCGTGGTTCCGGTCGGACGCGGTCCCGAGGACGTCGTACCCGGAGGCCCGCGCGAGCTGGATGGCGTTGCACCCGACGCTCGTCGACGCACCCCACACCAGGACGACTGCTCGACGCGGCTCGGGGTCCAGGGTGGGCCCGGCCAGGCCGAGCTGGTCCGGCTCGTACAGGCCGGCCGCCGCGGTCGTCAGCGCGAGCGGCAGCACCGCGGCGTCCTCGAGCGGCATCGACGCCGGCACCGGGGCACAGTTGCGCTCCTGCAGCAGGACGAATCGTTGGAAGGCGCCCTCGGCAGCGGCGTTCCGGTGTCGCTCCTGCCCCGCGGCGGAACCGAGCACGCGCGCCCCGACCGCGAACCGCCGCACGTCCGGTCCGACGGCGACGACCTCGCCGGCGACGTCCGAGCCGAGTACCGCCGGGTACCGCAGCCACGGCGTCACGAACGGACGCGCGAGGCCGGACATCGCGTCGACCGGGTTCACGGCGACGGCACGCACGCGCACGACGATCTCACCCGGGCCAGGGGTGGGCATCGGCGCGGGGCCGATCCGCAACCGCCCGACCGGACTCCGCAGCCAGACGGCCTCGTTCTCCACCATGAGTCAGCTCCTCCACTTGACGACACGCAATGTCATCACTCTGCACCATGACACTCCGTGTCGTCAATGGTGCGTCGTCGATGCGATCGGGACCCGCGGGCCCGGGCCCGTCTGCAGCGCCGCGTCCGGGAGGCACGGGTCGGCCGGTCCGACGCCTCCCGTTCGCGGGATGGTCGCGCGACGGACGCGGCTGGCAGGATGAGCACAGGGCATCGCCACGCCGGCCACCGGAGGACCAACCATCTCCCGGAACGCGGAGTCGGGACACCGTCGATGGCCGCAGCCGTCCTGCGCCCCTGGGAGGGGCCGTCGACGCGCACCGCGATGAGGAGGAGACCATGCCCGATCCCGGACTCGGGACGATGAACGTCGCGGCGATCGCGGCCGAGGGAGCGCGGCGGCAGCGGTCGAAGGCGGCCGTGATCACGGCCCTCCCGGACGGCGGTACCGAGACCCTGACGTACGCGGACCTGTGGGAACGGGTCCGGGCGATCGCGGGTGCGCTGCGGGCGCAGGGCGTCCGACCCGGCGACCGCGTCGCCGTCATGCTCCCGAACATCACGGAGTTCCCGTGCGTGTACTTCGCGGTCCTCGCCATGGGCGCGGTCGTCGTGCCCGTGCACCTGCTCTTCAAGCGCGACGAGATCACCCACGTCCTCCGGGACTCGGAGGCCCGGGTGCTCGTCGCGTCGGCGTCGATCCTGCCGCAGGCCGGACCGGCGGCCCGCGACGTCGGCGCGTTCGTCGTGGCGGTCGGGGCCGTGTCGGCAGCGGAGGTCGGGGCGGACGTCACGTTGGCCGAGTTCGAGGGCGGTGCAGACCCGATCGACGAGTACGTCGCGGTGAACCCGCTCGAACCGGCGACGGTCCTGTACACGAGCGGCACGACGGGGACGCCGAAGGGTGCCGTCGGCTCGCACTTCGCGCTCATGGAGCAGGTGAACGTGTCGCTCATCGACCTGTTCGACCTGCGACAGGAGGACGTCGTGTTCGGCGGCCTGCCGCTGTTCCACACGTTCGGGCAGACGGTCGTCATGAACACCTCGCTCCGCCGGGGCGCGACGATCGTGCTGCTGCCACGCTTCGATGCGGCGACGGCGCTCGACCTGTGCGTCCGGCACCGCGTGACGGCGTTCGACGGCGTGCCGACGATGTTCATCGCCCTGCTCGAGGCCGCCCGCGACACCACGGAACGGCCACCGCTGCGCTTCTGCATCTCCGGCGGTTCCGCGCTGCCGGAGGCCGTGCTCGAGCGGTTCGAGGCGACGTTCCGCGCACCGATCCAGGAGGGCTACGGCATGACCGAGACCTCGCCTGTCATCGCCGTGAACCCGAAGGGCGTCCCGAGCCGTGCCGGGAGCGTCGGACTGCCCATCTGGGGCGTCGACGTCGTCATCGCGGACGCGGACGTCGAGGACCGCGTCGTGCCCGTCGCCCCGGGCGAGACCGGCGAGCTCGTCGTGCGCGGACACAACCTGTTCACCGGCTACCTCGGTCAGCCCGAGGCCACGGCCGCGGCCATGTGCGACGGGTGGCTCCGCACGGGCGACATCGGCACGATGAGCGCTGACGGCTACGTGACGATCGTCGACCGCAAGAAGGACATGATCATCCGGAACGGCTACAACGTGTACCCGTCCGAGGTCGAGTCGGTGCTCCACCGGCACGAGGACGTCACGTCGGCGGCGGTGTTCGGGGTGCACCACGACGTGCACGGACAAGAGGTCCACGCGGCGGTCGTGCTCCGCGACCCGGACGCCGACGTCGCCGCCATCGACGCGTTCATGCGCACGCGCGTGGCCGCGTTCAAGTACCCGCGGGTGTTCCACGTCGTCGACTCCCTGCCGCTCGGGCCGAGCGGCAAGGTGCTCCGGCGCGCGCTGTCGGCGACGTACTCCGCCTGACGGCTACCGCGGGATGACCGCGAACAGGAACCGCTTCCGCACCATGTACCAGCTGAGCAGGATCATCGCGGTGTGGATGAGCGTGCCCTCGAGGACGTTCGACCTGTCGAGGCCGGGGATCGACGCGATGAGCAGCACGAAGAACACCTGCCACACGAACACGTAGAGGCTCGCCTGCCCGAGCGGGATCCACAGCCACCCGATCGCGGCGTTGATGGGCTTCCAGAACACGGTGAGCACCGCGTACGACACGACCGCGAAGAACGCGATGTCGACGAGCCGGCCCCACTGCAGGTCGACGCGCTGGTACGCCGTGTTGTACAGCTCGTCGTACATCCCCGCGGGGAACGGCGTCGGGGTGAACCCGGCGACGTGACCCGCCCAGACGTAGACGAGGAACCCGGCGTACCCGACGACGCCGATCGCCATGAGCAGCTTGCCGACACGGCTCGTCAGCGCGGCCACGATCCGCCGGCGGTAGTACCCGAGCACGAGCCCGTGGGTGAACACCACCTGCCAGGTGAAGAGCGGGAACACGGCCTCGAACTGCGACGGTAGCGGCGACAGGTCGGGACGCACGGCATCGAGCACGTAGAGCGCCCAGCTGACGATGAGCAGCGCCCACCACGCACGGCGCCGGATGATCCACATGAGCACCGGGATCGCGATGCTGAGCACCACGAAGAGCCCCATGATGTTGAACGGCCACGGGCCCATCTCGAGGAGCAGGAACTGCCGGACGGCGTACCAGGGCGGCGGGTAGTCGAGCAGCCGCATGGCGTTCGGGTAGAGGTCGTAGACGCGGCCTTCCGCGCCGACCCCGCCGGTGCCCGTGCCCCGGTCCGTGAACGTCGTGATCGCCGACGCCTTGAGGAACGGCACGAAGCTCAGCGCGAAGACGACCAGGATCACCCCGAGCGTGACGAGGTACTGCTTCCGGGCGCGCCGCCACGCGTTCACCGCCGAGGCCCACTCGCCGAACCGCGCGACGCCCAGCGGGTAGACCATGCCGAGCACGAGTCCGCTGAGGAACACGAACATCTCGGCGCCCGTGATCGCGCCGATCGCGTGCAGGGTGAGGTACGAGTAGGGCCCGGCGAGCTCGACGTGCGTGATCACGACCGCGAGGATGATGAACCCGCGGAACAGGTCGATCCGGAGGTCGCGCCCGGGCTTGCCGTCGTCGTCGTACCGCCAGGACGGCGCGAGCCGACCGACGAGCCCGGACAGCAGGAACGTCAGCGCGAGCACGACCGCGCACGCGACGATCCAGGCCATCTGGTCGCCGCCGGTCTCGAGCTGCTGGTTCGTCGCCGCGCTGCCCTGCTGGGCGGTGAAGCGGTCCGTGACGGGTCCGAACACGAAGCGTCCGGCGTCCTGCAGGTCGGTCCGGAACGACCCGGCGATCCCCCGGACCGCGGTGTCCCGCCAGTCCGCGACCCGGTTGCCCGCCTCGGGTTCCTCGCGGTCGGCCTCGAGCCAGGTGACGCCCCGGACGAGCGGGTGGCTCGGCAACGCGGCGATGATCTGGCGCCACCAGCCCTGCTTGACCGTCAGCTCGGCGGCCCCGCCGAGCGAGTGGACGTCCAGCGCGCCGGTGTCGAGCAGCAGCGGCCGGTGCTCCCCGACCGCGAACCGCTGGTAGAAGGTGCGGTCCTGGGGCTGGGTGTACCCCCAGGACTCGTCGAAGCGTCGGTCGACCTCACCCGCGACGGGTGCCGCGTTCTGCGAGAGCGACACCGATCGGCCCGCCGCCGCGGTCGCCTTGCCCTTGCCGAAGAAGAACATGGACAGACCGACCCAGTCGACCGAGGCGCTGCCCGGCCAGTACGGCGCGTACGGGTCGTCCGCCTCGGTCAGGCGGTCGTCGTGGTTCGTGTCGAGTGCCGCGATGTCCATCGCGTTCGCCGAGGCGAGGCGACCGGCGGCCTCACCGAAGGGGTAGCCGGAGCCGTAGGAGGGTGACCAGACCATGCGGGCCTTCGACGTCCCCGCGTGGACGACGCGTGCGAGCTGCCGGAAGGCGCTGACGAACTCGGTCGGCTGCTGCCCCCACCGGACCCAGGTGCCGTTCATCTCGGGCGCGAACCGGACGAGCTGCTCCGTGCCGTACTGCTTCCGGACCTGTTCCAGGAGTCCGTCGGCGCGGCGGGCGTCGGCCGCGTCCAGTCGTGCCAGGGAGGTCCTCGGTTCGAAGCTCACCACGAGGACGGCGCCCTGCGCGGCGGCCTGGCGCGCCGCGGTCCGCCACTGCTGGGCGGCGCGCGCGTCCACCGGGTAGTCGACGTCGATGCCGTACATCGACGGCGTCGCGCCGAGTCGGCCCGCGTACCCGTCCGGGGCGTCGTTCGCCCAGTCGAGGTCCGGCCCGAACCAGGTGCCGGACCCGCGCGGGGTCCCCGACGCGGTGACGCCCGCGGGCGACGACCGGGTGGCCGCCGACGCGACGGGCGCCGTCCCCCCGAGCACGAGCACGGCGATCGCGATGACCAGGGCCACCGCGCGCGTCGTGCGCCGCTTCATCGTCGACACACGAGTGTCCAGATGTTGCGGCCGTGTTCGTGGCGGTAGTCGAGCCGCTCGAGGCTCGCGAGCGCCAGCGCGAGGCCGCGACCGCTCTCGTCCTCGATGTCGGCCATGGTGACGGCCGCGAGATCGATGTCGGCGGGCAGACCGTTGTCCTGGAACTCGGCGACGAGGACCTCGTCCGTCGCGTCGAGGTCGAGCGTGTAGCGGCGACCACCGACCTCGGCGTCGCTGCGCCGCGAGTGCTCGACGATGTTGGCCGCGATCTCGACGATCGCCGTCTCGAACGAGAACCGCGTGGCGATCGCTGCCTCGTCGCCGAGCTCGGTCCACCAGTGGTCGAACGCGTCCTGCAGGGTCTCGATGCTCTCGAGTGTCGCGGGCACGTCGATGTGCACGCGTCGACCACCGGTGATCGGGGCGGGCTGCTCAGTCACGGAGGGCGTCCTCGACCGATGCGCGCGGCTGGAGGATCCGGTCCAGGTTCGTCAGGCGGAGCACCATCGACACCTGCTCGGACGGCGCCACGAGGCGGAGGTCGCCGCCCGCCTGTCGCGCCGACTTGAGCAGGGACACGAGCGCGCCGAGCCCGGACGAGTCGACGAACGTCGTGCCGGAGAGGTCGACGACGAGCATCTGGTCCCCCGCCTCGAGCCGCTCCGTGGCGACCGCACGGAGCTTCGGTGCCGATGCGACCGTCAGCCGGCCCTTCGGCGTCAGGACGACGCCGCCCTCGACGGGTTCCACGTCCACGGTGATCATGCTGTCTCTTCCTTCTCCCGGAGCGCATCCGGCCCCGTGTAGTGAACGGCCCGGATGACGATGCTGAAGATCGCGAGGTCGAAGACGACCCATGCCGAGTTGATGAGGGGGGCGATGCCGTGCGCCTGCCCCGCCGCGTAGCGGACGGCGACGAGCACGAGCGCAGCGACGAGGCACCCCATGGCGACGAGCTGCGGCCGCACGAGGTCCCACCGGTGGCCGGTGAACTCCTGTTTCGTCTTCGGGGTCACGCGGAACCCGAGCGGCTGCCCGAGGTACACGTTGCGGAACGCGGACGTGACCGACTCGATCCAGACCGGGAACAGCGCGAGCGAGTACTGCTGCCCGCGCCACGTCGGGCGTCCGGCCGCGACCACCCAGAACAGCACCTGGTTGAGCACGAGGAACGGGATGAGCCGCGCGAAGAAGTCGACGCTGTACGCCTGGACGGGGACCACCCCGAACGCCAGGCAGAGCACCGGCGCGGCGATGTACACGACCGCGGCGAACCCGGAGAGGTAGCTCCACATGGTCGAGAAGTACATGAGGCGCTGCGCGAACGACAAGCCCCGCTGCACCAGCGGGTTCTCGCGGAAGAACACCTGCATCGTGCCCTGCGCCCAACGGAGTCGCTGCGTCAGCATCGTCGGCAGGTCCTCGGGGGCCAGCCCGCGTGCGAGGAGCTCGTCGTGGTACGCCGACCGCCAGCCGAGGCCGTGCAGGCGCATCGCGGTCGCCATGTCCTCGGTCACCGAGATCGTGGCCAGTGGCATGATCGCCTGCGCCTCGTCGCCACGGCTGACGTCGAGCGCGCCGACGAGGAGCGAGATCGCCTCGATCGCGACGATCGGCGACGCGTCGCGCTGGCCGAGCAGGTCGAGCGCGGAGTCGTCGATGGCGGCGAACGTGTCGGCCTCCACGGACAGCGCGGCGAGCTCCGCCAGGTCCTGACGCATGGCGGCGAGGTCGGCACCGGCGAACCGGAACGCGATCGCGTCGATGCCGCGCTGGAACCGGTAGGTCACGTCGGCGATGCCGTCGCCGTTCGCGAGCTCGGCGCGCGCGCGGTCGACGATCGCCCCGGCCTCGTCGAGCGCCTGCAGCACGCGCGGCTGGCCCTCGGCCTCCTCCCGTGCCCGCGCGAGCAACCGGCGCGAGGTGCGGATCGCGCGGTGCACGCCCTGTTCGACCTCGTCGACGTACCGGGACACGCCCAACTGCATCAGGGCCTCCCGGCGGAGGATCGCGTTCGACCCGCAGAAGAAGGCGGCGTTCCAGCCGTCCTTCGACTGCTGGATCGGTCCGTAGAAGAGCGGCGCCTGGCTGCCGAGCACGTCGGACTCGGGCACGTTCTCGAACCACTGCGGCGTCTGCACGAGCGCCATCCGCGGTTCCTTGAAGTACCCGAGGGTGCGGTCGAGGATGCGCGGGTCGGGCACCTGGTCAGCGTCGAGGATCAGGAGGAACTCCCCCTCGGTCGCCAGCAGCGCGTTGTTGAGGTTGCCGGCCTTGGCGTGCCGCGGCCGGTCGATCCAGTCCGACGACCGGGTGATCACGCCGATGCCCGCGGCCTCGGCGGCCTCGCGGATCTCCGGCCGCGCGCCGTCGTCGAGGATCCACGTCGTGTGCGGATGCCGGATCGCCACCGCGGCGAGCGCCGTGCGCATCACGAGCTCGACGGGTTCGTTGTACGTCGTGATGAAGACGTCGACCGTGACGTCCTCCGCGGGTGGGGCCGGTGGTTCGCCGCGTTCGCGGATCCGCCAGGCGCCGAACGCGAACAGGAGCGAGTCGATGACGCTGTAGGTCTCGGCGAGGATGAGCGGCACGGCGATCCACCACGAGTGCCAGTTGACGGAGGCGACCCAGCGCCATCCGACGTAGTCCGCCCCGGCGAGCGCCGCGAGGACGACGACGACCCGGATGGTGACGAGCCGCCGACGCGAGGTCGTGTGCTCGAGGAGCCGCCGGTCCCGGCGGGTCATCTCGAGGGTCACGGGCGGTACTCCGCGACCACGACGGTGACGTCGTCGAGCGGCACCCGCTCGGCGCTGAGTGACCGGATGCGTTCGACGAGGGCGTGGATGTCGGCCGCCTCGCGCGTGTAGCCGGCGAGCTCGTCCGGCCAGACGATCTCGTCGTCCAGCACGTCGAGCACCCCGTCACTCACGAGGACCAGGCGGTCGCCCGGGTACAGCGTCGTCGTCTGCGCGGTGTGTGGCTGCGGCAGGATCCCGATCGGGAGGCCCGTGCCGGTGAGCTGCTCGGCCGTCCCGTCCGCGCGCACGAGGATCGACAGGCCCGCGCCGGCGTCGACGTAGGCGAGGCGCCCGGTGTCGAGGTCGATGGTGGCGTGGAAGTAGGTCACGAAGGCGTTCGTGCGCTGGAGGTCACCGGTCATGGCCCGTTCGATGCGGTCCACGGCCGCGCCGAGCGAGACCTCGTCGGTGATCGAGGGCACGATCGTCCGGGCGGCGGCACGGGTGGCGGCCCCGAGGATCGCCGCCGCGGTGCCCTTGCCCATGACGTCGCCGATCGCGACGTGCACGAGGCGGCCGACGACACCGTGGTCGTAGTAGTCGCCGCCGACGCCGAGCGACGGGATGCAGACGCCCTCGACGCGGACCTCGTCCGTGACGAGCGGCCGCTCCGGCAGCAGTGCCTGCTGGGTGTCGCGCGCGCGCACGGCTTCGGCCTCGGCGAGGAGTTCCTCCTGGGCCCACGCAGCGAGGTCGGTGAACTCCTGCATCTCGCGGGGGGAGAGCGTCCGGGGCTCCTTGTCGATGAGGCAGAACGACCCGACGACGTTGCCGGAGGCGTCGGTGAGCGGGTGCCCGATGTAGAAGGCGAGTCCGTTCTCGACGAAGGGCCGGATGTCGGCGAACCGGGGGTCGAGGCGCGCGTCGTCCGTCGTGATGACCTCGCCCGTGTCGGTGACGAGCTTGCAGGGGGTGTCCCCCCGGCCGGACTCGGCGTCGTCGAACCCCGCGCGGCCCATGTAGAGCGCGCGGTCCCGGTCGATCACCGTGACCGAGGACATCATCACGCCGAACATGGCGCGCGCGATCCGGGTGATCCGGTCGAGGCGCGGATTGCGGTCCGGTTCGGTGAGCCCGAGGCTCTCGACGGCGCGCTGCCGTCGGTCCTCGCGCACGCGGGGCTGGTCGGTCGTCGCGTCGTCGAGGGTCGGTTGGGTCCCCACAGCGCATGCCTCCTGATCACGAGCACACGGAAAACGGTGGCGCGTCCGGGCGGGACCTCCAGGGGGTCCCGGTCGACACGTGCCGCCCGCGCCGGCCGATGGCTTCGGATCGAGCGCGTACCACTCTGTCTACCGCATGATCGGGTGCCGTGCGAGCCGTGCGGGGCGCGCCGGGGTCATCTCGCCCCTTGGACTGGGGCAGACCAACCGCGCCGCGCCGCCGCTACCGCACCTCGTCGAGCAACCGCCCCCGCCCCTCGGCCAGTCGTCCGCCGCGCCGGTACTCCTTGGCCACCATGTCGAGGACCTCCTCGGCCGAGACCTCGTCGGTGCGCTTGTCGAGGGTGATCTCGCCGTGCTGCAGCAGGTTGACGCGATCGCAGACGTCGAACACCTGCGTGTAGTTGTGCGCGATGAGGATGATCGACACCTCGCCGCGTTCGCGGAGCATCGAGATGAAGTCGAGGATGATGCCACCCTCCTTCGCACCCATGGCCGCGAGTGGTTCGTCGAGCAGCAGGATCCTCGCGTCGGAGTACACCGATCGCGCGACCGCGATCGCCTGCCGCTGGCCGCCCGACAGGTTCGCGACCTCGTCGTTCACAGACGCGATCCGGATCCCGATGTCGTCGAGGTACCGGCGAGCGTTCTCGCGCATCTCCGAGCGGCGGAGGAAGGGCCCGCGCCGGAGCTCCTTGTTGAGGTAGAGGTTGAGGTACACGGGCAGCGTGTTGACGAGCGCCAGGTCCTGGAACACCGTCTCGATGCCCCGCTCCCGCGCGTCGCCGATGCCGGTGAACGTGACCGGGTCCCCGTTGAGGAACAGCTCGCCCTCCGTCGGCTGGTGGTACCCGGTCAGGATCTTGATGAGCGTCGACTTGCCCGCGCCGTTGTCGCCGATGAGCCCGAGGACCTCGCCCTTGCCGACGTGCAGGTTGATGTCGCGCAGGGCGGTGACGGACCCGAACCGCTTGCTGACGTGCCGTGCCTCGAGCGCCGGTGGCGTGCCTCCCGGCGCGCGGTCGGTCGTGCCCGTACCCGTGGTGGTGGTCATGGCTACTGCTCCTTCGCTCGCTGCCGGAAGCGCGCGAGGTAGATGTTGAGGATCATCGCGAGCAGGATCGCCGCGCCCTCGACGATGACGAACGTGGTGGCGGAGATGCCCTCGATGTTGAAGCCGTCCTGGAGCACGGCCAGGAGCAGCGCACCGAGGAAGGCGCCGACGACGGTGCCGGAGCCGCCGATGAGCGACGTCCCGCCGAGCACCGCGGCCGCGATCGCCATGAACATGAGGTCGTTGCCGCCCGCGTTGGGGTCGAACGACTTGGCGATGTTCGTGCCGTCGAGGATGCCGGCGAGCCCGGCGAACAGCGACGTGAGCATGAACGCCCGGATCTTGACGCGCCGGACCGCGATGCCCGCCTCGGAGGCGCCGACGAGGTTCGCGCCCGTGGCGATCGTGTGCACGCCCGACCGGGTGCTCGTCAGCACGACCTGCATGACGATGACGATGAGCACCGCCCAGACGAGCTCGGACCACTGGTACCCGCCGAACACCGCGACGAGCGCGCCCTTCGTGGGGGCCGGCAGCGGTGTGCTCCCCGCGATGGCGAGGGCCACGCCGTGCAGGCCGTACAGCGTCCCGAGCGTCGCGATGAACGACGGCAGCTTGAGGTACTGGTTCACGACCCCGTTGAACAACCCGATGAGCGTCGCGACGACGAGCGCCAGCAGGAGCGCCGTCCACAGCGGCATCGCGTCGGCGAACGTCACCATGAGGATCGGCGTCAGCGCGAACGTCATGCCCGCGGACAGGTCGATCTCGCCGCAGATGAGCAGGAACACCTCGCCCGCCGCGATGATCGCCGCCGCGCTGAGGAAGTTCGCGATGTTGCCGATGTTCGACCCCGTCAGGAACGCGTGGTTCGTCGCGGCGAAGTAGATGATGAGCGCGACGTCGACGACGAGCACCGAGAACTCGCGGATCCGGAGCACACCCCCGAGCGGCCCGCCGCGGAGGCCGCGGCGAGCCGGTCGGGGTGCGGACGACATGGGTGCCGGGGTGGGCGACTCCGTCTGGAGGCCGATGGCGTCGTCGCTCACGACGTGAGGTACTTCTGAACGGACGAGCTGCCCTCGAACCGGTTCGTCGACTTGAGGTACGGCTTCACGTTCTTCTTCGTGACGAATTTGAGGCCGGTGTCGGTGAGCGGTGGTGCGACGAGCGTGCCCGACAGCTTGTACAGGTACAGGTACAGCGTCGGCAGGAACCCCTGCAGGTACGCGGACTGGTCGATCGTGAAGCTGAGGATGCCGTGGCGGATCGACTTCTCGGTGGAGGCCAGGAGGTCCCACCCGCCGCCCTTGTAGCCCTGCGATGCCAGGTCGTACTTCTTCATGACGTTCGCGACGCCCTGGGTGCTGCCCGCATCGACCGCGAACAGGCCCTTGTAGTCCTTGTTCCCGGTGTGGAACGCGTCGATCGCGCTCTGCTCCTTGCCCTCGTCGGCCCCGGTGGCGATCTGCTTGACCTGGAACCCCTTGTTCGCGGCCTTGAGCGCCGCGATCGCACCGTCCGCTCGCGGCTGGATGTTGAGGGCACCCGGCGTCGCGATGAAGATCGCGATCTTGCTGCCGTTCGGCAGGAGCTTCGCGATGTGCTCGCCGGCGGCCTGCCCCGACGCGTACAGGTCCTGGCCGATGTAGTTGAGCCGCGCGTTCCCGGTGACGTCCGCGTTGTAGGACACGACGGGGATCCCCGCGGCGAGCGCCTTCTTGACGGGCTCGTTGAAGGCGGTCTTGTCGACGAGTGACACGGCGATGCCGTCGACGCCGCCGCTGACCGCGGTGTTGAACGCGCTGACCATCTGCGACACGTTCGAGGTCTCCGAGCCGGTCCACTGGGGCTTCGGCAGGCCGAGCATCGAGGCGGCGTCGGCGAGTCCGTACTGCGTGGCCTGGAAGAACGTGTTCGTGGTCACGTGGTTGATGAACACGAACTTGAACCCGGGCGTCGACGGGAAGTTCCCTGCCTTCCCGGCCGCGCTCGCCATGTCCCCGCCGGAGAACGACAGCAGGCCCGACGCCAACGCGGCGGCACCTGCCAGTCCCGCTCCGCGGACCAGTCCCCTCCGGCTCGGGCCAGGCCCGGCCCCCATCGCCGCAACTGCGTTCTCGACCGCGTCGTCTTCCACGGATACCTCCTCGTATCGGGCTGCGTGCGGCACCGACGACGAGGACGTCGTCGGTGTCCGACGCGTCTCCCCCCGCGCTTCGGTGCCACGGATTGGGGCATTCCTAGACCCGGTCTCTCCGGGCGGTCAAGAAAGCTGAGCGAACGTTCCCATCCGATGGTTCGTGAACAGCGCTCACCCAGCTTGTCCCCCGAAGAAGGCCCGATCGCCGAACGAAAACGATGTCGGTGCCCGGTCGGGCGCGGTCGCTACGATCACGGGATGGCGGAAGCGAGCGCATCGCAGGCGCGGCGGAAGGACCTGGGACGTCACCAGAACCTCACGTCGCTGCTCCGTCGTGTGCACGCCACGCCCGCCACCAGGAGCGACCTGACCCGGTTCAGCGGCCTCAACCGCTCGACGGTCGCCGGGTTGGTCGGCGAGCTCGTCGACCGCGGGCTCGTGATCGAGGACGAGGTCCGTGGCGCGGGATCGGTCGGCCGTCCGAGCCCCACGGTCCGCCCCGCCGACCGGGCGGTCGGGATCGCCGTGCACCCCGAGATCGACGCCGTCCGGGTCGCCGCGGTGCTGCTCGGCGGCCGTGTGGTCCGGCGCGTCCGTGTCGACGTGGACCAGCCTCCGACACCGGAACGCGTCGCCTCCATCGCCCAGGAGGCCGTCGCCGCCATCCGCGCGGACCTCCCGCCTGGTGCCGTGGTCGTGGGCGCGGGCGTCGCCGTCCCCGGGCTCGTGCGCGTCGCCGACGGGGTCGTCCGCCTGGCGCCGCACCTGGACTGGCACGACGTCCCACTCGCCGCCCAGCTCGCCTCGGCGCTGGACATGCCGGTCCGCGCCGCGAACGAGGCCTCGCTCGGGGCCGCGGCCGAGTGGGTGTTCGGCGCCGGCCGGGGGGCGGACGACCTGCTCTACGTCAACGGCGGGGCGAGCGGCATCGGCGGTGGGATCGTCACGGGCGGCGTGCCGCTGCTCGGCGCGAGCGGCCACGCCGGCGAGATCGGCCACGTGTCGATCCGGACGGACGGGTCGCGGGACAGCGCCGGCCTGGTCGGGACCCTCGAGGCCGCGGTGACCCGGGCTCGGCTCGCCGCGGTGCTCGACGTGCGCGAACCCGACCCCGACACCTTCGAGCGGATGCTCCTCGCCGCGACCGAGGGCGGCAGCAGCCGGTCGAGCGCCGTGGTCGCGGAGGTCGAGCGCCAGATCGACACCCTCGCGATCGCGCTCGCGAGCGTCGTGAACGTGCTCGGCTCGGAGCGGATCGTCCTCGGCGGGTTCCTGGCAGCCCTCGCGGCGGCAGACGGTCCACGCCTCCGCAGCGCCTTCGACGCGCACCTGCTCGCGCCGCTCGTCCCCGACGTGCAGATCCGACGGGCGGAGCTCGGCGCGGACATCCTGCTCATCGGTGCGGCGTCGCTGCCGCTCGAGCACGTGCTCACCGAGCTGCCGACGCTGGGCTGAGCCCCTCGGCCGACCGCTCCAGCCGCGGGGTCGCGATGCCGAGCGCACGTGCGGTGGCGAGCATGTCCTCCAGCACGGCACGGGGCTCCGCCGCGTGGGGATCGGTGTGTGCTGCCAGGCTCGCCCGTGCGATCGGGAGCAGGCGGGTGGCCCACGCCGCCGATGCGGCCGACATCCCGGGGAACCGAGCGGGCGTCGTCGCGCCGCGGTGGCGCCCGATGTCGACCCCCCGCGCCGCGAGGACCGGGAGGAGCTCCCGGCTCGTCAGGAACGCCCCGCGAAGCGCGCGGCGATCTCCGATCATGGCCGCCAGGCCGCCGCTCGTCAGCGCTTGGGAGAACATGCCCGCGTCCATGACGAAGTGCGACCACAGCCATCCGCGCATGTCCGGCTCGTCCCGGACCACGAGTCCCGCCTGCTGCAACGTCGTCCGCACCTCGGGTGCCCGTCGATCGCCCGGCGTCCCGCTCGAGCCGAGCACGACCGAACGGAGCAGCGCGCCGTGCAGGACGCCGTCGCCGTCGAATCCCCCGCCTGCGCCGGGGAACCCGAACACCACCTGATCCGCGGGGAGCGGAGCCACCGCGGCGACGGGGTCGTCCCACACGTTGCCCAGGACCAGCACCGTGGCCGAGCCGACCACCGGAGCCAGGGACGCCACGGCTTCCCGCAGACGATGGTGCCAGACACTGAGCACGACGAGATCGAAGCCGTCCCCCGGCTCGACGGACTCGCGCAGCCGGGTCGCGAACGTGGTGCGCCGCCGTCGGCCGAGCAGTCCCTGCCTGCCGTCGACGAGATCCGTGCGGACGTGGGCCCCGTACTCGCGAGTCCGGCCCGGGCGGACGAGGAACTCGACATGGTGCCCGGCCTCCTGGAGCACCTGGCCGTGGATCGTCGCGATGACGCCCCGCCCGACCATGAGGATCCGCATCATGCCTCCGATCACTAACGTGGAGACGATCTCCGGTCTGGACGATACGGAGGTCGTCTCCAGTTCGTCAACCGGGAGGGCACATGGCCGAGGAGCGGGCCCTGCGCGCTGACGCGCGCCGGAACCGAGACGCCATCGTCGCGGCCGCGCGATCGGTGTTCGAGCACGACGAACAGATCCGGTTCGACGACTTCGCGGAGCGGGCTGGCGTCGGGGTCGGGACGCTCTACCGTCACTTCCCCACACGGGAGGCACTGGCCGCCGCGGTCTACCAGGGCGAAGTGGCGGCGCTGTGCGAGCGTGCCCGGGACGCATCGCGGCCGGCCGGCGAACGGCTCGTCGGGTTCCTCCGCGCGTTCGTGGACCACGTGATCGAGCACGTCGCCCTCGCGCGCGCCTTCGCCGCCCTCGTCACCCCAGCGACGCAGGCCGAGGGTGGGAGCGAACTCGAGCGCACCGTCGCGGACCTGATGGCCCGCGCGGCCGCTGACGGCACCATCCGCGACGACGTGACCCCGGGCGCGGTGATGATCGCACTCCACGGCATCGGCTCCGCGATCGACCGCCCCGACTGGGCGATGGAGGCCCGCTCCGTCGCGGAACTCGTCATCCGCGGACTGGAGGCCCGCTGACCGAGCGGCGAGGCAACGAGCCAGAGGGCCTGCGATCGGTCAGGAGCCGATGCGCCGCGCGCCCTTGCGGACCCGTCCGTCGTGCAATACGTTGTGACTCACAACAAACCCCCTCAGGAGCGCACCATGGCAACGAAGCCCACCCGCGACGACAAGTTCTCGTTCGGTCTCTGGACCGTCGGGTACAACGGCACCGACCCGTTCGGCGGTCCGACCCGTCCCCCGCTCGATGTCGTCGAGGCCGTCGAGAAGCTCGACGAGCTCGGCGCCTACGGCCTGACGTTCCACGACGACGACCTGTTCGCCTTCGGCTCGACGGACGCCGAGCGCCAGAAGCAGATCGACCGCCTCAAGGGCGCGCTCGAGTCCACCGGCCTCGTCGTGCCGATGGTCACGACGAACCTCTTCAGCGCCCCGGTGTTCAAGGACGGCGGGTTCACCTCGAACGACCGGCAGGTCCGCCGGTTCGCCCTCCGCAAGGTCCTCCGCAACATCGACCTCGCCGCCGAGCTCGGTGCGACGACGTTCGTCATGTGGGGTGGTCGCGAGGGCGCCGAGTACGACACCGCCAAAGACGTCCAGGCGGCGCTCGAGCGCTACCGCGAGGCCGTCAACCTCCTCGCCGACTACGTCACCGACAAGGGCTACGGCATCCGGTTCGCGATCGAGCCGAAGCCGAACGAGCCCCGCGGCGACATCCTCCTGCCCACCCTCGGGCACGCGATCGCGTTCACCGAGACCCTCGAGCGCCCGGAGCTGTTCGGGATCAACCCCGAGGTCGGGCACGAGCAGATGGCCGGCCTCAACTTCACCGCGGGCATCGCCCAGGCGCTCTACCAGGGCAAGCTCTTCCACATCGACCTCAACGGCCAGCGCGGCATCAAGTACGACCAGGACCTCGTGTTCGGGCACGGCGACCTGCAGAACGCGTTCTCGCTCGTCGACCTCCTCGAGCACGGCGCACCGCAGGGTGGCCCGGCGTACGACGGCCCGCGCCACTTCGACTACAAGCCGAGCCGCACCGAGGACTTCGACGGTGTCTGGGACTCCGCCGCCGCGAACATGCGCATGTACCTGCTCCTCAAGGAGCGCGCGCAGGCGTTCCGCGCGGACCCCGAGGTGCAGGCGGCGCTCGAGGCGTCGAAGGTCGCCGAGCTCCGCACCCCGACGCTCAACGAGGGCGAGTCGTACGACGACTTCCTCGCCGACCGCTCGGCCTTCGAGGACTTCGACGCCGACGCGTACTTCGGCGGCAAGGGCTTCGGCTTCGTCAAGCTGCAGCAGCTCACCCTCGAGCACCTCATGGGCGCGCGTGGCTGAGTCGCTCGCCAGCACGACCGACCCCGGTGACGAGGACCTCCTCGTCGCCGGGGTCGACTCGTCCACGCAGTCCTGCAAGGTCGTCATCCGGGAGGCCCGCAGCGGCCGGGTGGTCCGCTCCGGTCGTGCGAGCCACCCGGACGGCACCGAGGTCGACCCCGCCGCGTGGTGGGACGCCCTCGGCGCGGCGATCACCGACGCCGGCGGGCTCGACGACGTCGCCGCGATCGCCGTCGGCGGGCAGCAGCACGGCATGGTCGTGCTCGACGCCGACGGCCGGGTGATCCGCCCCGCGCTCCTGTGGAACGACACCCGCAGCGCCGGTGCCGCGGCCGACCTCGTCGACGAGCTCGGCCCGGAGCAGTGGGTCGAGCGCACCGGCCTCGTCCCGGTCGCCTCGTTCACGGCGACCAAGCTCCGGTGGCTCCGCGACACCGAACCCGACAACACCGCCCGGGTGGCCGCGGTCGCGCTCCCCCACGACTGGCTGTCCTGGCGCCTCCGCGGCTACGGCCCCGCGGACGAGAGCCCGCTCGGACCGGACCTCGACGCACTCGCGACCGACGCGTCGGACGCGAGCGGCACCGCCTACTGGGACCCGGCCCGCCGCGCCTACGACGCCGACCTGTTCGAGCGGGCGCTCGGGCGGGTGCTCCGGGAGGCCCGGCCGGGCACCGCGACGGACGGCGGCGACGCGGTGGTCGTCCCCCGCGTCGTCGAGCCGTCCGCCGCCATGGGCACGCTCGACCGGGAGGTCGCACTCCCCGGTGGCGCCGTCGCGCACGCCGGTCTCGTGGTCGGCCCGGGCACCGGGGACAACGCCGGGGCCGCACTCGGCCTCGGCCTCGGGCCGGGCGACGTCGCCGTGTCCCTCGGCACGTCCGGCACCGTGTTCGGCGTCACCACGGCCTCCCTGGCGGACCCGAGCGGGACCGTGGCGGGGTTCGCCGACGCGACGGGGGCGCGCCTCCCGATCGTCACGACGCTCAACGCAGCGCGTGTGCTCGAGGTGATCGGTGGGCTGCTCGGCGCGGACCACGGCGAACTCGGCGCGCTCGCGCTCGAGGCCCCGGCCGGCGCCGGCGGGCTCGTGCTCGTGCCGTACTTCGTCGGCGAGCGCACCCCGAACCGGCCCGACGCCACCGCCTCGCTGCTCGGCATGACCCCGTTGACGACCACGCGCCCGTACCTGGCACGTGCCGCCGTCGAGGGCATGCTGTGCGCCCTCGCCGACGGTCTCGCTGCCGTCGAGGGCACGGGGACCCGCGTGGAGCGCCTGTTCCTCATCGGCGGGGCCGCGCAGAACCCCGCCGTGCGGACCATCGCCGCGCAGGTCTTCGGGCGCGACGTGCTCATCCCCGACCCCGGTGAGTACGTGGCCGCGGGCGCCGCGCGGCAGGCCGCGTGGGTGCTCGGCGGTGCGCTGCCCGACTGGCCGCTCGCGGCGGACACGATCCCGGCCGATCCGCGGCCGGAGGTGCTCGCCGCGTACCGCAGGAGCCTGTAGATGCCGTTCACGGACCTCCCGCTCGCCGAACTCCGCGCGTACCGGCCGGTGGTGCGCGAGCCGGACGACTTCGACGCGTTCTGGCGGACGACGATCGCGGAAGCGCGGCAGGCCGCGACGACGGCGGGCGTCGGGCCCGTCCTGACGCCGGCCAGCACGCCGATCACCGAGTTCGTCGTCGAGGACCTGGCGTTCCCCGGCTTCGCGGCCGAGCCGGTCCGGGCGTGGGTCACCCGTCCACGCCGGCCGCGGGACGAGCGGCTCCCGGTGGTCGTCGAGTACCTCGGCTACAACGGTGGCCGCGGGTTGCCGGGCGAGCGCGTGCAGTGGGCCCTCGCCGGGTACGTCCACGTCGTCATGGACACGCGCGGACAGGGCAGCGGCTGGGGCAACGGCGGTGACACGCCGGACCCGCACGCGTCGAACGGGCAGGTCGCGGGGTGGATGACGAACGGGATCCTCGATCCGCACGAGCACTTCTACCGGCGTGTCCACACGGATGCCCTGCGGCTCGTCGACGCGGTGCGGACGCTCGCGTTCGTCGATCCGGCGCGGGTGGCGGTCACCGGCGGGAGCCAGGGCGGCGGCATCGCGATCGCCGCCGCGGCCCTCGCCGAGTCGCACGGGGACGGCGTCGTCGCGGTCATGCCCGACGTCGCGTTCCTGGCCGACTGGGAGCACGGCGCCGAGGTGGCGGTGAGCGACCCGTACCAGGAGCTCGTGCGCTACCTCGCCGTGCACCGCGACCACGCCGAGGCGGTGTGGACGACGGCGAGCTACCTCGACGGCGTCAACTTCGCCAAGCGGATCACGGCACCGGCGCTGTTCTCCGTGGCGCTCATGGACGAGATCGTGCCGCCCCGCACCACGTTCGCGGCGTTCAACGCGCTCGCGTCGGAGGACGCCGTGATCGAGGTCTACCCGTACAACGGGCACGAGGGCGGCGGTGGGCACCACTGGCCGAAGCAGGCGAGGTTCCTGGCGGCGCACCTCTAGCCCGCTTCGTCCCCCGCCTCCCCCTCCTC
>NZ_QKTU01000002.1 GCF_003234565.1 Curtobacterium sp. MCBD17_013 | reverse complement strand
GCGAGAGGGAAACGCCCGGTCACATTCCGAACCCGGAAGCTAAGCCTCTCAGCGCCGATGGTACTGCAAGGGGGACCTTGTGGGAGAGTAGGACACCGCCGGACTCAACGTCAGGGAAGCCCCTGATCACTCGCTCGAGGAGCGTGCTGATCAGGGGCTTTTCGTCGTCTCCGGTCGGTGTCGACGGGCGTCACGGTAGGATCGGGGCGTCATGACAGCGCCATTCACCACCGCCTCCGGCTCCGACGTCCGAGTTCGTTTCTGCCCGTCCCCGACCGGGACGCCCCACGTCGGACTGATCCGGACGGCCCTGTTCAACTGGGCCTACGCGCGGCACACCGGCGGGACCTTCGTGTTCCGGATCGAGGACACCGACGCGGCTCGCGACAGCGAGGAGAGCTACGAGCAGATCCTCGACGCGCTCCGCTGGCTGCGGTTGGACTGGGACGAGGGCATCGACGTCGGCGGTCCGCACGGCCCCTACCGGCAGTCCGAGCGGTCGGACATCTACGTGGACGTCATCGAGCGCCTCAAGGCCGAGGGGCTCGTCTACGAGTCGTTCGTGACCCCGGAGGAGATGGAAGCCCGGAACCTCGCGAACGGCCGTGATCCGAAGCAGGGGTACGACAACTTCGAGCGCGACCTCACCGAAGCCGAGCGTGCGGGGTACCGGGCCGAGGGTCGGCAGCCGGCGCTCCGTCTCCGGGTCCCGGACCGCGATCTCGGGTTCGCTGATCTCGTCCGGGGCGACATCACGTTCCCCGCCGGATCGTTCTCGGATTTCGTGGTCGTCCGACCGAACGGCAAGCCGTTGTACACGTTCGTGAACCCGGTCGACGACGCGCTCATGGGGATCACGCACGTGCTCCGCGGCGAGGATCTGCTCTCGTCGACGCCACGGCAGATCGCGCTGTACGAGGCCCTGGTGCAGATCGGCGTGACCTCGTTCGTGCCGCGGTTCGGGCATCTGCCCTACGTGATGGGCGAGGGCAACAAGAAGCTGTCCAAGCGCGACCCGGAGTCGAACCTGTTCCACCACCGGGCGAACGGGTTCATCCCCGAGGGGCTGGTGAACTACCTCGCGCTGCTCGGCTGGTCGCTGCGGGCGGACCAGGACGTGTTCTCCCTCGACGAGATGGTGGCGGCGTTCGACGTCGTGGACGTCAACCCGAACCCGGCGCGGTTCGACCCCAAGAAGGCCGAGTCGATCAAC
This sequence comes from Curtobacterium sp. MCBD17_013, assembly GCF_003234565.1. GTDB lineage: Bacteria > Actinomycetota > Actinomycetes > Actinomycetales > Microbacteriaceae > Curtobacterium. The sequence goes on along the minus strand of NZ_QKTU01000002.1, from coordinate 458,596 downwards.
GGCGACCACATCCGACTCCTCGCCGTCGACGACTTCACGGATCGTCTGGTGCCGTACCTCGACGGCGTGCTGAGCGACCCGGTGACGGTGGACGAGCGGTCCATGCTGCAGCGCGCGGCGCCGCTCGTGCAGGAACGCATGAACGTCCTGAGTGATGCGCGGGGGATGCTCGGTTTCCTCTTCGTCGCGGACGACGACCTCACGATGGAGGACGACGCGCTCGCCACCCTCAAGGAGGACGCGCGGACGGTGCTCGACGCCTCCATCGACGCCCTCGAAGCGATCGAGGACTTCCGCGCGGAGCCCATCGAGTCGGCGCTCCGCGCTGCGCTCATCGACGGGCTCGGCCTGAAGCCCCGGGTCGCCTTCGGTCCGCTGCGGGTCGCGGTCTCCGGGCGACGGGTGAGTCCGCCGCTGTTCGAGTCGATGGAGATCCTGGGAAAGCCGTCGACGCTCACCCGGCTCCGCCGGCTCCGCGACCGGTGACGGATTCGCCCGGAGCGGGAGCGGTGCCCCCGCGCAGCGCCCCTGCGGCGCCGCACGGCCCCAACGTGCCTCCCGCGGACGACTACGACGTCGTCGTGATCGGGGCCGGCCCTGCCGGGCTCAGCGCCGCGCTCAACCTCGTGCGCGCGCGCAGGCGGGTGCTGCTCGTGGACGCCAACCGCCCGCGGAACGCGGCGACGCTGCGGTCGCACGGGTTCCTCACCCGTGACGGCGTCTCGCCCCTCGAGCTCCGGAAGCTCGGTCGCGAGGAGGTCGAGGCCTACCCCGAGGCGACGGTCACGCAGGCGGTGGTGGATGACGTCCACGCGGACGCTGGCGGCTGGGTGGTCTCGGGCGCCTGGCGGGGAACGCCCCTCGCGGCGCGTGGTGCGGCCGTCGTCGTGGCGACGGGACTCCGCGAGAGCTTCCCGAGCCTCCCGAGCGTCCGTGCGTTCTACGGGACGAGCGTGCACAGCTGCGTGGAGTGCGACGCGTACGAGAAGGCCGGGCAGCCGCTGGCGTTGATCGGGGAGACCGACGACCTGGCGGAGCGCGCGCTCGTGCTGGCGGCGTGGACGGATGACCTCGTCGTGTTCACGAACGGCGTTGGCCGTCTGTCGGAGGACGACCGCGCTCGCCTCCATGCCGCCGGGGTGGCTGTGGAGGACCGGGCGATCGCCGACCTCGAGGGCGGACGTGATGGACTGACGGGCGTCCGGCTCGTCGACGGCGTCGTGGTCCCGCGTGTCGCCGGCTTCGTGCGACCCCGGTGGCACGTCGATCTCGACTTCCTCGACACGCGGCTGGACCACGACGAGGACGGGTTCGTCGTGGTCGACCGGCACGGCCGGACGGGTGTCCCGGGACTGTACGCCGTGGGCGATGTCACCCCGCCCGGCCCCGAGCAGCTCATCGTCGCGGCTGGTGCCGGCGCCGTGACGGCCGCTGCCGTCCATCGTGACCTCGTCCGTGGTCTTCGGCCTGCTCGGGATGCTGTACAGTAGACACTCGGTTCCGGACACCACGGAACCATGGTCCGAGGCTGCCTCGTGACCATTGGGGTATGGTGTAATTGGCAACACGGCTGATTCTGGTTCAGTTGTTCTTGGTTCGAGTCCAGGTACCCCAGCAGCGAGCAGGCCCCCGAGCGATCGGGGGCCTGCTGCTTTTCCGGGGAACAGCCGCGAGCGCCCGGCGGGCGTGCCGGCCCGTCGACGGCACGATCTCCTGGGGCGAGCGCGAGGGACGGTGCCGCCACCGTCCCTCCCGCGCCGGGTGTCGCGCGCGGCCGTTCCGGTCAGCGGTACGTCGCACCCTGTCCGTAGAGGCTCTGCATGAGTGCTGACACGTACGCGCTGTCGTCACCGTCGGGCAGGTCGTACGTCATGAACACGCCGTAGTGCTCCGCCTCGGTCCGTCGTGCGAGCGCCTGCGCGGTCGCGATCGGGGTGCTCTGGATGTCGACGGCGGCGGGGGAGAGCCGCGACTTCGGGAGGCCGGGTGTCGCCGGGGCGCTGTAGGTGCCGTAGTAGGGGTTCCAGGCGTAGTCGAGCTTCGAGCCGATGCGCGGGCTCGAAGCGTCGAGGCTGGTCGATGCCGGGCCGATGTCGTAGAACGAGAGCAGCTTGTGCGGCAGGTCTGCCCGGAGCGCCGAGATGAGCCAGCCGATCGACTGCGCGTTGGGCTGTGGCGTGCCGTTCACGCCGTAGTCCGAGTACTCGTCGTCGAGGTCGATGCCGTCGAGGCGGTACTTCGTGACGACGTCGCGGACCTGCCGTGCGAAGTCCGCGGCGGCGGCGGGTGTGGAGAAGTTCGCGATGCCGGCGCCCTGGTGGTTGCCGAGGATGGACAGCTCGACCTTGATCCCCTTCGCCTGGAGGGGCCGGATCTGCGTGGCGGCCTGGTCGAGCGTCGCCTGGACGTTGGCGTTGAGCGACAGCTGCGCCTTCGTGCCGTCGTCGTCGATGTTCGCGGCGAAGATGATCCCGATGTCGAACGCGTTCGCCCCGTCGGCGAGCGTGTAGCGGCCGACGTTCGCGAGCTGGTCGTTGTTGACCTCGACGTACGCGACGCTGGTCGGGCCGTGCTTGACGGCGTGGTGCTGCTGATGTCCGTGGTCCGGACGGCCTGCCGTCGCCGCGTTCGCAGCGGACGGTGCGAGCGGCACGGCCGCAAGCGTGATGGCGGCCGCGGCCCCGATGCACCATCGCCTGGTGCTCCTGGGGGTGACGGTCCCGCGGGTCCCGGTGGTGGTGGTGGTGGTGGTGGTCCTGCGCATGGCACTCCTCGTCGAGTGGGGTGGGTGGCGGTGTTCTTCGCCGTGGACCGAGCGTGGATGACTGAAGCGCTTCAGTCAACCCCGCACCAGCCTCGTCCTCGGAGTCGGGCCGGCGTCCAGCGGGTTGATAACGATGTGGTGTCGCGACGCCCCGAGCGGGTGCGCGCCTCCCCCTTCCGGGGGTACCGTCCCGAACCAGCGGGCAATGAGGCCTGCTCAGGCGTGTCGCCTGCGATCTCAACGAGGAGACGACAGTGGACAGGACACGAGGGAAGCTGCGCATCGTCTGTGCGGCCGGCGTCGCGGTGATCGGACTGACGTTGGCAGGGTGTTCGAGCGGCGGTTCCGGCTCGGGTTCGGGTGGCGGCGACGCGACCTCGGGCCAGACCAGCCGCGGGCCGATCACGTACGTGCAGGGCAAGGACAACTCGAACGTCGTCCGCCCGCTCATCGCCAAGTGGAATGCCGCGCACCCGAACGAGAAGGTGACGTTCAAGGAGCAGTCCGACCAGGCCGACCAGCAGCACGACGACCTGGTGCAGCACTTCCAGGCGAAGGACTCGGGGTACGACGTCGTCGACGTCGACGTCGTGTGGACGGCCGAGTTCGCGGCGAAGGGCTGGCTGACGCCGCTCACGGGGAAGATGCGGATCGACACCTCGAAGCTGCTCGCACCGACGGTGAAGACGGCGACGTACAACAACACGCTGTACGCCGCACCGCAGACGTCGGACGGCGCGCTCCTGTACTACCGCAAGGACCTCGTGACGACGCCGCCGACGACGTGGTCGGCCATGATGCAGGACTGCTCGATCGCCGAGCGGGCCGGGATCGGGTGCTACGCGGGTCAGTTCGCCAAGTACGAGGGCCTCACGGTGAACACCTCCGAGGCGATCAACGGTGCCGGTGGATCGGTGCTCGCGAAGGACGGTTCGACACCGACGCTCGACACCGCGAAGGCCCGGGCAGGCCTGCAGAACCTCGTCACCGCGTTCAAGGACGGCGACATCCCCGCGGAGGCGATCACGTACCAGGAGGAACAGGGACGCCAGGCGTTCGAGTCCGGCAAGCTGCTGTTCCTGCGCAACTGGCCGTACGTGTACAACCTCGCGAAGACCGATGGTTCGTCGACGGTCAAGGACACGTTCGGGATCGCGCCGATCCCGGGCGCCGACGGCATCGGATCGTCGACGCTCGGTGGTCACAACGCCGCGATCAGCGTGTACTCGAAGCACAAGGCGACCGCGCATGACTTCCTCGAGTTCCTCGAGTCGAACGAGACCCAGAAGTTCTTCGCGACGCAGGGGTCCCTCGCGCCCGTCGTCGGGAGCCTCTACACGGATCCGGCCCTGACGTCGAAGCTGCCGTACCTGCCCACGCTGCTCACCTCGATCAAGAGCGCCGAACCCCGTCCGGTGACGCCGTACTACCCCGCGGTCACGAAGGCGATCCAGGACAACGCGTACGCCGCGCTCAAGGGCTCGAAGTCGGTGCAGCAGGCACTCAAGGACATGCAGGCCGCGGTCAAGTCGGCGTCGAACTCGAACTGACCCTCCAGGTCCTCCCGACCGACGGACGGGAGGCGCGGTGACGGAGCCGCGCCGCCCCTCCCGTCCGTTCCGTCCGGAGACCGGTACGAAGCGACACCAGGCGAGGAGGCCACCGTGTCAGCAGCAACAGAGATCCCGGCCGCGATCCCGGCCCCGTCGGGCATGGAACCACGACGTCGGGGACGGAGCGGTCTCAACGCCGCGCACGGCCGGTGGGCCGTCTGGCTCATCGGCCCGACCCTGCTCCTGCTCGCGATCGTCATCGGGTACCCGGTGGTGAGCGCGATCGTGCAGTCGTTCCAGAACGACGCCGGCCTGGACAAGGCGACCGGGATGTTCGTCAGCGGCGGCTTCGCCGGTGTCGCCAACTACGTGCACTGGCTCGGACAGCGGTGCGGCACCGGTGGGAGCGCGGTCGCGTGTCCGCCCGGCAGCCTCGGCGCGACGTTCTGGACGTCGTTCGGCAACACGTTCTTCTTCACCGCGGTGACGGTCGTCTTCGAGACCGTGATCGGGGTGTGGATGGCGATCATCATGAACCGACCGTTCACCGGGCGGGCGCTGGTCCGGGCCGCGGTGCTCGTTCCGTGGGCGATCCCGACCGCCGTGACGGCCAAGCTCTGGTACTTCATCTTCGACGTCAACGGCGTCCTCAACCAGGTACTCGGGACCCACGTGCTCTGGACGAGCGGGGAGTGGTCGTCGCGGTTCGCGATCGTCATCGCCGACACGTGGAAGACGACCCCGTTCATGGCGCTGCTCATCCTCGCGGGCCTGCAGCTCATCCCCGAGGAGGTCTACGAGGCCGGCAAGGTGGACGGTGCCACGACGGTCCAGCGGTTCCTCCACATCACGCTGCCCCTCGTCCGCCCAGCCCTCATGGTGGCCGTGCTGTTCCGGGTGCTCGACGCGCTGCGCCTGTACGACCTCCCGGCGATCCTCACGGGCGGCGGCGGGGGATCGGGGAACGCCACCACGACGCTCTCGATCCTCGTCGTCGAGCAGATCCGACAGGGGTTCAACTCCGCGTCGGCCCTGTCGACGATCACGTTCCTCGTGATCTTCGCCGTGGCGTTCCTGTTCGTCCGGTTCCTCGGCGCGAACGTCGTGCAGACGCACGCCGCGCAGCAGAAGGGTGAACTCCGATGACCATCGCAGCGCCACGGGCCCGCGCCGCCGTCCGTGATCGCGACACGACCACCTCGACCATCCGGGTCGAGCGGCACCGAGGTCCTGCGATCCGGACGGGCATCAGCGCCGCCGTGATCGTCATCTGGTGCCTCCTGCCCTTCTACTGGATGGTCGTCACGTCGTTCCGCGACGTCGGCTTCACGTTCGACGCGACGCCGTGGCCCACCCACGTGACGCTGGAGAACTACCGGACGGCGTTCTCCACCGGACTCGGCAACCACCTGGGACGTGCCCTCGGCAACAGCCTCGTCATCGGTGGGACCGTGACGGTGATCGCGTTGCTCGTCGGGACGAGTGCCGGCTACGCGTTGGCCCGACTCGAGTTCCGCGGCAAGTCGGTGATCGCCGGCGCGATCCTGGCCGCGTCCATGTTCCCCGGCGTGGCGCTCATCTCGCCCCTGTTCCAGCTGTTCACGGACCTCGGTTGGATGGGCACCTACCAGGCCCTGATCCTGCCGAGCATCTCGTTCGTGCTGCCGCTGACGGTCTACACGCTCACCTCGTTCTTCCGCGAGATGCCGTGGGACCTCGAGGAGGCTGCGCGGATCGACGGCTGCACGCGGATCCAGGCGTTCCGACGGGTCATCCTGCCGCTCGCCGCTCCCGCGGTCTTCACGACGGCGATCCTGGCGTTCATCTCGTCGTGGAACGAGTACCTCATCTCGAGTCAGCTCTCGAGCGACCGGACACAGCCGGTGACGGTGGCGATCGCGAGCTTCGCCGGCAGCCAGCCCCACCAGGAGCCGTACACGGCGGTCATGGCCGCGGGCACGATCGTCACGATCCCGCTCGTGATCCTCGTGCTCGTCTTCCAGCGTCGGATCGTCGCCGGTCTGACGGCCGGTGGCGTCAAGGGCTGATCGTGGCGCGCATGCGGCCGCCGCGGCCCACGGACACGACCGACACGTTGATCGGGTTCAGTGGGTTCTTCGGCGCGGTCCTCCTCGTCGTGACGATCACGTGCGAGCTCACCGGGCGGTCCGCGCTCGGATGGGCGCTCGCGTTGCTCGTCGTCGTCGCGCTCGTCGCGGCTCTGCTGCATCGGCGCGCGGCGCTCGTCCGCCGGACCGGCGGGCACGACGGACGGGAGGCCTCCCATGACGTCGGCGGGAGCGGCTGACGGATCGCGACCGCGCGCGGTCAGGACCCGAGGGTGCCGCCGGGCCGGTGCGGTGCCTCCCGGCTGACCGCACCCCGCGCAGCGAGCGCCGCGTCGAGCGCCAACGCGTCCCAGGGTGCGTGGCGCTCGGCGTCGTTGTCGAAGTAGACGAACGTGTCCCGCCCGGCGAGGAGGTGTTCCTCGACCCGGTGCGCCCACTGCCCGGTCGCGTGCTCGTCGTAGCCGCTGTGGTAGACCTCTGGACTGCCGTGCAGGCGCAGGTACGCGAAGTCGGTCGTCGGCTCGTCGAAGCGGGGCCAGGCCGTACCGGCGTCGCTGTCCACCAACGCCACCCGGTGCTGGCGGAGCACGGCGAGGTGGTCCGGCGTCACGGCGGCGGGGGTGCGGACCTCGAGCGCGTGACGGATGACCCGTCCGCCCGGCGTGCCGTCCCCGGATCGCCCGTCACCGTCGCCGTCGGAACCGGGCACGCTGTCCGACGCGCGCACCTTCGCGTCGTGGTCGTCGGCGAGCGCCCGTGCGGCGTCGAAGGTCGTGGGCAGCTGGTCGAGGAAGGCGTCGAGGACGTCGGGGGTGGGGGCGAAGGCCGCGGGGAGCTGCCAGAGGACGGGCCCGAGCCGGTCCTCGAGCTCGAGGACGCCCGACGCCATGAAGTTCGCGAGCGCCGTGTGCACGTTCCGCAGGTGCAGCATGTGGGTGAGGTAGCGCCCGCCCTTCACGGCGAAGACGAAGCCGTCGGGGACGGCGTGCCGCCACGCCTGGTACCGCTCGGGGCGCTGCAGCGAGTAGAACGAGCCGTTGAGCTCCACGGTCGGGAACCGATCGCCGACGTACTCGAGCCAGCGGCGCTTGGCGAGGCGCTGCGGGTAGAAGTCGCCCCGCCAGCCGTCATACTGCCACCCGGAGAGCCCGACGCGGGCGAGGGCGCCCGTCGGAGGGGCCCCGGCGGACCGGGCGAGCGCGCGACGGTCGGTGCCCCCGATGGTGGCGGCGCCCCCGATGCGCCCTTCGCCCTCGATGGACTCGGCGCGGTCGTCGGGGTCGGGGTCGGGGTCGGGGTCGGGCATCGCCCCACGGTATGCCCCGGCGCCGGGCCGACACACCGACGGCCGCTCGTTTTGCGTCGTGACCCGGACCTGTGTCATACTCTTCTGGTTGCCGGAACGGCCCCATCGTATAGTGGCCTAGTACGCCGCCCTCTCACGGCGGTAACGCGGGTTCGAATCCCGCTGGGGTCACGCGCACAGTGACTGCAGAACCAGCACGGCAGCCGCATGGAATCCCTCGCCCGCGGGCGGGGGATTCCGTCGTTCCGGCTTGGTACGCTCCAGGGGTCTCCGACCCCGGCAGTGGGGCCTGCCGGACCCGAACCTCGCCGACCGGCCGGTCGAGCGACGACGGTCCCTGTCTCCGATCGCGCGTCCTCGACGCGTCCAGCAGATGGGAGCACCATGACCAACGCGTCCGGCGGACCGAGCGCCGCCCCAGCGTCGAGCGGTGACGGCCTGCCGTCCGACCCTGACGTCGAGGTCGACGACGCCGCGAGCGGTGCGCCGATCCGTCCGCTGCATCTCCGCTGGCCGTCCATCGGCCTCGTGGCGCTCGGCGGAGCGGTCGGGACGGCTGCGCGAGCGCTGATCACCTCGGCCCTGCCGTCCGGTCCCGCCTCGTGGCCGGTCCTCGGCATCAACGTCCTCGGCGCGTTCTGCCTCGGGCTCCTGCTCGAGGCGTTGACGCGCCGCGGTTCCGACGAGGGGCGCCGCCGATCCCTACGGCTCCTGTTCGGGACGGGCGTGCTCGGGGGCTTCACGACCTACAGCACGCTCGCGGTCGACGCGGCCACGCTGCTCCGGACCGGCCACGCGGGCACCGCGGTGGGGTACGGCCTCCTCTCGGTCGTCGCGGGGCTCGTCGCGGTCGTCGTGGGTCTGGTGGTCGCGGCGGTGACGCGCCCCGACGCCAGGGGAGCACGTCGGTGAGCACGGTCGAACTCGTGCTCGTCGCGGCCGGCGGTGGCGTCGGCGCCGTGCTCCGCTTCGTCCTCGACGGCGCCGTCAGAGCGCACTGGCCGCGCTCACTTCCCCTCGGGACGATCGTCATCAACGTGAGCGGATCGCTCGTCCTCGGGTACGTCACCGGACTCGGAACGGCCGGGCTGCTCCCGAGCCTGGTCGTCGCGACGCTCGGGACGGGCATGATGGGCGGGTACACGACGTTCTCGACGGCGAGTGTCGAGACGGTCCAGCTCGTGCGTGCCGGTCATCCGTGGCTCGCGCTGCTGAACGGGATCGGCATGCTCGTCGTCTCGGTCGGCGCCGCAGCGCTCGGCCTCCTCCTCGGAAGGAACACATGACCTCGGAACGCCCCGGTGAACTCGTCCTCGTCCGCCACGGAGAGACCGCGTGGTCGAAGAGCGGCCAGCACACCGGTAGGACGGACATCCCCCTGACGGAGAACGGCATCGAACAGGCGAAGCGCGCGGGGCGGTTCCTCGCCGATCGCGACTTCGCCCTCGCGCTGTCGAGCCCGCTCGAGCGAGCGCGCGAGACCGCGCGGCTCGTCGGCGTCGACGCCGAGCCGGACGAGGACCTGTTCGAGTGGGACTACGGCGCGTACGAGGGACTGACCACGCCGCAGATCAAGGTGCAGCGGCACGGGCCCTGGGACCTCTGGACCGACGGCGTCCCCGCCGGCGACACCCCTGGTGAGAACGCCGCCGAGGTCCGGGTCCGGGCCGAACGGGTGCTCGACCGGGCGCGACCGGTGCTCGCCGAGGGGCAGGACGCGATCTTCGTCGCGCACGGGCACGTGCTCCGCGCGATCGGTGCGGCCTGGATCCGACTCGCGCCGCAGGACGGCGCAGTCCTCGCGCTCTCGACCGCCTCGGTCAGCGTGCTCGGCTACGAACACGGCCGCCCGGTGATCGACCACTGGAACGTCCAGCCGGGATAGGCCCGACGGCCGGGAGGGCCGGGGCGGCCCGTCCCTCCCGGCCGTCGAACCGTCGGCCCCGGTGCCGGGAGTTCCGCGCTGTCGTTCCCCGGCCCTCCCAGCCGTCGGACGGCTCCCGGCCGTCAGACGGTGCGGATCGCGCTCGTCGCACCGAGGGGCCGGCCACGGCGACGCTCGACGGCGCGCCCGGCCAGGAGCAGGAGGACGCTCACGGCCGCCCCGAGCGCGGTCTGCACGATCCGCTCGACCGCGAGACGCTCGGGTGCCTCGGGGAGGCTGAGCCACGAGACGGCGAGGGCGAGCGGCGTGAGGAACAGCAGGCAGACCGCGTAGTTCCGCGCGACGAAGATCTCGGCCCAGAACTGGCCGAGCACCGCGATGAGGACGATCCACCAGTCCGTCGGGTGCAGGAGCAGGACGCCGACGGCGACCACGGTGCCGCCGATGGTGCCGACCACGCGCTGCACAGCGCGCTGGATCGTGTGCCGCTGCCGGAGCGCGGGGAGCGTCGACACGACCGCCACCACCGCCCAGTACGGGTGTCCCAGCCCCGTCGCCTCGCCGACCGCGCCGGCGACGAGCGCGCCGACCAGGTTGAGGCCGACGGTCTCCCACAGGGCGGGACTCCGCAGCACGGCGAAGGACCGGCGTCGTGGCTCGACGAAGGGTCGGAACAGGTGGCGCATCGACTCGCCCCACACGGCCCGGGCGAGGAACCCGCCCATCGACACCACCCAGGCGAACGCCACGGCGCCGAGGACGATCCCGACCACGCCCGGCAGCTGGGCCGGGGTCACCGGTACGAGCGAGCAGACGACGAACGCGAACACGGGGAAGATGGGCTGCGCGGGGATCGCCTGGAGGACCGAGAGCGTGCCGACGGCCACCACGAGGACGACCGCGAGTCCGACCGCCTCGGCCCAGAGCGGCGCCCCGGTCATGCTCATCGCGACGCCGGCGAGCATGCACGCGGCCTGCAGCAGGCCCGCGGTGGTGACGGTGACGACGCGTCGTCCGTAGGGCTCCCGCGCGCCCGGGATCGCGGCGAACCCGGCGAAGAGCGCGAAGGCGGCGTAGCCCGACAGACCGGAACCGATGAGCACGGCGAGCGGGACCCCGCCGGCCACGGCGGCCCGTGCCGCTCCCTCGATGTTGATCGTGCGGGCGGAGTGGGGCGGTCGTTCGGTCGTCGTCATGTCCTGTCCATCATCCCACCGGGCGTGCTGGGGGAGGACGCCCGGACGACGCGCGAGACGGAGAAGAACGACAGGTGTCGTCCTGCTGGTATACCAATCCGCGCCAGCATGCGGATCGGACCGGGAATGGACGCTCGAGGCCCGTGGTTGCGGGCATCCACGGGCCTCGGAGGGCCCGGACGCGAGCGTAGACTCGCTGGACCCGGCGCCCGCCGGGCCCGCGACACGCGGGACGCGCACCTCGCTCGGGGTGCGCGGACGACCCGGTCGCCGTCCGACAGGACAGGCGACCACACGCATGGGAGGCACGAGGTCATGGGCAGGACGCTCGCCGAGAAGGTGTGGGACGACCACGTCGTGGTCAAGGGCGAGGACGGCACCCCCGACCTCCTCTACATCGACCTCCACCTCGTGCACGAGGTCACGAGTCCGCAGGCGTTCGACGGCCTCCGCCAGGCCGGGAGGCCCGTCCGCCGCCCCGACCTCACCATCGCCACCGAGGACCACAACACGCCGACGCTCGCGATCGACCGTCCCATCGCCGACCCGACGAGCCGGACGCAGATCGAGACCCTGCGGCGCAACTGCGCGGAGTTCGGTGTCCGGCTGCACCCGCTCGGGGACGCCGAGCAGGGGATCGTGCACGTCGTCGGACCGCAGCTCGGCCTCACCATGCCCGGCATCACCGTCGTGTGCGGCGACTCGCACACCTCGACCCACGGCGCGTTCGGGGCCATGGCGTTCGGGATCGGCACGAGCGAGGTCGAGCACGTCCTCGCCACGCAGACGCTGCCGCTCAAGCCCTTCAAGACCATGGCGATCACCGTCGAGGGGACGCTGCGCCCCGGTGTCACGGCGAAGGACGTCATCCTCGCCGTGATCGCGCAGATCGGCACCGGCGGTGGTCAGGGCTACGTCCTCGAGTACCGCGGCAGCGCGATCCGGGCGCTCTCGATGGAAGGCCGGATGACGATCTGCAACATGTCGATCGAAGCCGGTGCACGCGCCGGGATGGTCGCACCCGACCAGACGACCTACGACTACCTCCGCGGACGGGCGCACGCCCCGAGCGGGCAGGACTGGGACGACGCCGTCGCCTACTGGGACACGCTGGCGACGGACGACGACGCCGTGTTCGACGCCGAGGTGTTCATCGACGCCGACGAGCTCGAGCCGTTCGTGACGTGGGGGACGAACCCCGGTCAGGGCGTCTCGCTGTCGGCGACCGTGCCCTCGCCGGCCGACTTCGCCGACGCCAACGCCCGTGCGGGCGCCGAACGGGCGCTCGAGTACATGGACCTCACTCCCGGCACCCCGATGAAGGCGATCCCCGTCAACGCGGTGTTCATGGGCTCCTGCACGAACTCGCGCATCGAGGACCTCCGCGCGTTCGCCTCGATCGTCCGCGGTCGGACCAAGGCCGAGGGCGTCCGGGTCATGGTGGTGCCCGGGTCCGCGCGGGTCCGCCTCGAGGCCGAGGCCGAGGGGCTCGACCAGGTGTTCCTCGACTTCGGCGCGGAGTGGCGGTTCGCCGGCTGCTCGATGTGTCTCGGCATGAACCCCGACCAGCTCGCCCCCGGCGAGCGATGTGCGTCCACGTCGAACCGCAACTTCGAGGGGCGCCAGGGCAAGGGCGGCCGGACACACCTCGTGTCACCGCTCGTCGCCGCGGCCACCGCCGTCCGGGGCACGCTGTCGAGCCCGTGGGACCTCGAGGAGGACGACGCGCGGCGTGCCGTGGACGAGGTCACGCCGGTCGGTGTCGCCGCTGGTCGCACGACCGTCGCCGACGCCGAGGCCGGCGTCGCGCAGCCCGAGGAGGAACACTGATGGACAAGCTCTCGGTCGTGACCGGCGTGGCGGCACCGCTGCGTCGGGCGAACGTCGACACCGACCAGATCATCCCGGCCGTCTACCTCAAGCGGGTGACGAAGACGGGCTTCGAGGACGCCCTGTTCGCCGCCTGGCGGCAGGATCCCGAGTTCGTCATCAACCGTCCCGAGTACCAGGGTGCGTCCGTGCTCGTCGCCGGTCCGGACTTCGGCACGGGGTCGAGCCGGGAGCACGCGGTGTGGGCGCTCCGGGACTTCGGGTTCCGGGTGGTCGTCTCGCCGCGGTTCGCGGACATCTTCCGCGGCAACGCCGGCAAACAGGGGCTGCTGACCGCCGTGGTCACCGAGTCCGACGTCGAGCGGATCTGGGCGGCGATCGATGCCGCGCCCGGAGCCGAGGCGACGGTCGACCTCGTCGCGCAGCGCGTGTCGGTGGGTGATGTGGACGTCCCGTTCGAGATCGACGCATACACTCGATGGCGGTTGATGGAAGGGCTCGACGACATCGGGCTCACCCTCCGCGACGAACCGTCGATCACGGAGTTCGAATCCCGCCGCGCCTCGTGGCGGCCCGAGACATTGCCGGTGAAGTAAGTGAACTCTCTCGTACAGGACGCAGCGGCTGCAGGCGCTCGCGTCGGTCTCAAGTCGGACGAGATCGTCATCCGCGGCGGCAAGCCGCTCGTGGGACGCATCGAGGTCCGCGGCGCGAAGAACCTCGCGACCAAGGCGATGGTGGCCGCGCTGCTGGGCGACACACCCTCGATCCTCCGCGACGTGCCGGACATCAGCGACGTCAAGGTCGTCCGGGGCCTGCTCGAGGTGCACGGCGTCCGGATCAGCGATCCTGCCCGTGGCGAGCTCATCCTCGACCCCTCGAACGTCGAGAGCGCACACTTCGCCGAGATCGACGCCCACGCCGGGTCGAGCCGCATCCCGATCCTGTTCTGCGGTCCGCTGCTCCACAAGCTCGGCGAGGCGTTCATCCCCGACCTCGGCGGTTGCCGCATCGGCGACCGCCCGATCGACTTCCACCTCGACGCGCTCCGCGCGATGGGCGCCGTCGTGGACAAGCAGGTCGCCGGCATCCACCTCGAGGCACCGAACGGTCTCAAGGGCGCGAACATCGAACTGCCGTACCCGAGCGTCGGCGCGACCGAGCAGGTGCTCCTCAGCGCCGTGCTGGCCGAGGGTGTCACCGAGCTGCGGAACGCCGCGATCGAGCCCGAGATCATGGACCTCATCGCGATCCTGCAGAAGATGGGCGCCGTCGTCTCCGTCGAGCCGAACCGGACGATCTTCATCGAGGGCGTCGAGAAGCTGCGCGGGTACACGCACCGGGCGATCAACGACCGCAACGAGGCCGCCAGCTGGGCCGCCGCCGCACTCGCCACGAACGGTGACATCTTCGTCGAGGGTGCCAAGCAGCAGGACCTCATGACCTTCCTCAACGTCTTCCGCAAGGTGGGCGGCGGGTTCGACATCCAGGAGGACGGCATCCGCTTCTACCGCGAGGTCGAGGTGCTCAAGCCCGTCGTCATCGAGACCGACGTCCACCCCGGGTTCATGACGGACTGGCAGCAGCCGCTCGTCGTGGCACTGACGCAGGCCGAGGGCCGCAGCGTGGTGCACGAGACCGTGTACGAGAACCGGTTCGGGTTCACGGACGCGCTCAACGAGATGGGTGCGGACATCGTCGTGCACAAAGAGGGACTGCCCGGCCACGACCGTCGAGTCGCTCGTCGTCCCTTCGAGCAGGCCGCGGTGATCACCGGACCCACGCCGCTGCACGGCGCGAACGTGCGCGTGCCCGACCTCCGGGGCGGGTTCAGCCACCTCATCGCCGCGCTCACCGCCAGTGGTGAGTCGCACATCACGAACGTCGGCATCATCAGCCGTGGGTACGAGCACTTCATCCCGAAGCTCCGCAAGCTCGGCGCGGACTTCGACTTTGCCGGGTGAGGGCGCGGTGCCGGACAACGGCACGGGGTCGACGAGCGGGCAGCAGGGCGGCGGGCGCGAGGTCGTCACCGCTGGCCTGCCCACCCCGGGACGGCGGTTCCATCGGGGCGACCTGAACGGTGCGTTCCGGGTCGTCGCGTCGATCGTCATCCCGATGATCCGGGTCGCTGCCCGGTTCCGGTGGCACGGGAGCACGCGGCTGCCGGCCGAGGGTCCGTTCATCGTCGCGCCAAACCACTACACGAACATCGACCCGCTCGTCGTCGGCACGGTCGTGTGGCTGCACCGTCGACTCCCGCAGTACCTCGCGAAGGCCTCGCTGTTCCGGGTCCCGGTGCTCGGGTACTTCATGCGCGGCATGGGCAACGTCCCCGTCGAGCGCTCCGGACGGACCCGCGGCAGCGACCCGCTCACCGGTGGTCGTGCCCTCGTGGCGGGCGGCGGCGGTCTCATCGTCTACCCCGAGGGCACGCTCACGCGCGACCCGGACCTCTGGCCCATGCGCGGGAAGACTGGCGCGGTCCGACTCGCGCTCGAGAACGACGTCCCGCTCATCCCCATGGCCCACTGGGGCACCCAGCGCATCATGCCGCGGTACGGGCGCACGCTCCGGCTCTTCCCGCCGTCGCGCGTGGACGTCGCGATCGGCGAGCCGCTCGACCTCTCCGCGTACCGGGGACGTCCGCTCGACCAGCACCTGTTGCAGCAGGCGACCGCCGAGCTCATGCAGGCGATCACCGCGCTCGTCGAGGAGCTGCGCGGCGAGCGTGCACCCGCCGAGCGGTGGGACCCGGCAGCGAACAACCAGAAGGAGACCGGCCGCTTTGCCTGACGCGCCCGACCATCCAGGCCGCGGCGCGGTCGACACCGCCGCCATCAACGTCGTCCTCCGTCGCGCCGAGTCGCGACGGGTCGCCGTGCTGGGCGCGGGGAGCTGGGGCACCACGTTCGCCAAGGTGCTCGCGGAGGGCGGGGCCGACGTCGTGCTCTGGGCGCGTCGACCCGAGGTCGCGCGCGAGATCACCGAGACGAAGCGGAACTCCGACTACCTGCCCGGCATCAACCTCCCGCGCACGCTGACCGCCTCGGACCACCTCGACCGCGTGCTCGACGGCGCCGAGCAGGTCTACGTGTCGGTGCCCAGTCAGAGCCTGCGCGCGAACCTCGAGGCGGTCCGGACACTGCTGCCCGTCGAGGCGCCCGTCGTGAGCCTCATGAAGGGCGTCGAGAAGGGCACGGGCCTCCGGATGAGCGAGGTCCTCCAGCAGGGCCTCGACATCGATCCGGATCGGATCGCGGTGGCGTCCGGCCCGAACCTCGCACTCGAGATCGCACGACGACAGCCGACGGCGGCCGTCGTGTCGTCGACGAGC
The DNA here is from genome assembly GCF_003234565.1 of Curtobacterium sp. MCBD17_013. Lineage (GTDB taxonomy): Bacteria > Actinomycetota > Actinomycetes > Actinomycetales > Microbacteriaceae > Curtobacterium. Next base: position 442,656 of record NZ_QKTU01000002.1, on the reverse strand, counting down.
ACCGACACCGCGACCGCCGTCGCGGCGACCGCCACGAACCCGTACTTCCGGTCGTTCATCAACACCGACGTCATCGGCACCGAGTTCGGCGGCGTGCTCAAGAACCTCATCGCGGTGGCCATCGGCATCGTCGACGGTGTCGGCTACGGCGAGAACACGAAGGCGTCGATCATCACCCGCGGCCTCGCGGAGATGACCGGGTTCGCGGTCGCCAACGGTGCGCGCCCCGAGACGCTCGCCGGTCTCGCCGGGCTCGGCGACCTCATCGCGACGTGCCAGTCACCCCTGTCGCGGAACAACACCGCGGGCCGACTGCTCGGCCAGGGCTACCGATACGACGAGGTCGTCCGGCAGATGAACCAGACCGCCGAGGGTCTGGCGTCGGTCGCTCCGATCCTGGCGCTCGCCGCCGACCACGGCGTCGACATGCCCATCGTCAGCCAGGTGGGCGAGGTGCTCGCCGGTAGGCTCGACCCGCGGAACATCGCGCCGCACCTGACCGAGACCGACGAACCCCAGGGCGAGTGATCCCATGACGCAGACGACCGCCATCGACGCCCGGCCTGCCGGACCCGGGGCTCGGACCCGTGTCGTGGTCCTGTTCGGCGGCCGCTCGAGCGAGCACGCGATCAGCTGCGTGACCGCGGGTGGGATCATGGCCGCGATGGACCGCTCGCTGTTCGACGTCGTGCCGGTCGGCATCACCCGTGCGGGCGCGTTCACGTTGCAGTCGGACGACCCGGGCGCTTGGGCCCTGCGCGGCTCCGACCTCCCCTCGGTCCCGGACAACGGCACCCGCGTGCGCTGGCCGGACTCGATCGACTCCCGCGCCCTCGCGGTGGTGCAGGCCGACGGATCCATCACCGCGCTCGGCGACGTCGACGTCGTGTTCCCGATCCTCCACGGCCCCTTCGGCGAGGACGGCACGGTCCAGGGCCTCCTCGAGTTGGTGGGGCTGCCCTACGTGGGCGACGGCGTCCTCGCGAGCGCGGTCGGCATGGACAAGCACCTGTCGAAGGTCGTGCTCGAGCACGCCGGTCTCCGGGTGGCGCCCTGGACGACGGTCCTCCGCCGTGAATGGGACGCCGACGAGGCCGACGTCCTCGAGCGAGCGGCCGCGCACGGGTGGCCGCTGTTCGTGAAGCCCGCGCGTGCCGGGTCGAGCATGGGGGTCTCGCGGGTCGACGAGCCGGGGCAGCTCCCGGCGGCGTTCGCGACCGCGTTCGAGCACGACAGCAAGGTCATCGTCGAGCCACGCATCGTCGGGCGCGAGATCGAGGTCGCGGTGCTCGAGGGTCGCGATGGCACCCCGCGCACGAGCCTCCCGGGCGAGATCGTCGTCGACGAAGCGGGGTTCTACGACTTCGAGGCGAAGTACCTCGGCGGCGACGAGCAGCTCCGGTGTCCCGCCCCGCTGTCCCAGGACGAGACCGACGAGGTCCGTTCCATCGCCGCCCGCGCCTTCGAGGCGATCGCCGGTTCGGGCCTCGCACGGGTCGACTGCTTCCTCACGGACGACGGGTTCGTCGTCAACGAGGTCAACACCATGCCCGGGTTCACCCCGTTCTCGATGTACCCCCGATGCTGGGCCGCGTCCGGGCTGCCCTACCCGGACCTCGTCCGCGAACTCGTCGAGCTCGGGGCGGTCGCCGTCCGCTGACCGGTCGTGGCGGGTCAGCCCGCCGGGGTGGCGCTCGCCGACGGCGTGGCGGGCGCGGAGGGCGTTGCCACGTCCGAGGGGTCGAGGCACGCGTGGCCGTCCTTCGGCAGGGTCGACACGGCATCCCCGATGTCCTGCAGCACGTCGCTCGTCGCCGCCGTCGGATCGAGCGCGACCTGCACGGCGGGCGAGCGTCCGAACGTCGTGTAGACGATGGAGTCCTTCCGGGCGTCCCGGATCCAGTCGACCGATCCGAGGGTGAAGCACGGCAGGTCGGACACGGTCGGCACGGGCACGCCGCAGTGCAGGACCACGGCTGCCGGGGTGCCCCAGACGGCCGTGGACTGCGCGTTCGTGGCTCGGATCGCGAGCTTCGACTCGACGGTGGTCGGCAGGCGCACCTGGACCGCGGCGCAGGCCACGGAGTTCGCCGCCGGCGCCGGTGTCAGCGCGACGGCGTCAGCACAGCCCTCGAGGGCCGCGACGAGGCCGACCGCCAGGGCGATCGCCCCGAGTGCCCGGGGGAGTCGGCGCGAGGAGTGCATCGCCATCAGGCTACCCGAGCGGGCGGTACGGTCGGAGAGTGCACGACAGCGACGACACGGTGGGCAGCGTCGGCGAGCTCGGCGTGCTCGCTCGGATCACCCGTCGGCTCCCGTCCGCCGCATCCGCCCTGCTCGGCCCGGGCGACGACTGCGCGGTCGTCGCCGCGCCGGACGGACGCTTCGTCGTGACGACGGACATGATGGTGCACGGCCCGGACTTCCGGTGGGCGTGGTCCTCGCCGACGGACGTCGGTTGGAAGGCGGCCGCGACGAACCTGTCCGACGTCGCCGCGATGGGGGCGCGCCCCACCGCGTTGCTCGTGGCGTTGGCCGTGCCGCCGCAGACCCCGGTGGGCGTGCTCGAGGCCATCGCCGACGGGTTCGCGGCGGCGTGCGCCACCCTCGCCCCGGGTTGCGGCGTGGTCGGCGGCGACCTGTCGACGTCGGCGACCGCGACGGTGACGGTCACGGCGTTCGGGGACCTGGAGGGCCGGGCGCCGGTGGTCCGGTCGGGCGCGCGAGCGGGTGACCAGGTCGCGGTCGCGGGTGAACTCGGCGTCGCGGCCCGGGGACTCGCGCGGCTGTTCGCGGAGGGGGTCGACGACCGCGGCGAACCGGACGCCGAACGGACCGCGGCGTTCCTGGCGGCCTCGCCCGGGGGGACGGACCCGGGCGTCGAGCGGCAGCGTCGCCCCAGTCCGCCGGTCGCCGCGGGGGTCCTCGCCGCCCAGGCCGGGGCGACCGCGATGCTCGACCTGTCCGACGGGCTGGCGATCGATGCCGGTCGCGTGGCCCGGGCCAGCGGTGTCACGATCGACCTCGACCCGTCGGTGGTCCCGGAGGGGCCGGCCCTGCACGGCGGTGAGGACCACGGACTGTTCGCGACGTTCCCACGCGGGTCGGGCCTCCCGGCCGGGTTCCGGCGGATCGGGACGGTCGTGTCGGCGGCCGGTGCGCCGGGCGTGACGCGCGGGGGCGTCCCGGTGTCGACGCAGGGGTGGGACCCGTACGTGGGCTGGGACGGCGCCGTCGGCTGACGCCAGGACGAGCGCGGTGGGCGCCGGGGTCAGTCCGTGATGTCGGGCGCGGCCTCCCACGCGACGGTGTCGCCGTACGTGCGCTTGCTCCAGGCCTGGAGCCCGTCGGGCCAGGTCGGCTGTGGCGACCTGGTGCTGCGTTCCACGACCACGAGCGCCTCCGGCCCGAGTCGGGGGACGAGGGCCGCGAGCACGGCCTGGATCTCGTCCTCGTCCACCTCGTACGGCGGGTCGATGAACACCAGGTCGAAGCGGCGACCGGTGGATCGGAGGTACCCGAGCGCGGACTGTGCGTGGACGTCGATGTGGGTGGCGCCGCCGGTCCTCCGCTGGACCGACCGGGCGTTCTCGCGGCAGGCGGCTGCCGCGGGTGCTGCGCGGTCGACGAGCACGACCTCGACCGCGCCGCGTGACGCCGCCTCGAGGCCCAGAGCGCCCGTGCCGGCGTAGAGGTCGAGCACCGCCGCGCCGGCGACGAGTCCCCGCGCGTCGAGCGAGGAGAACAGGGCCTCGCGCACACGGTCGCTCGTGGGTCGCGTGCCGGCCCGCGGCACGCGCAGCGTCGTGGAGCCAGCGGCCCCCGCGATGATCCGGGTCACGCACGACACCGTATCGGCACCAGCGGACGTCGTGCACGGCTGGGAGGCCCGGTGCATGTCGGCGGGAGCGACTACCGTTGCGACGTGGTCACCGCCAGTCCCGCGTCCGCGTCGTCCCCGGCAGTCACCCCGGACCCGCTCGACGCACGGTTGAGTGGGGTGCTCGGCGGCCGCACCGCGACGGCCTTCGAGAAGGCGTTCGGCATCCGCACGGTGGGCGACCTGCTCGCGCACGCCCCGCGGCGGTACGCCGAGCGCGGCGCGCTGACGGCCCTCGACGAGCTCGCGGTGGGGGAGTCCGTGACCATCGTGGCCGAGGTCGTGGACGTCCGTGAACGGACGATGCGGCAGCGGCGCGGGTCCATCCTCGAGGCACGCATCGGCGACGGCAACGGCATCCTCACACTCACGTTCTTCAACCAGGGCTGGCGCGCGAAGGACCTCGTCGCGGGCGCACGCGGCATCTTCGCGGGCAAGGTGTCCGACTACCGGGGCGCACGGCAGCTCGCGCACCCCGACTACGAGCTGTTCGACGCCGACGACCCGCGGGCCACGGCCGACGCCGACGGCGAGCAGGCGATGCGCTGGTCGCGACAGCCGATCCCGATCTACCCGGCGACCTCGACGCTGTCGTCGTGGCAGATCGCCAAGGCCGTCGGGGTCGTGCTCGACACGTTGCCCGAGCTCGAGGACCCGGTGCCGTCGTCGGTGCGCGCCCGACTGGGCCTGCTCGGGCACCGGCGCGCGCTCGAGCTCCTGCACCGGCCCGAGCGGACCGCCGACTGGAAGGCCGCGCAGGACGCGCTCCGGTACCGCGAGGCCTTCGTGCTGCAGACCGCGCTCGTCCGACGGCGCCTGGCCGCGCGGGCGACCGCGTCGACGCCGCGGGTCGCGGCGCCGGGTGGCGTGCTCGAGCGCTTCGACCGGCACCTCCCCTTCACGCTGACGGACGACCAGACGGCCGTCGGCGTGGAGATCGCCGCCGACCTGGCCGAGCACCACCCCATGCACCGGCTCGTGCAGGGCGAGGTCGGATCCGGCAAGACCCTCGTGGCGATCCGCGCGATGCTCACGGTGGCGGAGTCCGGCGGCCAGTCGGCGCTCATCGCACCGACGGAGGTCCTGGCGGCGCAGCACCTCCGCTCGATCGTGCGGTTCCTCGGACCGGACCTCGCCGCCGAGCTCCGGCCGGTGATCGTCACCGGTTCCCAGTCCTCCCGCGAGCGGCAGCGGGCGCTCCTCGCGGCGGCGAGCGGCGGGTCACGGCTCGTCGTCGGCACGCACGCGCTCCTCGGCGATCGGGTCGACTTCGCCGAGCTCGGCCTGGTCGTCGTCGACGAGCAGCACCGGTTCGGCGTCGAACAACGCGAGGCCCTGCGCACCAAGGGCAGGACCCCGCCGCACGTGCTCGTCCTCACCGCGACCCCGATCCCGCGCACCGTCGCCATGACCGTCTTCGGCGACCTCGACGTGTCGACGATCCAGGGGCTGCCCTCGGGGCGGGCCAGCGTCGAGACCCACACCGTCGCCCTCGCGGACCACCCGGGTTGGGAGCACCGGATCTGGACCCGGATGGCCGAGGAACTGGCGTCCGGGCGGCAGGCGTTCGTCGTGTGCCCGGCCATCGAGGACGGCTCGGTCGAGGAGGGCGAGGAAGCCGGCGACGACGCGGTCCAGGCCGACGCGGGCGCAACGGGTCCCACTCGTCGTCCCCCTGCCACCGTCGTCGGGACGGCGGAGCGGATCCGCGCGATGCCGGAGCTGCGGGACCGGCGGATCGCGGTCCTCCACGGCCGGATGCCCGCCGAGGACAAGGACGCCACCATGACCGCGTTCGCCGCGGGGGACGTCGACGTGCTCGTCGCGACGACCGTGATCGAGGTCGGCGTCGACGTCCCGAACGCCTCGATGATGGCGGTCCTCGACGCCGACCGGTTCGGGGTGTCCCAGCTGCACCAGCTCCGTGGGCGCATCGGGCGTGGCGGTCACCCGGGCGTCTGTCTGCTCGTGACGAGCGCCGAGGACGGCACACCGGCGCGCGAGCGCGTGGACGCGGTGGCTGGCTCGGACGACGGGTTCGAGCTCGCACGCGTCGACCTCGAACTCCGACGTGAGGGCGACGTGCTCGGTGAGCGACAGTCGGGCGGCCGGTCGTCGCTGACGCTCCTGCGGGTCGTGCGGGACGCCGACGTCATCGTCGATGCCCGGGGCGAGGCGGAGCGGCTGTTGACGGCGGACCCGACGCTCGAGCGCCACGCCGTGCTCCGGGCCGCGCTCGACCGACGCCTCGACGAGACCGACGCGGCGTTCCTCGGCAAGAACTGACACGGCGGCGTCGGTAGGGTCGGTCCATGCCCCAGATCGCCGTCGTCCCCGGCTCGTTCGACCCCGTCACCGTCGGGCACCTCGACGTGATCCAGCGTGCCGCCACGATCTTCGACGAGGTCCACGTCCTCGTCGTGCACAACCCGGACAAGACGAGCAGCCTCTTCGACGCCGCGGAACGGGTCCGGCTCATCGACGCCGCGCTCGACGAGGCCGGGTTGCACGACGGCGTCCGGGTGGAGTCGTGGTCCTCCGGTCTGCTCGTGGACTACTGCCGGCAGGTCGGTGCGCGCGTGATCGTCAAGGGGGTGCGGTCGAGCGCGGACGTCGCGTACGAGACACCGATGGCGGCCGTGAATCGCGACCTCGCGGGCGTCGAGACCGTGTTCGTCGTCCCCGAGCCCGGTCGCTCGCACGTGTCGAGTTCGCTCGTCCGGCAGGTCGCGTCGCTCGGTGGGGACGTCTCGCCCTACGTGCCGCGGGTCGTGGCGGAGGCCCTGGCCCACTGACCCGGAGCGGTGACCGTCGGTGGCGGGCGCCGCCGTCCTGCCCGCACCGCACCGGGTGCGCGCCGCATGCTGGCGCTCGCTCTCGGGCGGGATGCGCGGTAGGATCGATCCTCGTGCCTGGCTTCGTGAACACCCCGTACACCCTGCCGGTGCGTGACATCATGCACCGCCCGGGCGAGATGCGCGAGCACGTCATCGACGTCGAGCTCGCGGAACCGTTCGGTGCCGGACAGGTCGCCGTACCGGTCGGTGGGGCGCTCCACGTCGAGGTCCGACTCGAGGGGCTGCACGAGGGGATCCTGGTGTCCGGCCACGCCGACGCCGAGGCCGTCGGCGAGTGCAGCCGCTGTCTGATCGACATCACCGAGCCGGTCGAGGTCGATTTCACCGAGTTGTTCGCGTATGATGCCTCGGAGGATTCTGATCTCCAGGTTCACGATGATCACGTGGATTGTGAACCGGTGATCCGAGACGCGGTGGTGCTCGCACTGCCGTTCCGACCGGTCTGCCGACCGGACTGCCCAGGACTGGACCCGGTGACGGGTGAGCGCCTGGCGGACGTCGGCGAGCGTGTGACCCCTGAGGTCATCGACCCGCGCTGGTCCGCGCTCGCAGCACTCCGAATCGACACCACCGACCCCGACGGCGCTCGTCCTGACGCCGACAAGGAAGAGAGATAAGTCATGGCCGTTCCCAAGCGCAAGAAGTCCCGCGCCAACACGCACGCCCGCCGCTCGCAGTGGAAGGCGGCGCCCGTCGCGCTCGTGAAGACCGTCGAGAACGGCAAGGTCACCTACAGCCTCCCGCACCGCGCCAAGGTCGTCGAGGACAGCGCCGGCACCGCGCTCTACATGGAGTACAAGGGCCGCAAGGTCGCCGACGTCTGATCGAGGCGGATCAGTGCGTGCAGCGTCCGGTTCCCGTGGGTCGACCCCCGCGGAGTCGGACGCTGCACGTCTGCTGGCCGTCCTCGACGTCGACGTCGACCCGGATCTCGTCGATCTGGCGTTGACGCATCGCTCGTTCGCCTACGAGCACGGGGGCATCGCGCACAACGAGCGACTCGAGTTCCTCGGTGACTCGATCCTCGGGCAGGCCGTGACGGTCAAGCTCTACCGCGACTACCCGGATCTGGACGAGGGCGAGCTCGCCAAGCGACGCGCGAGTCTCGTGTCGACCGTCGCCCTCGCCGAGATCGCCCGCATCATCGGCCTCGGCGCCTTCCTCAAGCTCGGTCGCGGCGAGGAGCTCACGGGCGGCCGGGACAAGTCGTCGATCCTGGCCGACACGGTCGAGGCCGTCATCGGCGCGACCTACCTGTCCGCGGGGCCGGACGTCGCCACCGCGCTCGTGCTGCGCCTCGTGGAGCCCCTGCTCGTCGACCCCGACCGCTTCGGCGCCGCGATGGACCCGAAGACGAGCCTGCAGGAACTGGCGTCGGCACGGTCCCTCGGCAACCCCGCGTACCGGGTCACCGAAGAGGGCCCCGACCACGACAAGACGTTCCACGCCACCGTGGTGCTCATGGGCGAGGACATCGCGAGCGGTACCGGATCGAGCAAGAAGAACGCCGAGATGGCCGCGGCGCTCGGCGCGTGGACGCGACTGTCCGGCCGGGGCGAGGAATCGGTCGACCTCCTCGCGGCGGACGGCCCCGACGCGGGCACGGGTGACGCCCGCTAGTGCCCGAACTCCCCGAGGTCGAGGTCGTCCGCGCGGGCCTCGAACCGTCCGTCACGGGCGCCCGCGTGCTCCACGTCCACGTCGTCGACGAGCGCGCTCTGACGCGACACCGGGGCCCGGCCGAGGACTTCGTCGCCCGCCTGACCGGGCGCACCGTGCAGGCCGCCGTGCGGCGCGGCAAGTTCCTGTGGATGCCGCTCGACGACGTCGGCGCGGGTCCCGAGGCCCTCGTGGCGCACCTCGGCATGAGCGGTCAGATCCTGCTCGGTCGGGACCGCCCGGCCGCTCGGCACCGAAGGGTGGTCCTCGCGGTGCAGCCCGCGGGCCGGACCGCCGACGGCCTCGTCGAGCCGCCGGTCGAGCTCGAGTTCGTCGACCAGCGGACCTTCGGTTCGATGGCGGTCGACGCGACCGTCCCGACCGTCGACAGCGCACCCGCGGGGCACGCCGGTGCCGCCGACCAGGCGGATCCCGACGGGGCGTGGCGACGGCGGATCCCGACGCAGGTGTCGCACATCGCACGGGACCCCCTCGACCCCGCGTTCGACGACGCGCGGTTCGTCGCGCTCGCGCACCGGCGGCACAGCGGCATCAAACGGGTGCTGCTCGACCAGGGTGTGGTCAGCGGGATCGGCAACATCTACGCGGACGAGAGCCTGTGGGCGGCCCGGCTGCACCACGACCGCCCCGCCGACGCATTGAGCCGGCGCGCGCTGACCGGCCTGCTCGACGAGGTGCGCGCGGTGCTCCGCCGGGCGCTCGAGGACGGCGGCACGAGCTTCGACGCCCAGTACGTCAACGTGAACGGGCAGTCCGGGTACTTCTCCCAGCGGCTGGCCGTGTACGGGCGACAAGGTCAGCCGTGCCCCCGCTGCGGGGCGACGATCGTGCGCGAGGCGTTCATGAACCGCTCGAGCCACCGCTGCCCCGTGTGCCAGCGTCGGCCGCGGTCGCGCCTGGGCTAGCCTGTGCCCACCGATCGCGCGAGCATGGAAGGCCGTCCGTGTACCTGAAGAGCCTGACCCTCAGGGGGTTCAAGTCCTTCGCGCAACCGACGACCTTCGCACTCGAGCCGGGCGTGACCTGCATCGTGGGTCCCAACGGCTCGGGCAAGTCGAACGTCGTGGACGCCCTCGCGTGGGTGATGGGGGAGCAGGGCGCCAAGACGCTCCGCGGCGGCAAGATGGAGGACGTCATCTTCGCCGGCACCTCGACGCGGGGACCGCTCGGCCGCGCGCAGGTCACCCTGACGATCGACAACAGCGACGGCGTGCTCCCGATCGAGTACGCGGAGGTCACGATCTCGCGGACCCTGTTCCGGAACGGCGGGAGCGAGTACGCCATCAACGGCGAGAACTGTCGCCTGCTCGACGTCCAAGAACTCCTGTCGGACACGGGGCTCGGCCGCGAGATGCACGTCATCGTCGGGCAGGGACAGCTCGACAAGGTGCTCCACGCGACGCCGGAGGACCGACGCGGCTTCATCGAGGAGGCCGCCGGCATCCTCAAGCACCGTCGGCGCAAGGAGAAGACGCTCCGCAAGCTCGACGCGATGCAGGCGAACCTCACCCGGTTGTCCGACCTCGCCGGCGAGATCCGGCGTCAGCTGAAGCCGCTGGGACGGCAGGCCGAGGTCGCGCGCAAGGCGCAGTCCGTGGCGGCGGTCGCCCGGGACGCGCGGGCCAGGATCCTCGCGGACGACGTCGTCCGGCTGCGGCGGGAGCTCGCCGAGCACCTCGCGGTCGAGGCCGGCCGGAAGAGCGAGCGCATCGTGCTCCAGGAGCGGCTCGACCAGGCGCGCATCCGACAGCAGCACGTCGAGCAGACGATGGTGGGTGACGACGTCGACCGGGCGCGGACGGTGCTCCACGGCCTCGAGAGCGTGCAGGAGCGACTGCGGGGGCTGTCGACCCTCGCGAACCAGCGCCTCCTGCTGCTCGCCCAACAGGCGGACGTGCCCGCCCAGGGCCCCACCGTCACCCCGTCGATGGTCGCGGACGCGCGGGACGAGGCCGAGCGTCTCGAGGCGAACGCCGAGGACCTCCAGGGCGCGCTGGCGTCGGCGGCCGAGCGCGTGGCCCGGGCGCGTGCGTCGCTCGACGCCCTCGACGAGGAGATCGCGGCGCAGAGCGCACTCGTGTCGCAGCACGACCTGGACGCCCAGCGCCTCGGCAACCGCGTCGACGTGGCACGGCAGCGGCTCGCCTCCGCCACGGCCGACCGTGCCCGTCGGGAGCGGGCGCTCGCCGAGGCCGAGGAGCGTGCCGGACGCGCCGAACAGGAGCTCGCCGGGGTCGCCCGCGACCCGGGACTGGACGCGGACGAGGACGACCTGGCGCAGCTGCTCACGGACGCCCGGGCGGCGCTCGAGGGCGCCCAGTCGCGACGGGACGAGGCGCGGGAGCGGCTGCATCGGCTCGAGCGCGAGCGTGACGCCCTCGCCGCACGCGTGACCGCGCTCGGGCTGTCGCTCGACGTCCGCGACGGCTCACAGGCGCTCATCGACGCCGGGCGCGCCGGGGTGCTCGGCCGGCTCGCCGACCACATCCGGGTCGCCGCCGGGTACGAGGCCGCGGTCGCGGCCGCCCTCGGCGGACTCGCCGACGCGGTGCTCGCCGCCACCCGGTCCGCCGCGCTCGACGCCGTGACCGCGGCACGGACGAACGACATCGGTCGCATCGACGTCGTCGTCGCCGACGCCCCGGGCACGGGATCGCACCTGCCCCCGGCCCTCCCGTCCGGCGTCCGTCCGGCACTCGAGGTGGTCGACGGGCCTCCCGCGATCGTGGCGCTGCTCGCGGACACCGTCGTCGTCGAGCCGGGCGCGGACCCGGCCGCGGCCGATCTGGAGGCCCTGCTCGCCGCCGTCCCGCAGGCGACGGTCGTCACCGCCGCGGGTGACGTCGTCCGCGCGGTCCTCGTGACGGGCGGCGGGGAACGCGCGACGTCGCGGCTCGAACTCGTGGCCGAGCGGGACACGGCCGCGAGCCGGCACGTCGAGGTCGTCGCGGCCGCCGACGCGGCGGGCACCGACCTCCGAGCTGCGCGTGACGCCGTGGACGCGGCACGCGCCGCGGCGGACGAGGCCGACCGCACCCTCCGCGCCCACGTGGCCGCGAAGGCGGCGTTCGACCGGGCGTCGGCGACCGCGCGCACCCGCGCGGAGAACGCTCGAGGCGAGGCCGACCGGCTCCGCGCCGCGCTCGCCGAGACCGCGGGCGCCGTCGAGCAGGCGGAGCAGGCGCTCGCCGCCGCAGACCAGGAGCACGCCGCCTTCCTCGCCGCGCCACGGCCGATCCTCGACGCGTCCGCGCGTGACGACCTCCTCGACGACCTCGAGGCCGCGCGGAGCGACGAGATCGACCAGCGCATCCAGGTCGAGACCATCCGCGAGCGGGCGCGCGCCGAACGGGCGCGGGGCGCGGCGTTGGAGCGGCAGCTGGCCGCGGAGCGCGCGGCCGCCGACGAACAAGCGCGCCTCGCGGTGATCCGTCGCCGGCAGATCGAGGCCGCCGAGGGGGTCATCGCCGACCTCCCCGCGGTCCTGGACGCCGTCGATCGGTCCGTGGCTGAGGCCCGCGTCCGGCTGACCGCCGCCGAGGCCGACCGTGCGCGGCGGAACACGGAGCTCCAGACCCTGCGGGCCGAGGAGCAGTCCCTCCGCGACCGGCTGCAGTCGGTCACCGACGGCCTCCACGGGCTCGAGATGGAGATCTACGAGAAGAAGCTGCACGTGTCATCGCTGCTCGAACGCGCCGGCAGCGAACTCGGCCTGGTCGAGCAGGTGCTCGTCGCCGAGTACGGCCCCGACGTCCCGGTCCCCGTGGACGTGCTCGTCGACCCCCGCGTGCGTGCGCGCCAGCACCGCGAGGCGATGCGCGCGGCGGGAGTCGACCGTGACGCGGATGTCGACGCCGACGCTGACGCCGACCCCGCGACGCTCGATGCCGAGGTCTCCACACTGCCCGGCGGCGCCGCGCTCCCGGACCCGGACGCCGCGCCCCGCTCCGAGGCCGATGCGGAGGTCCCGACCGTGCCGTACGTGCGCGCGGAGCAGGAACGCCGGCTCCGCGACGCCGAACGGGACCTCGGCCAGCTCGGCAAGGTGAACCCGCTCGCGCTCGAGGAGTTCCAGGCGCTCGAGCAGCGGCACCGGTTCCTCACCGAGCAGCTCGACGACCTGACGAGCACGCGGGGGGACCTCCTCACGATCATCGAGGAGCTCGACGGCAAGATGCAGGAGATCTTCCGCTCGGCGTTCGAGGACACCAAGCGGGCCTTCGACGAGGTGTTCCCGATCCTGTTCCCCGGCGGGACGGGCACGATCGAGCTCACCGATCCGGACGACATGCTCGCCACCGGCATCGACGTCGCCGTGCGCCCCGCGGGCAAGAAGATCGACCGGCTCACCCTGCTGTCCGGCGGCGAGCGCTCACTCGCGGCGATCGCGCTGCTCGTCGCGATCTTCACGGCCCGGCCCAGCCCGTTCTACATCATGGACGAGGTCGAGGCCGCGCTCGACGACGCCAACCTCGGGCGACTCCTCACCGTGTTCGGACGCCTCCGGACCTCGTCGCAGCTCATCGTGATCACGCACCAGAAGCGGACGATGGAGATCGCCGACGCGCTGTACGGCGTCTCGATGCGGCAGGACGGCGTCAGCGCGGTCGTCGGGCAGCGCGTGCAGGACGCGGAGCGCGAGCGCGCCGCGAGCTGAGCGCCCCGATCAGCGGATCAGGCCTCGACGCGCTGGTCGTGATGGCCGTCGAGCGGTTCTCCGCGGCGGACCCGCCGCGCGGACACGACGAGGCTGACGATCGTCGCCACCGCGACGACGAGCACGATGAACGACAGCGAGAACCAGATCGGGATCTCCGGAGCCCACTCGATGTGGTGACCGCCGTTGACGAACGGGAGCTCGTTGACGTGCATGGCGTGGAACACGAGCTTCACGCCGATGAACCCGAGGATGACGGCGAGTCCCTGCCCGAGGTAGATGAGGCGCTCGAGGAGCCCGGAGATGAGGAAGTACAGCTGTCGCAGACCGAGCAACGAGAACGCGTTGGCGACGAAGACGATGTAGGCGTCCTGCGTCAGCCCGAAGATCGCGGGGATCGAGTCGAGGGCGAAGAGCACGTCCGTGAGGCCGAGCGCCACCATGACGAGCGCCATCGGCGTGAGCAGGCGACGGCCGTCGACCTTCGTGGTGACGCGGTCGCCGTCGTAGTCCTCCGAGGTCGGCAGGATGCGGCGCAGCACGCGGATCAGCCGCGACTCGCCGGCGCTCTCGTCCTCGTGCCCGCCGCGCGCCTGACTCCAGGCGAGCCAGAACAGCAGCGCGCCGAACAGGTAGAAGACCCACGAGAAGTTGTCGATGATGACGACGCCGAGGGCGATGAACACGCCGCGTGCGATGAGCGCGATCGCGATGCCGACGAGGAGGACCTTCTGCTGGTAGGCGCGCGGGACCTTGAACGCGGTCATGATGATGAGGAACACGAAGAGGTTGTCGATGCTCAACGACTCCTCGGTGATCCACCCGGCGAAGAACTCGCCGCCCGCCTGGTGGCCGCCGAACGCCCAGACGCCGAGGCCGAAGAGGACCGCGATCCCGATGTACACGAGCGACCAGGTCGTCGACTCGCGGATGGTGGGCTCGTGCGCCTTGCGCACGTGCGAGAAGAAGTCGAAGACGAGGAGCGCGAGCACCAGCGCGATGGTGCCGAGCCAGACGGCGATGTGGACGTCCATGTGGATCCTCCAGTAGGGCCGTTCCCGGAATCGGGGACGACGACGACTGAAGGTCTCTTCCGCCGCCCGGACGAGCGGCCGATGGCACCGGGCCCGGATCGTCCCGGACCGTACTGACGGCACCACCGCGGGAGGAATACTCCCCTTCGTGGTGCCAGGCTACCGGTGATCGCGCGCGTTCGGCCCGCTCTAAGCTGGGAGCATGGCGAGTTCCTGGTCCCTCTCGAGTCGGCTCCGCGGGTTGTTCCAACGGCGCACGATCGACGAGACGACCTGGGAGGACCTCGAGGCGGCGCTCATCGGTGCCGACTTCGGGCCGGACATCACCGAAGAGGTCGTCGACGACCTCCGTGCGCAGGTCGACCGGTACCAGACGACCGATCCGGCGGACCTGAACCGGATGCTGCGCGAGGTGCTCGAGGAGCGCCTGTCGAAGCTCGACACCACGCTGAAGCTGTCGAACCGCCCGGCCGTCGTGCTCGTCGTCGGTGTGAACGGCGTCGGCAAGACGACGACGATCGGCAAGTTCGCCAAGTTCCTCCGTACCTACGACCGCAGCGTGCTGGTGGGCGCCGCGGACACGTTCCGTGCCGCGGCGGTGGAGCAGGTCGCGACGTGGGCCCAGCGCGCCGGGGTCGAGGTCGTGCGACCGCAGCAGCCCGGACAGGACCCCGCGTCGGTGGCCTACCAGACCGTCGACCGGGCGATGCGCGAGGGGATCGAGATCGTCGTCATCGACACCGCCGGCCGCCTGCACACCAAGGCGGGCCTCATGGACGAGCTCTCGAAGATCAAGCGCGTCGTCGAGAAGCAGACGGAGATCGCCGAGGTGCTGCTCGTCCTCGACGCCACCACCGGGCAGAACGGCCTCGCGCAGGCGCAGGCGTTCATCGAGGGCGCGGGCGTCACCGGTCTCGTCATCACGAAGCTCGACGGCTCGGCGAAGGCCGGGTTCGTGCTCAGCGTGCAGGAGAAGACGGGGATCCCCATCAAGCTCATCGGCCAGGGCGAGGGCATCAACGACCTCACCGGGTTCACGCCCCACGTCTTCGTGCAGAACCTCGTCGGCTGACCGTTCGACGCCTGGACGGTGACCGTGCCCGGGTGTCCGAGCGGGCGCCGGATCAGGCTCGGGCCGGCATCCGATCGACGAGGGCGTCCGGTCGGATCGGCAGGCGACGGACCCGCACGCCGGTCGCGTCCCAGACGGCGTTCGCCAGCGCCGCGGCAGCACCGACGATCCCGATCTCCCCGATCCCCTTGCCGCCGAGCGGCGTGAGGTCCTCGCCGGGTTCGTCGAGCCACTCGGCGTGGATCGACTCCACGTCCGCGTTCGTCGCGACGTGGTACGTGGCGAGGTCGTGGTTGCCGATGTCGCCCGCCACGGGGTCGATCTCGGCGTCCTCGTGCAGCGCCATGCCGATGCCCCACGTCATCCCACCGACGAGCTGCGCTCGGGCCGTGCGGGCGTTGTAGATGCGGCCCGCGGCGAACACGCCCACCATGCGGTCGACCCGTACCTCGCCGGAGTCCGTGTCCACGCGGACCTCGACGAACTGCGCGCCGTACGCGTGCCGCGACCGCTCCGCGAGGTGCTGCACGTCGTCGTCGGTCCGCTCCGTCACGGAGAGACCGGAGGACGGCACGACCGCTCCGCGCTCGAGTCGCTCTCGCAACGAGCGGCAGGTCTTGTCGACCGCCCATCCCCACGAGGTCGTCCCGAACGACCCCGCACCGAGCGCGGCCTGCGGGAGCGTCGAGTCGGCGATGTGCATGCGGATGCGGTCCACCCCGACCTCGAGGGCATCGGCCGCGACCTGCAGGAGCACGGTGCGGGACCCGGTCCCGATGTCCGAGGCGGCGACGCCGACGGTGAACGTCCCGTCCGCCTCGGCGGTGACGGTCGCTCCGCTCGGGACGACGCGAGCGGGGTAGTAGGCGGCGGCGACACCCGCGCCCACCAGCCACCGTCCGTCGCGACGCATGCGCGGCTCGCGCCCACGGGCCTCCCACCCGAACAGCTCCGCCCCCCGGCGGAGGCACCCGACGAGGTTCCTGGTGCTGAACGCCGCCCCGTCGATCGGGTCGACGTCCGGCTCGTTCCGGAGGCGGAGCTCGACGGGATCGATGCCGAGCGTGGCGGCGAGCTCGTCCATCCCCGATTCGAGCGCGAAGCTCCCGGGTGCCTCTCCGGGAGCGCGCATGAAGCGGGGTGTCGGCACGTCGAGTGCGACGTACCGGTGCGAGGTGCGGCGGTTCGGTGCGGCGTACACGTGGCGGGTGCAGTCCGCCACCTGTTCGACGAACGTGCCGATCGTGGAGGTCTGGGTGCGGACGTCGTGACCGATCGCGGTGAGCGTGCCGTCCGGACGCGCTCCGAGGCGGATCCGGCTGGCGGTCGGCGTGCGGTAGCCACCGATCGAGAACACCATCTGCCGCGTGAACACGAGCTTCACACGACGGCCGGTGACGAGTGCGGCCATGGTGGCCAGGGGCAGATCGGGCTTCGGCGAGCCCTTCGAGCCGAACCCGCCGCCGACGTGCTCGGCGCGGAGCCGGACCGCGCTGTCGTCGATGCCGAACAGGTCGGCGACCACACCCGCGGCCAGGGACGGCCCCTGCGTCGCCTCGATGAGCTCGAGCCGGGCGCCGGCAGCGGCGCGCGGTCGACCGTCCTCGTCCTGCTCGCGCGACGGGCCGACCCACCACGCGGTCGCGGCGTGCGGCTCGAGCGGGTTGTTGACCTGGGGCGGCGTGGTGTAGGTCGCGTCGAGGACGACGTCCGCGTCGGCGAGCGCGCGGTCGAGGTCGCCCTGGTCGGTGTCCGGCTCGAGGTCGCCGTTGATCGACTCCGGGGCGACGAACACCCCGGGGGCGTCGTCCGGACCGAAGGACGGTTCGTCGGGGAACACCGTGTCCGCCGGCTCGGCGTCGTAGGTCACCCGGAGCGCGGCCGCGGCCGCCCGCGCGGTCTCGAAGGTCTCCGCGACGACGAGCGCGACCGGTTCGCCCCGGTAGTGGACGCGGTCACTCTGCAGCACGAAGAGCTCGGTCGTCGGGACGGCGGTGAGCCGTGGTGCGTCGTCGGCCGCGATCACGGTGACGACCCCCGGCATGGCGAGCACCGCCTCCCGGTCGATCGCCACGACCCGGCCGCGTGCGATCGCGGCCTGCACGACCCACGCGTAGCAGGCGACGTCCTCGCCGCCGGTCTCGGCGGCGTACCGAGCCCGTCCGCGGACCTTGTCGGCGCCCTCGACCCTCGGGAGGGGCGCGCCGAGCACCGGTCCACGTCGCTGCTCGTCCACCGACTCCATGCGCACCGCCTCGTCCACGACCACCTGCGCGGCGATCTCGAACCCTTCTACTCCCGGACAGCTCGCGCCCGCGGGGCTAGCGTCGACGGTGGTCGGGCGGTCGCCCGGCCGTCGGCTCGACCCGGAGGCTCTCATGCGCTGGCTCCTCACCATCGCGATCATCGTCGGCATCGTCCTGCTGGTCGTCGGTCTGCTCGGCGCAGCCCTGCGCATCCTGCTCTGGATCGGGATCGTCGTGCTCGTGATCGCGGTGATCGGGTGGTTGGTGCGCCTCGTCACCGGTCGTCGCGCCTGAGGACCGGCGCGCGCGCCCGCGGTGGGCGGGCCGGGAGGCACGGCACGGGTCCGGCGCGTAGAATCGCGGGACCATGGCGCAATTCGGCACACTCTCCGATCGGCTCACCGAGACCTTCCGCAACCTGCGGTCCAAGGGTCGACTCACCCCGTCCGACGTCGACGGCACCGTCCGTGAGATCCGGCGCGCCCTGCTCGACGCCGACGTGGCGCTCGAGGTCGTCAAGTCGTTCACGGCGTCGGTCCGCGAACGCGCCTTGTCGGACGAGGTCAACAAGGCGCTGAACCCGGCCCAGCAGGTCGTCCAGATCGTCAACGAGGAACTCGTCGGGATCCTCGGCGGCCAGCAGCGCCGCCTCGAGTTCGCGAAGCGCCCGCCGACGGTCATCATGCTCGCGGGCCTCCAGGGCGCGGGCAAGACGACGCTCGCCGGCAAGCTCGGCAAGTGGCTCAAGAAGGACGGCCACACCCCGATGCTCGTCGCCGCGGACCTGCAGCGGCCGAACGCGGTCACGCAGCTCCAGGTGGTCGGCGAGCAGGCCGGCGTCGAGGTCTACGCGCCGGAACCGGGCAACGGCGTCGGGGACCCGGTCAAGGTCGCCAAGAACGCGATGAAGGTCGCGGTGGACCGGCAGTTCGACACCGTCATCGTCGACACCGCCGGGCGGCTCGGCGTCGACGCCGAGCTCATGAAGCAGGCGGCGAACATCCGCAAGGCCGTCGACCCGGACGAGGTCCTGTTCGTCATCGACGCGATGATCGGTCAGGACGCCGTGGCGACCGCGCGCGCCTTCCAAGAGGGCGTCGACTTCACCGGCGTCGTGTTGTCCAAGCTCGACGGTGACGCCCGCGGTGGTGCCGCGCTGTCGGTGGCCAGCATCACGGGCCGACCGATCATGTTCGCGTCCACGGGCGAGAACCTCGACGACTTCGAGCCGTTCCACCCCGACCGCATGGCCAGCCGCATCCTCGACCTCGGTGACGTCCTGTCGCTGATCGAGCAGGCGCAGCAGGCCTTCGACGAGGACGAAGCCCGCAAGGTCGCCGAGAAGATCGCGACCGACTCGTTCACGCTCGACGACTTCCTCAAGCAGATGCAGCAACTCCGCAAGGCGGGGTCGATCAAGAGCATGCTCGGCATGCTGCCCGGCGCGAAGGGCATGCGCGAGGCCCTCGACTCCTTCGACGAGCGCGAGATCGTCCGGACCGAGGCGATCATCCAGTCGATGACGCCGCAGGAGCGTGCGCTGCCGAAGATCCTCAACGGGTCCCGTCGCCTGCGGATCGCGCGCGGTGCCGGGTCGACCGTCACCGAGGTCAACCAGCTCGTGAACCGGTTCGAGCAGGCCGCGAAGATGATGAAGACGGTCGCCAAGGGCGGGGTCCCCCAGGTGCCCGGCATGGGCCCGGTTCCCGGTGCGTCCTACGCGGGCAAGCGGCAGCAGCCGAAGAAGAAGGGGTCCAAGGCGGGCAACCCGGCCAAGCGCGCTGCGCAGAACGCGGCCATCGCGTCCGGACCGCAGGCGCCGACGGCGCCGACCGGCGGTGGCTTCGGGCTCGGCGGTGCGAAGAACCCGAAGGCGCCCACCGAAGAGGAGATGGCCGCGCTCGGCAAGTTCCTGAACCGGTAGCGGCGGGACGGACGTGCGGTGCGCCTCCCGTCCGTCCCGTCGGTCGCCCGGTCACAGCACCGCGTCGATGCTCTCCCCGAGCTCGGTGACCAGGGACCGGACGACGGCCCGCATGTCGTCCTCGTGCTCTGCCGCGACGCGGAGCTGCCGCTGGTAGGACGCGCCCTCCTCGAGGACGCGGTCGAGCCCGTGGAGCTCCTCGAGGCACCCCAGGCGCTCGGCGACGGGCTCGAGTCGTACGACGAGGTCGCGGACGTCGTCGGACACGAGGCGCTCGTCACCGGCGGCGTCCACGATGATCTCCGCCTCCATCCCGTACCGAGCCGCACGCCACTTGTTCTCGCGCACGAACCAGGGCTGCATGGTGGGGAGGGTCTCCCCGGCGTCCAACCGATCGGACGCCTCGGTCACCAGGCACTGCACGAGCGCGGCGACCGCGGCGAGTTCGTGCGCCGTGCTGATGCCGTCCGAGACGCGGTTCTCGAGCGTCCCCCACTTCGGCGACGGTCGGAGGTCCCAGCGCAACTCGGTGTGGTCGTCCACGACACCGGTGCGCACCATGTCGTCCACCATCTCCTCGTAGTCCGCCCACGCACCGAACTGCGGGGGGAGTCCCGCCGTCGGCAGCTGCTGGAACATGAGCGCCCGGTTCGAGGCGTAGCCGGTGTCGACGCCGGCCCAGTAGGGACTGGACGCCGTCAGCGCCTGGAGGTGTGGCACGGACGCGAGCATCGCGTTGAGGATCGGCAGGGCCTTCTCGCGGTCGTCGATGCCGACGTGGACGTGCACGCCCCAGATGAGCATCTGGCGACCCCACCAGCGTGTGCGGTCGATGAGGGTCGTGTACCGCTCACTGTCGGGCGTGACCTCCTGCTGGTCCCACTGCGCGAAGGGGTGCGTGCCCGAGCACATCACGTCCGTGTCGAGCACGTCAGCGGCCGTGCGCACCGCGCTCACGATGCCGGCCAGGTCGCGGACCGCGTCGCGGACGGTGTCGTGGACGCCCGAGACGACCTCGACGGTGTTCGTCAGGAGCTCGTTCGTGACCCGGTCGTGTCCGAACCGCTCCCGCACCGCGAGGAGCACGTCGGGCGCCCGCGGCGTGAGGTCGCCGGTGGTGCGATCGACGAGCGGCAGCTCCCACTCGATCCCGATCGTGGACGGTCGTGACGACGTGAACGCGATGTCCATGCGCGGCCTTTCGGAGGCGGTCGGTGCGCCCGGGGCCACGGCTCCGTCGCCGGCTCGGGACACGCGCCCGGGGTCGGGCGCCGGTTTGTCGGATCGGGTCCCATCCTGCCTCGTGCATTGTCGGACACGCACAACAACGGCTCCCGCGCGTCGTTCCCCCGGCGGTTTCGACCCGCGCTCAGCGAGGACTACGGTGGATCCGCTCCGCCACGGAATGAGGTACGCATGCAGCTGGTCGTCCGCGGGACATCCGCACCCCTCGTCGGGGAACTCGACATCCCCGTGTCCAAGTACCACGCGCATCGAGCGCTGGTCCTCGCATCACTGGCGGAGGGCACCAGCGTCGTGTCGGGCATCAGCACGACACGGCAGGTCGAGTGGACGGTCGGGACGCTGCGGGCGCTCGGTGTCGACATCGTGCGACGGGGCAACGACTACCTCGTGACGGGGCTCGGCGGTCGCTACGTCGCCACCGACGTCGTCGACCACGGCTCCCGCGGCGCCGACGGTCTGCTCAACATGGGCTCGTCCGGGACCACCCTCTACTTCATGACGGGCCTGGCCGCACTCGCCGACCGCCCGATGACGCTCACGGGCATGAAGTACTTCCAGCGGCGCCCGATCAAGGCGCTCCTGACCTCGCTCACGCAGATGGGCGTCGAACTCGAGGCGACGAACGACTGCCCGCCCATCACCGTGCAGCCCCGACGGCCGCGCGGTGGCGACGTCTCGATCGCCGGCACCCTGTCGCAGTGGGTCTCCGGACTGCTCCTGGTCGCCCCGTTCGCCGAGCAGGAGACCCGCATCCACATCACGGGCGGCCGCCTCAACGAGCAGCCCTACGTCGAGCTGACGGTCGCGATGATGCGCCAGTTCGGACTGACCGTCGAGGTCTCGGACGACTGGCTCGAGTACCGCGTGCCGGCGAACCAGCGCGCGACGCCGCACGACTACGTCATCCCGCCGGACATCGGCTCGGCCGCATTCGGGATCGCCGCCGCGGGCATCCGCGAATCGGACGTGCTCCTGCGTGGGATGACCTCGTTCCGGACCGCCGACACCGACCACCCCGAGAGCGAGTTCCTCGACCTCGCCACCGCGATGGGCGTCCCGATGCGCATCGACGAGGAGACCGGGTTCGTGCGCATCACGCACGACGGCTCGCCGCTCCGGCCACTCGACATCGACTGCCAACCGATCCCGGACCTCCTGCCCGTCCTGTCCACCATGGCGACCTTCGCCGAGGGCACGAGCCGCCTGTGGAACGTCGCGCACATCCGTCTCAAGGAGTCCGATCGCGTCGCCGCCATGCTGCAGCTGAACCGGATGGGGGGCCGCGCGGAGCAGGGCGCGGACGAGCTCCGCGTCACGGGGGTGCAGCAGCTCACCGGATCGCCGATGTCGTCGTTCAACGACCACCGCGTGCTCATGTCGCTCGCCGTCGCGGCGTCGAAGGCCGACGGCGTGTCCGCGCTCACCTACCCGAGGGCGTACCGCATCTCCTACCCGACGTTCCTCGAGGCGATGAACTCGGTCGGGCTCGACATGGAGGTCGGGGATGCCACCGCGGCGCTCGCCGCGGCCGACTCCGCCGAGGGCTTCGACCCCGAGGACGCCGCCGAGGACCTCGGCGCCGTCGCCGCCGAGGAGACCGCGGTCCCGGCGGGGATCGACGCCGAGCCGCTCGTGCTCAGCGAGCGCGTCCGGGCACTCGCCGAGTCGGACCCCGACGGAGCCGCGGTGATCGAGGTCGGCGGACCGGCCGCGGTCACGACCACGTGGAAGCAGCTCCAGGACGAGGCGGACCAGGTGTCCGCGCTCCTGCTCGAGCTCGGCGTGCGCAAGGGCGAGTCGGTCGCGATGCAGCTGCCGAACTGGCGGGAGTTCGTCGCCATCACGCTCGGCGCGGTCCAGATCGGCGCCGTCGCGACCCCGATCATGCCGGTGTTCGGACCGCGTGAGACCACCATGACGCTCGCGCGGTCGCGTGCCCGCGTCGTGTTCCTGCCGAACGTGTTCCGCAAGCGCCGGCCCGCGATCGAGCTGCTCGACGTGGTGGACGAGGCCGCTGCGCAGAACCGTCGGCTCGCGGTCGAGCACGTCGTGGTCCTGCGGTCGGAGGCCCGCGGGCACCAGGACACCCCGACGAACCTGCCGCCGATGCCCGCTGACGCCATGGACCGCGTCGACGCCTCCGAGTGGAACTGGCGGTACTACGACACCGCGCTCGAGTCGGTCCAACCGGACACCGCGCAGATCCGCTCGATGTCGCCCGGTCCGGACGACATCTGCCAGCTGCTGTTCACCTCCGGGACGACGGGGGAGCCGAAGGGCGTCCAGCACCCGCACCGGACGCTGGGCCTGGCCACCGCGATGCACGTCGCGCAGACCGGCCTCGGTGCCCAGGACCGCATCTACATCCCGTCGCCGCTGGCACACCAGACCGGGTTCCTCTACGGCATGCTCCTGGCGTTCCGCCTCGGCGTCGCGCAGGTGATCCAGCCCGTCTGGGACGGCCGCGTGGCGCTCGACCAGGCGTTCGGGGCGGCCGGGGCGACGTTCGTGCAGTGCGCGACGCCGTTCCTGACCGACCTCGTCGACCTCGTCGAGGCCGGGGCCGAGCAGCCCGCGTCGTTGCGGATCTTCGTGCCCACGGGCGCCGCGGTCCCACGCGCGCTCGCGCAGCGCGCCGCGACGGTGCTCGGGAGCGCGATCCTCGGCGCCTTCGGCACGAGCGAGACCTGCCTCGGCGCGCTCTCGAGCCCGAGCGACGACCCGGCGGACGCATACGGGCACGACGGGCGCGCGTTGCCGGGCATCCGCCTGCGCATCGTCGACGACGAGGGCGCCGAGCTCCCGGTGGGGAGCGAGGGCAACTTCGAGCTGCACTCGCCGACGATGTTCGACGGGTACCTCGACCGCCCCGACCTCACCGACGACGTGTTCACCCCGGACGGGTGGTACCGCACCGGCGATCTCGCGCGGATCGACGACAAGGGGTTCCTCAGCATCACCGGCCGGGTGAAGGACGTCATCAACCGCGGCGGTGAGAAGATCCCCGTGGTCGAGATCGAGAACCTGTTGTACCAGCACCCCCTCGTCACGGACGTCGCGATCGTCGCGATGCCCGACGAGCGACTCGGGGAACGTGCCTGCGCGTTCGTGGTGTCGTCGCGTGACGACGAGACCCTCGACTTCGGTGCGATGCAGCAGTACCTCGAGCACGCCAACGTGTCGAAGTACTACTGGCCGGAGCGGCTCGAGTACATCGACGAACTGCCGCGGAACGCGGTGGGCAAGGTCCAGAAGAACGTCCTGCGCGAGCAGGCCGCGGCGCTCGTCGCCCAGAAGGAGAACTCATGACGCAGGTGACCGAGACCGTGGCCCCGTTCGACGAGGACGCGTTCCAGCAGCTCAAGGCCGAGGTGGACGCGTGGGTGCGCGGCCCCGGCGAGGACTACGCGAACGAGATCGAGCGCACCGGGCAGGTCCCCCCGCAGGTCCTCGTGGACCTGCGCGAGCGTGGGTGGCTGGGCCTGGCGGCGCCCGTCGAGCTCGGCGGTCGTGGGATCCCGTTCCCGCGCTACCTCGAGATCATGGAGATCATCTCGCGCTCCCACGGCTCGATCCGCATGCTCGTGCACGTCATCAACGGCACGTGGCGCGCCATGGCGCCGTACGCGACTCCGGAGCAGCTCGAAGAGGTCGTCAAGCCGTCGATCGCCGGTGACACGCTCGTGGCGTTCACGCTGACCGAGGCGACCGCGGGTACCGGTGCGGACATCCGCACGACCGTCCGGCGCGAGGGCGACACCTACGTCATGAACGGCGAGAAGCACCTCATCACGTTCGGCGTGAAGTGCGACTACTGGCTGCTGGCGGCGCGGCTCGAGGGGTCGACGGGCCAGGAGGGCACGGTCGCGTTCCTCATGCCGAACTCGGGTCTGCCGGGCGCCGAGGTGATCGACGACTCGGACACCATGGGCATCCGGGGCACCGACCACGCCATCCTCAAGTTCCACGACGTCCCGGTGCCGGTGTCCGCGCGCCTCGGCGAGGAGGGCCAGGGGCTCGAGGTCGCGCTCGGCGGGTTCCTCCTGCCGAGCCGCGTGTCGGTCGCGATGAGCGCCGTCGGTCTGGCCGAGCGTGCGAACGAACTGGCCGTCGAGTACGCGAACACCCGCGAGACCTTCGGCAAGAAGCTGAGCAGCCGACAGGCGATCCAGTTCTACCTCGCCGAGAACTACGCGGACATCGCGGCCGCGCGGGCCCTGGTGTACGAGGCCGCCCGCGCCTACGAGGAGGGCCGCCCCGACGCGGGAACGCTCTCGAGCGCGTCGAAGATGGTCGCCGTGGACATGCTCGCGCGGGTCACCGACAAGGCCCTGCAGGTGCACGGCGGATCCGGCTACTGGAAGCGCAACACGATCGAGCGCGTGTACCGAGACGCCCGTGCGCAGCGCTTCGAGGAGGGCACGAACGAGATCCAGAAGCTCGTGGTCGGCCGCGCGGTCGTCACCGGGCAGGCGCGATTCTGACATGACCTCGGTCGGGAGGCGCGGGGCGGGCCCGTCCCGTGCCTCCCGACCGTCAGCACCAGCGTGACCGTCCCACCCGCGTGACCTCCGCCCCACCCCCGACCGGCGCGCACGCGCCGGCACCAGCGAGACAAGGAACCCCCGTGGCCGACACCACCAGTGCACCCGTCGCCGTCATCACCGGCGCATCCCGCGGCATCGGCCGCCTGCTCGCGAAGAAGCTCGGCGCGCGCGGCGTCACCGTCGTCGTGACCTACAAGGGCAACGCCGACCTGGCCGAGGAGTCGCTCGCCGACGTCAAGGCCGCCGGTGGTGACGGCATCACCGCCCAGGTCGACATCGAGCAGCCCGAGTCCATCGACGCGCTCTTCGACGTCGTCCGCGACACCTACGGACGGCTCGACTACTTCGTGGCGAACGCGGCAGCCAGCGCGTTCAAGGCCGTCAAGGAGCTGAAGCTCCACCACCTCGACCGCAGCTACGCGACCAACGCGCGGTCGTTCGTGCTCGGCGCCCAGCGCGCGGCGGAGCTCATGGACGACGGCGGTCGGATCGTCGTCGTCACGTCCTACGGCTCGCTGCGGGCGTTCCCCACGTACGCCGCGCTCGGCGCCGCGAAGGCGATGACCGAGTCCTACATGAAGTACATGGCGGTCGAGTTCGGTCCGCGGCAGATCACCGTCAACGCGGTCAACGGCGGACTCATCGACACCGACTCGCTCGACTACTTCTACTCGAACGTCCCCGGTCAGGCCCCGATGCACACCGTGCTCGAGAAGCTGCCGCTGCAGCGGCCCGGCACCCCGGACGACATGGCGGACGCGGTCGACTTCCTGCTCTCGGACAAGGCGTCCTACATCACCGGACAGGTGCTGTCGGTCGACGGTGGGCTCACCGTCATCGCGCCGCCCTTCTGGTCGGACACGACGTCGCCGCTGCGCGACGCCGTCCTGCCGGAGTAGGACCCTCGCGCCCATGTCCGACCCGTCGACACCGCTGACGACCGCCGCACCGCTCGCCGTCACCACGACCCCGTGGTCGCTCGGTCCGATCACGTTGCCGCATCGTGTCGTGATGGGCAGCATGCACACCGGACTCGAGGTGCACGACGACGGTGGCGCCGGCATGGCCGCGTTCTACCGGGAGCGAGCCGCCGGGGGAGCGGCGCTGCTCATCACCGGCGGCATCGCGGTCAACGACGAGGCGCGCGGCGGCCCGGACTTCGCGGTGTTCGGGGTGGGGGACACCGACGACCGCTTCCGCACCGCCGTCGACGCCGTGCACGCCGAGGGCGGCGCCATCCTCGCCCAGCTCTTCCACGCTGGTCGCTACGCCCTGGTCGCCGGGCTCACGGACCGGAACGGTGCGCCGCAGCGCGCCGTCGCGCCGTCGCCCCTGCCGTGGGCGGCCGCGCGCGGTGTCGTGCCCGAGGCGCTGACCCACGACGAGGTCCTCCGGACGATCGAGGACTTCGCCGACGCGGCCCGGGCCGCCCGGGACATCGGGTTCGACGGCGTCGAGATCATGGCGTCCGAGGGCTACCTCGTCAACCAGTTCTGCTCGCCGCTCACGAACCAGCGGGACGACGCATGGGGTGGCGACCCCGAGCGTCGGCGGCGGTTCGCCGTGGAGGTCGCGCGCGCCGTCCGCAGCGCGGTACCGGACCTCGCGGTGACGATCCGCCTGTCCGGGGTCGACCTCATGCCGGGGTCGTCGTCGCCGGAGGACGTCGACGCACTCGTCCGCGACCTGCTGCCGACCGGGATCGACGGCATCAGCGTCGGGGTCGGCTGGCACGAGTCCCGGGTACCGACCGTGCAGGCCGCCGTGCCGCACGGTGTCTGGCTGTCGTACGTCGAACGCATCGCGCGCGTCGTGCGCTCCTCCGACCGCCCGGACGTCCGGGTGCTGGCGTCGAACCGCATGACCGACCTCCGCGACGTCGAGGCGGTCCTCGAACGCGGGCTCGTCGATGCGGTGGCCCTCGCCCGCCCGTTCCTCGCCGATCCGTCCATCGTCGGCACGAGCCTCCGCGGCCGGTTCGACCTGGTCACGACGTGCATCGGCTGCAACCAGGCGTGCCTCGACCGGTCGATCGTCGGTCAGCCGGTGTCGTGCCTCGTGAACCCGCGGGCCGCTCGTGAGGTCGCGTTCCCGGTCCGTCCGACGGCCGAGCCGAAGCGGATCGACGTCGTCGGCGGGGGACCGGCGGGTCTCGCGGCGGCCGTCGACGCGGCGCGTCGCGGGCACCGGGTGCGACTCTGGGAGCGCGCGGACGAGCTCGGCGGGCAGTTCGGGCTCGCCTCCCGCATCCCCGGGAAAGAGGACTACGCCGGTCCGGTCCGGTCCGCGCACGCGGAACTCGTCGAGCGCGGCGCGGAGGTCCTGCTCGGCCGGACCGCCACCGCCGCCGACCTCGCCGACAGCGACGGCGTCGTGCTCGCCTCCGGCGTCGTGCCCCGCACGGTGACGATCCCCGGAGCGGACCTGCCGCACGTCGTCACGTACGAGCAGGCGCTCCGGCACGGCGTTCCCGCGGGCAGCGTGGCCGTGATCGGCGGCGGTGGGATCGGTGTCGACACGGCCGCGTTCCTCGTGGAGTCGCCCGACGAGTCGCGTCGGGCCGCGGAGTTCGACGAGCGCTGGGGGCTCGACGGCTTCGACGGGCTCGTCGGTGACCTGCCGCAGCGCGAACCCGCCGCTGACCGCACGCTCCGGCCGGGGCCCGACGTGACCGTGCTCCGCCGCTCCGGCAAGTTCGGACAGGGTGTGGGGATCACCTCGCGCTGGGTCGCGCTCGGCCGTCTCCGGGACGCGGGGGTCTGCTTCATCGGAGGCGTGCGCGAGTACGTGGGGATCGAGCCCGGGGTGCTCCGGATCCTCGACGAGGACGGCACACCGGTCGCCGTGCCCGCGGACACGGTGGTGCTCTGCGCCGGGCAGGAGGCGTCGAGCGACCTGGCGTCGGAACTCGCGGCGACCGGGGTGCCGTTCGCGGTCGTCGGCGGTGCGCGGGACGCCCGTTCGGTGGACGCGGTCCGCGCGACCACGGAGGCGCTCGAAGCGGTCCGGCGGCTCGCTCCCTGACGCCCGACCGCGTGCCGGTTGGCGAGCCTCCCGGTCATCTGCAAGAATGAACGGTCGAGTCCTGCCCGCCCGACCCTCTATCAGGCGGTGCGCGACTTCCATCCGAGCTTTCGCCGCGTGTGCCCCCACGCCCACGGTCGGCAGTTCAACCACTCTGAACACGCAACAGGAGCAAACGTGGCTGTCAAGATCCGCCTCAAGCGCCTCGGGAAGATCCGAGCGCCGTACTACCGTGTCGTCGTCGCCGACTCGCGCACCAAGCGCGATGGTCGTGTCATCGAGGAGATCGGCAAGTACCACCCGACCGAGGAGCCCTCGGTCATCGACATCGACTCGGACCGCGCGCAGTACTGGCTCGGCGTCGGCGCGCAGCCGACCGAGCAGGTCGCCGCCCTCCTCAAGCTCACGGGTGACTGGGGCAAGTTCAAGGGCGACGCCTCGGCGACGAGCACCGTCAAGACCGCCGAGCCGAAGCAGGCCTTCGTCGCCGACGACAAGAAGAAGCCGGTCCTCAAGCCGAAGTCGGAGAAGCAGGCCCCGGCCGCTCCGGCCGCGGACGCCACCGACGAGACCGCCGCCGAGGCGTAGGTCTTGCTCGAATCCGCGCTGACGCACCTCGTCAAGGGGATCGTCGATCACCCTGACGACGTGCGCGTCGCCAGCTCCACCTCTCCGCGTGGCGAGGTCCTCGAGGTGCGCGTGCACCCCGAGGACCTCGGCCGCGTGATCGGACGCGCCGGACGGACCGCGAAGGCGCTCCGCACCCTCGTGTCGGCGCTCGCCGACGGTCAGCGGGTGCGGGTCGACGTGGTCGACACCGATTCCTAGTCGCACGACCCAGCTCCGGGTGGGTCGACTCAGCAAGGCGCACGGGCTCAAGGGCGGTCTCAAGCTCGAGCTCTACACGGACGACCCGGACCGTCGGTTCACCCCGGGAGCCGTCTTCTCGCTCCAGGTGCCGGACGATTCGCCGTGGTCCGGCAAGGACCTCGAGCTCCAGGAGCTCCGGTGGTACAACGCGCACCCCGTCGCGTTCTTCGTCGGTGTCCCCGACCGGACGGTCGCCGAGACGCTCGTCAAGGCGATCCTCTGGGTTGAGCAGGACGAGGACGAGCCGACGGGCGAGGACGACGCATGGTACGACCACCAGCTCGTCGGGCTCCGGGTCCTCCGCGAGGGCGTCGAGGTCGGGACGGTCGCGCGGGTCGACCACCTGCCGGCGCAGGACCTGCTGGCGATCGACACGCCGTCCCGTGGCGAGGTCCTCGTCCCGTTCGTGAGCGCGATCGTCCCGTCGGTGGACATCGCCGGGGGCACGCTCACCGTGACGCCCCCGACCGGGCTGTTCGAGGAGGTCATCGAAGCGCCCGAGGACGCCGCCGACGGCCCGGAGGACGCCGCCGGTGCGTCGGAGGCGGAGGCCGACGGGTCCGCCACCGACCACGACGAGGACTGACCCGTGCGGATCGACATCGTCACGATCTTCCCGGAGTTCTTCGGCGTGCTGGACGTCTCGCTCCTCGGTCGCGCGCGGCAGGGGGGTCTGCTCGACGTGCACGTGCACGACCTCCGCGACCACACCTCGGACCGCCACCGGACCGTCGACGACACCCCGTACGGCGGCGGTGCCGGCATGGTGATGAAGCCGGAGCCGTGGGGCCTCGCGCTCGAAGGGCTCCTGCGGCCCGACCGGTCCTCGACCCTCGTCGTGCCGACCCCTGCCGGGGTGCCGTTCCGACAGGAGACCGCGCGTGCCCTCGCCGAGCAGGAACACCTCGTGTTCGCGTGCGGCCGGTACGAGGGCATCGACGCGCGGATCGTCGAGTGGGCGTCCTCTCGCGCGTCCGTGCGTGAGGTCTCGCTCGGGGACTACGTGCTCAACGGTGGCGAGGTCGCGGCGATGGCGATCGTCGAGGCCGTGGGGCGGCTCGTCCCGGGCGTCGTCGGCAACCCCGGGAGCCTCACCGAGGAGTCGCACGAGGACGGCCTGCTCGAGTACCCGAGCTACACGAAACCGGCGTCCTGGCGGGGTCTCGACGTCCCCGAGGTCCTGCTCAGCGGGCATCACGGGCGCGTCGCTGCGTGGCGCCACGAGCAGCAGCTCGAGCGGACGCGGCGGGTCCGGCCGGACCTCCTCGGCGACTAGACGTCAGGCGAGGAGGGCGGCCCGCTCGGCGCTGCGCAGCGTGAGGACCTCCGGGCCGTTATCCGTGACCGCCACGGTGTGCTCGACGTGCGCCGCCCGCGACCCATCGCTGCTGCGCAGGGTCCAGCCGTCCTGGTCCTGGTAGAGCTCGTCCGTGCCGGCCATGAGCCACGGCTCGATCGCCATCACGAGACCGGGACGGAGGACCATCCCCCGGCCCGCGCGGCCGTCGTTCGGGACGTGGGGGTCGCCGTGCATCGAGCGGCCGACACCGTGGCCGCCGAACTGGAGGTTGACCGGGTAGCCCGCATCCCGTGCCACCGAGCCGATGGCCGACGAGACGTCGCCGAGACGGTTGCCGGGACGGGCCGCGGCGATCCCCGCGTCGAGCGCGCGCCGGACGGTCGCGACGAGGCGCTGGTCCTCGGCGCGCGGGGTCCCCACCTGGACCGTCACGGCCGAGTCCGCGACCCAGCCGTCCACGCTCGCGGCGAAGTCGAGGCTCACCAGATCGCCGTCGACGAGGCGCTGCGCGTGGGGCAGGCCGTGCAGCGCGGCGTCGTTGACGGACGTGCAGAGGTACCGGCCGAACGGCATCGCGCCGAACGACGGGTGGTAGTCGACGTAGCAGCTCTCCGCGCCGTGCTCCGCGATCATCCGACCGGCCAGCGCGTCGAGGTCGAGCAGGTCGACGCCGACGTCGGTGGCGTCGACGAGCGCGTCCAGGACGTCCGCGACGAACCGTCCGGCGGTGCGGAGGCCGTCGAGCTCGGCGGGGGTGCGCAGTTCGATCATGCACACCATCCTGCACCGCACGGGCCGCGCTTCGGCACGCCGACCCCGCGCGGGACGTGGTCCAGGCTGACGGCCCGGGTGGCGCTGGCCATACAGCCTGTGGCAAGATGGACAGCCGTGCCCTGGCCTGGTTCTGCCACGGGGGAACCGCCGCTCGTGGGGCACGCACCACATCTTCCCATCGATCAGCGACCGACCCGTGCGCGGCCGCAGAGAGTGACACATCATGAGCCAGCTCCTCGACCAGGTGGACGCCGCCTCGCTCAAGAGCGACATCCCCGCCTTCCGCGCCGGTGACACCGTCAAGGTGCACGTCAACATCATCGAAGGCACGCGCTCGCGTGTCCAGGTGTTCCAGGGCGTCGTGATCGGCCGACAGGGCCACGGGGTCCGCGAGACCTTCACGGTCCGCAAGGTCAGCTTCCAGGTCGGCGTCGAGCGGACCTTCCCGGTGCACTCCCCGGTGATCGACCACATCGAGCTCGTGACCCGCGGTGACGTGCGTCGCGCCAAGCTCTACTACCTCCGCGAGCTCCGCGGCAAGAAGGCGAAGATCAAGGAGAAGCGCGAAGCCTGATCCTCCTCGAAGGATCAGCCAGCGCGCCGAGCGTCGGCGAGGGCCTCCCGTCCATGTAGCGTGTTCGCTGGACGGGGGGCCTTCGCTGTCTCGTCCGTCACCGTTCAAGGACCAGCAGGACGTCAATGACCGAACCGATCACCGACGGGGAGACCCGTCGCCGGGGCGAGCCGCGCCGCCGCAATGGAGCGCTCACCTTCCTCCGCGACCTCGTCATCATCTTCCTCGCGGCGCTGCTCGTGTCGTTCCTCGTGAAGACGTTCCTGATCAGGTCGTTCTACATCCCCTCGGCGTCGATGGAGGAGACCCTCGTCCCGAACGACCGGGTCATCGTGAACGAACTCGTGCCGCACGTGGTCGGACTCAAACGCGGTGACGTCGTCGTGTTCAAGGACCCGGGTGGATGGCTCGACGGCGAGCAGCTCCCCGACCTGACCCCGCACACGGCGCTCGGCAAGGCCGCCGAGTGGCTGCTCACGCAGGTCGGCCTCGGGACCGCGGACAGCGACGACCACCTGATCAAGCGCGTGATCGGGCTGCCGGGCGACAAGGTGTCCTGCTGCAACGACTTCGGACAGCTCTCGGTGAACGGCGTGCCCATCAAGGAGCCGTACATCACCCTGCCGGCGGGGGAGACCCGCGCATCCGGCACGGACTTCTCGATCACCGTGCCGGCCCACTCGCTGTGGGTGATGGGTGACAACCGGTACGACTCGAAGGACTCCCGGTACAACCGGCAGACGCCGAGCCATGGCTTCGTGCCGGAGTCCGACGTCGTGGGGCGCGCGTTCGTGATCTCGTGGCCGACGAGCCGGTGGTCGTGGCTCGGGGACTACCCGGACGTCTTCGCGGGCGTGGAGCAGCGGGACTCGTGACGGCGGCGAGCGCAGTGCGCGGCGCGAAGCGGCCTGCGCGGCCGACCCTGCGATGGGAACGCTCCTTGCTCGAGCAGGGTCGCGTGACCGTCATCGGGTGCGACGAGGTCGGTCGCGGAGCGATCGCCGGCCCCGTGGCCGTCGGGGTCGCGGCGGTCACGATCGCGGTCGGCCGGATGCCGAGCGGGCTCGCGGACTCGAAGCTGCTCTCGCCCGCCAAGCGTGAGGCGCTGGTGCCGCGGCTCGAGGCCTGGGCGACCACCGCGGTCGGGATGGCATCGGCGGACCTCGTGGACGAGCAGGGCATCGTCACGGCGCTCGGAGTGGCCGGGGCGCGCGGCATCGACCAGCTCGTCGCGGCCGGGATCGCGTTGGACGGTGCGGTCGTGGTCCTCGACGGCTCGTTCGACTGGCTGAGCCGAGCGCTCCGCGACCCGGTCGACGTGCTCGTGCGGGTCAAGGCCGACCGCGACTGCGCCTCGGTCGCCGCCGCGTCGGTCGTCGCGAAGGTGCGGCGCGACGCCCTCATGGTCGCCGCGCACGAGGAGGCCCCGCACTACGCCTGGGCGTCGAACAAGGGGTACGGCTCAACGGAGCACTACGACGGCATCCGTGCCGCCGGTCCGCACGCGCTCCACCGTCGGTCGTGGCTCCACCGATGCGATCCCGTCGTCGAGGTCGAGCCGCTGTTCGAGCTCGACGAGGACGTCCCGTCCGGCGACGACGCGGTCCCATCCGCCCACGACGCGGTCCCGTCGGTCGACGACGGGGTCCGCCCGCTCGTCGGAGCCGACCCCGAGCGCTCCTGAAGCTCGTCGCGCCGTAGGATGTGCGGCGATGGATGACGACGAATTCGACGACTACGACCGCGAGGTCGAGCTCGCGCTGTACCGTGAGTACCGCGACGTGGTGTCCCAGTTCCGCTACGTGGTCGAGACCGAGCGACGGTTCTACCTGGCGAACGAGGTCGAACTCGTCCGGCGGGACACCGAGCACGACTTCTACTTCGAACTGAGCATGAACGACGTCTGGGTGTGGGACGTCTACCGTTCCGATCGCTTCGTCAAATCAGTTCGAGTGCTCACGTTCAAGGACGTCAACGTCGAGGAACTGACGAGTCGGGAGCTCGAACTCCCCAAGGAACTCGCCCTCGACGAGTAGGTGCGCCGTGCACGGGGTGTTCACCCCGGCGGGGTGAAATCAGGGACCCGGCGCCGACGAATTCGACGGCATTCCGCAATTCCGGGAGCGAGTGCAATCCGGGATGGTTACGCTGTGTGCTGGCGTCAATTCGTGGACATGTCCGCATGCCCCACGTCATCGACGTCGTCAACGACCGGAGAACCACCGTCCCCACGGTGGGCAAGGAGTGTGCACATGGCCCAGAAGGTGACCGTTCAGCTGGTGGACGATCTCGACGACACCCCGATCGGCGCGGGCGACGGCCGGACCGTCGAGTTCGCGTTCGACGGAGCGACCTACGAGATCGACCTGTCCAACGACCACGTCGACGCGTTCCGCGAAGTCCTGTCGGACTACATCGCCGCAGCGCGGAAGGTGGGGGCCCGGCGTTCGGGTTCCGGATCGGGTTCGACCAAGACCCCGGCCAAGCGCGGGAACTCGGCCGATCTCGCGAAGATCCGGGAATGGGCGCAGGAGAACGGTCACAACGTCTCCAGCCGTGGCCGTATCTCGGCGGCGGTGCAGGAGGCCTACGCGGCCGCCCACTGACGACGCATTCCGACGATCGCTGAACGACCGTCGGGAAACGGCGGATCCGCGCACGCGGATCCGCCGTTCGTGTTCTCAGCAGGACATCCGTCCTGTCAATTCCTCCCGTCCTCCACAATCCAGCCGAATCGCATTCCTTCCACCGATCCGCGCCACGCGAAATGCGTGGATCCCGGATTCGGCAGGCTCGGTCCGGGAGGAACGATGCAGGTGACACAGGACGATGGCGGTCACAACCGCCGGACCGGGGCGGCGGGAGAGGACATCGCAGCGCGGTGGTTCGAGGAACGGGGGGCCCGCGTCCTCGACCGGAACTGGCGAGGCCCGAGCGGGGAGCTCGATCTCGTGGTGCGCCACGGGCAGACGGTGGCCGTGGTCGAGGTGAAGACGCGCACGGTGACGACTGCAGGACACCCGTTCGAGGCGATCACCCGCCGCAAACGCACCCGGCTCCGCCGGCTCGCCGCGGAGTGGTGCGCGACACATCCCCGCGTCGCTCGCGCCGCGGCCGTCCGCGTCGACGCAGTCGCGGTCCTCATGGTCGGCGACCACGTCGCGGTCGAGCACCTCGAGGACATCGCGTGAGCGGCATCGGGCGGACCACGGCCGTCGCGCTGCTCGGCATCACCGGCCGCATGGTCGAGGTCGAGGCGCACCTGTCGAGTCAGCTGCCCTCGTTCAGCATCATCGGCCTGCCGGACGCGGCCCTGGGTGAAGCCCGCGAGCGGGTCCGTGCCGCGGCGTCGAACGCGGGCAGCGCGCTGCCCGCGCGGCGCATCACCGTCAACCTCATCCCGGCCTCCGTGCCGAAGCACGGCTCCGGGTTCGACCTCGCGATCGCCATGGCGGTGTTCGTCGCCGCGGGGGTCGTGCCCGCCGACCCGGCCGGGACGGTGCACATCGGCGAGCTCGGGCTCGACGGGCGAGTCCGTCCCGTCCCCGGCATCATCCCCATGCTCGCCGCCGCGCGCGAGGCGGGTGCCGAGCGTGCCGTGGTGCCGGCGGGCAACGCCGCCGAGGCGTCGTACGTCCCCGGCATCCGTGTCGAGCCGGTCGTCACCCTCCGCGACGCCGCGATCCTGGCAGGAGCCGACCTGCTCGCCGAGCCGGCCGAACCCGTGACCGCCGCGGCGGTCACGGCGGCGGACCCCGAACCGAAGGAACTGGCGGACGTCGTCGGCAACCCGACCGCGGTCCGCGCCCTCGTCCTGGCGGCCGCCGGTGGTCACCACGTGCTGTTCCTCGGCCCACCCGGCGCGGGCAAGACGATGCTCGCCGAACGGTTGCCCGGCCTCCTGCCCGACCTCGATCCGGTCACCGCGCTCGAGGTGGCGGCCATCCGGTCGCTCGCCGGCCACGGCGCGGAGTCGTGGACGGTCCGGCCGCCGTACGAGCACCCGCACCACTCGACGAGTCCGGTCGCGCTGATCGGCGGCGGCAGCCGTCTCATCCTGCCGGGCGCCGTGTCCCGTGCGACACACGGGGTGCTGTTCCTGGACGAGGCGACCGAGTTCCCCCGGAGCGTGCTCGACACCCTGCGGCAGCCGCTCGAGTCCGGCACCGTGACCATCCACCGCGCGGTGGGACGCGCGCACTTCCCGGCACGCTTCCAACTCGTGCTCGCGGCGAACCCGTGCCCCTGCGGCCGGTACGGCGTCCCCGGACCGCCGTGCGAGTGCCCGCCGCTCGCGCGGCGTCGATACCTCGGACGGCTGTCCGGCCCGTTGCTCGACCGGATCGACGTCCGGCTCGCGGTGCCCCGGGTCACCCCTGCTCGCATCCGCTCCGACGTCGATGACCCGATGACCACGGCCGTGGCGCGAGAGCGCGTCGTCGCCGCCCGGGCCGCGATGTCCCGGCGCTGGCGAGGCACCCCGTGGCGGCTCAACGCCCACGTCCCCGGCACCCATCTCCGGAGCGCCGACATCGCGTTGCCGACCACGACGACACGGTCGCTCGATGTCGGACTCGAACGGGGGACGCTGACGATGCGCGGGTACGACCGGATCCTGCGCATGGCGTGGACGCTCGCCGACCTGGCGGGCGAGGAGCGGCCCGACACCGACCACGTGCGTCAGGCGATCGCGCTGCGGAGCGCCCTGTGAGCGCCACCGCGGCCGCTCGCCTGCGCGGCGTCGGCAGGACGGACGACGGCGATCCGGACACGGCCGTCGCCGCGGCGCTCTGGACCGTCGTCACGGAGCCGGGGGACGCGGTCGCCGGGCACCTCGTCGCCGCCCTGGGGGCGGTGGACGCGCTCCGCCTGGTGAGGCGCGGCGACGACGCCCTCCGCATCGCCGACGCCTGCCGCGCACAGGTTCCGGTGGCCGACGAGGACCACCGCGAACTCGTGCAGGCGCTCGTCGCCGCGCTCGCCCGCTGGGCGCCGCGGCTGCGACATCTCGACCCCGATCGCGTGCTCGACGCGGCGGCGGCGGTCGGCGCACGACTCCTGGTTCCCGGGGACCGTGACTGGCCCGAGCGGCTGGCGGATCTCGGCCCGCACGCACCGCTCGCGCTCTGGGTGCGCAGCACCGCCCCGCCCGCGTCGTGGTGGGCGTCCGCGCCATCGCTCGCGGTGGTGGGGTCCCGCGCGGAGACCCCCTACGGAGCCGAGACAGCGGCCGACCTCGCCTCGGCCGCGGCCGATGCAGGCGTGCTGGTCGTGTCGGGCGGCGCACACGGGATCGACGCGGTGGCACACCGCGTGGCCCTCGCTGCGGGTACACCCACCGTGGCGGTGCTCGCGGGCGGTGTCGACCAGCTCTACCCGGCGGCGAACGTGGAACTCCTCCACCGCGTCATGCGGCGCGGGGCCGTCGTGGCCGAGGCGCCACCCGGGGTCCGGCCGACGCGGTGGCGGTTCCTCCAGCGCAACCGGTTGATCGCGGCCCTCGCCGACGCCGTGGTGGTCGTCGAGGCGGGCGCGCGGTCCGGGGCGCTCAACACGGCCCATCACGCCGCTCAGCTCGGTCGACCCGTGCTGGCGGTGCCGGGTCCGCTCACCTCACCGTCGTCGGTCGGGTGCCACCGACTGGTGTCCAGCGGTCGGGCGACGCTGCTCACCGCCCCCGCCGATGCGGTGCGGGCGGTGAGCGGTCCGGACGCCGACGGCGGGCCGCTCCGCATCCGATCGGCGCAGGACGACCCCGAGCTGCTCCGTGTGCTCGATGCGCTCAGCCGCCGCGCGGGACTGTCCGTGGACGAGGTCGCTCGACGGTCCGGGCTGGGGACCGCCGCGACGGAGGACGCGCTCGCCCTGGCCGAGCTCGAGGGCCGGGCGGAACGCCACCGGACGGGGTGGCGCCTGGTTCCGTGAGGGCGACCGGCGGCGACTACGGTTGGCCCATGACGCCCGCGGCCGAGGACCTGGAGTTGGTCCGCGCCACGCACGCGTTCCTCGACCACCTCGTCCACGGTCGTGGTCTGAGCGCCCAGACGGTCCGCGCCTACAGCGGTGACCTCGAGGACCTGGTGGCGTTCGCGGCGGAGCGTGGTGTCGGTCGGCCGGACGAGCTCACCCTCGAGGTGCTCCGGGACTGGTTGTGGCGTGCGACCGAGCGTGGACTCGCTCGGACGACGATCGCCCGCCGGGCCTCGTCGGTGCGCGCCTTCACCCGGTGGGCCGCCGAGACCGGTCGGATCGCCACCGACCCCGGCGTCCGGCTCCGTGCGCCGAAGGGCGGCGCCCACCTGCCGCGAGTGGTGCGTGCCGACCGTGTCGAGGGCATCCTGACGACCCTCGGTGACCGCGCCGCGGACGGCGATCCGGGAGCCCTCCGTGACCGCGCCGTCGTGGAGCTCCTGTACGCGTCGGCGCTGCGGGTCGGTGAGCTCGTGGGCATCGACCTCGCGGACGTCGACCGGAACCGGCTGACGGTCCGTGTCCTGGGCAAGGGCGGACGCGAACGGGTCGTCCCCTTCGGCGTGCCCGCGGACGACGCCCTCGGTGCCTGGATGGAACAGGGCCGACCGGTGCTCGTCGGCCGTGCCCAGGCGCCGGACCCGTCGGCGTTGTTCCTGGGTGACCGGGGTGCCCGGCTCGGCGTCCGCGGGGTGTACCGGCTCATCGCGCGGATCCTGGCGTCTGAACCGGGGGACGGTCCCGCGGGCCCGCACACGTTCCGGCACAGCGCGGCGACGCACCTGCTCGATGGCGGGGCCGATCTCCGGGCCGTGCAGGAGATGCTCGGGCACGCGAGCCTCGGCACGACGCAGATCTACACCCACGTGTCGAGTGCGCGCCTGCGCGAGGCGTACCGGAGTGCTCACCCTCGGGCGTGATCACCGGGTGGCAGGAGCACGGGCCAGGCCGCCGGTGCGAGGTACGCGAGCGGGTCGACGTACCGCTCGTCGACCCGCACACCCAGGTGGACGCAGGGCGCGGCGGCCGGGCAGTGTCCGACCGCGACACGACCGACAGGGGTCCCGGCCGCGACCGTGGTGCCGACCACGACGTCCGGCGTGACCGAGTCGAGCGAGCTCCGGACGCCACGGCCGTGGTCGATCGTCACGACGCCGCGTCCTGCCACGGGCCCGGCGAACACCACGGTCCCCGCCGCCGGGGCCAGCGCGAGCGTGCCGACGGATGCGCGGACGTCGATCCCGCGGTGCCCCGCGCCGTAGTCGTGTGCCGGGGGTTCGAACGGCCGGAGGACGACGCGCTCCGGGACGGGCCAGGTCCAGGCCGACGCCGTCATGCTCGCCGACGGGATCGACGCCGGGCGCCGGAGTGCCCCTGCACACGGGGGTCCAGCGCACGAGGAACCAGCACGCGCGGGCCCAGCGCCCAACGTGACGGTGCACAGCGCGACGACGTACAGCACGAGGACGCGCGGGACGACCACCAGCGCCGCGCCGAGGCGCGTCCAGGATCTGCGCGGCGTCGTCGTCCGCAGGGGAGAGGGCACCGCTCGCGACCGTCCTGTCGTGTTCATGGGCCGAGCCTGGTCCCCACCGCACGTCTCGAGGGGACGCTGCGCGAGCGTGCGGGGAGTGCTGCTTGGTGGCGGGTCCTGGGGAGGGGGAGCGACTGCGGCGTGCGATGACGACCACGGACACGGCCCCAGGGGTACCGTGGCAGGCGCTCCGGTCCCGAGCAACGCCGCCCCGGACGGCGACCAGCCGACCTCCGGGGCAGCGCACGGCGACTCGGTCGTACGCCGGCGGGAACGAGGAGCACGTGAGCACATCGACGACGAGGTCCGGCACAGACCGGGCGTTCAAGGGCAAGGTGACTGCGTTCGCCATCGCCGCAGCGGTCGGCGGGTTCCTCTTCGGGTTCGACAGCTCGGTGATCAACGGCGCCGAGTCGGCGATCACCGACCAGTTCAAGCTGTCGGCCGGGGGGAGCGGCTTCGCGGTCGCGAGCGCCTTGATCGGCTGCGCCTTCGGCGCCTACTTCGCCGGGCGGGTCGCGGACCGTTGGGGCCGCACCCGCGTGATGTTCATCGCGGCGATCCTGTTCTTCGTCAGCTCGGTGGCGGTGGCGTTCTCGCCCGACACCACGTTCTTCGTGGTGTTCCGCCTCATCGGCGGTCTCGGCATCGGCACCGCGTCGGTGATCGCGCCCGCCTACATCTCCGAGGTCGCGCCGAAGGGCATCCGCGGTCGACTGGCGTCGTTCCAGCAGCTGGCGATCACGCTGGGCATCTTCGCCGCGCTGCTGTCCGACCAGGTCATCGCGATCGGCGGTGGCGGCACCGCGAGTGGGCACTTCTGGGGCCTCGAGGCGTGGCGCTGGATGTTCCTCGTCGGGGTGATCCCGTCGGTCGTGTACGGCGTCTTGGCGCTCGTGCTGCCCGAGTCGCCGCGGTACCTCGCCGCGCAGGGGCGCAAGGACGATGCGCGGGAGGTGCTGACGAAGATCGTGCCGAGCGACACCGTGGACACGTCCCTCGACGAGATCGAGGACGGCATCCGCCAGGAGGAACAGCAGCAGAAGGGCACGATCCGCGGCGACCGCTTCGGCCTCAAGGGCATCGTCTGGGTCGGCATCATCCTCGCCGTGCTCCAGCAGTTCGTCGGCATCAACGTGATCTTCTACTACTCGACGACCCTGTGGCAGGCCGTCGGGTTCAAGGCGTCGGACTCCTTCACGATCTCGACCATCTCGTCGGTGATCAACGTCGTCGTCACGTTCGTGGCGATCTTCACGGTCGACCGCCTCGGTCGGAAGCCCCTGCTCGTCGCCGGATCGGCCGGCATGTTCGTGTCGCTGCTCATGGTCGCGATCTCGTTCTCGCAGGCGTCGCTGGACTCCAGCGGCAATCCGCACCTGCCGGGTCCGTGGGGCGTCATCGCGCTCGTCTTCGCCAACCTGTTCGTCGTGTCGTTCGGTGCGACGTGGGGCCCGCTCATGTGGGTGCTCCTGGGTGAGATGTTCCCGAACCGCATCCGCGCGACCGCGCTCGGCATCGGTTCGGCGGCCAACTGGGTCGCCAACTTCGTGGTCACGATCACGTTCCCCGCGCTGTCGGGCTTCAACCTGACGGTCACGTACGGCATCTACGCGTTGTTCGCGCTCGTGTCGTTCTTCTTCGTGCTCGCCAAGATCCCGGAGACCAAGGGCCGCTCGCTCGAGGAGATGGGTGTCAGCGCCGAGGGCGGCAAGGTCGGCAGCAGGTCCTGACGGGCGCGGGACCATCGCGATCGGCGTTGCCGGTCGTCCAGGAGGCACGGGGCACGGGAGACGATCGAGTCACCGGCACCGTGCCTCCCGGCGTCCTGCGGCGCGACCGGCTGGTGCTATCCTGAGTGCAGCAGCGCGCTGAGCGCTGACTTCGCGTGCCCATCGGCCTCCACGCCCATCGGTCCGCCCGCTGGTCCTCTCCGGCGTCGCGGCGGTCGTGCGCCGGGCACCAGGGACCCGACCGCCGGTCGTGGTCGACAAACCGCAACATCAGCGCGCGGCCGTGCCGTGCGCCGGAAAAGGAGAACGGCAATGGCCGTCGTCACCATCCGCCAGCTGCTCGACAGCGGCGTGCACTTCGGGCACCAGACCCGCCGGTGGAACCCGAAGGTGAAGCGTTTCATCCTCGCCGAGCGCTCGGGCATCCACATCATCGACCTGCAGCAGTCGCTGTCCTACATCGACCGCGCCTACGACTTCGTCAAGGAGACCGTCGCCCACGGCGGCACGATCCTCTTCGTCGGCACCAAGAAGCAGGCGCAGAACTCCATCGCCGAGCAGGCGACGCGCGTCGGCCAGCCCTACGTCAACCAGCGTTGGCTCGGTGGTCTCCTCACGAACTTCCAGACGGTCTCCAAGCGGCTCGCCCGCATGAAGGAGCTCGAGGAGATCGACTTCGACGACACGACGAAGGGCTTCACCAAGAAGGAGCTCCTCATCAAGAAGCGCGAGCTCGACAAGCTGCACAAGACCCTCGGTGGCATCCGCAACCTCACGCGCACGCCGAGCGCCCTGTGGGTCGTCGACACCAAGAAGGAGCACCTCGCCATCGACGAGGCGCAGAAGCTCGGCATCCCGGTCATCGGCATCCTCGACACCAACTGCGATCCCGATGAGATCACCTACCCGATCCCGGGCAACGACGACGCGATCCGCTCGGTCGGTCTGCTGACGCGCATCGTCGCCGACGCCGCCGCCGAGGGCCTGACCGTCCGCCACCAGGGCGGGTCGGACGAGCCCGTCGAGCCGCTGGCCGAGTGGGAGCAGGAGCTCCTCGCGCAGGGCGGGTCGAACACCGCCGCAGGCCAGACCGAGGGCGAGGGCGCCACGGTCGAGGAGAACGACGCCGACGCGCAGGTCGCCGAGAAGCCGCTGGGCGAGCCGCTCGAGACGGTCAACGCGGAGCCGACGGCCGAGGCCGCTGCCGCCGCCGAGACCACCCCGGCCGAGTAACACCAGCCGCACAGGACACACCGGGGAGGCGCCGTCCGGCGCCTCCCCGTTCATCACCACACGCGAGTCCAGAAAGGACGTCCACCATGGCGAACTTCACCGCAGCTGACGTGAAGACCCTGCGTGACCGCCTCGGCGCGGGCATGCTCGACAGCAAGAACGCGCTCGTCGAGGCCGACGGCGACATCGAGAAGGCCATCGAGATCCTCCGGGTCAAGGGCCTCAAGGGTGTCGCGAAGCGCGAAGGCCGTGCGACCACCGCGGGCCTCGTCGCCGCCACCGAGACCACCGGTGCCGCCACGATCATCGAGCTCGCGAGCGAGACCGACTTCGTCGCGAAGAACGACCGCTTCATCGCGCTCGCGTCCGAGG
This sequence comes from Curtobacterium sp. MCBD17_013, assembly GCF_003234565.1. Lineage (GTDB taxonomy): Bacteria > Actinomycetota > Actinomycetes > Actinomycetales > Microbacteriaceae > Curtobacterium. Next base: position 400,129 of record NZ_QKTU01000002.1, on the reverse strand, counting down.
TCCTCGGCGCGGTCGCCGAGGCCGGTGCCGACACGGTCGAGGCCGGCAACGCGGCGACGGTCAACGGCCAGACGGTCAGCGACTACATCAACGACAACGCCGCGCTCATGGGCGAGAAGGTCGAGCTCCGCACGGTCGCCCGTGTCGACGGCACGAACTTCGCGATCTACCTGCACAAGACCAGCCAGGACCTGCCCCCGCAGGTCGGCGTCGTCGTCGCCTACTCGGGTGACGACGCCGAGACGGCTCGGTCGATCGCGCAGCACATCGCGTTCGCCGACCCGAAGTACCTGACGCGCGAGGACGTCCCGACCGAGGCCGTCGAGAAGGAGCGCGGGATCGTCGAGGAGACCACGCGCGCCGAGGGCAAGCCGGAGGCCGCCCTCCCGAAGATCATCGAGGGCCGCCTGAACGGCTTCTTCAAGGAGATCGTGCTGCTCGAGCAGGGCTACGCGAAGGACTCGAAGGTCTCCGTGGCCAAGGTCGCGCAGGACGCCGGTCTGACCATCGAGGGCTTCGCCCGCGTCAAGGTCGGCGCGTAACCCACCACCGACGGGGTCCGGAACGACATGTTCCGGACCCCGTCGTCATGTCCGCTTCCGATAGATTCCCTCCAGCACGACGACGAAAGGGCGAACCGAACGATGACCGACGAGAAGACCGGCCGCAGGCGCGTCCTCCTGAAGCTCTCGGGAGAGGCGTTCGGCGCCGGATCCCTCGGTGTGAGCCCCGCGGTCGTGAGCCGCCTGGCGGGCGAGATCGCCGAAGCAGCACGCGACGTCGAGATCGCCGTGGTCGTCGGCGGCGGGAACTTCTTCCGCGGCGCCGAGCTCAGCCAGAGCGGCATGGACCGCGGCCGCGCCGACTACATGGGCATGCTCGGGACCGTCATGAACGCGCTGGCGCTCCAGGACTTCCTCGAGCAGGCGGGTGCCGCGACGCGGGTCCAGTCGGCGATCGCGATGACGCAGGTGGCCGAGCCCTACATCCCGCGCCGGGCGGAGCGGCACCTCGAGAAGGGCCGTGTCGTCATCTTCGGTGCCGGCGCGGGGCTGCCGTACTTCTCGACGGACACCGTGGCCGCGCAGCGTGCGCTCGAGATCGGCGCGAACGAGGTCCTCGTCGCGAAGAACGGTGTCGACGGGGTGTACTCGGCGGACCCCAAGAAGGACCCGTCGGCCGAGAAGCTCGAGCGGGTCACTTACCAGGACGCCCTCGTCCGCGGGCTCAAGGTCGTGGACGCCACCGCCTTCAGTCTCTGCATGGACAACGGCATGCCCATGCACGTGTTCGGGATGGAGGGCGAGGGCAACGTCGCCGCCGCCATCCGCGGCGCACGCATCGGGACCGTCGTCAGCAACTGAGCCCTGCGAGGTCGAGGCGCGCGGGGCCTCCCGGACGGTCGACGGACCCCGCGCGACTAGACTCGACGCGTACCGAAGGAGAACGACCGTGATCAGTGATGTCCTGACCGAGGCGACCGAGAAGATGACGCGCGCCGTCGAGGTGGCCAAGGACGACTTCTCGACCGTCCGCACCGGCCGCATCAACGCGGCGTTGTTCCAGAAGATCCCGGTCGACTACTACGGTTCGCCGACGCCGCTCGCGCAGCTCGCGTCGTTGCAGACGCCCGAGGCGCGCACCCTCATCGTCACGCCGTACGACAAGACCGCGCTCAAGGAGATCGAGCGCGCGATCGCGACGTTCCCGAACCTCGGCGCGAGCCCGTCGAATGACGGCGAGATCGTCCGGGTCACGATCCCGGAGCTGACGCAGGACCGCCGCAAGGAGTTCGTCAAGATCGTCCGGGGCAAGGGCGAGGACCACAAGGTGGTCATCCGGAACATCCGCCGTCGCGCGAAGGACGACCTCGACGCGCTGAAGGGCGAGATCTCGGACGACGAGATCTCGCGCGCCGACAAGGAGCTCGAGGCCCTCACGAAGCGCTACGTCGACCAGATCGACGACGCGCTCAAGAAGAAGGAAGCGGAACTCCTCGAGGTCTGATGGAGCAGTCGCAGGGGGACCCCCGCCCCGAGTCGGGCGAACACGATCGCGCGACCCGGCCCACTTCCACCGCGCGGCGGCTCCGCGCCGACCTCGACGCGCGCGCACGGTCGGCGCGGACCGACTTCGAGACGCAGCTGCGGCAGCGCCGTGCTGAGATCGAGGCCCGGAACGAACAGCTGACCGCGCGCACCGGACGCAACCTGCCCGCGGCGATCGGCATCGGAGTCGTGTTCGGCCTGGTGATGGTCGGCAGCCTCGTCATCTGGAAGGCGCTGTTCATCCTCGTCGGCGCGTTCCTGGTCGGTGTCGCGGTCTACGAGCTCGCGACGGCCATGCGCGCCGGTGGCCGTGACGTCCCCCGGATCCCGAGTGTCCTCACCGGCGTCGCCATCGCCCCGATCGCCTTCTTCGGGGGGCCGCGCGCCGCGCTCCTCGAACTCATCGCCGGGATCGTGCTCATCACGGTGTGGCGCCTGGTCGAGCTCGCTGCCACCCGACCGCGCCTGGCGGCGAACAGTGTGGTCCTCGACCTCATGGCGGGTCTGTTCGTCCAGGTGTACGTCGCACTGCTCGCCGGATGTGCGGTGCTCCTCACCGCGCTGCCACACGGCCAGTGGTGGACCATGGCGTTCCTCATCGTCGTGGTGTCCGTCGACACGGGCGCCTACGCGAGTGGTCTGTCGTTCGGCAAGCACCCGATGGCGCCGAGGATCAGTCCGAAGAAGACGTGGGAGGGCTTCGGCGGGTCGTTGCTGGCCAGCATGATCGCGGGCGTGATCGTGTCCGTGCTGCTCCTCGACGAGCCCTGGTGGTTCGGCGTCGTCCTCGGTGTCGCGATCACGGCCTCGGCGACCATCGGGGACCTCACCGAGTCGATGATCAAGCGCGACCTCGGCATCAAGGACATCTCGACCTTCCTGCCGGGGCACGGTGGCCTGCTCGACCGCATCGACAGCGTGCTCCCGTCGGCGGCGGTCGCGTACGTCCTGTACCTCGTGGTGCACTGAGGCGCGAGCCGAGCCGACGGCGCGGTGCTGCTCGCATGGGCGGTGATGGCATGATGTCGCCGTGGCTTCGACATTCCCGACCGTGGACCGTTCGACCCTCGGCTACGACGTCGACGAGGTCGACCGGTTCCTCGAGGACGCGCGGCGGGCCTACACGGACGACGGCGCCGACGGCCACGTCGCCTCGGACAAGATCCGCGCGACCGCCTTCAGCATGCGCAAGGGCGGGTACTCGACGCAGCACGTCGACGCGGCGCTCGAGCGGCTCGAGGACGCCTTCGCGGCTCGGGAGCGCGAGGCGGAGCTGAGCCGTCACGGACAGAAGGCGTGGTACGCCGAGGCCCGCGCCAAGGCGTCCGACGTGGTGGCGCGCCTCGACCGCCCGGACGGCCAGCGGTTCCAACGGGTCGGCTTCCTGACGGTCGGCTACCACCCGAAGGACGTGGACACCTTCGCCGCCCGACTGCGCGGGTACTTCCACGACGGCAAGCCCCTGAGCCTCACCGAGGTGCGATCGGTGGTGTTCCGGCCCAAGCACGGTGGGTACCGCGAGGGCCAGGTCGACGCGGTGCTCGACGCCGTGGTGGAGGTCATGCTCGCCGTTCGGTGAGTCAGTGCTTCGCATTCCGTGATCCATCCGTTACCCTGGACGGACTCATGGGCAGGCACACCGCAGAACCACGATCCGTCCGGACCCCCCGTCAGAACGAGTCCTTCCAGCAGGACACCGTCGACCAGGGCAGGTCCAGCTCCGTCATCGGCGAACGTCGGGCAGCCCTCGGGCGGCCTCGCGCCGAGCGGCCCGCGGCCCGTCGCGTGGCGGCCCGGGAGGCCACTCCCGCGCTGCCGACGCCGGTCTCGGTCGCCGACAACCGGGTCTCGGCACCCATCGCTCGGGGCGAGGCGGCGCTGCACGCGACGACCGCCGCCGAGTCGGCCCTGACCGCGCAGCGTGACGTCGCCGCCCGCGTCGTCCGGGTGCGGCGCGCTCCGGTGGCTCCGCCGAAGCGTCCGGAGCGTGCCGTCGGCGTGACCGCGTTCCTCCGTCGTCGCGCGACCATCCCCGCGCTGTCGTTCTTCGCGGTGTTCGGGTTCGTCGGCGGCTCACTGGTCAATCCACTGTCCGGCTCGTACGCGTCCGCGGCGGTCCTCGCGCCGACGCTGCCCTCGGCGCCCGCGCAGCAGTTCACGGCGCACGGCACGTACCAGAACGTCGTCGTCACGCGCGACGGTTACCAGGTGACGAAGCCCGTGGTCGTGACGCCGAAGGTGACCGCGCCGACGACGACCACGACGACGACCGCCGCAGCAGCGTCGACTTCGACCGCTTCGAACGCCGCGTCGACCGCGAGCGACGCCGCACCTGCCGCGGGTACGCCGGACCCGGGCAGCGCCAAGGCGATCGCGCTGACGCAGGTCACCGCCAAGGGCTGGGGCACGGACCAGTACAACTGCCTCGTGTCGCTCTGGACCCGTGAGTCCAGCTGGAACGTCTACGCGTACAACCCCTCGGGTGCGTACGGCATCCCGCAGGCGCTGCCGGGCAGCAAGATGGCGAGCGTCGGGGCCGACTGGCAGACCAACCCGGCGACGCAGATCGCGTGGGGGCTCGGGTACATCCAGGGCTCGTACGGGACGCCGTGCGCGGCCTGGGCGCACAGCAACGCCTTCAACTGGTATTGATCGGCGCCTGGCGTGCCGCGGAGCAACCGGCCCCGGCGACGTGGGCGCGCGGATCCCGATGAGGAGTCCGGTCTCGACCGCCTCCTGACCGGTTGGGCGCGCACCGAGTCGCGGCGCGGCAGGACGTTCACGGTGCAACCGATCAGTGCGTCCTCCGCACAGAAGGCATACGTGTGTCCGGGGTGCGGGGGGACGATCGAGCCCGGTGTCGCACACCTCGTGGTGTGGCGGCAGGACGGCGTCCTCGGTGACGCCGCCGACCTCGCCAGTCGTCGGCACTGGCACGTCCACTGCTGGAGGATCGCGTGAGTACGGCCCCGGACGACCGCGTCACCGAGATCCGGAGCGACGTCGTGCTGCCCGCGCTGCGCACGGAGGTCGATCTCGTCACCGACGACCACCTCGTGCTCGTCGGCGAACTGGCCGAGCCGGAGGGACGGCCCGCCGCCGGGACGATCGTGACGCTGCACCCCCTGCCGACGGCGGGCGGGTTCATGGACTCCCACGTGTTCCGGAAAGCCGCCGCGCGCCTCCCGGCCCTCGCCGCCATCGCGGTGCTCCGCTTCAACTTCCGCTCGGTGTCGTCGCCGCGGGGAACGTCCGAGGGCGCCTTCGGGGACGGCGTCACCGAGGGGTTCGACCTCCGTGCGGCTGTGGCGGAGGTCCGTGACCGCGGGCTCCCGGCGCCGTGGCTCGTCGGGTGGTCCTTCGGGACCGAGGTCGTCCTGCAGCACGGCATCGAACACGTCCGGTCCGGTGCGGTCGCGGGCGTGGTGTTGTTGTCGCCGCCCCTCCACCGCACGACCGACGACGTCCTGGCGCGATGGCGCGACCTCGAGGTCCCCGTCGTCGCGTTCGTGCCGGAACACGACGACTTCTTGCGCCCCGACGAGGCAGCCCGTCGCTTCGCGATCGCGCCGGCCGTTCGCGTCGTCCCCGTCGCCGGGGCGAAGCACCTCTGGGTGGGGGAGCGGGCCGTCCGGGTCGTGCTCGACGCCATCGCCGACCTGGTCGTGCCGGGATCCGCGCCGCTGCCGACCACCTGGCCGGTCGCGGACTGAGGCGGACGCCCCGCCGTCGGAGGGAGCCGGCGCGGCGCTGCCGTGGCTCGTGCTCAGTCCCGCTGGACCTCGACCGCGTGCGTCAGCGCTCCGCGGAGGTTCTCGAGGTACCCGGCCACCGCCTCGCGCTCCATGCGGATGGCGGCGAGGCGGTCCTCCGCGTCGGCGACCAGGCGAGCGGTCCGCTCCTCGGCCTCGGCGACGAGCGTGCGGGCGCGCTCCTGGGCGTCGCGGAGGGTCTCGTCCGCACGCTCGGCCGCGCGGTCCTCGCGCGCGCGAGCGGCGTCCTGCGACTCGCGGTCGAGCCGGTCGGCCTCCGCTCGGGCGTCGTGGGCGCGTCGGACGGCCTCGGCGAGCTGCAGGTTCGCCTCGTCGAGGTACTTCTGGGTCTCCGCGACGGTGTCCTGGTGCTTCTGCAGGTAGTCCTGCTCGGCTTCGTCGCGGCGACCGGCGAGCTCGGACTCGAGGGCGGCGCGGGCGTCCTCGCGCTCGCGGGCGAGGGCGGCGCGCATCTCGTCGACCTCACGGTCCAGGTCGGCTCGGGCGACGTCGATCTGCTCGCGGAGTGCGTCCCGCTCGGCGAGCAGTGCGCCGATCTCGGCGGTGCGCCGCTCGCCGATCTCGGTGTCGAGCGCGGCGTGCTCCCGTGCCGAGCGCTCGGCGAGTTCGTGCTCGTGTGCCGCAGCGGCCCGCTCCGCCGCGTCCTCCGCAGCGGCCCGCTCCCGCGCGATCCGGGCCTGGTGGTCGGCGGTCTCGCGCGCGATCCGCTCGGCGGTCTCCTCCACCAGGCGCTCGTTCTCGAGGCGCGTCTGCTCGGTGTCGACCGCGATCGCGGCACGCGCCGACTCGATCTCGTGGTCGAGGTCGCTGCGCGCCGCGGCCAGTTCCTGGTCCGACCGGGCACGGGCCGCGCTGAGCTCCTGCTCGAGGTCCGTCCGAGCGCGGACGGCCTCGTGCTCCCACGCCGCACGCTCGGCGGCCAGCCCGGCCTCGGTGTCGTCACGGCGCTTGGCGAGTTCCGCGTCGACGGCCTCGAGCCGACTGGCGACCTCGTCCTCGAGCTGCGCGCGTCCGGTCTCGAGCTCGAGCGCCAGGGCGTCGCGACCTGCCTGGAGCTCCCTGGCCCAGGACTCGCGGCCGCTCCGCAGTTCGTGGTCGAGTGTCTCGTGGCCCTCGCGCATCGCGCGTTCGAGCTCGGCGGTGCGTCGCTCGTGCTCGGCCTCGAACACACCACGGCGGTGTTCGGTCTCGCGGTCGAGCGCCGCGGCGGCCTCGCGCGCCGCTGCGGCCTCGCGCTGGGCGACCTCGCGCAGTTCGGCGACCTCGCGCTCGACCTGCGCACGGAGCGCAGCGGTCTCGCGGACGGCGACGGAGCGGGTCTCGGCGGCTTCGGTGACCGCGGCGCCGCGCGTGGCCGAGGCCTCGTTCCGGGCGTCCTGGAGCAGCAATCCGGCCTCGGACCGGGCGCGTTCGATCGTGTCCGCGGCCTCGGCGCGTGCTCGGGCCACGTCGCTCGTCGCGCGGGCCCGGGCGTCCTCGAGGGTGTCGGTCGCCTCGCGCTGGGCGTCCGCGACGAGGCGGGCGGCCTCCGTCCTGCTCGTCGCACGGAGCCGTTCGGCGTCGATGTCGGCCTGGCTGATGAGGCGGGTCGCCTGTTCCTCGGCGACGCGCAGGGTGTTCTCGAGCCGGGTGCCGAGCCCGCTGTACGTCGGCGTGCCGGCCTCGTCGAGCTCGGACTGCAGGTCGTCGACCCGGGCCTGCAGCAGGCGGATCTCCTTGGCGGCCTCGGCACGGTCGTTGTTCGACTTGATGAGCTCACGGCGCAGCTCACCGAGTGCGCGATCGACGTCGTCCCGCCGGTAGCCCCGGAGCTCCGAACCGAACTCTGCTTCGTCGTACGCCACGTGTCGCTCCTGATGTCACTCGTCGAGGCGGCTCCGCCCGGGGTCGATTGTAGTGGTGGGTCCGGCGAGCACGGCGGGAGCGCACGACGGTCATGCGGGCATCGTCCGCCGGTCCACACCGGCCGCCGGGAAGATGCGCCTCCCAGGCTCGTTGGCTATCCTGGACCGTCGTTCCGCGCGCCCGTGCGGCGTGCTCCGGCGCGGCCCCCGGGAGCGTGGCGCCCGCCATCCGAAGCGGGACCCCGCGTCCGATGTCGTGGGGGCGTCGCGCCGCAACCCACCCCGGCGCGGAGGGAGAGTACACGTGCGTTTCGTCCTGGCGATCATCAGCTTCGTCATCGGCGTCGTGCTCGTCGGCCTCGGGGTCGGGCAGCGGACGGTGTTCGCGCCGCCCTCCTCGACCGTGGCGTCGACGACCACGACGGGCGACGCTCCGGTGACGGTGATCCCGGGTCGGACGCTGATCGCGAACGCGGGCCACCAGCGCGTCCGCGTCTCCGGGGGCACGGGCACCGCGTTCGCGGCCTACGGGCGCACCGCCGACGTGATGGCCTGGGTCGGGAAGGCCCGGCACAACACCATCCGCTACGACGCCGAGACCACATCGCTCCGGGACCGCGTCTCGGGCACGCAGCGACACGTCCCGTCGCCGAAGGGCAGTGACCTCTGGTACGGCGAGTACGAGGGGCACACCCTCGACTTCACCGTCGACCTGCCGGCGGACACCGCGCTCGTCATCGTGTCGAACGGGTCGGACCCGGCCCCCGCGCACCTCTCGGTCACCTGGCCGCGGGACACCGCCACACCACTCGTCGGCCCTCTGATGACGGCGGGCGGGTTCTTCGTCGCGCTCGGCATCGCGCTCTACATCTGGGCCATCATCCACCAGCGGCGGCTGCGCGGACCCCGCCGGCGCAGCGGTGGCACCCGGCCGCCGCGCGCACGGGTCTCGCGCCGTCGCGCGGTCGCCGCGGGCGCGCAGGTCCCGCCGCGTCCACGCCGCGGCCGCCGCATGGTCGCGGTCGCGCCGGTCGTCGCGCTGACGACACTCGCCCTCGCGGGGTGTTCGTCGGAGTACTGGCCGCACGGGACCTCCGGTACGCCGACGCCGACGCCGACCGTCACCGCGACGGCGGGCCCGGCCGCGGCCGCCGAGCCCACGGCGGCGACGCTCCCGCAGATCCGCCGCATCGTGGCGCGCGTCGCCGCGGTCGCGGCGCAGGCGGACAGCTCGCGGAACGCCACCACGGCCGCGGAGCGCTTCACCGGGTCCGCGCTCGACCTGCGCAAGGCGAACTACACGATCCGGGGGAGCGACACCGACGTCGACGCCCCGCCGACGATCCCGTCGTCGGGCATCTCGGTCGCCCTGCCGCAGCAGACCGACACCTGGCCGCGTTCGGTGTTCGTCGTGCTGACGGGATCGCAGCAGCAGAAGGACGTCGCTCCGCAGGCCCTGACGCTGGTGCAGGCGTCGCCGCGGGCGCAGTACAAGGTCGAGTACGACGTCTCGCTCGAGGCGGACGCGAAGCTCCCGTCGGTCGCGCCCGTCACCACTGGTGCCGCGCAGCTCTCGCCGGACGTCAAGCTGCTGACCCTGCCGCCCGGGCAGGTGGCCTCCGCCTACGCGGACATCCTCGCGAACGACACGGCGAGCGAGTACGCCGACGTCTTCTCGTCCGAGGGCGACGAGCTCCGCCAGAAGATCGGCAAGTCCTACAAGGACCAGAAGGCGAAGAGCCTGTCCTCGACCGCGAAGATCGCGTACTCGTCCGAGGTCCCGTCGGCCGACTCGAGCATCGCGCTCGCGACGAACGGCGCCGGCGCGCTCGTCTCCACGAGCCTCGACGAGATCGAGAAGGTGACCCCGACCCAGTCGGGCGCGACGCTGAACACGGAGGGAGCGGTGAAGGCGCTCTCGAAGGTCGGGTCGAGCACGAAGGGGATCAGCGCGACCTACGGCGTGCAGGTGCTGTTCTCGGTGCCGCCGGTCGGATCCAAGGCCAAGATAGAACTGCTCGGGTTCACGCAGGGCCTGATCGCAGCGAGTGAGGTGCAATGAGCAACATCCCCCCGACCCCCGCCGGTCTCCGTGGCGCGGTCGACCTGTCGTCCCTCGTGAACCGCGGCACTGCATCGCCGCCGGCTCCGGCTCCGGCGTCCGCGGCTGCTGCCGCCCCCGGCGGGCCCGGAGGCGCAGCCGCCGGGGTCTCGGACGCCCTCGTGGTGCCCTCGCTGGTCGTCGACGTGACGGACCAGACGTTCCAGGACGTCATCGAGCTGTCCATGCAGGTCCCCGTGATCGTCGACCTCTGGGCCGAGTGGTGCGGGCCGTGCAAGCAGCTGTCGCCGGTGCTCGAGCGCCTCGCGCAGGAGTACGACGGGCGCATCGTCCTCGCCAAGGTCGACGTCGACGCGAACCCCCAGCTCACGCAGGCGTTCCAGGCACAGTCGATCCCGACGGTCGCCGCCGTGATCGGTGGTCGTCCGCTCGGGCTGTTCGTCGGCGCCCTGCCCGAGGCCGAGGTCCGCGACGTCATCGAGCAGGTGCTCCAGGCCGCCGCGCAGAACGGGATCGCCGGACGCGTGCAGGTGGCCGACGGCGCCCCCGACGCCGACGCCGACGCCGCCGCCGAGCCCGAACCGGAGCCGCTGCCGCCGCACCACCAGGCCGCGTACGACGCGATCGAGCAGGGTGACTACACGACGGCGATCGCCGAGTACCGCACCGCGATCGCGCAGGACCCGCACGACCGCATGGCCGTGGCGGGGCTGGCGCAGGTGTCGCTCCTCGACCGGCTGCAGGGCGCGACCGCCGACGAGCTCCGTGCCGCAGCGGCCGCAGCACCGACGGATCCGGCTGCCCAGCTCGGCGTCGCCGACCTCGACATCAGCGGCGGGCACGTCGAGGACGCCTTCGGGCGCCTCCTCGACGTGTTCCCGACCGTGCACGGCGCGGAGCGCGAGGCCGTCCGCGCGCGGCTCGTGGAGTACTTCGAGCTCGTCGGCGCCGACGACCCACGCGTCGTGGCGGCACGCCGTCGGCTCGCGACGCTGCTCTACTGAGTCCGACGAGCCCGGCCGGCACCGGCTCGTGGCGCGCCCCCAACGGACGCAGGACGAACGGAACGGCCGGGAGGCACGCCTCCCGGCCGTTCCGTTCGTCACCGCGCGCGTGCGGCGCGGTGATCGCTCACCGCTCCAGTCGGAGCCAGACCGACCCGAGCGGCGGGACCACGAGGTCAGCCGACGCCGGACGACCGGCCCAGGGCTGGTCCTCGGCGGTGACGGCGCCCATGTTGCCCACCCCGGAGCCGCCGAACGCGGTGGCGTCGGTGTTGAGGACCTCGCGCCAGACGCCCGCCTCGGGCAGCCCGAACCGACGCTCGACCGGGACGCCCGAGAAGTTCGTGAACACGGCGATCCGCTCGTCTCCGGCCTTCCGGATGAAACCGATGGTCGAGTGTTCGGCGTCGCCACCCTCGAGCCACTCGAACCCCTCCGGGGAGTCGTCGTGGGTCCACAGTGCCGGACTCGCGACGTACACGCGGTTCAGCTCCGCCACGAGGTCCTGCACGCCGCGGTGTCCCGGGTCGTCGAGGAGCCACCAGTCGAGTCCGCCGGCCTCGTTCCACTCGCTCGGCTGCGCGAACTCCTGCCCCATGAACAGCAGCTGCTTGCCGGGGTGGGCCCACATGAACGACAGGTACGCGCGGACGTTCGCCAGGCGCTGCCACTGGTCGCCGGGCATCTTGCCGTACAGCGAGCCCTTGCCGTACACGACCTCGTCGTGGCTGATCGGCAGCGTGAACTGCTCGCTGAACGCGTAGACGAACGAGAACGTGATCTCGTCGTGGTGGTACGAGCGGTACACGGGCTCGCGGTGGATGTACTCGAGCGAGTCGTGCATCCAGCCCATGTTCCACTTCTGCCCGAACCCGAGGCCGCCCTCGCTCGTGGGACGGGTGACGCCGGGCCACGAGGTGGACTCCTCGGCGATCATGACGATGCCCGGGTAGCGCTTGTAGGCCGTCGCGTTCGTCTCCTGCAGGAACGAGATCGCCTCGAGGTACTCGCGTCCGCCGTACTTGTTCGGCAGCCACTCGGTGCGCGAGTAGTCGAGGTAGAGGATCGAGGCGACGGCGTCGACGCGGAGACCGTCGATGTGGAACTCCTCGAGCCAGTACAGGGCGTTCGCGACGAGGAAGTTCCGGACCTGCGGCTGACCGAAGTCGAACACGTACGTGCCCCAGTCGAGCTGCTCGCCGCGCCGGGGGTCCGGGTGCTCGAACAGCGCGTAGCCGTCGAACTTGGCGAGCGCCCACTCGTCCTTCGGGAAGTGTCCCGGCACCCAGTCCATGATGACGCCGATGCCGGCTTCGTGCAGACGGTCGATGAGGTAGCGGAGGTCGTCGGGGCTGCCGAACCGAGCGGTCGGGGCGTAGTAGCCGGTGACCTGGTAGCCCCACGAACCGCCGAAGGGGTGCTCCGCGAGCGGCAGGAACTCGACGTGCGTGAACCCGAGGTGCTGCACGTGCCCGATGAGGTCGTCCGCGACCTCGCGGTACGACAGGCCGGGGCGCCAGGACCCGAGGTGGACCTCGTAGACGCTCATCGGGTGGTCGTGCGTGCTCGTCCGAGCCCGCCGTTCCATCCAGGCGCGATCGCCGTCGCTCCACTCGTGGGTGGCGCGGGTGATGACGCTCGCGGTGAGCGGCGGGACCTCGGTCCGGCGCGCGAACGGGTCGGCTCGCTCCACCCAGCCGCCGTCGGTCAGGATCTGGAACTTGTACCGTTGGCCGTCCTTCGCGCCGGGGACGAACAGCTCCCACACGCCCAGACCGCCGAGCTTGCGCATCGAGGTGGTCCGACCGGACCAGCCCTCGAAGTCACCGATCACCCGCACCGCCGTGGCACGAGGCGCCCACACCGCGAACGAGACGCCCTCGACGCCGTCGATCGACCGGAGGTGCGCACCCATGAGGTGCCAGAGCTGCTCGTGGCGGCCCTCGGCGAACAGGTGCAGGTCGACGTCACCGAGGGTCGGGGCGAAGCGGTAGGCGTCGTCGCTCGTCCACGTCTCGTCGTCGTACTCGGCCTCGACGCGGTAGCCCGTCACGGTGCCGGGCAGGGCACCGGCCCAGACCCCGAACCCCTCGTGGTGCAGGGGCGCGGCCGTGCCGTCGGGGAGCACGAGCGTGACGGCGTTCGCGAGGTGACGCACGACGCGCACACTCGTACCGCCGTCGACCGGGTGCGGGCCGAGGACGTCGTGGGGCTGCGACCATCGGCCCTCGGCGACCTGCTGCAGGAGCCACTCATCGACGGGGCCGGGGGCCGGCTCCGCGGCCGGTGCGACATCGGTCCTCGCTGCGGCGGCGTCGGTGTCGACATCGGTGTCGGTCGGCCGGGAGGCCGTGCCCGCGCCCGTCGGCTCGACCCCGGTGTCCGTCCTGGTCGCACCCGGCGTCGTCGCGCCCGCGGGGACGGGTGCGTCGGTCGCCGTGGCCGCGGCGTCCGTGTCGTCGGTCGTGGCCGGGGCACTCGCCCCGCGGCCGGCGAGCGTGTCGGCCTCGGCGACGGAGCGGTCCGGGGCCTCGGCGGCCGTCGCGGGCGCGCCGGGCAGGTCCTCGCCGGGCGCGGACGTGTTCGGTTCGTCACGGGGCGCCGACGCCGTCGGGACGAAGGTCGAACGCCGTGCGGGGCGGCCCTCGTCGGGCTCGCGCGTGGGTTCGGTGGTCTCGGTCATCGGTGTGGTCCCTCCACGACGAGCAGGTGCACGGGTTCCTGGAAGGCGTCCAGGCGCACGTAGTTGGCGGCGCCCCAGGTCCAGCGGGCGCCGGTGACGACGTCGCGCACGTCGAACAGCCCGTCGGTCGGGAGCCCGAGCGCGGCGAGGTCGAGGAACACGGTCGCCTCGCGGGCCGAGTGCGGGTCGACGTTCGCGACGACGATGACGGTGTCCGAGCGGCCCGACCGGGTGTACGTGCCGGGCAGGTGCTTCGAGTAGGCGACGATCCCGTCGTTGTCGGTGTGGTGCACGTGCAGGTTGCGGAGCTGACGCAGCGCGGGGTGGGCGGACCGGAAGCGGTTGAGCATCGTCACGTACGGCGCGAGCGATGCTCCGGCGGCCTCGGCGGCACCGAAGTCCCGGGGCTTGTACTCGTACTTCTCGTTGTCGATGTTCTCCTCGCTGCCCGGCCGGGCGACGTCCTCGAACAGCTCGTAGCCGGCGTACATACCCCAGGTGGCGGCACCCGTCGCCGCGAGCGCGGCCCGCACCTTGTAGCCCGCGCGCCCGCCGAACTGCAGGTACTCCGAGAGGATGTCCGGGGTGTTCACGAACAGGTTCGGCCGGAGGTAGGCGCTCGTCTCGTGCGCGAGCTCGTCCAGGTAGGACTCGATCTCCTCCTTGGTGTTCCGCCACGTGAAGTACGTGTAGGACTGCGTGAACCCGGCCTCGGCGAGCGCGCGCATCATCGGCGGACGCGTGAACGCCTCGGCGAGGAACACGATCTCCGGGTTCTCCGTGCGGATCTCGCGGATCACGCGCTCCCAGAACCACAGCGGCTTCGTGTGCGGGTTGTCGACGCGGAAGATGCCGACGCCGAACGAGATCCAGTGCCGGAGGACACGGAGGACCTCGGTGACGATCCCCTCGGGGTCGGTGTCGAACTGGATCGGGTAGATGTCCTGGTAGCGCTTCGGCGGGTTCTCCGCGGTCGCGATCGAGCCGTCGGCGCGCTGCGTGAACCAGTCGGGGTGCTCGGTGACCCACGGGTGGTCCGGCGAGCACTGGAGCGCGAAGTCGAGCGCGACCTCCATGCCCGTGTTCTTCGCCGTCTCCACGAAGGAGCGGAAGTCCTCCTCGTTGCCGAGGTCGGGGTGGATCGCGTCGTGTCCGCCGTCGGCGCTGCCGATCGCCCAGGGGCTGCCCGGGTCCGCCGGGCCGGCGTGCAGCGTGTTGTTCGGCCCCTTGCGTGCGGTGACGCCGATCGGGTGGATCGGGGGGAGGTAGATCACGTCGAACCCCATGCGCGCCACACCCGGGAGGCGGCGCGCGGCCGTGCGGAACGTCCCGCTCCGCCATGTGCCGTCGGCCTGTCGGCGCGCGCCCTCGCTGCGCGGGAAGAACTCGTACCAGGCCCCGACGCCGGCGCGGGTGCGCTCGACGTCGAGCTCCTGCGTCGCGGAGGTCGTGCGGAGCGAGGTGAGCGGTGCGTCCACGAGCGCGGCGGTCACGCGCGGGTCGTCGGCGGCGGCCAGGCGTGCGGCGGGGGAGTGTTGCGTGTCGCGCATCACGGCGGCCGCGTCGGCGGCCGCGGTCGACTCGGCCTCGTCGGCGAGTCGGTCGAGCAGCACCGCGCCGTCCAGCAGGGTCGCCTCGGTGTCGACGCCCGCGGCGATCTTCAGCCGTGCCGCGTGGATCCACGTCGCCCAGTCGTCGGCGTAGGACTCGACGTGCCAGGTCCAGAGACCGACCGAGTCGACCTGCACGGTCGCGGCGTAGCGGTCGGTGCCCTCGCCGACGAGTGCCATCGGCACCGCCCGGACGGCGCCGTCGGGGCGCTCGAGCACGAGGTCCGCCCCGATGACGCCGTGGCCCTCTCGGAACACGGTCGCGGCGAAGGTGACGACCTCGGAGTCGAACGCCTTGCTCGGGAAGCCGTTCGGCGTCGAGGGTTCGATCGCGGTGATGGGGATGCGCCCGATGACGGGTCGGTCTGCAGTGGCCACGGTTCGACCGTACTCGGAGGACCGCGGGCGGGTCCGCCGCGGGCCCTGGCGCGGGCGACGCTCAGACGATCTCGAACACGTGGATGCCCGGTCCGTAGGCGGTGAACACCGCGCCGACGGACCGGTGCCGCTCGTGGTCGCGGTGCTTCTCGCTCGACCAGACCAGGCGGTAGGCGCCGACGTCGCCGTGCGCCGGGAGGGTCATGTCGCGGGTGCGTCCACTGCCGTGGACGATCACGAGCACGCGGTCGTCGGGTTCGTCCTCGGGCGTCGACTCGGCGAAGTACTGCAGCGCCCGGTGCGTCGGCTCGTCCCATCGGTCGTCCGTCATCGGGGTGCCGTCGGTCGCGTACCAGGTCATCCTGGTCGCCGAGGGCGTGTCGGCGCCGTCGGTGCCGAAGCGCGACGGCCGGAGGGCCGGGTGCGCCGCCCGGAGACGCACGAGGGCCGCGGTCTGCTCGACCATCCACTCGACGTCCGGGTCCGGGCTCCAGTCGACCCACATCGACGCGTCCGTGATCGCGTACGGGTTGTTGTTGCCGTGCTGGGTCCGACCTCGTTCGTCGCCGGCGGTGATCATCGGCACGCCCGCGGACAGCAGCAGCGTGCCCATGAGGTTCCGGAGGGACCGTTGCCGTGCGGCACGGACCCCGCGGTCGTCGGTCGGCCCCTCCACGCCGTGGTTGAACGAGCGGTTGTCGTCCGTGCCGTCGCGGTTGTCCTCGCCGTTCACCTCGTTGTGCTTGTGGTCGTACGACACGAGGTCACGCATCGTGAAGCCGTCGTGCGCCGTGACGAAGTTCACCGCCGCCGTGGGGCCACGGTCCGCGCCGAAGACGTGACGGGACCCGGCGAGCACACCCGCGAGGGCACCGATGCCCGTCATCGGGCTGCCGTCGCGGCGCTCCCGGGCGATGTCGGTGAGCCAGAACTGCCGCACCGTGTCGCGGAAGCCGTCGTTCCACTCGGCGATGCGCGGCCCGAAGGAACCCGTCCGCCAACCGTCCGGCCCCACGTCCCAGGGCTCGGCGATGAGCTTGACGTCCTGCAGGAGCGGGTCGTCGCGCAGGCGTTGCAGGAGCGGGTGTGCCGGGTCGAACCGATGGTGGGCGTCCCGTGCCAGGGCCGCCATGAGGTCGAACCGGAACCCGTCGACCTGGACCTCGCGTGCCCAGTACCGCAGGCTGTCGACGACGAGGTCGGCGATCGCCGGCTGGGAGGTGTCCAGGGTGTTGCCGCATCCGGAGGTGTCGAAGTACCGCTCCGCGCCCGCCGCTGGTTCCTCCGCCCAGCGGTACGCCGTCGCCCCGTCGAGCCCGCGCAGTCCGGACGTCGGGCCGCCGAGGCCCTCTTCCGCCGTGTGGTTGTAGACGACGTCGAGCACGACCTCGATGCCGGCTTCGTGCAGGAGCCGGACCATGCCCTTGAACTCGCGCAGCACCGCGGTCGCCCCGGCCGCCCGGGCGCTCGCCGAGGCGTAGGGCGCGTGCGGGGCGTGGAACCCGAGCGTGTTGTACCCCCAGGCGTTCTCGCGCCCGGCTCGCCGGAGCCACTCCTCGGAGCGGAAGGCGTGCACGGGCAGGAGCTCCACCGCGGTCACCCCGAGCCGCCGGAGGTGGGCGATCGTGCTCTCGTGCGCCAGTCCCGCGTAGGTGCCGCGCAGGTGTTCGGGCAGGGCCGGGTTGCCGGCGGTCAGGGTGCGGACGTGTGCCTCGTACAGGACGGTCCGGTCGATGGGCGTGCCCGGCTTCGGCACGCCGCCCCAGTCGAAGCCCTCGTCCACCACGACCGAGGTCCAGCCGTCGCCGGCCGGCTCGATCCCGCGCGCGTACGGGTCGAGCAGCGGACGGAGGGGGTCGAAGTCGTCACGGGCACCCCGTGGTCCGTCCGCGAGCAGGTGGTACGTGTCGCCCACACGGGCGCCGTCGGCGCGGCCGGTCCAGACGTCGCCGTCGCGCTGCAGGGGGACGTGGATCGGACCGTGGGACGCGGAGGCGTCGACCACGAGGGTCACCGCGGTCGCGGTGGCGGAACGGACGGCGAACGACGCGCCGTCAGCGTCGGGACGGAGCCCCGGCTCGGGCACGATGTCGACGGTCTGCACCCGATCAAGGCTAGCGAGCGACCGGCGTACCCTGTGGAGGCGCCCACGGCCGGGGGCGCGAGGACGCACCACCCGGGAGGCACCGTGCCGGTCTACCTCGACCACGCTGCGACGACGCCGATGCTGCCCGCCGCGCTCGCCGAGTACACGCGTGCGCTGTCGGTGGTCGGCAATCCCGCGTCCATCCACAGCGCGGGCCAGGGGGCGCGCACGACGCTCGAGACGGGCCGGGAACGGGTCGCTCGCTCGCTCGGCGCCGATCCGGTCGAGGTCGTCTTCACCTCCGGTGGCACGGAGAGCGTCAACCTCGGCGTCAAGGGCCTGTACTGGGCCCGGCAGCGCGACGCCCGTCGACCACGCGTCGTGGTACCCGCCGGGGAGCACCACGCGACCGTCGACACCGTCGAGTGGCTCGCCCGGCACGAGGGCGCGGTCGTCGACGTGGTCCCGCTCGACGAGCGGGGTCGCCTCGACCTCGTCGCCCTGGAGGCGGCGCTCGCCGATCCCGCGGACGTCGCCCTGGTCACGTTCCTGTGGGCCAACAACGAGGTCGGCACGATCCAGCCCGTGGCCGACGTCGTCCGCCTGGCGCACGCGGCGGGCGTGCCCGTCCACTGTGACGCGGTCTCGGCGTTCGGCCAGGTGCCCGTCGACTTCCACAGCAGCGGTGTCGACGCCATGAGCGTCTCGGCGCACAAGATCGGCGGCCCCGTCGGGATCGGTGCGCTCGTCCTGTCGCGGACCGCCGTGGTCGAGCCGCTCCTCCACGGTGGTGGGCAGCAGCGACAGGTCCGGTCCGGGACGCAGGACGCGGCGGCGGCCGCGGCGTTCGGCGTCGCCGCGTCGGCGCCCCACCCGGACCTCACGCCGCTCCGGCAGGCGCTCGTCGCCGGGGTCGCGGAGCGCGTGCCGACCGCGGTGCTGCGCGGCGACCCGGTGGACCGCTTGCCGGGGAACGCGCACTTCACGTTCCCGGGGTGCGAGGGGGACTCCCTGCTGTTCCTGCTCGACGCGGCAGGCGTCGCGGTCTCGACGGGGTCGGCGTGCCAGGCCGGGGTGCCCGAGCCCTCGCACGTCCTGCTCGCCATGGGCCTGTCCGAGGAGACCGCGCGCGGCGCGCTGCGGATCACCCTCGGGCACACGAGCACGGCGGACGACGTGGCCGCGTTCCTCGATGCACTGCCCGACGCGGTCCGACGAGCCACCCGCGCGGGCATGGCCGGACACGCGCCCGCCATCGGCGCCCGCTGAGGCCGCCAGCCGGGACGACGGTGGCGCGGACGGTGCCGCCGCGCATGCTGCTCCACTGCCGACCCCGGCCGCGGGGACGGTGGCGGCTGGGCCGGTAGGCTTGTCGATCATGGTCGAACTGGACATCAGCGAGCAGATCTCCGCCCTCCGCGAGACGTTCGGGAACATCCGCTCGGTGGTCGACGTGGACCGCCTCGAGCGTGAGATCGCCGAGCTGAGCGAGCAGGCCGGCGCGCCTGATCTGTGGGACGACACCGCGCACGCGCAGCAGGTGACGAGCGCGTTGAGCCACCGGCAGGCCGAGCTCAAGAAGATCACCGAGACCGAGCAGCGTCTCGACGACCTCGAGGTCCTCGTCGACATGGCGAACGAGGCCGAGGACGAGGAGAGCGCGCAGGAGGCCCGCGACGAGCTGACCGCCCTCTCGCGGACGATGGGCGAGCTCGAGGTGCAGACGCTCCTCGACGGCGAGTACGACGCACGCCCGGCCGTCATCACGATCCGCGCCGGCGCGGGCGGCGTCGATGCCGCGGACTTCGCCGAGATGCTCCTGCGCATGTACCTCCGGTACGCCGAGCAGCACGGGTTCCCGGTCCAGGTGATGGACACCAGCTACGCGGAAGAGGCCGGGATCAAGTCCGCGACGTTCGAGGTCGACGCCCCGTACGCGTTCGGCAACCTGTCGGTCGAGGCCGGCACCCACCGCCTCGTCCGGATGTCGCCGTTCGGCGCCGCCGGTAAGCGCCAGACGTCCTTCGCCGCGGTCGAGGTCATCCCGCTCATGGAGGAGACCGAGGCCATCGACATCCCCGAGAACGACATCCGGGTCGACGTGTTCCGGTCCTCCGGCCCGGGTGGACAGTCGGTGAACACGACGGACTCCGCCGTCCGCCTGACGCACATCCCGACCGGCACCGTCGTCTCGATGCAGAACGAGAAGTCCCAGATCCAGAACCGCGCCGCGGCGATGCGCGTGCTGCAGTCGCGCCTCCTGCTCCTCAAGAAGGAAGAGGAGAACGCGAAGAAGAAGGAGCTCGCCGGGAACATCACGGCGAGCTGGGGGGACCAGATCCGCTCGTACGTGCTCGCGCCGTACCAGATGGTCAAGGACCTCCGGAGCGAGTACGAGGTCAACAACCCGAGCGCCGTGTTCGACGGCGACCTCGACGGCTTCCTCAACGCCGGGATCCGGTGGCGCAAGCGCGGCGACGCCTGACAGGCACCGCGCCAGCGTTGCGCGTCGCCGCCTGAGGAGCCCGTGACGACGGCGCCGGGACCGGCCCCGTCCCTCCCGGCCGCGAACCGCGCGCCTGACTTGCGTTCCGAGGAACGGCACCTACCCTGATCGGGTCATGATCAGATTCGACCAGGTCACCAAGGTGTATTCGGGCAACCCGAATCCGGCGCTCAACGACCTCACCCTCGAGATCCTCAAGGGCGAGTTCGTGTTCCTCGTCGGGGCCTCCGGCTCCGGCAAGTCCAGCTTCTTGCGGCTCGTCCTCAAGGAGGAGCGCCCCACCAAGGGTCAGATCCACGTCCTCGGGCAGCGGCTCGGCTCCCTGTCATCGCGCAAGGTCCCCTACTTCCGCCGCAACCTCGGGGTGGTGTTCCAGGACTTCCGGCTCCTGCCCAACAAGAACGTCTTCGACAACGTCGCGTTCACGCTGCAGGTGATCGGCAAGAGCAAGGGGTTCATCGGCGAGGCCGTGCCGGACGTGCTCAAGATGGTCGGACTGTCGGGCAAGGCGAACCGCCTGCCGCACGAGCTCTCCGGTGGTGAGCAGCAGCGCGTCGCGATCGCCCGTGCGGTCGTGAACAAGCCTGCGATCCTGCTCGCGGACGAGCCGACGGGCAACCTCGACCCGACGACCTCGGCGGGCATCATGGCCCTGCTCGAGCGCATCAACCAGGGCGGGACCACCGTGCTCATGGCGACGCACGACGCCGGCATCGTGAACCAGATGCAGCGTCGCGTGATCGAGCTGTCGGCGGGCAACGTGCTCCGCGACGAGCAGTCCGGTGGCTACCAGACGCAGGCGGTGCCGATCGTGCGGCAGCAGCCGGTGTCGACCACCACGGGCATCCAGACGCTGCCGGGGATCGTCCGATGAGGCTCGGGCTCGTCATGTCGGAGGTCGGCTCCGGCCTCCGCCGCAACGCGTCCATGGTCGTGTCGGTCGTGCTCGTGACGTTCATCTCGCTGACGTTCGTCGGCACCGCGATCCTGCTGCAGATGCAGATCACCCAGATGAAGGGGTACTGGTACGACCGGGCGCAGGTCGCCGTCTACCTGTGCACCGACACGGACACCACGGGGAACTGCACCGGGGCGAAGGCGACGGCGGACCAGCGTCAGCAGGTCGAGGAGCAGCTCCGCTCGTCGACACTCAAGCCGTTCATCCAGAAGACCTACTTCGAGACGCAGGACCAGGCGTACACACGCTTCAAGTCGCAGTTCAAGGACTCCCCGGCGACCGAGTTCGTCAAGCCGCAGTACCTCAACGAGACCTTCTGGGTGAACCTCAAGGACCCGTCACAGTCCGACGTGCTCATCGAGAGCCTGTCGAAGCTCGCGGGGGTGCAGAGCGTCGTCGACCAGCGGGGGTACCTGCAGCCGATCTTCTCGGTGCTCAACGCGTCGTCGTACACGGCGGTCGGCATCGCGGCCCTCATGCTCGTGGCGGCGGTGCTCCTCATCGCGACGACCATCCGGTTGTCGGCGTTCTCGCGACGTCGAGAGCTCGGCATCATGCGGCTGGTCGGTGCGTCGAACCGGTTCATCCAGACACCGTTCATCCTCGAGGGGGTGATCGCCTCGCTCATCGGGGCGGTCCTCGCCGGGGGAGCGATCGTCGCCGTCGTCTGGTTCTTCGTGCGTGGCTACCTCGCGACGCGGTTCACGGGCACGCCGTTCATCGGCATGAGCGAGACGGTGCTGGTGGTGCCGGCGGTGGTGGTCATCGGCGGCATCCTGGCGGCGCTGTCCGCGAGCGTCGCGATCCGGCGGTACCTCAAGGTCTGACCTTCCCGCGCGCTGCTGCGGCTGTCGTTCGGGAAGCGTGGGTGGTCGACACCGGTTGGGTAGACTGGGCGGCCGCCACACACCGGTGGCCGGCGGAGAGGACTCGACATGCCGAAGGAACGCGGGGAGAAGGTCGTCGCGACGAACCGGCGCGCGCGGCACGACTACCTCATCGAGGACACGTACGAGGCCGGCATCGTGCTCTCGGGCACCGAGGTGAAGTCGTTGCGACAGGGCCGGGCCTCGCTCGTCGACGGGTACGCCTTCATCGACGGCGGTGAGGCCTGGCTCGACGCCGTGCACATCCCCGAGTACACCGAGGGCACCTGGAACAACCACGCGCCCCGCCGCAAGCGCAAGCTGCTCCTCCACAAGCAGCAGATCGTCAAGATCAGCCACAAGACGAAGGAGGGCGGGTACACCCTCGTCCCCCTGCAGATCTACTTCTCGGACGGCCGGGCGAAGGTCGAGATCGCCGTGGCGAAGGGCAAGCGCGAGCACGACAAGCGGCAGGCGCTGCGCGAGCGCCAGGATCGCCGTGAGGCCGAGCGCGCCATCTCGACGCGCGGGCACCTCGGGGAGTGACGGGGCGGGCCTCGCGAGCCGTTCGCTCCGGCGCCGTTCGCCCCCGGCGGACCCGGGAGGACCGTGCGGGCCTGGCAGGGTCCGGTGTGAGCGCGCTAGACTGGGCAACCGCCTCCACCACGAGGCGTGTGGTGCCGCTCACGCGGCGCTGACAACTCCACAGTGTGACAGTGGCCCTCCGTCATGGGGATGATCGGTTTCGACATCGCCTGCGTGCCGACGGGAAGCGGGCCGAGGATCCACGGTCATCTCGTCAACGATCCGTGGAAAACAACAAGTGCCAATTCCAAGCGCACTGACTTCGCTCTCGCTGCGTAAGCAGTAGAGCCACATGAAGTCCGTCGGCCGGGTGATCGTTCCCTATCCCGTGTCCGGCGTCATCCAGGGGACTCGCTGCGTGATTCCGTCCGGAGGTCACGCGGGACTTGCATCCGGGCTGGGCTCGTCGTCCTAGAAGCCAGTAGCAAAGGGCGGAGTCGAGCAGAACGCCTCATCTGGCTACGCCCGTAGAAGACGTCGAATCACAGCGATGGACGGGGGTTCAATTCCCCCCATCTCCACCACTGCGGATCGATCCGCGGGGTCACTGTCACACACGTGGTCGTCCGAGGCCGCACCGGTTCCGCTCCGCGGGCGCCGGTGCGGCCTCGGACGTTTCAGCCCCCATCTCCAGCGCCCAGCGGTTCTCCGGCGCCCGGCGGTTCTCCGGCGCCCGGCGGTTCTCCGGCACCCCGCGGTTCTCCGGGGCCCGGCGGTTCTCCGGGGCTCATCGGTGCTCGGAGGCACAGGTACTCCGGGCCTGCGTACCTACACGGTCGGGTTCTCGTGGGGTGCCTGGGCAGCGCGATCGATCGAGCGTGTCCCGTCGGGAGCGTCGGCGTCGGGTCGGCGGGCGCCGGTCCGCTCGCTCACACGAGGGTCCCGCGGTGCGGGTGACCCGTCCAAACCTGTGTGATCGTACAGTCGCTGTGTTTCCATCCGGTTACGGCTGTGTTCCGATCGCGTTGCCTGAACGTTCACCGGGTGCGGATGGTGGAAGAGTCGCATAGTCCTCAGCAATCCGACACAGGAGCGACTTTGGCTACGACCACCACCACGACGACGCCGCCGGACACCGGACTCAAGCGCAACGTCGGCTTCATCGGGCTCATCTGGGCCTCGACCGGATCGATCATCGGTTCCGGGTGGCTCTTCGGTTCCCAGCATGCCCTCGAGGCAGCTGGTCCCTCGGCGATCATCTCGTGGGCGATCGGCGGTGTCGCGATCCTCGTGCTCGCACTCGTCCACGCCGAGCTCGGCGGGATGTTCCCGATCGCCGGAGGCACGGCTCGCTTCCCGCACATCGCGTTCGGTGGCGTCGCCGGCGCGTCGTTCGGTTGGTTCTCATGGCTGCAGGCCGCGACCGTCGCCCCGATCGAGGTCGAGGCGATGATCAACTACGCGCAGCACTGGAAGTGGGCGCAGACCTTCGTCACGCCGTCGACGGGCGTCCTCACGGGCTCGGGCATCGCCGTCGCGATCTTCCTCATGCTGATCCTCACCGTGATCAACCTGTTCAGCGTCAAGATCCTCGCGAACACGAACTCCGCGGCGACCTGGTGGAAGGTCGGCATCCCCGTCCTCGTCATCATCGTGCTCGGGTTCTCCGGGTTCCACGGCAGCAACTTCACGGCCGCCGACGGGTTCGCTCCCGAGGGTGCGAAGGGCATCCTCGCCGCGGTCTCGACCTCGGGCATCATCTTCTCGTTGCTCGGGTTCGAGCAGGCCGACCAGCTCGCGGGTGAGTCGAGCAACCCGAAGCGTGACATCCCGCGCGCGGTCATCGGCTCGGTCGTCATCGGCCTCGTGATCTACCTGCTGCTCCAGATCTTCTTCCTCGGTGCGCTCAACCCGTCCGAGATCGGCCACACCTGGCTCTCCGGTGCCTACACGAAGTTCACCGGCCCGTTCGCGGACATCGCCATGGGCGCCGGGATCACCTGGCTCGCGGTCATCATCTACATCGACGCGGTCATCTCGCCCGGTGGCACCGGCCTCATCTACGTCACGGCGTCGTCGCGTGTCTCGTACGGCCTCAGCAAGAACGGGTACTTCCCGCGGGCGTTCGAGTGGATCACGAAGGGCGCGGTGCCGTGGTTCGGCCTCATCTTCGCCTTCGTCATCGGCGTCGTGTGCTTCCTGCCGTTCCCGTCCTGGCAGTCGCTCGTCGGCCTCATCACGAGCGCCTCGGTCCTCATGTACGGCGGTGCCCCGCTCGCGCTCGGTGCGTTCCGCAAGCGGATCCCGGACGCCGAGCGCCCCTACCGGCTGCCGGCCGCCAGCGTCCTCGCACCGCTGTCGTTCATCGTCGCGAACCTCATCATCCTGTGGACGGGCTGGTCCACGGACTGGAAGCTCGGGATCGCGGTGGCGCTCGGCTTCGTCATCATCATCCTGAACCGGGTGCTCGGTGGGAACCGTGCGGTCCAGCCGCGTTGGGACTGGCGGGCCGCGCAGTGGCTGTTCCCGTACCTCATCGGCATGGGTCTCATCGTGTTCCTCAGCGACTTCGGTCCGCTGAAGCACCCGTGGTTCCCGCTCTGGTGGGACATTGCGGTCACCGCGGTGTTCTCGATCGTCATCTACTACTGGGCCGTGAACAGCGCCTCGAGCCGTGAGGAGATCCTCCGTACCGCCGAGGACGTCCGCGAGACCGAGGAGACCAGCGTCGTCGACGCCGTGCCGACCCACTGATCGCGGTCTCCGCTCACATCGAACGGGAGGCGGTGCGCACGACGTGCGCACCGCCTCCCGTTCGTCGCTCCCGGACCCGTGATCGTGGCGCGGTCGAGCGTCAGAAGTCGGTGAGGTTGGCCCGGAGGCCGCCGTCACCGAACTCGCGACGGAGCAGACCGCGGCGACGGAGGACCGGGACGAGGTCCGCGAGCATCCGCGTCACGGCGACGGGGTGGAGGTCTCCGGAGAGGATGAAGCCGTCGTTGTCGGCGTCGTCGCCGAGCTCCTCGGCGAAGTCGGCGAACTCCTCCGCCGTGCCGACGAAGCCGGTGCGGTCCGCGAGCCGGCCCTTCCGTGCCTTGCGGGCCAGGAGCGCGCGGAGCGGGGCGTCCGGGGTGTCGCCGACGAGACCGCGGATCGTGCCCGCGGAGACGTGGTCGCCGAACAGTCCCGCGGGCAGGGGTGCGTCGAGGTCGAGCGTCGTGAGGTCCGTCTCGAGGTCGCTCGACTGGCCCATCGCGACGACGAGCAGGTCCTCGTCGCTCGGGTGCCGCGACGCGTCGACGAGCCGGTCGGCCTCCGCCGCCGAGGACACGATCTCCGGCTTCACGACGAACATCGTCCGGACGGCACCCGGTGCCCGTCCGGCGGCCGCCGACGCCTCGGCGATGCGGGACCGGTAGCCGCGCACCGTGGCGGCGTCGAGCGGGGCGAGGGCGAGCTGCACGTCCGAGTGCGTGCCCGCGAACGCGAGCCCACGCCCTGAGCCACCCGGCGAGACGATGACCGGGTCGTCCGCGAGCGGGAGCGCGTTGAGGGGGCCGGTGACGTCGAAGTACGTGCCCTGACGCCGTGAGCCGTCGGTGCGCTCGCCGTCGGCGAAGTGCCACGTGTCGGTGTCGGCCACGACGGCGTCCTCGCCCCAGCTGTGCCACAGGTGCCGGATGACGCCGAGCCACTCCTCGGCGCGGTCGTACGCGGCGTCATGGGGCAGCGGCGCGGCGCCGACGTGCCGCGCGCTCCCGACGTCGGTGACGACGTTGAGCCCGAACCGGCCGCCCGACAGGTGCGCCAGGGTCGACGCCTGTCGTGCCGCCAGGTACGGCGGGGTGATGCCCGCGTTGACGGTCGGCACGACGCCGATGTGCTGCGTCGCTGCGAAGAGGTACGGCGCGAGCAGGAGCGGATCGTGCTTCGGGCCGCCGTACGCCTGCCGGATGCGCAGGTCGAGGGTCGACGGGTTGCCGAGCGAGATCGCGTCCTCGGCGATGACGAGGTCGAGGCCGGCCTGTTCGAGTGTCCGGACGGACTGCTGGTACAGGTCCGGACGGGTCCAGTCGTACCCCCAGTCCCAGTCGGGCCGACCCCACCCCTGGGGGCCGAACCCGCGGGCGAAGAACCACCCGAAGTGCTGCATCCGTGGCATCAGATCTCCTCGAGCACGATGTGGGGAGCGCCGAACTCGCCGGACCGGACGTCTTCGTCCACGGTGGCGGTCTCCGCGACCGGTGTCGGGCCTCCCGGACCGTCGGCGGGCAGACCGACCCCCGGCCCCTCGGCGGACCGGACCGCCGCCAAGCCGCGCTCGAGGTCGCGGATCAGGTCCTCGACGTCCTCGATGCCGACCGAGACGCGCAGCAGGCCCTCGTCGATGCCGGTTGCGGCGCGTTCCTCGGGCGTCCGCTGGGCATGCGTCGTCGACGCCGGATGCAGGATGAGTGACCGGACGTCGCCGAGGTGCGTCATGCGACTGAACAGGCCGAGTGCGTCGACGAACCGCTGGGCGGCGTCCCGTCCGCCCACGAGCGAGAAGGCGAACACCGAACCGGCCCCACGCGGCAGGTAGCGCGTCGCGAGGTCGTGGTAGGGGTTGGACTCGAGCCCCGCGTGGTCCACGTTCGCGACCTCGGGCTGCGCGTCGAGCCACCGGGCGATCGTCAGCGCGTTCGCGCCGTGTCGCTCCATGCGCAGCGAGAGCGTCTCGACGCCCTGCTGGATGAGGAACGCGTTGAAGGGCGAGGGGGTTGGGCCGAGCCGTGCGGCGACGACGTCGCGTGCGTACACGACGAACGCCCGGTCGCCGTGGCGGTCGACGTGGCTCCGGCCGCCGAGCGCGCGGTCCGGTTCGGTCAGATGGGGGAACCGGCCGCCCCTGGCAGCCCAGTCGAAGCGACCGCCGTCGACGACGACCCCACCGATGGCGGAGCCGTGTCCCGCCAGGAACTTCGACGCGGAGTGCACCACGATGTCCGCGCCGTGCTCGAGCGGCCGGACGAGGTACGGCGTGGCGAGTGTGTTGTCGACGACCAGCGGTACGCCGTGCTCGTGCGCCACCGCGGCGACCATCGCGATGTCGAGGACGTCGTTCTTCGGGTTCGGGATCGACTCGCCGAACAGGAGCCGCGTCTCGGGGCGGATCAGCGCCCGCCAGGCGTCCGGATCACGGGCGTCGTCGACGAAGTCCACGCTGATCCCGAGTCGTCCGAGGTTCTGCAGCAGGAGGCCGCGGGTGCCCTCGTAGATGCTCGACGCCGACACGACGTGGTCGCCGGCCTGCAGCAGACCGAGGAGCGCCACGGTCACCGCGGCCTGTCCGCTGCCGACGAGGATCGCCTCGACCCCGCGCTCGAGGACGGCGACGCGGCGCTCGAGCGAGGCGTTCGTCGGGTTGCCGAGCCGTGTGTACGTGTACCCGGCGTCGTCGCCGGCGAACCGGTCGCGCGCCTGCCCGAAGTCGTCGAACAGGAAGCCGGACGACATGTGGATCGGGGTGATCCGCGCGCCGTGCGCCGAGTCGGGCACGACCCCGCCGTGCACCTGCTCGGTGCTGAACCCGAACCCCGCCGTCGCCGTGTCGCTCTCGGGCACGTCCCACCTCTCTCTGCCTCTGCCGGCGCACCTGCGCCCATCGGGCGATCCTCCCACTGCCGGAGCCGGGAGGCACGACCGGCGTCGTCCGGTTACGACACCACCCCCACGACGAGCGTCCGCACACCGACCGCGACCGTGTCGACGACCGCGCCGAGCGGGGCCCGCGCCAGCCAGACGACGCCGAGTTCCACGAGCACGAACAGGACGTACCAGACCGCTGCGGGGAGCCGGTACTCGCTCGCGACGATGTGGAAGTCCGTCCGGACCGGAGCGCCGGCGGCGATCCAGCCGGCCACCCGCACGACCGACCGCACACCGTCGACGACGAACAGCGCGCCGATCGCAGCGACGACGAGCACGGTCCACTCCGAGGGACGCACCGCGACCCAGACGGCGACGGCCGCGAACCCGACGACGACCAGGACGCCGAAGGCGTTCCGGACGAACAGGACGGCGACCACGGCGGCGACGCCGAGGACGGCAGTCGTGAGCACGCGGTCGGCGTGCACGGACCCGATCACGAGCAGGGCCCCGGCCCAGAGCGGTGCCGAGTACCCGGCGTAGAGGTTGCCGAGCCGGACCGCCCACCGCGCGGCGCGGGGGACGCGACCGAGGTCGACCCATGCCTCTCCCGAGCCGTCCGCGTGGAGGTCGATCCGGCGGATGCGGCCGCCGAACGGCACGACGACGACGCAGTGGCCGACCTCGTGCACGATGGTCGTGGCGATCCGGGCGACGCGTCCGACGGCGGGCACGAAGGGCAGCGCCGCCCCGACGAGCAGGGCGACCAGGAGCGCGGCGGACGGCACCCGGGGATCTTCGCGCACCCGGCCGATGTCGAGCCTGGGAACGCGGGGGGCGACCCCCGGCCGCCGCCGATCGGCGCTCCTGGTGGAGCCGCGGTGGCAGACGCGCGCCGGCATGGGGGACGTCCGCTCGGCGACCACGGCGTCGACGCGGAGTAGACGAGACGGGTGACGACGACCTCCCGATCCGACGCCGGCGACCAGGACACCGAGCGCGACCGGCAGCGGTGGCACGCGTTCGCGGTGTGCATCGCCGTCGCCGGGATCACGATCATCGACCTGTCGACGGTGAACGTCGCGCTGCCGTCGATCCAGCGGTCGCTCGGCGCGTCGAACTCGGAGCTGCAGCTCATCGTCGCCGGCTACGCACTGGCGTTCGGCCTGGCGCTCGTCCCGGCCGGGCGCCTCGGTGACCTCCGGAGCCGCCGGCTCATGTTCGTGGTCGGCCTGATCGCGTTCACGACCGCCAGCCTGTTGTGCGCGATCGCCCCGTCCATCCAGGTGCTCGTCGTCACGCGGATCCTGCAGGGCTTCGCCGCGGGGACGCAGATGCCCCAGGTGATCGGCCTGGTGCAGCAGCTGTTCCGTGGGGAGGAGCGCGGGCGCGCGTTCGGCATCTTCGGGGCGATGGTGGGCATCTCCACCGCGCTCGGTCCGACGATCGGCGGCGCGCTGATCGCCCTCGGCGGCGAACAGACCGGATGGCGCTACATCTTCTGGCTCAACGTCCCGTACGGCCTCGCGGCCCTGTACTTCGCGGTCCGCCTGCTGCCCCGGAAGCGCCAGGACCCGTCACGCGACCGCGAGCTCGACCTCGTCGGGATCGTCCTGCTCGGCGTCGCGGTCGTCACGCTCATGCTGCCGTTCGTGCTCACCTCGGGCACGGGCGACTCGCCCCTGCGGTGGCTCGCACTCGTCGGCACCGCGGTGTCCGGGGCCCTGTTCGTCTGGTGGGAGCGGCACTACGCGCACACGGGACGGTCCCCGGTCGTGCACTTCGACCTGTTCCGGCTGTCGTCCTACCGGAACGGCCTGCTCATCGCCGCGGTGTACTTCGCGGCGCTGCCGGCGACGTTCCTCATGGTGACCCTCTACCTGCAGGAGGGCCTGCACCTCGAGCCGCTGTTCGCCGGCATGGTGAGCATCCCGTTCGCCGCCACGGCCGCCGCCGGCGCCTGGTTCGGCGGTCGCCTCGTCAACCGCATCGGCAGGGCGCTCGTCGTCTGGGGGCTCTGCGCGGTGGTCGTCGGGTTCGTGGCGCTGCTCGTCGCCGCGACCACGACCCCCGCGTCGATCACGCCATGGGCGATGGCGGGTGCGTTCCTCATCGGTGGCGCGGGCGGTGGCCTCGTCGTGTCGCCGAACCAGACCCTGACGCTCGCGCAGGTCCCCGTCGAGCACTCCGGTGTCGCGGGGTCGATGCAGCAGCTCGGCCAGCGCGTGGGCACCGCGATCGGCACGGCCGTCGCCACGAGCGTCTTCTACGGGATCGTGCGGAGCGAGGACCGGAAGGCGGGGGACCTCACGGCGTACCACGACGCGTTCCGCGCGGGCACGGCGTTCACCGTGGGACTCGTCGTGCTCGTGCTCGCGCTCGCGATCGTCGACCTCGTGTCGCGGAAGAAGCGCGGCGAGGAGACGCCCGTGCCGCAGGAGGCCTGAGACGTCGCCGGGTCGTCGCGGCTACCCGCGGATGGTGCGCACGACCGCGTCGTGCAGGAGCCCGTTCGTCGCGAGGGCGGTGCCGTGCCACGGGCCGGGCTCGCCGTCGAGCGACGTGAAGCGCCCGCCCGCCTCCTCGACCACGGGGACGATCGCAGCCATGTCCCACGGCTTCAGGTCACCCTCGCCCGCGACGTCGAGGGTGCCCTCGGCGACCATCATGTAGGCCCAGGCCTCGCCGTAGGCACGGGTCCGCCAGACGGACCGGGACAACCGCAGGAGGCCGTCGAGCCGCCCGGCCTCGTCCCAGTCCTGGAGGCTCTGGTAGCTCACCGAGGCGTCCGCCAGCTCCGCCACCCCCGACACCCGCAGGGGACCCTCCAACGAGGAAGCCCCGAGTCCCGTCGCCCCCCACCACCGCTTGCCCATCGCGGGGGCGGACACGACGCCGACCCGGGGGACGCCGTCGACGGCCAGGGCGATGAGCGTCGCCCACACGGGCACGCCGCGCAGGTAGTTCGCCGTGCCGTCGATCGGGTCGATCACCCACTGCCGGTGTCCGGAACTCCTCGCGGTGGTCCCTGCGGCAGCGGTCGACTCCTCGCCGAGGAACGTGTCGTCGGGACGCTCGGCCGCGATCCGCTCGCGGAGGGCCGCCTCGACCGCCTGGTCGGCGTCGGTCACGTGCGTGCGGTCGGCCTTGACGTCGACGTGCAGGTCGGCCGCCCGGAAGCGGGCGAGGCTGATCGCGTCCGCCGTGTCGGCCAGGGAACGGGCGAACGCGAGGTCGGCGGCGAGGTCCACGCGCCGAGCCTACCGAGCACCGACGGTGCACCTGGCCCGGCCGTCCTTCCCCGCGAGATCGCGCCCGGTGCCGCTCGCAGACCGGTCGGAGCGGCAACGACTGCGATGGCGGCGGAAGGAGGGGCGAGGGGCCGGGGCAGGTCAGTCCGCGCCCGGGTCCAGCTCGCCCATGCCCGTGAGCAGCGCGCGGAACGAGTCGAGCCGCTCGATGCCCGTGGGGCCGAGCTCGCCGTCCTGGACCCGGTCGACGATCTCCCAGTCGTGCGCCTGGTCGAGCGGTATGCCGTCGGCGGGCTCGCGGACCGGCACCGCGTGCGCGGCGAACGCGCGGAACACGTTCTCGGGCTGCACGTGCCCGAGGCCGAACGACCGCACGCCGGGAGTGTCGATGATCCAGCCGCCGCCGTGCACCGGCAGCGCGATCGAGGACGACGACGTGTGGCGCCCGCGTCCGGTGACCGCGTTCACGACGCCGGTCGCCCGGGAGGCCCCCGTCAGGGCGTTCACGAGCGTGGACTTGCCGACGCCCGAGTGTCCGACCGTCACCGTCACCTGGTCACGGAGCACGGCCGCGAACGCGTCGAACGGCACGTCACCCGCGGCGCTCGTGACGACGCGCAGGTCGAGGCACGCGAAGTGCGCGAGGAACGGCTCCGGGTCGGCGAGGTCGGTCTTCGTGATGCAGAGCACCGGGTCGAGCCCGGCGTCGAAGGCGGCCACGAGGTACCGGTCGACGAGCCGGGGCCGGGGCTCGGGGTCGGCCGCGGCGATGACGATGAGCATCTGGTCCGCGTTCGCGACGATGACGCGTTCGACGTCGTCCGTGTCGTCCGCGCTGCGGCGGAGGAACGTCGAGCGATCCGCGACCTTGACGATGCGGGCGAGGGAGCCCTCGTCGCCGCTCACGTCGCCGACGAGCGACACGTGGTCACCGGTCACGACGGCCTTCTTGCCGAGCTCGCGCGCCTTCGTGGCGGTGATCACCCGGGCCTGGCCGGACTCGGCGTCGAGGGGACCGCCCCCGACGAGCACGCCGAACCGTCCGCGGTCGACGTTCGTCACCCAGCCGGGCGTGGCGTCCTCGTGGGTGGGGCGCTGCTTGGTGCGCGGACGACTGCCCTTCGGGTTCGGCCGCACCCGCACCGCGGACTCGTCGTACTGCCCGTACGGTTCGTCGAGGTCGTCGTCGTCCCCGCCGTCGAACCAGCTCATGCGCCCGACGTCGCCACGAGGGCGTCCCACAGCTCCGGGAACTGCGGCAGGGTCTTCGCGGTGGACCCGATGTCGTCGACCGCGACGCCGTCGACGACGAGGCCGATGATCGCGCCCGCGGTCGCCATCCGGTGGTCCTCGTACGCGCCCCACGCCCCCCCGTGCAGCGGACGGGGCTCGATCCGGAGGCCGTCGTCGAGTTCCGTCACCGCGCCTCCGAGACCGACGACGTCGGCGGCGAGTGCGGCGAGCCGATCGGTCTCGTGTCCGCGCAGGTGCCCGATGCCGGTGACCGTCGACGGGCCCTCGGCGAGGGCCGCGAGCGCGACGAGCGCGGGCGCGAGCTCGCCGCCGCGCGACAGGTCGAGGTCGACGCCGGGCAGCGACGCCCCGCCACGGACACCGACGCCGCCGTCGACGACGAGGTCCGCGCCGTCGCGCGTGACGGTCGCGCCCCAGTGCGGCAGGAGGGTCTCGAGGTCCGCGCCCACCTGGGTGGTGGCGGTCGGCCAGGTCCGGATGCGGACGGTCCCTCCGGCGACGAGCGCGGCCACCGCGAACGGTGCCGCGTTCGACAGGTCCGGCTCGATCGTGACGTCGCGGGCGGCGATCGGACCCGGGTGCACGTGCCAGACGCCCGTGTCGGGTTCGTCGACGACGACCCCACGGTCGCGGAGCGCCGCGACGGTCATCGCGATGTGCGGCATGCTCGGCAGCCGTTCCCCGCGGTGCCGGAGCAGCAGGCCCTCGTCGAACCGGGGCGCCGACAGCAGGAGGCCCGACACGAACTGGCTCGAACGGCTCGCGTCGATCGTCAGCTCGCCACCGCGCACACGGCCCGTCCCGGTGAACGCGAACGGCAGGCTGCCCCCGCCGTCGTCGGTGACGTCCACACCGAGCGCGACGAGCGACGCGATGGTGGTGTCCATGGGGCGCCGGCGCGCGGCCTCGTCACCGTCGAACACCACTGGACCGTCGGCGAGCGCGGCCAGGGGCGGGAGGAACCGCATCACGGTGCCGGCGAGGCCGCAGTCGACCCGGACGTCGCCGTGCAGCGGCGCGGGGGTCACGCGGAGGTCCGGGCCGTACGGGCCGGCCCCACCCGCCGGGTCGATCCGGACACCGAGCGCGCGGAGGGCGTCGACCATGAGCGCCGAGTCCCGCGAGTGCAGGGGGAGCCGGATCGTGGACGGACCGTCGGCGAGGGCCGCGAGCACGAGCTCGCGGTTCGTCAGGGACTTCGACCCGGGCAGGGCGACGTCGCCGTGGAGGGGACCGCGCGCCACGGGCGCCGGCCAGTCGTCACCGGCGGGGACAGAGCGGGAATCAACGGGAGCCTGCATCGGTTCCCCAGGATAGCGATGCGCGTGCCCCGCCTGCCTGGCGAGGTGCGTGCCGGACAGGAGGACCATGGCCACCGCGCTGACAACGGAGCGTCCACGGGTGCGGACGTTCCCGTCCGCGTCGACGTCGCTGATCGGGGACCTCGACGACGACCGCCGACTACGATGGCGGGCGATGACGAGCCAGGACGACGCGACGAACCCCGACGGTCCGCTCGGACGACCCCCGGTCGACGAGACGGAGGAGCAGCTCGACGCCGTCGAGGAGGAGTCCCTCGCGCTCGCCGAGACGGACGGTGCGGACGCGGTCACGACCCCCGACGCGCAGGAGCTCCGCCGGCTGTTCGAGGAGCAGGCGTTGCCGTTCATGGACCAGCTGTACGGCGCGGCGATGCGGATGACACGGAACCCGGCCGACGCGTCGGACCTCGTGCAGGAGACCTTCGTCAAGGCGTTCGCGGCGTTCCGGTCGTTCCGGCAGGGCACGAACCTCAAGGCCTGGCTGTACCGGATCCTGACGAACACGTTCATCAACAGCTACCGGAAGAACCAGCGGAACCCCTACCAGGGCACCATCGACGAGCTCGAGGACTGGCAGCTCGGCGGGGCGGAGAGCGTCACGCAGAGCATCTCGTCGCGGTCGGCCGAGGCCGACGCGATCGACCACCTGCCGTCGTCCGCGGTCAAGGACGCCCTGCAGGCGATCCCCGAGGACTTCCGGATGGCGGTCTACTTCGCCGACGTCGAGGGGTTCTCGTACCAGGAGATCGCCGACATCATGAAGACCCCGGTGGGCACGGTCATGAGCCGGCTCCACCGCGGCCGGCGCCTGCTCCGCGGGCTGCTGGCCGACCACGCACGAGAGACCGGTGTGGTGCCCGACGCAGCGTCGACGGAGACGATGCGACCGCGGACCCGCACCACGAAGACGCCCGCCACGACGGGCCGGAGCACGGGGAGGAACGGACGATGAGCGGCTGCGACTGCTCGAAGGCCAAGGCGGAGCTCGAGGAGTTCCTGCACGACGAGCTCGAGCGCGACGACCTCGCGGACATCCGCGAGCACATGGCCGGCTGCGAGGACTGCTCGAGCGAGCACCGCGTCGGCGTGGTGCTCATGACGGCCGTGCAGCGCGCCTGCAAGGAGACCGCCCCGGAGGACCTGCGGACCCAGGTCATCGCCGCGCTGCGCGAGGCGCAGGCGACCCACTGACCCGACCGGGAGGCCCGCCCGCCGTCCGCCTCGTCGGCGGCGGTGCGGGGGGTCTCCCGGCCGGTCGGGGTCGGCGCCCGATCAGATGGTGAGCGCGCGGTCGATGACCTCGGCCGCCTCGCTCGCGGAGCGCTTCGACGACCCCGTCGCCGGAGCCGCGCTGGCGGGACGTGACGACACCGAGAGCGGACGGCCGTCGAGGTGGCGCGACAGCGCCATGCAGACGAACGGCCAGGCGCCCTGGTTCTCCGGCTCCTCCTGCGCCCAGACGAGGTCCGCCTGCGGGTAGGAGCGGAGGGTCGCGAGGATCTGGTCGAGCGGGAGCGGCGCGAGCTGCTCGAGCCGGACGAGTGCGATGTCCTCGACCCCGCGCTTGGCGACCTCGGCAGCGAGGTCGTGGTGGATCTTGCCCGAGTGGAGCACGACCCGCCGCACGGCCTGACGGTCGGCGATCCGCTGGTCGTCGATCACCTCTCGGAAGCCGCCGGTCGTGAACTCCTCGACCGCGCTCGTCGCCTGCCGCATGCGGAGCATCGCCTTCGGCGTGAACACCACGAGCGGCTTCTGCGGACGCGCGTGGGCCTGCCGACGGAGCAGGTGGAAGTACGACGCCGGGGTCGACGGCCGCGCCACGACCATGTTGTCCTCGGCGCAGAGCTGCAGGTAGCGCTCGATCCGAGCCGAGGAGTGGTCCGGCCCCTGGCCCTCGTAGCCGTGGGGGAGGAGCAGCACGAGCCCGGACCGCTGGCCCCACTTCTGCTCGGCCGACGAGATGAACTCGTCGATCACCGTCTGCGCCCCGTTGGCGAAGTCGCCGAACTGGGCCTCCCACATGACGAGGGCCTCGGGCCGCTCCACGGAGTAGCCGTACTCGAACGCCATGGCCGCGTACTCACTGAGCGGCGAGTCGTAGATGTACAGCCGGCCCTGGTCCTCGGTGAGGTTCGCGAGGGGGAGCCACTCCTGGCCGTTGACGCGGTCGTGGAACACCGCCTGGCGCTGCACGAAGGTGCCACGCCGGGTGTCCTGGCCGGTGAGCCGGACCGGCTTGCCCTCGACGAGGAGGGACCCGATCGCGGCGAGCTCCGCGAACGCCCAGTCGATGCCGCCGCTGCGCGACATCTCGACCCGCTTGGTGAGCAGCTGCTGGAGCTTCGGGTGGACCGTGAACCCCGCCGGGGGGTTGTCGTGCGCGTCGCCGACGAGTCGGAGGACGTCCGCGCTCACCGCCGTCTCGTGCACCTCGTGCTCCGAGTCGTCGCGCTGCGCGGAGGGCCGTTCGAGCCCCTGCACCGCGCCGCCGTCCGCGGGGACGACCGGGATCGACCCCGTCTGTGCCTCGTGGGTCTCGGCGAACGCACGCTCGAGGCGGTCCTGGAAGTCCCGGTGCGCCTGGTCGTACTCGTCCTGCGTGATGTCGCCGCGACCGACGAGGGCGTCGGTGTAGAGCGTGCGGACCGAGCGCTTCGCCTCGATGAGGTTGTACATGAGCGGCTGCGTCATCGACGGGTCGTCGCCCTCGTTGTGGCCGCGGCGGCGGTACGAGACGAGGTCGATGACGACGTCGCGGTGGAACTGCTGCCGGTACGCGAACGCGATCTCGGCGACGCGTGCGACGGCCTCCGGGTCGTCCCCGTTCACGTGGAAGACCGGCGCCTGGATCGTCTTGGCGACGTCGGTCGAGTACACCGATGACCGCGACGCGCTCGGCGACGTCGTGAACCCGACCTGGTTGTTCACCACGACGTGGACGGTGCCGCCCGTGCGGTAGCCCCGCAACTGCGACAGCTGCAGGGTCTCGACGACCACGCCCTGTCCGGCCATCGCCGCGTCGCCGTGGACGAGCACCGGCAGGACGCCGAAGGTGCCGATCGGGGTCCGGTCCTGCTTGCCGCGGACGATGCCCTCGAGCACGCCGTCGACGGCCTCGAGGTGCGACGGGTTCGCGGCAATGGTCACCGGGATCGCGGTGCCCTCGGCCGAGCGGAACACGCCCTCCGTCCCGACGTGGTACTTGACGTCGCCGGAGCCCTGGCCCGCGACGGCGCCGGGCAGCTGTGTCCCCTCGAACTCGCGGAAGATCTGCCCGTAGGTCTTGCCCGCGATGTTCGTGAGCACGTTGAGCCGACCACGGTGCGCCATGCCGATCGCGACCTCGTCGAGACCCTCGCGCGCGGACTCCTGGATGAGCGTGTCGAGGAACGCGATCATCGACTCGCTGCCCTCGAGGCTGAACCGCTTCTGGCCGACGTACTTCGTCTGCAGGAAGGTCTCGAACGCCTCGGCCTCGTTGAGCTTGCCGAGGATCCGCAGCTGCTCGTCCTTGCCCGGCTTGGCGTACGGCACCTCGACGTGGTCCTGCATCCACCGGCGCTGGGCCGGGTCCTGGATGTGCATGTACTCCACGCCGATCGTGCGGCAGTACGAGTCGCGGAGGATCCCGAGGATGTCCCGGAGCGGCGCGCTCGTGGTGCCGGCGAGGCCACCCGTGACGAACTCGCGGTCGAGGTCCCAGAACGTCAGCCCGTGGTTCTCGATCTCGAGGTCCGGGTGGGTCCGCTGCTGGTACTCGAGCGGGTCGATGTCCGCCATGAGGTGTCCGCGCACCCGGAAGCTGTTGATGAGCTCCTGCACGCGTGCGGTCTTGTTGACGCGCGACGACAGGTCGACGTTGATGTCGTTCGCCCAGCGGATCGGCTTGTACGGGATCCGGAGCGCCGCGAAGATGCCCTCGTAGAAGCCGCGCTCGCCGATGAGCAGCTCGTGGACCGTCTTGAGGAACTCCCCGGACCCGGCGCCCTGGATGACGCGGTGGTCGTAGGTGCTCGTCAGCGTGATCGTCTTGCCGACCCCGAGCTCGACCAGGGTCTTCGGCGCGGAGCCCTGGAACTGCGCCGGGTACTCGAGGGCACCGGCACCGATGATCGACCCCTGCCCCTTCATGAGCCGCGGCACGGAGTGCACCGTGCCGATGCCGCCCGGGTTCGTCAGCGAGATCGTCGTGCCGGCGAAGTCCTCGGCCGTGAGCTTGTTCGCCCGCGCGCGCTTGACGAGGTCCTCGTACGCTGCGATGAACTGCGAGAACGTCAGGGTCTCGGCCCGCTTGATGCTCGGGACGAGCAGCGCACGGGTGCCGTCGGACTTCGGGACGTCGATGGCGATGCCGAGGCCGACGTGCGCCGGGGTCACGACGACGGGCTTGCCGTCCTGCTCGTCGTGGTAGACGTTCTGGCTCGGGAACTCCTGGACCGCCTTGACGAGCGCCCAGCCGATGAGGTGCGTGAAGGACACCTTGCCGCCGCGCGTCCGCCGCAGGTGGTTGTTGATGGCGATGCGGTTGTCGATCATGAGCTTCGCGGGGATCGTCCGCACGCTCGTCGCGGTCGGTACCTGGAGCGAGGCCTCCATGTTCGCGGCGAGGGTCTTCGCCATGCCCCGCAGCGGCGTCCGGACGTCCTCGTGGGTCTCCTCGTGGTCGTCCCGCTCGTCGCTCGGGTCGGCCGGGATCGGGGCCGGGGTCGGCTGCTTCGACGTCGTCCGTGCCGGCATCTGGATCGACGAGGTGCGCGGGGCACCGCCGTCCGCGGCGCGCGCGGGCTGCGCGACCGGCGCGGCCGGCTCGACGGGACCCGCCGGATCGGGAGTGGACCCGGCAGCCGGGGAGGGACCTCCCGGGCGGTCGTCGGACGCGCCCGGGTCGCTCACCTGCGTCCGGTGGTAGCTCTCGAGGACCGGCCACCAGGACCGGTCCACGGCGTCCCTGTCGACCAGGAACTGCTCGTAGAGCTCGTCCACCAGCCACTCGTTCGCGCCGAATTCGCCTGCGGTCTCGTCCGATGTCCCCGTCAGATGGCTCGACACAGCCGATCGCCCACTCTCCGTCGATTGATGCTGGTGCCGGTCGCACACACACGACCCGTGCACCGTGCGGGCAGCATCGCCCGCGCCCGTCAAGCCTAACCCGCCTGCGGGCCGCCTCGGCGGGAGCGCCCAGGGTGTCGGGACGGACCCGTCCGCCCCGGTGGCCGTCACCCCGCTGCGGCACGGTCGCCCCCGAGGAGGGCCGTATTACGGTGAGCGCATGAGGTTCTACGAGACGCGACCGACCCACGACCTGACGTACTCGGACGTGTTCCTCGTGCCGAGCCGCTCCGGCGTGTCGAGCCGGTTCGACGTCGACCTCACGCCGCCCGACGGCACCGGCGCGACCATCCCGGTCGTCAGCGCCAACATGAACTCGGTCACGGGTCCGCGGCTCGCGGCCACGTTGGCGCGGCGCGGCGGCCTCGGGGTCCTGCCGCAGGACATGCACCCGCAGGACCTGGACGCCGCCATCCGCTGGGTCAAGGCCCAGCCGGTCGATCACGACACCCCGGTCACGATGACGCCCGACACGACCGTGGCCGAGGCGCTGACGCAGCTCGCGCCGGTCCCCGGGCACGGCGTCGTCGTGCAGGACGCCGGCGGGGAGTACCTCGGCTGCGTCCCCGCGGTCCGGCTCGCGACCGCCGGCGAGGACGCGACGGTCGGTGACCTCCTGCACGGCGCGGTGACCGCGATCGACGCCGACGACGTCGACTCGCCGCGGGCCGTGTTCGACCTGCTCGCCGCCGCCGAGGTCGACTTCGCGCCCGTCCTCCGGCACGGTCGCGTCGTGGGCACCACGAGTCCCACGAGTGCGATCCGTTCCGGCATCTACCGGCCCGCGGTCGACGCGGACGGGAGGCTCCGGGTCGCCGCCGCGGTCGGCATCAACGGCGACGTGGCACGCAAGGCGTCCGCGCTCGTCGCCGCGGGCGTCGACGTGCTCGTCCTCGACACCGCGCACGGGCACCAGGAGGGCATGCTCCGTGCGCTGCGCACCGTGGCCGACCTCGGACTCGGCGTCCCGCTCGTCGCGGGCAACGTCGTGACCGCCGACGCGGTGACGCACCTCGTCGACGCGGGCGCCTCGATCATCAAGGTCGGTGTCGGCCCCGGGGCCATGTGCACGACCCGCATGATGACCGCGGTCGGGCGACCGCAGTTCTCGGCGGTGCTCGAGACCGCGGCGGCGGCGCGGGCGCTCGGCGCCCACGTCTGGGCGGACGGCGGTGTCCGGTACCCGCGCGACGTCGCCCTCGCCCTGGCGGCCGGCGCCGCGAGCGTCATGATCGGGTCGTGGTTCGCCGGCACGGTCGAGGCGCCGGGCGTCCTCAAGGTCGACGCGCAGGGGCGACGGTACAAGGAGAGCTGGGGGATGGCGTCCGCGAAGGCCGTTCGCGAGCGGTTCGAGCGGCTCGACCCGTACGAGCGCGCGCGCAAGGCCCTGTTCGCCGAGGGGATCTCGTCCTCGACCATCTACCTCGACCCGGAGCGTCCGAGCGTCGAGGACCTGCTCG
Organism: Curtobacterium sp. MCBD17_013; assembly: GCF_003234565.1. Taxonomy (GTDB): domain Bacteria; phylum Actinomycetota; class Actinomycetes; order Actinomycetales; family Microbacteriaceae; genus Curtobacterium. The sequence goes on along the minus strand of NZ_QKTU01000002.1, from coordinate 359,759 downwards.
ACATGATCACGGCCGGAGTGCGGAGCTCGGCGACGTACGCCGGCGCACGTGATCTCCCCGCGTTCGCGGACCGTGCGCTCGTCGGCATCCAGTCCGCCGCGGGGTACGAGGAGGGCAAGCCGGTCCCGGTGTCCTGGTGAACCGGACCGTGTCCCGCTGAGCGGCACCGCGCCGAGCGCATCGGTTCCGCGCTGGGGGGATTCCCGGCCAGGGCGGGCCCCCGGGCGCTACTGTTGACCACACTGTGGACGACCCTCCTGATCGCACGTCGCCGGGCCGACATCCGAACGCGGCCCGACACGCCCGCCCGCGCCGCCAGCTCCTCCTGTTCCGGAGGCCCTCGGTATGACCGTCGTCGACCTCCTCATGCTCGTGGGCGGCGTCCTCCTCACCCTCGGGACGGGCGTGTTCGTCGCGAGCGAGTTCGCGCTCGTCAACCTCGACCGCGCCGACCTCGAGGCCCGGCGTGAGCGCGGCGCAGCGGGGCTGACGCCCGTCATCCAGGCGCTCAAGGTGACGGCGACCCACCTGTCGAGCGCCCAGCTCGGCATCACGCTCACCACGCTCCTCAGCGGGTACCTCCTCGAACCCTCCATCGCGCATCTCATCGAGGGCCCGTCCACGGCGCTCGGTCTGCCGGACGAGGTCGTCGAGCCCGTCGGGTCCGTCGTGGCGCTCGTCATCGCGACCCTGCTGTCGATGGTGCTCGGAGAGCTCGTGCCGAAGAACTTCGCGCTCGCCCTGCCGCTCGGTACCGCCCGACTCGTCGTGCCCGTGCAGATCGTGTTCACGACGGTGTTCCGTCCCGCGGTCGCGTTGCTCAACGGCACCGCGAACGCCGTGCTCCGCACGATCGGGATCGAGCCGCAAGAGGAACTGTCCGGTGCCCGGAGCGCCGAGGAGCTCACGAGCCTGCTCCGCCGATCCGCGATGGAGGGCAGCCTCGAGCAGGACACCGCCACGCTGCTCACCCGCACGATCGCGTTCTCGGAGCACACCGCGAGCGACGTCATGACGCCGCGCCCGCGGGTGTCGACGATCGGGGTGGCCGAGTCCGCCGCCGACGTCATCGCCCTCGCCCGCCGCACCGGGTTCAGCCGGTTCCCGGTGATCGACGAGGACGCGGACGACGTCGTCGGCATCGTGCACGTCAAGGCAGCCGTCGCCGTACCGCGCGACAAACGGGCGGAGGTGCCGGTCGGTGCGCTCCGGACCGAGGCCGAGCGCGTCCCCGAGACGATGCACCTCGACTCCCTGCTCACCGCCGTCCGCGGTCGCGGGTACCAGATGGTGATCGTCGTCGACGAGTACGGCGGCACCGCCGGGGTCGTCACGCTCGAGGACCTCGTCGAGGAGCTCGTCGGTGAGGTCTCCGACGAGCACGACCGGACGCGGGTCGACGTGGTGCGGTCCCGGGGCTGGCTGACGTTCCCGGGCCTGCTGCGCCCGGACGAGCTGCAGGACCGTGCGGGCGTCCGTGTCCCCGACGACGGCCCGTACGAGACCATCGGTGGCTTCGTGATGAGCCGACTCGGGCGCCTCCCGGTGGTCGGCGACACGGTCCCCGTCGACGGCGGGATGCTCCGTGTGGAGCGCCTCGACGGCCGCCGGATCGACCGCATCCGGTTCACGCCCACGCCGACGGCGGTCGACGAGGGTGAACCGGCGGTGCCCGGGTCGTCGAGCATCGCGCCCGAGGTGCCCGACGAGGTCGGGGTCCGACTGGGGGTCCCGCGATGAGCGACTGGCTCGGCATCCTCTGGCTCGTCGTGCTGCTGCTCGGCAACGCGTTCTTCGTGGCTGCGGAGTTCGCCGTCATCTCGGCGCGACGGTCCCAGATCGAACCGCGCGCGGAGCAGGGCTCGCGGGCCGCGCAGCGCACGCTCTGGGCGATGGAGCACGCCACCCGCATGCTCGCGACGACGCAGCTCGGCATCACCGTGTGCTCGCTGCTCATCCTCAACGTCTCGGAACCCTCGATCCACCACCTGCTCGAGGGGCCGCTGCACCTCACGGGGTGGGACGTCGAGGTGACCGGCACCATCGCGTTCGTCATCACGCTCGTGATCGTGTCGTTCCTGCACGTCGTGTTCGGCGAGATGGTGCCGAAGAACATCTCGTTCTCGATGCCGGACCGGGCCGCGCTCGTGCTCGTCCCGACGCTCTGGTACCTCGGGCACGGCGTCCGCGGGATCACCGTGGTCCTGAACGCACTGGCGAACGGGTTCCTCCGCGTGTTCCGGGTCGAGCCGAAGGACGAGGCCGTCAGCGCGTTCACGGTCGACGAGGTCCAGACGATGGTGGAGCAGTCCCGCCGCGAGGGCACGCTCGTCGACGCCGCCGGCACGCTCGCCGCCGCGTTCGAGTTCACGGCGAAGAAGGTGCGGGACGTCGCGGTGCCGATGCCCGACCTCGTCACGCTCCCGGACGACGCCACGCCGGGCGACGTCGAACGGGCGGTCGCGACCCGTGGGTTCTCCCGGTACGTGCTCGTCGGCGACGACGGCGACCCGACGGGCTACGTGCACGTCAAGGACGTCATCGACCTGCGCGAGGACGAGTTCGACGACCCGGTGCCGCCGAAGCGCATCCGCCAGCTCATCTCGCTGTACCGCGACATGGACCTCGAGGACGCACTCGCGACGATGCGGGCGGCGGGTGTCCACCTGGCGCGCGCGTTCGACGCCGACGGTCGGACGACGGGCGTGCTGTTCCTCGAGGACATCCTCGAGGAACTCGTCGGCGAGGTCGAGGACGCGACCCGGCGTCGCTGAGCCGGGTCGCGCCTCCCGGACGGCGGCGCGCGCGGTCGGCTCGTGCCGGCACGCGGGAACTCAGCGCGGGACGCCCTCGAACTTCGTGATCGCGGCGGGGGTGACCGGCGTGAAGCAGTTCACGAGCGTGCCGTCGGGATCCCGGAGGAGCAGCGACCGGTTGCCCCACGGCATCGTCGTCGGCGGTGCGACCACCTCGACCGTGCCGTCGTCGAGTTCGGCCGCGAGCGCGTCGACGTCGTCGACGAGGAACTCGACGATCGGCGTCCGGCCCGTGCTCCGGTCCGACCGGCCGCCGAGCACGGCGACCATCGTGCGGGTGCTGCCGATCGCGAGGGTCCCGCCGGCGGTCCGGAGTTCGGCGAAGTCCGGTGCGGGGCGGACGGCGGTGACACCGGTCACGCGCTCGTGGAAGGCGACGAGGCGGTCGACGTCGTCGGTGATGAGGCGGACGGAGACGAGGTTCACAGTGGGGCTCCCGGTTCGGTGGCGCCGCTGGTGCGGCACGGTGACGGCCGCGGAGTGCGGCGACGACCAGGATCGCGGGCGCGAGCGACAGCCCTGTGTCGGTGTTTCCGGTGCCGATGGCCGATCCGCGTCAGACGAGTGTCAGCGTCCGGAGGTCCCCGTCCGGCACCGCGATCTCCTCGGGGCGCACGGTCCGGCGCGGCGCGGTCTCGGCCGTCACCGTGAGGCCGTCGATCCGGTCGACGCGGAACGCGCGGAGGTCGTCACGGAGGCGGCACCACCCGAGGAGGTACCACCCGCCGGCGGCGCCGATCCATCCCACGGGCTCGACGTCCCGGAGTGTCGTGCGCCCCGCACGGTCCGTGTAGCGGAGCCGGAGGACGCGCCGCGCCGAGACCGCGTGCCCGAGCGCGGGCGGGGCGGCGGCGTCGAGCGGGACCGCGCCGAGGAAGTGCACGCGGTCGGCCAGGTCCCGCGCGGCGTCCGCGTCGTCGGACCGCATGGCCGCGAGGACCTTGCGCAGTGCCACGGCTCCTGCGTCGCGGAACGGGCTGCCGGCGAGGGCCTGCAGGGCGACCGCGACCGCGACCGCCTCGTCCGGACCGAAGTTGACCGGCGGGAGCGTCCGCGCGCGGTCGATGCAGTACCCACCCGTCCGACCAGGCTCGGCCCACACCGCGGCACCCGACTGTTGCAGCGCGCTGACATCGCGTTCGATCGTGCGTCGGCTGACGGAGAACCGGTCGGCGAGCCACGCGGCGCTCCGCGGGCGCGGTGCGACGGCACGGAGTTCCTCGACGATCGCGTACAGGCGGTCGGTCCGGTTCACGGGCTCACGATAGTCCCGAGCGGGCCCGGAGCGGGCCCGCTCGGCCGGACTAGACGATCGGCGCGCGGTGGTACTGCCGGGGCGCGTACGGCAGCTCGACGCGGAGCGCCGCCGCGGCCCGGAGGGCGAAGTTCGGGTCGCGCAGGAGTGCCCGACCGATCATGACGACGTCCGCCTGCCCGGTGACGAGGACCTGCTCGGCCTGGTGCGGCTCGTCGATCATCCCGACCGCTGCCGTGGGCACACCGGTCGCCGCTCGGATGGCCGCCGCGAACGGCACCTGGTAGCCGGGACCGACGGGGATGGTGGCCTGCGGGACGTTGCCACCCGTCGAGACGTCCACCATGTCGGCTCCGTGCTCGGCGACCCAGCGTGTCACCTGCTCGGTGTCCTCGAGCGTCCATCCGCCGTCGACCCAGTCGGTGGCCGAGAACCGCACGACGATCGGCACGTCGGCGCCGACCTCGGCCCGGACGGCGTCGACCACCTCGACGAGCGCGCGTGCCCGGTTCTCGAGGGAGCCTCCGTAAGCATCGGTCCGGGTGTTGCTCAGCGGCGAGAGGAACTGGTGGAGCAGGTACCCGTGCGCGGCGTGCACCTCGAGCAGGTCGAAGCCCGCGTCGACGGCACGGCGAGCGGCGGCGGCGAAGGCCCGGACGACCTCGTGGATGCCGTCGGTGCCGAGCGCGGCCGGCTCGGCGTAGCCGTCGAACGCGATCGCACTCGGCGCGACGGTCGTCCATCCGCCCTCGTCGGCGGGGACGCTGCCGTGCTGTTCGGCCCAGGTGCGGTGGGTCGACGCCTTCCGGCCGGCGTGCGCGAGCTGGATGCCGGCGGCCGCACCCTGGCTGTGGATGAAGTCGACGATCGGACGGAAGGCGTCGCGCTGCTCGTCGTTCCAGATCCCGAGGTCGTGCGGGGTGATGCGTCCCTCCGGCACGACGGCCGTGGCCTCGGCGAGCACGGCACCCGCGCCCCCACGCGCGAACGACCCGAGGTGCACCAGGTGCCACGGCGTCGGGACGCCGTCCTGTCGTTCCACCGAGTACTGGCACATCGGGGAGACCCAGATGCGGTTGCGGACCTCGAGTCCGCGGAGGGTGATGGGTTCGAACAGGGCGTGCGTCACGCGGTGGTCTCCTCGTGTCGGGGGTGCCCGCCGCGCCGGACGGTGCGGCGAGGGTGTGGAGGAGTGCCCGCGGGACGGGGACGGCGTCGTGCCGCCGTCGGCCCGGCGTCCTCCGTGGCCCCGAGCGGAACGGACTCCTCCGCTCAACCGTAACGTGGGGGACGTGAACGCATTCCGCCCCTTCCGCATCGAGGACGCCGCCGACTGGATCACCCCGCCCGAGCCGGACACCGACAAGTACGGTCGCGGCGTGCTCGGCATCGCGACGGGGTCGAGTGCGTACCCGGGCGCTGCCGTGATCGGTGTCGACGCGGCCGTCCACACGGGCGTCGGCATGGTGCGGTACGTCGGCCCGGAGCGGGCGACGGACTTCGTGCTCGCGCGACGCCCCGAGGTCGTGTCCGGTGTGGGACGCGTCCAGGCGTGGCTCGTCGGCTCCGGGACGAACGCCGACGCCCTCGACGCCGAGACCCGTGAGGGGCTCGCGCACGCGTCGGACGACGGCGTGCCGGTCGTCGTGGACGCCGGGGCGCTCGGCGCGGTCGACCTCGGACCGGCCGCCGTCCTGACGCCCCACGCGGGCGAGCTGGCGAAGCTCCTCGGCGTCGACCGGGCCGCGGTGCAGGCAGATCCGCGTGGATCCGCGCGTCGCGCCGCCGACCGGACCGGCTCGACCGTCCTGCTCAAGGGCCGGATCACGCACGTCGCCACACCCGACGGCGGGCCGTCGTTCACCGCGGACAGCGCCACCCCGTGGCTCGCGGCGGCGGGCGCCGGGGACGCGCTCGGCGGCGTGCTCGGCGCGCTCGTGGCGACGCGGGCCGCGCGGGGCCCACTGACACCGACGGACCTGGCGCATCTGGCTGCGGCGGCGGCCGTGCTGCACGGCACCGCCGCCGTCCGTGCCTCGGACGGTGGCCCGTTCACGATGACGTCACTCGCGGAACACGTCTCGCGTGTCGTCGCGGACCTCGCGACCGGACGGACCGTCTGAGAGTGGCGGAGCGCTACAGCGGCAGGTCGATCTCCCACACGGGCGGGATGTAGGCACGGGACCACCCCTCGCGCATGCGCGTGATCGCGCGGTCGAACGCCTCGACCAGGTCCATGCCCGGGCGCACCATCGACTGCAGCTGCAGGCCCTCGTAGAGCGCGATGAGCTGCTCGGAGCCGTACGCCGGCACCATGGTGTCCGGCTCCCGTCCGGCCTCGATGTCGCGGGACAGCTGCCGCTGCACCATGAGCTGGAACGTCAGCCACCGGTCCTGGAGGCGCGGCGCGAGCGGGTGCCCGGGCGTCGCGGCGATGTTGAGCATCGCCGTGAGCAGACGCATGAGCGCCGGGTCCTCGACGTTCGCCTCGACGATGCCGCGGAGGAACCGCACGGCGCCGTAGCGCTCGGCGAGCGGGAGGATCGGTGCCATCCGCTGTGCGTTCCAGTGCTCGATGGTGGCGAGCACGAGGGTGTCCCAGGGCCCGATCGTCTCCTCGAGCTCCGCGACCGTCGTCCCCGCGCGCTCCGCGAGCAGCTCGGGCGACGCCTCGTGGAACGCGACATCGCGGAACATCGCGATCGCCGCCTCCAGGATCGGGGTGCGGCGGTCGTCGACGGTCGGAGCCCCGTCCAGCGCGGTGTCGGTCACTCGACCATCCGACCGCAGATCGGGTCTCCGGCGCGACCGCCAGTCCTGGGGACACGGCAGCGGGGTCGGAGGCTGCCCGCGCGGGGCTACCGCGCGTCGAGTTGCCGCTTGACCTGGCTCAGCTCGGGAGGGGTGAGGTTGGTGCCGTCCGCGCGCTTCGCCTCGTGCACGACCCGCCTCGTCGGTCCACCGCGGTCGTCCACCTCGTCCTCGCCGCGCCAGTCCACGGGGCCGAGGCCCGGGATGTCGATCGTTCCGCTGCTCGGGGTGCCCATGCCGAGGACCGTACGCGGGGGCACGTGCGCGGACGTGCGGCAGGGAGGGTCAGGAGGCCGGGGTCGCGTGCACCTCGAACTCGACCGACCCGGTGTCCTCGACCCTGACGAACCCGAGACTCGGGGCGGTCACGCCGTAGTCGGCGAACCGGATCGGGATCGTGCCGGACACGTCCGCACCGTCGCCGTCGAGTCCCGACTGGATGGTCGCCGTGACCGTCCGCGTCACGCCGTGCAGGGTGAGTTCCCCGGTGACCCGGCTGGTCGTCGTCCTGCTCGACGAGGACGGCACCGCACCGGGGGTCGACGCCGTCGTGGTGAACGTGGCGGTCGGGAAGGCATCGGCGTCCATCGCCGAGTCCCGGAAGTACGCGTCGCGCTGGCTGGAGTCCGTGTGGATGCTCGCCACGTCGACCCGGATCGTCGCGGCCGTGATCGCGCTGCCCGCCACCGTGGCGGTGCCGGACACCTGCCCCGTCCGACCCGTGACCGTGACCGGCTGCCCGTTGAGGACCTCGTGCACGCGGTACCCCGCGGTCGAGCCACTCGCCACGCGCCAGGTGCCGTCCATCTCCGCGGTGTGGAGCGTCGACGGTGCCCGGCTCGCGGCGACGCTCGGGGTCGCCTCGGCCTGGGCATCCACGTGGTTCCGGTACACCACGGGGCCGACGACCGCGGCGATCACCGCGAACACCACCACGACGACGCCGATGCCGATCCAGATCGTCCGCTTGCGCATGGCCGAACCGTGGCACGGCGCGCTGCGTCACCCCTGGGAGGTCCCTGGAGACCCCGCCACGGACCGCAGGAACGCCGCCCGTCGCCGCGGGCACCCGCACCGGCCACCGCTACGCTCGTCCGGTGGTGACCGCCCCGCCTGACGCCGTCGCGTCGCACGCGCGTCGCGCCCTCGTCGCCCGCTCGGCGGACTTCGCGCTCGTGGTCGCGTTCCTCGGCGTGCACGCACTGCTCTGGTACCTCGACCGCGTGCTCCCGAACCTGCCGCTCGGCGACGTCACGTACACCTACCGGAACTGGGTCGCCGAGGGCGCCGCATCCGGCACCTGGGTCGGCATCGACCGCGACTGGGTCTACCCGGTGGTCGCCCTCGTGCCGATGGTGCTCGCCGCGGCGGGGGGTGTCGCGACCATCGGCACCGGCTGGCTCGTGCTCATGACCGTGCTCGACCTCGGGGTGTTCGTGCTGCTCTGGCGGCACCGCGTCCTCGGGGTGCGCGTCGCGTGGTGGTGGACGGTGTTCCTCGTGGCGCTCGGACCGATCGCCCTCGGTCGGATCGACACCGTGGCGACGTGTCTCGCCCTCGCCGGCGTGGTCGTCCTCGCCGCGCGTCCGGCCGTCGCGTCGTCCCTGTTCACCCTCGCCGCCTGGATCAAGGTCTGGCCGGCCGTGCTCGTCGGGACGCTCGTGCTCCTGCGGCGCGGTCGTCGACCGGTGCTCATGGCGGCCGGGGCGACGACCCTCGTCGTGGTGCTGGTCGACCTCGTGCTCGGCGGGGGCGCCCACCTGCTGTCGTTCGTCGGGCAGCAGACCGGGCGGGGCCTCCAGATCGAGGCGCCGCTGGCGACCGCGTTCCTGTGGCGCGCGCACGCCGGGGTGCCCGGCACCGTCGTGTACTACGACCAGACGATCCTGACGTTCCAGGTGCGCGGATCCGGGACGGCCGCCGCCGCCGCCCTCTCGACACCGTTCATGGCACTCGTCGTCGTGGCCGTGGTGCTCCTCGCCCTGTGGGCCGTGACCGGCGGTGCACGACGAGCCGAGGTCGCTCCGGTCCTCGCGACCGCGCTCGTCGGCGCGCTGCTCGTCACGAACAAGGTCGGGTCCCCGCAGTACATCGGGTGGTTCGCGGTGCCGGTGGTGTGGGGCCTCCTGGCGGGTCGGGCGAGCGCCCTGCGCTTCCTGGCGTCGGCGGGGCTCGCCCTCGTCACCGCGTTCACCACGCAGCTGGTGTACCCCGCCCCGTACGACCGGCTGCTGGCGCTCGACCCGGTGACCCTGGCGGTCCTGTCCGTGCGGAACGCGCTCGAACTGGCGATCCTCGTGTGGGCGGTCGTCGCGCTCGTCCGCATGCGACGTCCCGTCACCGCCGGCGACCGGGAGGACGGTCGACGGGTCGGTGGCACGATGGACGCATGATCGTCGCGTTCTCCGTCGCCCCGTCCGGGGGTCCCGCCGCCGCCGAGGACGGCTCGGTGCACGACGCCGTCGCCGCGGCTGTCCGCGTCGTGCGGGCGTCCGGGCTCCCGAACCGCACCTCGTCGATGTTCACCGAGCTCGAGGGCGAGTGGGACGAGGTCATGGCCGTGGTCAAGGCCGCGACCGAGGCCGTCGCACCCTTCGGCACGCGCGTGTCCCTCGTGCTCAAGGCCGACATCCGGCCGGGGCACACGGGCGAGATCGACGGCAAGCTCGCCCGCCTCGAGCGCGCTCTGGGCCGCGACTGAGCACTGCTGGCGCCGCGGCTGAGCGCTGACCGGGCCGCGACTTCGGCCGGCTCCGGTGCTCGCCGCGAGCGGCGCATGCGCAGACCTGGGAGCGCTGCGTGCGATCGGCCGACACGCCGCGGTGGTTCTGGCGATGTCGGTGGTCGGGTGTGTCCTTGGATCATCGGGGCGGACGTGATCCCCACACCAGGGACCTGCCCGACCCGGTCGACAGGACGAAGCGCGACGGGCCACGACGTGGTCACGGACAGGAGGCTCGGATGATCTTCGAGGGATGGTGCCCCGACTGCGATCTGCAGACCGTGCTGGTGGACACCGGCGACGGGCCGGAGCACGGCGAGCAGGCGTGGGCGACCTGCACCGAGTGCGGTGTCGGCTGGACCTGGCGTGACGCGCTTCCCGAGCCGAGGACGTCCGCCCGTGACCGCAGCGACGACAACGAGGTCGCGGCTCGCGCGGCCTGAGCGCATGCACGGCCCGAACCGAGGCGTGGGCCGGACGTCAAGCAGGTCGAACCGATTCGACCGGACACGCCGAGCTGTGCTTCCGAGGCCACTGATGCCGACCTAGCATGGACGGAGCCCGTTGCGAACGGGCATGCTCGCCGCCGAGCGCCCCGGCTCCGCCGGTCGTGACGGCCCCGTCGGCGCGGCGAGGGAGCAGCGGGGCCCTGACACCAGCTCCGCGGTGCGATCCCGTCCGACCCCCGCCGGAAGACACGCCATGACCACGCTCACGCCCGCGCGCAAGACCGCGGCGCTCCTCGCGCTCGCCCTCGGTGGGTTCGCCATCGGCACGACCGAGTTCGTCGCCATGGGCCTCCTGCCGAACCTCGCGTCCTCCCTGCTGCACCACCAGTACGTGGTCGACCCCGAGGCCGGTATCGCCCACGCGGGCTGGCTGGTCAGCGCCTACGCGCTCGGCGTCGTCGTCGGCGCTCCGACGATCGCGGCGGCGGCGGCGCGGTTCCCCCGCAAGCAGCTCCTGCTCGGCCTGCTCGTGGGCTTCACGCTCGCCACGGTCGCCAGCGCGGTGCTCCCGTCGTTCGGCCTCGTCCTCGCGGCGCGGTTCGTGGCCGGCCTGCCGCACGGGGCGTACTTCGGCATCGCCTCGCTCGTGGCCGCGGAGATCATGGGCCCGGGCAGCCGCGGCAAGGGCGTGTCGATGGTGCTCGGCGGACTCACCATCGCGAACGTCGTCGGCGTCCCGCTCGTCACGTTCATCGGTCAGCACGCCGGATGGCGCGCCGCGTACCTCATCGTCGCGGCGCTGTTCGCGCTCACCTTCGTCGCGGTCGCCACGCTCGTACCGTTCCACCCGGCCGAGCCGGGCGCGTCGTTCCGGCGGGAGCTCCGCGCGTTCCGGGTCCCGCAGGTGTGGATCATGATGGCGTGCGGTGCCATCGGCTTCGGCGGCTTCTTCGCCGTGTACTCGTACATCTCACCGCTGGTGCAGCACGTCACGCACCTGCCCGTGTCGTTCGTTCCGTTCGTGCTCGTCACCGTCGGCGTCGGCATGACGGTCGGCAACATCGCGGGTGGTCACTTCGCCGACGTCGACCTGCGCCGGGCCACGTACGTCGGGTTCGCCGCGCTCATCGCCGCGCTCCTGCTCGTGACGCTCACCGCCGCGACCGTCGTCGGGCTGTTCGTCGGGATGTTCGCCCTCGGTGCCACCTCGTCCATGATCTCGCCGAGTGTCCAGTCGCGGCTCATGGACGTCGCGGGGGAGTCGAAGGGCATCGCCGCGGCGCTCAACCACTCGGCGTTCAACATCGGGAACAGCCTCGGCGCGCTCCTCGGGGGCAGCGCGATCGCCGCCGGCTGGGGCTACGCCGCCCCGGGCTGGATCGGCATCGTCCTGGCACTGCTCGGCCTCGGCATCATCACCATCAGCTTCTCGATGGAGCGGCGGACGAACCGTCGCACGGCCCTGGCGCGGGACCAGCACCCGCGCACCGGCCCGATCACGTCGCCGGTGCCGACCGTCTGACGTGCGAAACGGCCGAGACCCCTCGGGGTCTCGGCCGTCGCGGATCCTCAGAGCCCGTGCGGAGCGTCCGTCTGGATGATGATGCCGTCGGTGATCGCACGCTTCCGCAGGGCGACCTTCGTGCCGACGTCGAAGCCCGCGACCCGGTACTTCTCGCGGATGCGCTTGAGGTAGCTCTTCGCGGTCTCCTCCGAGATCCCCAGCTGGTAGGCGACGCTCTTGACCGGCTCGCCACCGCCGTACAGCGCCATGACGCGGCGCTCCTGGGCACTCAGCTTCGGCACGCCGCCGACGTCCCCCGCGTTGAGCGCCAGGTCGAGCTCAGCGGAGATGTACGGCTCGCCGCGGTGGGCGGAGCGGATCGCCTCGACGATCATCTCGGCGCCCTCGCTCTTGACGAGGTAGCCCATCGCACCGGAGCCGAGGGCCTCGCGCACGACGTTCGGCTCCGAGTAGGTGCTCATGACGACGGTCGTGACGCCCGCGGTCTTCAGCGTGGAGATCTTGAGGGAGATCGGGATGGAGTCCTTGAGGTCGAGGTCGAGGAGCACGACGTCGACGGGGAACGCCGGATTGGTCAGGAGTTCGGGCCACGTGGTGACCGCCGCGACGAGCGTGATGTCGTCGGCGGCTCCACGGATCCACTCCGTGAGCGCTCCGAGCAGCATGCGGTGGTCGTCGACGAGTGCGAGTCGGATGGGGTCCTCGGGAGCTGCCACGAGCGGCGTCCTTTCTTGGCGGTACCGGGATCCTAGGTGGATCGATCGGCGGTGGAGGAACAGGCGGTCAGTGTGTCGCGGCTGGTGCCCGGGATCCGGTGACGGCGGTCACATCGACGGGTGTCGGTTGACCACGCAGTGCACGACGACGTGCAGGACGCCGTCGCGGACGGTGTCCGTGTACGGCCCCACGCGTTGGAGCGCGCTCCACGCCGCCGGGCCGAGCCGACGTCGTGGGACGCCGCGTGACTCGATGACGACGGGCACGTCCATCGTCTCGTCCGACACGGGATGACCGGCGGCGCCCATCGGACCGAGGGTCACCGACACGGTCGCGCTGCCGGTCGTCGCGGCGCGTCCGTCGCCGACCATGAGCCAGATCGCCTGCAGGAGACCGTCGCGCTGCGCGGGGGTCAGGTGGCCGGCGAGCGAGCCCGGATCGGTCACGCTCACGGCGCGCCCGAGGTGGTCGGATTCCGTGATCGCGTGGTACAGCCAGGTCTCCCGGCGCCCCTCGATGAGGTGCAGCCGGAGCTCGGTGGCGAGCTGCGCGGCCACGGACGCACTGGCGGGGGAGAGCGGCAGGGGATCGGTGCCGTTCGCGACGCTGTCCAGGAGCTTCTCGGCGGCGAGGTCGAGGCGCGCGAGTTCCTCGGACGCGAGCATCCCGACGGCGAACTGCGGCGCCGTCACGGTGCTCTGGACGAGCACGCGGTCGAGTTCGCGCTGCACGAGCTGTCGGAACCGATGCACGATGAAGAGCGCGACCGACGGCGGGACGAGGACGAGCGCGAGCATCGAGACCTGCCCGGGCAGGGTCGTCCGGTCGATCGGCGTCGAGACCAACGTCATGACGACGAACGCCACACCGAGCGCGACGATCGCCACGACGACCTCGCGGGCGGGACGCAGCGTGGTCATCGGCAGGAGCGCGAATCCGGCGGCGATCGACGCGGTCGCGGTGTGGGCGATGTCGTGCTCGGGCCAGACCGCGATGAAGTCGAGGGCGACGACGCAGGCGAGCACGAGGCAGATGAGCGTGAACGCGAGCCCGGTGAGGCGCTCGCCGTACGTCAGCACCGTCGCGGTCACCCCGATCGCGGCGACGATGTAGAGCAGCCACGCGGCCGCGGCGGCGTACGGGTCGCTGTAGTCGGGCCAGTGCACGAGGAACAGCACGATGCCCGACACGGCCTGCAGGGCGGTGAGCACGGCCGCACCGAGGCCGAGGTGACCGGTGCCGAGCGACGCCCCGGGCTGCGCCGCCTGCTGCAACGAGCGCGCCCCGGTCGAGGTCGACGGCAGACCACGCGCCTGGCGCCGGTCGTTGCCCTTCGCACGCTCGCGGGCCTCGCGCCGTGTGCGTGGGGGTTCCTCCCGGCTGCCGATGGTCTCGCGGCCGATGGTGTCCTCGGGGAAGGTCATCGCGGGGCCTCCAGGACGACCGTCGTGCCCGAGCCGGGCGCCGAGAACAGGCGGGCGTCGCCGCCGACCTCTCGGAGGCGGTTCACGACGCTCTCCTTGAACCCGAGGCGCTCCTCGTTGATGGAGTCGATCTCGAACCCGACGCCGGAGTCGGTCACCATGGCGCGGACCATGCTCGTGTCGTGGACGATCGTGACGTGCGCCTCGGCGACACCCGCGTGGCGGCGCACGTTCTCCAGGCACTCGGCGAGCGCGAGCAGGAATGCGTCGAGCACGTGTGTGGGCAGGAGGACCTGACCGGTGCCGTGCCAGCTCACCTCGAGTCCCATGCGGCCGAACCGCTGCTTGACGGACTCGAGGGTCTGCCCGAGGGGTGACTCCTCGGTCTGGGTCAGCGTGTAGCCGTTCGACTCCTGGGGCTGCGGGGTCGCGCCGAGGCGGAGGTGGCGGAGCAGTCGGGCGTCCTCCGCTGCCTGCTCGCGCATGGCCTGCTCCGAGACGCCGACCCCGGAGTGGGCGAGGAGCGTCAGGGTCGCGAGGACGGTGTCGTGCAGGAGGCGGGCCCCCTGGCGACGCTGTGCCTCGGTCTCGCTCGCCTGCCGCTCGGCGCGGTGTGCGTTGCCGATGCTGAAGATCCTGCGAGCGACCCGCGGGATGCTCAGCGACACCCAGTAGGCGATGACGCAGGTGAGCACCCAGCCGAGCAGCACGCCGCCGACGGGGCTCGCGAACGGCGAGCGACACGTCCAGACGACGATGCCGACCGCGGCGACGCCGGACAGGAGCACGAGCACGAGCAGCGCCGGACGGCCGCGTTGCGACATGACGAGCGACGACAGGCCACCCGCGGCGAGGGGGACCAGGCCCGCGGCGACGACGTCGCGGTCGCCGGCGTCGCCGACCGACTGGGTGAGCGCGACGAGGGCACCGACGCCGCCCACGACCGCCAGGACGGTCCAGTACCAGGCGCCGTTCGCACCGACACCCCAGAGCGCGCCGACGAGCACCGCGACGCCGAGGAGCCCGACGACGAGCGGCGCGGTCGGGATGCTGCCCGCGCACAGGACCGCCACGACGCTGACGAGTGCGCAGACGATGCCGACAACGCGCGTCGTCGTCCGGAGCAACCGGTCACGTTCTTGCGCGATGAGGTCCATCGATGTCCTGCAGGGGGAAACGGATCCGCGAGGTGGTTCCTTCGCGTTCGACCATGCTCGCACAGACGGCACCCGTTCGAGGGGATCCGGCACGGTCCGGGTCCCCGGTCTGGTGCTGAATCGTTATCACCAGCGAACGATCGCCGCGGTCACGCGTCGTGCAGCAGCCGCCGGAGGTGTCGCCCCACGGCCTCGTGCTCGATGAGGAAGCCGTCGTGTCCGTACGCGCTCGCGATGACCGTCGCGCGGTCGCCGTCGAGGGTGTCCGGGATGCCCGCGGCGATGCGGTCCTGGTCCTCGAGGGGGAACAAGCGGTCGCTCGTGATCCCGACGACGAGGGTGCGGGCACGGACCCGCCCGAGTGCCGGGACGACGCCGCCTCGGCCGGTCCCGACGTCGTGGGAGTCCATCGCGTGCAGGAGCGTCAGGTACGAGTCGGCGTCGAACCGGCGGGTGAACTTGTTCCCGTGGAAGTCGAGGTAGCTCTCGACCGAGAACCGTCCGTCGTCGCCGAGCGGCGACACATCGCTCTGCCAGCTCCGGGCGAACCGCCCGTTGAGCTCGTCGCGAGCGCGGTAGGTCAGGAGCGCCATCCGGCGGGCGAGCGCGAGGCCGCGGTGCGGGCCGTCGCCGGGTTCGGCGTCGAAGTAGTCGCCGCCGGCATACCCGGGGTCCATCTGGATCGCGGCGCGCTGCAGGGAGTTCCCCGCGATCTGGTCCGCCGTGGTCTGCGCCGGTGCCGACAGCACCGCCAGCCGCTCGACCCGCTCCGGGTACGTCACGGCGAACTCGAGGGCGTGCATGCCGCCCATCGAACCGCCGACGACCGCCGCGAACCGGTCGATGCCCAGATGGTCCGCCAGGCGCGCCTGGACGCCCACCTGGTCGCGGACGGTGAGGAACGGGAACCGCGACCCCCACTCGACGCCGTCGGGGGCGAGTGCGGACGGCCCCGTCGTGCCCTGGCAGCCGCCGAGCATGTTCGGCGCGACGACGAACCACCGGTCGATGTCGATCGCCCGACCGGGGCCGACGACGTCCTCCCACCAGCCGGCCGTCCGGTGTCCGGGCCCCGCCGGGCCGGTGACGTGCGAGTCGCCGGTGAGCGCGTGGAACACGAGCACGGCGTTCGAGCGCTCGGCGTCGAGTTCGCCCCAGGTCTCGTAGGCGACGCGGGTCGACGGGAGCACCCCGCCGCGGACGGTCACGGCGCCGAGGTCCAGGAACCGGCGGGAGCCCGCCGGGTCGCCGGGTCGCCAGGCGCCCGTCACCGGTGGCTTGCCGACGATCCCGAGGCCGCCACCGAGCAGGGCGGGACCGGGGACCAGGGTCGAGGGGACCGAGTCCTCCGGGGTCGTCTGCCAGTCCATCGTCCGCCCATTCTCCCGGGGTCGCGGACGGCGTGGGTGCTTTGTTACGCGAGGGGCGTGGCGGGCGGGCTCCGGGCCTCCCGGCCGGACCCGGCCGGGATCCACGTCCGTCTGAGGGAGCGGGGCGATCGGACGTGCGCCGCCCCACGCTCGCTGAGCGCCGCCGACGGCCGTCCGGTAGACGTGGAGGGCCGCGCCGCTCGGGCGACGGCAGGACGCGAGGAGGACCGGATGGCTCGTGGGATCGCCGTGGTGACGGGAGGCTCGGCCGGACTCGGCCGGGCGACGGTGCGGGAACTCGCCGCACGGGGCTGGGACGTCGCCGTCCTCGCCCGCGGGCAGGAGGGCGTCGACGCGGCGGTCGCCGAGGTGCGGCGAGCCGGGAGGCGCGGCCTCGCGCTCGTCGCGGACGTCGCGGATCGCGAGGCCGTCGAGGCCGCCGCCGACCGCGTCGAGGCCGAGCTCGGGCCGATCGACCTGTGGGTCAACGGGGTCATGGTCGGCGTGTTCGGCTCGTTCATGGACACCGACCCGGACGACTTCGCGCGGGCGAACCAGGTGACGTACTTCGGGTTCGTCAACGGGACCCGTGCCGCACTGCGTCACATGCGGCCGCGGGACCGCGGACAGGTGATCCAGGTCGGCTCCGCGCTCGGGTTCCGCGGGATCCCACTGCAAGCGGCGTACTGCGGCGCGAAGCACGCGATCGTCGGGTTCACCGAGTCGGTCGTCAGCGAGCTGCGCAACGAGGGCAGCAACGTCACGGTCTCGCGGGTCGACATGCCCGCGCTCAACACGATCCAGTTCAACTGGGTGAAGTCGAAGTTGCCACACCACCCGCAGCCCGTGGCGCCGATCTACCAGCCCGAGGTCGGGGCCCGCGCCATCGCGACGGTCGCCGAGCGGCCACGCCCGCGGACGTGGGTCGGAGAGTCGACCGTCTACACGATCATCGGGAACCGGATCAGCGGCCGGTTCGCGGACTGGTACGCCGCCCGCACGCTCGTCGACGGCCAGCAGGCGCCACAGAAGGACGAGCCGATGCTGCCCGACAACCTCTACGAGCCGGTGCCGGGGGACCACGGTGCGCACGGGATCTTCGACGACACCGCCCACGCGTGGTCGCCGCAGACCTGGTTCGTCGAGCACCGCCGCCTCGGGTCCGCGATCCTCGCGGGCGCGATCGGCGTGGCCGGCGTCGTCGCCACCGCCACCCGTTCCGTGGGTCGCGGCCGATGAGTCTCGGTGCAGCACCCGGGCGCCGCACCGGTCGGGAGGCCCGGCACCCGTCCGCACGGCCCGGTTCCGCCGCCGCGGTGGAGGTGATGCGGGGCGGCCTGGGCGTCCTGCACCTCCTCGCGGCGCGAGGAGGTGCACCCAACCGGGCAACGGGTGCGCGTCGGGGCGGGGTCGCCGCGTTCCACCGGGTGCTCGGGCTGCGGCAACTCGTCGAGGCCGTGGTGCTGCGCCGGGTCGACACCCCCGACGCGCACACGGTCGCCGCCGTGGTCGATGCGACCCACGCGGTCTCGATGCTGCCGCTGCTGCTCGTCGGCGGTCGGTGGCGACGCCTCGGCGCGTCCCAGCTCGTGATCGCGGTGGGGCTCGGCGTCGCCGAGGCGCTCCTCGTCGGCCGGGGCCGCCGCCGCTAGCCCTCGTCGGCCGGGGCCGCCGCCGCTCGCCCTCGTCGGCCGGGGGCCGCCGCCGCTCGCCCTCCTCGGCCGGGCCGCCGCCGCTCGCCCTCCTCAGCCGAGATCGCAGAACACGCCGTTGTCACAGCGGTCGAAGCGGCGTGTTGCGCGATCTCGGCGGGAGGGCGTCGAGCCGGGCCCGGTCGGTCGTCAGGCGGTGAGGCCCGCCTCGGCGACCCGACGCGCGGCGGCGAGCCCGGCCTCCAGGTCGGCGATGAGGTCCGCGACGTTCTCGATGCCCACCGACAGGCGGACGAGACCCGGCGTCACGCCCGTGGTGAGCTGCTGCTCGGGCGTGAGCTGCGAGTGCGTCGTCGACGCCGGGTGGATCACGAGGGACCGCACGTCACCGATGTTCGCCAGGTGACTGAACAGCGACAGGTTGTCGACCAACGCCCGGCCGGCGTCGACGCCGCCCTTGAGCTCGAACGACAGCACCGCGCCGACGCCCTTCGGGGCGTACTTCGTGGCCGCGGCGTACCAGGGGCTCGTCGGCAGTCCGGCGTACGCGACCGTCGCCACGTCCGGGTGACGGTCGAGCCACTCCGCGATCTCCTGCGCGTTCTGCACGTGCCGCTCGATCCGCAGGCTCAGCGTCTCGATGCCCTGGAGCAGCGCGAACGCGGTGTCCGGCGAGTTCGAAGCACCGAGGTCGCGGAGGAGCTGCACCCGCGCCTTGACGACGTACGCGAGGCCGTCGCCGACCGCCTGCGTGAACACGGCGCCGTGGTATGACGGGTCGGGCTGGTTCAGCTCCGGGAACCGCTCGGCGTGCTGTGACCACGGGAACCGGCCGCCGTCCACGAGCACGCCGCCGATCACGGTGCCGTGGCCGCCGAGGAACTTCGTCGCCGAGTGCACCACGATGTCGGCGCCGTGCTCGAACGGACGGATGAGGTACGGCGTCGCGATGGTGTTGTCGACGATGAGGGGCACACCGGCGTCGTGGGCGACGCCGGACACCGTCGCGATGTCGAGCACGTTGATCTTCGGGTTGCCGATCGTCTCGGCGAAGAAGAGCTTCGTGTTCGGCCGCACGGCCCGGCGCCACTCGTCCGGGTCGTCCTGGTCCTCGACGAACGTCGTCTCGATGCCGAGCTTGGCGAGCGTGTACTTGAACAGGTTGTACGTGCCGCCGTAGATCGACGACGAGGACACGATGTGGTCGCCGGCGCCCGCGATGTTGAGCACGGCGTACGTCTCGGCCGCCTGCCCGGAGGACACGAGCAGGGCGCCCGTACCACCCTCGAGCGCCGCGATGCGCTGCTCGACGACGTCGTTCGTCGGGTTCATGATCCGCGAGTAGATGTTGCCCGGCGCGGCCAGGGCGAACAGGTCGCGGGCGTGGTCCGAGCTCTCGAAGACGTACGACGTCGTCTTGTAGATCGGCGTCGCGCGCGCCCCCGTCGTCGGGTCCGGTCGGGCACCCGCGTGCACCTGCGTCGTCTCGAAACGCCAGGTCGTCGGGTCGGTGGTCTCGGTCATGGTGTCCGTCCTCGCAGTCCGCACGCGCCGTGGTGACGTCGGGAGGGACGGCGCACCCTCGCGGTCCGGCCAGGCTAGGACCGCCCTCCACCCGCGGCAACGTCGGGCGTCAGCGCGCGTAACACGGCGGCGTCGGGACTCGTCGGCGACCCGCTCCGGGGAGCGCGGGTCGGGTCGGGAGGCGCGGGTCGGGTCAGGAGGCGCGCGTCGCCTCCGACGTCGGCTCCTGGTCCGGGTCGCGCCGGAACAGCAGCGGCACCCGCGGCTCGAGCAGCCACCGGGTCGCGGCCCGGACCGGTGGCGTCGCGAGCAGCACGGCCACCGTGATCGCGAGCGCCACCATGAGCAGCAGGTACGGCCAGGCCGAGTGCGGACCCGACAGCACCCCGGACTCCCGGATCGGGTAGAGCACGAAGGTGTGCAGCAGGTACACGTACATCGTCGCCTGCCCGAAGGCCGACAACCACACCCGCCGCCGCGGGACGAGCAGCAGGAACGACGCCGTGAGGGCGCTCGCCAGCACCATGAGCCCCAGTCGCAGGAACCCGGCCCACCAGGCGTCCTGTCCGAGCCCCGAGTACGAGTCGTCGTAGAAGAACCAGTGGTGCAGTTCGAACGAGCGGAACGGCCGGACGAACACGACGCACGCCGAGCCCCACGCCGCGAGCACCACGACCGCGGCCGACCGCACCCACACGACCACCCGCCGCGGCGCGCCGGCCCACCGGTCCATCACCCCCCAGCCCTTGAGCTGCCAGCCGAGGACGAAGAACGGCATGAGTCCGATCGCACGGGACAGCGACAGGGTGGAGTCGACGTTGTCGAGGTACCCGACGCCGATGCTCGCGGCGACCGTCCACAGCAGCGGCCACCGGAGCTGCGCCAGGTAGGGGAGCACGAGTCGGAAGATCCCGAGCGCGAGCAGGAACCAGAGCGTCCACGTCGGCTGCGTCGGGTTGAACTGCTTCCGGCCCTCGACGATCGACTCCACCACCGTCCAGATCGTCTGCATGACGATGTACGGCACGACGATCTCGGCGATCGTGCGTCGCATCCGCACGGCGGTCGGGGTCGCGGACGACGAGAAGTACCCGCTGATCACACCGAACGCCGGGATGTGGAACGCGTAGATGAACGTGTAGAGCGCCATCGCGTGGTCGCTCGCGGTCGTCTGCCGCTGGATCGCGTGCCCGATGACGACCAGCGTCACCGCGAGGAACCGCGCGGTGTCCCACAACGGCACCCGCACCCGCGCTGGTGCAGGCCCGTCGGGAGCGACCGGAGGAGCCGAGGGCGCGGTCGAGAGGACGTCCGTGCTCATGCCCCGCCACGCTACCCGAACGCGCACCATGATGACCGCCCCCTCGGGGTCGCCCCGGTACCGTTGGACGACAGGAGTCGGCACCGGAGTCGGCACAGGAGGACACAGCACATGGCAGCACGACGCGCGGTCGTCACGGGAGCGAGTTCGGGCATCGGAGCGGCGACGGTCCGCCTGTTCCGCGCGCACGGATGGGAGGTCGTGGCGGTCGCCCGGCGCGAGGACCGGCTGACGGCGCTCGCCGAGGAGACCGACTGCGAGGCGTTCGTCGCCGACGTCACCGACGCATCGGCCGTCGCGGCGCTCGCCGCACGGGTCGGGGAGCTGGGCGGCGTGGACGCCCTCGTCAACAACGCGGGTGGCGCGTTCGGGCTCGAGCCGGTGGAGACCTCGAGCGTCGACGACTGGCGTGCCATGTTCGAGGTCAACGTCATCGGCACGAAGCAGGTGACGAGCGCGCTGCTGCCCCACCTCCGGACCCGGGCCGACGTCACGGGCGGCGCGGACGTCGTGACGGTCACGTCGACCGCGGCGACGGTGCCGTACGAGGGCGGCGCGGGCTACAACGCCGCGAAGGCCGCGGAGCACGCGCTCGTCGCGGTCCTCCGCCTCGAGCTGAGCGGCGAGCCGATCCGGGTCGTCGAGATCGCCCCGGGGATGGTCCGCACCGAGGAGTTCTCGCTCGTGCGGTTCGGCGGCGACCAGGACCGCGCGGACGCCGTCTACCAGGGCGTCGCCGACCCGCTCGTCGCCGAGGACGTCGCCGCCGCCATCGTGCACGCGGTCGAGCTCCCCGCGCACGTCAACCTCGACCTCGTGACGATCAAGCCGGTCGCCCAGTCCGCGCAGCACAAGGTCGCCCGGGGCGAACTCCGCACCCGGTAGCGCCCGCGGACCGTGAGGGCGATAGCGTGGCGGGATGACCTGCCCCGCCGACGCCGTCCCCGCGGCAGCGCCCGCCGATCCGGCGCCCGCCACCGTCACGTCCGCGGGTGCCGACGCACCCCCGTCCCACGCCGAGGTGCTCGGGTGGCTCGAGTTCGGGGACGCCGCGCGGCACCTCGCCAAGGACGTCCTCGACGCGGGGTTCGTGCCGGACGTCGTCGTCGCGGTCGCCCGCGGCGGACTCCTCATCGGCGGTGCCGTCGCCTACGCCCTCGGCACGAAGATGTGCGGGTCGATCAACGTCGAGTTCTACACCGACGTCGAGCAACGGCTCGCCGCGCCGATCGTCCTGCCCCCGGCACTCGACGCGCCGAGCCTGGCCGGCAAGCGCGTGCTCGTCGTCGACGACGTGTCGGACAGCGGCCGCACCCTCGCGCTCGTCGTCGACATCGTCCGGCAGGCGGGGGCGGACGTCCGGAGCGCCTGCCTCTACTCCAAGCCCGGAACCGTCCTCGAGCCCGACCACGTGTGGCGGCGCGTCTCCGGGTGGATCACGTTCCCGTGGAGCGCCCTCGCACCCGTGACGGCCGAATCGTGAGCGTCCACCTGGTCGGTGGCGGCACCGACGCCACCCAGGCCTCCGACGTGTACGGACGGTTCCTCGCCGAGGCGACACAGCGCGGCACGATCGTCGGCCGGTCCGCGCCGCGGGTCGCCGTCCTCGCGGTCGGCGCACCCGACGCGGCCGACACCCTGGTCGCGCTGCTGGGCGAGGCGGGCGGTGGCGACCTCCTCCCCGACGTCGTCGCTGCCGGCGCCACGTTCGACACCCGCGTGCTCAACGACGTCGACGGCCTCGTGATCGCAGGTGGTCGCACGCCGGACTACGTGACGGCGACGGTGCCGCTCGTCGACCAGATCCGGTTGCTCGTGGCCGACTCGCTGCCGTACCTCGGGTACTCGGCGGGCGCGATGATCGCGGCGGACCGAGCGCTCGTCGGCGGGTTCCGCATCGGCGGGGTGGACGTCTCGCCGGAGTGGACCGGCGAGGGCCTCGACGAGGTCACGCTGCAGGAGGGCCTCGGCCTCGTCGACCTCGCGATCGACGTCCACGCGGCGCAGGCAGGCACGCTCTCGCGGCTCGTCGCCGCCGCCGAGGCCGGCGTCGTGGCGGGTGGTGTCGCCATCGACGAGGACACCGTCCTCATCGTCGGCGAGGGCGCGCTCGAGGTCCGTGGCTCGGGCAGCGTCTGGCGGGTCATCGCATCGGAGGACGGCGATGGCGACCAGTTCGTCTCGGTGGCGACGATCGGCGCATGACCGACGGCGTCGCGGTGCACCCCCTCGCCGAGCTCGTCGACCCCGGCTGGGCGCGGGCGCTCGCACCCGTGGAGGACGACGTCCACGCGATCGGGGCGTGGCTCCGGGAGGAGGTCCGCGCCGGACGTCCGTACCTGCCGGCGGGCCCGTCCGTCCTGCGGGCCTTCGCCGACCCGTTCGACGACGTCCGCGTGCTCGTGCTCGGTCAGGACCCGTACCCGACGCCGGGGCACCCCATCGGTCTGTCGTTCGCCGTCGACCCGCACGTCCGGCCGGTCCCGCGGAGCCTCGCGAACGTGTACCGGGAGCTCCGGGACGACCTCGGCGTCGAGCCGCCGGTGCACGGCGACCTCCGAGCCTGGTCGTCGCGCGGCGTCCTGCTCCTCAACCGCGTGCTCACGGTCGGGGTCGGTGCGCCGGCGTCGCACCGCGGGCGGGGCTGGGAGCGCGTGACCGAGCAGGCCGTGCGGGCGCTCGCCGCCCGCGAGGCGCCCCTGGTCGCGGTGCTGTGGGGTGCGCAGGCGGCGGCGGTGCGACCGTTCCTCGGGGACACACCGGTGGTGGCGTCGGCCCACCCGAGTCCGCTGTCGGCCGCACGCGGCTTCTTCGGCTCGCGCCCGTTCTCGCGCGTGAACGCGCTGCTCGAGGCACAGGGCGCGGGGCCGATGGACTGGACCCTCCCCGACACGGTGTGAGCGCCGGACGCCCCGCCTCGCCGGTCCGTAGGCTGGCGGGCGTCGCGGCCACCGCGGCCGGGAGGGACGGGTGCGGTGCTCGAAGAGGAATACCAGCCGCGTCGGCGGTTGCCCCGGCACCTCCGGCCCGCGACCACACCCGAACCGGCGTTCACCTACGTGATCCGGGCGGCCGAGCCGAGCGACCTGCCCGACGTCCGTGACATCCACGGCCACTACGTCCGGAACTCGTCGGTCACGTTCGACGCGTCGGCGTTCTCGTTCGCGGCCTGGAAGCAGCGCTACGACGACGTGCGCCGCCGCGGGTTGCCGTTCCTCGTGGCCGAGAACCCCTCGGGGCAGATCCTCGGGTACGCGCTCGTGACGCCGTGGAACCCCCGGGACCGCTCGAACCGCGTGGTGGAGGACTCGATCTACCTCCGCCCGGCGTCGGGTGGCAAGGGGCTCGGACGTGCCCTGCTGACCGCGCTGCTCGAGGAGAGTGCGGTCGCCGGGGTGCGCGAGGTCGTCGCGGTGATCGCCGACCGGGCCGCCGAGGCGTCGATCCGGCTGCACGCGTCGCTCGGCTTCACCGAGACCGGACGGATGGCGCGCGTCGGCTACAAGTACGAACGGTGGCTCGGCACGGTCACCATGCAGCTCCGGTTGCGGGGCGGCCGGGGCCGACGCACGCTCGCATGATCGTCCGCACCGCCGGGAGCCTCCGCCTCCGCGCCGCCGCCGGCGCCGCTGGCTAGGCTCGGGAGCCGTGTTCGAACTCCACCACCTCAGCGCGCAGGACCTGTGGGACTGGATCCGTCGGGGCGAGGCCTCCCCGCTCGAGGTCGCGGAGCACTACCTCGGCCGGATCGAGCGCATCGACCCGGGACTCGGGGCGTTCACCGCGGTGACCGCCGACGCCGCCCGTGATCGTGCTGCCCACCTCGCCGAACGGGTGCCGACGTCCAGGCCGCTGTGGGGCCTCCCGAGCGGTGACAAGGACCTCGTGGACCGAACCGGATTCGTGACGCGGGCGGGCTCCCGAGCGGTCGCCGCGACGCCGGCGGCCGCGGACAGCCCGCTCGTGCGGGCGCTCGACGACGCCGGGACGGTGTCCCTCGGCCGCACCGCGACCCCGGAGTTCGGCTTGTCGTCGACGACCGAGTCGCTCGCGACCGGTGCGACGCGGAACCCGTGGGACACAGCGGTGAGCCCGGGTGGGTCGAGCGGTGGTGCGGCGGTGGCGGTCGCGGCCGGGTTGCTGCCCGCCGCGGTCGGGTCCGACGGCGGCGGGTCGGTGCGGATCCCGGCCGCCGCGACGGGCCTCGTCGGGCTCAAGCCGTCCCGCGGGCGGGTGCCGGCGATGCCCGGGCGCGCCGGACTCGGCGGACTCGTGGTGGCCGGGCCGATCACGCGGTCGGTCGCGGACGCCGGGATGCTGCTCGACGCCCTCGTGGCGCCGACCGGTCGCGCGGTCCCGGAGCCGTTCGCGCTCCGCACGCCGGACGAGGGCGAGGGTCCGTTCACGGCCGCGGCGACCCGCGGCGAGGGCCGATTCACGGTCGGGCTCCTGCAGGGGTCACCGTGGGACGACGCCGTCGACGTGCGGACGAGTCGCGAGGCCGCCGCGGCGGTCGCGGACACCCTGGTGCTCCTCGACGCGCTCGGGCACGGCGTCGAGGACGTCGCGATGCCGCGGGTGGAGTACGCCCGGTGGTTCCGTGTCGCCTGGCAGGCCTCCGCGGCACGCATCCCGGACGTGCCCGGTCTCGACCCGTCACGCCTGGAACCGCTCACCGCGTGGCTCGTCGAACGCGGACGGGAGCTCTCGGGCGTGGCGGTGCTCGAGGCCATGGCCGGACTCGATGCGTTCTCGGTCGCCCTGGTGCAGGCGTTCGCGTCGTACGACGCCGTGCTCACCCCGACGCTCGCGCTCCCGCCGCGACCGCTCGGCTGGTACTCGGACGACCCCGAGGAGAACTTCGCGGACCAGTGCCGGTACTCGCCGTGGACCTCGATGTGCAACGTCGCCGGGCTGCCGGCGATCACGCTGCCGGTGTCGACCACGGACGCCGGCCTCCCCATGGGCGTGCAGCTCATCGGCCGCCCCGGTGGGGAGCGCACGGTCCTCGCCCTCGGCGCCCAGCTCGAGCGTCGGGTGCGATGGCAGCGGCGGCACCCGCCGCAGTGGTGAGGTCGGTGGGCCGGACGCCGTCCGAGGTGCAGGGCGACGGCCTCCCGTCCGGCGCGGCGGTCGGGCCGGACCTCAGACCGGCGGGAGCGTCGGCGCGGCCGCGACGAGTGCCCGCGTGACGTCGTGCCGCGGGTCGTCGAGCAGGGTCGCCGGGCCCTGCTCGACGATCCGCCCGGCGTCCATCACCGCGACCCGGTCGCACAGCCGCTGCACGACGCCGACGTCGTGCGACACGAGCACGAGCGTCATCCCGAGGTCCTCGGTCAGGCGGTCGAGCAGGTCGATCACCCGGGCACGAACGACGACGTCGAGCGCGCTCATCGGTTCGTCGCCGACGAGCAGCGCGGGCCGGTGCACCACCGCGCGGGCGATCGCGATGCGCTGGCGTTGACCGCCGGAGAACTCGTGGGGGAACCGGTCGGCGGCGTCGTCCGGCAGGTCGACCCGGTGCAGGGCCTCGGCGACGAGCGTCGCGTGGTCGCCCGGCACGCGGAGGGCGCGCAACGGCTCACCGACGGTCCGACCGATGCGCATGCGCGGGTCGAGCGACGCGTACGGGTCCTGGAACACGATGCCCGTGCGGCGCCGGAACCAGCGCGTCGTGCGCGCGGAGGCGGCTGCCGACACGGGGCGACCCCAGGCGCTGACGCTCCCGGACGTCGGGGCCTCGAGCGCGGTGAGGAGGCGGACGAGCGTCGACTTGCCCGAGCCCGACGCGCCGAGGACGCCGAGGCGCGCACCCGCGGGGACGGTGAGGTCGACGGCGTCGACGGCGGTCCGCGTGGCGCCGGGCTCGAACGGGCCGCGACGCGGGAGCCGGTAGGTCCGTGACAGTCCGCGCGCCTCGAGCGCGGGCGAGTCCTCGTGCTGGGTGTGCCCCGCCGCGGCGGTCCCGACCCCCCTCCCGCCGCTCGTGGTGTCCTCGCTCACGGGGTCCTCCTAGCGGCGGCGGCAGCGACGAGCGCGGCGGTCGCGGGGTGCCGCGGCGCGGCCAGGAGGCCCGTCACCGGACCCGACTCGACCACTCGTCCGGCGTCGAGCACGACCGCGGTGTCGGCGATGCGCGCGAGGACGGCGAGGTCGTGCGTGACGAACACCAGACCGGTGCCCCGCTCGTCGGCGGTGCGGGCGAACAGCTCGAGGACCCGGGCCTGCGTCGTCACGTCGAGCGCCGTCGTCGGTTCGTCCGCGAGGAGGAAGGCCGGCTCGCCCGCGAGGGCCATGGCGATGCACACGCGCTGCCGTTGGCCGCCGGACAGCTGGTGCGGGTACTGCCGCAGCAGGCGCTCCGGGTCGGGCAGGTCGACCGCGACCGCCAGGTCCACGGCGGCCTGGGCGGCGGCGCGGCGGTCGAGTCCGCGGTGCAGCCGCAGCGGCTCCGCGATCTGCGACCCGACCCGCCGGATCGGATCGAGTGCCGTCCCGGGCTCCTGGAACACCATGCCGATCCGACGACCGCGGAAGCGCGCGTGCTCGCGGTCCGACAGACCGACGAGCTCGTCGGGGCCGAGGCGCACGCTGCCCGAGACGGCGGCATCCGGGGGCGTCAGGCCCATCACCGCCAACGCGGTCATCGACTTGCCCGACCCCGACGCGCCGATCACACCGACACGGGCCCCGGCGGGGACGGCGAACGAGACGTCGTCGAGCACGCTCCGCCCGCCGATCCGCACGGTGAGGCCGCGCACGGTGAGGTCCGTCGTCGCGCCACGACCGGGACCGCCGGCGTGCTCGGCGCGGTCGACGGCGGTCATGCGGTCCCTCCGTGGACCTCGACCGTGGCGTCGGCGGCGGTGGCGGGCATCACTGCGGGCGCAGGACGGGCCTCCCGGGCGTCGGCCGAACCGGCGGTCGCGCCGGTGTCGGCATCGAGGTCGCGCCGTCGTCCGGTCAGCCGCGGGTCCGACGCGTCGCGCACGGCATCGCCGAGCAGGGACAGCGCGACGACGACGAGGGCGATCGCCGCCCCCGGCCAGGCCGCGCTCCACGGGTGCACGCCGATGTAGGTCTGCAGGTCGGCGAGGAGACTGCCCCACGAGGCGGTGGACGACGACGCGCCGTACCCGAGGTACGACAACCCGGCCTCGGCGAGCACGGCCGTCGCCATGGCGAGCGACAGCTGCACGGTGAACAGCGGTGCCGCGTTCGGCACGAGGTGGCGGAGGAGCACGCCGACCGGTCCGACGCCGGCGGCGCGTGCCGCGGTCACGTAGTCGCTCCGTGCGATGCGGCGGATCTCGCCGCGGGCGACCCGGGCGATCGTCACGCCGAAGCTCAGGCCGACCGACACGACGACGACGCCGAGCGAGCCGCCGAACACGGCCGTCAGGAGCATCGCCGTGAGGAGCGTCGGGAACGCGACGAGCACGTCGAGGAGCACGGCCATGCCCTCGCGGACCCACCGGCTCGTCAACGACCCGACGGCGGTCAGCAGCATCCCGACCACCGAGGCGATGACGCCGGACCCCACGGCGACCAGGACCGTCGTCCGCGCGCCCGCGAGCACGTAGCTCGCGATGTCGCGGCCGACGGCGTCGGTGCCGAACCAGTGGGCGGCGCTCGGCGCTCGCCACTGGTGGAACGGGTCGGTGTCGAACGGGTCGTACGGCGTCCAGAACGACGCGACGACCGCGGCCACCACGAGGAGCCCGAGCACGACGACCGCCACCGCGCCGGACGGCCGGGTGACGAGCCGTCGGAGGAAGCCGCGCTCGCCCCGTCCCGCGGCCCGGGCGGTCACGCTGCCTCCCGGAGACGGGGGTCGAGGAGGCGGTGCGCCACGTCGACCGCGAAGCCCACGACGAGCACGAGGCCGGTGAGCACGAGGAGCTCGGACTGCACCTTCGTCAGGTCCCGGCGGCCGACGTCCGTGACGAGCATGCGTCCGACGCCCGGCAGCGCGAACACCTGTTCCACGAGGACAGCGCCGACGAGCAGCCCCGCGATCTGCACGCCGAGGACCGCGAGCACGGTGAGCGCGACCGACGGCAGCCCATGTCGCAGGAGCGCTGCCCGTCGGGTGAGCCCGACCGCCGCCGCGGTGCGCAGATGGTCGGCCCCGAGGACGCCGAGCGTCGCGGAGCGCGTGAACCGGAGGACGACCGCACCCTCGACCGCGCCGATCGTCAGCGCCGGCAGGACGAGGGCGGCGAACGCGCGCCCCGGTTCGTGCCAGCCGTCGAGCGGGAACCCCTGGGTCGGCAGGAGCCGGAGCCGCACCGCGAACACGGCGACCAGGAGCATGGCGGCCCAGACGACCGGGATCGCGGCGACGGCCTGCGCCACGATCGAGATGACCACGCCGGCGGGTCGACGTCGGAGGACCGCGGCGACCACGCCGAGCGGCACCCCGAGCACGAGGGCGAAGAGCAGGGACAGGCCCGCGAGCGGCAGGGTGACGGCGAGCTTCTGCGCGATCTGCGGTGCCACCGCGCCACCCGTGACGAGGGAACGGCCGAGGTCGCCGTGCAGGACCCCACCGATCCAGCTGAGGTACTGCACGACGAGCGGACGGTCGAGCCCGAGTTGCCGACGGACGGCGGACACCTGCGCGGCCGACGCCTGCGTCCCGGCGACGACCTGTGCGACGTCGCCGGGCAGGACCCGCAGCGCGGCGAAGACGATGACGCTCGCGACGAGGAGGCCGACGGCGAGCAGGAGCAGCCGCCCGACGAGGAATCGGGTCACGGGGTCAAGCCTACGAGCGGCGTCACCCCGTGACGGCGAGCTTCGACAGGTCCAGTCGCGTGCTCGTCGAGTTCGTGGGGAAGCCGGTCACGCCCTGGCGGATGGCGGTGATCGTCGTCGCGGTGTAGAGCCACTCGCCCGCGGCGTCCTCGCTGACGATGCGGGCGGCCTTCCGCAGGTCGGCGTCCCGTTCGCTCGTGTCCGTGGTGGCGAGGGAGTCGGCGTAGAGCTGCTGCACCTGTGGGTTGTCGTACCCGAAGTAGTAGTCCGGGTTCGCCCAGTTGCCGAAGTCGCGCGACTCGGTGTGGTCGACCATGCTCAGCTGGAAGTCGTGCTTCCCGAACACCTGGTCGAGCCAGGTGGTGAAGTCGACGCGCTTGACGTGCAGGGTGATCCCGACCTTCGCGAGCTGCGAGGTGAGGACGTCGCCGATCGTCGACGGGTAGATGTTCGCGTACGTGAGCGTGAGGTCGAGGTCGTGCTTCCCCGCCTGCTGCAGGAGCTTCCGCGCGTCGGCGGGGTCGTACGCGTCGATGTCCGTCAGGTCCTGGTACCCCGGGTCGAGCGCCGGGATCGGTCCGCCCTGTTCGACGCCCGTGCCGCCGATGGCCTTGATGAGCGCCTTCGGGTCGATGGCCTCGCGGATGGCCCGCCGGACCCGCACGTCCGTGAACGGCGCCTCGCGGTCGTTGAAGGCGAGGGTGTACTTGTCGGTCGTCTCGCCGGTGTGCAGCGTGATGCCCGAGGCGCCCTGGAGCTGGCCCTTCAGGGTGCCGTCCACCGCGGTCTCCACGTCGAGGTCGCCGTTCGCCATGGCGTTGACGGCGGTCGACGCCTCGGTGATGTAGCGGAAGACGACCTTGGCCACCTTCGCCTTCGCGCCCCAGTAGCCCTTCCAGCGGGTGAACGTCAGCGAGTCACCCTGCTTCCAGCTGCTGACCCGGAACGGCCCCGTGCCGATCGCGCTGTCCGAGCGGTCGTTGTGGGCGCCACGCTCGAGGACGACGCCCGCGCGACCGGTCAGCGCGAACAGCAGGTTCGAGTCGGGACGGGCGAGCCGCACCACCACGGTGTGGTCGTCCGGTGCCGTGACGTCCGAGACCGACGCGAGGTCACCCGCGTCGACGTAGGTCGAGCTCGCGCGGAAGTCGTCGAGCGACCACGCGACGTCCGATGCGGTGAGTGGGGTGCCGTCCTGGAACCGGATGCCGTCGCGCAGCGTGAACGTGTACGTGCGACCGTCCGCCGACACCGACCGCTTCGACGCGAGCACGTTCCGGATGCCCCCGTCCTGCGTGCGTCCGACGAGGCCCTGGTACACGTTGTCGATGAGCACCTGGTCGAGCGCGGCGCCCGACTGCTTCCGGATGTCGAGGCTCGTGGGCTCGAGCACCAGGCCCACCCGGACGGTGGCGTCCCGGCCGCCCGAGGTGTCGTCCGACGCGCCGGAGCAGCCGGTCAGGGCGAGTGCCGCGGTGACGGCGAGTGCGGCGGCGATGAGGCCGGAGCGGCGCGGCCCGGAGCTGCGGAGCGGACGCATGTCGTGGGGGTTCCTTCCGTGCGGACGGCGGCGGTCGCCGCGGTGCGCTCGGACGAGCGTACCGGCAGGCGGTCACCGGGGGTTCGATGGCTCCCAACGCCGGAGCACGTCCGCGAGTTCCCGCGGCGCCTGGGTCTGCACCGTGTGTCGCGCGGGGACCGTGACGATCCGGGCCGACGGCAACCGCTCCGCGAACCGACGGGCGAGGGCCTGGGACACGTAGCCGCGGTCCCCGCGCACGAGCAGGACGGGTACTGGGAGGGACTCGAGGTCGTCCCACGCGTCGGCGAACCGACCGATGTGCGCCGCCCCCGGTTCGAGGTGCGGGAAGTGGTGCCGCCGCACCCACCGGCCGTCGGGGGCGCGCCGGGTGGCGTGGCGGGCCTCCCGGGCGAGCGCGACGGGGTCGTCGCCGAGCCGGAGTGCCAGGGCCCGCACGACCACCTCGTCGAGGTCGGCGAAGTCGGGTTCCTCCTCGAGGGCGCGGACGATGCGGTCCACGGCGCGCTGGGTGAAGTCCGGTGACATGTCGAGCAACACGAGACCGGTCACGCGGCCCGGCGCGATCGCGGCGACGCGGGCGGCGACGATCGCACCGAGCGAGTGGCCGACGAGCACCACGGGGGGCGTGCCGAGCGCGTCGAGCGCGTCGACGACGGCCGGCGCGACGGTGTCCGCCGAGTAGACGGCGTCCGCCCGCCACGAGGACCGGCCGTGTCCGGGCAGGTCGACCGCGAGTGCCGGTACGCCGAGCAGCAGCGCGGTCGCGTCGAACGTGTGCGCCTCGAGTCCGACGCCGTGCAGGAACACGACGCGGACGTCGTGGGCATCCCGGGTCGCCGCGGCGGTGGCGCGCCAGCGGACGGCGCTCACCGTGGCACCGTCGCCGACGGTCGCGGTCAGCCGGGAGGCCCGGAGCGGCTCCGTCACGCCGAGGTGCGCCGCGAGTGCGGGAAGGTCGCTGAACTCGTCGGGGTCGGGCTCGGTCACCCCGACATCCTGGCAGTCCGCCGATCACCTGCTGGACCGGCTGCGGTGATTTAGGTAAGGCATGCCATACTCGGATGGTGTCGACCCGGTACAGGACCTTCGCGGTGCGCGTCCTGCGCATCACGCCCCTCACGCCGCACTTCGTCCGCGTGACGCTGACGGGTGACGAACTCGCCGACTTCGCCGCCGTCGGTCTCGACCAGCGCATCAAGGTCGTCCTGCCGCTGCCGCTGCCGCACCGTGGCTACGAGAGCGTCCCGGGCGACGACGCCGGGGACTGGTTCACCGCCTGGCGTGCGCTGCCCGACGAGCGCCGCAACCCGATCCGCACCTACACGGTCCGGTCGTTCCGGCCGGCCGTGCGCGAGCTCGACATCGACTTCGTCGACCACGGCGACATCGGACCGGCGTCGCGCTGGGTCGGTGGCGCCACGGTCGGTGACGAGCTCCGCGTCGTCGGACCGGTCGTCGCGCGGGGGACCCGCGCCGAGGCCGACTCCGGACGGGGCGCCGCCGAGTTCGCACCCGGGAGCGCGCAGCGCGTCATGATCGCGGGCGACGAGACCGCCGCCCCGGCCATCTGCGCGATCCTCGAAGCCCTCGACGCAGGGACCGTCGGGCACGTCTTCATCGAGGTCCCGACCGAGGCCGACCGGCTCCCGGTGGCCGCACCGCGCGGGGTCGAGGTCACCTGGCTCCCGCGGAACGGCGCGGACCACGGCCTCCACATGACGGAGCAGGTGCGGTCGTGGGCGCTCGCACACCGGGCCTCCCGGGCTGCCGCGGCCGCGGCACCGGTCCTGGCGGACGTCGACGTCGACAACGGGATCCTCTGGGAGGTCCCGGACGACGACCGTGCCGACGACAGCGTCTACGCGTGGATCGCGGGCGAGGCCGGATGTGTCAAGGAGATCCGCCGCCACCTCGTCCGTGGTGCCGGCATGGACCGGCGCTCCGTGGCCTTCATGGGGTACTGGCGCCGCGGGCGCGCCGAGTGCTGAGCGGGACCACGACCGGCACACCGAGCCCGGTGCTCGCGGCGCGGGGGCTCACCCTCGCGTACGACGACCGCGTCGTCGTCGAGTCGCTCGACATCGACGTCCCGGACCGGGAGCTCACCGTCATCGTCGGGCCGAACGCCTGCGGCAAGTCGACGCTGCTCAAGGCGCTCGCGCGCACGCTCACGCCGACCGCGGGCACGGTGTCCCTCGACGGCCGGCCGATCCGCTCGTACCGGTCGAAGGCCGTCGCCCGACGCGTGGCGATGCTCCCGCAGACCCCCGTCGCGCCGGCCGGCATCACGGTGCGCGACCTCGTCTCCCGCGGTCGTTACCCGCACCAGGACCTCTGGCACCCGATGTCCGCGGACGACCGCGCGGCGGTGGACGCGGCGCTCGAGCAGACGAGCACCGCGGCGCTCGCCGACCGGAGCGTGGACGAGCTCTCGGGCGGCCAGCGCCAGCGGGTGTGGATCGCGATGGTCCTCGCCCAGCAGACCGACGTCGTGCTCCTCGACGAACCGACGACGTTCCTCGACATCGCACACCAGTACGACGTCCTCGAGCTCGCGGCCTCGCTGCACGCGGCGGGGCGCACCGTCGTCGCCGTGCTGCACGACCTCAACCAGGCCGCCCGGTACGCGACGCACCTCGTGGCCATGGACCGCGGGCGGATCGTCGCGCAGGGGCCGCCCGCCGGGGTGCTCACGGCCGACCTCGTCGAACGGGTCTTCGGTCTGCCGTGCGTCGTCGTCCCGGACCCGGAGACCGGCACGCCGCTCGTCGTCCCGCGCGCGGGCGCCGCCGCGGCCGCGCGCTCGGCCGCACGGGGCGCTGACGGCACCGGCGGGCGCGCCGCGTCGACCGTCCGTGGGGACGCCGAGTCGGCGACGGTCCGCGAGGCGGACTGACCCGCCTCAGTTCCAGCCGGGTACCACGGCCGCGAGTCGCTCCCAGAGCGCGGCACCCACGCGGTCGTCCCGGGCCTCGCGGGACAGCGTCCCGGCGTTGAGCCCGTCGAGGTACGTGCCGGGCCGCTCCTCGACCACGTCGTCGCCGGCGAGCCGGACGAGTCCGACCGCACCCGCCTCCGGCGAGAGACCGTAGTTCCCACCCGTCGCGAACGACATGAGCCGCATCGAAGGGGAGTCGGCCCCGAAGCCCGTCGCGACGAGCCCCGGGTGGTACGAGTACGCCGGGACGCCGGTGCGCTGGGTCCACTGCCGGGTCAGGAGGACGGCTGCGAGCTTGGCGGTGCCGTACGCGCGCCAGCCGCCGAACCAGGGTCGCCGCGCGCCGTCGAGGTCGTCGAGCACCACGTGCCCGAAGCGGTGCGCGAGGCTCGCGGTGACCACCATCCGACCGTCCTGTGCCGCGGTGAGCACGTCCGCGAGTGCGTTCGCGAGCACGAACGGCGCGATCACGTTGCGCTGCAGCGTCGTCTCGAACCCGTCGACGGTCCGCGAGCGGTGGGACACGAGGCCACCGGCGTTGTTGACGAGGGTGTCGAGGTCCGGGACCTCCCGCCGCAGGTCCGCCGCGAGGCCGTGCACGGCCTCCAGGCGGTCGAGGTCCGCGACGAACCGCGGCATCCCGAGTTCGTCCGCGATCCGGGCCGTGCGATCCGGGTCGCGCCCGATGACGACGACGCGATGGCCGTCGGCGACGAGGGCGCGCGCCGCGGCGGCACCGATGCCGGAGCTGGCGCCGGTGAGGGCGATGGTACGGGGGTGGTCGGTCCGCATGGCGTCGTCTCCGTTCCGACTACGGTCGGCCGAGGGTCTCGAGCAGTCGGAGCCAGATCTCGCTCATCGTCGGGTACGCCGGGACCGCGTGCCAGAGCCGGTCGATCGGGACCTCCCCGACCACGGCGACCGTCGCGGCCTGCAGCATCTCGGCGACGTCCTGCCCCACGAACGTGACGCCGACGAGCACATGGCGGTCCTCGTCGACGACGGCCTTCGCCCGTCCGGTGTAGCCGTCCGCCTGCAGCGCCGAGCCGGCGACGGCACCGAGGTCGTACTCGACCGCGCGGACGTTCAGGCCCTGCTGCCGGGCGGCCGCCTCGGTCAGTCCGACGCTCGCGACCTCCGGGTCGGTGAACGTGACCTGGGGGACCGCGGCGTGGTCGGCGGTCGCGACGTGCGCGCCCCACGGAGCGGTCTGGAGGGGCGTCCCCTGGAACCGGGCGGCGATCGCCTCGCCCGCGGCCCGGGCCTGGTACTTGCCCTGGTGCGTGAGGAGCGCGCGGTGGTTGACGTCACCGACGCCGTACAGCCAGTCGGTCCCGTGCACGAGCATCGTGTCGTCGACGTCGAGCCACGCGCCGGGGGTCAGGCCCACCGTATCGAGGCCGAGCTCCGCGGTGTGCGCGGTCCGTCCGGTCGCCACGAGGACCTCGCTCGTGACGAGCGTCGAGCCGTCCTCGAACGTGGCGGTGACGAGCCCGTGCTCGTCGCGATCCACCCGGACGGGCGTCGCGCCGATGCGGACGTCGACTCCGAGCTCGCGGAGTGCGTCGGTGACCATCTCGCCCGCGAAGGGCTCCATCGCACCGAGGAGGCCGCCGCGGGCCACGAGGGTCACGGTGGTGCCGAACGACGCGTACGCGGTGGCGAGCTCGCAGCCGGCGACCCCGCCGCCGATGACGAGCAAGCTGTCCGGCGCTGACTGGGCGCTCGTGGCCTCGCGGGTGCCCCACGGCGCCGCGTCGGCGAGCCCCGGGATGTCGGGGAGCTGCGGGAGGGAGCCCGTGGCGACGGCGACGGCGGCACGCGCCCGGTGCTCGACGCCGTCGACCTCGATGGTGCGCGGTCCGGTGATGCGGGCGTGGCCGCGGATGAGGGCGATGTCGGCCGAGTCGAGCCACGACACCTGGCTGTCGTCCTGCCAGTTGCTCGTGAACCCGTTGCGGCGCGCGAACGTGGCCGCGGGGTCGACCGTCCCGGTGACGGCCTCCGCCGCGCCGCCGAGCCGCTGGGCGGCGCGGACCGCGTGCCCGCTGCGGAGGAGTGCCTTGGACGGCATGCAGGCCCAGTACGAGCACTCACCCCCGACGAGTTCCGCTTCGACGATGGCGGTGGACAGGCCACGCTTGTGGGCGTAGTCCGCCACGTTCTCGCCGACCGCGCCGGCGCCGATCACGATGAGGTCGTAGTCCGTCATGCCGCTGAGCGTACGCGAGACGGGGCGCTCCGCTCCGGGCGGGCTCCCGGCTGGTGCGGACGGGTCAGGAGATGCGTGCGGCGGCGGACAACGCCCCGACGACCCGGAGGATCACACCGAGGTCGTCGACGGCCCGGTCGGGATCCACCGGCGCGAAGCCGGTCAGCGCGGCGCCCACGAGGCGTGGGCCGTCCGTCGCGGCGGCGATGAGGTCGACGAGCGTCCCCCCGCCCAGACCGAACGGCACGGGTTCGAGCAGGCCGTCCACCTCGGACGGGTCGAGGACGTCGAGGTCGACGTGCACGAAGACGCTGTCGGCCCCGGTGGCCGCGACAGCCGCGCGGAGGGAGGCCGTGTCGGTGTCGTCCGCGTCGAGGGCGCGCACGTCGGCACGGGCGAGCGCCGCACGTTCGACGTCGTCGAGGCCGCGGGTGCCCGCGATGACGACCATCGGCGCGGCGAACGTCACCGCCTCCGGGAACAGGTCGTCGGGGCGGTCGACCAGCAGGCGGACCGCGGCGGTCTCGGCGGCGACGGGCTGCGCGCGGTTCAGGGGCCGGAACCCGCTCGACCCGGACAGGCGGACCAGGGCGGTGGTCGGCGTGCACACGGCGGTCGCGCCGAGCACCACGGCGCCGTCCCCACCGATCGTGAGGACCGGCTCGGTGGCCACCCGGACCTCTTCGCTCACCGCCTCGGCGACGGAGCGGACCGCGGTGTAGCGGGCGACGGCCGTCTCGAGCCGGTCGCCGGCGCCCGCCGGGACCGGAACGGTCGTGGTGGCCGACCGTGGGAGGTCCGCGGCGATCGCGCTCGCGCCGTCGGCGAGTCGCATCGCGCGGGACGACGCCGAACCCTGCCACTGACCGACCACGAGGAACTGCACGTCCCCATCCTGTCAGTTCGGTTCGGCGTCGTCGCCGAGCGGGGCGGTGCGGCTCAGTGTCCGTTCTTCAGGGCCGCCAGTCGCGCCTCGACCTCGGCGTCCTTGCCGAGGTCGTCGAGGCTCTGGAACTGCGCGTCGAGGCTCGAGGCCTGGAGCTCCTGCTGCCCGAGCACCCGGGCCTCCTCGCGGCGGATCTTGTCCTCGAACCGGGCGAGATCGCTCGTCGGGTCCATGACGTCGATGCTGCCGATGGCCTCGTTGACGCGCGACTGCGCCTCGGCGGTCTTCTGCCGCGCGACGAGCTGGTCGCGCTTCGCCTTGAGGTCGACCAGCTTCTGCTTGAGCTGCTCGAGTCCGGACTTGAGCCGATCGACGACCTCCGTCTGCGCGGCGATCTGCGGTTCGGCGTCCTTCGCCTCCTGCTCGCTCCTGATCTGCCGACCGAGCGCGATCTTGGCCAGGTCGTCGAACTTGTCGGCGTCCGCGGTCTTGCCCTCGGCGCGGTAGCGGTCCGCTGCGGCACTCGCGCTCGCTGCCTTCTGGCCCCAGTCGGCGGCGGCGGCGACGTCCTCCGCGTGGTCCTGCTCGAGGAGACGGAGATTCCCGATCGTCTGGGCGATCGCGCTCTCGGCGTCGGCGATGTTGTTCGTGAAGTCGCGGACGAGCTGGTCGAGCGCCAGCCTGGGGTCCTCCGCGTTGTCGATGATCGCGTTGATGTTCGCCTTCGCGAGCTGCGCGATCCGTCCGAAGATGGTCTGCTTCGCCACGGTCGTGTCCTTTCTGGTGGTGGTGTCGTCACTGGCCCCGGAACGCCCGTGCGTCCGGTTGGTCATCAGAACCGGCCGCCGCCGGAGAAGCCGCCGCCGTCCCCGCCGCCGAAGCCCCCGCCGCGACCGCCGAACATGCCGCCGAGCACGAGCCCGGTCACGAGCCCGCCGAGCTGCGCGCCGTTCGAGCCGCCGCCGCCCGGCCAACCGCCCATGTCCTGGTCGGCCTCGTCCATCGCCGCGGCGGCGTACTGCTCGGCGGCGCGCGCTGCGCGGATCGCCGTGTCGGGGTCGGAGGTGGCGGCGCGCACGGCGTCGTCGAAGGCGCGCTCGGCCTCGGACAGGCGGGTCCGGGCGCGGGGGCCGATGCCGCCACGCCGCATCGAGATGAAGTCCCGTGCCTGGTCGATCCGGGCCCGGGCGTCACGGAGTGCGGCGTCGAGCGCGGCCGCGGCCCGCTGGCGGCGTTCCTCGCGCGACCGGGCGGCAGCGAGCGCGGTGTCGATGGCGGCGTTGACCTGCGTGAGGCGGTCGAGCGCACTGATCGGATCGCGGGGGTCGAGGTCTTGGCGGAGCACGGTCGCGGCGCGCGCGACGGCGGTCGTGACGTCCGGACCGGGGTCGCGGAGCGATCGACCGGCTGCGACGTCGGCCTCGACATCGGCACGGAGGGCCTCGACACGACCGGCGGTCTCGTCGAAGGTCCGGGGTGCGCTCGCGACGGCCCCGGCGAGCTGGGCGACCTGGGCGAGGGCGTGCTGCGCGTCGCGGACGGCGATCACCGCCTGACCACGGTCGCCGCTCGCGATGGCGTCCGTCGCGGCGCGTGCGCGCTCGTCCGCGTACGCGAGGACGTCGCGTGCTTGGTCGACGTTGCCGTCGACCGTCGCGATGGTGCGTCCGGTCCACCGGCCGCGCAGCGTGGTGAGCGTGACGTCCGCGTCGGCGACCTGCCGTCTCGCCGTGGGCAGCGCGGCGGTCACCTGGGCCGCGTTCGCCTCGACGCCGTCCTCCAGTGCGCGCAGCGCGTCGAACGCCGCCGTCTGCTCGGCGAGCTCCCCGTGCACGCGGGAGCAGATCTCGACGATGCGCCGCGACCACGCGGCACGGTCGGCGGGGGAGTCCGGGACCTCGTCGTCGAGCTGCTGGCGGAGCGTGAAGGCCTCGCGCACCGCGCGTCGGGCGCGGTCGAGTGCTGCGGTGAACGGTGCGGCGGCGTCGGTGCCGAACTGTGCGACCGCGAACCCGACCTCTTGGTCGGCGCTGCGGATCTCGTCGTCGATGGTGACGAGGGCCACACCGGCACGACGCTCGAGGGCGGCGAGGTCCGCGGCCTCGGCAGCGGCGGCACGGGCAGCGCGGCGGTGGTTCCGGCCCCGGATGACGAGCACGAGGACGACGAGACCGACCACGACCACCGCGAGCACGACCCAGAGCCACGTCAGGTCGGGCGGTGCCTGGGTGGCCGCCAGTCCCTGCGCGAACGCGGTCGCGGCGCCGTCCCAGTCGTCGGCGCGCAGTCTCGGGACGAGGTCGTCGTCGGTGGCCGTCCGGACGTCGTCCTTCGAGAGGGTCGTGGACGTGTCCGACTGCGTGACGTTGTACACGCGATCGTCGACCGCGACGGAGAGCAGCACGCTGTCGGTGTCGAGCTGGTTCCGTTCGAGCGTCGCGCGTCCCCACGCCGCCTGGTCGGACGGGTCCGTGAACCGCGGCACGTAGACCACGAACAGCCGGGTGTGGGTCTGGTCGTAGAGGTCGTCGAGCGCTTTCCGGACCCGGTGCTCCTGGGCGGTGCTCAGGGCGTTCGCGTCGTCGACGACGTAGGCGCCGTCGAGGTCGACCGGTGCGGTGGCCGACGCGCCGGCGGCCGGCCCGAGGACGGTGAGCGCCGCGAGCAGCACGGTGACGAGCCCGGCGGCCCGACGAGCGTACGGGTGTCGTCCTCGTCGTGTGCTGCCGTCGCGGGTTCCGCGCATCCGTCCTCCTCGTGCCGCGGGCGGTGGGCCGCAGGACCCTGGGACCCCGGAGTCTAGCGAGCCGCACCGCGGGGTGGCCGTGTCGCCGGGCGGTCGGTGGACCGCGTCCGCGCGGGGTGGCGTTCGTACCCCGTCGGGGCGCGTCGCTCCTCCCGCGGGTCCCGCGCAGGACCTCCGGGGCCGGCGTCCATGTCCC
This sequence comes from Curtobacterium sp. MCBD17_013, assembly GCF_003234565.1. Taxonomy (GTDB): domain Bacteria; phylum Actinomycetota; class Actinomycetes; order Actinomycetales; family Microbacteriaceae; genus Curtobacterium. The sequence goes on along the minus strand of NZ_QKTU01000002.1, from coordinate 319,735 downwards.
CCGAGTTGGGAGTAGCATGGACCGGCATCGGCGACGAAGGGAGCGGGCAATGGAGCGAGCGACCAGGACAGAAGTCGTCCCCCTCGAGGACGGGTTCCACAGGGTGTCGACACCGGCGAGCGGTGTCATCGGGTTCGTGCGCGAGCGCGACGGGCGGTACGAGGTCCTCCGAGGACGGGTGCGCCAGGCGACGCGGTCCGAGGGGATGTACTCCACCATGAACGTCGCGCTCATCGCCCTGACCCACGCCTGATCGGGCTGACCCACGCCTGATCGGGCTGACCCACGCCTGATCGGGCTGACCCACGCCTGATCGGGCTGACCCACGCCTGATCAGCAGCCCCGTCGTCGGCCCGCCCCGCTTCGTGCGGTGGTGGGCCGACGCCGTCCGGGCCCGTCGTCAGGGGCATCGGCGCGGGCGACGGTGTGGCGCGCGGCGGGATCACGTGCGCGCGAGCGCGACCTGTCGTCGGACCTCGTCGAGTGTGCGCATGAGCGTGATCGAGTCGTCGAGTGAGTGGACGGGGGAGTCCGTGCGGCCCTCGGTGGCCCACGCCGCCAGGGCGACGGCCTGCCAGACGAGTCCCTGCCGGCCGCGGAGGCCCGAGCGGTCGCGCCAGGCGTGCACGGTGTCCCCGCGGCGGAGCGTGAACGCGGCCGGGAACACGAAGTGCTCCGTGAACCGGACCGTGCCCTCGGTGCCCGCGATGGTCGGGAGCCCGTCGGTCGAGGCGAGCATGGTGGTCGTCACCGACGCCTGAGCGCCGGTCGCGCCGGTCAGCACGGCGACGGACTGGAGGTCCACCCCGCTTCGGCTGGTCCGTCCCGTCGCGTCGATGCGCACCGGTGCCCCCGTCGCGAACTGCGCGAACCACAGGCCGTACACGCCCGCGTCGAGCAGCGCGCCGCCGCCGAGCGCCGGGTCCGTGATGCGGTCGAGGCCGCCGAGGTCGTGCGGCCAGCCGACGTCGACGAGCGCGAGGTGGACCTCGCCGAGGTCGCCACGGTCGATACAGGCCCGGAGGACGGCCGACTGCGGCAGGTACCGCGTCCACATCGCCTCCATCGCGAGCACCCCTGCCGCTCGTGCGGCGTCCGCGACCCGGACGGCGTCTGCGGCGGAGGTCGTGAACGGCTTCTCGACGAGCACGTGCTTGCCGGCGCGGATCGCGAGGAGTGCCTGTTCGGCGTGGTGCACGTGCGGGGTCGCCACGTAGACGACGTCCACCTCGGGGTCGCCGACGAGGTCCTCGTACGAGGTGTGGGCCCGGGGCACGCCGTGCCGGTCGGCGAAGGCCGCGGCCCGGTCAGGCGATCGTGATCCGACGGCGACGACGCGCTGGTCGGTGGCCGCGTGCAGGGCGGCGGTGAAGTCGTTCGCGATCTCCCCGGGCCCGATCACGCCCCACCGGAGGGCGGGGCCACCGCGGAGCGGAGGGACGTCGGGCTCGGGGAACGTGAACACATGCCGAGCCTAGGGACGCGGTGCGGTCGGCACCAGCTCGACGCCGGTCGTCTCCGCCCGAGCGGCGAGCACCCGGGTGGCGAGCGTTCGGAGTACGTCGCGGTCGTCCCGTCCGAGCGGAGCGACGATGTCCTCGACCTCCCGACCGAAGGCGGCCGTGACGCGGTCGACGACGTCGCGTCCGGCGGTGGTGAGTCGCACGTGGGCCATGCGTCGGTCCTCCCGGGACGGCACGCGCTGGACCAGGCCGCGCCGCTCCGCTCGGTCGACGAGTCCGGTCACGCTCGACTTGTCGAGGTCGAGCAGGGCCGCGAGTTCTCGCATGCCCGGTTCCCGGTCGCGGAGCACGCCGAGCAGGCGGGTCTGCACGAGCGACAGGTCGTCGGCGTCCGCGGTGCGGGCGAGCGTGTTCTGGACGAGGAACGACAGCTGTGCGAGTGCGTCGACGATCCCGAGGTCGGGGTCCGGAGCAGTGGTCACACGGACATCGTACTTGTGGTGGTACGTGGCACCAACTAAACTGGTTTGTGCCACGTACCAAATTGGTGTGGCGCGAGGAGGAACCGATGCCCACCATGCACGCCGCTGTCGTCACCGCGTTCGGCGAGCCACCCCGGAGCGGTGCGGTCCCGGTCCCCGAACCGCGCTCCGGCCACGAGGAACTCGTCGACGTGGTCGCCGTCGGCCTCCATCCGCGCACCCGCTCGGGTGCGGCGGGTGCCCACTACACGAGCACCGGCGTCCTGCCGATGGTCCCCGGCGTCGACGCCGTCGGACGGCGCGCGGACGGGGCGCTCGTGTACTTCGTCGCGGACGACGACGTGATCGGGACGATGTCCGAGCGAGCCGTCGTCGACCGTCGTCGCTCCGTCGTCCTGCCGGACGGCATCGACCCGCTCCGCGTCGCCGCCACCATGAACCCCGCGATGTCGTCGTGGGTCGCGCTCCGCCGCCGCGTCCCCGTCCGCCCGGGACAGTCCGTGCTCGTGCTCGGCGCCACCGGCAGCGCGGGCTCCATGGCGGTCCGCATCGCGAAGCACCTCGGCGCGGGGCGGGTCGTCGCGGCGGGTCGGGACCGGCGGCGCCTCGACGCCCTCGCCGAGGTCGGCGCCGACAGCCTCGTGCAGCTCGGAGTACCGGCCGCCGACGCCGCGCTCGGTGCGGCGGCCGCCGACGTCGACATCGTGCTCGACTACCTCTGGGGCGCGCCGACCGAACAGGCGATCCGCGCCGTCCTCACCGCCAGGAGGGACCGGAGCGCCGCGCTCCACTGGATCCAGATCGGGTCCGTGGCCGGTCCCGACATCTCGCTGCCGTCGGCCGTGCTCCGCGGCGCGGACCTCCGGCTGCTCGGCAACGGGCAGGGTGCCGTCTCGCCGGCGGGCTACCTGGCCGAGCTGCCGTCCCTCGTCGCGGAGATCGACGCGGGCGGCATCGTGGTCGAGCCCGTTCCCGTCGCGCTCGGCGAGATCGAGCAGGCGTGGGGTCGGGACGAGGAGCCGGGGCAGCGGATCGTGGTCGTGCCGTGAACGACGGACGGCCTGAGCGACGGACGGCCTAGCGACGGACGGCCTAGCGACGGACGGCCTGAGCGACCGATGGTGCCCCCAGGAGGATTCGAACCTCCGCCCCTGCCTCCGGAGGGCAGTGCTCTATCCCCTGAGCTATGGGGGCCCGGGGTGCTCCCACCGTAGCAGGTCCCACGACCGCTCCCGGACACCGGTGACGGTGCCCGGGCAGCGGATGGACGACCCGCTCCGATCCGTCGCCCGCTGCTCGCCGTCGTCGACGTCAGCGCCGGGGTCGGGCCACCACTGCGCGCCACGAGGCGGTCGACGGACTGTCCCGTGCACGGCACCGGAGGGCACGGGCCACATCGGCCTCTGAACCGCGCTACCCGGCCTGCGGCGTCGCGGACGCGCTCGCCGTGGCGGACGAGAGGGCCGTGCGGACCGCGTCGACGACCGGCTGCGCGTCGCCCGGCTCACCGAACACCGTCGACTCCACGTGGATCCAGTACGGATCCGTGAACGCATCGGCCCGCCCGATGCCCTTCCGCGCCTCGAAGTAGCCCTCGACGGTGTACGTCGGCACGCTGTTGCTGTCCTCGTACAGGGTGTCCTTGAGCTTCGTCAGGGTCGACTCCGGCAGCGAGGCGACCGCCAGCGTCAGACGAGCGCCGCCGCTGGCGTCCCGCCAGGTGCAGACGTCCCCGCGCTCGGCCGCGATGCCGGCCGCCGTGCTGCCGTGCGCCGGTGTCGCGTCCGCGTCGAGCGTGAAGGTCCGGCCGTACGTGGCGAGCACCTGCTCGGGCACCAGGGCCGCGCAGGGGACGTCGACGCGGGTGCCGATCGGCGCCGGGGGTGCCGAGGAGGACGTCGTCCCGCTCCGTCCGGCGGAGGACGCGTGGCCACCGGTGCACCCGCTGACGGCGAGCACGCTCGCAGCGGCGATCGCGACCGTGGTGATCGCCCGGACGAGGGTGCGGGAGGTCATCCGACCATGATGACGCACCCCGTCCCCGACGCGCGAACCCCGCTCGCAGCGCGGCGCGCACGAGCCGTCGCCGCGGCGCGGACCGTGCGACGACGCCCCGGTAGACTCGACCGCCGTGACCCCAGCCGAACTCTCCGCCGCGTACCTGTCGATCCTCGCCGGGATCGTCGAGCGACGGGGCGCCGCCGACACCGTCGTGGTGGGGGAGTCCCACGCGGCCCTCGAACGCCCCCGCAACCGGGCACACGGGGACTGGTCCTCGAACGCAGCCATGCAGCTCGCCAAGCGCCTCGGGACGAACCCGCGTGAGCTGGCCACCGAGATCGCCGGGGAGCTCACCGAGCTCGACGGCGTCGACGCGGTGGACGTCGCCGGCCCCGGCTTCATCAACATCACGCTCGAGGCCGCCGCCGCCGGAGCGATCGCGCGGACCATCGTCGAGGAGGGCGGTGCGTTCGGGCGCGGCGACCTCTACGACGGCGTCCGGATCGACCTCGAGTTCGTCTCCGCGAACCCGACCGGCCCGATCCACATGGGCGGCGTCCGCTGGGCCGCGGTCGGCGACAGCCTCGCGCGCGTGTTCACGGCGCAGGGCGGGCTCGTCACCCGTGAGTACTACTTCAACGACCACGGCGGCCAGATCGACCGCTTCGCCCGCAGCCTGCTCGCGAGCGCCCTCGGCGAGCCCACCCCCGAGGACGGCTACGGCGGTGCCTACATCACCGAGATCGCCGCCCGGGTCCTCGCCACCTTCGACGGCGACGTCGCCGACCTCCCGCGGGACGAGGCGCAGGAGCTCTTCCGGCGCGAGGGCGTCGAGTTCATGTTCGCCGACATCAAGGCGTCCCTGCACGAATTCGGCGTCGACTTCGACGTCTACTTCCACGAGAACTCGCTGCACGAGTCGAAGGCCGTCGAGCGCGCCATCGCCCGCCTCCGCGAACTCGGGCACATGTACGAGGCAGACGGCGCCCTGTGGCTCCGCACGACCACGTTCGGTGACGACCGCGACCGCGTCGTGATCAAGTCCGACGGCGAGCCCGCGTACATCGCGGGCGACATCGCGTACTACCTCGACAAGCGCGAACGCGGGTTCGAGCGGAACCTCATCATGCTCGGCGCCGACCACCACGGCTACATCGGCCGGATGATGGCGATGTGCGCCGCCTTCGGCGACGAACCCGGCGTCAACCTCGAGATCCTCATCGGCCAGCTCGTCAACCTGCTCAAGGACGGCGAGCCCGTGCGCATGTCGAAGCGGGCCGGCAACGTCGTCACGATGGAGGACCTCGTCGACGCGGTCGGCGTCGACGCCGCCCGGTACGCCCTCGTCCGCTTCGCATCCGACACGGCGATCGACATCGACCTCGACCTCCTCGTCAAGCGCACGAACGACAACCCGGTGTTCTACGTCCAGTACGCCCACGCCCGGACGTGCGCCGTGGACCGCAACGCCGCGGCGAGCGGCGTGGACCGGTCGGTCTTCGACGGCTCGCTGCTCACCCACGAGACCGAGAGCGCACTGCTCGGCGCGCTCGCCGAGTTCCCGCGCGTCGTGCGCCAGGCGGCGGAACTCCGGGAGCCGCACCGCGTCGCCCGGTACGTCGAGCAGCTGGCCGGTCTGTACCACCGCTGGTACGACGCCTGCCGCGTGACGCCGCTCGGCGACGAACCCGTGACGGACCTGCACCGGACGCGCCTCTGGCTCAACGACGCCACGGGGCAGGTCGTCCGCAACGGCCTGACGATGCTCGGGGTCACCGCACCCGAGCGGATGTAGCGCGTGTCGGCAGCGACGGCGGTCCCCGGCGCAGGCCGGCGCCGCGGGCGCCGCGGCGTCGTCGTCCTGGTCGTCCTCGTGCTGGTCCTCGCCGTCCTGGCGGTCGTCGCCGAGCTCGTCCTGCGGCACGTCGTCGACCGGACGATCGCCGACCGGGTCGAGTCGTCCCTCCCGCCCGGCACGGCCGGCCACGTCGTCGCCGACGCGCACGGCGTGGTCATCCCGCAGCTCGTCGCCGGGCGACTCGACGACGTCGACATCACGACGCACGACCTGACCGTGCGCGGCGTCCCGCTCGCGGTCGACGCCACGGTGCACGACGTGCCCGTGCGGGGGACGGGACGGACGGGTCGCGCCGACGGCACGGTGCGTCTCACCGCGTCCGCGGTGCGGCAGGCCGGCGTGCTCGACCAGGTGGCGGGGGACGTCCGTCTCCGCGACGGCGGCGTCGCGTACGCCGGGCGCACCCGCTTCCTGGGCACCGACATCCGGTACCAGGTCACGGCCGCGGTCGCCGCGGCGGCGAGCGGGCGGGGCGTGACGATCACCCCGCACCAGGTGCGCGTCACGAACAGCGCGCTCGGCATCGACGTCGGCGGCCGCATCCCCGGCGTCTCCGGGACGCCGGTCGACGTGTGCACGGCCCGGTACCTCCCGGCCGCGCTGCGTCTGCGGTCGATCGCGATCACGGCCTCGGCCGCCACGATCCGCATCGACGCCGCGCACGTGCCGCTGTCGGACGACGCGCTCCGCACGACCGGGTCGTGCTCCTGATCCCACGGGTCGGCCCGTCGTGACGCCCCGCGTCCACCCGGCCGGGACGCCCGGCGCGGCTCGGTAGGCTGGACCGGCCCGGTGGTCCCGGGCCCCGTACCACCCCGGAAGGCCCCCGTGACCGGCAACCCCCTCGCCCCCGCACGTCTGTCCGTCCCCCACGACCCGAACGCCCTGGTCGCCCGCATCTGGCCGGCCTCCGCGACACGGACGGACGACGGTGACCTCGTCGTCGGCGGGGTCACCGCGTCCGATCTCGTGGCGCGCCACGGTTCCCCCCTGTACGTCGTCGACGCCTCCGACGTCCGCGCCCGCGCGGCGCGCGTGCGCGACGCGTTCGAGGACGCCTTCGCCCGCGTGGGTTCGACGGCGCACGTCTACTACGCCGGGAAGGCCTTCCTGACGACCCAGGTCGCCGCGTGGATGGCCGAAGCCGGCCTCCGCGTGGACGTCTGCACGGGCGGTGAGCTCGCCGTGGCGCTCGCGGGCGGCGTCGATCCCGGACGGCTCGGGTTCCACGGCAACGACAAGTCCGACGCCGAGATCGAGCGTGCCGTCGAGGTCGGACTCGGCACGATCGTGCTCGACAGCGTCGAGGAGATCGGCCGCGTCGCGCGGATCGCCGAGAGCGCAGGAGCGGTCCAGCGCGTCCGCATCCGGATCAACAGCGGCGTGCACGCCTCGACGCACGAGTACCTCGCCACCGCTCGCGAGGACCAGAAGTTCGGCATCCCCCTGACCGAGGCGGTCGCCGCGGGCCGGGCGGTCCGGGCGGAGCCGGCGTTGGCGTTCGTCGGGCTCCACTCGCACATCGGGTCGCAGATCTTCGACGAGGGCGGGTTCCGCGAGGCCGCCCGTCGCCTCGTCGAGGTCCACGCCGCCCTCGCCGCCGAGGGGCCCGTGCCGGAGCTCAACCTCGGTGGTGGCTGGGGCATCGACTACACCGAGTCGGACCGGGCGTTCGAGCCGGAGGACATCGCCGAGGCCCTCGCACGGATCATCGCGGACGCCTGCGCGGCACGGGACGTCCCCGTGCCGGTCGTCGCCGTCGAACCCGGGCGGTACATCGTCGGGCCGCCCGGCATCACGCTCTACCGCGTCGGTACCGTCAAGCCCGTCGAACTCGCACTCGACGCCTCGACCGCTGCACCGGGCGACGGGTCCGGAGCGGAGGACCCGGTGCGTGCCGAGGAGGCGCCGCACGGGCCGGTCGAGACCGCCGAGCACCGTCCCCTCGGACCGACCGCCGTCCGGACGTACGTGAGCGTCGACGGGGGCATGAGCGACAACGCGCGGCCCGCGCTCTACGACGCGGACTACACGGCCCGGCTCGCCCGCACCTCCGACGCCGCCCCGGTCCTCGTGCGCGTCGTCGGCAAGCACTGCGAGAGCGGCGACGTCGTGGTGCGGGACGACTACCTGCCGGGTGACGTCCACCGGGGTGACCTGCTCGCGGTGGCGGCGACCGGCGCCTACTGCTGGAGCCTCTCGAGCAACTACAACCACGTGGCGCGCCCGGCGGTGGTGGCGGTGGCCGACGGCGTCGCCCGTATCCTCGTGCGGGGCGAAACGGTCGACGACCTGCTCGCCCGCGACGCCGGCCTCGTCCCGAGCGGCGGCGCCTTCGGCGGCCCGACCGCCCACGGCGTCCGCGGCGACGCATCCTGACCACCGTCCGCGCCCGACCCGCACGAGGTACACGAACCCCCATGATCGAATACCGCAACGTCCGCGTCGCGCTCCTCGGGGCCGGCTCCGTCGGCGCCCAGGTGGCGCGACTCCTGCTCGAGCACGGCGACGAGCTCGCGTCACGGGCGGGAGCGGGGCTCGAACTCGTCGGGATCGCGGTCCGCGACGTGGACGCGCCCCGTGACGTCGACCTGCCGCGGTCGCTGTACACGACGGACGCCGAGTCGCTCATCCTCGGCGCGGACATCGTCGTCGAGCTCATCGGCGGCATCGAACCGGCCCGGACCCTCGTGCTGCAGGCACTCGGTTCCGGCGCCGACGTCGTCACCGGCAACAAGGCGTTGCTCGCGACCCACGGGCCCGAGCTCTTCACGGCCGCCGAGCAGGTGGGCGCACAGCTCTACTACGAAGCGGCGGTCGCGGGGGCCATCCCGATCATCCGGCCGCTGCACGACTCGCTCGCCGGGGACCGCATCGACCGCATCATGGGCATCGTCAACGGCACGACGAACTTCATCCTCGACCGGATGGACCGCGAGGGCGAGAGCTTCGAGGACGCCCTCGCCACCGCCACCCGGCTCGGCTACGCGGAGGCCGACCCCACGGCGGACGTCGAGGGCTACGACGCGGCCCAGAAGGCCGCGATCCTGGCGTCCCTGGCCTTCCACACCACCGTGCCGCTGGCCGCCGTGCACCGCGAGGGCATCACCAGCGTCACGATCGAGCAGGTCCGCGCGGCCCGCAAGGCCGGCTACGTGGTCAAGATCCTCGCGCTGTGCGAGCGCCTGACCGACGCGGACGGCCGCGAGGGCGTGAGCGCACGCGTGTACCCGGCGCTCGTGCCCGAGGGGCACCCCCTGGCAGCCGTGCACGGCCCGAAGAACGCCGTCTTCGTCGAGGCCGAGGCCGCCGGCGACCTCATGTTCTACGGGGCCGGCGCGGGCGGCGTCGAGACCGCGTCGGCCGTGCTCGGCGACCTCGTGTCGGCGGCACGGCGGCACGTGATCGGCGGACCCGGTGTGGCGGAGTCGACGCAGTCGAACCTGCCGGTGTTCCCGATCGGCGTCGTCTCGACCCGGTACCAGATCACGATGCGCGTCACGGACGCCCCTGGCGTGTTGTCCACCGTGGCGGGGGTCCTCGCGCGGCACTCGGTCAGCGTCGAGACCGTCGAGCAGACCGTGGCCGGGGCTGCCCCGGCGTCGGACGCGGGCACCCCCGGGGCCACCGCTACATTGGTGATCGGCACGCACCGGGCCCGCGAGCACGACCTCGCGGCGACCGTGGTGGCACTCCGAGCCGAACCCGTCGTGGCCGCGGTCACGAGTGTCCTGAGAGTAGAGGGAGCCTGATGGCCCACCAGTGGCAGGGTGTCCTGCGCGAGTACGCCGACCGTCTCGACGTCACGGACGCGACCCCCGTCGTGAGCCTCGGCGAGGGCGGCACCCCGCTCATCCGGGCCCGCGCGCTGTCGGAGCGGACGGGCGCCGACGTGTACGTCAAGTTCGAGGGGATGAACCCGACCGGGTCCTTCAAGGACCGCGGGATGACCATGGCCATCTCGAAGGCCGTCGAGCACGGCGCCGAGGCCGTCATCTGCGCTTCGACGGGCAACACGAGCGCCTCGGCAGCCGCGTACGCCGCACATGCCGGCATCACCGCCGCCGTGCTCGTGCCCGAGGGCAAGATCGCGATGGGCAAGTTGAGCCAGGCGGTCGCGCACGACGCGCAGTTGCTGCAGGTGCAGGGGAACTTCGACGACTGCCTCGACATCGCCCGGGACCTCGCGGCGAACTACCCCGTGCACCTCGTCAACTCGGTCAACAACGACCGCATCGAGGGACAGAAGACCGCCGCGTTCGAGGTCGTCGACGTCCTCGGGGACGCGCCCGACTTCCACTTCCTGCCGGTGGGCAACGCGGGCAACTACACCGCCTACGCGCGCGGCTACCGCGAGGACCTGGCCGCCGGACGGACGACCCGGCTGCCGCGCATGTTCGGTTTCCAGGCGGCAGGCGCCGCGCCGATCGTCCGTGGTGAGGTCGTCAAGCACCCGGAGACCGTCGCGAGCGCGATCCGGATCGGGAACCCGGCCTCCTGGCAGTTCGCGCTGGAGGCCCGCGAGGAGACCGACGGACACTTCGGCGCGATCGAGGACGACGCGATCCTCGCCGCGCAGCGGATCCTGTCCGCCGAGGTCGGCGTGTTCGTGGAGCCGGCGTCCGCCATCAGCGTCGCCGGACTGCTCCAGCAGGCCGAGGCCGGCGCGGTCCCGCGTGGCGCGCGCGTCGTCCTCACCGTGACCGGCCACGGTCTCAAGGACCCGCAGTGGGCGTTGCGCGGCCCCGAGGGCACCGACGTCACGCCGACGACCGTGCCCGTGGACACCGCGGCCGTGGCGGACGTGCTCGGCCTGGTCGGGGCGCCTCGGTGAGCGCGGACCGCCCCGGACACGATCGGCAGGAGACGCCGTCCCGGTCCGGCGGCGGTCTCCGAACTGCACCGGCCGGACGGACCGTCGTCGTCCGTGTCCCCGCCACCACGGCGAACCTCGGGCCCGGGTTCGACTCGCTCGGGCTCGCCCTGTCGTTGTACGACGAGGTCACGGTCCGGGTGCTGCCCGAGCCGGGGCTCGTCGTGTCGGTGTCGGGCGTCGGCGCCGGCGAGGTACCGGAGGACGAGACGAACCTGGTCGTGCGAGCGGTCCGTCACGGGTTCGCGGCAGCCGGCGTCGAGCAGCCCGGACTCGAACTCCGCGCCACGAACGCGATCCCGCACGGTCGCGGGCTCGGTTCGTCGGCGGCCGCGATCGTCGCCGGGCTCATGGCGGCGCGGGGCCTGCTCGACGGCCTCACCGAGCTCTCCGCGTCCACGATGCTCGCCGTCGCGACCGAGATGGAGGGGCATCCGGACAACGTCGCCCCGGCGCTCTTCGGTGGTCTCACGATCGCGTGGATGACACCCGACGGGCCGGCGTACAAGCGCCTCCTCGTGCACCGCGGGGTGTCACCGGTGGTGTTCGTCCCCACGTCGACGCTCTCGACCAAGCTGGCGAGGAGCCTCCAGCCCGCATCCGTGCCCCATGCCGACGCTGCCTTCAACGTGTCGCGGTCGGCGTTGCTCGTCGCCGCCCTCATCCAGAGCCCGGAGCTGCTGCTCGCGGCGACGGAGGACCGCCTCCACCAGAGCTACCGCGCGAGCGCCATGCCCGAGACCGACGGGCTGATCCGGATGCTCCGCGAGCACGAGCTCGCGGCGGTCGTCAGCGGGGCCGGACCGAGCCTCCTCGTGCTCGGGAGCGACCCGGCGCAGCGCCTCCGGGCGGCCGATCTCGTGGCGCGACACGCGCACACGTCCTGGACGCCGCTCATGCTCGCCGTCGACCTCGGAGGTGCTACAGTGGTGCCGCACCCGGCCCCAGGGGCGAATGTGCCGCTCGTCGTACCCGTCTCGAAGTGATCGCGAACAACCCGATCGCCCGCGTCTGACGTCCTGCGGATCCCCAGGGCCCGGTGCATCGGGAACCATCTCTTTCAGAAGCCGTCTCCCGATCGTCGTCTGAACGGCGGTCGTGGCGTACCCGCGCGGGGGACGGCGAATTTCTCCGCGTTCTGCGGTCCGAAAGGAAATCCATCTTGACCGACGTCACCACCGCTGCGGGCTCCGCGGCGGACACCACAGCCGACCTGCGGGCACTCCGCCTCCCGGAGCTCCAGCGCATCGCCGCCGGCCTCGGCATCGGCGGCCTCTCCAAGCTCCGCAAGGGCGACCTCATTGCCGCGATCGAGGACAAGCGCGCCGAGTCGGCACCGACCGAGGTGCACCCGACGGGCGAGCCCGAGTCGGCCACCGGCAGCGAGGCCGCCGCCGTCTCCGAGACCGCCGCGCCGGCCCGCCACGAGCACCACGACGCGGGCGCCGAGGTCACGGACAGCGCCGACCTCGCCCCGGCCGGTGCCGTCGCCACCGGTCGCGGGCGGTCGCGTCGAGCCACGAGCGGCGGCACGGTCTCGACCGAGCCCACGCCCGCCGGCACCCACGCCAACGCCGGCCACACCGGCACCGAGGACCTCCTCGCCGGACTCGACGCCGTCCGCGCGGAGCGCGACGCCCAGCAGGAGGGCACGCCGCGGCGTCGCCGCCGTGCCACCAGCCAGGACCCGGCCGCTGGGACCGAGGCCCCGACGACGACCGCCCCGGCCGACGCCGGATCCGCGGTGGAGGCCGACACCGCCGACATCGTCGAGCAGGGCGGCACCGGCTCGCCGGCTGAGCCGCAGGGCACCGACCGCCAGCCGTCGGAACAGGCCGGCGCCGACGCTCAGGCCGACGGTCAGGGTGAGGGGCAGGGCGAACGCCGCGGTCGCCGCAGCCGTGGTCGTGGGCGCAACCGTGACCGCAACGGCGCAGAGGGCCAGAACGGTGGCGGCCAGAATGCCGACGCGCAGAACGGCGGCACGACGGCGGGCCAGAACGGCGCGGCCCAGAACACCGCCGGCCAGAACGCGGCCGGCCAGAACGGTGGCGGCCAGAACGGTGCCGGCCAGAACGGTGGCGGCCAGAACGGTGTCGGCCGGGGTGCGGAGCAGCAGCAGGGCCGGGGCCAGCAGGAGCAGGCCCGTTCCCAGGGTGACCAGGGGCAGCAGAACGGCCAGCGCGACCAGGCCAAGGGCCAGGGCGGCAACGGTCGCGGCAGCCAGCAGGAGCAGCAGCAGGAGGAGTCCCGCTCCCGACGCCAGCGCGACCGCAAGCGCGGGCGCGGCGGTCAGGGCGACGACTTCGAGCCGGAGATCACCGAGGACGACGTCCTCATCCCGATCGCGGGCATCCTCGACGTCCTCGACAACTACGCGTTCGTGCGGACCACGGGGTACCTCGCCGGGCCGAGCGACGTGTACGTGTCCCTCGGACAGGTGAAGAAGTACCACCTGCGCAAGGGCGACGCCGTCGTGGGCGCGATCAAGCAGCCGCGCGAGAACGACCACCAGGGCCGCCAGAAGTACAACGCGCTCGTCAAGGTCGACTCCGTGAACGGCCAGACGGTCGACGAGGCCGCCGCGCGGGTCGAGTTCGGGGACCTCACCCCGCTCTACCCGCAGGAGCGCCTGCGCCTCGAGACCGAGCCGGGCAAGCTCTCGACCCGGATCATCGACCTCGTGTCGCCGATCGGCAAGGGCCAGCGCGGCCTCATCGTCTCGCCGCCGAAGGCCGGTAAGACGGTCGCGCTGCAGGCCATCGCGAACGCCATCTCGAAGAACAACCCCGAGGTCCACCTCATGGTCGTGCTCGTCGACGAGCGTCCCGAAGAGGTCACCGACATGCAGCGCACGGTCAAGGGCGAGGTCATCGCCTCGACGTTCGACCGTCCCGCCGAGGACCACACGACCGTCGCCGAGCTCGCCATCGAGCGGGCGAAGCGGCTCGTGGAGCTCGGTCACGACGTCGTCGTGCTGCTCGACTCGATCACCCGCCTCGGCCGCGCGTACAACCTCGCGACCCCGGCGTCGGGCCGGATCCTCTCCGGCGGTGTCGACTCGTCGGCGCTGTACCCGCCCAAGCGGTTCTTCGGCGCGGCACGGAACATCGAGAACGGCGGCTCGCTCACCATCCTCGCCACCGCGCTCGTCGAGACGGGGTCGAAGATGGACGAGGTGATCTTCGAGGAGTTCAAGGGCACCGGCAACATGGAGCTCCGGCTGAACCGCCACCTGGCGGACAAGCGGATCTTCCCTGCGGTCGACGTGAACGCGTCGGGCACGCGTCGCGAGGAGATGCTGCTCTCGAACGACGAGGTCAAGATCACCTGGCGGCTCCGTCGGGCGCTCGCCGGTCTCGATCCGCAGCAGGCGCTCGAGATCGTGCTGCGGAACCTGCGTGAGACGCAGTCGAACGTCGAGTTCCTCGTCCAGGTCCAGAAGTCGGTGCCCGCGACGAGCGGCCACAACGGCCACCAGGAGTAACGGGTGTTCGAGTCGGTGGCGGTGCTGCTGGCCGAACACGAGGACCTGACGCGTCAGCTGTCGGATCCCGCCGTCCACGCGGACGCGGCCAGGGCCAAGAAGATCAACCGTCGGTACGCGGAGCTCAGCCAGATCACGTCGGCGTACGAGGCGTGGGAGGCGGCGGGGGAGGACCTCGCCGCCGCCCGCGAGCTCGCGCGCGAGGACGACGCGTTCGCCGAGGAGGTCCCCGCGCTCGAGGAGCACCTGCAGGCGACGCAGGAGCGTCTGCGGCGGCTCCTCATCCCGCGCGACCCGGACGACGGCCGTGACGTCATCATGGAGATCAAGGGCGGCGAGGGCGGCGCCGAGAGCGCGCTGTTCGCGGCCGACCTCCTGCGCATGTACACCCATTACGCCGAGTCCAAGGGCTGGAAGACGGAGCTCCTCGAACGCACCGAGTCCGACCTCGGTGGGTTCAAGGACGTCCAGGTGGCGATCAAGTCGAACGCGACGGACCCGTCCCAGGGCGTCTGGGCGCACCTCAAGTACGAGGGCGGCGTGCACCGCGTGCAGCGCGTGCCGGCGACCGAGTCGCAGGGCCGCATCCACACGTCGACGACCGGGGTGCTCGTGTTCCCCGAGGTCGACGAGCCCGAAGAGGTCGAGATCAACCAGAACGACCTCAAGATCGACGTGTACCGGTCCTCCGGCCCCGGCGGTCAGTCCGTGAACACGACGGACTCCGCGGTCCGCATCACGCACCTGCCGACGGGCATCGTCGTGTCGATGCAGAACGAGAAGTCGCAGCTGCAGAACCGCGAGGCCGCCATGCGCGTCCTCCGCGCGCGGATCCTCGCGCGGCAGCAGGAGGAACTCGACGCCGCGGCCTCCGACGCCCGTCGGTCGCAGATCCGCGGCATGGACCGCTCCGAGCGCATCCGGACGTACAACTTCCCCGAGAACCGGATCGCGGACCACCGCACCGGGTACAAGTCGTACGACCTCGACCGGGTCATGGACGGCGCCCTCGAGCCCGTGATCGAGTCCTGCATCCGCATGGACGAGGAGGCGCGCCTGGCCGACATCGGGGACCAGACGGCGTGAGCACCCCGGGCGGGCGCTCCGACGGGGAGGCCCGGCAGTCGACCGAGGCCGACGGCGCGTTCCCGGCGGATCGCCTCCTCCGGGAAGCGGCGGCCGCGTTGGCCGCGGCCGGTGTGCCGTCCCCGGACGTCGACGCCGAGCTGCTGCTCGCGTGGGCGACCACGACGTCGCGCGGGGCGGTGCTCGCCCGCGCGGTCACCGGCGGTCTCGTCCAGCCGGCGCACGTCGCGGCCTTCCGGCTGGCCGTGGCGCGTCGACGGACCCGCGAACCGCTGCAGCACAT
Source organism: Curtobacterium sp. MCBD17_013 (assembly GCF_003234565.1). Lineage (GTDB taxonomy): Bacteria > Actinomycetota > Actinomycetes > Actinomycetales > Microbacteriaceae > Curtobacterium. The sequence goes on along the minus strand of NZ_QKTU01000002.1, from coordinate 304,202 downwards.
CACGGGCGAGGCCCACTTCCGTGCGCTGACGCTCGCGGTCGGCCCGGGGGTGTTCGTGCCCCGTCCGGAGACCGAGTCCGTCGCGCAGTTCGCGATCGACGCGGTGCGGGCCACGGCCGTCGCGGAGCCCGTCGTGGTCGACCTCGGGTCGGGGAGCGGCGCCATCGCCCTCGCGGTCGCCACCGAGGTCCCGACCGCCCGGGTCGTCGCCGTCGAGCGGTCACCCGAGGCGCTGCCCTGGACGCGTCGGAACATCGACGCCCACGGCGGGGCGGTCCGGCTCGTCGAGGGCGACCTCGCCGACGCGGTGCCCGACCTCGACGGGACCGTGCACGTCGTCGTGTCGAACCCGCCCTACGTGCCGGACGACGCCGTGCCTCGTGATCCCGAGGTCCGGGACCACGACCCGGCGGTCGCGCTCTACGGAGGCCCGGACGGTCTCGACGCCGTCCGTGCGCTCGCCCGGACGGCCCGCCGGTTGCTCGTGTCCGGCGGCGCACTCGTCGTCGAACACGCGGAGCACCAGGGGGCGGCGGTGCGCGACGTGCTCGCTGCCGAGGGGTTCCGGCGTCCGGAGACCCACCAGGACCTCACCGGGCGGGACCGCACGACCACCGCGACCCGTTAGTCCTGCTGCTCCGGGCCTCCCCGCCGGCCGTGCCCGGCGACGAACGCGGCGACGGCGGCGACGAGGTCCGTCTCGGGCGTGACGTGGACGGCCGTGATGCCGACGTGCCGCGCGCCCTCGACGTTCTCGACCCGGTCGTCGGCGAAGAACGTGCGGACGGCGGGCACGCCGTGGTGACGGAGGGCGCTGCGGAAGACCTCGGGGTCGGGCTTGCGGGCACCGAAGTCGCTCGAGGTGTTCAGGTGCTCGCCGAACAGCGCGGGCAGTTCGGGTGCCCAACGCGCGATGTGCCGGGCCGCGAGAGGGCCGTTGTTCGTGAGCAGCGCGACGCGCCCGGCCTGGGCGGCGATCCGGACGGCGTCGAGGGCGCGGGGGATCGGGGTCATCGCCGAGCCGCGGATCCGTGACCACTCCTGCTCGGGGACGCGGCACCCGAGCGCGGTCTCGAGCGCCGCGAGGTACGAGTCGCCGTCCGGCCAGTGTCCTGCCTCGGCCCGCCACTCACCCTCGTCGTTCCACCACCGTCGGCGCAGCTCGTCGAGGTCGTGCCCGGTGAGCGCCGTCATGCCCGCCATGCGGGTGCGCCAGTCGTACCGGTAGAGGACGTCGTCCATGTCGAACAGGAACAGGAGCGACGGTGCCGGGGCGGTCGCGTGCGAGGACGCGCCGGAGACAGGGTGTTGGTGGTCCACGATGCCTCCATCCTCCCGCACTATCATGGGCGGGCCATGGCCTCCCGACACGACTGCTCCGATGCTGACGGACTCCTGACCGGCATGCGGCTCGCACGGGCCGCGCTCGGTCGCGGGGAGCTCGTCGTCGTCCCCACCGACACCGTCTACGGTCTCGCGGCCGACGCCTTCTCGGCGAAGGCCGTGCAGCGCCTGCTCGACGCCAAGGGCCGCACGCGGCAGTCGCCGCCACCCGTCCTCATCCCGGGGATCGCCACGCTCGACGCCCTCGCAGCCGAGGTCCCGGAGGTCGTGCGTGACCTCGTCGCGGAGTTCTGGCCGGGCGGCCTCACGGTCATCCTCCCGGCGCAGCCGTCGCTCGACTGGGACCTCGGCGAGACCCGGGGCACCGTCGCGTTGCGCATGCCGGACCAGCGCATCGCGCTCGAGCTCCTGCACGAGGTCGGTCCGCTCGCGGTGTCGAGCGCCAACGCCACGGGCGTGCCCGCCGCGATGGACGTCGACGAGGCCGAGGCCATGCTCGGGGACAGCGTCGCGGTGTACCTGGACGGTGGCCGGCTCGCCCCGCACGAGGGCGTCGCGGCCTCGACCGGCTCGACCATCGTCGACGCGACCGGTCTCGCGACCGGGGGCGGGCTCCGCATCGTCCGGCACGGGGTGATCCCCGACGCCGAGATCGAGCGCGTCGCCGGTGGCGACCTCGTCACATGAGGTACTACCTGCTCGCCGGCGCCATCGCGGCCGCCGTGAGCTTCGGGCTGAGCTGGGTCGTGTGGAAGCTCGGGATGCGGTACCGGTGGTACCCGAAGGTCCGCGAGCGTGACGTGCACCGGACGCCGACCCCGCGCCTCGGCGGGATCGCGATGTTCCTCGGGATCATCGTGTCGCTGCTGTGCGCGTGGTTCGTGTTCCCGCACATCGCGGGCGTCGACTACTTCCGGCTCGTGTTCGCCGAGCCCGGTCGTGTCCTGGCGGTCCTGGCGGGCGCCACGATCATCGTCGTGCTCGGGGTCGCCGACGACATCTGGGACCTCGACTGGATGACGAAGCTCGCCGGCCAGATCATCGCGGCGGGCATCCTCGCCTGGCAGGGCGTCGCGATCGTGTCGCTCCCGATCGGCAACTCGCTCACGGTCGGCTCGAGCTACATGTCGCTCATCTTCACGGTGCTCGCGGTGGTCCTCGTCATGAACGCCGTCAACTTCATCGACGGTCTCGACGGGCTGGTCGCGGGCGTCGCGATCATCGGCGGCGGCGTGTTCTTCCTGTACAGCTTCTTCGTGAACCGCATCGTCGTCCAGACCGAGTTCTTCTTCAACCTGCCGTCCCTCCTGACCGCGGTCCTCGTCGGTGCCTGCTTCGGCTTCCTGCTGCTCAACTGGCATCCCGCCAAGCTGTTCATGGGTGACGCCGGAGCGCTGCTCGTCGGGTTCCTCATGGCGACGAGCGCGGTGTCGCTCACGGGCAACATCGACCCCGCGGCGGTGCACACGCGGACGCAGCTGCTCCCGGTGTTCATCCCGATCCTGCTGCCGTTCGCGATCCTCGTCGTGCCCATGCTCGACTTCGGACTCGCGGTGTTCCGCCGGGTGAGCGCGGGGAAGTCCCCGTTCTCGGCCGACCGCAAGCACCTCCACCACCGGCTGCTCGACATGGGACACTCGCACTTCCACGCGGTGCTCATCTTCTACGGCTGGACCGCCGTCGTGGCCGTCGGGGGCCTGCTGTTCCTGTTCCTGCCCTGGTACTGGGTGCTCGCGTTCGTGACGGTCGGTTTCCTCGTGTGCGCCGTCGTCACGTTCGCGCCCCTCGGCAGGAAACGCGCCGAGATCGTCGCCCAGAGCGCGGCGGGTGGCGAGGTCCCGGTCGACCCGGCCCTCGATCCCCTCGACCGCGCCGCGTCCCGCCGCGACGGCGCCCGCACCATCCCGGACGCGGCGCCAGCGCCGCGCCGACCGACCACCGGAGAGTCCCGCTGATGAGCACCCCCGCGCCGAACGCGCTCGACCACGTCCGCCCGGTCTTCCGCCGGATCCTCGTCCAGGGAGCCGTGCTCGCGGTCGTCCTCGCCGTCGTCGGCGGCGTCGTCGGGCTCCTCGTCGCGGGTGGTCCCGGCCTGGCCGGTGGTCTCGTCGGCGCCGTGATGAGCGTGGTGTTCCTGGGCCTGACGGCCGCGAGCGTGCTCGTCGCGCTCCGGGTCTCCCGCGGGCAGATGATCAGCGGTGCCTTCTTCGGCATCGTGATGGGCACCTGGCTCGTCAAGTTCATCCTGTTCGTGGTGATCCTCGCCGTCCTGCGGGACCAGGACTGGGTGGACCGCGTCGTCATGGCGGTCGCGATCATCGTCGGCATCGTCGGGAGCCTCGTCATCGACGTCTCGGCGGTCGCGCGCGCTCGTGTGCCCATCGACGTGCCGCTACCGGGAGACCGCGACGGCCGGTCGGACCCTCGCGCCTGAGAGACCGAGAAGGCTCCCACACCTGATAGGCTTCTGGAAGTCCGTGTCGCCGAGCCCCGTTGCTCCGATCGGATCGCCTCCACTCAGTCCACCTCCGCGTGCTCATTGCGCGCTCGACACAGGAGACAGCGCTGCTATCCCACGCTCTTCCCCTGTCCCTCACCGCTGCGGGTTCGACCGTCGCGGCGGGGAGCAGTGACGCCGCGACGTTCCAGGGTCCCTCGATCAACGAGTTCTTCCCCGACCCGATCTTCTTCGCGGGGACCCCGATCGAGATCGACCGGCTCGTCATCATCCGGTTCATCGCGGTCGCTGTGCTGATCGTGTTCGCCTTCGCCGGGACCCGGGCGCTCAAGCTCGTCCCGAACCGTGGGCAGGCGATGATCGAGTACGGCTTCGACGTCGTGCGGCGCAACGCGTTCGACAACCTGGGCGAGCGCGAGGGTCGGCGTTACCTGCCGCTGCTCGCCTCGATCTTCTTCGGCGTGCTGTTCATGAACCTCAGCGGACTCATCCCGGGTCTCAACCTGCAGGGCACCAGCCGCATCGCGATGCCGGCATTGCTCGCGGTGATCGCCTACATCGCGTTCATCTACGCCGGACTCCGGAAGCACGCCGGGACGTTCCTCCGGAACTCGCTGTTCCCGCCCGGTGTGCCCTGGTACCTGTACATCATCGTGACGCCGATCGAGTTCGTCTCGACGTTCGTGCTCCGGCCGATCACGCTCACGCTGCGACTCCTCATGAACATGGTCGTCGGGCACCTCCTGCTCGTCCTGTTCTTCTCGGCGACCTGGTTCTTCTTCACGGAGTCGCACGGCCTGTTCAAGGTCTTCGGGATCGGGACGCTCGCGTTCGGGATCGCGTTCAGCTTCTTCGAGATCCTGGTGGCGCTCCTCCAGGCCTACGTCTTCATGCTCCTCACCGCTGTGTACATCCAGCTCGCGCTGGCTGACGAGCACTAACGAACCTCACTCCGGTCCCGGCGTCCGCCGGGACCGACCCCCAGGAAGGAAAACACGTGGACGCAACGACCGTTCTCGCGGCAATCAACGGCAACATCGCGACGGTTGGCTACGGCCTCGCGGCGATCGGCCCGGCCATCGGCGTCGGCATCGTGGTGGGCAAGACGATCGAGTCGGTCGCCCGCCAGCCCGAGCTCCAGGGCCGCCTGACGACCCTGATGTACATCGGTATCGCCTTCACCGAGGCGCTCGCCTTCATCGGCATCGCCACGTACTACATCTTCGCGTAAGGCTCCCGATGCAGAACGCACTGATTACCGCGGCCGGGGAGACGCACAACCCGCTCCTCCCCGAGACGTATGACATCCTCTGGTCGCTCGTCGCGTTCATCATCATCTTCATCGTGTTCTGGCGTGTCGTCACGCCGCGCATCACGAAGATGCTCGACGAGCGCACGGAGGCCATCGAGGGCGGCATCAAGAAGGCCGAGGCAGCCCAGCAGCAGGCCGTCGCCGCGCTCGACGAGTACAACAAGCAGCTCGCCGACGCCCGTGCCGAGGCCGCGCGCATCCGTGAGCAGGCCCGTGCCGACGCGACCGCGATCGGCAACGAGGTCCGCGAGCAGGCCGCGGCCGACGCCGCGCGTATCACCGCGAACGCGCAGGCCCAGATCGAGGCCGAGCGTGCGAGCGCCGTGCAGTCGCTGCGCTCCGAGGTCGGGTCGCTCGCGATCGACCTCGCGTCCGGTGTCATCGGCGAGTCCCTCAAGGACGACGCGAAGGCCGCTGCGGTGGTCGATCGGTTCCTCGCCGACCTCGAGGCGTCGTCCGCGCGGTCCGAGGCCGGAACGGAGCACTGAGGATGCGCAGCGCCACCAGGACCGCACTCGAGGCCGTCCGCGAGACCCTCGCGGAGCTCGGAGACGCCGCGGACCTGTCCGCCGGTGTCGAGATCCTCTCGGCGGGCCGGACCATCGCCGGCGCTCCCCAGCTCCTCGGTGTGTTCGGCGACGCCACGGCGGACGCCGACGGCAAGCGTGCGCTCGTCCAGCGGGTGTTCGCGTCGCGCTCGGACGCGGTCCGCGCGGTGCTCTCGGCGGTCGTCGCGGAGCGGTGGTCGTCGCACCGGGACCTCCTCGCGGGCATCGAGGACGCGGGCATCCGCGCTCTCGCGCGCAGTGCCGGACCCGAGACGTCGATCGAGCGCGAGCTCTTCACGTTCGAGACCGCCGTCCGTTCCGATGCCGACCTCGAGCTCGCACTCGGCACGAAGCTCGGGAGCCCCGAGCAGAAGGCGGCACTGGTGGAGCGACTGCTCGACGGCAAGGCCTCGGCGCAGACCATCGCGATCCTGTCGGCCCTCGTGCAGCAGCCGCGCGGTCGCCGGATCGGTGAGATCGTGCGGGCCGCGTCCGACATCGTCGCCGCGGAGGCGGACCAGGTCGTCGCCGTGGTGATCAGCGCCGCACCGCTCGAGCACGAGCAGCGGGATCGCCTCGGCCGGACGCTCGCCAACCGGTACGGGCGCACGATCAACTTGAACGAGGTCGTGGACCCCACCGTCGTCGGCGGCATCCGGGTCCAGGTCGGCGGCGACGTCATCGACGGCACCGTCAACACGCGGCTCCAGCAGTTGCGCCTCGAGTTCGCCGGTTGAGCACGAGGTCGGGGGCAGGACGTACCCTCGACACCACACGGTCAGCAGCAACGCGTCCGAGATGAACCAGGGTGGGGCCGTCGAGGTCCGACTCGAACGGGCACACACACCTCGGGGCCACCGGTCTCGAAAACCAACAAGGAATATCCCCATGGCAGACATCACCATCAGCCCCGATGAGATCCGTGATGCCCTGAAGGACTTCGTCTCGAACTACGAGCCGACGAAGGCCTCCACGGCCGAGGTCGGTCACGTGATCGACGCAGCCGACGGCATCGCCCACGTCGAGGGCCTCCCCGGCGTCATGGCCAACGAGCTGATCCGCTTCGCGGACGGCACGCTCGGCCTCGCGCAGAACCTCGACGAGGACGAGATCGGCGTCATCGTGCTCGGCGAGTTCGCCGGCGTCGAAGAGGGCCAGGAAGTCACCCGCACCGGCGAGGTGCTCTCCGTCCCCGTCGGCGACGGGTACCTCGGGCGCGTCGTGGACCCGCTCGGCACGCCGCTCGACGGCCTCGGCGAGATCGCGTCGGAGGGCCGCCGCGCCCTCGAGCTCCAGGCTCCGGGCGTCATGGCCCGCAAGTCGGTGCACGAGCCGATGCAGACCGGCATCAAGGCCATCGACGCCATGATCCCGATCGGCCGCGGTCAGCGTCAGCTCATCATCGGCGACCGCCAGACCGGCAAGACGGCCATCGCGATCGACACGATCATCAACCAGAAGGCCAACTGGGAGTCCGGCGACGTCGACAAGCAGGTGCGCTGCATCTACGTCGCGATCGGCCAGAAGGGTTCGACGATCGCCTCCGTCAAGGGTGCGCTCGAGGACGCCGGCGCGATGGAGTACACCACCATCGTCGCCGCCCCCGCCTCCGACCCCGCGGGCTTCAAGTACCTCGCCCCGTACACCGGCTCGGCCATCGGTCAGCACTGGATGTACGGCGGCAAGCACGTCCTCATCATCTTCGACGACCTGTCGAAGCAGGCCGAGGCCTACCGCGCGGTGTCCCTCCTCCTCCGTCGTCCGCCGGGGCGCGAGGCCTACCCGGGTGACGTCTTCTACCTGCACTCCCGGCTCCTCGAGCGTTGCGCGAAGCTGTCCGACGAGCTCGGTGCCGGTTCGATGACGGGCCTGCCCATCATCGAAACCCGTGCCAACGACGTCTCGGCCTACATCCCGACGAACGTGATCTCGATCACGGACGGGCAGATCTTCCTGCAGTCGGACCTGTTCAACGCGAACCAGCGTCCGGCGGTCGACGTGGGCATCTCGGTGTCGCGCGTCGGGGGCGACGCCCAGGTCAAGTCGATCAAGAAGGTCTCCGGGACGCTCAAGCTCGAACTCGCCCAGTACCGGGCGCTCGAGGCCTTCGCGATGTTCGCTTCGGACCTCGACCAGGCCTCGCGTCGTCAGCTCGACCGCGGAGCCCGGCTCACCGAGCTCCTCAAGCAGCCGCAGTACTCGCCGTACCCCGTCGAGGACCAGGTCGTCTCGATCTGGGCCGGCACCAACGGCAAGCTCGACGAGGTCCCGGTGTCGGACGTCCTCCGGTTCGAGGCCGAGTTGCTCGACCACCTGAAGCGCAACACGTCGATCCTCGACACGCTGCGCGAGACGAACGTCCTCGACGACGACACGATCTCGGCGCTCGGTGCCGCGATCGACGACTTCAAGAAGGGGTTCCAGACGGGCGAGGGCAAGACGCTCGCCTCGGTCGGGAACGAGCAGTTCGCCGCTGCGGACGCCGACGACGTCGATCAGGAGCAGATCGTCCGCGGACGCCGCTGACCTCCGGGTCCGCGCGTCCTGACGAACTCCACCTCCCGAACAAGAACGGACAGCAATGGGAGCACAACTCCGGGTCTACCGGCAGCGCATCCGCTCGGCGCAGACGACCAAGAAGGTCACCCGCGCCATGGAGCTGATCTCCGCGTCGCGGATCCAGAAGGCGCAGGCCCGCATGGCCGCGTCCGGCCCGTACTCGCGGGCCGTGACGCGTGCCGTGTCCGCCGTGGCCACCTTCTCGAACGTCGAGCACGTGCTGACGACCGAACCGGCCAGCTCGACGCGTGCCGCGATCGTCGTGTTCACGTCGGACCGCGGGCTGAACGGCGCGTTCAGCTCGAACGTGCTGAAGCAGACCGAGGAGCTCGCGTCGCTGCTGCGCAGCGAGGGCAAGGACGTCGTCTACTACCTCGTGGGCCGGAAGTCGGTCGGGTACTTCTCGTTCCGCCAGCGTGACTCGGAGCGGCAGTGGATCGGCGGGACGGACCAGCCGTCCTTCTCGACGGCCAAGCAGATCGGCGACGCGGTCGTCGGCAAGTTCCTGCAGGAGACGTCCGAGGGCGGTGTGGACGAGATCCACATCGTGTTCAACCGGTTCGTGAGCCTCGTGACCCAGGAGCCGCAGGTCGTGCGACTGCTGCCGCTCGAGGTGGTCGAGGGAGTCGACGCTCCGGCGGACGACGCTCCGCTCCCGCTGTACGAGTTCGAGCCGGACGCGGACGCAGTCCTCGACGCCCTGTTGCCCGTCTACATCGAAAGCCGCATCTTCAACGCGATGCTGCAGTCCGCCGCCTCGGAGCACGCTGCTCGCCAGCGCGCGATGAAGTCCGCCAGTGACAACGCGGACTCGCTGATCCGCGACTTCACGCGGCTCGCGAACAACGCGCGTCAGGCCGAGATCACGCAGCAGATCTCCGAGATCGTCGGCGGTGCCGACGCGCTCTCCGGCACCAAGAAGTAACCCCACCAGGGTCAGAAACCACCCCCAGGAAGGCACCAGCCATGACCGACACCGCCACCATCGCGGTCGAGTCGTCGTCGGCACCCGGCGTCGGCCGGATCGCCCGCGTCACGGGCCCCGTCGTCGACATCGAGTTCCCGCACGACGCGATCCCCGACATCTACAACGCGCTCCACACGACGATCACGCTCGGCGAGAACCAGCAGGAGATCACGCTCGAGGTCGCCCAGCACCTCGGCGACGACCTGGTGCGCGCGATCGCCCTCAAGCCGACGGACGGCCTCGTCCGCGGCCAGGAGGTCCGCGACACCGGTGCGCCGATCTCGGTGCCGGTCGGTGACGTCACCAAGGGCAAGGTGTTCGACGTCACGGGGAACATCCTCAACGCCCAGCCCGGTGAGCACATCGAGATCACCGAGCGCTGGCCCATCCACCGCAAGGCCCCGGCGTTCGACCAGCTCGAGTCGAAGACCACGATGTTCGAGACGGGCATCAAGGTCATCGACCTCCTCACCCCGTACGTGCAGGGTGGCAAGATCGGCCTGTTCGGTGGTGCGGGTGTCGGCAAGACCGTCCTCATCCAGGAGATGATCCAGCGCGTCGCCCAGGACCACGGCGGTGTGTCGGTGTTCGCAGGCGTCGGTGAGCGCACCCGTGAGGGCAACGACCTCATCGGCGAGATGGACGAGGCCGGGGTCTTCGACAAGACCGCCCTGGTGTTCGGCCAGATGGACGAGCCGCCGGGAACGCGCCTCCGCGTGGCGCTGTCGGCCCTGACCATGGCCGAGTACTTCCGCGACGTCCAGCGGCAGGACGTGCTGCTGTTCATCGACAACATCTTCCGCTTCACGCAGGCGGGCTCCGAGGTCTCGACGCTGCTCGGTCGCATGCCGTCCGCGGTGGGCTACCAGCCGAACCTCGCCGACGAGATGGGTGTGCTCCAGGAGCGCATCACCTCGACGCGGGGCCATTCGATCACCTCGCTCCAGGCGATCTACGTGCCGGCCGACGACTACACCGACCCGGCGCCGGCCACGACGTTCGCACACCTCGACGCGACGACGGAGCTCTCGCGTGAGATCGCGTCGCAGGGCCTGTACCCGGCGGTCGACCCGCTCGCGTCGACCTCGCGCATCCTCGACCCGCGCTACCTGGGCCAGGACCACTACGAGACCGCGACCCGCGTCAAGCAGATCCTCCAGAAGAACAAGGAGCTGCAGGAGATCATCGCGATCCTCGGTGTGGACGAGCTCTCCGAAGAGGACAAGATCACCGTCGAGCGTGCTCGTCGGATCCAGCAGTTCCTCTCGCAGAACACCTACATGGCGAAGAAGTTCACGGGCGTCGAGGGCTCCACCGTCCCGCTCAAGGACACGATCGAGTCGTTCCGCGCCATCGCGGACGGCGAGTTCGACCACGTCGCCGTGCAGGCGTTCTTCAACGTCGGTGCGATCTCCGACGTCGAGGAGAAGTGGGCGCAGATCCAGAAGGAGAACCGCTGATCATGGCCGGTCTCACCGTGAGCGTCGTGTCGGCCGACCAAGAGGTCTGGACGGGCGACGCCACCATGGTCGTGGCCCGGACGACCGAGGGGCAGATCGGTGTCCTCGCGGGGCACGAGCCCATGCTCGCCATCCTCGCGCAGGGGCAGGTGCGGATCTCGCGCGCCGACGGGAGCACCGTCCACGCGGACGCCGAAGACGGCTTCCTGTCGGTCGAACACGACACCGTCACGATCGTGGCGCGCCAGGCCGCCCTCGCGTCCACCGGAGGACGGGCCTGAGCGGACTGACGATCCTCCTCCCGCCGTCGGAGACCAAGCGGGAGGGCGGTGACGACACGCGCCCCTTCGACCTCGGTGCGCTGTCGTTCCCGGAACTGACCAGTGAGCGGGTCGCGGTGATCGCCGCGGCCCGCTCCGTCAGTTCTGACGACGAGTCGGCGCGGTACGCGCTGCGACTCGGTCCGCGATCCGTGGGGGAGCGTCTCCGCAACCTCTCCCTGGAGGGTGCGCCGACCCTCCCGGCCGTGGAGCGGTACACGGGTGTCCTGTACGACCCACTCGACGCGTCCTCCGCGCCGCCGGCGGTCCGCGAGTGGTGGCACCGACACGTGATCGTGCAGTCCGCGATGTTCGGTCCCATCGCGGCTGGTGATCCGATCCCGGCCTACCGCCTGTCCCACGACGCGCGGCTGGGGAACCTCCGCCTGGGGAGCGTGTGGCCCGGGTCGACCGCGCGGGCGCTCGGATCGCGCGGAGTCGACGGCGTCGTGCTCGACCTCCGTTCCGAGGGGTACCGTGCGCTCGGGCCGGTGTCCGGATCGGTCCGGCTCCGCGTCGTGTCGGAGGGGACGGACGGCCGTCGCCGCGCGCTGAACCACTGGAACAAGACCGCGAAGGGCCGGCTCGTCTCCGCACTCGGTCGGGCTCAGATCGAGCCGGGGTCCATGTCGGACCTCGCCGACTGGGGTCGGACGGTCGGGATCGGGCTCGATCGGACGTCCGACGGATGGGACCTCGTGGCGGAGACTCTCGAACCCGCGACAGTGTGACGAGTGCCGCCCCTCGCGGGCAGGGGAGCACGGTCGACTACGGTGGAACGACCGATCCGGGGAGGTGGACATGGGCGAGGACGACGACACCATCCTCGGACGTCCGGTGACGCGGCCGTCCCCGCCGCATCCCCACGTGCGGCACGCCCGTGACGACGGCGGTCCGGCGCGGCCCACGGCAGGGTCGACCACGACCGGGTCGCCGCATCCGGGCACCGACGGCGTCGAGTCCGGGCGCGTCCCGGCGATCCGGGTCGGCGAACAGGTCGTCCGGCTCGACCGGCCGGTGGTCATCGGTCGTCGTCCCGCACCACCGCGGGTGCCGCTCACCGCACGGCCGCTGCTCGTCACCGTGCCCTCCCGGCACGGTGAGGTCTCGGGCTCGCACCTCGCCGTCCGCGCTGAGGGAACCGCCGTCGTCGTGGAGGACCTCGCGTCCACGAACGGCACGGTCGTGCGTGCCCCCGGTGCCCGTCCGTTCCGCATGCCCTCCGGTGCCGCGATCGTCGTGCTCACCGGTACGGTGGTGGACATCGGGGACGGCAACACCGTCGAGATCCTGTCCCGTCACCTCCGCATCCCGGAAGCGACCCGCGGCGGTCTGGCCGGTGACCCCCTCGACCTCCCACCGATCCCACGACACCACGACTGAGAGCGACCCACCCGTGACGGAACTCGGCCGACCGACGTCGGCGCACTCCCTGGCCCTGCCCGGTGCGGACGGCGGTGCCCTCACGCTCTCGTGGGGGGCCGCGACCGACGTCGGTCGGCGTCGCGACCACAACGAGGACAGCTACCTCGTCGAGTCGCCGTTCTTCGTCGTGGCGGACGGCATGGGCGGCCACCTCGCGGGGGACCGGGCGAGCGACGCGGTGGTCCGTCGTCTCGGTGCGCTCCGCGACGTCTTCGCCTCGGAGGACGCGATCCAGGCCGCGCTCGTGCGCGCGACCTCGGACATCGAGCGCGCGGCCGGGGGCAACGCGATCGGTGCCGGCACCACCGTGACGGGCGTCGCGATCATCGCGGCAGGGGGCGTCCCCGCGGCGCTCGTGTTCAACGTCGGGGACTCGCGGACCTACCGCGTCGAGAACGGCGCGATGCGACGGGTGACCGTCGACCACTCGGTGGTCCAGGAGATGGTGGATGCCGGGCTGCTCCGCGCCGAGGACGCCGAGTCCCACCCGGACAGCAACGTCATCACGCGCGCGGTCGGGTTCGGCGAGACGCCGGAGCCCGACTTCTGGACGCTGCCGCTGCACGCGGGTGACCGCTACATCATCTGCTCCGACGGTCTCACGAAGGAGATCGGCGACGTGGGGATCTCCCGGATCGCGGCGAAGGTGGACGACCCGCAGCAGCTCGCCGAGCGCCTGGTGGGTGACGCGATCGTCGCCGGTGGCCGCGACAACGTGACGGTCGTGGTCCTGCAGGTCGACGCCGCGCCGCACGCCGACGACGTCGAGGACACCCTGCCCCGCCACCGGTCCGCCTGAGGTCCGTCACCACCCCCGAACTGGGGTGCCGACGCCGTGCAGTTGTCCACAGACCGACCGACGACGCCGGGACCGCTCCGTAGAATCGAGGGGTTGCGGGCCGGATCGCGGTCGCGCTCGGAGCACGTGGTCGTAAGGAGAGGTCATGGCCCGCCGCCTGCCGTCCACGCCACCCGTGCTCCCCGGCTTCACGTACGTGCACGTCCTGGGATCGGGCGGGTTCGCCGACGTGTTCCTGTACGAGCAGAACATGCCGCGTCGCCAGGTCGCGGTCAAGGTCCTCCTCGACGAGGTCGTCGACGACCGGGTGCGGCAGTCGTTCCAGTCCGAGGCGAACCTCATGGCGCGGCTCAGCACCCACCCGTCGATCCTGACGGTGCTCCAGGCCAGCGTGGCGGCCGACGGTCGGCCGTACCTCGTGATGGAGCTCTGCTCGGCGTCGTTGAGCGAGCGCTACCGTCGGGACCCGGTCCCGGTGTCCGAGGTCCTCGCGATCGGTGTCCGCGTCGGGTCCGCCCTCGAGACCGCGCACCGCGAGGGCGTCCTGCACCGCGACGTCAAGCCCTCCAACATCCTCCGCACCGCGTACGGCAGCCCGGTGCTGTCGGACTTCGGTATCGCCGCTTCCATCGGCGAGGCCGACCCGGACGAACCGATCGGGATGTCGATCCCCTGGTCCGCGCCGGAGGTGCTCATGGACGAGTCCCGCGGTTCGGTGCAGTCCGAGGTCTACTCGCTCGCCGCGACGGTGTACTCGTTGCTCGCCGGCCGGAGCCCCTTCGAGGTACCTGGTGGCGCGAACGGTGCGGACGACCTCATGGGCCGCATCGACAAGGGCACGCCGAAGCCGACCGGGCGGCCCGACGTCCCCCCGTCGCTCGAGCGGCTCCTCGCCGCGGCGATGTCCCGACGCCCGGAACAGCGGCCCGCGACGGCGATCGAGTTCGTCCGCGGACTCCAACAGGTGGAGGCAGAACTCGGTCTCCCGGAGACCCCGGCCGAGGTCGAGGTCGAGAACTGGGCGATGGCGTCGGTCGGTGACGCCACGGACCGCACCATGCTCCGCAACGTCGCCGCGCCGGTCGCCGGTGGCCGTCGGCGCCGTGCGCGGCAGTCCCCGCGCGGCGGGCTCACGACCACGGCGTCCCGGAGCGTCGGCACGGTGCACCGCAGCGCGTCGACGGCCCGGGTCGGCCGGCGGTCGCGGTCGACCCTGCTGTGGGCGGCCCTGGCCGCCGTCGTGGTCGCCGTGGTCGCCGTGTCGGCGACGCTGGTGCTGACCCGGACCGGCTCGGGATCGATCCCGACCGTGTCGGACATCCGGGCGACGACCGTCGGCACGACCGTCACGTTCCGCTGGGGTGACCCGGGCACACGCGCCGGTGACACGTACGTCATCAGTTCGAACGGCGGCACGAGCCAGCAGACCGGGCGGAGCTTCGTCGTCTCGGGCAAGCGGGGCGACGAGGAATGCGTCGCCGTCGCGGTCAACCGGGACGGCAAGAACGGCGACCAGAGCGCCCAGAAGTGCGTCACCATCGGGGACGACTAGGTGCTGCGCGTCGTACTGCGACGGCACCGCTCGGTGCTCATCACCACGATCGTCGCGTTCGTGGTGATGGTCGTCGTCGCCACCACCGCGATCGTTTCGAGCGGCTACCACACGCAGCGGGTGGACCTCGGCGACGGGACCGTGTGGGTCCCGAGCGGACAGTACGGAGCGGTCGGCCGCGCGAACACCGGCGTGCTCCAGCTCAACACGGCGGTCGCGGCCGCCTCGGACACCCTCGCGGTGGTGCAGCGAGGCCACCGGGTGTGGAGTGTCGACGAGACGAAGGGCACGCTCACGCGGGTGGACGTCGCCGACGCCACCCTCGGGGATCCGGTCACGTTGCCCTCGGGGTCCCCGCAGGTGTTCCTGGCCGGCGGCACGGGGGTGATCGGCAACGGTGACACCGGGCAGTTGTGGGCGACCCCCGCCGACGCGATCGGTGCGTTCGACACCGCCACGAAGGCCGACCTCACCCTCGGTGCCGACGCCGTGTTCGATGCCGATGACTCGGACGTGGCCGTCTACTCGCCACGCACCGGCACCGCGTCGCTCGTCGCGGTGGGGACGTCCCTGAGCGTCCGACGGACGTTCGACGTCGCGATGTCCCGGAAGCACGACCTCCAGACCGCGGTGGTGGGCGACCACCTGGCCGTGTTGGACCGCACGAGTTCCGTGCTCGCGATCGACGGCCGGCGCGTCGCTCTCGGCGACCGGGTGAGCGGTCGGGCGACCCTCCAACGGTCCTCGTCGTCCGGAACCGCGGTGACCGTGGCGAGTGCTGCCGGGCTCCTGCGGGTCTCACCCTCGGGCGGGGTGACGGCGGTGCGCCTCGGCGTCTCCGGCACGCCCGCGCGCCCCTACGTCGACGGCTCGTGCACGTTCGGCGCGTGGAGCGGGGGCCAGGCCGTGGACACGTGCGACGGTCGAGCCGTGCAACGACTCGACGCGGTGCCGTCGGGGGCGGCACTCACCGTGCAGCACAACGGCGACACGGTCGTGGCCAACGACCCGGAGTCCGGGCGCACCTGGGCGATCGACCGGAGCGGGCAGCTCATCGACAACTGGGGCGACCTGATCCAGAAGCAGGACGACCGGCAGCAACGACAGGCCTCGTCCGACGACGCGACCGCGGACACCGAGCAGAAGCCGCCTGTCGCCACCGACGACGTCCTCGGTGCGCGGCCGGGCCGGACGACGGTCCTGCCGGTGCTCCTCAACGACTACGACCCCAACGGGGACCCGATCGTCATCGAGGACCTCGGCAGCATCGATCGTACGACGGGGACAGTCGCCCGCATCGACGAGCGGCAACAGCTCCAGATCACCCTGTCGCCGCGAGCGACGGGCACGGTCCGCTTCCGCTACGAGATCAGCGACGGCAACGGCGGCACCGCCTCGGCGACCGTGAGCGTCACCGTGAAGACCCCCGCGCAGAACGGCGCTCCCGTGCAGGTCCGCGACACCCACGCCGTCGTCGTCCGTGCCGGCACGGTCTCGACGAACGTGCTGTCGGACTGGGTCGACCCCGACGGCG
The DNA here is from genome assembly GCF_003234565.1 of Curtobacterium sp. MCBD17_013. Classification (GTDB taxonomy): domain Bacteria; phylum Actinomycetota; class Actinomycetes; order Actinomycetales; family Microbacteriaceae; genus Curtobacterium. Next base: position 287,924 of record NZ_QKTU01000002.1, on the reverse strand, counting down.
ACCCCGTCTACCTGGCCTCTGCCTCCGCGCCGGACGGCGACACCGTGACCACGACGCCCGACGGGGTCGTGGACGTGACCGACCACTCCGGTCGCACCGGCGAGCGCACCGTGCAGCTGGTCGTGAGCGACGGGCGCCTGCAAGGACGGGGGACCCTCACGGTCGACGTGGACGCACAGGGCAAGGCGCCCCTGTCCGCGGATTCGTTCGCGGTGCAGGCGTACGCGGGTGAGCCCCTGACGGTGCACCCGCTCGACCACGTGCGCGGCGGCAACGGCACGGTGACCCTGACCAGCGTCCCGGTGGTGGCCAGGACCACGCTGACGCCGAGCTACGACGCGGGCACCTTCGTCGTGTCGAGCGCCGTACCGGGCGACCACCTGCTCGCCTACACCGTGACCGACGGCACCAAGACCGCCACCGGAGTCGTCCGCGTCACCGTCGAGGCGGCGCCGGACGCCTCGACCGCGCCCATCACGACGCCGAAGACGGTCTTCGTGGACACGCTCTCCACGAAGGACACGGACGTCACGGCCACCGACATCGACCCGGCGGGGGGCGTCCTGCTCGTCACGGGACTCAGCGGGGTCGACGGCGGCAGCGGCGTGCAGGCCACCGTGCTCGACCAGCACACCGTCCGGGTGACGCTGATCGCTCCGCTCTCCGGGCCCGTGACCTTCACCTACACCGAGACCAACGGGCTCGCGTCGAGCACCGGCACGGTGACCGTCATCGAGGTCCCCGAGCCGGACCACGTCCAACCACCCGTCGCCCAGCCCGACAGCGCGACCGTCCGCGTCGGCGACGTGGCGACGATCGACGTGCTCGCGAACGACACGCAGCCGTACGGAGAGCCGTTGACGCTCGAGCCGGACCTGGTGCAGAACCTGCCGGCCGGTGCCGGTCTGCTGTTCGTGTCGGGAGACACCCTCCGGTACCTCGCCCCCGACACCCCTGGCAACTACACGGCGGTGTACCGCGTGGACGGACCGGACGGCCAACACGCGGACGCCGTCGTCTCGATCGCCGTGCGCGAGCGGGACGCCGCCACGAACGCCGCACCGGTCCCGGACACGATCACGGCCCGGGCGGTGGCGGGGCAGACGGTGCGGGTGACCGTGCCGTTGTCGGGGATCGACCCGGACGGCGACTCCGTCCAGCTCGTCGGAGTCGCGTCGAATCCGGACAAGGGCTCCGTCAGCGACGTCACCGCGTCCACGCTCGACTACGCGGCGGGGGACTACTCCGCAGGGACGGACCAGTTCACCTACACGGTGGTCGACGCCCTGGGCGCCCGTGCGACCGGGACCATCCGCGTCGGCATCGCGCCGCGGGCGGACCAGGCGTCGAACCCGGTCGCCCAGGCGGACCACGTCACCATCCGGCCGGGCGGCAGCGTGACCGTCCGGGTCCTCGAGAACGACTCCGATCCGGACGGCGGTGACCTGCGGGTCACGCGAGCCGAGCCGAACGGTCCCGGTCTCGAGGCCCGTGTGTTGCGGCACCAGGAGGTCAAGGTCACGCCCCCGCCGTCGGCCCGACGCGGCGACTTCGCGGTCCTCTACACCGTCGCGAACGACGACGGCGGTGCGAGCACGGCCTTCCTCATCGTCACCGTCGACCGGGACGCCGCACCGCTCCGGCCGGAGGTCTCGGACTCCACCCTCGACCTCGTCGACATCCTCCATCGCAAGGCGGTCTCCGTCGACGTCCTCGCGAACACGTTCTTCGCCGAGGGCTCGACCGCGGACCTCCGCGTCGGGCTCGTCCGCGGCTACGCGGACGGCGCGCGGGTCACGCGGTCGGGCCGGATCGTGGTCCCGGTGACGGCCCGGTCCCGGATCATCCCGTTCTCCGTCGCGCGTCGCGACCATCCGGACGTCGTCTCGTACGCGTTCGTGCACGTGCCCGGACTCGACGACGCGCTGCCGCAGATCGACCGCACCGCCCCGGCGATCACGGTGCGAAGCGAGTCGACGGTCCAGATCCCGCTGTCGAAGTACGTGGTGACGGCCAACGGCGCCGTCGCGCACGTGACCGACCCGAGCACCGTCAAGGCGACCCATGCGAACGGGGCCGACCTCGTCGTCGACCCGACCACCCTGTCGTTCACCTCCGCCAAGCTCTACTACGGGAACGCCTCGATCTCGTTCGAGGTCACCGACGGTTCCGACGCGAACGGAGGCAAGGGCCGCGTGGCGACGCTCGTCCTGCCGATCAAGGTGACCCCGCGCACCAACCAGCCGCCGTCGTTCACCGGGAGCACGATCGAGCTGCAGCCGGGTGACCGCCGGACGGTGGACCTCACGAGGCTGACGGACTACCCCTACCCGAAGGACCTCGGTGAGCTGCGCTACGACGTCGTGAGCCGCCCCGCCAGCGGCGTCACGGCGACGATCAGCGGGCAGCGGATGACGCTCGCGGTCGACGACGACGCGACCAAGGGCTCGACGGCGTCCGTCGGCGTCGGCGTCGCCGACCGGAGTGCGGCGGGTCGCAGCGGCACGATCGCGGTGGAGGTCGTGGCGTCGACCCGTCCGCTCGTGCAGCCGGCCGCGGACCGCGCCGTCGTCAAGCGTGGACAGACCGCCGACGTCGACGTCCTGGCGAACGACGCCGCGACCAACCCGTTCCCCGGTCGGCCCCTGCGGGTGGTCGCGATCCGCGGACTGTCCGGCGGCGTCCCCGCGGGCGTGTCGATCACCCCGAGCGCCGACCGTGCGCGCCTGACGGTCCGGGTGGCCGCGTCCGCTCGCCCCGTCGACACCCACCTGCAGTACGAGGTCGCGGACGCGACGAACGACCGCGACCGGTACGTCTGGGGCGACGTCACCGTGTCGGTCCAGGACGTCCCGGAGCAGCCCTCCGTGCCCACCAGGACGGGGACGTACCAGGGTGGGTCGTTGTCGCTCGCCTGGAACGCACCGGCGGCCAACAACGCCGCCATCTCGGACTACCGCGTGACCAGCCGGACCTCGGGTGGCCGCACCGCGACGCACGACTGCGGTGCGAGCACCGTCTGCACGCTCACCGACCTCGATCCGCAGGAGCGGTACACGTTCACCGTCACCGCGGTGAACGCGGCCGGCAGCTCGAAGCCGTCCGGGGCGAGCGCCGTGATGAGCGACGACTTCATCCCGGCGGCCCCGGCCTCGGTGACGGTCACGCCAGCCAAGGAGACGCCACGTCGGCTCATCGTGCAGTGGGCGGCCGTCCCACGACCGGGCACGGGGTCCGCGGTCGCGAACTACGTCGTCACCCTCGAGGGGCCGTCCGGCACGCAGGCGCAGACGGTCGGCGCGGCGACCACGTCCACCTCGTTCGACGGCCTGCAGCCGGGCGGCCAGTACACCGCCACCGTGTCGGCGCGGAACGCGGCCCTCGTCCTCTCGACCGCGGACTGGAACGAGCGGACGTCCGCCGCCGCGACGGCCGTCGGTCAGCCGGCAACCCCGTCGCTCTCGGCCACGGGCAGCCCCGACGGCCAAGGACGGACCACGGTGCGGCTGTCCTCCGCGGAGGCCGACTGGGCCGGAGGCACGGCCACGCGCCTGACGATCGCCCGGTTCGATCCGGGCGCCGCGATCCCGTCCGGTTGCCCGCCGACGGGAGCTGGTGCGACGTTCGGAGCCACCGACACCGACACGATCAGCGGCGACGGCGACTACCAGTACGTCGCGTACGCCGACAACGGCCGTTTCTGCAGCGCCAGCGCCCCGACGAGCGTCACGAGCTACGCGCCGCCGGCGACGCCGACGGGCAGCGTCGACGTCGAGCAGGTGGACCCGACCTCGCCGAACTGGCAGATCCGGATCAGCGGGGTGTCCTCGGCCAGCAGTCGCGTGGACCACTACGCCTACACCGTGAACGGTGGCTCGGCGGTGCCGCTGACCGGGGACACGTGGTCGACCGGCACCGGGTACGGTGACCAGGCGGCCATCCGGTTGGTGGCCTGCGCGACGGCGTCGGACGACTACTGCAGCACGAGCGGCCCCGTGTCCGTCCAGCCCTTCACCACGCGTGCGACCATCGCGAGCGCCGTGCAGGGCCAGGCGCCCGTCGTGAACGCCCCGGACAACGACGGTCGGCTCGCGCCCAGCGGCTACGACGTCAGCTACTGCATCGGTGGCGCCTCGGGGCTGTGCACCGACACGGACCCGGTGTCGGGCGAGCCGTTCACCACGACGGATCCGGTGCCGGCGGCGTACGACACCATCCGCGTCCGGGCGACCGTCAACGGACAGCAGGACCCCACTGGCGCGTCGGCGCCGATCACCACGCCGGCCGTTCCACAATCGACCGACGGCTGAACGGCGCGTGACCGACGTCACCACCACCGCAGAGGAACGACATCCGCATGAGCATGACCCCCGAGCAGGCGACCTGGTTCGCCGACGTCGCCGGCCGCATCGTCACGAACGTCGAGCAGGTGCTGCTCGGCAAGACCTTCGTGATCCGACTCGCGGTGACGGCGATGCTGAGCGAGGGGCACCTGCTGCTCGAGGACGTCCCGGGCACGGGCAAGACGAGCATGGCCCGAGCGCTCGCGCAGAGCGTGCAGGGTTCGACTGCCCGGATCCAGTTCACGCCCGACCTGCTGCCGGGCGACATCACGGGCATCAGCGTGTACGACCAGCGCACGAGCGAGTTCGAGTTCCACCGCGGTCCGGTGTTCGCCAACGTCGTGCTCGCCGACGAGATCAACCGGGCGAGCCCGAAGACACAGTCCGCGCTCCTCGAGGCGATGGAGGAGTCCGCCGTGACCGTGGACGGGGTGACGCATCGTCTCGCCGCACCGTTCATGGTCATCGCCACGCAGAACCCGATCGAACAGGCGGGAACCTACCGTCTGCCCGAGGCACAGCTCGACCGCTTCCTCATGAAGACGTCGATCGGGTACCCGGACCACGCGGCGACCGTGCGGATCCTCGAGACCCCGTCCGCACCCTCCGCGTCGGTGCCGCTCGCGAGCGTCGTGCCCGCCGCCACGATCACCGAGATGGCCGCGCTCGCCCGCACCGTCCACGTCGACCCCGTCATCGCGGACTACGTCGCGCGACTCGTCGACGGGACCCGAGCGGCGAGTGAGGTGCGTCTCGGCGTCAGCGTGCGGGGCGCGATGGGGCTCATGCGAGCAGCCCGCGTCTTCGCCGCGCTCAGCGGACGGCACTACGTGACCCCCGACGACGTCAAGGCGCTGGCCGAGCCGGTCCTGGCACACCGGATCGTGCTCGACGCCGAGGCGGAGTTCGACGGTGTCAGCACGACGAGCGTCGTCGCGCAGCTCGTGGTCGAGACACCGCCGCCCGTGGACCGGGTGGCTCCGTGACCGACCGCGCCACCCGCGACCGGGCCCCGACCGGGACGGCGTCCCGTCGACCGGGAGGGACCCGGTCGCGTCGCCCGGGCGTCGAACGGACCGCGACGCTCGGCGCGACGAACGCGCGCACCCACCTGGTCGGCGGCTCCCGAGGCGGGGTGGCGGACGCCGTGGCGGGCGCGGCGCGTCTCGCACGAGCGGTCGGGAGGCTCGGCGCGCGGGTCGGGGGGCAGGTCGCGTCGGTCGTCACCGGACTCGGCTGGACCGTGGCGGTGCTCACGGCGGTCGCGCTCGTCCTCGGGTACCGGTACGGGCTGCGTGAGGTCGTCGCCGTCGGCTGGACCGGTGTCGTGCTCGCGGTCGTGGCGCTCGTCGCGTTGGTCGGGCGGTCGCGCCTGGCCGTCCGGATGCACCTGCCCACCCGCAGGGTCGCGGTGGGGGGCACGGCCACGGTCCGGATCACGGCGGAGAACCCGGGCCGCGTGCCCACGATCGCCACGAGCGTCGAGGTCCCCGTCGGACCCGGACTCGTCGACGTCGCGTTGCCGGGCATCGCCCCGCAGGACACGGTCGAGCGGGAGGTCCCGGTCCCGACCCTCCGCCGCGGCGTCCTCGACGTCGGGCCCGTCCGGGGCGTCCGTGCCGACCCGGTCGGCCTCGTCCGACGCGAGGTCGTCTGGACGCAGCGGGAGCAGGTGATCGTGCACCCGCGCACGATCGCGATCCCGTCCACCAGCACCGGTCTCGTCCGCGACCTCGAAGGGCAGGTCACGCGCGACCTGTCGCCCGCGGACATCGCGTTCCACGCCATCCGCGAGTACCAGCCGGGCGACGACCCGCGCACGGTGCACTGGAAGTCGACCGCCAAGACCGGCGCGCTCATGGTCCGTCAGTTCGAGGAGACACGCCGATCGCACCTCGTGGTCGCGCTCGGGACGGCCCGGAGCGAGTTCGGCGACGACGACGAGTTCGAGCTCGCCGTGAGCGCTGCGGCGTCCCTCGGCGACCGCGCCATCCGCGACGGTCGCGAGGTCACCGTGGTCGTGTCAGCGCGGACACCGGAGTTCGCGCGGCGTCGGGTGTACGCGGTGCACCCGCTGACGACACGATCGCCGTCGCTGCTGCTCGACGACTTCGCGCGCGTCGCGGCCTCCGATGCCTCCCTGCCCACCAGCGAGGTGGCCCGGATCGTCGGTGACGACAGCGTCGGGACGTCCGTCGCCTTCCTCGTCGTGGGCTCCGCCGTCGGACTCGGTGCGCTGCGGCTCGCCGCGACCCGGTTCCCCGTCGGCGTCGAGGTCGTCGCGGTGATCTGCGAGACCGAGTCGCCGCCCCGTGTCGTCCGGGTGCCCGGACTCACCGTCATCACGATCGGGTACCTCGAAGACCTCCGGCACGCCCTGCGACGATCGGCAGCGGCGTGAGCGCCCAGCCGGTCGCGGCCGCCGCCGACGTCTCCTCGCGCCGGGCGGAGCGCGAGCGCCGGCAGCGGCGCCCCGCGGTCCTGCGCGTCGTCGGCGGCACGCTCGTGGTCGTGCTGCTCGTGGGCCTCGCGAGTGTCGCGTGGTGGCCGCTCTACCGGTCGTCCGCCATGGTGGGGGCCGGCGTCGCGGCGGTGGTCGCCGGGGCGCTGATCGCGCTGGCGGGCTCGTGGTGGCGCCTCCCCGGCCCGGTGCTCCTGGCGCTGACGGTGGCGGCGTTCACCCTCGTCGGCGTGCCCGCCGCGGTCCCGACCGAGGCAGCCGGGGTCCTGCCGACTCCGGCCGGTCTCGTGGACCTGTTCTCATCGGTCGCCCTCGGGTGGAAGCGCCTGCTCACCATCGGGCCGCCGGTGGGCGACTACGAGGCGCTCCTCGTGCCCTACTTCGCGTCCGCGCTCGTCGTCGTCGTCGTCGGCGTGACCATCGCCGTCCGGACGCCCCGTCCGGAGATCGCGGCGCTCCCACCGCTCGCGTTCTTCGCGGTCGGCGTCCTCGTCGGCCCCACGCGGCTCGCCTACCCCGTGGTGTCCGGCGTCGTGCTCGTGGGGGCGGCCCTGGCGTGGGCGCTCGTGTCCCGGCGGGTGCGTCGCGCGGTCGCGGTCGCGGGGACCGCCGGGAGCCGGGTCCACGTCGGTCGGTCGATCGTGCGCCCGTCGCTCGTGGGACTCGCGACCATCGTCGCCGCCGGGGTCCTCGCGAGTGGGGTCGGGGTGCTCGCGACCCCGCACGCCGACCGCCGCGTCGCACGGAGCAGCGTCGTCCCGCCGTTCGACCCCCGCGACTACGTCAGCCCGTTGAGCGGGTTCCGCGCGTACGAGGAGGCGGGAACCGCGGACGCCCCGCAGCTCACCGTCACCGGGCTCCCGGCCGACGGTTTCGTCCGGATCGCGACGCTCGACACCTACGACGGCGTCGTGTACTCCGTCGGCGGGCCGTCGGGTGCCTCCGCGTCCGGCACGTTCAGTCGGGTCCCGACGTCCGTCGACACGAGCGGTGTCCGAGGCCGCCGGGTGCACGTCGACGTGCAGGTACGCGGGTACGGCGGGGTCTGGGTGCCCACGGTCGGTGACCTCGAACAGATCCGGTTCACCGGCTCCCACGCCGATGCCGAACGGAACGCGTTCTACTACGACCGGAGCACCGGCACCGCGGCCGTCATCGGCGGAGTGGGCCGCGGGACCGCCTACTCGCTGACCGCGGTGGTCCCCGCCCGACCGTCCGCAGCGGAGCTCGCCGGCGCGCGCCCCGGTGCTGCTCGGGTCCCGACCCCGACACAGGTCCCCGAGGCCGTGTCGGACACCGTCGCCGCGACGACGAAGGGCGTCACCGGCACGGGTCGCAAGCTCGCAGCGGTGATCGCGGCGCTGCGCACGCACGGGTACGTCAGCCACGGTGTGGGCGACGACCGACCGAGCCGTTCGGGCCATGGTGCCGACCGCATCACCGAGCTCCTCACCGCGCCGCTCATGATCGGGGACGGCGAACAGTACGCCGTCGCCGCGTCCCTCATGGCGCAGGACCTCGGGTTCCCGGCACGGGTGGTCCTCGGGTTCCCGTCGGGCGGTTCCGGGGCCGACCGCGTCGACACCGGTCGGATGACCTTCCGCGGTTCGGACGTCACTGCTCGGATCGAGGTCGACACCGCCCAGTACGGCTGGGTCATGATCGACCCGAACCCGCCCGTCCGGGCGATCCCCGAGGACCAGGACCAGACCCCGCAGCCCGTCACGCGACCCGAGACGGTCGTCCCGCCACCGCCCGCGGCACAGGAGGACCAGGACACCCAGACCCCGCCACAGAGCGACCGCGGTACCCCGCCGGAGGCGCCGCTGTGGCTCCGGATCCTGCTGGCGGCGCTGCCCTGGGTCATCGGGGTGCTGGCCGTCGCGGCGCTCGTCGCACTGCCGTTCGCCGTGGTCGTCGCCCGCAAACGCCTGCGTCGACGTCGCCGCCGCCGTGCTCCCACGGGCCGCGCACGGGTCGTCGGCGCCTGGGACGAGTACCGCGACGCCCTGACCGACCGAGGCGTCCCGATCGGACGTGCGGCCACACGGCGGGACGTCGCGGGCATGGCACCGGACCCGGCGGCAGCGGGATTGGCCGCGCTCGCCGACCGGGTCGTGTTCGGCCCCGCCGACGCGGACGGTGCCACGGCGGACCGCATGTGGTCCGCGACCGACACCGCGGTGCGGGCGCTGCAGGACGGCCGGACGCGGTGGCAGCGGTTCCGGGCCGCCACGTCGCTCCGTTCCCTCCGTCGGCCACGGTCGCCGCGCGCGTCCGCTCCGGCTCGGTCGTCCTCGACGCCGGGTTCCGCTGGGTAGCATGGCGGGAGTTCGAACGAGGACAGAGGTCACGAGTGATCAGATGTGAGCACTGCGGATCGCCGCTCCCGGACGGGGCCATCATCTGCGGTGAGTGTGGTCGGTCGGTGTCGGTGGCGACGGCACGTCGCTCCGTCGAACCGGAGCCCGGACGCGCCCCGCAACCACCGCCGCTCCGTCCGCCGGCCCCCTCGGCCGGGCGACCGGACCCCGCGGCCGATGCCTGGCTGCCGGAGACCACGCTCGACCCCGCGACGCGTGCCTGGCTCACGGGCGCGTCCGACCGGCGCGACGAGTCCGGTCGCGGTGGGGACGAGATCCGGCGCCCGCACGACCCGGACGACGACGGCGACCGTCGGTTCGCGCCGCGGAGCGCACCGAGCCATGTGAACGGCTCGGACAGCGGTCTCGCGAGCTGGGCCGGCCGACCCACGGAACCCTCGCTCGACCCGGACCGCATCCGGCCCGTTCCGGTCGACGACCGCCCGGACGACCGGGCCGGTCGGGTCGGCGACGGCGCTCCGGTGGACGCACCCGGTGCGGCCACCCGGGCGGATCAGCTCGACGAGGACCCCGAGGTGACGCTCGTCGCGCCGCCCACGCCGCAGCGCCGCGTCCCCGATCCGGTCGTTCCCGAACCCGCCGCTCCCACGTGGTGGGTCGGGCGGAACCGGCCCACCGCAGCGGCTGATGCGGGCCACGATGCCGACACCGCAGCCGTTTCCGGCACCGAAGCCGACCCGGTGGACCGAGACGACGACGCGGTGCCGGGGGAGCGCTCGAACGCGGGAGACGCTCCCGCCGCCGTGGACGGCCGTGCGGACGACGCCGGGCGCGGTCATGACGCAGCCGCGAGCGGTCATGACGCGGCCGCGGGTCAGGACGGATCCGAGGGGCACGGCCATGCAGAGGGTCACGACGGACTCGAGGGCCGCGGGAACGCCCGTGGCCAGGACGATCGCACCCGGGACGACGACTCGCGATCCCGGGCAGCCCGCGTCACCACGGACGTCCCGGGACCGGGCGACACCGCGGTCATCATGCCCTTCCCGGAGCGGCGCGTCGCGCCACGCCCCGTGCCGCTCGTGGCGCCGGGAGCGCAGGGAGCGACGTGCCACGTGTGCGGGCACCCCCTCGAGCCGGACGACATCTTCTGCGAGGAGTGCGGCGCCGTCGTGCCGGCCGTGACCGCGGCGTACACGGGCCCCGTGGTGCCGCTCCCGATGGAGCGACCCGACTGGTCGATCGTGGACGACTCGGACCCCGTGTCCGGGAGCGCGGACGAGGCCAGTACCGACGCCGGGTCCGACGCTGTAGACGCTCCCGACCCCGACCAGGACACCGACGCGTCCCAGGCCGACGCGCCCCAGGACGCCGAGGCGGACCAGGACGCCGAGGCGGACCAGGGCGACCCGGACCAGGTCACCGACCCGGACCAGGTCGCCGACGCGGACCACGTGGCTGACGCGCAGCCGCTGCCGCAGGCCGACTCCGGAGACGCAGCACCCCTTGACGTGCCGGATCCGGCGTCCCGGATGCGTGCCGGACACGCCGCCTCAGCGCCGTCGGACGACCTCCCGCCGATGCCGGGTCGCCTCGACGAGCCGCCCGCGGCCGCACCGCTGCGCCCGACGCTCCCGCCCATCCCACCGTCGCCCGTCGCCGAGGACACCCTCCGCACGTGGAGCCGACGGCGGCAGGACGATGACGGCGAGGACGTCGAGGCGACACGCATCGTCGCCCGTTCGCCCCAGCGCGCTCCCGTCGTCCTGCACTTCAGCACGGGCGAGCGGGTCGGACTCGTCGGTTCCGGGCTGCTCGGACGCCTCCCGCGGCCCGAGCCGGGTGAGCGGATCGACGAGGTCATCACGATCGTCGACCCCGGCAAGTCGGTGTCGAAGACGCACCTCGAGTTGGGGCGGGAGGGCGACGACCTGTGGGTGTCCGACCGGTTCTCCGGCAACGGCACGGTGATCCGGCACATCGACGGCAGCATCCGCCGGTGTGAGCCCGGACGCCGCTACCGAGTCGAGCGCGGGGCGCGGGTCGACATCGGCGAGCAGTTCTTCCTGGTGCAGTAGGCGGACGGCGCCGCGTCGGGCGGAGCGGACGGGGCCTTCGGGGGCCGGGATGACGTGCTGGCGTCGTGGTGTCCCTCGACTCGGCCTTCGTCCCGGCGATCCGCGGTCGGTTCCACCGAGCGGTCGATCCGCGCTTCCGCCATCGCGCGCTCGAGGGCTCCCGATCGGCGGGGCGTTCGTCGCGGGCGCATCAGCCGACCCTGTACAAGAGCTCGTCCGTCGAGGGCGCCGAGGGCGTCGAGGGCGTCGATGCCGCGATGGTCGCACACGAGCACGTCGGCGCGGCCTCGCGCGCGATCGTCGAGCCCCACTACCGGGGACCAGGGGCACGCGGCCTGAACCCTCCCGACGCGGCTCGGCGTCCACGTACGGGTCGCGGTGTCGACCCTGCCGACGACCGGATCCGAGAACACGCGAGGTCAGGACCCGCGACGCTCCTCCTCCACAGACGGCGGGGATCCGGAGGTCCCACACCGCGCGCCCCCCTCGGTGCCGGGGTCGCGTCCGGTGTGCGTCACGCTCGTGCCATGCAGAACGGTCAGGAGGGCCGTGGCCGCGCCGTCCTGGCCCTCGCCACGGCGGTGGTCGCCCTGGGCAGCGCCGTGTCCGCGCTCTCGGGGACGGCTGATGCCGCCGTCTCCCGCATCGTCGGTGTCATCGCCTCCACAGCCGCGCTCGTGGCCGTCCGCTGGGCGTCGCGTCGGCCGGGTGGCGGACCGTCTCCGACGGGGCGGGCGGGTCCGGCACCGTCCACTCCCGATGGCGCACCCGGCCTCGACATCGACCGTGCCCAGCATGCTCAGGACCTCGGTCGGTTGCCCGTGCTCCTCGGTCACCGGCCGGAGCGAAGCGGGGCAGCGCCCCGGATCGGTGCGATGCGGGACCGCGTCGACGGCGTGCCTGACGAGGTCATCGGCTGGTCCGCCGTCGTCGCCGACGTGGCCGGCGGCCTCGCGGTCGTCGGCCGGGGCGTCGCCGCACGCGCCGTGTTCCGTGCGGTCGTGACGGCGCTGGCCGACGGCGCCGGAGGCGAGCACGTCGAGATCCGGAGCGTGGGCGACGACGTGGTGTCGGGCCTGCCGGCCGCCGGGCGGCCGCCCGCCGGTGCGCTCGGCTGGACGCCGGACGGGACCGCGGTGGCCGTCGTGCACCCCAGGCACGGTCCGCCGGGCGCGCTCGGCTGGGTCGTCCTCGCCCCGACGCGCGCCGACGTGCCGCCCGCCGTCCGGACCCGGCTGCTCGTGGACGCCGGGGGCTGCCGTCTGCTGCCCGGCGGGTCCGTCGAGCCGACCGACCTCGTGGCGGACGGTGCCGATGGCATCGTGCCGGTGTTGCCGCCGGTCCCAGGCCGACCGCCGGTCGAGCCCCGTCCGTCGCCCGCGACCTCAGGCCACGAGGCCGCGCCCGGGCCGCACGCCCCCGACGCGCTGCCCACCACCGAGGACCGACGGGACGGACGCCGCGATGACGGCGCGCGCGTCGTCGGGGTCGACCATGCCGGAACGGGCGAGCAGCGTCAGCGCCGCGAGCGTGCCGGCGCGCTGTGATCCGTCGAGCACCTTCACGGCGACCGCACCGGAGCCGGGTACCCCCATGACCATGACGCCCTCGGCACCGAGCTTCGCCAACACCCCGAGACGCTCGATGGTGAGGGTGTTGGCGCGACCCGGCCCGTCGATCGCCCACGGCTCCGCGAGCACGGCCGTCGTCAACGCCCGACCGTCCGCGTCCGTCGGGCCGACGACGGTCGCGATGCCGCGGGCCAGGCCGTGCAGGGTCAGCGGGACGACGGGCGCACCGCAGCCGTCCACGCCGACGACGTCGACCGACTCACGGGTCAGGTCCTCCACCGTGTCGACCACCACGCGCTGCAGCGGGTGGTCCACGGCGAGGTAGGTCGACCGGTCCCATCCGTTCAGTGCGCAGGCGGCCAGCATCGCCGCGTGCTTGCCGGAGCAGTTCATCGCCAGACGACGGGGTGCGGTCATCCGTCGTGCGGTCGCGCCGTCGAAGGGGAAGTCCGGGGGGCATCCCAACGTGTCCTCGTCGTGACCCCATGCGGCGAGCATCGCCGCGGCGACCTCCTGGTGCGCGGGCGTACCGGCGTGGCTCGCGGTGCTGAGCACGAGCTGCGCTCCCTCGAACCGCGCGCCCGTCCGACGGACCGCGATCGCCTGGAACGGCTTCAGCGTGCTCCGCGTCCAGACGCTCGCGGCTGCGTCGCCCACCACGTCCACCATCCGCCCGTCCGCGTCGACGACCACGCCGACGCCGACGTGCCGGCTCTCGTCGAAGCCCGAGCGGGACACGACGGCCAGCTCGACCGACCCGTCCGCGGTGAGGGGGTGGCGGTCGGAGCGGACGTCGGCGGTTCCCGGCATGATGGGGAGTGTAACCGCGGTGTCACACCCCCTCGGCAGGAGGCTCCATGCTCGACCACGACCACACCGTCGAGGTCCGGTGGACCGGCGACCGGGGGACCGGCACGTCCGACCACCGTGCCTACGGCCGCGACCACGTGGTGTCCGCGGCGGGCAAACCGGACCTTCCCGGCTCGGCGGCGCAGCCCTTCCGCGGCGATGCGGACCGCTGGAACCCCGAAGACCTCCTCGTGGCGGCGCTCGCCCAGTGCCACATGCTGAGCTATCTCCACGTCGCCGCGCTCGCCGGGATCACCGTCGTCGAGTACGAGGACCGCGCCACCGGGCACCTCGACGTCCACCCCGACGGTTCCGGCGAGCTCACCGACGCGCTGCTCCGACCCGTGGTCACCATCCTCGAGCCGGACCGCGTGGCCGACGCGACCGCCGCGCACGCCCGGGCCTCGTCCCTGTGCTTCATCGCCCGGTCCGTTTCGTTCCCGGTCCGGCACGAGCCCGTGATCCGCGTGCGCTGACGAGCACACGGGAACGGTGCGGCAGACTGGTCCGGTCGAAGCGGTCGTCGTCCGCCCGAACGCACCTCAACCCCAACCGAAGGTCCTCGTGAAGCGTCTCCGTCTCGTCCCGTTCCTGATCGTCCCGGCGGTCGTCCTCGGCCTCGCCGCGTGTTCCTCGTCCGGGTCGGGTGGTGGTGCCTCCAGCTCGGCCAGCGCGAGCTCGTCGTCGGCGGCCTGCCCGTCGCCCGGCTCCGCGTCGCGCAGCATCCGGGTCTCGGGGGACTTCGGCGGGACGACCGCGCCGAAGGTCACGTTCGCCAAGGGTCTGTCGGCGAGCCCCACGCAGGCGTCGCGCGTCGTCAAGGGTGGCGGCAAGGCGCTCGCCGACGGCGACTTCATCAAGGTCTCGTACTCCGTGTACCAGGCGAAGACGGCGAAGAAGCTCGGCTCCGTCGGGTTCGATCAGGGCGACCCACAGGTGCTCTCGGTCGGTGGCACCGGGTTCGGTCAGGTCCTCGGCTGCGCGAACGCGGGGTCGCGCCTGGCCATGGTGGGTTCGAGCAAGGCGCTCGGGTTCGGCACCACCGGCCAGATCGTCGTGGTGGCGGACGTCATCGGCACGACCGCCAAGAAGTCGACCGGGCACCCGCAGACGCAGGACCCCTCCCTCCCCACCGTCAAGGACGCCTCGAGCGGCGAGCCGACCATCACGATCCCGAAGACGGCTGCGCCCGCCAAGACGACGACCGAGGTGATCAAGCTCGGCTCGGGTGACACGGTCGCCAAGGGTGACACCGTGCTCGTGCAGTACAAGGGCGAGGTCTACGCGACCGGCAAGGTCTTCGACTCCACCTGGAAGCGCGGACAGCCGGCGAGCTTCACCGTGCAGGACGGCCAGCTCATCGCGGGGTTCGTGACCGGCCTCGTCGGCCAGAAGGTCGGCTCCCAGGTGATGATCGCCATCCCGGCCGCGGACGCGTACGGTGCGAACCCGCCCGAGGGATCGAACATCCCGAAGAACGCGCCCCTCGTGTTCGTCGTCGACATCCTCGCCAAGGGCTGAGCGTGACGAGCGCCGGATCGAGCGCGCACCCGGACGGCAAGCGTCGGGTCGTCGTCCTCGGGAGCACGGGGTCGATCGGCACCCAGGCCCTCGACGTGGTCGCACGCAACCCGGATCGGTTCGAGGTCGTCGGCCTCGTGGCCGGCACCAACCGCGCACTGGCGTCCGAGCAGGCCGAGCGGTTCGGCGTGACCGAGGTCGCGTTCGGCGCGGCCGACGCCCAACGGCTGGTTCGTGCCGTCGAGGCGGACGTCGTGCTCAACGGCATCACCGGGTCGGTCGGGCTCGGCCCGACGCTCGCGGTCCTCGAGACGGGCGCCCTGCTCGCGCTCGCGAACAAGGAGAGCCTCATCGTCGGGGGTCCGCTCGTGCAGGCGGCGGCGGCACCCGGTCAGATCGTGCCGGTCGACAGCGAGCACTCCGCGATCGCGCAGGCACTCCGCGCGGGGTCCGCCACCGAGGTCCGCCGGCTCGTGCTGACCGCTTCGGGAGGCCCGTTCCGCGGACGCTCACGGGCGGAGCTCGCCGACGTGACCCCGGCCGCGGCACTCGCGCACCCGACGTGGGACATGGGTCTCGTCGTCACGACGAACTCGGCGACGCTCGTCAACAAGGGCCTCGAGGTGATCGAGGCGCACCTGCTGTTCGGGGTCCCGTACGACCGCATCGACGTGACGGTCCACGCGCAGTCGATCGTGCACTCGATGGTCGAGTTCGTCGACGGCTCGACGATCGCGCAGGCCTCCCCGCCCGACATGCGGTTGCCGATCGCGCTCGGTCTGGGGTGGCCCGACCGTGTCGCGGGCGTCGGCGTGCCACTCGACTGGACACGGTCGTCCGCCTGGACCTTCGAGCCGCTCGACCAGGACGCCTTCGGCGCCGTCCGGCTGGCGAAGCACGTGGGGGAGCGCGGCGGGACCTACCCGGCGGTGTTCAACGCCGCGAACGAACAGGCGGTCGGGGCGTTCCACGCGGGCGCGATCGGGTTCCTCGACATCGTCGACACCGTGGAGCGGGTCGTCGACGCACACGACGCGGGGGAGTCCTCGCTCGAGGGCGTGCTCGCGGCCGAGCGGTGGGCGCGCGCCGAGGCGGATCGTCTGCTGCGTCGCTGACGCACACCGCGCCTCCCGGCGGGACGCCCGTCTCCCGACCCGTCGTCGATGCCCGACACGGCACGGTGACTCCGCGATGAGCAGTCGCCGCTCAGCGGTCCCTCGGCTGCTGCTTGGCGAGGGTCCCGTACGCTACCCCGGTGACCCCCGGATCCGTGCTCCTGTTCGTCCTCGGCGTCGTCGTGTTCGTCGTCGGCCTGCTGGTCTCGATCGGCCTCCACGAGCTCGGACACCTGTTCTTCGCCAAGCTCTTCGGCGTCAAGGTGACGCAGTACATGCTCGGGTTCGGGCGGACGCTGTGGTCGTTCCGCCGCGGCGACACGGAGTACGGGGTCAAGCCGATCCTCCTGGGCGGCTACATCTCGATGGTCGGGATGCTCGCCCCGCGGGCGTCCGGCAAACCCGCACCGATCACGAACACCGGGTTCTACAGCGCGATGGTGCAGGACGCCCGAGACGCCAGCGCGGAGCAGATCGCCGAGCAGGGGGACGAGCGGGCGTTCTACCGACTGACACCGTGGAAGCGGATCATCGTCATGATCGCGGGCCCGGCCATGAACCTCGTCATCGGCATCGTGCTGTTCGCGGTCCTGCTGTGCGGCTTCGGCGCGCCGACGACGAGCATCGCGGGCACGACCGCGTGCGTGTTGCCGACGTCGCAGTCGACCCGGTGCACGAGTGACGATCCGGTGTCCCCGGCGAAGCGGGCAGGACTGCGTGCCGGCGACGCGGTGCTCGCGGTCGACGGCCGGTCGGATGTCTCGACGACCGAGCTGACGACGATCCTGCAGCGGTCGGCCGGCTCGCCCGTGCGACTCACGGTCCTCCGCGACGGGCAGCGGCGCACGATCACCGTGACGCCCCGGCTGGCGACGCGCGACGTCTACCGCGCCGACGGCACGGTGGCGAAGGAGCAGGACGGCAGCACGAAGACGGAACGCGTCGGCGTCGTCGGCGTCTCGATCGGACAGACGCTCGTCCGGCAGTCGCCGGCGGCGGTCCTGCCCGCGGTCTGGGCACAGACCGAGGCGTCGGCGTCGCTCATCCTCGACTTGCCGCAGCGACTCGTCGCGGTGTGGAACGCCGCGTTCGGATCGCAACAGCGCGCGCAGGACAGCCCGGTGAGCGTCGTGGGCGTCGGCCGCGCCATCGGGACCGTGGCGTCGGCGAGCGGCGTCCCGGTCGTCGACAAGATCTACACGATCCTGTCGCTGCTCGGCGCGCTCAACATCGGTCTCTTCGTGCTCAACCTCGTGCCGCTGCTGCCGCTCGACGGCGGGCACGTCGCGGGCGCACTGTGGGAGGCCGTCAAGCGTCGAACGGCCAAGCTCCTCGGCCGCGGGGACCCGGGCCCGATCGACCTGGCCAAGACGATGCCGCTCACGTTCGCCGTCGTCGTCCTGCTCGGGGGCATGAGCCTGCTCCTCATCTACGCGGACATCGTGCGTCCGGTCCGAGTGTTCGGCTGAGGTCGACCGGGAGGCCCCGCCGTCGGCCCCGCCCGTCGCCCCGGCCCGGGAGGCACGCCGACAGCGGACTGTCGGCCGCCGGTCACCGGGCTGTCACCGGGAACGCGTAGGCTGCCGACCGTGCCAGCAGTCAATCTCGGTATGCCCAAGGCCCCCGTCACCCTCGCTCCGCGCCGCAAGTCGCGCCAGATCAAGGTGGGCAAGGTCCTCGTCGGCGGCGACGCACCCGTGAGTGTGCAGTCGATGACCACGACGCCGACCACGAACATCAACGCCACCCTGCAGCAGATCGCGGAACTCACCGCGTCCGGCTGCGACATCGTGCGCGTGGCGGTCCCGAGCCAGGACGACGCCGACGCGCTCCCGATCATCGCGAAGAAGTCCCAGATCCCGGTGATCGCGGACATCCACTTCCAGCCGAAGTACGTGTTCCAGGCGATCGACGCGGGCTGCGCGGCCGTCCGGGTCAACCCGGGCAACATCCGCAAGTTCGACGACCAGGTCGGTGCGATCGCCAAGGCAGCCAAGGACGCCGGCGTCTCGCTGCGCATCGGTGTGAACGCCGGGTCGCTCGAGCCCAGCATCCTGCAGAAGTACGGCAAGGCCACGCCGGAGGCCCTCGTCGAGTCGGCGGTGTGGGAGGCCTCGCTGTTCGAGGAGCACGACTTCCACGACTTCAAGATCTCCGTCAAGCACAACGACCCGGTCGTCATGGTCCAGGCATACCGACTGCTCGCGCAGCGGGGGGACTGGCCGCTCCACCTCGGCGTCACCGAGGCCGGACCGGAGTTCCAGGGCACGATCAAGAGCGCGACCGCCTTCGGCATCCTCCTCGGTGAAGGCATCGGCGACACCATCCGCGTGTCGCTGTCCGCACCGCCCGCGCAAGAGGTCAAGGTCGGCCTGCAGATCCTGCAGTCGCTCAACCTGCGCGAGCGCAAGCTCGAGATCGTCTCGTGCCCGAGTTGCGGCCGGGCACAGGTCGACGTCTACACGCTGGCGAACGACGTCACCGAGGGCCTGCAGGGCATGACGGTCCCGCTCCGCGTCGCGGTCATGGGCTGCGTCGTCAACGGACCGGGTGAGGCGCGCGAGGCCGATCTCGGCGTGGCGTCGGGCAACGGGAAGGGCCAGATCTTCGTCAAGGGCGAGGTCATCAAGACCGTGCCCGAGGCCGAGATCGTCGAGACCCTGATCGCCGAGGCGAACCGCCTCGCGGCCGAGATGCCCGCCGGAGAGGTCGGCAGCCCCGAGGTCGTCACCGCGTAGATGCGTCGGACCGGACGGCGCGCGGGTGGTCCTGCTGCGGGCCCCTCGGGCGTCCTGCGCGGCCGGTAGGCTTTCCGCGTGGTCACACGGCTCTCGCACCTCTTCCTCCGCACGCTCCGCGACGATCCCTCGGACGCCGAGGTGAGGAGCCACAAGCTGCTCGTCCGCGCGGGCTACATCCGTCGGCAGGCGCCCGGCATCTTCGCCTGGCTGCCGCTCGGGCTGCGGGTCAAGGGCCGGATCGAGGCCATCGTGCGCCAGGAGATGACCGCCGCAGGCGCACAAGAGGTCCACTTCCCGGCACTGCTCCCGCGCGAGCCGTACGAGGCGACGAACCGCTGGACGGAGTACGGGGACGGGATCTTCCGCCTCCAGGACCGCAAGGGTGCGGACTACCTGCTGGCGCCCACGCACGAGGAGATGTTCGCGCTCATCGTCAAGGACCTGTACTCGTCGTACAAGGACCTGCCGGTCACGCTGTTCCAGATCCAGGACAAGTACCGCGACGAGGCCCGGCCTCGTGCCGGTCTGCTCCGCGGGCGCGAGTTCACGATGAAGGACGCATACTCGTTCGACATCGACGACGCCGGGCTCGACGCCAGCTACCAGGTCATGCGCGACGCCTACGAGCGGATCTTCACGCGCCTCGGCCTGGAGTACGTGATCGTGCAGGCGGACGCCGGCGCGATGGGTGGGAGCCGGAGCGAGGAGTTCCTGCACCCGATCGCCGTCGGCGAGGACACGTTCGTGCGGAGTGCGGGCGGGTACGCGGCGAACATCGAGGCGTACACGACCCCGGTGCCCGAGGCGTCGCCCACGACCGGACTCCCGGCACCCGTCCTCCTGCCCGTGGCCGAGACGCCGACGATCGCGAGCCTCGTGGAGCACGCGAACGCGGTGGCGCCGCGCGACGGAAGCGGCTGGAGCGCATCGGACACGCTGAAGAACGTGGTGCTCGCGCTCACCCACCTCGACGGCACGCGCGAGATCGTCGTCGTCGGGCTCCCCGGCGACCGCGAGGTCGAGTTGAAGCGTGCGGAGGTCGCCTTCGCCCCGGCCGAGGTGGAGCCCGCGACGGACGCGGACTTCGCGAAGCACCGGTCGCTCGTCAAGGGGTACATCGGTCCGACGGCCGCGTCGTTCATCGAGGAGGCCGCTGCGGGGCACGGGACCGAGGGCTCGGTGCGGCAGTTCCTCGGCGCGGACAGCGAGACCGGACTCCGGTACTTCCTCGATCCGCGGGTCGTCGACGGCACCACGTGGATCACGGGCGCGAACACCGCCGGGCGTCACGTCTCGGGGCTCGTCGCCGGGCGCGACTTCGTGGCCGACGGCGTCGTCGAGGTCGCGGACGTGCGACCGGGGGACCCCGCTCCCGACG
Source organism: Curtobacterium sp. MCBD17_013 (assembly GCF_003234565.1). Taxonomy (GTDB): domain Bacteria; phylum Actinomycetota; class Actinomycetes; order Actinomycetales; family Microbacteriaceae; genus Curtobacterium. Next base: position 267,543 of record NZ_QKTU01000002.1, on the reverse strand, counting down.
GCTCGGGTCCGCTCGAGACGGCGCGCGGCATGGAGATCGGGCACGTGTTCCAGCTCGGACGCAAGTACGCCGAGGCGCTCGGTCTCAAGGTGCAGGACGAGCGGGGCAAGCTCGCCACGGTGACGATGGGCTCCTACGGGATCGGCATCACGCGCATCATGGCGATCCTCGCCGAGGCGCACAACGACGACCGTGGGCTCGTCTGGCCGAAGGACGTCGCCCCCTTCGATGTCCACGTCGTGGCCACGGGCAAGGACCAGGTGGCCTACGACGTCGCGTCGGGCATCATCGCCGAGCTCGAGCGCGCCGGGATGGACGTCCTGTACGACGACCGGCCGAAGGTGTCGCCGGGTGTCAAGTTCGGTGACGCCGAGCTCATCGGTGTCCCGGTGGTCGTCGTCGCGGGCCGGAACGCGGGCGACGGCGTGGTGGAGCTGTGGGACCGTGCGGCGGGGGAGCGTCGCGAGGTCCCGGTCGCCGAGGTGCTCGCGGCCGTGCGCGCGATCTGATCGCGCCGTCCACTCGATCCGGTCCGGATCGACGGGCCTGCGTCGTGCCTCCCGGTCGTCGGACAGGAAGTGCGGCGCCGGCGGGCGGTCGACGTGCGCTATCCTGGACGCCGCCTTCCGCGCGGTGTCCGAGCGCGGGTTTCCCATCATCTGAATACTGGAGGCCCTCGATGCAGATCGATCTCGCGGTGCTGCGGCTCATGGAACGGGAGCGGGAGATCCCGTTCGACGAACTCGTCACCATCATCGAGCAGGCCATCCTCACCGCGTACCAGAAGCACGCAGCCGAGAACGGTGAGCCGGCCGACCCGCAGGCGCGGGTGGAGCTCGACCGCAAGTCGGGCCAGGTGCGTGTCTACGTCCCCGAGCGTGACGACGACGGCACCGTCGTCGGTGAGTCCGTCGACGAGACGAACGACTTCGGTCGCATCGCGGCGTTCGCGGCCAAGCAGGTCATCAACCAGCGGCTCCGGGACATCGGCGACGACAAGGTCCTCGGCGAGTTCCGTGGCAAAGAGGGTGACATCGTCGCCGGCGTCGTGCAGCAGGGGCCGAACCCACGCATGGTGCACGTCGACCTCGGCACGATCGAGGCCATCCTCCCGCCCGAGGAGCAGGTCCCTGGCGAGACCTACCCGCACGGTCAGCGGCTCCGCGTGTACGTGACGAGTGTCGGCAAGGGACACAAGGGCCCCCAGATCACCGTGTCCCGGACGCATCCGGGTCTCGTCCGCAAGCTCTTCGCGCTCGAGGTCCCCGAGATCGCGTCGGGCGTGGTCGAGATCGTGTCCATGGCGCGCGAGGCAGGTCACCGCACGAAGATCGCGGTCAAGGCGAACGAGCCCGGCGTCAACGCCAAGGGTGCGTGCATCGGGGAGCTCGGCCAGCGCGTCCGTTCGGTCACGAACGAGCTCGGGGCCGAGAAGATCGACATCGTCGATTACTCGCCGGACCTCGCGACCTTCGTGGGCAACGCCCTGTCCCCGGCGAAGGTCACGAGTTCGTTCGTGATCGACAAGTCCACCAAGGCGGTCCGCGCCCTCGTCCCGGATTACCAGCTCTCGCTCGCCATCGGGAAAGAGGGGCAGAACGCCCGCCTCGCGGCGAAGCTGACCGGTGCCCGGATCGACATCCAGCCGGACTCCATCCTCGAGGGCGACTGAGCGCCGGATGCGGAGCGCGCGCGGTCGTTCGCTGACCGCACCGCCTCGTTGGCGTGCCGGGATCGCGTCCGTCCGAGGCAGGGAGTAGAGTGGGACCCGTCAGAACGTGCATCGGCAGTCGTCGCCGTGCACCCCGATCCTCCCTCCTCCGAGTCGTCGCCCGTGGCGACCGCGTCGTGGTGGATCCGAAGGCAGTCATGCCAGGCCGGGGCGCGTGGATCACCCCGACGGTCGATGCGTACGAGCTGGCCGTCTCGCGTCGGGCCTTCCGACGCGCGCTGCGGCTGGATCGTGAACCGGACACGTCGGCGGTCCGCGAGTACCTGGAACGACTCCGGTCGGGCCAGGACCCGGCACGGGACCTCGACACGACAGAACAGGCTGAACGGCTTATGGACAACTGATGAGCGGCTCGAAATGAGACCCATCACTCAGTGAGTCCCACCCTTCTCGGGTGGGACCCGAGAAGGAGAACAGTGGCAAAACCACGCGTACACGAGATCGCCAGCGAGCTCGGTGTCGACAGCAAGACCGCGCTCGAGAAGCTCAAGGAGCTCGGCGAGTTCGTCAAGGGCCCGAGCTCGAGCATTGAGCCGCCCGTCGCCCGCAAGCTCCGCGCGGCGCTCGAGGCATCCGGCGCGACGTCGTCGTCGGCGACCAAGCCGGCGGCACCGAAGGCCGCGCCGCGCCCGCAGGCACCGCGCCCCGCTGCACCGGCACCCGCGCCCGCCGCGCCCGTCGAAGCGGAGCAGCCCTCGGTGAACGACGCGCCGCGTCCGGCCGCCCCCATGTCGGTGGCCGAGCGGCAGGCGCAGGCCGAGGCCGCCCAGAAGGCCCAGGCGCAGAAGAACCAGGCCGACAAGGTCGACGGTGCCGCATCGTCGACGGCGCCGAAGCCGGGCGCCGCACGCCCCGGCCCGAAGCCGGGCGGCGCGCGCCCGGGCAACAACCCCTACTCGTCGAGTCAGGGCATGGGCTCGCGTCCGCCCCGCCCCGGCAACAACCCGTTCTCGCAGAACCAGGGCATGCCGCGTCCGGGTGGCGGTACGGGTGGCATCCCGCGTCCGCAGCCGCCGCGTCCGGGCGCTCCCCGGCCCGGTGCTCCGCGTCCGGGTGGGCCCGGTCAGGGTGCGCGTCCGAACGGCTTCGGCCAGCGTCCGGGTGGGCCCGGCCGTGGCGGCCAGGGCGGTGGCTTCCAGCGTCCCGGTGGTGCGGGAGCCGGTGCCGGTGGCGGATTCCAACGCCCTGGCTTCGGACCCGCGCGTCCGGCCGGCGGTGGCGGTCGTGGCCGTGGTCCGGGTGGTGGCACCGCTGGTGCGTTCGGTCGTGGTGGCGGCAAGAGCCGCGCTCGCAAGTCGAAGCGGACGAAGCGCGCCGAGTACGAGATGCGGCAGGCGCCGTCGATCGGCGGCGTGCAGGTCCCGCGCGGTGACGGCAACACGGTCGTCCGGCTGCGTCGTGGTGCGAGCATCTCGGACTTCGCGGACAAGATCGACGCGAGCCCCGGCAACCTCGTGACGGTGCTGTTCCACCTCGGTGAGATGGCGACCGCGACTGAGTCGCTGGACGAGGCGACCTTCGAGGTCCTCGGCGAGGAGCTCGGTTACAAGATCCAGATCGTCTCCCCGGAGGACGAGGACAAGGAGCTCCTGGAGGGCTTCGACATCGACCTCGACGCCGAGCTCGACGACGAGGACGACTCGGTCCTCGTCGCCCGTCCGCCGGTCGTCACGGTCATGGGTCACGTCGACCACGGCAAGACCCGCCTGCTCGACGCGATCCGGAACGCGAACGTCGTCGCGGGTGAGGCCGGCGGCATCACGCAGCACATCGGTGCGTACCAGGTCATCTCCGAGCACGAGGGCATCGAGCGCCCGATCACGTTCATCGACACCCCGGGTCACGAGGCGTTCACCGCCATGCGTGCCCGTGGTGCCCAGGTGACGGACATCGCGATCCTCGTGGTCGCGGCCGACGACGGCATCATGCCGCAGACGGTCGAGGCCCTGAACCACGCGCAGGCGGCGAACGTCCCGATCGTGGTCGCGGTGAACAAGATCGACAAGGAAGGCGCGAACCCCGCCAAGGTCCGCCAGCAGCTCACCGAGTACGGGCTCGTGGCCGAGGAGTACGGCGGCGACGTCATGTTCGTCGACGTGTCCGCGCGGAACAACACGAACATCGACGCCCTGCTCGAGGCCGTGCTGCTCACGGCCGACGCGGGACTCGATCTCCGTGCCAACCCCGACAAGGACGCCCGCGGTGTCGCCATCGAGGCGCGTCTCGACAAGGGACGCGGTGCGGTCGCGACCGTGCTCATCCAGTCCGGGACGCTGCACGTCGGCGACGCGATCGTCGCGGGCACCGCCTACGGCCGCGTCCGCGCGATGATGGACGAGAACGGCAACGCGGTCGAGGCCGCGACGCCGAGTCGTCCCGTGCAGGTGCAGGGTCTGTCGAGCGTGCCGCGTGCCGGTGACACCTTCCTGGTGACGGAGGAGGACCGCACGGCCCGCCAGATCGCCGAGAAGCGCGAGGCCGTCGAGCGCAACGCCCAGCTGGCCAAGGCCCGCAAGCGCATCTCGCTCGAGGACTTCACCCGTGCACTCGAAGAGGGCAAGGTCGACGCGCTCAACCTCATCATCAAGGGTGACGTCTCCGGTGCCGTCGAGGCGCTCGAGGAGTCGCTGCTCAAGATCGAGGTCGACGAGAGCGTCCAGCTCCGGATCATCCACCGCGGTGTCGGTGCGGTCACGGAGTCGGACGTCAACCTCGCGACGGTCGACAACGCGATCATCATCGGGTTCAACGTCCGCCCCGACACGAAGGCACGGGAACGTGCCGCTCGCGAGGGTGTGGACATCCGCTTCTACTCGGTCATCTACTCGGCACTCGAGGACATCGAGCAGTCCCTGCGGGGCATGCTCAAGCCCGAGTTCGAAGAGGTCCAGTCGGGTGTGGCGGAGATCCGCGAGGTGTTCCGTTCGTCGAAGTTCGGCAACATCGCCGGTGTGGTGGTCCGGTCCGGCACGATCACGCGCAACGCCAAGGCGCGCGTCATCCGTGACGGCGTCGTGCTCGCCGACGGTCTCGCCATCGAGTCGCTGCGCCGGTTCAAGGACGACGTCACCGAGGTCCGGACGGACTTCGAGGCGGGCGTCGGTCTCGGCAAGTACAACGACATCCAGATCGGCGACGAGATCGAGACCATCGAGATGGTCGAGAAGCCGCGCGGCTGAGTCCGCTCGTCCGGCGGGGCCGCGCCGGGACGCACACCGCGTCCCGGCGGGGCCCCGCCCTCGTTCCCACACCACCAGGAGGACCCCATGGCCGACCCACAGCGCGCCCGCAAGATGGCGGACCGCATCCAGGAGATCGTCGCCAGGCGGCTGGACAAGGGCATCCGTGACCCGCGTCTCGGATTCGTCACGATCACGGACGTCCAGGTGACCGGCGACCTGCAGCACGCGTCCGTCTTCTACACCGTGTACGGCTCGGACGAGGAGCGGCAGGACACCGCGGCGGCGCTGAAGTCCGCGACCGGCATGCTCCGCAGCGAGGTCGGCAAGAACATCACCGCTCGGCTGACCCCGACCCTCGAGTTCATCGCCGACGCCGTGCCGGAGAACGCTGCGCACATCGACGCGTTGCTCGCCGAGGCGCGTGACCGCGACGCCGCGGCGCGGGCACAGGCGTCCGCCGCGTCCTACGCGGGCGACGCCGACCCGTACCGACACGACGACGAGGACGACGACGAGGACTCGGCCGACGTCGTCACCCGTCAGGCGGACCCGGGCAGCGAGTAGCCGACGGCGTCGGACCCGACGGCGAGCCCGTCCCGCACCAGCGATCGGAGCGCGCGGTCGCGCTGCTCGGCGTCGGGCCACACCATCGCGATCTCGTCCAGGGTCACCGGGACGTCGCTGGCCCGGAGTTCGGCCATGATCAGCCCGCGGACCTGTCGGTCGCTCCCGGCGAACCGCGACTGCCGGGGCGCCCGCGGGCCGTCGTGCGCGGGGTGCCCCTGCGCGCGCCACCGGCATCGATCGGAGATCGGGCACACGTCGCATGCGGGCCGCTTCGCGACGCACACGAGCGCGCCGAGCTCCATGACCGCCGCGTTCGTCGCAGCCGCGTCCTCGAGATCGGGAGGCAGCACCGCAGCCATCAGCGGCAGGTCACGTCGAGCGTTCGCCGGCCCCGGCTCGGCCTGCCCGAGCAGCGCCCGGGCGAGGACCCGGCGGACGTTGACGTCGACGACCGGGTGGCGCAGCCCGAAGGCGAACACCGCGATCGCCCGCGCCGTGTAGTCGCCGATGCCGGGGAGCGCGAGGAGGGCGTCGACGTCCGATGGGACGACGCCCTCGTGTCGGTCGACGATGGCGGTCGCCGCGGCGTGCAGCGCGAGCGCGCGTCGCGGGTAGCCCAGCCGGTCCCAGGCACGGACCGCCTCGGACGGCGGGTCGGCGGCGAGGGCGGCTGGCGTCGGCCAGCGCGCGAGCCACGCCTCGAGCCGTGGGACGACCCGTGCGACCTGTGTCTGCTGGAGCATGATCTCGCTCACCATCGTGCCCCAGGCGGGGAACCCGGGTCGTCGCCACGGGAGGTCGCGGCCGTGCTGGCGGAACCACGCGATGAGCGGGGTCGCGATGTCGGGGCCGGGTCGGGCCTCCCGGGCGGCGACGTCTGGGGAGACGTCCGAGGGGTGCTCGGGGCGCGGAACGGGGACCACCAGGAGAGCCTACGGTGGAGCGATGGCACGATGGGCACCGCAGGAGACCGACACCATGCAGGCGATCGCGACGGAGGTCGCGCACAACGCGGGCGCCGCTCGGACGGTGATCGCGGTCGACGGCGGGCCGGGCGTCGACCTGGAGCGCGTCGCAGCGGGCCTCGTCGCGGCACTCGAGCAGCAGGGGGTCAAGGCCATGCACGCCGCGGCGTCCTCGACGGATGCCGATGGCCTCCGAGCCGAGGTCGTCGATCCCTTCCGGACGATCGGCACCGACCCCGGGATCCTCGTCGTCACGGGGAAGCGTCTGCTGTCGCGCTCCGTGCGGTCCCTCTGGCGCTGGTCCCTGTGGGTCGAGCGCGACGATCGGTCCGAGCCGCGCGCCGAGGACCCGTTCACCACGTACGTCCGTCAGGACGACCCGAAGGGTGCTGCGTCGGCCGTCCTCGACGTGACGGACCCCGAGCACCCGCGGCGGAACTGGGCGGACGCGTGCTAGCCGGAGGCGACCCGCGCGACGTCGGCTGAGCGCCGGCGCTGCTACCCTTTCCCGGTGCTCGAACCGGCCCCCAACGGGATCCTCCTCGTCGACAAGCCGGGCGGCATCTCCAGCCACCGGTCGGTCTCGATCGCGCGCCGACGCTTCGGCATCCGCAAGATCGGGCACGCCGGGACCCTCGACCCGATGGCGACGGGTCTGCTCGTCCTCGGTGTCGGGCCGTCGACGCGTCTGCTGACGCACCTGGTCGGCCTCGACAAGCGGTACACCGCGACGATCCGGCTCGGTGTCGCGACCGACTCCGACGACGCCGACGGTGCCGTGGTCGCGTCCCCCGGACTGCTCCCGGACGCGCTCGACGACGTCCGGCTCGAGGAGGCCGTGGGCGCGCAGCGGGGGACCATCGAGCAGGTGCCGAGCACGGTCAGCGCCATCAAGGTCGACGGCCGACGGGCGTACGCCCGGGTGCGCGCGGGCGAGACCGTCGAGCTGGAACCGCGACGTGTGACGGTGGCGCGCTTCGACGTCCTGGCCCGGCGTGACCTGGTCGTGGCCGTGGAGGGCGTGGAGACCCCGGTCGTCGACCTCGACGTCGACGTCGAGTGTTCCTCCGGCACATACGTCCGCGCCCTCGCCCGTGACGTCGCGGTGGCCCTCGAGACCGGCGGCCACCTCACCGCACTGCGCAGGACCCGGATCGGACCGTTCGCCGTCGCCGACGCCGTCGTGCTCGAGGACGACGACGTCGACGTCCGGGCCCGGCTGCGCCGTCCGGCGGACGTCGCCCGCGTCCTGTTCCGGGAGGTCGTGCTCGACTCCGCAGCGGCACGGGACCTCAGCGACGGCAAACGGGTGCCGACCGACCTGGCCGACACCGACGGTCCGGTCGCGGCCGTCGCCGCGGCGGACGACCGCCTCGTCGGACTCGTGTCCGTCCGACGTGGCGCGCTGCGGGTCATCACGAACTTCCCGACAGGAGCGGACGCATGATCGACTGGTTCACCTGGGTCCAGGTCGGCTTCGCGGCCCTCACCGGCCTCTTCTGTGTCGTGGTCGGCCTGATCGGTTGGAAGCCGAACGACCCGACCGTCGGCGCGCTCGTGCTCATCGAGCTCCTGCTCATCGCCCAGGGTGTCGTCGCGATCGTGCAACCCGCGGTGGGCAACCCGCCGAGGGGAAACGCGCTCGAGTTCGGGGTGTACGCGGTGTCGGTGCTGCTCGTCCCACCTGCGGCGATCGTCTGGGCCCTCATCGACCGCACCCGGTGGAGCACCGTGGTGCTCGGAGCGGGAGCCTTCACCGTCGCGGTCATGGTCTACCGGATGTCCCAGATCTGGTTCGCCCAGGCGTGACCGGTCGGCGCCAGACCGAGCCGCGCCTCCCGGCCGCTAGAATCGGGGCGATGCCGACCAAGTCCTCTCGCGCGACCGGCATCGGTCGCGTCCTCATCGCCGTCTACGGCATCCTCGCCCTCGCGGCGACCGGACGCAGCGTCGTGCAGATCATCGAGAAGTTCCACCACGCGCCGTTCGCCTACACGTTGAGTGCCCTGTCCGCCGTGGTCTACATCGTCGCGATGGTCGCGCTCATCGCCCCGGGCCGCACCTGGTACCGCGTCGCTTGGGTGACGATCGGGTTCGAGATGGTCGGGGTCGTCGTCATCGGGTTCCTGTCGCTGTTCGACCACGCCCTGTTCCCCGACGACACCGTGTGGTCGGGCTTCGGAGCCGGGTACTACTGGGTGCCCCTCGTCCTGCCGGTCGCCGGGCTGTGGTGGTTGCGGACCCACCACCGCGCCGCTGTGCAGGCCATCGCGGCGGACCCGCCGTCGTCGCGCGTCGCGCCCGAGCCGGACGCGGAGCGGGCCGCGGCCGGTCGTGCCGACGCCGCGACCTCGGGGGAGTGACGATGCAGTACTTCGCCGACCTCGCCGAGGTCCCGGCGGGCTTCGGTCCGAGCGCGGTCACGATCGGCAAGTTCGACGGCGTCCACGTCGGGCACCGCGCCGTCATCGCGCAGCTCGAGGACGCCGCGCGTGAACACGACCTCGTGTCCACCGTCGTGACCTTCGACCGTCACCCGCTGTCGGTGCTCGATCCCGGGCACGTGCCACCGGCGCTCACGAGCATCCGGCAGCGGCGCGAGCTGCTCGAGGCGGCCGGGGTGGACGCGACCCTCTTGCTGCCGTTCGACCAGTCCCTGCAGTCGCTGCCCGCCGCCGAGTTCGTCGCGCGCGTCCTCGTGGGTGCCCTCCACGCACGGGTCGTGCTCGTCGGGAGCGACTTCCGGTTCGGCGCCCGCGGTGCCGGCGACGTCGACCTGCTCCGGCGCCTCGGCGAGCAGCACGGGTTCTCCGTCCGGTTGATCGATGACGTGGACCTCGTCGACGACGGCCGGTCCGCGGGGGAACGGCGCGTCTCGTCGACCTGGATCCGCGAGCTGCTGTCCGTCGGTCGCGTCGCGGAGGCCGCGCGGCTGCTCGGCCGCGACCACGCCGTGCGGAGCACGGTCGTGCACGGCAACGAGCGCGGGCGCGAGATGGGCTACCCGACCGCCAACCTCGATCCCGACTGCGAGGGGTTCGTGCCCGCGGACGGCGTGTACGCCGCGCGGGTGCTGCATCGGGGCCGGACCTACCCGGCCGCGGTCTCCGTCGGGAACAACCCGACGTTCGAGGGCGTCCCCGAGAAGCAGATCGAAGCGCACCTGCTCGACGTCGACATCGACCTGTACGACGACGTCATCACGGTGATGTTCGTCGCCTACGTGCGCGGCATGGTCGCGTTCGACGGCATGGACGCGCTCGCGGCGCAGATGCGGCAGGACGACCGCGAGATCCGGGTGATCCTCGGCGTCGACTAGCTGCTGGGGCGACCAGCGGCCGGCGGCCGGCGGCGCGACCCGGGCACGTCCGACGAGCGGGTCGCCGACGACGTCACTATCCCAGTGCGTCCAGCCAGATCCTCCTGGCGTCCAGGGCCTCCTGCGCGGCCTTGATCCGAGCGGTGTCACCCGAGGCCTCGGCGTCGTTCAGCTCGGCCTGGAGCTTGCCGATGGCGTCCTCGAGCTGGCTCGCGAGCCCGGCGGACCGGGCCTTGCGCTCGGGGTCCGACTCGCGCCAGTGCTCGTCCTCGAGCCCGCGGACGTGCGACTCGATCGCACGCATGCGGTCCTCGACACTGCGGACGCGGTCGCGCGGCACGCGACCGATCTCGTCCCACCGGCGCTGGATGTCGGTCAGGCGTCGGCGTGCCGCGACCCGGTCGGTCTCCTGCAGCAGGGGCTCGGCCTCGGTCAGCAGCGCGAGCTTCGCGTCGAGGTTCGCCGTGTACTCCTCGGACTCGCGGGCGACCTCGTCGTGCTTCTGCGCGAAGAGGACGTCACCCGCGGCCTTGAACCGGCTCCACAGTGCGTCGTCGTACCGCTTGCCCGCGCGGCCGGCGTGCTTCCAGTCCTCGAGCAGTTGGCGGTACGCGGGGATGCCGTCCGAGCCGCGGGTCGCGAGCGCCTCGGCCTGGTCGACGAGCTCCTGCTTGCGGGACCGTGCCTCGCGGTGCTGCGCGTCGAGGTCGGCGTAGAAGGCACGGCGGTGCTGGTCGACGGTGGAACGGGCGGTGCGGAACCGCTTCCACAGCTCGTTGCCCTCGTTCTTCGGGATCCGCGGACCATCGTGCTGGTGCCGCTGCCACCGGGCGAAGACGTCGTCGAGCTGCGTGGTGATCTGCTTCCACTGCGCCCGTGCCGGATCCACCGCCGCCAGTGCCTCGGCTTCCTCGACGAGGCCCCGTCGGTACGCCAGCGCGTCGGTCAGGGCCTGCTCGGCCTGTTCGGCCTGCTCACGACCGAGGGAGCCGACCTGCTCGCCGAGGACGTCCACGCGCCGCTCGAGGGCCTGGATGTCGCCGACCACCCGAGCGTCGGCGAGCGCCGTGCGTAGATGCTCGACCGTCCGGCCGATGTCCGACGCCGAAGCGCCGCGCTGCGCGCGCTGCTCGGCGATCCGCACCTGACCCTCGAGGTCGGCGTACTTGCGGGCGTAGTAGGCGAGGGCTTCCTCCGGGGCGGCGTCGGGGTACTCACCGACCGCACGCTCGTCGTCGCCGTACCGGACGTACACCGTCCCGGTCTCGTCGACTCGCCCCCAGCTCGTTGCTTCGTCAGGTCCCACAGGTCTCGCCTCGATCGTGGTCGTGCTCGCCGACGTCACCGTCGGCCGGTCAGGACGCCAGCCTATTGCACGGGCTGTGATGGCGACGGGTCACTTGCCAGGGGCGTGGGCGGCCGGTGGCGGCGGCACCTCCGACACAGGACCAACCGTTCCGCCGGGGAGGCCGTGGGTCACCGCTCGATGGCGATGGTCGCGCCCGTGATGGTCGTGGGGACCTTCGGCGCACCGGTACCGTCGCTGCCGGCGGTGCCGATCCCCTTCGACGTGATCGTCTTCCGGAGCCGGGGGAGCCCCGCGGTCACCTTGCCGACGACCGTGTAGCCACCGGTCGAGCCGTCGAGGTGCGTGTCGCCGTAGGTGATGAAGAACTGCGTGTTCTGGGAGTACTGCGAGCTGCTCCTGGCCATGGCGATCGTGCCGGTCGGGTAGTCGCCGTCCGCGGGCACGTTCTCGAGCGGTCCGTACTCGAACCCGGCGTCCCCGGTGCCGTCGCCGTTGGCGGAGCCGCACTGGATGAACTGTGCCCCCTTCGTGACGCTGAGCCGGTGGCAGGACGTGCCGTCGTAGAACTGCTTGCGGATGAGGTCGACCAGGACGCTCGTCGACTGGGGTGCCGCCTTCCCGTCGAGTTCGATGTCCAACGTGACCGTCTTGTTGAGCGTGAGCCTGCCCGTCCAGGTCGAGGCCTTCGCGATGGACGCGCTCGGCACGTTCCCGGTGTCCGCCGCGGTGGCGCTGGCGGACGGGGTCGGCGTGCTCGTCGCGGACGCGGACGCGGATGCCGATGCCGATGCGGATGCGGAGGCCGTCGCCCGCCCGTCGTGCACGAGCTGTGAGCCCGTGGCGAGTGCCGCGACGACGACGAGTGCCACGATTGCGACGAGGTCGTCCCGCCGCCGCCTCCGGCGTCGCCGGTCGTGGAGGCCCTGGCGCGCCTGGTACAGACGGAGGCGGTCGCGCGCCTCCCTGGCATCCCTGCCCTGGTTCCTCGGTGCCACGTGTCCTCCGCCCTGGTCCCGCGTCCCGGCCGCCCCGGTGCCAGGGAGGATCGTAGTGGACGACCCGATGACCGATCGCCGCGGCCTGCGGTGGTGGCGTCCTCCCGGTCCCGCGCATCGTGTCGGTGCCGCCGCTTACCATGGGGGACATGGCAGCGGACCGGTCGGTGACGGGCGTGCAGAGCGCGCCGGGCGTCGGTCAGGGCGCGGCGCCGCTCGCCGTGCGCATGCGGCCGACGAGCCTCGACGAGGTCGCCGGGCAGGGGCACCTGCTCGGGCGCGGATCACCACTCGTGTCCCTGGCGTCCGGAGCGGACGACCGTCCCGGTGGCGTCTCGGTCATCCTCTGGGGTCCACCGGGCACCGGCAAGACCACCATCGCGCAGGCCATCGCCCGTTCTTCCGGTCGGGCCTTCGTCGAACTGAGCGCCGTCACCGCAGGCGTCAAGGACGTGCGTGAGGTGATGGAGCGCGCCCTCGCCCACCGCGATCTCTACGGCTCGACCACCGTCCTGTTCCTCGACGAGATCCACCGGTTCAGCAAGGCCCAGCAGGACGCCCTGCTGCCGGGGGTCGAGAACGGCTGGGTCGTCCTCATCGCCGCGACGACCGAGAACCCCTCGTTCTCGGTCATCGCGCCCCTGCTCTCCCGGTCGTTGCTCCTGACACTGCGCCCGCTGTCCGACGCGGACCTCGGGACCCTGGTCGACCGCGCCGTGGAGGATCCTCGTGGACTGGCCGGGACCGTCGTCCTCGGTGACGAGGCCCGTGCGGCGCTCGTCCGACTCGCCTCGGGTGACGCCCGCCGTGCCCTGACCGCCCTCGAGGCGGCCGCGCAGTCGGCGATCGCGGCGTCGGACGACCACGAGACCGTGCCGGTCGTCACGGCCGAGACGATCGCGGCCGCGGTGGACCGCGCGCTCCTGCGGTACGACCGGCAGGGGGACGAGCACTACGACGTCATCAGCGCGTTCATCAAGTCGATCCGTGGCAGCGACGTCGATGCCGCGCTGCACTACCTGGCCCGCATGATCGAGGCGGGCGAGGACCCGCGGTTCATCGCGCGCCGGGTGATCATCTCGGCGTCCGAGGACATCGGGATGGCCGATCCCCAGGCGCTCCCGATCGCGGTCGCCGCAGCCCAGGCCGTGCAGCTGATCGGGATGCCCGAGGGCCGCATCCCCCTCGCCGAGGCGGTGGTCTACCTCGCCACCGCACCCAAGTCGAACGCCGCGTACACCGGCATCGACGCGGCGATCGCCGATGTCCGGGCGGGCCGGATGGGAGTCGTCCCCACCCACCTGCGCGACGCGCACTACCCCGGTGCGAAGCGGCTCGGCCACGGCAAGGGGTACGTCTACGCGCACGACGCCGAGCACGGGGTGGCGCGACAGCAGTACCTCCCCGACGTCCTCGAGGGCACCGAGTACTACAGCCCCACGACGAACGGGAACGAGCGCGAGGTCGGACCGCGACTCGACCGACTGCGGCGCATCATCCGCGGATCCTGACACGCACGGCCTCGCTGCTTCCGACGGCCGCGGCCGCCCTGCTATGCTGTTCGCGCCCACGTCCGGGTCCTCGCGTGCGGCTGCGTCGAGGACCGCAGTGACCGCGGTTCGGACTGTAGCCGTCCGATCCCACAGGCTCATCCCTCTGGATCCCGTCACGGGCGATCCGCTCCGCGTCAGCGGAGCGCCGCAGGTGATCGTCGTGTGCGCACGGCGGGGCCACCGTGATCCGTTCGTTCAGTACAGAAAAGGACCCTGTGTCTACCAAGTCACGTTCCCGCAGCAAGACCCGCCTGTCGCGCGCGCTCGGCATCCCGCTGACGCCGAAGGCGGCCCGTTACCTCGAGAAGCGCCCCTACGGGCCGGGTGAGCACGGTCGCACCCGCCGCAAGGCCGACAGCGACTACGCCGTCCGCCTCCGTGAGAAGCAGCGTCTCCGTGCCCAGTACGGCATCCGCGAGAAGCAGCTCCGCATCGTCTTCGAAGAGGCCCGCAAGTCGAAGGGCCTGACGGGTGAGAGCCTGGTCGAGCTCCTCGAGGAGCGTCTCGACGCGCTCGTCCTCCGCGCCGGCTTCGCCCGGACCACCGCGCAGGCACGCCAGCTCGTCGTGCACCGCCACATCCTGGTCGACGGCAAGCTCGTCGACCGTCCCTCGTTCCGCGTCAAGCCGGGGCAGCTGATCCACGTCAAGCAGCGCTCCGAGTCGCTCGAGCCGTTCCAGGTCGCCGCCGCCGGTGGTCACCTGGACGTCCTCCCGAAGGTGCCCGGGTACCTCGAGGTCGAGATCGACAAGCTCCAGGCCCGCCTCGTGCGTCGCCCGAAGCGCGCCGAGGTCCCCGTGACCTGCGAGGTCCAGCTGGTCGTCGAGTACTACGCCGCCCGCTGATCCACAGCACCACCGCCGAGGGCGGGTCGTCCACAGCGGACGGCCCGCCCTCCGGCGTTCCGGCGGACCGCACTAAGCTGGGCAGGGCACGCCTGCGGGTGTGGGAGGGAGCCGGACGTGAAGCAGCTGTTCTTCGTCGCCGTCGGTCTCGTGGTGGGGTTCGTCCTCGCGCGGCGGGTCGACCGGTCGCAGGCTGCCCAGCGCCCCGTGGTCCGGGCCGGATCGGCCGCGAAGGCCTTCGCATCCGCCGTCGCCGATGGCTACCGCTCGCGCGAGGCCGAGTTGCGGGCACGCCCCGGCGACCACGCCTGACCCCATCGGTGCGGCCGGCCCCGGTCTCCGCCCGGGGGCCCGTTCCGTCACCCCGCCAGTCCACCGTCACGACCAGGAAGCACCATGCAGACCGCTGACATCCGCCGCCGCTGGCTCGAGTACTTCGGGGACCGTGGCCACACCGTCGTCCCCTCCGCCTCGCTCGTGTCGGACGACCCCTCGCTGCTGTTCACCGTCGCGGGGATGGTCCCGTTCATCCCGTACCTGTCCGGTCTGGTGCCGGCGCCGTTCCCCAGGGCCACGAGCGTGCAGAAGTGCATCCGCACGAACGACATCGAAGAGGTCGGGCGGACGCCGCGGCACGGCACCTTCTTCCAGATGAACGGGAACTTCTCGTTCGGCGACTACTTCAAGGAGCAGGCGATCACGTACGCGTGGGAGCTGCTCACGTCGAACGAGTCGGACGGGGGTCTCGGGTTCGACCCGAAGGACCTCTGGGTCACCGTGTACAAGGACGACGACGAGGCCATCCGGTACTGGAAGCAGATCGCCGGGCTGCCGGACGAGCGCATCCAGCGGCTCGACAAGGACACGAACTACTGGTCGACCGGTCAACCCGGCCCGGCGGGCCCCTGCTCCGAGATCTTCTTCGACCGCGGTCCTGCCTACGGCGCCGACGGCGGCCCCGCGACCGACGACGACCGCTACGTCGAGATCTGGAACCTCGTGTTCATGCAGTACCAGATCCAGGACGTCCGCTCGAAGTACGACTTCGAGATCGTCGGGGAGCTCCCGAGCAAGAACATCGACACGGGCATGGGTCTCGAGCGCGTCGCCTTCCTCAAGCAGGGCGTCGACAACATGTACGAGATCGACCAGGTCCGCCCGGTGCTCGACCGCGCCGCGGAGCTCTCCGGTCGTCGGTACGGCGCCGACCACGGCGACGACGTCCGCATGCGCGTCATCGCGGACCACGTCCGGTCGTCGCTGATGCTCATGTCGGACGGTGTCCAGCCGTCGAACGAGGGCCGCGGGTACATCCTCCGGCGGCTGCTCCGGCGTTCGGTCCGCGCGATGCGACTCCTCGGGGTCCAGGACGCCACCTTCCCGGAGCTCTTCCCGGCGTCCCGCGACGCCATGAAGGCCGCGTACCCCGAGGTCCACGACGACTTCGACCGCATCGCGCGGCTCGCCTTCGCCGAGGAGGACGCGTTCCTCCGCACGCTCGAGCAGGGCACGACCATCCTCGACGTCGCCGTCGACCGCGCCAAGCAGGACGGGGGTGCCCCGATCGGCGGCGACACCGCGTTCCTCCTGCACGACACGTTCGGGTTCCCGATCGACCTCACGCTCGAGATGGCCGAGGAAGCCGGCCTGCGTGTCGACCGCGCGGCGTTCGACACCCTCATGGCGGACCAGCGTGCTCGTGCCAAGGCCGACGCCAAGAGCAAGAAGCGCGCGCTGGCGGACCTCAGCGTCTACAGCGCCTTCCGTGCCCAGGGCGAGACCGTGTTCACGGGGTACGACACCCTCGAGACCGAGACCCGTGTGCTCGGGATCATCGTCGACGGCCGGGGCGTGGACCGCGCGGTGGCGGGCGACATCGCCGAGATCGTCCTCGCCGAGACCTCGCTGTACGCGGAGTCGGGCGGACAGGACGCCGACCAGGGATCGATCGTCGGCAACGGTTTCGACCTCGAGGTGCTCGATGTGCAGAAGCCGGTCGCGGGCCTGTACAGCCACACGGTGCAGGTGCGGTCGGGCGAGGTCGGGGTCGGTGACGCCGCGACCACGGTGGTCGACGCCGAGTACCGGCGCGGTGCGACCCAGGCCCACTCCGCGACGCACCTGGTGAACGCGGCACTGCGCGAGATCCTCGGGCCCGACGCGCTGCAGGCCGGCTCGTACAACAAGGCCGGGTACATGCGGCTCGACTTCTCGTGGAGCCAGCCCGTGTCCCTCGCGACGCGGACCGAGATCGAGGACGTCGTGAACGGCGCCATCCGGTCCGACCTCGACGTCACGACCCGTGTCCTGCCGCTCGACGAGGCGAAGGCGCTCGGGGCGCAGGCACTCTTCGGCGAGAAGTACGGGTCCGAGGTCCGGATGGTCGACATCGGCGGACCCTGGTCGCGCGAGCTGTGTGGTGGCACGCACGTGGCGTCGAGCGCCCAGGTCGGGCTCGTCAACCTCGTGGGCGAGAGCAGCGTCGGGTCGACGAACCGCCGTGTCGAGGCGCTCGTCGGGCTCGAGGGTTTCCGCGACCTCGCCGTCGAGCGGACCATCGTGTCGCAGCTGTCGAGCGCGTTGAAGGCGCCGCGCGAGGACCTCCCCGCCCGTGTCGCCGGACTGATGGCCGACCTCAAGAGCGCCGAGAAGCGGATCGCCGAGTTCGAGTCGGCGAACCTGCAGCAGCGCGTCCCGGGCATCGCTCGGACCGCTGGCAAGGTCGGCGACACCACCGTCGTCGCGCAGACGGTCGAGGGCCTGAACTCGTCGGACGACCTCCGGTCCCTCGCGACCGCCGTGCGCGGGCAGCTCGGCACGGACGCGGCCGTCGTCGTGCTCGGTGCGGTCGTGAACGGCAAACCGGCCGTCATCGTCGCCACCAACGACGCCGCTCGACAGCACGGCGTCCAGGCGGGCCCCCTCGCGAAGGAGGCCGCCGGCGTCCTCGGCGGGGGCGGCGGCGGCAAGCCGGACCTCGCCCAGGGCGGCGGCACCGACGTGGCGGCGCTCCCCGCAGCGCTCCGTGCGGTCACCGATCGTCTCGGCGCCTGACCGGCGTGCGCACCGGGAGGCGCCTCGGCGTCGACGTCGGACGGGCGCGCATCGGGGTGGCGGTGTCGGACCGCGACGGCCTGCTCGCCACCCCGGTCGAGACCGTCCGTCGCGATGACCGGCGAGACGTGCCCCGGATCCTCGAGCTCGCGGCGGAGTACGACGCGATCGAGGTGATCGTCGGGCTCCCGTTGTCGCTGTCCGGGGACGACACCCCGTCGACCACGGACGCGCGGGCCTTCGCCGCACGGATCGCGACCCGGGTCCCGGTGCGCCTCGTGGACGAACGGCTGTCGACCGTAAGCGCCCAGCGGGGCATGCGCGAGGCGGGCCGGGACAGCCGGAGATCGCGAGCCGTCATCGATCAAGCCGCCGCTGTTATCATTCTGCAACATGCGCTCGACCGAGAGCGCTCGGGAGGCACTCCGCCGGGGTCACTGATCCCGTGACTCGTGCGAGAGCGACCCGATCCGAGCAACACCGACCCGAGGAACATCGAGCAGCGTGGCAGACGACCTTGATTGGCGTGCGATCATCGCGCCCGGCGACGATGCCGACCAGCAGCGTGACGACCGCGCCGTCGGGGCCGCCGACGACCGGGCACCTTCCGCTCCGGACCGAGCCGGAGCTCCGCTCGAACCCAGCGCCGCCGATGCTCGTCCTCCCCACCTGACCCGCCGCGCAGCTCGAGAGGCCGCGGCCCGGGCCGACCGCAGCAGCGGGGGCGACGACGTCGTCACCGACCCACAGGACCACCACCACAGCGACGTCCGTGCGCTGTTCGGCCACCACGACGACGAGACCGCCGACCGAGATGCGCCCGGTCGGGCCGAGCAGGATTCCGCCGCGGTCGCCGTCGGAGCCGCGGCGGGCCGCGACGGGGGAGTCGGCGACGGGCGTCGCTCCGGGCGTCGCGGTGGGGCCTCCCGGCGTCCGCAGCCGCCGCGCCGCCGTCGCTCGCGGGGCGCGGTCGTCGCGGGCATCGTGATCGTCGCCATCGTGCTCGCGGGGGGTGCCGGCGCCACCCTGTTCGTGGTGCCGAAGGTCCAGTCGGTCGTCGCGAGCCTGACGAAGAAGCAGGAACCCACCGACTACACGGGGAGCGGCACGGGCAAGGTGACGGTCACCATCAAAGAGGGCGACATCGGCAGCGACGTCGCGAAGACCCTGCACCGGAGCGGTGTCGTCAAGACCTCGACCGCGTTCTACCAGCTCCTCCTCACCAAGCAGGACGTCCAGTTCCAGCCGGGTTCGTACCAGCTCAAGCACCACATGAGCGCGAAGGCGGCCCTCGCGGCGCTGCAGGACAGCGCGAACAAGGTGACCGCGACGGTCCTGATCCCCGAGGGCGCGGTGCTCAAGGACGTCGAGGCGTCACTCGTGAGCAAGGCCGGCCTCACCCAGGCGTCGGTGGCCGCCGCCGCCGCGGACGTCTCGGGTTACGGCCTCCCTGCGGGCGTGACGAGCCTCGAGGGCTACCTGTTCCCCGCCACGTACCCGATCAACCCGTCGTGGACGGCAACGCAGTACTTCCAGTCGATGGTCGACACCATGAACCAGCACCTCGACGACGCGGGGGTGCCGGTGGCCGAACGCGCGCACGTCGTGACGTTCGCCTCGGTCGTGCAGAAGGAAGCCGGACTCGCCGCCGACTACCCGAAGGTGGCCCGGGTGTTCCAGAACCGCATCGACCAGGGCATGCCGCTCCAGTCGGACGCGACGGTCGCGTACGGCACCGGGCACACCGACCGGGTGACCACGACCGACGCCGAACGCGCGGACGCCGGCAACCCGTACAACACGTACCAGCACAAGGGGCTCCCGCCCGGTCCGATCTCGAACCCGGGCGACATCGCCATCAACGCGGTCATGCATCCCGCGGCCGGCAGCTGGCTGTACTTCGTGACGGTCGACCTGCAGACCGGAGCGACCGTGTTCTCGACGACCTACGCGGAACACGAGGCCGCGGTCGCCCAGTGGCAGGCGTGGATGAAGGCCCACCCCGATTACAAGTGATCCCGGGCGGCGGCCGGCCGTTCGGGCTGTGGGAGGATGGACACCATGCTTCGCTGGTTGACCGCAGGTGAGTCCCACGGACCCGAACTCATCGCCGTGCTCGAGGGGCTGCCGGCCGGCGTCCCGGTGTCGTACGAGCAGATCCGCGCCGACCTCGCGCGCCGCAAGCTCGGGTACGGTCGTGGTTCCCGCATGAAGTTCGAGCAGGACGAGCTGCACATCTCGAGCGGTGTCCGCCACGGTTCCTCCCTCGGCAGCCCGATCGCGATCCGCGTCGGGAACACCGAGTGGCCCAAGTGGGTCGAGGTGATGAACGCCGAGCCGGTCGAGACGACGGACGCCTCCCGCGGTCGCAACGCGCCGCTCACCCGACCCCGACCGGGCCACGCCGACCTCGTGGGCATGCAGAAGTACGCGTTCGACGAGGCGCGTCCGATCCTCGAGCGCGCGTCGGCGCGCGAGACCGCGGCGCGAGTCGCACTCGGCGCCGTCGCCAAGTCGTTCCTGGCGGAACTCGGCATCACGTCGGTGAGCCACACGCTGCAGGTCGGCACGGTTCGGGTACCGGACGACGCGCCGCTGCCCGTGCCCACGGACGTCGACCGGCTCGACGACGACCAGCTGCGGTGCTTCGACGCCGCCACGAGCGCGCGCATGGTCACCGAGGTCGAGGCCGCCAAGAAGGACGGCGACACGCTCGGCGGCGTCGTGGAGGTGCTGTTCTACGGTCTCCCGCCGGGGCTCGGGTCCCACGTGCAGTGGGACCGGCGTCTCGACGCCCGGCTCGCCGCCGCGATCATGGGCATCCAGGCGATCAAGGGCGTCGAGGTCGGTGACGGCTTCGCGACGGCGGCGCGGCGGGGTTCCGCGGCCCACGACGAGCTGTTCCAGGCCGACGGCGAGATCTACCGCACGTCCGACCGCGCCGGCGGCACCGAGGGCGGCATGTCCACGGGCACGGTCCTCCGCGTCCGTGCCGGGATGAAGCCGATCGCGACGGTGCCCCACGCGCTGCACACGGTCGACGTCGCGACCGGCGAGGACGCCTCGGCGCACCACCAGCGCTCGGACGTCTGTGCCGTTCCGGCCGCGGGCGTCGTCGCCGAGGCGATGGTGGCGCTCGTCCTGGCCGACGCCGTGCTCGAGAAGTTCGGCGGCGACTCCGTCGGCGAGACCAGGCGGAACCTCGACGCGTACCTCGCGGCGATCCCGGCGTCGTTGCGGACGCGTGGCGTGACGTCGTCCGCCGACGTTCAGCAGCCCACACCGTCCCTGTGAGCGCGACGCCGCCGGGCTCCGGACCGTCGGGCGTCGCTCGCCACGACGACACGTGGACCCGGCCGCATCGGCTGGCGGTGCCCGTGGTGCTCATCGGTCCGATGGGCGCAGGCAAGTCCACCGTGGGCAAGCGCGCGGCGAAGGCACTCGGCGTGCCCTTCACCGACACGGACCGTGAGATCGTGCGGGAACACGGACCCATCGACCGCATCTTCGCCGAACGCGGCGAGGCGGCGTTCCGCGACCTCGAGCGGGCCGCGGTCGACGCCGCGCTCGACACGGGCGGCGTCGTCGCGGTGGGTGGCGGCGCCGTCACGCACGCCGCCACCCGCGCGGCCATCGCGACGTGCCGGGTGGTGCTGCTCACCGTCTCGGCCGACGCCGTCGCCGAGCGCATCGTCGGGACCGACCGCCCGCTCCTGGCCGTCGGCGGCATCGACGCGTGGACCGCGATCGCGGATGCGCGCGCAGCGACGTACGCGTCCCTCGCGCACGTGGTCGTGGACACCTCACGGCGTCCGATGAGCCGCGTGGTCGACGACGTCGTCGCCTGGGTCCGCGCCGCCGAGACACCAGGACCAGCATCGGCACCAGTGGCGGCCGCTGGCGCGCCGGCACCAGAGGAGGAACCATGACGACGAGCACGGCGCTGCCGGACGGCACGACGCAGATCCGGGTGGGCGGGGACGACGGGTACGTCGTGGCCGTCGGGCACGGTCTCCTCGAGGCGGTGCCGACGGTCCTGCCGCGCGGCGTCGCGAAGGTGCTCATCGTGCACGCTGCGCCGCTCGCGGAGCAGGCCGAGGTGCTCCGCGCGCGTCTCGTCGACGCCGGTCTGGAGGCCCTCATCGCCGAGGTGCCCGACGCCGAGTCCGCCAAGCGGGTCGAGGTCGCGGCCTTCTGCTGGCAGATCCTCGGGCAGGCCGACTTCACGCGGACCGACGCCGTGGTGGGGCTCGGGGGTGGTGCGGTCACCGACCTCGCCGGGTTCGTGGCCGCGACGTGGCTCCGCGGGGTCGCGCTCGTGCAGGTGCCGACGAGCGTGCTCGGCATGGTCGACGCGAGCGTCGGCGGCAAGACGGGGATCAACACGAACGAGGGCAAGAACCTCGTCGGTGCCTTCTACGCGCCCCGGGCCGTCGTCGTCGACCTCGACCTGGCCACGACGCTGCCGAGGAACGAGATCCTCACGGGCTTCGCCGAGATCGTGAAGGCCGGGTTCATCGCCGTGCCCGAGATCCTCGACACGATCGAGCGCGACGTCGACCGCGTCACCGATCCGACCACCCCGGAGTTCCGTCGCGTGGTCGAGCTCGCGATCGACCTCAAGGCGCGGGTCGTCTCGTCGGACTTCACCGAGCAGGGCAAGCGCGAGATCCTGAACTACGGGCACACGCTCGGGCACGCCATCGAGCACGCGGAGCGCTACCAGTGGCGGCACGGAGCTGCGGTCGCCGTGGGCATGGTGTTCGCGGCCGAACTCGCGCGGCTGACCGGTCACCTGGACGACGCGACGGTGGACCGCCACCGGACCGTGCTCGAGTCGCTCTCGTTGCCGACGACCTACCCCCTCGGCCGATGGGAGGGCCTGCTCGCGACGATGCGCCGCGACAAGAAGGCACGGGCCGGCATGCTGCGGTTCATCGTGCTGGACGGCCTCGCGAAGCCGATCGTGCTCGAGGGGCCGGAACCGGCCCTCCTGTTCACCGCCTACCAGGAGGTCGGGGTCTAGCCCCTCCTCCCCAGGCGGCCCGGAGGGGCACCGGGTCGGCTCCGCTACACTTGTCCGAGGCCTCCGGCCACCCGACGAACACCACCATCTCCACATCGAACGGAACACACGCGCATGGCGAGCACCACGGACATCAAGAACGGCGCCGTTCTCAACATGGACGGCCAGCTCTGGTCCGTCATCGAGTTCCAGCACGTCAAGCCGGGCAAGGGCGGCGCGTTCGTCCGCACCAAGATGAAGAACGTCACGTCCGGCAAGGTCGTCGACCGCACGTTCAACGCGGGCGCGAAGCTCGAGTTCGCGACGGTGGACCGACGCGACTTCCAGTACCTGTACACGGATGGCGACGGCTACGTGTTCATGGACACCGACACCTACGACCAGGTCACGATCCCGAGCGAGATCGTCGGTGACGCCAAGAACTTCCTGCTCGAGTCGTCGATGGCCACCATCGCGATGAACGAGGGCAACCCGCTGTACGTCGAGCTCCCCGCCAGCGTGGTGCTCGAGGTCACGTACACCGAGCCGGGCCTCCAGGGCGACCGCTCGACGGGCGGCACGAAGCCCGCCACCGTCGAGACCGGCTACCAGATCCAGGTGCCGCTCTTCCTCGAGACCGGCACGAAGGTCAAGGTCGACACCCGCACGGGTGACTACCTCGGCCGCGTCAACGACTGAGGCGGGGGTTCGATGAGCGCCCGTTCGAAGGCGCGGAAACGCGCACTCGACATGCTCTACGTCGCCGAGGTCCGCGGCCTGCCCATCGCCGAGGTCCTCGCGACCGAGACCGTCCGCCACCTCGACCAGCCCGAGCGGGCCTCGAGCTGGGACTACGCACGCCAGATCGTCACGGGAGTGGACGACGACCGCGCGGAGATCGACCGGATCATCGTGGACCACGCCCAGGGCTGGACGATCGCGCGGATGCCCGTGCTCGACCGCTGCATCCTCCGCATGGGGGTGTGGGAGATCCGCTGGAACGACGAGGTCCCCGACGCGGTCGCGATCGCCGAGGCCGTCGAACTCGCCCAGTCGCTGTCCACCGACGACTCCGCCGGCTTCGTGAACGGGGTCCTCGGGGCGGTCGCCGGCCGCGCGCGGGCCCGGACGGCCACGACGGTCGACGACGCCGGTGTGGTGGCGGAGCCCGATCCGGGTCGGTAGGGTTGCTGGCGATCGAGTCCTTTAATGCCGTCCTGTGAGGCGGGGAAGGAGGTCGGCATGGGCGCCCGCACGGTGCTGCAGTCCGCTGACATCACGCGCGCGATGACGCGCATCGCCCACGAGGTCCTCGAGGCGAACCACGGCGGCTCGGACCTCGTCCTGCTCGGCATCCCGACGCGCGGCGCCGTCCTCGCCGAGCGCCTCGCACGGGTGCTCGAGTCGATCGAGACGGGCGCCGGCACGGTCGGCACCCTCGACGTCACCATGCACCGTGACGACCTCGGCCGGGGCATCGGTCGCGCGCCGCACCGGACCGTCATCCCGGCGAGCGGCATCGACGGCAAGGTCGTGGTGCTCGTCGACGACGTGCTCTACAGCGGCCGGACCGTGCGCGCCGCGCTCGACGCGCTGCAGACGATCGGGAGGCCCAGGGCCGTCCGCCTCGCTGTCCTGGTGGACCGGGGGCACCGGGAACTCCCGATCCGGGCCGACCACGTGGGCAAGAACCTGCCGACCGCGGCGGACGAGCGCATCTCGCTCCACCTCGCCGAGACCGACGGTGTCGACGAGGTCGTCATCGAGGGTGCCCGGACCGCACCCGAGGTCACCGTCCGATGAGGCACCTGCTGTCCACCCGGGACCTCCCGCGTGCCGAGGCCATCGAGGTGCTCGACGTCGCCGAGGAGATGGCCGACACCGGCACCCGCGAGGTCCGCAAGCTCCCGGCGCTCCGCGGCAAGACGGTCGTGAACCTGTTCTTCGAGGACTCCACCCGGACGCGCATCTCGTTCGAGGCGGCCGCCAAGCGACTGTCCGCCGACGTCATCAACTTCGCGGCGAAGGGATCGAGCGTCTCGAAGGGGGAGTCGCTCAAGGACACCGTGCAGACGCTCGGAGCGATGGGGGTCGACGGCATCGTCATCCGCCACGGAGCGTCGGGCGCCCCGCGCGTGCTCGCCGACAGCGCCTGGGTCGACGCGGCCGTCGTGAACGCCGGGGACGGCACCCACGAGCACCCGACACAGGCCCTCCTCGACGCGTTCACCATGCGCCGTCGGATCCACGGCGCCGACTCGCGGGGCCGGGACCTCGACGGGGTGCGGGTCCTCATCGTCGGCGACGTGCTGCACTCCCGGGTCGCCCGCTCGAACGCGTGGCTGCTCCGCACGCTCGGTGCGCACGTGACCTTCGCGGCACCGCCCACGCTCCTGCCGGTCACGCCACGGCCGTTCGGTGCCGCGGTGCACCACGACCTCGACGCCGCGCTGGCGGAGGCCCCGGACGTCGTCATGATGCTCCGGGTGCAGCAGGAGCGCATGCACGACGCGTTCTTCCCGAACCCCCGCGAGTACACCCGGCACTACGGCCTCACCGCGGGACGCTTCGCAGCGCTGCCGGATCGGACCATCGTCATGCACCCCGGGCCGATGAACCGCGGTCTCGAGATCGCGGGCATCGTGGCCGACGACCCCCGGTCGACCGTCGTCGAGCAGGTCGCGAACGGTGTGTCGGTCCGGATGGCGGTGCTCTACCTCTGCCTCACCGGAGGGGACCGCACGGGTGCCCCGACGACGAGCACCCCGACCGCCGAGGAGGCGACGGCATGACGACCACCCACCTGATCCGCGGCGGCACCCTCGCCGACGGAACCCGAGCCGACGTCCTCCTGCGCGCTGGCCGCATCGCGGAGGTCGGCCCGCGGGTCGACGCAGGGTCGGCGCAGGTCGTGGACGCCGACGGCCTGCTCGTCCTGCCCGGGCTCGTCGACCTGCACACGCACCTCCGCGAGCCGGGCTTCGAGGAGTCCGAGACGGTCCTGACCGGGTCGCGCGCGGCGGCCGTCGGTGGGTTCACCGCGGTCAACGCCATGGCGAACTCCTCGCCCGTCGCCGACACCGCCGGCGTGGTGGAGCAGGTGCAGGCGCTCGGCGACGCCGCCGGCTACGTGACCGTCCGCCCGATCGGAGCCGTGTCCCAGGGGCTCCAGGGCGCGCAGCTGTCCGAGATCGGCGCGATGGCGACGTCCCGAGCGCGGGTGCGGGTGTTCTCCGACGACGGCTCGTGCGTCTCGGATCCGCTCCTCATGCGTCGGGCGCTCGAGTACATCACGGGCTTCGGCGGCGTCCTGGCGCAGCACGCCCAGGAACCGCGTCTGACGATCGGCGCGCAGATGAACGAGGGCGCGCTCTCGTCCGAGCTCGGGCTCGCCGGGTGGCCCGCGGTCGCCGAGGAGGCGATCATCGCCCGCGACGTCCTCCTCGCGGACCACGTCGGCGCGCGTCTGCACGTCTGCCACGTGTCGACCGCCGGCAGCGTCGAGGTCATCCGGTGGGCGAAGTCCCGCGGGATCGCCGTGACGGCCGAGGTCACACCGCACCACCTCCTCCTCACCGAGGACCTCATCGCCGGGGGCCCGGACGGCGTCGACGGCTACGACGCCCGGTACAAGGTGAACCCGCCGCTGCGCCGTCGCGAGGACGTCGAGGCGCTGCGATCCGCGCTGGCCGACGGCACGATCGACATCGTGGCCACCGACCACGCTCCGCACACCGACGAGGCGAAGTGCTGCGAGTGGCCGGCCGCGGCGAACGGCATGGTCGGGCTCGAGTCCGCGCTCAGCGTCGTGCACGAGTCCGTGGTCGCCACGGGTGGTCTCGACTGGGCGGACGTGACGCGCGTGTTGTCCTCGGCGCCCGCGCGGATCGGGCAGGTGGCCGGCCAGGGGCAGGCGATCACGGCGGGCGCACCGGCCGAGGTACTGCTCTACGACCCCGCAGCGTCGCGGACGTTCCAGCGGCAGGACCTGGCGGGCCAGTCGACGAACTCCCCGTACCTCGGCATGCGCCTGCCCGGACGGGTGGTGGCGACGTTCCACCACGGCTACGCGACGGTCCTCGACGGCCGTGCGGTCGACGCCGAGCGCGTCGCGGCAGCGGCGCGCGCCGCGACGGCGGTGTCGGCATGACCTGGTCCACCGAGGCCGTGATCCTCCTCGTGATCGTCGCGCTGCTCGTCGTGATGGCGCGGACGTGGCGGCGGCGAGGACGCGGGCAGGACGCGGTCGTGCCTCCCGTCCCGGTGCCCCCGGGACTGCACCCGGCGCTCGGCTCCTGGGACGGCCTGTACGTGGCGACGACCCGCGCCGACCAGCCGCTCGAGCGGATCGTCGGCGGAGGCCTCGGGTTCCGTGGGCGCGCCGCGCTCAGGGTCCACGACGAGGGCGTCGTGCTCTCGATCGCCGGCGAACCCGAGCGGTTCGTGGATCGTCGTGCAGTCCGTGGGGCGGACCGCGCCACCTGGACGATCGACCGCGTCGTCGAGCGCGGCGGACTCGTCCGACTGCGATGGCGGGCGACCGGCGCCGCGGGTGCGACGGACCTCGACAGCTACTTCCGGTTCCCCTCGGGTGATGCGGCTCCGCTCGCGGCCCTGCGGGAACTGACCCAGACGACCAGCCCGGTGACGGGCGAGCGAGGCCCGGACACGGGCGACGGAGGAGAACCGACACGATGACAACACGCGAACGGGCACTGCTCGTCCTCGAGGACGGCACCCGCTACGAGGGCTGGGCCTACGGCGCCCGCGGCCGCACGCTCGGCGAGGTCGTGTTCGCCACCGGCATGACGGGGTACCAGGAGACCCTGACGGACCCGTCGTACGCCGGCCAGATCGTCGTGCAGACGGCACCGCACATCGGCAACACGGGTGTGAACGACGAGGACCCCGAGTCCGGTCGGATCTGGGTGGCGGGCTACGTGGTGCGGGACCCGAGCCGCATCGTGTCGAACCACCGCGCGAACGCGAGCCTCGACGACCACCTCGAGCGTGACGGCATCGTCGGGATCTCCGGCATCGACACGCGCGCGGTCACCCGCCGGATCCGCGACGCCGGGGCCATGAAGGGCGGCGTGTTCAGCGGCGCGGACGCGGACCTCGGACCCGACGAGCAGCTCCGTGTCGTGCGCGAGCAGACCGACATGACGGGCCAGAACCTCTCCGCGGCCGTCTCGACCCGCGAGGAGTACGTGCTCGAGCCGGAGGGCGACCGCATCGGGACCCTCGCGGTGCTCGACCTCGGGGTGAAGACCTCGACACTGCGGTACCTGGCGGCGCGCGGGTTCGAGGTCCACGTGCTGCCGCAGGACGTCTCGATCGACCGGCTGCGCGAACTCGACCCCGACGCCCTGTTCTACTCGAACGGCCCCGGCGACCCGGCGGCCTCGGACGCCCAGGTCGAGCTCCTCCGTGAGACCCTGCGTGACGGCCGGCCGTTCTTCGGCATCTGCTTCGGCAACCAGCTGCTCGGTCGGGCGCTCGGGTTCGGGACGTACAAGCTCCCGTTCGGGCACCGCGGCATCAACCAGCCCGTCCTCGACACGACGACCGGGCGGGTCGAGATCACGAGCCAGAACCACGGCTTCGCGGTGGACGCACCCGTCGGCGAGGTGCTCGAGTCGCCGATCGGCTTCGGACGGGTCGAGGTGAGCCACTTCAGCCTCAACGACAACGTCGTCGAGGGCCTGCGCGCGCTCGACATCCCCGCGTTCAGCGTGCAGTACCACCCCGAGGCCGCGGCGGGCCCGCACGACAGCATGTACCTGTTCGACCGGTTCCGGGACATGGTGATCGCCCGGCGCGAGGGGCGTCCGCTCGACGCCGCCACGGCCGCCGCCACCACGCCCGCCGCCGACCCGACGCACGACCGGCCGAGCGACAGCTCGGCCACCACGACCGGAAGCAGCAACGACTGATGCCCAAGCGCCCCGACATCACATCCGTCCTCGTCATCGGCTCCGGGCCGATCGTCATCGGGCAGGCCGCCGAGTTCGACTACTCCGGCACCCAGGCGTGCCGCGTCCTGCGCGCCGAGGGCGTCCGGGTCGTCCTCGTCAACCCCAACCCGGCGACGATCATGACCGACCCGGACTTCGCCGACGCCACGTACATCGAGCCGATCACGAACGACTCGCTCGAGGAGATCATCAAGATCGAGCGCCCGGACGCCGTGCTCCCGACGCTCGGCGGACAGACGGCCCTCAACGCGGCGATCGCGCTCGACGAGGCCGGCATCCTCGAGCGCTACGGCGTCGAGCTCATCGGCGCCAAGGTCGACGCGATCCAGCGCGGTGAGGACCGGCAGCTCTTCAAGCAGCTCGTGCTCGAGTCCGGTGCCGACGTGGCCCGGAGCCACATCGCCCACACCGTCGACGAGGCCAAGGCGTTCGCGCTCGATCTCGGCTACCCGCTCGTCATCCGCCCGTCCTTCACGATGGGTGGTCTCGGTTCCGGGTTCGCCTACACCGAGGACGAGCTCGTCCGCATGGTGGGGGACGGCCTCCACGCGAGCCCCACGACCGAGGTCCTGCTCGAGGAGTCGATCCTGGGCTGGAAGGAGTACGAGCTCGAGCTCATGCGCGACCACGCCGACAACACGGTCGTCGTCTGCTCGATCGAGAACGTCGACCCCGTCGGCGTGCACACCGGCGACTCCATCACCGTCGCGCCCGCCCTGACGCTGACCGACCGCGAGTTCCAGAACCTGCGGAACATCGGCATCGACATCATCCGTCGGGTCGGGGTCGACACCGGCGGCTGCAACATCCAGTTCGCGGTCGACCCGGCGACCGGCCGGGTCATCGTGATCGAGATGAACCCGCGGGTGTCCCGCTCGAGCGCGCTCGCGTCGAAGGCGACCGGGTTCCCGATCGCGAAGATCGCGGCGAAGCTCGCCATCGGGTACCGCCTCGACGAGATCCCGAACGACATCACCCAGAAGACGCCGGCGAGCTTCGAGCCGACGCTCGACTACGTCGTGGTCAAGGTGCCGCGGTTCGCGTTCGAGAAGTTCCCCGCGGCCGACGCGACGCTCACGACGACGATGAAGAGCGTCGGCGAGGCCATGGCGATCGGACGCAACTACGCGCAGGCATTGCAGAAGGCGCTGCGCAGCCTCGAGAAGCGCGGATCGAGCTTCCACTGGCCTGCGGAGCCGGGCGACAAGGACGTCCTGCTCGCGGCCTCCCGGGTGCCGACCGACGGTCGCATCGTGACGGTGCAGCAGGCGCTCCTCGCGGGTGCCACGGCCGGGGAGGTCTTCGCGGCGACGGGGATCGACCCGTGGTTCGTCGACCAGATCGTGCTCATCAACGAGGTCGCTGCCGAGGTCCGCGGGGCGTCGACGCTCGACGCGGGCACGGTCCGGTGGGCCAAGCAGCACGGCTTCAGCGACGCCCAGATCGCGGAGCTCCGCGGGACCGACGAGCAGTCCGTGCGGGCGACCCGCCACGAGCTCGGGATCCGCCCCGTGTTCAAGACCGTCGACACCTGCGCCGGGGAGTTCCCGGCCCTGACGCCGTACCACTACTCGAGCTACGACGCCGAGACCGAGGTCGCGCCGAGCGACCGCAAGAAGGTCGTCATCCTCGGTTCCGGTCCGAACCGGATCGGGCAGGGCGTCGAGTTCGACTACTCGTGCGTGCACGCGTCCTTCGCACTCGCGGCCGCCGGCTTCGAGACGATCATGGTGAACTGCAACCCCGAGACCGTGTCGACCGACTACGACACCTCGGACCGCCTCTACTTCGAGCCGTTGACCGCCGAGGACGTCCTCGAGGTCATCGAGGCCGAGGCGGCGTCGGGCGAGCTGGTCGGCGTCGTCGTGCAGCTCGGCGGGCAGACCGCGCTCGGGCTCGCGAAGCCGCTCGAGGCCGCCGGCATCCCGATCCTCGGCACGAGCCCGCGGTCGATCGACCTGGCCGAGGAGCGGGGGCTGTTCTCCGGCATCCTCGACGAGGCCGGGCTGGTGGCCCCGCGGAACGGCACGGCGCACGACCTCGAGAGCGCGACCGCCGTGGCCGAGGAGATCGGCTACCCCGTGCTCGTCCGTCCGTCGTTCGTCCTCGGTGGTCGCGGCATGGAGATCGTGTACGACAGCCCCTCGCTCGTCGACTACTTCGACCGCGTCGCCGACCAGGCGATCATCGGCCCGGATCTGCCGTTGCTCGTGGACCGGTTCCTGGACGACGCCGTGGAGATCGACGTCGACGCGTTGTTCGACGGCCAGCGGCTCTACATCGGCGGCGTGATGGAGCACATCGAGGAGGCCGGGATCCACTCCGGCGACTCGAGCTGCACCCTGCCGCCGGTGGGCCTCGGTCGTGCCGAGATCGACGCGGTCCGCGCGGCGACCGAGCGGATCGCCCGCGGGGTCGGCGTGGCGGGTCTCCTCAACGTGCAGTTCGCGATCGCGGCCGGTGTGCTCCACGTCATCGAGGCGAACCCCCGTGCGAGCCGGACCGTCCCCTTCGTGTCGAAGGCGCTCGGCATCCCGCTGGCCAAGGCGGCGGCGCGCGTCATGACCGGCAGCTCGATCGACGACCTCGTCGCCGAGGGTCTCCTCCCCGAGCGTGACGGCTCGGTCGTCCCGATGGAGGCCCCGATCGCGGTCAAGGAGGCCGTGCTGCCCTTCCGCCGGTTCCGGACCCGCGACGGTCAGGTCGTGGACAGCGTGCTCAGCCCCGAGATGCGGTCCACCGGCGAGGTCATGGGCATCGACCGCGACTTCCCGCGGGCGTTCCTCAAGAGCCAGATCGCCGCGTACGGCGGTCTGCCCACCTCGGGCACCGTGTTCGTCAGCGTCGCGGACACGGACAAGCGGGCCATCGTCCTGCCCGTGCACCGCCTCCAGCAGCTCGGGTTCACGATCATCGCGACCGAGGGCACCGCCGAGATCCTGCGCCGCAACGGGATCGACGTCCGCGTGGTCGGCAAGTACAGCCAGGGTGGCGAGAACGTCGTCGACCTCCTGGCCCGCGACGAGGTCGACATCGTC
Source organism: Curtobacterium sp. MCBD17_013 (assembly GCF_003234565.1). Classification (GTDB taxonomy): domain Bacteria; phylum Actinomycetota; class Actinomycetes; order Actinomycetales; family Microbacteriaceae; genus Curtobacterium. Next base: position 236,001 of record NZ_QKTU01000002.1, on the reverse strand, counting down.
ATCAACACGCCGAGCGGGGCGGCCGGTCGCGCGGACGGGTACGAGATCCGCGCCGCGACCGTGGCGGCGGACAAGCCGCTCTTCACGACCATCGCGCAGCTCGGTGCGGCGGTCGCGGCGATCGAGACGATCGGCACCCCGCACAGCGTGCGCAGCCTCCAGGACTACGCCCTCGAGCGGGCGACCTGGTGACCGACGAGGCGACCGCTCCGTCGGCTCGGACGGGAGGCGCGACACGGTTCGGTGCGCGCCTCCGGTCCGCCATGGGGGAGCGGTCGCCGCTGTGCGTGGGGATCGACCCGCATGCCGCGACGCTCCGCGCCTGGGGACTCCCGCGGAACGAGGCCGGTCTGACCGCGTTCGGCGCGGTGCTCGTCGACGCCGCCGTGGGCCGCGCCGCCGCGGTGAAGCCCCAGGTCGCGTTCTTCGAGGTCGCCGGCGCCGCCGGCTACCGGGCGCTCGAGGCCACGGTCCGGCGCGCACGGGACGCCGGCCTCCTCGTCATCGCGGACGCGAAACGCGGGGACATCGGGTCGACGGGGGACGACTACGCCGCCGCGTGGCTCGACCCCTCCTCGCCGCTCGCGTCCGACGCCCTGACGGTGTCCCCGTACCTCGGGTTCGGCGCCCTCGCCGGGACGCTCGACGTCGCGGCGGCGGCGGGGGCGGGCGTGTTCGTCCTGGCCGCCACGAGCAACCCCGAGGGCCGGGTCCTGCAGACCGCCGTGGTGCAGGAGGGGCCCCGTTCCGGGTCGTCCGTCGCCGCCGGTATCGTTCTGGACGTGGCAGACGAGAACCGACGCAGGGCAGGGGAGCACACGGGCGGGCCGGGGGAGCTCGGCTCGGTCGGACTGGTCATCGGCGCGACGCTCGACCTCGCCGACTTCGGTCTCCGCAGGGACGCCGTGGGGTCGGCACCGGTGCTCGCGCCGGGGTTCGGCGCGCAGGGGGCCCGGATCGAGGACCTCCGGAAGCGCTTCGGCGCCGTCGCCGACCAGGTCCTCGTGAACGAGTCGCGTGGCCTGCTGGCGTCCGGTCCCGACGGGGTCGAGGACGAGGTCGCCGCGCGGGTCGACCGCATCGCGGCGGCGCTCGCGTGAACGTGGACGGCACGGGCAACGAGGACGTCCCCCCGGGCGGGGCGTCCGGCCCTCGCGGGTCCCGGCCGCCCGAGGTCGACCGCGCCGCGGCCGCCCGGGCCGCCGTCGCTGCACGCCGGGCGCGGGCGGCCGTGAAGGCCGACGTGGCCTCCGGTGCCCGGTCCGGGCTCGACGTCGCGCGGGCTGCCTGGGGGAGCGACGCGGCCACCGCGGAGCAGTCGCTCCGCGTCCGCGACCTCCTGACGAGCCTCCCGGGCATCGGTCCGGCGCGTGCCGAGAGCGTCATGGCCACGCTCCGCATCGCGCCGACGAAGCGGCTGGGCGGCCTCGGCACGCGGCAGCGCGGGGAACTCGCGGACTGGCTGGCGTCGCGGTCCGGTCGTCGCCGACGCGCCTCGCGGCTCGTCGTGCTCGCCGGGCCCACCGCGGTCGGCAAGGGCACGGTCTCGGCGTACATCCGGGAACACCACCCGGAGGTGCTCCTCAGCGTCTCCGCGACGACCCGGGCACCGCGCCCGGGCGAGGTCGACGGCGTCCACTACTACTTCGTCGACGACGCCGAGTTCGACCGGATGGTCCGCGAGCGCGAGCTCCTGGAGTGGGCGACGGTCCACAACTCCTACCGATACGGCACGCCCCGACCGCCCATCGACCGCGCGCTCGACCAGGGGCGCAGCGTGCTGCTCGAGATCGACCTGCAGGGTGCGCGGCAGGTCCGCGCCGCGATGCCCGAGGCGCTCCTGGTGTTCCTGCTCCCGCCGACGTGGGAGGAACTCGTCCGGCGGCTCATCGGGCGGGGGACCGAGAGCCCCGCGGAGCAGCAACGGCGGCTCGACACGGCGAAGGTGGAGCTCGCCGCCCAGGACGAGTTCGACGTCCGGATCGTGAACTCCGATGTCCGTACCGCTGCGCAGGAGGTCGTAGACTTGTTCTCCGCGCCGTGACCCGGCGCTCGTCAACCTACCGAGGAGCTCCCATGGCCGACCGTTCCCAGGGCATCATCGATCCGCCCATCGACGACCTGCTCGCCAAGGTCGAGTCGAAGTACGCGCTCGTCATCTTCGCGTCGAAGCGTGCGCGGCAGATCAACGACTACTACGCCGACCTGCACGAAGGCAGCCTGTTCGACAACGTCGGCCCGCTCGTCGACTCGACCATCGACGACAAGCCGCTGTCGGTGGCGCTCCACGAGATCAACGAGAACAAGCTGACTGCCACGCCGCAGACGCCCGACGCCTGATCCGTGACGTCCGCACTCCGCCTCTTCACCTCCGAGTCGGTCACCGAGGGGCACCCGGACAAGATCTGTGACCAGATCTCGGACCGCATCCTCGACGCGCTCCTGACCGTCGACCCCCACGCCCGAGTCGCGGTGGAGACCCTCGTGACGACCGGTCTCGTGCACGTCGCGGGCGAGGTCACGACTGCCGGCTACGTCGACATCCCCACGATCGTGCGCGACGTCATCACCGGCATCGGGTACGACTCGTCCGAGGTCAGCTTCGACGGCCACACCTGCGGGGTCGAGGTCTCGATCGGCTCGCAGTCGCCCGACATCGCGCAGGGCGTCGACGACGCGCTCGAGGCCCGGACGGGCGCGACGGATCCGCTCGATCGCCAGGGTGCCGGTGACCAGGGCATCATGTTCGGCTACGCGACGAACGAGACGCCCGAGTACATGCCGGTCGCCATCTGGATCGCACACCGGCTCGCCGAGCGCCTCGCCGCGGTCCGCAAGTCGGGCGAGCTGCCGTACCTCCGACCCGACGGCAAGACGCAGGTCACGATCGGGTACGACGGCGTGACCCCGCGGACCGTCGAGACCGTCGTGCTGTCGACCCAGCACGCGCCGACCGTGTCGCTCGAGCAACTCACCGTCGACATCACGGCCCGGGTGATCCGCCCCGTGCTCGACACGGTCGCGCTGGACTCGAGCGCCGTGGACGTCATCGTGAACCCGACCGGCCGCTTCGAGATCGGCGGTCCCCAGGGCGACGCGGGGCTGACGGGTCGCAAGGTCATCGTGGACACCTACGGCGGCGCCTCGCGGCACGGTGGTGGTGCCTTCAGCGGCAAGGACCCGTCGAAGGTGGACCGTTCGGCCGCGTACGCCCTGCGGTGGGTCGCGAAGAACGCGGTGGCCGCCGGTCTCGCCGACCGGCTCGAGGTCCAGGTCGCCTACGCGATCGGCCGCGCCGCCCCGGTCGGGCTGTACGTCGAGTCCTTCGGGACCGGCCACGTGGACGACGCCGTGATCGTCGACGCCATCCGGGCGGTCTTCGACCTGCGGCCCGCGGCGATCATCCGCGACCTCGACCTGCTCCGCCCCACGTACGCCGCGACGGCGACCTACGGACACTTCGGTCGGGAGCTCCCCGGGTTCACCTGGGAGGCCCTCGACCGTGTCGAGGCGCTGCGGGTCGCCGCCGGCCTCGTGACGGCCGGGGTCTGACGGTCCGTCGTGCCGGAGGACGCGCCAGCGCCCGCTGAAGCGGCGCGGTCCCCGCGCGCGGACGCGCGGCCGCCCCTGCCCGGCCCCCCAACGGTGCCGACGGTCGAGGCCGCGGCGGCGCCCGCGGGCGCGGCCTCGCCCGCGTCCGCGACCCCGCGGATCGCACGCGTCGTCCTCGACTCACCGCTCCCGCAGCTCGACCGGTTGTTCGACTACCGCATCCCGGACGCGATGCGCGAGGCGTGCCTCCCGGGTGTCCGGGTGCGCGTCCCGCTCCGCACGGGCGCCCGGATCGCGGACGCCTTCGTCGTCGAGGTCGCCACCGAGGGCTCGTTCCCCGGCGACCTTAGTCCGCTCGAGGAGGTCGTGTCGCCCGTCCCCGTCCTGGCGCCGGAGGTCTGGCGGCTGGCGCGCGCCGTCGCGGACCGCGCGGCGGGGGTGGCGAGCGACGTCCTCCGGTTGGCGGTGCCACCGCGTCAGGTCCGCGCCGAGAAGGCGTTCCTCGCACGGGACACCACGACGGTGCCGCCGGTCGTCACCGCGCCGGTGGTGACGGCGTACCCGGAGGGCCGCGTGGAGGCCCTGCTCGAGGACGGCGGTCGCGCCGCGATGACCGCGATCGCGCATCCGGTGCGGCTGCCGGACGACTCCTGGGTGGACGGGTGGGCGCGCACCTTCGCCGAGGCGGCGGCCCGGGTGCTCGCGTCGGAGCGGACCGCGATCCTCGTGGTGCCGGACTTCCGGGATCTCGCCGAGGTCGAGCGCGCCGTCGCCGCCTTCGTCCCCGCGGAGCGTGTGGTGCGGTTCGACGCGCGGCAGACGAACGGGCAGCGCGCCCGCGCACTCCTGACGGCCCGGTCGGGTCCGGTCGTCGTGGTCGGCAACCGCGCGGCGGTGTACGCACCGGCCGAGCGCCTCGGGTTGCTCGCCGTCTGGGACGACGGCGACCCCTCGTTCGTCGAGCAACGCGCTCCCTACGTGCACACCCGTGACGCCGTGCTGCTCCGGACCGCGCAGTCGGGGGCGGCCCTGCTGCTCGCAGCGCACGCGCGGAGCACCGACGTCCAGCGTCTGGTCGAACTCGGGTGGCTCGACGACGTCCGGCCCGTCCGCGCGGTCGTCCCGCGCGTGGTGCCGACCGCGCAGCAGACGTCCGCGGAGGGCTGGGCCGCGCACGCCCGGATCCCGTCCGCGGCCTGGCGTGCGGCACGCGAGGCCAGCCGTACCGGTCCCGTGCTCGTGCAGGTGGCGAGTCCGGGGTTCGCGACGGGGCTCGTGTGTGCCGACTGCGGCGACCGGGCCCGCTGTCCGCGGTGCGGGGGACCCCTCGGCCGGGCGACGTCGTCCGGCGTGCCGCAGTGTCGCTGGTGCGGGGCCCTGGCGGTCGGGTACCGGTGTCCCACCTGCCAGGGGTCCACGCTCCGTCCGGTCGGCCACGGCGCGCAGCGCACCGCGGACGAGCTGGGACGGGCGTTCCCCGGGACGCGGATCGTCGTCGCCGACGGCGCCCGTCCGGTGGACGAGGTCGACGACCGACCCGCCGTCGTGGTCGCGACCCGCGGCGCCGAACCGTCGACGCCCGGCGGGTACGCGTGCGTCCTCCTGCTCGACGGCGAGCGCATGCTCGCCCGCGAGGGCCTGCGCGTCGCCGAGGACGTCCTCCGGGTCTGGGCGAACGCGGCGGCCCGGACGGCGCGCGGTGGCACGACGTTCCTCGTCGGCGTCGGCGGACGGCTGGCGACGGCGATGGCCACGTGGCGGCTCGAGGTCCCGGCGCACGACGAGCTCGCCGACCGCCGGGTCCTGCACTTCCCGCCCGCCGTCCGCGTGGCGACGCTGACCGGGACGGACGAGGCGGTGGCCGCCGCGGTCGAGGCGCTCGGCGACGCCCTCGTCGGGCCCGTGCTCGGTCCGGTGGCCGTCGACGACCCCGTACCCGGGACGGTCCGGACGATCGTGCGGTTCCCGTACGCGCACGGCACCGAGGTCGCGGCGACGCTCAAGGCCGAGGTGATCCGGCGGTCGTCGACCCGTCGGGTGCTGCCCGGGGGCAACCGTCGCCGCGCCGCACCTACACTCAGGGTGCGGCTCGACGACGTCGAACCGTTCTCCGAGGGCCCCTGAGCCCCCTCCACCGACCACCACCCGGAGTCCATGCGTCTCGTCGTCGCGGGCAGCCCCGCAGCCGCCGTCCCCACTCTCCGTCGCCTCGCCGCGACGGACCACGAGATCGTCGCCGTCCTGACCCGGCCTCCGACGCCGCAGGGCCGCAAGCGCGTGCTCACCCCGACCCCGGTCGCGGTCGCCGCCGAGGAACTCGGGCTCCCCGTGATCACGGCGTCCCGCGTGGACGCCGACGTCACGGAGCGACTCCGTCTCCTCGGACCGGACCTCGGCGTCATCGTCGCGTACGGTGCGTTGCTCCGTCGTGCCGCGCTCGACGTCCCGCGACACGGCTGGCTCAACCTGCACTTCTCGTCGCTCCCGGCCTTCCGGGGCGCTGCGCCCGTCCAGCGCGCCGTCATGGCGGGCGAGCGGTCGACCGCGGCGACCGTGTTCCGCCTCGTCGAGGAGCTCGACGCCGGACCGGTGTACGCCTCCGAGCCGTTCCCGATCGGGCCCGACGCGACGGCCGGCGAGGTCCTCGCCGCCATGGCCGAGACGGGCGCCGAGCTCGTCGCGCGCGTCGTCGACGACGTCGCGGCGGGCCGTGCGGTCGGCGTCGCGCAGGTGGGCGAACCCACCACGGCTCCGAAGACGACCTCCGCCGACGGCCACGTCGCCTTCGACCGTCCGGCTGCGGTCGTGCACGCCCACGTGCGCGGGGTGACGCCGGAACCGGGCGCGTACGCCTACCTCGGTGCCACGCGGGTCAAGCTGCTCCGGACCGCCCGCACGACACCGACGACACGGCCGGCAGGCCTGGTGACGACGACCGAGGACCTCGCACCCGGTGCGCTCGGGCTGGTCGGCGGCGCGCTCCGTGTGGGCACCGCGACCGAGCCGCTCGAGCTCCTCGAGGTGCAGCCGGCCGGTGGGCGTCCGATGCCCGGCGCGTCGTGGGCCCGCGGTCTCGGGGACCTCACGTCGGCGGTGCTCGCGTGACACCCACGACGCCCGAGGGCAGCGGCTGGGGGAACCGCGGTGCGGGGACGAGTGCCCGGCGCGTGGCGCTCGACGTGCTCCGTGCGGTCCAGGCGGACGACGCGTACGCGAACCTGTTGCTCCCGGTCCGCATCCGACGCGCGGGGCTCTCCGCCCGGGACGCCGGCTTCGCGACGGAGCTGACGTACGGCACCATCCGGATGATCGGCACGTACGACGCGATCATCGAGGCGGCGTCCGGGCGCCAGGTCGCGAACATCGAGGCCGACGTGCTCGACGTCCTCCGCCTCGGCGTCCACCAGCTCGTCGGGATGCGCGTGCCGTCCCACGCGGCCGTGTCGCAGACGGTCGACCTCACCCGGGCGATCGGAGCGCGTCGGGCGAGCGGGTTCGTCAACGCCGTGCTCCGGAAGGTCGGTGGGCGCGACGCGGACGGCTGGGACGCCGAGATCACCCGCGGCCTGACGGGCGACGACCTGCTCGCGAGGCGCTGGTCACACCCGCGCTGGGTCGTCGGTGCCCTCCGCGACGCCCTCGCCGCCGAGCGCGCCCGCGACGAGCTCGTCGCCCTGCTCGCGGCCGACAACGTGCCGGCCGGTGTGACCCTGGCGGCGCTGCCCGGGCTCGTCGAACCCGGCGACGTGTTGCCGGATGCCGAGGCGGAGCCTCCCGTCTCGCCGGTCGGGGTCCGCGGAGTCGCCGGGGACCCGTCGCGGGTCCCTGCGGTCGCCGACGGCCGAGCGCGGGTGCAGGACGAGGGGTCGCAGCTCGCGGCGCTCGCGTTGACCCGCTCGTCGGCCATCGCTCCGGGGGAGCGTTGGCTCGACCTCTGCGCCGGCCCGGGCGGCAAGGCCGCGCTGCTCGCCGCGGAGGCCCGGGTCGCCGGCGCCACGCTCGTCGCCAACGAGCTCGTCCCGGCGCGTGCGGGACTCGTCCGATCGGCGCTCGAACGCTTCACCGAGACCGTGACGGTCACCGAAGGCGACGGCCGCCGGTTCGGACGCCCGGGGGAGGCCGGACCGACCGCGCCGGGCAGCTACGACCGCGTCCTGCTCGACGCGCCGTGCACGGGCCTCGGCGCCCTCCGTCGTCGACCGGAGGCGCGATGGCGGAAGGACCCGGAGGACGTCTCGGAGCTCGCGGTGGTGCAGGCGGAACTGCTGGACGCCGCCGTCGCGTCGCTCGCACCGGGCGGCACGCTCGCGTACGTGACGTGCTCGCCACACCTCGCCGAGACCCGTGGGCAGGTGGACGCGCTCCTCGCCCGGCACGGCGACGTCCTCGAGCAGGTCGACACGGCCTCCGTGGTGCGGAGCATCGCCGCTCGGGACCCGCAGGTCGCCGACGGCGCCACCGTCCAGCTCTGGCCGCACCGCATCGGCACGGACGCGATGTTCATCGCCCTCCTGCGTCGGCGCTGACGGGGCGGGAGCGGCTCCGCCCCGTCGTCGCGCTCCGGGCGCTCCCGGTACGCTCGTCGCGTGACGATCCGCATCGCGCCCAGCATCCTGTCCGCCGACTTCGCCAACCTGGAGCGGGAGCTCGGGCGGATCGCGACGGCGGACATGGTGCACGTGGACGTCATGGACAACCACTTCGTGCCGAACCTGACGATCGGTCTGCCCGTCGTGACGCGGCTGCAGCAGGTCTCGCCCGTCCCGCTCGACGTGCACCTCATGGTCTCCGACGCCGACAGCAACGCACCGAAGTACGCCGAGACGGGGGCGGCCAGCGTGACGTTCCACATCGAGGCCGCGACGGATCCCGTGGCCACCGCGGCGGCGATCCGGAGCAACGGCGCTCGCGCGGCCGTGGCGGTCAAGCCCGGGACGGACATCGCGCCCGTGCTCGACCACCTCGACGCGTACGACATGGTGTTGCTCATGACCGTCGAGCCGGGATTCGGCGGTCAGGCGTTCATGCCGCAGGTCATGCCGAAGCTCGCCGCCGCCCGCGCGGCGGTCGCGGCGTCCGGTCTCGACGTGTGGCTCGAGGTCGACGGCGGCATCGCGCTCGACACGGTCGAGGAGGCCGTGTCGAACGGCGCCGACACCCTCGTCGCCGGCTCGGCCGTCTACGGCGGGGACCCGGCTGAGCGGATCGCGGGCCTGCGGGCGGCTGCGAGCCGGGTAGCCTGATCGCCGTGAAGACGTTCGATGACCTGTTCGCCGAGCTGTCCGAGAAGGCACGGACGCGTCCCGCGGGGTCGGGGACGGTCGCCGAGCTCGACGCCGGCGTCCACCAGATCGGCAAGAAGATCGTCGAGGAGGCCGCCGAGGTGTGGATGGCCGCGGAGTACGAGGGTGACGCACGGACCGCCGAGGAGATCTCCCAGCTCCTGTACCACCTGCAGGTCCTGCTCGTCGCGAAGGGCCTGACCCCCGAGGACGTCTACGAGCATCTGTGAGCCGCGCCGGTGACCACCGGCGGCCTCCCCGATCACCCGAGCCGCTCCTCCAGAAAGCGAGACCCGATGCTCCGCGTCGCCGTGCCCAACAAGGGATCCCTGTCCGAGACCGCGACCGACATGCTGCGCGAGGCGGGCTACGCCGGGCGGCGTGACCCGAAGGCGCTCCACCTCGTCGACGAGCGCAACGGGGTCGAGTTCTTCTTCCTCCGCCCACGTGACATCGCGACCTACGTCGGCTCCGGCGCGCTCGACGTCGGGATCACGGGACGCGATCTGCTGCTCGACAGCGGTTCGACGGCCTCGGAGATCGAGGAGCTCGACTTCGCGGATTCCACGTTCCGGTTCGCCGGGCCGCCCGGACGCTTCACGGAGTTGACGGACCTCGAGGGCGTGCGTCTGGCGACGAGCTACCCGGGGCTCGTCGGCGACTTCCTCGCTCGGCACGGGGTGACCGCCGTCCTCGTGAAGCTGGACGGCGCGGTCGAGAGCGCCGTGCGGCTCGGTGTCGCCGACGCGGTGGCCGACGTCGTCTCGACGGGGAGCACGCTGCGCGCCGCGGGACTCGAGATCTTCGGGCCGGTGATCCTCGAGTCCACCGCCGTGCTCGTGACGACGGACGAGTCGATCGAGGGCATCTCCGTGCTGCGACGACGGCTCCACGGTGTGCTGGTGGCCCGGAGCTACGTGATGCTCGACTACGACATCCCGTCCGTGCTGCTGCCCCAGGCCACGGCGATCGCGACCGGGATCGAGTCACCGACCGTGTCGCCCCTGCACGACCCCGAATGGTCCGCGGTGCGCGTCATGATCCCGCGGGCCGACACGAACCCGATCATGGACGCCCTCTACGAACTCGGTGCGCGCGCGATCCTCGTCAGCGCGATCCACGCCGCGCGACTGTGAGCGGGAGCACGGGCATGTCGGTCGCGGTCCGGGTGATCCCGTGCCTCGACGTCTCGGCGGGCCGGGTCGTCAAGGGCGTCAACTTCCTCGACCTGCAGGACGCCGGCGATCCGGTCGAGCTGGCGGCGCGGTACTACGAGCAGGGCGCGGACGAGCTCACGTTCCTCGACGTGTCGGCGACCGTCGAGGGTCGCGCGACCATGTACGAGACCGTCACCCGGACGGCCGAGCAGGTGTTCATCCCGCTCACCGTGGGTGGTGGCGTCCGCAGCGTCGACGACGTCGCCCGTCTCCAGCAGTGCGGCGCGGACAAGATCGGCGTCAACAGCGCGGCGATCGCCCGACCGGCACTCGTCGGCGAGATCGCGGACCGCTTCGGAGCGCAGGCCGTCGTGCTGTCGCTCGACGTCAAGCGCGCCGATCGCATGCCCTCGGGGTTCGTCGTGACCACGCACGGCGGTCGGCGCGAGACCGACATCGACGCCCTCGCCTGGGCGCGGGAGGCCGTGGAGCGTGGCGCGGGCGAGCTGCTCGTCAACTCGATCGACGCCGACGGCACGAAGGCGGGCTTCGACCTCGAGCTCGTCGCCGCCATGCGCGCCGTCGCCTCGGTGCCGGTGATCGCGTCGGGAGGCGCGGGCGCGCTCGAGCACTTCGCGCCCGCGATCGACGCCGGGGCCGACGCGGTCCTCGCGGCCAGCGTGTTCCACCGAGCCGAGATGACGATCGGCGACGTCAAGGACGCCCTGCGCGCGGCCGGACACGCCGTACGCTGATGGACGACATGGCCGACAGCACCAGCACCGCAGTACCGTCCCCCTCGTCCACCGAGGCGGTCCTCGACCGCGCCCGCTTCGGGGCCGACGGCCTCCTGCCCGCCGTCATCCAGGAAGCCGCCACCAAGGACGTCCTCATGCTCGGGTACATGGACCGGGAGGCCCTCCGCCGGACCCTGACGGAGGGTCGCGTCACCTTCTGGTCGCGGTCCCGGCAGGAGTACTGGCGCAAGGGCGACACCTCGGGGCACGCGCAGTTCGTCCGAGCGGCGGCGTTCGACTGCGACGCCGACACGATCCTCGTCACCGTCGACCAGATCGGCGCCGCGTGCCACACCGGTGCGCACCGGTGCTTCGACGTCGACCCGCTCGCACCGGTCGTGGGCAGCGCCGAGGGCACGGCCGGCACCGCCGTGGCCGGCACCGCCGTGGCCGGCACCGCCGTGCCCGGCACCGCCGCAGCCGGTGGCGACGCGGCCGACGTCGACGCGAGGGAGGCGACCGGTGCCTGAGGCGACCATCCCGGGCACCGAAGCGGCACCCGTGGACCACCCGCACACGACCGCGCGAGCGGAGTTCGAGGCCATGCTCGACGGCCACCGCGTCGTCCCGGTCGTACGAGCGCTCTTCGCGGACAGCGAGACGCCCGTGGGCGTCTACCGGAAACTGGCAGCGGGGCGTCCGGGGAGCTTCCTGCTCGAGTCCGCGGGCCAGGGCGGACTCTGGTCGCGCTGGTCGTTCGTCGGGGTCCGCAGCTTCGGCGTCCTGACGCAGGACGGTACCGAGGCGCGGTGGATCGACACGGGCATCGACGCGGAGCGCGCGGTCGGATCGCTCGAGGGCGCGCCGCTCGACGTGCTCGCACGACTGCACGAGCGGTGGGCGACCCCGCGGCTCGCGGGCATGCCGCCGCTCGTCGGGGGCACCGTCGGGTTCATCGGATGGGAGGCCGTCCGTCAGCTCGAGCACCTCCCGGACGCGCCACCGGCCGAGTTCACGGTGCCGGGCCAAGCGATGGCGTTCGTCTCCGAGCTCGCGGCGATCGACCACCGGACCGGACTCGTGCTCCTCGTGGCGAGCGCCCTCAACGACGGCGCGGACGACCCCGACGCCATGTGGGCGGACGCACAGGCGCGCCTCGACCGTCTCCAGCGCGACCTCGTACAGCCGTCGGCGGCCACGGTCGCCGAGGCCTTCGACGTGGCGGCGCCGTCCCCGTCCGCTCGCTCGACCCCCGAGGAGTACGCGGCGGCGATCGAGCGTTCGAAGCGCTTCATCCGGGACGGCGACGTGTTCCAGGTCGTCATCTCGCAGCGGTTCGACCAGCCCGTCACGGCCGACCCGCTCGACGTCTACCGCGTGCTCCGGACGCTCAACCCGAGCCCGTACATGTACTTCCTCAGTCTCGCGGACACGAGCGACGAGCCGTACTGGATCGTCGGTGCCTCGCCGGAGGCCCTGGTGCGGGTCGAGGACGGTCGCGCCATGACCCACCCCATCGCCGGCTCCCGGCCTCGCGGTCGCACCACCGAGGAGGACGTGCGTCTCGCCGACGAACTGCTCCTCGACCCGAAGGAACGGGCCGAGCACCTCATGCTCGTCGACCTCGCGCGGAACGACCTCCAGAAGGTGTGCCTGCCCGGCACCGTCGCCGTCACCGAGTTCATGCAGGTCGAGCGCTTCAGTCACATCATGCACCTCGTGTCGAGTGTCGAGGGGACGATCCGCCCCGGGGCGAGCGCGATCGACGTGTTCCGCGCGACGTTCCCGGCAGGCACGTTGTCGGGTGCGCCGAAGCCGCGTGCGCTCGCGATCATCGACGAGCTCGAACCCGCCCAGCGGGGCGTGTACGGCGGCGTCGTCGGCTACTTCGACTTCGCGGGCTCGGCGGACGTGGCGATCGCCATCCGTACGGCGCTGATCCAGGGCGGGGTCGCCCGCGTGCAGGCGGGTGCAGGGCTCGTCGCCGACTCCGACCCGGCCACGGAGCACGTGGAGGCCCAGAACAAGGCCGCGGCGCCGCTGCGCGCCGTCGCGACCGCGAACGCCATGCGGGCGGTCCGGTCGTGAGGCGCTCACGCCCGCTCGTCGTCCTCGCCGGTCTCGCGGTCGCGGGCATCGTGCTCCTGTCCTGGACGCAGACCTGGTTCACGGCGCACCTCGACGCCACGAGCGCGACGGCGAGCACGGTGACGGCGGACGGCTCCGTCGTGCCCTACTCAGCCCTCGCGATCGCCATGTTGGCGCTGTCGATCGCCCTGACCATCGCGGGGCGCGTGCTCCGCGTCGTGCTCGCGGTCGTCGAGGTGCTGCTCGGGATCGCGGTCGTCGTGACGGGGATCGGCCGTCTGACCGATCCCGTGGTCGCCGCGCAGTCGGCGATCAGTGGCGTCACCGGCGTGCAGGACGTCCCCGCGATCCGCTCGATCGTACGGAGCATCGACGTCACCCCGTGGCCGTACGTCGGCATCGCGGGTGGCGTGCTCGCCGTGGCGCTCGGCCTGCTCGTGCTCGTCGCCCAGCGGTCCTGGCCCGGCCCGAGTCGCCGGTACGGGGGCACTGGACGGGTGCCGGCGGCCGACGCGCCGCGGGATGCCATCGTCGACTGGGACGACCTCAGCGCGGGCGTCGACCCCACGGCTGCCGGGACCTCCACCGCCGGGGTAGACGGGGTGGCCGCCGCTGACGGGACGGCGGAGGACCGCACGGTAGGATCGGGGGAGCGTCGCACCGAGGACGACGCACCGGACCACGAGGAGCACCGTGAGCAACACTGAGCCCGCAGAACTCGGCGAGGGACACTCGCCCGCCGCCTGGACGGCCGTGATCATCATGCTGGTCGCCTTCGCCATCGGCGTCATCTGCTTCTGGTTCAGCATCGCGTGGGCGGTCTGGGCGTCCGCCGGACTCCTCGTCGTCGGGCTCATCCTCGGCGGCGTGCTCGCCAAGCTCGGGTACGGCGTCAACGGCCCGAAGTACGTCACGCGCACCCACGAGTGACCCGATGACGGCCGAGCCGACCACGGATCTGCTCGCGGGTCTCGTCGCGGGAGCGCTGGAGGACGCCGCGGCGCGACGGCTCGACCGTCCCGCGGCGGACGTCGAGCGCGACCTCGACCGCGTGTCCTCGCCGCGCGACGCGCTCGCGTTCCTCGCTCCCGGTGACCGCGTGCACGTCATCGCGGAGGTCAAGCGGGCCAGCCCCTCGCGCGGGCCGCTCGCCGAGATCGCCGATCCAGCCGAGCTCGCGAGCCGGTACGAGGCCGGCGGCGCCAGCGCGATCAGCGTCCTGACCGAGGGGCGCCGGTTCCGGGGGAGCCTCGCCGACCTCGAGGCCGTCCGGGCCCGGGTGGCCGTCCCGGTGCTGCGCAAGGACTTCATCGCCGATCCCTACCAGGTGCTCGAGGCGCGGGCGTCGGGCGCCGACATCGTGTTGCTCATCGTCGCCGCGCTGGACCAGCCCCGGCTCGTCGAACTCCACACGCTCGTCGAGCAGCTCGGGATGCGGGCACTGGTCGAGGCCCACTCAGCGGACGAGGTCAGCCGCGGGCTCGACGCCGGGGCGCGCATCCTCGGTGTCAACGCCCGCGACCTGACCGACTTCTCGCTCGACCGCGACCTCTTCGGGCGCCTCGTCGGTGCGGTGCCGGATGGCGTGGTCCGCGTGGCCGAGTCCGCCGTGTCGTCGCCCGCCGACGTCGCCCACTACCGCGCCGCGGGCGCCGATGCCGTGCTCGTCGGCGAGGCCCTCGTGACCGGTGACGACCCGGCGGCGACGCTCGCCGCGTTCCGCGTCGTCTAGAACCCATCCGCCGGGCCCGCCCGGACCCTCCTCACCGGAGCACCACGTGACCCACCTCCGCGACCTCCATGGTCCGTACTTCGGCGACTTCGGCGGACGGTTCGTCCCCGAGTCGCTCGTGTTGGCGCTCGACGAACTCGAGCAGGCCTTCCGCGCCGCCTGGGCGGATCCGGCGTTCCACGCCGAACTCGACGCCCTGCAGCGCGACTACACCGGCCGCCCGTCGATCATCACCGAGGTCCCGCGGTTCGCCGAACACGCCGGTGGTGCCCGGGTGGTCCTCAAGCGCGAGGACCTCAACCACACCGGGTCGCACAAGATCAACAACGTGCTCGGGCAGGCGCTCGTGGCCAAGCGGCTCGGCAAGACCCGGCTGATCGCCGAGACCGGGGCGGGGCAGCACGGCGTCGCCACCGCCACCGCCGCGGCGCTGTTCGGCATGGAGTGCGTGGTCTACATGGGTGCCGTCGACACGGAGCGCCAGGCGCTCAACGTCGCGCGTATGCGGTTGCTCGGGGCCCAGGTCGTCGCCGTCGAGACCGGTTCGCGCACGCTCAAGGACGCCATCAACGAGGCCCTGCGGGACTGGGTGGCGAACGTCGACACCACGCATTACCTGCTCGGCACGGTCGCCGGCCCGCACCCGTTCCCCGAGATGGTCCGTGAGTTCCACAAGGTGATCGGCGAGGAGGCCCGTGCCCAGGTCCTCGAGCTCACCGGGCGCCTGCCCGACGCGGTCGCGGCGTGCGTCGGTGGCGGGTCGAACGCGATGGGCATCTTCGAGGCGTTCCTCGACGACGAGTCCGTGGCGCTGTACGGCTTCGAGGCGGGTGGCGAGGGCGTGCAGAGCGGACGGCACGCGGCGAGCATCACCCTCGGCCGGTCGGGGGTCCTCCACGGAGCGAAGTCCTACCTCATGCAGGACGACGACGGGCAGACGATCGAGAGCCACTCGGTGTCCGCCGGCCTCGACTACCCGAGCGTCGGCCCGGAGCACGCTCACCTCGCCGCGATCGGGCGCGCCACCTACGAGCCGATCACCGACGTCGAGGCCATGGACGCCTTCCGGCTGCTGACGCGCACGGAGGGGATCATCCCGGCGATCGAGTCGGCCCACGCGCTCGCGGGCGCGGTGAAGCTGGGGGCGCGGCTCGGCCCCGACGCCATCGTCCTGGTGTCGCTGTCCGGGCGCGGGGACAAGGACGTCGCGACCGCCAGCCGCTGGTTCGGGCTCATCGACGAGGGAGCGGAGCAGCTGTGAGCACCACGACGTCGCGGTCCGTGCGCGCCGCCATCGACACCGCGAACGCCGAGCGTGCCGGGGCGGTCGTCGGCTACCTCCCCGCGGGGTTCCCGGACCTGCCCACGAGTGTGGCGGCCGCGGTGGCCCTCGCCGAGAACGGGGTCGACGCGATCGAGCTCGGCCTGCCGTACTCCGACCCGGTCATGGACGGCCCGGTCATCCAGCGCGCGACCGAGACGAGTCTCGCGAACGGCTTCCGCGTGGCGCACGTCTTCGACGCCGTGCACGCGATCACCGAGCGGGCCGACGTCCCGGTCCTCGTCATGACGTACTGGAACCCGGTGCTGCGCTACGGCGTCGACCGGTTCGCGGACGACCTCGCCGCCGCGGGCGGGTCCGGGCTCATCACGCCCGACCTCATCCCGGACGAAGCAGGCGAGTGGATCGCCGCGTCCGAGCGCACCGGCGCCGACCGCGTGTTCCTCGCCGCGCCGTCCTCGTCCGACGACCGCATGCGCCAGGCCGTCGAGGCGAGCCGGGGCTTCGTGTACGCCGTGTCCACCATGGGCGTGACGGGGGCTCGTTCGGGCGTCGACGCCGCTGCGCGCTCGGTCGTGTCGCGCCTGCGCTCCGCGGGGGTCGAGCGCACCTGCGTCGGTCTCGGGATCTCGACCGCGGAGCAGGTGTCGGAGATCCTCGCCTACGCGGACGGCGCGATCATCGGTTCGGCGTTCGTCCGGGCCCTGCAGGACGAGGGCGTCCGCGGCGTCGGCCGCCGCGCTGCCGACCTGACCCGTGGCGCTACAGTGATCTCCGACGACGGCCCGGCCTCGCCGGTCGTCTGACGGAACAGCGACGAAAGGCGTACGCCCCTCCATGCTTCCCCTGAGCATCCCGAGCCCGAGCACGGCCTGGCAGTACTTCGATCTGACGAACTGGCTGGACCGGGTCTTCGGGTGGTCCTTCCCACTCGACTTCCGGATCCACGCCTACGCCATCTGCATCCTGCTCGGGATCGTCGCCTGCGTCGTCATCACCGACCGTCGGCTGGTGCGTCGCGGCGTCGAGAAGTGGGTCATCGTCGACATCGCGATCGGCGCGGTCCCGCTCGGCATCATCGGCGGACGCGCCTACCACGTGTTCACCCACGTCGGGGACTACTTCGGGCCGGGCATCGCATGGTGGGAACCGTTCGCCATCTGGGAGGGCGGGCTCGCCATCTTCGGCGCCCTGATCGCCGGCGCCCTCGGTGCCTGGTGGGCCTGCCGGTACGTCGGGCTCCGGTTCACCACCTTCGTCGACGCCGTCGCGCCCGGGCTGCTCGTCGCTCAGGCGTTCGGCCGGCTCGGCAACTACTTCAACCACGAGCTCTTCGGCATGCCGACGAACCTGCCCTGGGGGCTCCAGATCGAGCAGTCGAACCCCGCGTACCCGGTCGGTCTGCCGGCCGGGACGCTGTTCCACCCGACGTTCCTCTACGAGATCATCTGGAACCTCGTCGGGTTCGCGGTCATCGTGCTCATCGACCGGCGCTTCCACCTGCAGTGGGGCCGCGTCCTCGCGCTCTACCTGATCTGGTACGGCGCGGGGCGGTCCGTGCTCGAGTCGATCCGGGTCGACACGAGCGAGACCTTCTTCGGAGTCCGCACGAACGTCTGGGCCGCACTCGCGGCGATCGTGCTCGGCATCGTCATCTTCGTCGTGCAGACCCGGCGACACCCGGGTACCGAGCCCAGCGGGTACCTGCCCGGTCGCGGTCCGCGCGCGGCCAGCAGTGTAGGATCTGACGACACCTACTCGGAGTCCGACGACGAACCGCTCGTCGTCACCGATCCGGAACCGGTCGCCACCGCCGCCGACCGCAGCTAGGGCACACCCGAGCTGAACTCCGACCGACCGCGGCAGAGCCGCGGTCCGACGACAGCACGTCCACAGCAACTCGTGATGTCGTCCGGGTCCCGCGCGGGACCCGACCGTCGTAGGGTCACCACAAGTGGCCCGACACCTCGCACGCCGCCCGGAGCACCGTCACGGGCGGCTGTGCCCGGGCACACGCCTCGCCGCTCGGCGACGTACCACCGGGTCCAGTCGACCGCTCGACGTCCCAGTTCCCCATCTCCTCGTGAGGACGGTTCCCATGGCGCTCCTGCCACCCCACCAGCGTTTCAGCGCGGTCCCGGCCGCCGTCGGCGCGTACGACCCGGCGAACGAGAAGGACGCCTGCGGTCTGGCCATGGTCGCCACGCTCTGCGGAACGCCCGGTCACGACATCGTCGACGCGGCGCTCGGTGCCCTCCGTCACCTCGAACACCGCGGTGCCATCGGCAGCGACGCCGGCACGGGTGACGGCGCGGGGATCCTCTGCCAGGTCCCGGACGCCTTCCTCCGCGAGGTCGTGCCGTTCGCGCTGCCCGACGCGGGCGGGTACGCGGTGGGTACGGCGTACCTCCCGACCAACGTGGACGCGCGCGCCGCCGTCAAGGCGGCGATCGAGGCCGTCGCGGCGGACGAGGGGCTCCGGGTCCTCGGTTGGCGCGAGGTGCCCGTGCGCCCGGACGAGCTCGGCACGCTCGCGCGAGCTGCCATGCCGGCGTTCGAGCAGTGCTTCGTCGCGAGCGAGCGCCACGACGAGGACGGCACGCCGCGGTCGGGCATCGCGCTCGACCGACAGACCTTCCGCCTCCGCAAGCGGATCGAGCGCGACCAGGACGTGTACTTCATGTCGCTGTCGAGTCGGACCATCGTCTACAAGGGCATGGTCACGACCCTCCAGCTCGAGCCGTTCTACCCGGACCTGAGCGACGAACGGTTCGCCTCGAAGCTCGCGATCGTGCACTCGCGCTACTCGACGAACACCTTCCCGTCCTGGCCACTGGCGCAGCCGTTCCGGATGATCGCGCACAACGGCGAGATCAACACGGTGCGCGGCAACCGCAACTGGATGCGCGCACGGCAGTCGCAGCTCGAGAACGAGCTCCTCGGCGACATGGCGCCGTTGCTGCCGATCGTCAGTCCGGCCGCGAGCGACTCGGCGTCGTTCGACGAGGTCGTCGAACTCCTCAGCCTGTCGGGCCGATCGCTGCCGCACGCCGTGTCGATGATGGTGCCCGAGGCGTGGGAGAACCGCGCGGACATGGATCCCGACCTCCGGGCGTTCTACGAGTACCACTCGATGCTCATGGAGCCGTGGGACGGCCCCGCCGCCATCACGTTCACCGACGGCTCGCTGGTCGGTGCGACGCTGGACCGCAACGGCCTCCGGCCGGGTCGCTTCCTCGTGACCGACGAGGGCCTCGTCGTGCTCGCGAGCGAGACGGGTGTCATCGACGTCCCGGCCGAGCGGGTCGTCCGGAAGGGGCGCCTGCGGCCGGGCCGCATGTTCCTCGTCGACACCGAGGCCGGGCGCATCATCGAGGACGACGAGGTCAAGCGTGAGCTGGCCGCCTCCGGGCCGTGGGCCGCGTGGCTGGCCGCGGGCCGGATCAACCTCGAGGACCTGCCGGACCGCGAGCACGTCGTACACACCCCGGCGTCCGTGACCCGACGGCAGCGTGCCTTCGGGTACACGGAGGAGGAAGTCCGGATCCTGCTGCGTCCGATGGCGCAGACGGGAGCCGAACCCCTCGGCGCCATGGGGTCGGACACGCCCATCGCGGTGCTGTCGGAGCGGCCCCGGTTGCTGTTCGACTACTTCACCCAGCAGTTCGCGCAGGTGACGAACCCGCCGCTCGACTCGATCCGCGAGTCCGTCGTGACGAGCATGGGACTCGGGCTGGGCCCGGAGCGCAACCTCCTCGACGCGACGCCGGAGCACGCGAAGCAGATCGTCCTGGACTTCCCGGTGATCGACAACGACCAGCTCGCCAAGATCGAGCACTTCGAGACCGAGTCCGGACGGCAGCTCACCGTCACGGTCAAGGGGCTCTACCGCGTCGACGCGGGCGAGCAGGCGATGCAGACGCGGATCCGCGCGATGCTCGACGAGGTCGACGCCGCGATCGAGGCCGGCAAGCAGTTCATCGTGCTCTCCGACCGTGACGGCACCGTGGACCTCGCGCCCGTTCCGAGCCTGCTCATGCTCGCGGCCGTGCACCACCACCTCATCCGGACCGAGCAGCGGATGAAGGTCGGTCTGATCGTCGAGGCCGGCGACGTCCGCGAAGTCCACCACGTCGCGACCCTCATCGGGTACGGCGCGTCCGCGATCAACCCGTACCTCGCGATGGAGACCTGCGAGAACCTCGTCCGGTCGGGGATGCTCCCCGGCATGACGCCAGAACAGGCCGTCAAGAACGTCATCAAGGCGCTCGGCAAGGGCGTGCTCAAGATCATGTCGAAGATGGGCATCTCGACGGTGTCGAGCTACGCTGCGGCGCAGGCGTTCGAGGCCGTCGGACTGAGCCAGGAGTTCGTCGACGAGTACTTCACCGGCACGTCGTCGATCCTGGGCGGGGTCGGCATCGAGGTCATCGCCCGCGAGAACGCCGAACGGCACGCGAGCGCCTACCCGCAGGACGGTGCGGTCAGCGCACACGAGCGCCTGGCCACCGGTGGTGAGTACCAGTGGCGCCGCGAGGGACCGCCGCACCTGTTCAACCCCGAGACGGTGTTCCGGCTGCAGCACGCCACGCGCGCCCGCCGGTACGACATCTTCCGCGAGTACTCGTCCGCGGTCGACGACCAGGCCGAGCAGCTCATGACCCTGCGCGGACTCTTCTCGTTCCACAAGGGACTCCGCCCGCCGGTGCCCCTCGACGAGGTCGAGCCCATCGAGTCGATCGTCAAGCGGTTCAACACGGGTGCGATGAGCTACGGCTCCATCTCCCGGGAGGCCCACGAGACACTCGCGATCGCCATGAACCGGCTCGGCGGACGCTCGAACACGGGTGAGGGCGGGGAGGACGTCGAACGACTGCTCGACCCCGAGCGCCGGAGCGCGATCAAGCAGGTCGCCTCGGGGCGCTTCGGCGTGACGAGCATGTACCTGACACACGCGACGGACATCCAGCTCAAGATGGCGCAGGGTGCGAAGCCGGGCGAGGGTGGCCAGCTCCCGCCGGCCAAGGTCTACCCCTGGGTGGCGCGCACCCGCCACGCCACCGCCGGTGTCGGCCTCATCTCACCGCCGCCGCACCACGACATCTACTCGATCGAGGACCTCAAGCAGCTCATCTTCGACGTCAAGCGAGCGAACCCGTCCGCGCGCGTGCACGTCAAGCTCGTGAGCCAGTCGGGCATCGGTGCGGTCGCGGCGGGGGTCACGAAGGCACTCGCCGACGTCGTGCTCGTCTCGGGCCACGACGGCGGCACCGGCGCGAGCCCGCTCAACTCGCTCAAGCACGCGGGGACGCCGTGGGAGATCGGCCTGGCCGAGACCCAGCAGACGCTCATGCTCAACAAGATGCGCGACCGCGTCGTGGTCCAGGTCGACGGTCAGATGAAGACCGGGCGTGACGTCGTGGTGGCCGCACTGCTCGGGGGCGAGGAGTACGGGTTCGCGACGGCACCGCTCGTCGTCGAGGGCTGCATCCTCATGCGGGTGTGCCACCTCGACACGTGCCCGGTCGGCGTCGCGACGCAGAACCCGGAGCTCCGCAAGCGCTTCACGGGCAAGCCGGAGTTCGTCGTGAACTTCTTCGAGTTCCTGGCACAGGAGGTCCGCGAGTACCTCGCCGAGCTCGGGTTCCGCAGCCTCGAGGAGGCGATCGGGCACACCGAGGTCCTCGACGTCGACCGCGCCGTCGAGCACTGGAAGGCCTCCGGGCTCGACCTCGCCCCGGTCCTGCGCGGGCCGGAGTTCGCCGACGACGAGCCGCGCCGGAACCTGCGCGAGCAGGACCACGAGCTGGACGCCCACTTCGACAACGGGCTCATCCACGCCGCGACCGACGTCCTCGAGCACGGCGGCCACGTCGCGCTCGACCTGCCGGTCCGGAACACCGAGCGCGCGGTCGGGACCATGCTCGGGCACGAGGTGACGGTGCGACACGGTGAGAACGGCCTCCCGGCCGGCGCGATCGAGGTGACGCTCCGCGGATCCGCCGGGCAGTCGCTCGGCGCGTTCCTGCCCTCGGGCGTCCGCATCCGGCTCTTCGGCGACAGCAACGACTACGTCGGCAAGGGGCTCTCCGGCGGTGAGATCGTCGTCCGCCCCACCGAGGGTGCCGGGTTCGCGGCCGAGGAGAACGTCATCGCCGGCAACGTCATCGGATACGGCGCCACGCAGGGGTCGATGTTCATCCGCGGGATCGTCGGCGAGCGGTTCCTCGTCCGGAACTCGGGCGCCACGGCCGTGGTCGAGGGCGTGGGCGACCACGCGCTCGAGTACATGACCGGCGGTCTCGCACTGATCCTCGGCGCGACCGGCCGCAACCTCGGCGCCGGCATGTCGGGCGGCACGGCGTACGTCCGCGGGCTCCGACCGGAGGACGTCAACCAGGACGCCCTCGCGTCCGGCGAGCTCGTCCTGTCGTCACTCGACAGCGCGGACGCCGAGATCGTCACCGATCTGCTCGAGCGTCACGTGGCCGAGACCGATTCCGGGCTGGCCCGGTCGATCCTGGCCGAGGACCCGGACCTCACCGCGTTCGTCAAGGTGCTCCCGCGCGACTACGCTGCCGTCCTCAAGACCCGCCAGACCGCGGTCGACGAGGGGCTCGACCCCGACGGCGACGTCGTCTGGAACCGCATCCTGGAGGTCACCGGTGGTTGAGCGCACCCGGATCCGATCCGTCCCACCCACGGGGTCCGTCCGACCCCGATCGACCCGCACGTCACCGGAGGTGATGACCCGTGGCTGACCCGAAGGGCTTCCTCAAGGTCCAGGAACGCGAACTGCCGCCCCGCCGGCCCGTGCCGGTGCGGCTCATGGACTGGAAAGAGGTCTACGAGCAGCAGGAACCGGGTGCGCTCCGGCGCCAGGCCGGGCGCTGCATGGACTGCGGCGTGCCGTTCTGCCACCAGGGCTGCCCCCTCGGGAACCTCATCCCCGAGTGGAACGACCTCATGTGGCGCGGCGAGGGCCGACAGGCGATCGAGCGCCTGCACGCGACGAACAACTTCCCGGAGTTCACCGGGCGGCTGTGCCCGGCGCCGTGCGAGGCCGCGTGCGTGCTCGGCATCAACCAGCCACCGGTGACGATCAAGCAGGTCGAGGTCTCGATCATCGACCAGGCGTTCCAGAACGGCTGGGTGACGCCGCACCCGCCCGAGCGACTCACGGGCAAGACGGTCGCGGTCGTCGGGTCGGGTCCCGCGGGACTCGCCGCCGCGCAGCAGCTCACCCGCGCCGGGCACACCGTCGCGGTGTACGAGCGCGACGACCGGATCGGCGGCCTCCTGCGCTACGGCATCCCCGACTTCAAGATGGAGAAGCGCCAGATCGACCTCCGTCTGCAGCAGATGCAGGCCGAGGGCACCCGGTTCCGCGCGGGCGTGGAGATCGGCGTGGACATCAGCTGGTCCGACCTGAAGAGCCGGTACGACGCCGTCGTGGTCGCCACGGGCGCGACGGTCCCGCGCGACCTGCCGATCCCGGGCCGGGACCTGTCCGGCGTCCACTTCGCCATGGAGTACCTCGTGCAGCAGAACCGCACCGGTGCCGGCACGGTGGTCGACAACCAGATCACGGCGGAGGGCAAGCACGTCGTCGTGATCGGTGGCGGTGACACGGGCGCGGACTGCATCGGCACCGCGCACCGGCAGGGCGCCATCAGTGTGACGAACCTGGCGATCGGCAAGCAGCCGCCGCTCGAGCGTCCGTCGGACCAGCCCTGGCCGATGTTCCCGACGGTGTTCGAGGTCTCGAGCGCGCACGAAGAGGGAGGCGAGCGTCGGTACCTCGCCTCGACCGTCGAGTTCCTGGCGAACGAGGCCGGCGAGGTGCGGGCGCTCCGGGTCGCGGAGACCGAGTACCTCGACGGCCGCCGTGTGCCGAAGTCGGGGACCGAGCGTGAGATCCCCGCGGACCTCGTGCTCATCGCGATGGGCTTCACCGGACCGGAACGCGACACGCTCGAGCCGCAGCTGGGCCTCCCGTTCGCGCCGTCCGGCGCCCTCGAGCGGGGTGCCGACTACACGACCAACGAGCCCGGGGTGTTCGTCGCGGGTGACGCCGGTCGCGGGCAGTCCCTCATCGTCTGGGCGATCGCGGAGGGCCGCGCGGCGGCCGCCGAGGTGGACCGCTATCTCGAGGGGTCCACTCGCCTCCCGGCCCCGGTCCGTGCGACCGACCGCGCGATCAGCGTCTGACGGAGCGGCACCGGCCGGTAGGCTGCCGGTGGCCGGTCGTCCGGCCGGGACCGCCCGTGCGGGCGCCACCGCAGCACGACATCCACCACACGAAGGACACCATTGAGACGCGCAAAGATCGTTTCGACGCTCGGACCGGCGACCTCGGACTACGAGACCGTCAAGGACATCATCCAGGCGGGCGTCGACGTGGCCCGGCTGAACCTCAGCCACGGTGACTACAGCGTGCACGAGGCGAACTACGAGAACGTCCGACGTGCGGCGGACGACCTCGGCAAGCCCGTCGCGGTCCTCGTCGACCTGCAGGGCCCGAAGATCCGCCTCGCGCGGTTCGCGGACGGCCCCCACGAGCTCGCGGCCGGCGACGTCTTCACGATCACCACCGAGGACGTCCCCGGCTCGAAGGACGTGTGCGGGACGACGTTCAAGGGGCTCCCACAGGACGTCAAGCCCGGCGACCCGCTCCTCATCGACGACGGCCGTGTCCGCCTCCGGGTGCTCGACTCGGACGGCGTCCGCGTGCGCACCGAGGTCGTCGTGCCCGGGACGGTGTCGAACAACAAGGGCATCAACCTCCCCGGCGTCGCCGTGAACGTCCCCGCGCTGAGCGAGAAGGACGAGGCCGACCTCCGCTGGGCGATCCGGCAGGGCGCCGACCTCATCGCGCTCTCGTTCGTCCGCAACGCCGCCGACGTCGAGCGCGCCCACGAGATCATGGACGAGGAGGGCAAGCGGCTCCCGGTCATCGCGAAGGTCGAGAAGCCGCAGGCCGTGGACGCGCTCGAGGAGATCATCGACGCCTTCGACGCGATCATGGTCGCGCGCGGTGACCTGGGTGTCGAGCTGCCGCTCGAGGCCGTGCCGATCGTGCAGAAGCGCGCCGTCGAGCTGTCCCGCCGCATGGCGAAGCCCGTCATCGTCGCCACGCAGATGCTCGAGTCGATGATCTCGAGCCCCATCCCGACGCGCGCCGAGACCTCGGACGTCGCGAACGCGGTCCTCGACGGCGCGGACGCGGTCATGCTCTCGGGCGAGACGAGCGTCGGCGAGTACCCGGTGGAGACGGTCCGCACCATGGCCCGCATCGTCGAGTCGACCGAGGACCACGGCCTCGAGCGGATCGCGCCGCTCGGCACGAAGCCCCGCACCCTCGGCGGTGCGATCACCCTCGCCGCCGTCGAGATCGCGGAGTTCACCGAGGCGTCGTACCTCTGCGTCTTCACGGAGTCCGGCGACTCGGCTCGCCGCATGTCCCGGCTCCGCCACGGTCTGCCGATCATCGCCTTCACCCCGAACGAGGCGACGCGACGCCGCATGGCGCTGACGTGGGGCGTCCGCTCGTTCCTGGTCGAGCGCATGACGCACACCGACGAGCTCTTCCCGCAGGTCGACGACCTCCTCATCGGGCACGGCCTCGCCAAGCCCGGCGACCGCGTCGTCGTCACGGCCGGTTCGCCTCCCGGGCTGCCGGGGTCGACGAACGACCTCCGCGTGCACCGCGTCGGCGACGCCCACGCGGAGGCTGCTCCGGCCTACGTCCGCAACTGACCGCCGGATCCGAACAGGAGGCACGGGGCGTGGTCTCGACGTCGACCGACGGTCGCGCGCGACGTCCGCCGACCGAGCTCCGGCGCTGGCGCCGGTACCTCGCCGACGAACGCGCCGAGGCGTCGGTCTACCGGAACCTGGCCGCGCGGCGGTCCGGTGAGGAGCGGGACATCCTGCTCGCCCTCGCCGAGGCCGAGGGGCGCCACGAGCAGCACTGGCTCGAGCTGCTCGGCGACGACGTGGGGCGTCCCCTCCGTGGCGATCTGCGGACACGGATCCTCGCGGGCCTCGCGAAGCGCTTCGGTTCGGTGTTCGTGCTCGCGCTGATGCAGCGCACCGAGGACCGGTCTCCGTACGGGGCGGACGTCGACGCCTCGGCGGCGATGGCGGCGGACGAGCGCATCCACGGCGAGGTCGTGCGCGGTCTGGCGAACCGGGGGCGACTCCGCCTGTCCGGCACCTTCCGGGCCGCGGTGTTCGGCGCGAACGACGGCCTGGTGTCGAACCTGGCGCTCATCATCGGCATCGGCGCGTCCGGCGCCGACCAGCACGTCGTGTTGTTGAGCGGCGTGGCGGGGCTGCTCGCCGGTGCACTCTCCATGGGGGCGGGGGAGTACGTGTCCGTGCGGTCGCAGCGCGAGCTGCTCGACGCCTCCGCTCCGCATCCCGAGGCCGGCCAGGCCGTGGTCGACCTCGACGTCGACCAGAACGAACTCGCGCTCGTCTACCGAGCGCGCGGGATGGACGAGGCCGCGGCGGCGCAGCACGCCCACGAGGTGCTCACCGGACTCCGGCAGACGTCGGAGACGGGGGCCGTCGGCACGGTGGAGCACGAGGCGGTCGGGAGCGGGCTGAGCGCCGCGATCTCGAGTTTCCTGTTCTTCGCGTCGGGGGCCGTGGTCCCCGTCCTCCCGTACCTGTTCGGACTCGGGGAGTGGTCCGCCGTCGCGGTCGCCGCGGTGCTGGTCGGCATCGCGCTGCTCGTGTCCGGGGCGGTCGTCGGTGTGCTCTCGGGTGCGTCCCCCGCACGGCGGGCACTGCGGCAGCTCGCGATCGGGTACGGTGCGGCGGCGGTGACCTACCTGCTCGGGTTGCTGTTCGGGACCGCCGGCATCTGACCGTCCGGGTGGTTCGGTCCCCGGCCGTCCTCCCGCCGGCACGTTCCGGAGCGGGACGCACGGCGCCGTGGCGTCATCCGCGGATGGCGGCGCGGGGCGGGACGAGCAGCAGCGCCGCGATGCCGACGACGACGAGGACGATGCCGGCGAGGACGACGAACGCCGCCAACGCGAGTCCGGGTGCGACCAGGACCGCCACACCGGCGAGGATCGACAGCGCACCGCTCACCGCACTCGGTCCGCGCGACGAGCCCGGGTGACCGACGACCGCGCCGACGAGTGCCGCGACGCCCTCGACGATGAACCCGATCCCGCCGAGCGTCGCCAGGACGACGAGCGGGGCCGCCGGGTCGAGCAGGCAGACGAGCCCGGCGGCTGCCACGAACACGCCACCGACGATCGACACCCAGCGCCAGACCCGATGCGTGCCCCGGCCGATCGCCGCCGAGGCCACCCGCAGGACCCCGGCGACGACGAGATCGACGCCGAACAGGAGTGCGAGCACGACGAGCGTCGGGTGTGGCCACAGGATGCCGACACCGCCGAGCACGATCGCGACGACCGCGGTGGTCACCACGAACACGCGGAAGGTCCGGACCGCACGCGTGTCCACGTTGGCTGTCCCTCTCCGTCGGGTCCCGGGCTCGAGGTCGGATCCCGGGCTCGGGGTCGGATCCAGGTTCCGGGTTCCGGGCAGACGGTACCGATCGGGCGGGTGCCGCGCTCAGCGGGTGTTCAGCGAGCCGACGGAGGACCTCGCGATCATCCGCCGACGTGCGCGCCGAGGAGCAGTCCGGCGGCGTAGGTCGCCGCGAGTGCGAGGGCCCCGCCGACCACCACCCGCACCGTCGCGCGGCCGCGGGCCGCGCCGCCGAGGGTCGCCCCGGTCGCGCCGGTCACGGCGAGGGCGAGGAGCACGGCGACGATCGTCGCGGGCACCCGAGCACCGGCTGGCGGGATCAGGATGGCGAACAGGGGCAACAGGGCGCCGACCGTGAACGTCGCCGCCGAGACCCACGCGGCGCGCCACGGGCTGACCATGTCGGCTTCCTCGTCCGCGAGGGCGATGGCGGCGCGTCGACGTCGCACCTCGGGACGCACGAGCTCGGCCGCGATCGACGCGGCGGTGTCGGGGTCGACGCCGAGGGCGGCGTAGTGACCGGCGATCGCGCCGGCGTCCTCGGCCTCTGCCGCGCGCTCCGCTTGGCGTGCGGCCAGTCCGGTGCGCTGTGCGTCCCGCTGGCCGCTGACCGAGACGTACTCGCCGAGGGCCATCGAGATGGCGCCTCCGACGAGTCCGGCCGTGCCGGCGGCGGCGATCGCTCCGGTCGACGCGCCGGCACCCGCCACGCCGACGACGATCGCCGCGACGGACACGATCCCGTCGTTCGCACCGAGGAGGCCCGCCCGGAGCCAGTTGAGTCGACCGGCGCTCGTCGCGTCGCCGACGGCGCTCGTCTCCGGCAGGGCGAGGTCCGTTGCGTGCGACATGCAGGAATGGAACCACCACCGGACCTGCGCCGCCAGCATGGACAGGCTTGCCTCACCTGGTGCGGTCCGGCCCTCCTGCTAGCCTGAGCAGGACGCGAGTGTGGTGGAATCGGCAGACACGGGGCACTCAAAATGCTCTGCCTCACGGCGTGCGGGTTCGAGTCCCGCCACTCGTACCGACGGCGCCCGGCAGGATCACCGGTCGCCGGAACGACGTCGCCTGCTGACCGTCCCGGGACTCCGGGAGGGCCGGGATGCGCATAGTAGGATTGCCGCGTGAGTGACACAGAAGCAACCCCCACCGCACCCCGTCGCGTCGTCGTCGCGGAGGACGAGTCGCTCATCCGCCTCGACATCGTCGAGATCCTCCGGGACAACGGCTTCGACGTGGTCGGCGAGGCCGGCGACGGCGAGACCGCTGTCGCGCTCGCCACGGACCTGCGGCCCGACCTCGTGATCATGGACGTCAAGATGCCGCAGCTCGACGGGATCTCCGCGGCCGAGCGGCTGTCGAAGAACCACATCGCGCCGGTCGTGCTGCTGACGGCCTTCAGTCAGAAGGAGCTCGTCGAGCGTGCGACCGAGGCCGGTGCCCTCGCATACGTCGTGAAGCCGTTCACGCCGAACGACCTGCTGCCCGCGATCGAGATCGCGCTCTCTCGGCACCAGCAGATCATCACGCTCGAGGCCGAGGTCGCCGACCTCGTCGAGCGGTTCGAGACCCGCAAGCTCGTCGACCGCGCGAAGGGGCTCCTCAACGAGAAGATGGGCCTGACGGAGCCCGAGGCCTTCCGGTGGATCCAGAAGGCCTCGATGGACCGGCGGCTCACCATGCACGACGTCGCCAAGGCGATCATCGAGCAGCTCAGCGTCAAGAAGTAGCGCGACCGGCCAGCGGCGCGGCGTCGGTCAGGCGTCGCGGAGCAGGTTGGTGATGCGGACCGTCGAGCAGCGTCGCCCCTCGTCGTCGGTGAGCACGATCTCGTGCGTGCACAGGGTGCGGCCGAGGTGGATCGCGGTGCACGTACCCGTGACGACGCCCGTCGTGGCGCTCCGGCTGTGTGACGCGTTCAGCTCGATGCCGACCGCGATGCGCCCGGGGCCGGCGTGGACGGTCGCCGCCATCGAGCCCAGGCTCTCGGCGAGGACCACGAACGCCCCGCCGTGCAGCAGCCCGACCGGCTGACGGTTGCCCTCGACCGGGATCGTGCCGACGGCGCGCTCGGCGCTCAGCTCGAGGATCTGCATGCCCATCTTCTCGGCGAGTTCACCGATCCCGCGCTGTTCGTACCGCTCGACGCCCTCGGGGGAGCCGGTGATGGTCGGGCTGTCGGTCACTCGTGGCCTCCGGGGTTGTCACCGGCCGTGGATAGGCTGTCCGGGTGTCGGACGCGGAAAAGCCTACCCTCCTGGTCATCGACGGACACTCGCTGGCGTTCCGGGCGTTCTACGCGTTGCCGGTCGACAGCTTCGTGAACCGCGAAGGCCAGCACACGAACGCGATCCACGGCTTCATCTCGATGCTGCTCATGCTCTTGCAGCGCGAACGACCGACCCACATCGCCGTGGCGTTCGACATCTCGCGGTTCTCGTTCCGCACCCGTGAGTACGAGGACTACAAGGGCACCCGCTCCGAGACCCCCGAGGAGTTCAAGGGGCAGATCCCGCTCCTGCAAGAGGCCCTGCACGCCATGGGCATCACCACGGTCACGAAAGAGGACTACGAGGCCGACGACATCCTCGCCACGCTGTCGCTGCAGGGCGCGCAGCAGGGGTACCGCGTGTACGTCGTCTCGGGTGACCGCGACGCCATCCAGCTCGTCGACGACGACGTGACGCTGCTCTACCCGTCGGTGCGCGGCGTGTCCGAACTGACCCGCTACGACCGCGACAAGGTGTACGAGCGGTACGGCATCGAACCGCACCAGTACCCGGACATCGCGGCGCTCGTGGGCGAGACCAGCGACAACCTCGTCGGGATCGACAAGGTGGGCGAGAAGACCGCCGTCAAGTGGATCACCCAGTACGGCTCGCTCGACGGTGTCCTCGAGCACGCCGACGAGATCAAGGGCGTCGTGGGCGCCAACCTCCGCGAACAGAAGGACCGCGCGGTGCGGAACCGCCGCCTGAACCGTCTCGTGCGCGACGTCGAGCTGCCGGTGGGGCCGGCCGACGTCGTCATCCGTCCGGTCGACGAGGCCGCGGTGCGTGAGCTGTTCGACCGCCTGCAGTTCCGCACGCTCCTCGACCGCGTGTTCAAGGTCGCGGGAACCGGTGACGGCGGCGACGCCGCGACCGAGGGCGGGGTGGACGACGGTGCTCCGACGCCGCCGGCCGCGCGGACCCTGATCGACGAGGAGCTGGGACACTGGCTCCGCACCAAGACCGAGCACGACGCGGACAACGGCTTCGGGGTGTCGGTCGAGACCGTCGACGGGCGTCTCAGCGCGATCGGCATCGCGACGCACGACGACGCCGTGCTCGTGCCCGGGGGCAGTGGAGCGCGTGACTACGAGCAGTTGCAGACCTGGCTCGCCGGGGACGCGCCGAAGCACCTGCACGACGCGAAGGCGGCGGTCCAGGCGCTCGCGACGGCGGGGTTCACGCTCGGCGGCCTCGCGGGCGACCCCCGCGTGACGGGGTGGCTCGCGAACCCGGCCCGGCAGGGGCAGTCGCTCGAGGACCTCGTCTACGGCGAGCTCCGCGAGACCATGCCCACGGCCGACCCGAACCAGCTCGTCCCCGAGTCGGAGCCGGCGAGCGCGGCGACACGAGCCTGGTACACCCTCCGGGTCGAGACCGCGCTCCGCGCCCGGATCGACCCCGGGTCGTTGCGCGTGCTCGACGACATCGAGCTCCCGCTCGTGTCCGTCCTCGCCGACATGGAGTCCCGGGGCGTCGCGATGGACCACGCGGTCCTCGCCGACCTGTCCGGCGAACTCGGGGAGCGCGCCTCGGAGCTCGCACAGCAGGCGTTCGCGGAGATCGGGCACGAGGTCAACCTCGGGTCGCCGAAGCAGCTCCAAGAGGTCCTGTTCACCGAGCTCGCGATGCCGAAGACCCGCAAGACCAAGACGGGCTTCTCGACCGACGCCGCGTCGCTCGCGGACCTCCAGGAGCAGCACCCGCACCCGTTCCTCGGCCTGCTGCTGCAGCACCGCGACGCGACCAAGCTGCGGCAGATCGTCGACACCCTCGACGCCGCCGTGGTCGACGGTCGCGTGCACACGACCTACGAACAGACCGGGACGAGCACCGGACGCATCTCGTCGACCGACCCGAACCTCCAGAACATCCCCGTCAAGACCGCGGTCGGCCGTCGGATCCGGTCCGCGTTCACGGTGGCCGCTCCGTACACGACCCTGCTCACCGCCGACTACTCCCAGATCGAGATGCGCATCATGGCGCACCTGTCGGGGGACCCGGGACTCATCCAGGCGTTCAAGGAGGGCGAGGACCTGCACCGGTTCGTCGGTGCCCGCGTGTTCGGGGTCGAGCCCGCCGACGTCTCCCCGGAGATGCGCACGAAGGTCAAGGCGATGTCGTACGGACTCGCCTACGGACTGAGCGCGTTCGGCCTGTCGAAGCAGCTCCGGATCGACCAGAAAGAGGCACGCGGCCTCATGGCGGAGTACTTCGCGCGCTTCGGAGCGGTGCGCGACTACCTCCGCAACGTCGTGGAACAGGCGCGCGAGGACGGCTACACCGAGACCATCTTCGGTCGCCGGCGTCCGTTCGGCGACCTCAAGAGCCCGAACCGTGTGCTCCGGGAGAACGCCGAGCGGGCCGCGCTCAATGCGCCGATCCAGGGTTCGGCCGCGGACATCATGAAGATCGCGATGCTCGGCGTCGCGGCGGACCTCGACGCGGGTGGCCACGACTCGCACCTGTTGCTGCAGGTGCACGACGAACTCATCCTCGAGGTCGCTCCGGGCGAACAGGACGCGGTCGAGGAGATCGTGCGTCGGCGCATGGGCGGTGCCGCGGACCTGAGCGTGCCCCTCGACGTCCAGGTCGGCACGGGGCCGAACTGGGAGGCAGCGGCGCACTGAGCGACCAGGCGCGATCGCCCGGTCGGACGGTCCGCCGGGGTCGCTCCGGGCCTCCCGGATCGCGGAGTCGGTATGGTCGCACCATGAGCTCCGAGCGTCCTGTCCGCAAGCCGTCCGCCGTCGACCGTGTCGCGGAGGACTGGGTGACGACACTCGTCGACCTCGACCCGACGATCGGGACCTACATCGGTGTGGGCGGTCGGCAGGGTGAGTACGGTGACACGTCGCCCGCGGGAGCGGACGCCCTCGCGGACGCCGCACGCGCGGCCCGCCGGAGCCTCGACGCCGCGGAGCCCGTCGACGCGATCGACCGCGTGACGAAGACGGACCTCGGCGCGGAACTCGACCTGGTCGTCGAGTCGTACGACCGGCGACTCCACCTCCGGGACCTCAACGTCATCGCGAGCCCGGCGCAGCACCTGCGGGACGTCCTCGACCTCATGCCGACGGCGACGGCGAACGACTGGTCGGACATCGCGAACCGGCTGTCCGCGCTCCCCGACGCGCTCGAG
Organism: Curtobacterium sp. MCBD17_013; assembly: GCF_003234565.1. Taxonomy (GTDB): domain Bacteria; phylum Actinomycetota; class Actinomycetes; order Actinomycetales; family Microbacteriaceae; genus Curtobacterium. The sequence goes on along the minus strand of NZ_QKTU01000002.1, from coordinate 203,239 downwards.
GGGTACCGCGAGACCCTGCTGCAGGGGACGCGCGAGGGCGTGACCCCCGCGAAGCGACAGGTCGCCGCCGTGGCGCAGCAGGCCCTCCGGAACGCCCGCGACGGCGGGTTCTTCGACGAGCTGGCCGCCGGCGCCGCCCTCGACGACGGTGGTGCGCTGCCGGAGTCGGTCCGTGCCGATCTCACCCGTGGCGCCGCCGTCGCGGCTGCCGCGTACCGATCGCTCGGTCGGTTCCTCGAGCACGAGCTGATGCCGCTCGCCACCCCGGTGGACGCGGTCGGACGCGAGGACTACGAGCTGCACTCCCGTCGGTTCCTCGGCGCGGTCGTCGACCTGGACGAGACCTACGCGTGGGGGCTCGAGGAGCTCGCGCGGATGCGGTCCGAGCAGGAGCGCATCGCCGACCGCATCGAGTCCGGGGCCAGCGTCGCCCGGGCGATCGCGGTGCTCGACGAGGACCCGGCCCGGAAGCTCCACGGCACCGACGCACTCCGCGCCTGGATGCAGGAGACCTCGGACGCCTCGGTCGAGGCCCTGGCGGGGACGTACTTCGACATCCCGGACCCCATCCGTCGCCTCGAGTGCCGGATCGCCCCCACCCACGACGGCGGGATCTACTACTCGGGCCCGAGCGACGACTTCAGCCGGCCGGGCCGCATGTGGTGGTCCGTGCCCGACGGCGTGACCGAGTTCGCGACCTGGCGCGAGAAGACGACGGTGTTCCACGAAGGCGTCCCGGGCCACCACCTGCAGATCAGCCAGGCGGTCTACAACCGCGGCGAGCTCAACACGTGGCGGCGTCAGCTCGCCGGCCCCTCGGGACACGTCGAGGGTTGGGCGCTCTACGCGGAACGGCTCATGGAGCAGCTCGGCCACCTCGACGACGACGGCGACCGCCTCGGCATGCTCGACGGCCAGCGGATGCGGGCGGCCCGCGTCGTCCTCGACATCGGGGTGCACCTGCAGAAGACGAACCCCGACGGCGGTGGTTGGACGCACGAGTACGCGCTCGACTTCATGCGACAGAACGTGAACATGGACGACGCGTTCGTCCGGTTCGAGGTCGACCGCTACTTCGGCTGGCCGGGACAGGCCCCGTCGTACAAGGTGGGTCAGCGTGTGTGGGAGTCCATCCGCGACGAGGCCGCGGCGCGTGCCGGTGCCGACTTCGACCTGCGGGCCTTCCACCGCGACGCCCTGGCCCTCGGCGGGGTCGGACTCGACACGCTCCGGTCGGCGCTGCTCCCCGAGCGGGAATGACCCCCGCCCCGGGGCGGTTACACCCCCTGTCGGGGGTCCCGGGACGGAGCCGTCGCGGGTCCCGCTCGCGGTTGTGACCGTGGGGGAGGCCCGGCTAGACTGGTGCGGCGCAATCCGCGTCAAGCATCCACTTCGCCATGCCGAAGCGTGCACGGACCTCCCGTGCTCGCCAGGGGGACCCCGATCGTCATGGCCCGATCAATGCCCGTTCGGAGCAATCTCTACATGACAACCACCACGACCAAGGCTCCTAAGCAGGTCGCCATCAACGACATCGGTTCGGCTGATGACTTCCTGGCCGAGGTCGAGAAGACCCTGAAGTTCTTCAACGACGGCGACCTGATCTCCGGGACCGTCGTGAAGATCGACCGCGACGAGGTCCTCCTCGACGTCGGTTACAAGACGGAGGGTGTGATCCCCTCCCGCGAGCTCTCGATCAAGCACGACGTCGACCCCAACGAGGTCGTCGAGGTCGGCGACGACGTCGAGGCCCTCGTCCTCCAGAAGGAGGACAAGGAAGGCCGTCTCATCCTGTCGAAGAAGCGCGCGCAGTACGAGCGTGCGTGGGGCGACGTCGAGAAGATCAAGGAGTCCGACGGCGTGGTGACCGGCACGGTCATCGAGGTCGTCAAGGGCGGTCTCATCGTCGACATCGGCCTCCGTGGCTTCCTCCCGGCCTCGCTCATCGAGCTCCGTCGCGTCCGTGACCTCACGCCGTACCTCGGCCAGGAGATCGAAGCGAAGATCCTCGAACTCGACAAGAACCGCAACAACGTGGTCCTGTCGCGCCGCGCCCTGCTCGAGCAGACGCAGTCCGAGTCGCGCACGACGTTCCTCAACAACCTCCACAAGGGCCAGGTCCGCAAGGGCATCGTCTCGTCGATCGTCAACTTCGGTGCGTTCGTCGACCTCGGCGGCGTCGACGGTCTCGTCCACGTGTCCGAGCTCTCCTGGAAGCACATCGAGCACGCCAGCGAGGTCGTCGAGGTGGGCCAGGAGGTCACCGTCGAGATCCTCGAGGTCGACCTCGACCGCGAGCGCGTGTCGCTCTCGCTCAAGGCGACGCAGGAGGACCCGTGGCAGGTCTTCGCCCGCACCCACGCGATCGGTCAGGTCGCGCCGGGCAAGGTCACGAAGCTCGTGCCGTTCGGTGCGTTCGTCCGTGTGGCCGACGGCATCGAGGGCCTCGTGCACATCTCGGAGCTGTCGAACAAGCACGTCGAGCTCGCGGAGCAGGTCGTGTCCGTCGGTGACGAGGTCTTCGTCAAGATCATCGACATCGACCTCGACCGTCGTCGCATCTCGCTCAGCCTCAAGCAGGCGAACGAGGGCGTCGACCCCGAGGGCGACGAGTTCGACCCGGCGCTCTACGGCATGCCGACCGAGTACGACGAGCAGGGCAACTACAAGTACCCCGAGGGCTTCGACCCGGAGACCAACGAGTGGCGCGAGGGCTTCGAGACCCAGCGCGACGCGTGGGAGAAGGAGTACGCGGCTGCCCAGGCTCGCTGGGAAGCGCACAAGAAGCAGGTCGCCGCGTCGATCGCCGAGGAATCCACGCCCTTCGACGCGCCCGCCGCGTCCGCTGGGTCGTCGTTCTCGAGCGAGACGGCTGGTCAGGGCACCCTGGCCGACGACGCCTCGCTCGCGGCGCTGCGCGAGCGGCTCAGCTCGAACAGCTGACCGCCCGACGCGTCCCGAGAGCCCGGTACCCACGAGGGTGCCGGGCTCTCGCCCGTTAAGGTGGTGGACGTGCGGATCATCGGACTGACGGGTGGCATCGCGGCGGGCAAGTCGACGGTGTCCGCGCGCTGGGCGGAGCGCGGTGCGGTGGTCGTGGACGCCGACCTCCTGGCGCGCGAGGCGGTCGCGCCCGGGAGCCCGGGGCTCGCGGCGATCCGTGAGCGGTTCGGTCCGTCGGTGATCGCGCCGGACGGGTCCCTCGATCGCCCAGCCCTCGGCGCGGTCGTCTTCCGCGACGCGGAGGCGCGCGCCGCCCTCAACGCGATCACCCACCCCGAGGTGTGGCGCATCGCGAAGGAGCGCTTCGCCGAGGCCGAGCGGGCCGATCCCGACGCCGTGGTGGTCTACGACGTGCCGCTGCTGGCCGAGGCCCAGGAGGGACGGCCGCTCCGCTTCGACACCGTGGTCGTCGTGCACGCGCCCGCTCCGGACCGGATCGAGCGCCTGGTGCGCCACCGTGGCATGGAGCGCGGGGACGCGGAACGTCGGGTCGCGGCACAGGCGAGCGACGAGGAGCGGCTCGCGCTCGCGGACCTGGTCGTCGACGCGACCGGTTCGCCAGCCGACACGATCCGCTCTGCGGACGAGGTGTGGGACCGCATCGTCGCGTCTCAACCTGAGTAGTTCTTCTGACCCGTCAGGGAGCAAGCAGCCTGCGCGCGGCGACGTCCGGTAACGTCCCCGCACGTGTCCTCGGCCGCGCGTCACGCCCTCCATGCCCTGCTCGTGGTCGTACTCGCCGTCACCGTCGTGGTCGCGGTCGTGGTCGTGGTCGACACGGCCTCCGAGCACCAGCAGGCCACCGCCGAGGCTCCCCGGGGCCCGTCGGGGTCGCTCGGCCACGTCGGCCCGCCCGCGGAGACGCAAGACTTCCGTCGGTTCCGGATCGGTGCCGTCGACGGGCAGCGCCTCACGCCGAACGCGACGGACTTCGCGTCCCGATCGGTCGGCGACGGCCCCCTGCTGCTGTTCCTGCCCGCCACGCGGGCGCGCCCCGCGGACTACCGGACGTTCCTGTCGGTCGCGTCCCAGGCCGGGTACAACGTGCTCGGCCTCGACTACTGGAACCTCGGGACGACGCTGTCCGGGACGTGCGAGAACAACCCCCGCTGCTACACGCAGGTCCAGCGGAACCGGTTCGACGGCACCGATGCCTCCCAGTTCAGCGACGTCGGACCTGCCGGGTCGATCACCGCTCGCCTCCGGGACGCCGTGGCGCACCTGTCGAGCGCGGACCCCGCGGGCGGATGGAACCGCTTCGTGGACGGTTCGGGTCACATCGCCTGGGATCACATCGTGGTGGCCGGCCACTCCCAGGGCGGCGGCGAGGCGGCCTTCATCGCGCACATCCGACCGGTGCTCGGTGCGCTCATGTTCTCGTCGCCCGTCGAGTCCGACGGGGCGGCGCACGCGGCGTGGATGGACCGCCCGGGTGTCACGCCGATCACCCGCGAGTACGCGATCGACGACGTGCGTGACGTGTTCGGGCCGCGCATCCGCGGCTCGTGGCGCGTGCTCGGTCTCGACGGTCCGCACGGCCCGTCGGTCACGACGACGCGGCCTCCATCCGGCGACCCGCACGCGATCCTCACCCGGTTGGACGTCGGTGACCCCGACCAGGCGCACTCGCTCATCATCGACGACGCCACTCCGCTCCAGGCGAACGGGACCCCGCGCATGCTCCCGCTGTGGCACTGGATGCTGACGCGGGTCCCGCTCCCGCAGACCCACGAGCCGAACCCCACGCGCTCCGCGGCACCGACGCCCTCGCAGGGGTGAGGATCCAGCGCCTCTGCACGTTCATAGGGAGCCGCAATACCATGGGCGAGTGCAACGTGGAGTGGACGACGTCAGCGGAGACCGGCATCCGGAAGGCTCCGGGGGCAGGTCAGTGGACACCCTCGCCGCCCTGATCCGACGTCGGGGAACCGACGACCCGGACCACCACTACCTGGAGGACGCCCGGTCCGACCGGGTGCTGACGTACCGGGCCTTCGCCGAAGCGGTCCAGGCCTGGACCTCGGTGTTCGACGACCTCGGGATCGCCCCCTCCGGCGCGGTCCTCGTGGATCTCGGGGACCCGCTGTCGTTCGCGGTCGTGCACCTCGCAGCGCTGTCCTCCGGCCGTCGTGCGGTCCCGGTGGACACCGGGCAGCCGACCTCCGAGCCCCTGCGCCTCGCGGACCTGCTCCATGGCGCCTCCCTCGTCGTCTCCGACCGTGCAGACGATGCCACGATCGCCGGGACCGCGGCAGCGCACATCGACCCCGCCACCGGTCACCCGACCGACGTCGTGGCCGGCACCGTCCCGTCGAGCGCTCCCGACGCGCTCGACACCGGGTCCGTCGTGCTGTTCACGTCCGGTTCGACGGGCACGCCGAAGGGCGTCGAACTGCCCGAACCCCAGCTCGTGTTCGTGGCACGAGCGGTCGCCGACCACAACGAGCTCACCCGGGAGGACCGGGGCTTCAACTCGCTCCCGCTGTTCCACGTCAACGCCGAGGTCGTCGGGCTGCTCGCCACCATGGTGGCCGGTTCGACGCTCGTGCTCGACAAGCGGTTCCGGCGCACCGGCTTCTGGGAGCTCCTGGCCGAGCGTCGCATCACCTGGCTCAACGCCGTGCCGGCGGTCCTCGCCGTCCTCGCGAAGACGGGGCCGCTCGACCTCCCCGCGGGTCTCCGGTTCGTCCGGAGCGCCTCCGCCCCACTTCCCGACCCGGTCCGAGCGGCCCTCGGTGCGACGCCGCTCGTCGTCAGCTGGGGGATGACCGAGGGTGCCAGCCAGATCACCGCGACCCCCCTCGGTTCAGCGCCCCGACCCGGTTCCGTCGGCGTCCCCGTCGGCTCCGAGGTCCAGGTCCGTGGAGAGGACGGCGCGCTCCTCCCGGCCGGCGAGGTCGGTGCGCTGTGGATCCGCGGACCCGGGGTCGTGAGCCGGTACCTGTTCGGCCGGGCCTCCGAGCGGTTCGACGCCGAGGGCTGGTTGTCCACCGGCGACCTCGGCTCGATCTCCGCAGACGGGTGGGTGTCGCTCGCCGGTCGATCGGACGACGTCATCAACCGCGGAGGCGAGAAGGTCTACCCGTCCGAGGTCGAGGACGTCCTGCTCGGCGACGCGCGCGTGCTCGAGGCCGTGGTCGTCGGGCGCCCCGACCCGATCCTCGGGCACGTTCCGGTCGCCTACGTCATCCCGCAACCGAGCGAGGACACGGCGGCCGCGTCGCTCGTTGCCGACCTGACCGCCCGCTGCGCGGCGCAGCTGACCCGGTTCCGCCGGCCGGTCGAGATCATCGTCGTCCCGGACCTGCCCCGGGCGCCGACCGGCAAGGTGCAGCGCGCGCGCGTGCGGGCGATGGCCTCGGTGGAGTAGTCACCGCCTGCGGGACCTTCATCGGATCACGCCGTAGCCTTGAGCGGTGCAATCCGCCCCCGCCGCCACCGACACGAACGTCACCACACCGACACGGCAGAACGGCCGCCCGCGTCACCTGTACGAGGTCGACGTCCTGCGGATCCTGACCTTCGCGTGTGTGATCGGCGTCCACACGACGAGCCACACGACCGCGTCGGACAACCACTTCTATTACGCCCTGCTCGCGCTGTTGCACTTCACCCGCCTCGTGTTCTTCTCGCTGACGGCGTTCGTCCTCGTCTACAGCTACACACTGCGACCCAAGCCGATGTCGCAGTTCTGGCCGAAGCGGTTCCTGCTCGTCGGTGTGCCGTACCTGGCGTGGTCCCTCGTGTACGTCGGGTCGGCGTGGCTCCTCAGCGCGACCGAGCGCGGGGACGTCCCGCTCCTGGTGACGGACCTCGCGCACGGGATCGTGACCGGCACGGCGATGTACCACCTGTACTTCCTGCTCGTGACCATGCAGGTGTACCTGCTGCTCCCGGCGATCATGTGGCTGGTCCGACGCACGCGCCGTCACCACGTGCTGCTGACGGTCGTCGCGCTCGTGGTCAACCTGGTCGTCTACGGCGCGTACAAGTACTGGCCGCACTCGTTCGACTGGATGCACGGGTACAGCAAGCAGTTCTTCTTCATGTACGTCTTCTTCATCGTCTCGGGTGCCGTCGCCGCGGACCACGCGGAGGCGTTCCTCACCTGGATCCGGGTGCGTCGGCGACTCATCGGCTGGGGGGTCACCGGGGTCGGCGTGCTCACCCTCGCCGTGTGGGCGGGGCAGGTGCTCCTCGGCCAGTCCCTGTACGCGGCCGGCACCCCGCTGCAGCCGATCGAGGTCGTCTGGAGCGCCGCGATCGGGATGGGCTTCCTCGCGCTCGGCGCGGCGTGGGCCGACCGACGCGACCCCTCGACCCTCCTGGCGCGCGTCATCGACTACGGGTCCGACCGGTCGTTCGGCATCTTCCTGAGCCACCCGTTCGTGATCTTCCTGCTGCTCTACGGCGACAGCTGGCTGGAGCGGCATGTCGCGCAGCCGTGGCTCACGCCGGTCACGTACGTGCTCGTCATCGTGCTCGCCGTCGCGATCACCGAACTGTTCCGCTGGACGCCGCTCAGCATCCCGCTCACCGGGCGTCCGTCGCTCGGGTCCCGGGGCGCCCGGGAGGCCCGGCGCCGCGGACGAGAGCGGCTCGCGTCCGCTGGCGGTACGACCACGACGACGGCTCGTGCCGTCCGCGACGCGGAACGCGAGCCCTCGAGCGAGGCAGTCGAACCGGACGACGCGCTCGTCGGCGAGACCGACGACGTCGGCGGGTCGCACGCCGAGCGGTGATCCGCGAACGGGCCGTCCCACCCAGGTGGGACGGCCCGTCCGTCGTGGTCTCAGGCGCTGCGTTCCGCCGCCGGGACGCCGATCTCGAGCACGCCGTCGGTGACCGTCAGGCGCCTCGGGTTCATGAACCAGGCGACGATCGCGGCGCCGAGGAGGAGTGCGACGGACAGGGCGAACGGCCACTGCCACCCGGACACCCCGACGAGCCACCCGAACACGATGGGGGAGAACACGCCGGCGAAGCCGTAGCCGGTGTTCATCATGCCGCTCGCGGTGCCCGACCACTGGGGGGCGACGTCCATCGGGATCGCCCACAGGTTCGCGTTCGTCAGCTCGAGGAAGAAGAACGAGAGCATGAGCGAGGCGGACGCGAGCCAGAGGTGGTGTGAGAACAGCAGCGGGAGCAGGCACACCGCGGAACCCACGAGCCCGATCAGGAGGACCGTGCGACGGGCCTTGCGCGCGTCGCCGGCACGACGGATGAGTCGGTCCGAGACGATGCCACCGACGGTGTCGCCGATGACGCCGGCGAGGAGGATCACCGACGTGTAGCCGGCGTACGTCGTGAGCGGGAGGTGGTAGGAGTCGGCGAGGAACGACGGGATCCAGGTGAGGAACACCCAGAGCGTCCAGCCGTAGCCGAAGTCGACGAACGAGACCGGCAGGATCTGCTTGATGAGCTGGCGCCACGGGACCGGCGGACGCGTGGCGCGGACCTGGGCGGGCGGGAGTTCGTCCAGCTCCCGCTGCGAGATGCCGGGTGCGGTCTCCGGACGATCGCGGAAGAGGAACCACCAGAATCCCGCCCAGATGGCGCTGAGCAGGCCGACGTAGATGAAGGACTCGCGCCAGCCGGCGGCGGCGATGATCGCCGCGACGAGGAGTGGGGCGAGGGCGTTGCCGAGCCGTGAGGCGGAGTGCACGATCCCCTGGGCGAACCCGTTGCGGTCCCGGGGGATCCACCGGCTCATCGCCTGCGTCGCGGTGGGGAACGCGGATCCCTCGGTGAGGCCGAGGAGTGCGCGAGCGAGGAAGAGACTGAGGACGCCGCCCGCGAGGCCCGTCCAGATCGTCGCGACGCCCCAGAGGACACCGATGGCGAGGAGCGAGCGGCGCGGACCGATCTTCTCGCCGAGCCAGCCGCCGCCCATCTGGACGAAGGCGTAGGGGAGCGCGAACGCGGACACGATCGCACCCTGCGCCGTCGTCGACAGGTCCAGGTCCTTCGCCATCTCGGGGAGGGCGGTCGAGATGTTCGTCCGGTCGACGTACGAGATCGCGTACATGACGCAGAGCAGGAGCAGGACCCGTCCGCGGAGGCGTCCGCGGAAGGGGCTCGCCTTGACGGGTACGGGGGCCGCGGCCGGTTTCGCTGCGGTGGTCATCGCGGGTCCTGTTCTTCGGAGTGAGCGGGGGAGCGGTGGAGCCGACGACCTGAGCGCCTCCCCACGGTCGATCACGGTATCGCCGGTCCCTATCAGCCATCTTGGAGCGTGATCACCCCAGGATACGCGCGAGCGATCAGCCTGCCGCGAACCAGTCGGGCCGCTGTCGGTCGTCGCGCTTAGCATCGACGGCATGACCACGATGATCGAACCCACCCGAGCCCTCCGTCGGTTCGAGGTCATCTCCGAGTACGAGCCCAGCGGTGACCAGCCGGCCGCCATCGCGGAACTCGCGGGGCGGATCAACGCGGGCGAGACGGACGTGGTCCTGCTCGGCGCCACGGGGACGGGCAAGTCGGCGACCACCGCGTGGCTCATCGAGCAGGTGCAACGGCCGACCCTGGTGCTCGCCCACAACAAGACGCTCGCCGCGCAGCTCGCCAACGAGTTCCGCGGTCTGCTCCCGAACAACGCGGTCGAGTACTTCGTCTCGTACTACGACTACTACCAGCCCGAGGCGTACGTCCCGCAGACCGACACCTTCATCGAGAAGGACTCGTCGATCAACGCCGAGGTCGAGCGGCTCCGGCACTCGACGACGAACTCCCTGCTGAGCCGCAGGGACACCGTGGTCGTCTCGACGGTGTCCTGCATCTACGGCCTCGGTACGCCGGAGCAGTACATGAACGCGTCCCTCGCGCTGCAGGTGGGACAGCAGATCTCGCGGGACACGCTCGTGCGCCGCTTCGTGGCCATGCAGTACCAGCGCAACGATGTCGACTTCGCCCGGGGCACGTTCCGCGTGCGTGGCGACACGATCGAGATCATCCCCGTGTACGAGGAACTCGCGATCCGCATCGAGATGTTCGGCGACGAGATCGAGGCCCTGACGGCGCTGCACCCGCTCACGGGCAATGTCGTGAAGGAGCTGCCCGCGGTGACCGTGTTCCCCGGCTCGCACTACGTCGCCGCCACCGACGTGATGCACCGCGCGATCGGCACCATCAAGGAGGAACTGGCAGAGCGCCTGGCCGAACTCGAGCAGCAGGGCAAGCTGCTCGAGGCCCAGCGGCTGCGCATGCGCACGACGTTCGACATCGAGATGATGGAGCAGATCGGGTTCTGCAGCGGCATCGAGAACTACTCGCGTCACATCGACGGCCGCGCCCCCGGCGAGGCGCCCCACTGCCTGATCGACTACTTCCCGGACGACTTCCTCGTCGTCATCGACGAGTCGCACGTCACCGTGCCGCAGATCGGCGCCATGTACGAAGGCGACGCGTCACGCAAGCGCACGCTCGTGGAGCACGGGTTCCGGCTGCCGAGCGCGATGGACAACCGCCCGCTGACGTGGGAGGAGTTCCTCGACCGCGTCGGTCAGAAGGTCTACCTGTCGGCGACGCCCGGCCGCTACGAGCTGGGTGTGACCGACAGCGTGGTGGAGCAGATCATCCGGCCGACGGGGCTCGTCGACCCGCAGATCGTGATCAAACCGAGCGAGGGGCAGATCGACGACCTGCTCGAGGAGATCCGCATCCGTGTGGACCGGGACGAACGCGTCCTCGTGACCACCCTGACCAAGCGCATGGCCGAGGAGCTCACGGACTTCCTCGGGAACGCGGGCGTGCGTGTCCGCTACCTGCACTCGGACGTCGACACGCTGAAGCGTGTCGAGCTGCTGACCGAACTGCGGCAGGGCGTGTACGACGTGCTCGTCGGCATCAACTTGCTGCGCGAGGGGCTCGACCTGCCCGAGGTGTCGCTCGTCGCGATCCTCGACGCCGACAAAGAGGGCTTCCTCCGGTCGTCCACCTCGCTCATCCAGACGATCGGTCGTGCCGCCCGCAACGTCAGCGGTGAGGTCCACATGTACGCCGACAAGATCACGGACTCGATGCGGCAGGCGCTCGACGAGACCGAGCGGCGTCGCGAGAAGCAGATCGCCTACAACACCGAGCGTGGGATCGACCCGCAGCCGCTCCGCAAGAAGATCGCGGACATCACCGAGGTCCTCGCGCGCGAGGGCGCCGACACCCGCGAGCTCCTGGAGCGCCGCGGGGCCGGCGACGCCCGTCGCTCGCCCACGCCGAACCTCCGCCGCGAAGGCCTCGCGGCGGAGGGTGCGAGCCAACTGGAGTCGACGATCGCGGACCTCAACGAGCAGATGCTGCAGGCGGCCGGCGAGCTGAAGTTCGAGCTGGCAGCGCGGCTCCGTGACGAGGTCCAGGACCTGAAGAAGGCCCTGCGACAGATGGAGGCCGCCGGACATGTCCGGTGATCCGGCGGTCCGGCGCACCGTCGTCGTGACGGGGGCGAGTGCGGGCCTCGGGTACTTCACGGCCGAGCAGCTCGCCGTGGCGGGGCACCGCGTCGTGCTCGCGTGCCGCGACCGGGAGCGCGCTGCGCGAGCCGAGCAGGCGATCCGTCGCGCGGCACCGGACGCATCGATCGCGCAGGTCCTCGTCGACCTGGCCGACCTCAGGAGCGTCACGGAGGCGGCCGACGCCATCGCCGGTCTCGGACCGGTCGACGCCCTCGTGAACAACGCGGGGGTCGTGGGGTCGCGCCGGGAACGTCGCACCGCCCAGGGGATCGAGCTGCAGATCGGGACGAACCACCTCGGGCACTTCGCCTTGACGGCGCAGGTGCTGCCGCTGCTCGAGCGGACGGCGGGTCGCGTGGTGCACGTCGGGAGCATCAGCCACCGCTGGGTCCGGCTCGACGGGCGGGACCCCTTCCGGGCGGATCCCTACGTGAACTACCTCCAGTACGCGCGGAGCAAGCTCGCCGTGATGCTGTTCGGGTTCGAGCTCGCCCAGCGTCTCGCGGACAGCGGCTCCTCCGTGCGGAGCGTCGTGGCGCACCCGGGTCTCGCGCTCGACTCGCTGTCGCCGTCGCGTCCGGGGGTCGTGCCGTCCGGACCCGGAGCACCGTGGCTCCGCGTCGGGGGCCGTCTGGTCGCGCAGGGCAAGGACGCAGGGGCCGTACCGCTCGTGCACGCCGCGGTGGGCGATGACGTCCGATCCGGCGCGTACTGGGGCCCGGACGGATGGTTCCAGTTGCGCGGAGGGGCGACCGTCGTCCCCGCGGAACCCCATGCCCACGATCGCACCGCGGCGGCGCGCCTCTGGGAGGCCTCGGCGGCGGTCGTGGGTCGCGAGCCCGCCGTCACGTCGGTCTGACCCCGGACGTGTGCCGGGCCGGCCGCCGCTGTCCGCGAGGGGCGAACCCCGTGGGACGCGCGGGGCGGGCCGGATGTCAGACGGGCTTCGTAGAATCGAGGTGATGACCATCACCTCCGACCGCGGTACTCCTTCCTCCGATCTGGCGGCCTTCGGGCAGCCCGGCGAGCCGCACGTCCCCGGCGCCAGCATCTCCGGGACCTCGACCTCGACGCTCAGCGTCCGGGGTGCGCGCGTGCACAACCTGCGGGACGTCGACCTCGAGATCCCGCGGGACTCCCTCGTCGTGTTCACGGGTCTGTCCGGCTCGGGCAAGTCCTCGCTCGCGTTCGACACGATCTTCGCCGAGGGGCAGCGTCGGTACGTCGAGTCGCTGTCGGCGTACGCGCGCCAGTTCCTCGGGCAGGTGGATCGTCCCGACGTGGATTTCATCGAGGGACTCAGCCCCGCCGTGTCGATCGACCAGAAGTCGACGAACCGCAACCCGCGCTCGACGGTCGGGACGATCACCGAGGTCTACGACTACATGCGGCTGCTGTGGGCGCGCATCGGCATTCCGCACTGCCCGGTGTGTGGCGAGGTGATCAGCAAGCAGTCGGTGCAGCAGATCGCCGACCAGTTGATGACGCTCGAGACCGGTACGCGGTTCCAGGTGCTGGCACCCATCGTGTCGAAGAAGAAGGGCGAGTTCGTCGACCTCTTCCAGGAACTCGCGGCCTCCGGGTACGCGCGGGCCATCGTCGACGGCGAGCGCGTGCAACTGAGCACACCGCCCACGTTGAAGAAGCAGGTCAAGCACGACATCGCGGTCATCGTCGACCGCCTCGTCGCGTCGGACGACGTCCTCGGGCGCCTGACCGACTCCCTCGAGACCGCACTCCGGCTCACCGGCGGCACCGTCTCGATCGACCTCGTCGACCACGAGGGCCCCGGTGCGGTTCGGACCTACTCCGAGAACCTCTCGTGCCCGAACAACCACCCGCTCGCCCTCACCGAGATCGAGCCCCGGACGTTCTCGTTCAACGCGCCGTTCGGAGCATGCCCCGAGTGCTCCGGCCTCGGTACACGGATGTCGGTCGATCCGGACCTCGTGCTCGGCGACCCCGAGGCGAGCCTCGCCGACGGCGTCGTCCTGCCGTGGACGGGGACGGGCGGCCTCTACAGCTACTTCGAGAAGCTCCTGCAGGGACTCGGCAAGGAGCTCGGGTTCCGGCTCGACACCCCGTGGAACCAGCTCGACCCCACCGTCCAGGCAGCCATCCTGACGGGCAAGGACTTCGAGGTGTCGGTGTCCTGGCGCAACCGGTTCGGCCGTGAGATGCGCTACACCAGTGGTTTCGAGGGCGTGATGCCCTACATCGAGCGCAAGTACGGCGAGGCCGAGACCGACGCGCAGCGCCAGCGGTTCCAGGGGTACCTCCGCGAGGTCTCGTGTCCCGTCTGCGACGGCACGCGCCTCAAGCCCGAGGTGCTCGCCGTGACGGTCGCGGACCGGAGCATCGCCGACGTCTGCGACCTCAGCCTGGAGGACTCCCACGCCTTCATGGAGTCGCTCGCCCTCACCCCTCGGGAGGCCCACATCGCGGCCGCCGTGCTGCGCGAGATCCGCGCGCGCCTCGAGTTCCTGCTCGAGGTGGGGCTGTCGTACCTGACCCTGTCTCGTGGTGCAGGGTCGCTCTCCGGCGGGGAGGCCCAGCGGATCCGCTTGGCGACGCAGATCGGCTCGGGCCTGACCGGCGTGCTGTACGTGCTCGACGAGCCGAGCATCGGCCTGCACCAGCGGGACAACCGGCGTCTCATCGACACCCTGGTCAAGCTGCGCGACCTCGGGAACACGCTGATCGTCGTGGAGCACGACGAGGACACGATCCGGACGGCCGACTGGATCGTCGACGTCGGCCCGGGTGCGGGCGTGAACGGCGGTCGGATCGTGCACTCGGGGCCGTACCAGGAGCTGCTCGACAACCGCGGTTCGACGACCGGGGACTACCTCGCGGGGCGTCGTGCCATCGAGCTCCCTGCAGAGCGTCGTCGCGTCGACCGGAAGCGCGTCATCACCGTCCAGGGGGCGCGGGCGAACAACCTGAAGGACGTCGAGGTGCAGTTCCCCCTCGGGGTGTTCACGGCCGTCACCGGGGTCAGTGGTTCCGGCAAGTCGACGCTCGTCAACGACATCCTCTACAAGGTGCTTGCCAACCAGCTCAACGGTGCTCGACACATCCCGGGCAAGCACACCCGCGTGAAGGGCCTCGACCAGCTCGACAAGGTCGTGCACGTCGACCAGGCGCCCATCGGCCGGACCCCGCGGTCGAACCCCGCGACGTACACCGGTGTGTTCGACCGGATCCGGAACCTGTTCGCCGAGACGCAAGAGGCCAAGACCCGCGGCTACGGGCCCGGTCGCTTCAGCTTCAACGTCAAGGGCGGGCGCTGCGAGAACTGCGCGGGCGACGGCACGATCAAGATCGAGATGAACTTCCTGCCGGACGTCTACGTGACGTGCGAGGTCTGTGGCGGTGCGCGCTACAACCGCGAGACCCTGCAGGTCCACTACAAGGGCAAGAACATCTCCGAGGTGCTCGAGATGCCGATCAGCGAGGCGGCCGAGTTCTTCGAGCCGATCTCGGCGATCCACCGCTACATGAAGACCCTCGTCGACGTCGGACTCGGGTACGTGCGTCTCGGTCAGAGTGCCACGACGCTCTCCGGTGGTGAGGCCCAGCGCGTCAAGCTCGCGACCGAACTGCAGCGTCGCTCGAACGGGCGGACCGTGTACGTGCTCGACGAGCCGACGACCGGACTCCACTTCGAGGACGTCCGCAAGCTCCTGCTCGTGCTGCAGGGGCTCGTCGACAAGGGCAACACGGTCATCACGATCGAGCACAACCTCGACGTCATCAAGTCGGCGGACTGGATCGTCGACATGGGCCCTGAGGGCGGGTCGGGTGGTGGCACGGTGCTCGCCACGGGGACGCCGGAACACGTCGCGGACGTGCCGGAGAGTCACACGGGCGTGTTCCTCCGCGAGATCTTCGATGCCCAGGACGCCCGAGTGGGCGCGCAGCGTGCGGTCGACCGTCGGTCGGCGGACCACGTGGCCGGACGCAGTCGGGTCGCGGCGGAGGTCCGGTAGGTGGCGGACACCGTCCCGTGGCGACCGAGAGCGAGCGAGATCCCGACCGACCCGGGCGTGTACCGGTGGCGTGACGCCGACGGGCGCGTGTTGTACGTCGGCAAGGCGAAGAACCTCCGTGCTCGCCTCAGCAACTACTTCGCACCGCTGCCGACCCTGCACGAGCGGACCCGGCGGATGGTCCTCACGGCGGCGAGCGTCGAGTGGACCGTGGTGGGGAGCGAGATCGAGGCCCTCCAGCTCGAGTACACGTGGATCAAGGAGTTCGATCCGCCCTTCAACGTCAAGTTCCGGGACGACAAGTCGTACCCGTACATGGCGATCACCCTCGGGGACGAAGCCCCTCGGGTCATGGTCACGCGGAACCGGAAGATCCGGGGCGCCAAGTACTTCGGGCCGTACCCGAAGATCTGGGCGGTGCACGACACGATCGACCTGATGATCAAGGTGTTCCCGATCCGCACCTGTTCGGACTCGAGCTACAAGCGCGCGATGCAGACCGGGCGGCCCTGTTTCCCGGGGCAGATCGGCAAGTGCGGCGGTCCGTGCTCCGGTCGGGTGTCGATCGAGGAGCACCGGGCGATCGTCGAGGAGTTCGTCCGCTTCATGGGCAGCTACGACCGGCGGGTCATCAGCGAACGTCGTGCACGGATGGCAGCCGCCGCCGACGCCATGCACTACGAGGAAGCGGCCCGCTACCGCGACCAGGTCGAGGCGCTCGAGGCGGTGCTCGAGAAGAGCGCGGTCGTGCTCCGCGACTCGGTCGACCTCGACCTGTTCGGTGTCGCCGAGGACGAACTCGCGGCCGCGGTCCAGCAGTTCACGGTGCGGGGTGGCCGGATCCGAGGCGTGCGGGGCTGGGTGGTCGACAAGGAGCTCGACATCAGCACCGGCGAGCTCGTCGAGCAGATCGTGCAGAGCGTGTACGCGGGAGCCGAGGAGCCGCCGCGCGAGGTCGTCGTCCCGGCGCTGCCCGAGGACGCCGACGCCCTCGAGACCTGGCTGTCCGAACAGCGTGGTGGCCGCGCGGTACGACTCAGCACAGCCCAGCGTGGTGACCGTGCCGGCCTGGCGAAGACCGCGACGGTCAACGCGGCCCAGGCCCTGAGGCTGTACAAGACCAAGCGGTCGGCCGACTACACGACCCGCTCCGCCGCGCTCGCCGACATCCAGGACGCCCTCGGGATGACCGACGCGCCGCTGCGGATGGAGTGCTACGACATCTCCCACCTGCAGGGCACGAACATCGTCGCGTCGATGGTCGTCTTCGAGGACGGCCTGCCACGGAAGGACCAGTACCGGCGCTACACGATCGCCGAGTCCCGTGACGACACGGACAGCATGTACCAGGTGCTGTCACGACGCCTCGCGCGGCTTGACGAGGACGCCGACCTCCCGACCGTGGCGGACCCGACCAGCGACGAGGTCGTCGAGCAGGGCGCACGCACCAAGCGGTTCGCGTACCGACCGCAGCTGCTCATCGTCGACGGCGGTCAGCCGCAGGTCGAGGCCGCTGCCCGGGCGATGGCCGACGCCGGCGTCACGGACATCGCGCTGTGCGGGATCGCCAAGCGCCTGGAGGAAATCTGGTTACCGGGCGATGACTTCCCGGTGATCCTGCCGCGGAACTCCGAGGCGTTGTTCCTGATCCAGCGGATCCGTGACGAGGCGCACCGGTTCGCGATCACCCACCAGCGGACACGGCGCAAGCGCGATGTCCGGAGTCGGCTCGCCGAGATCCCCGGCCTCGGTCCGACGCGCGTCAACGGTCTCCTCAAGCACTTCGGGTCCGTGGCTCGGCTGCGCGATGCGACACCGGAGGAGATCGCCGAGGTCCCCGGCATCGGTCCGGCGACGGCCGCTGCCGTCCGGAGACAGCTCGACGCGTCGGCACCGACGTCAGCGCCCGAACCCGGGTCAGCGCCCGAAGCGCCCGAACCCGGGTCAGCGCCCGAAGCGCCGGATCTGCCCGCGCTCCATTCGGTGAGCCGCTAGCCTGGGCGGACCAGTCCGATGACGACCACACCGCACGGTGACCACGGAGCGCGCTCACGAATGACCGACCTCAGTAGTCCCTCGCACGACGTGCTCATCGTGACCGGCATGTCCGGCGCGGGGCGGTCCACCGTCGGGAAGGCGCTGGAGGACCTCGGCTGGTACGTCGTCGACAACCTGCCGACGCAGATGCTCGGTCCGTTGACCGACCTGGCCGAGCGGGCGGGGGAGTCGCTGCCGAAGATCGCGACCGTCGTGGACGTCCGCGGTGGGAGGTTCTTCACCGACCCCGAGGGGGCCGTCCGACGACTCCGGGACAGCACCACCGCACGGGTCCGGGTGCTCTTCCTCGAGGCGACCGACGCCGTCCTCGTCCGGCGGTTCGAGCAGGTGCGGCGGCCCCACCCCTTGCAGGGCGAGGACACGCTCCTCGACGGCATCGGTCGAGAGCGGTCGCGTCTGCTCGGACTCCGTGAAGCCTCGGACGTCGTGATCGACACGTCGGACCTCAACATCCACCAGCTCGCCGCCCGGGTCGCGGAGCAGTTCGCCGAGGACCGGTTCGTGGGCGTGCAGGTGACCCTGATGAGTTTCGGGTTCAAGTACGGACTGCCCGCCGATGCGGACATGGTGGCGGACGTCCGCTTCCTCCCGAACCCCTACTGGGTGCCGGAACTCCGCGAGCACACGGGCCTCGACGCCGACGTCGCGGACTACGTCCTGGGCCAGGACGGAGCACGTCCGTTCATCGACCGCTACGCGGCGGCGGTCGAGCCGGTGCTGGCCGGGTACCAGCGAGAGAACAAGAGACACGCTACGATCGCCATTGGCTGCACGGGCGGCAAGCACCGGTCCGTCGCCATCGTCGCCGAGCTGGCGAGTCTCATCCGCGGGATGCCGAACGTGGCCGTGCGCGTCAAGAACCGCGACCTCGGTAGGGAGTGACCGACCCTCCCTTCCCGCGTGCCCCCGAACGTAAGGAATGATGCATTGCCGTTGACTGCCGAGGTCAAGGACGAACTGGCCCGCGTGGCCGTGAACCGCAACACGGTCCGCGCCGCGGAACTCGCGACGGTGCTGCGGTTCGCGGGTGGCCTGCACGTCATCTCGGGCAGGATCGCGGTCGAGGTCGAACTCGACACCCGGATCATCGTGCACCGCGTGCGGAAGGACCTCGCTGAGTTGTACGGCGTGCGGAGCGAGGCGAGCGTCGGCTCGTCCGCATCCGCGCGGCGCGGGACCCGCTACCTGGTCCGCGTGCTCGAGGCGGGCGAGACCCTGGCGCGCCAGACCGGTCTCATGGACGCCCGTCGTCGCCCGGTTCGGGGCCTCCCGAACCGACTGACGACCGGCAACCGTGACGACCTCGCCGCCATCTGGCGTGGCGCCTTCCTCGCCACCGGCACGCTGACCGACCCGGGGCGCGCTGCCGCGCTCGAGGTCACCTGCCCCGGGAACGAGGCTGCGATGGCGCTCGTCGGAGCGGCGTCCCGCCTCGGTGTCGCCGCGAAGGGCCGGGAGGTCCGGGGCGTCCACCGCGTCGTGATCCGTGACGGTGAGGCGATCGGCCAGATGCTCACCGTCATGGGCGCAGCGCGGTGCAGCGCGGAGTGGGAGGAGCTCCGTCAGCGTCGCGAGGTCCGCGCGACCGCGAACCGGCTCGTGAACTTCGACGACGCGAACCTCCGTCGCTCGGCGCAGGCGGCGGTCGCCGCGTGCGCCCGGGTCGAGCGAGCGCTCGAGATCCTGGGCGACGACGTCCCGGACCACCTGAAGTACGCAGGGGCACTGCGGCTCACCCACCGCGATGCGAGCCTCGACGAGCTCGGGCAGCACGCTGAGCCTCCCATGACGAAGGACGCCATCGCCGGACGCATCCGGCGCCTGCTCGCGATGGCCGACAAGAAGGCGCTCGACCTGGGTGTCCCGGGCACCGAGGCGAACCTGCCGGACGACCTCGACGAGGCCTGAGCGCTCGGCCACGGACCCGCGGACGCGTCTCCCGAGCCCGTCCATGACGTCGCTCGACGGCGTGCGTCGAGGGGTCTGTGCCGACTGCTACTGTCGTCCCGACGACGTCTCGGGCGTATCGTCAGCCTCAGGCGCAGGCCCCGACCTGCACTCCGAACACCAGCGTCGAAAGCACGCTCGACAGACACAGGAGTTCCATTGACCGTCAAGATCGGCATCAACGGCTTCGGCCGGATCGGCCGCAACTTCTTCCGGGCCGCCCTGGCCAAGGGCAGCGAGCTCGAGGTCGTCGCGGTGAACGACCTCACCGACAACAAGGCGCTCGCTCAGCTCCTGAAGTACGACTCGATCACGGGCAAGCTCCCGGCTGAGGTCGGGCTCGAGGGCGACAGCATCGTCGTCGACGGCAAGCCGATCAAGGTCCTGGCCGAGCGCGACCCCGCCAAGCTGCCGTGGGGCGAGCTCGGTGTCGACATCGTCATCGAGTCGACCGGGTTCTTCACGAAGGCCGAGGACGCGCGGAAGCACATCGAGGCGGGCGCCAAGAAGGTCATCATCTCGGCGCCGGCCACGGGCGACGACGTCACGATCGTGCTCGGCGTGAACGAGGGCACCTACGACCCGGCGTCGCACCACATCATCTCGAACGCGTCCTGCACGACGAACAGCCTCGCGCCGCTCGCCAAGGTGTTCAACGACGCGTTCGGCATCGAGCGCGGTCTCATGACGACGGTGCACGCCTACACCGCGGACCAGAACCTCCAGGACGGCCCGCACAAGGACCTCCGCCGCGCCCGCGCCGCCGCGCTCAACATCGTGCCGACCTCGACCGGCGCCGCCAAGGCCATCGGTCTCGTGCTCCCGGAGCTCGCGGGCAAGCTGGACGGATTCGCGCTCCGCGTGCCGGTGCCGACCGGGTCGATCACCGACCTCACGCTCGAGACCTCCTCCGACGTGACGATCGACGACATCAACGCGGCGTACAAGGCCGCCGCGGAGGGGCCGCTCAAGGGCATCCTCGAGTACAGCGACGAGCCGCTCGTGTCGAGCGACATCACGACGAACCCGCACTCGTCGATCTACGACTCGGGCCTGACGAAGGTCATGGGCAACCTGGTCAAGATCACCTCGTGGTACGACAACGAGTGGGGCTACTCAAACCGCCTGGTCGACCTGACGGAGTACGTCGGGGAGCGCCTGTAACCCATGGCACTCCGTACCCTCGAGGACCTCGGCGACCTGGCGGGCAAGCGCGTCGTCGTCCGGTGTGACCTGAACGTCCCGCTGGCCGACGGCACCATCACGGACGACGGCCGCGTGCGCGCGTCGCTCGGCACCCTGAATCGACTCATCGGAGTCGGCGCACGGGTCATCGTGATCTCGCACCTCGGGCGGCCCGACGGCGAACGCAAGGCCGAGTTCAGCCTCGCACCCGTCGCGCAGCGGCTCTCCGAACTGCTCGGCAAGCCGGTCGCCTTCTGCGACGAGACCGTCGGTGACGCCGCCACCGCAGCCGCCGGGGCCCTCGAGGACGGCGACGTCCTGGTACTGGAGAACCTCCGGTTCAACAGCGAGGAGACCGCGAAGGACGCCGGCGTGCGCGGCGACTTCGCGGACCGCATCGCCGCCATGGGCGAGGCGTTCGTCTCCGACGGATTCGGCGTCGTGCACCGCAAGCAAGCGAGCGTCTACGAGTTGGCGGGAGCGTTGCCGAGCGCGGCCGGACTCCTGATCGAACAGGAGCTCGGTGTCCTCGAACGCCTGACCAGCGAACCGGAGCGCCCCTACACCGTGGTGCTCGGCGGCTCGAAGGTCAGTGACAAGCTCGGCGTGATCGCGCACCTGCTCCCGCGAGTGGACACCCTGTGCATCGGGGGCGGCATGCTGTTCACGTTCCTCGCGGCGCAGGGCCACGGTGTCGGGTCGTCGCTCCTCGAACGCGACCAGCTCGACACCGTGCGGGGCTACCTCGACGAGGCAGCGCAGCGCGGCGTCACCATCGACCTGCCCACCGACGTCGTGGTGGCGTCCGGATTCGCGGCCGACGCCGAGCACGAGGTCGTCGCGGCGGACGCGATCGAGTCCGCCCGCTTCGGCCCGGACGGCATCGGTCTCGACATCGGGCCGGAGACCGCGGCGCGGTTCGCGGACGCGGTGCGCGGCTCGCGGACGGTGTTCTGGAACGGCCCGATGGGTGTGTTCGAGTTCCCGGCGTTCGCCGCTGGGACCAAGACGGTCGCCCAGGCGCTCACCGAGGTCGAGGGCCTCGGGGTCGTCGGTGGCGGTGACTCCGCGGCCGCGGTCCGCTCACTCGGCTTCGACGACGACCAGTTCGGTCACATCTCGACCGGTGGCGGGGCGAGCCTCGAGTTCCTCGAGGGGAAGAGCCTGCCCGGCCTCGAAGCCCTCGGGTGGAGCGCATGACCCGCTCGCCGCTCATCGCGGGCAACTGGAAGATGAACCTGGACCACCTCCAGGCCATCGCCACGGTGCAGAAGCTCGCCTGGACGCTCAAGGACGCCCGACACGACCACGACGACGTCGAGGTCGCGGTGTTCCCGCCGTTCACGGACCTGCGGAGCGTGCAGACGCTCGTCTCGGCGGACAAGCTGCGCATCCGCTTCGGCGGACAGGACCTTTCACGGCACTCGTCCGGCGCGCACACGGGCGAGGTCAGCGGGGCGTTCCTCGCCGCCCTCGACGCGACGTACGTGATCGTGGGGCATTCGGAGCGGCGGACCGAACACGGGGAGACCGACGAGATCGTCGCGGAGAAGACGGCCGCGGCGCTCCGGCACGGCCTGGTTCCGGTCGTGTGCGTGGGTGAGACCGCCGAGGACCGGGAGTCCCACGGTGCCGGCAAGGTACCGGTCGAGCAGCTCGAGGTGGTGCTCCGCGCCGTGCCCGCCGCCGAGATCGTGGTGGCGTACGAGCCCGTGTGGGCCATCGGGTCCGGTCAGGCCGCGACGCCCGAGCAGGCGCAGGACGACTGCGCCGCGCTCCGTCGTGCGATCGCGACCGCATGGGGCGACGACATCGCCGCGAGCACTCGGGTGCTCTACGGCGGTTCCGTGAAGTCCGGCAACATCGCGGGGTTCATGCGGGAGCCCGACATCGACGGCGCCCTCGTCGGCGGCGCGAGCCTCGACGTCGCCGAGTTCGCGGCCATCTGCCGCTTCCGGCAGCACGTCGGCCTCTGACCACCGTCGGTGCGGGCCGCACGTCTCGGGCCGCACGTCTCGCCTCGGGCCACACCTCGGTGCCGGACGCGTTCCTCCGCATGCCGTGGCAGCCGGCCCGGCACCGCCCGGGAGGCTCGACTCCGGCCGGTACCGTGCCTCACGTTCCCGGTCCGGCGCGCTGTTCGGCGTGGCCGTGCCGTTATACTCGTACAGCTGACTGACACGAAAGGGTCCGCGTGGTCATCCTCCAGGTCGTCCTCCAGGTGCTGCTCGCCATCACGAGCCTCCTGCTGACGCTGCTCATCCTCCTGCACCGCGGTCGCGGCGGCGGTCTCTCCGACATGTTCGGCGGTGGCGTGACGAGCAATCTCGGAGCGTCCGGCGTCGCAGAGCGGAACCTCAACAGGATCACGGTGATCCTCGGGCTGGTGTGGATCGTCTGCATCATCGTGCTCGGTCTCATCAGCAAGTTCACGGCGGGGAGCTGAATACATGGCATCCGGAGGCAGTGCAATCCGAGGGTCACGCGTCGGCGCGGGCCCGATGGGGGAGCAGGACCGCGGCATCCAGGCGGACCGAGTGGCGATCTCGTACTGGGACGCGCTCGGCAACGAGACCGTGCGGTACTTCGCCGCCGGTCTGCCGGACGAGGAGATCCCCGAGGTCATCGACTCACCGTCGTCGGGTCTCCCGGCCGGGCGTGACAAGGACAACCCACCCCTCGTGACCAAGACCGAGCCGTACAAGACGCACCTCGCGTACGTCAAGGAGCGTCGTACCGAAGAGGAAGCTGCGCAGCTCCTGGAGGAAGCGCTCCAGCAGCTCCGAGCTCGTCGCGGGACGCTCAAGTCGGAATAGCCCGCGGCGTCGCCCGTCGACGAAGCCCCGGCTCCCATCGCGGGAGGCCGGGGCTTCGTCGTCCCGGCGATCGCCGGGTCCGTCTCGCCCATGGGCGACCATCCGGCGGCCTCGGGCGGAGCTTGGCGCTCGGGGAACGAGGACGGCCCCGGTGCTCCTCGAGGGAGCACCGGGGCCGTCGGACGACGCTGTGCGGACGTCAGTACGTCGACGCGATGAGGTTCTCTGGCACGTCGCGCGCGGCGTCCTGATCGATGAAGAACACGGTCCGCTTCCGACCCTGCACACCGCCGACGGGGACGTCCTCGACCGAGGCGCCGGCCAGGGCGAGACCCAGCACCGAAGCCTTCTCGGCGCCGGACAAGACCACCCAGACGCGCTGCGACGCGTTGATCACCGGGTAGGTGAGGGTGAGCCGCTGCGGCGGCGGCTTGGGGGAGTCGTCGACGGGAACGACGCTGCGGTCGGTGATGGCCAGCTGCGGGAACTCCGGGAACAGCGACGCCGTGTGGCCGTCGGGCCCGACACCGAGGAGGGTGATGTCGAAGCTCGGCGCCATCGCGTCGGACGATGCCGAACCGGCCAGCTCCTCGGCGTACTTGGCTGCGGCCTCGTCGATCGTCAGGCCCTCATCGCTCGACGGCATCCGGTGGATGTTGTCGTCCGGGATGGACACGTGGGCGAAGAAGTCCGACTCCGTGCCGGTGTCGTTCCGGTCGGCGTCGCCCTTCGGGACCCATCGCTCGTCGACCCACCAGACGTGGACCTTCGCCCAGTCCACGCTCTCGCGGGCGGGAGACTGCCCGATCGCTGCGAGGACCAGCGTCGACACCGAACCACCCGAGATGGCGATGGACGCCTGCCCCTGGTCGTCGATGACGTCGATGATCTTCGTGATGAAGCGAGCGGCGACCGACGCGCCGAGGGCCTGCTTGTCCGGGTGCACCAGCACCCGTCGTTCGTTGGTCACGTGACTCCGTTTCGATTGCGACTGACGCGGTCGATCAGCCGGCGACGGTGTCGCCGAGCTGGCGGACTCCGTGCTTGACGACGTCTCCGAAGAGCACGTCGGGATCGAGTCTACGGAGTTCCTCCGCGAGACAGTCCCGGAGACTCCGGCGCGGCAGCGACAGGTCGTGGACCGGCTGTCCCGGCTGCGACAGCGTCGCGACATCGACGAGTGACCGCTCGAGGACGATGTCCCCCGACTCGCGCGTCAACGTCACACCGTGGATCCCGCTCGAGCCCGTGGCCCGCGGCGAGGTCACCTGGGTGACGGGGACCTGGAGCTGCAGCTGCAGCCATCCGGCGAGCAGGTGGGTGGAGGGTGAGTCGCTGGCACCCGAGACCTCCACGGCGGTCACCGGCTCGTAGGGTGGCTGGTCGAGCACGGCAGCCAGCTGGTTCCGCCAGAGGGTCAAGCGTGTCCACGCGAAGTCGGTGTCACCGGGCGTGTACGAGGCCCCGAGCGCCTCGATCGCGACCCGCGGGTCCGGCTGGTTGGCGGCGTCGGTGATCCGGCGCTGGGCGATCCGGCCGAGTGCGGAGTCCGCGGGGGTCTCCGGAGCGCGCTCCGGCCACCAGGCGACGACCGGCGCGTCGGGCAGCAGGAGCCCCGTGACGAGGCCTTCCTCGTCCGACGCCGTCTCGCCGTAGGCCCGGAGGACGATGACCTCGCTCGCACCGGCGTCGCTTCCGACTCGGATCTGCGCGTCGAGGCGCCCCGGGGACTTCCGGTCACCCTCGTTCCGGGACACGATCACGACTCGCATCGGGTGCTCGCGAGAGGCCTCGTTGGCCGCCTCGATCGCTTCTTCCTCGTGACCGAGCGAGGTCGCGACGATGAGCGTGAGCACCCGTCCGAGTGCGACCGCGCCGCCCTCCTCACGGATGCGGATGAGGGACTTCTGGATCTTCGAAACCGTGGTGTTCGGCAGATCGATCTTCATGGACGCCTCCAACTCCGGCCGTCGCGGGCGAGCAGGGCATCGGCGGACGCCGGACCCCACGTGCCGGGACGGTACTGCTCGGGCTGACCCTGGGTCGCCCAGAACTCCTCGATCGGGTCGAGGATCTTCCAGGAGAGCTCGACCTCCTGGTGACGGGGGAACAGCGGCGGGTCGCCGAGGAGCACGTCGAGGATGAGCCGCTCGTACGCCTCGGGGCTCGCCTCGGTGAACGCGTGCCCGTAGCCGAAGTCCATGGTCACGTCGCGCACGTGCGTACCGACGCCCGGGACCTTCGAACCGAACCGCAGCGTCACACCCTCGTCGGGCTGCACACGGATGACCAGTGCGTTCTGGCCGAGGGGCGAGCGCTCACCGATGCCGAAGATCTCCTCCGGCACCCGCTTGAACACGATCGCGATCTCGGTCACGCGTCGGCCGAGGCGCTTGCCGGCCCGCAGGTAGAACGGGACTCCGGCCCACCGGCGCGTCGCGATGCCGAGCTTGATCGCCGCGAAGGTCTCAGTGGTGGATTCCGGGTTCATCCCGGCCTCCTCGAGGAACCCGAGCACCTTCTCGCCACCCTGCCACCCGCCGGCGTACTGGCCGCGCGAGGTCGCCGTCGCGAGGTCGGCCGGCAGCCGCACCGCGGACAGGACCTTCTCCTTCTCGGCGCGGAGATCCCCCGCCTTGAACGAGACCGGCTCCTCCATCGCCGTGAGCGCGAGGAGCTGCAGCAGGTGGTTCTGGATGACGTCGCGCGCCGCACCGATGCCGTCGTAGTACGCAGCCCGACCCGCCACGCCGATGTCCTCGGCCATGGTGATCTGGACGTGGTCCACGTAGTTCGCGTTCCACAGCGGCTCGTACATCTGGTTGGCGAAGCGGAGCGTCAGGATGTTCTGGACGGTCTCCTTGCCGAGGTAGTGGTCGATCCGGAAGACGTCGTCCGGCGCGAACACGGTCTCGACGATCGCGTTGAGTTCCCGCGCCGTCGTGAGGTCCGAGCCGAACGGCTTCTCGATGACCACCCGGCTCCAGGCCTCGTCGGGCTTCTCGGTGAGGCCGGAGCGCTTGAGCTGCTCCGTGACCACCGGGAACGCCTTGGGCGGGATCGATAGGTAGAACGCGTGGTTGCCCATGGTCCCGCGCTCGGCGTCGAGTTCGTCGACGGTCTCCTTGAGCTGTCGGAACGCCTCCGGGTCGTCGAACGACCCCTGGACGAACCGGATGCCCTGCGCGAGCTGGTGCCAGACGGCCTCGTCGAACGGCGTCCGCGAGTAGTCCCGCACGGCGTCGTGGACCACCTGCGAGAAGTCCTGGTCCTCCCAGTCGCGCCGGGCGAACCCGACCAACGCGAAGCCGGGCGGGAGCAGCCCGCGGTTCGCGAGGTCGTAGACCGCGGGCATCAGCTTCTTGCGGGAGAGGTCCCCCGTGACTCCGAAGATGATGAGGGCGCTGGGGCCCGCGATCCGGTTCAGGCGTCGGTCGGACGGCAGTCGGAGCGGATTGTGCTCCGGAGTGATGGCCACCGGTGACATGTGTCGGTGAGCTCCTTCGATGTTCTGGGGACGCAGGGCCGCGGCGATGATGGGTGCCGCGACCTCGACGTCGGAGACGGTCAGCGTCAGGACCGGGCGACCCCGTGCCGCGAGCACGCTCGCGTCACGGGCTGCCTGGGCCTGGACGAGCTGACCGAAGGTGGACGGACGGTCCGGGATCGCGACGCCCAGTTCCACGAAGTCCGGGGCTTCCGGCTCCGGGTGCCGTCCGGGACGATCTCGGTCGCGTCCCGGAGGGGATCGGTGCCTGCGAGCACGGCACTCGAGTACTGCCCGCCCACCTCGTACTGCCCGCCCACCTCGGGGTCGGCGGTGGAGACGCGGTCGACAGCCCCTCGTGGGGTCCGCTCGAGCCACGATCCGTGCTCGAGCGCCGCGCCGACGGCCGATCGCCCCGGCGCGGGATCGCCGGCGTCGAGGACGACGAGCTCGATGTCGTTCGTCCGTTCGATGATCTCGGGCGCGAGCGACGAACCGCTCATGCCCTCGAGGACGACGTGGTCGACGCCCTCGTCCTGCAGTTCCGACCTCAGTGCCGCGACCTGCTCCACGAGCAGGCGCGACGCCGAGACCGCCTCGACCCAGCCGCGGCGCCGTGACGCCTCGGACTCGGCCTCCGGGCCACACAGCGGTCCGACCTCGACCGTGATGCCCGAGGCCACCTGATCGGTGACGACTCGGGACACCACGGTCTCGATCGCAGTCGCTGCGTCGCCCGAAGCGGCGATGGAAACCGTCACTTCGCCCCTTCGAGTGCGGTCTTCACGGTGTCGACGAGCTCACCCCAGGAGACGTCGAACTTGTCCACGCCCTCCTTCTCGAGGAGCGCCACGACGTCGTCGTAGTCGATGCCGACCGCCGCGAGCTGGTCCATGACCTGGTTGGCCGCGTCGTAGGAGCCCGTGATGGTGTCACCGCGGACCTCGGCGTGGTCGAACGTGGCCTCGAGGGTCTTGCCCGGCATCGTGTTGACGGTCTGGGGTGCGACGAGCTCGACGACGTAGAGCGTGTCGGGGAGCGACGGGTCCTTGACACCGGTCGAGGCCCAGAGCGGACGCTGCGGGTTCGCACCGGCCTCGAGCAGGCCCTTGGCGCGCTCGGAAGCGAACGCCTGCTCGAACACCTGGTACGCGAGCTGCGCGTTGGCGATGCCGGCCTTGCTCTTGAGCGCCTTCGCCTCGTCGGAGCCGATCGCGTCGAGGCGCTTGTCGATCTCGGTGTCGACGCGCGACACGAAGAAGGACGCCACCGAGTGGATCTTCGAGAGGTCGTGGCCGGCGGCCTTCGCCTTCTCGAGCCCACCGAGGTAGGCGTCGATGACGGCGCGGTAGCGCTCGAGGCTGAAGATGAGGGTCACGTTGACGCTGATGCCGGCACCGATGACCTCGGTGATGGCCTCGAGGCCCTCGATCGTCGCCGGGATCTTGATGAGGACGTTCTCCTTGCCGACCTTCTCGTGCAGGAACTTCGCCTCCTTGATGGTCTCGGCCGCGTCGTGCGCGTAACCGGGCTCGACCTCGATCGACACGCGGCCGTCGAAGCCGTTCGACGACTCGTAGATCGACCGGAACTTGTCGCTGGCGTCGGCGACGTCGCGCGTCGTGATCTCGAAGATCGCGTCGACGACCGAGGTGCCCGCCGCGGCGAGCTCCTTGACCTGGTCGTCGTACCGCTCGCCCTTGGCGAGGGCCGACGCGAAGATCGTCGGGTTCGTCGTCACACCGACGACGTTCCGGTCGGCGATGAGCTTGTCGAGTCGTCCGGTCTGGAGCAGCTCGCGCGACAGGTCGTCGAGCCAGATGCTCACGCCCGCAGCGGAGAGCGCGGCGGTGGGGGTGGTGTCAGTCATTTCTCGCTTCATCTCTTTCGTCATCGACCCGTTCCCTGGCGAGCTGCCGGGGCGGGTCCGGTCTGGTGGTGTCGTCGTCCGACGAGGAAGGGGCCGGGTCCGGTGAACCGGACCCGGCCCTCCTGGCTCAGGACGCCGCGATGGTCTCCTTCGCGGCGGCGACCACGGCCTCTGCCGTGAGACCGAACTCCTTGTAGAGCGTCTGGTAGTCCGCCGAGGCGCCGAAGTGCTCGATCGACACGCTGCGGCCCTTGTCGCCGACGATGTCTCGCCAGCTCATCGCGATGCCCGCCTCGACCGAGACGCGCGCGGTGATCGCCGACGGGAGCACGCTCTCGCGGTACTCCTCCGGCTGGGCCATGAACCACTCGAGGCTCGGGGCGGACACGACGCGCGCGTTCACGCCCTCGGCCTTGAGCTGCTCCCGAGCCGCGACCGCGATCTGGACCTCGGAGCCGGTCGCGATGAGGATCACGTCCGGCGTCCCGTTCGGCGCCTCGGCGAGCACGTACGCGCCCTTGGCGACGTTCTTCGCCGAGGCGAAGGTGTCGCCGGTGGCGTCGCCGTCACCGCGCTCGAAGACCGGGAGGTTCTGTCGGCTCAGCGCGATGCCGGCCGGGCCCTCGCGACGCGACAGCATCGCGAGCCAGGCGTACGCGACCTCGTTGGCGTCGGCCGGTCGCACGACGTCGAGCCCCGGGATCGCGCGGAGTGCGGTGAGCTGCTCGATCGGCTGGTGGGTCGGGCCGTCCTCACCGAGGGCCACGGAGTCGTGCGTCCACACGTAGATGGCCGGCGCCTTCATGAGGGATGCGAGGCGGACCGCCGGGCGCATGTAGTCGCTGAAGATGAGGAAGGTGCCGCCGAAGGGGCGGGTGTTCCCGTGCAGCACGATGCCGGAGAGGATCGAGCCCATGGCGTGCTCGCGGATGCCGAAGTGCAGGACGCGACCGTACGGGTCGCCCTTCCACATCTTGGTCGAGAACTTCGTCGGGACGAACGACTTGGCTTCCTCGATCGTGGTGTTGTTCGATTCGGCGAGGTCGGCCGAGCCACCCCAGAACTCGGGCATGAGCGCGGCGATCGCGTTGATCACCTTGCCGGAGGCCGCACGCGTCGAGACGTCCTTGCCCGGCTCGAACACCGGGAGCGCCTGCTCGAGGCCCTCGGGCAGCTCCTGCGCCTGGACCCGGTCGAACAGTGCCTTCTTCTCGGCGTTCGCCGCGGCCCAGGCGTCGAACGCCTGCTGCCACTCGGCGTGCTCGGCCTGGCCACGCTCGACCGCGCCGCGGGTGTGCTCGAGCACCTCGGGAGCGACCTCGAACGTCTTCTCCGGATCGAATCCGAGGACCTCCTTGAGGCCCGCGAGCTCGTCCGCGCCGAGGGCCGACCCGTGGATCTTGCCCGTGTTCTGCTTCTTCGGCGAGGGCCATCCGATGATCGTCTTGAGGACGATGAGCGACGGCTTGACGGTCTCGGCCTTGGCGGCCTCGACGGCGGCGTACAGCGCCTCGACGTCCTCGGAGTACTCGCCGGTCTTCTTCCAGTCGACGTGCTGCACGTGCCAACCGAGCGCCTCGTACCGTGCCGCGACGTCCTCCGTGAAGGCGATGTCGGTGTCGTCCTCGATCGAGATCTGGTTGGAGTCGTAGAAGACGATGAGGTTGCCGAGCTCCTGGTGGCCGGCGAGCGAGGCGGCCTCGTTCGTCACGCCCTCCTGGTTGTCGCCGTCACCGCTGACGACGTAGGTGAAGTGGTCGAACGGGCTCTGACCGGGCGCGGTGTCGGGGTCGAACAGGCCCCGCTCGAAGCGCTGCGCGTAGGCGAAGCCGACCGCCGAGGCGAGACCCTGGCCGAGGGGACCGGTGGTGATCTCGACGCCGTCGGTGTGGCCGTACTCCGGGTGACCCGGGGTCTTCGAGCCCCACTTGCGGAGGTGCTCGAGGTCCTCGAGCTCGAGGCCGTACCCACCGAGGTAGAACTGCACGTACTGGAGGATCGAGGCGTGTCCGGCCGACAGGATGAAGCGGTCGCGGCCGATCCAGGTGCTGTCACTCGGGTCGCGCCGCATCACCTTCTGGAAGAGCAGGTAGGCGAGCGGGGCGAGGCTCATCGCGGTGCCGGGGTGGCCGTTGCCCGCCTTCTCGACGGCGTCGGCGGCGAGCACGCGGGCCGTGTCGACGGCCTTCTTGTCGATGGAATCCCATGTGAATTCAGCCACTGGTGGATTGACCCTTCTTGATGCGACATGTGCGAGGGCTCGTGCTCCCGCACGGACATGACGCCCACCCGGGTCCCGTGGTCGTCGGGTGGTCCGGCGGCCCTGAGTGCGCTGGTGCGCACGACGTCGGGCACACTGCGGGCAGGCGTCTCCCAGCATAGTGAAGACGCACTCAGTCGGCGTTCAGCCGTCGGCGGAGCCGGTGCGACGCGAGCGTGCCCGCGGGGACCATCGCGAGCGTGCCCGCGGGGACCATCACGTAAAGTGGGAGGCGGCCCGGTCTCCGACGCGGGTGCCCACTCCCCGAGACAGAGGTTCCATGCCGACAGCCGTCGTGACCCGGCCCGAGATCGTCCAACCGACACTCGTCCGCAAACTGCGCGCCTACGTCGCCCTGACCAAGCCGCGCGTGATGGAGCTGTTGCTCGTCACCACCGCGCCGACGATGTTCCTGGCGGCTCGCGGTGTGCCGGACCTCTGGCTGGTCCTGTGGACGCTCATCGGGGGCGCGATGTCCGCCGGCGGCGCCTCGGCGTTCAACTGCTACATCGACCGCGACATCGACAGGGTCATGAAGCGCACGAGCGACCGTCCGCTCGTCACCGGTGCGGTCTCGGACCGCGAGGCCCTCGTCTTCTCGTGGGCGCTCTCGATCGCGTCGACGCTCGAGCTCGGGCTCCTGGTGAACTGGCTCGCGGCGGCGCTCAGCGTCGGGGCGATCCTGCTGTACGTCGTGTTCTACACGCTCTGGCTCAAGCGTCGGACGCCGCAGAACATCGTCTGGGGCGGCGTCGCGGGCTGCATGCCGGTGCTCATCGGCTGGGCAGCGGTGACGGACTCGCTCAGCTGGGCACCGGTCATCCTGTTCGGCGTCATCTTCCTCTGGACGCCGCCACACTACTGGCCGCTCTCGATGAAGTACCGCGACGACTACGCCGCGGCGCGCGTGCCGATGCTCGCGGTCGTCCGCGGGCGCACGGTCGTCGGGCTGCAGGTCGTGCTCTACGCCTGGGCGACCGTCGTCTGCTCGGTGATGCTCGTGCCCGTGGCGCACATGGGCGTCCTGTACACGGTCGTCGCCCTCGCGGCCGGCGCGTGGTTCGTCGTCGAGTCCCACCAGCTGTACGGCCGGGCGATCCAGCACGTCGAGCAGGTGCACCCGATGCGCGTGTTCCGGAGTTCGATCATCTACCTGACGCTCCTGTTCCTGGCGGTGGGCATCGATCCGCTCCTGCAGAACGCCCTGACGCGGTAGCGGTCCGGATGCAGAACGCCCTGACGCGGTAGCGGTCCGGGCGACGCGGGGCGCGGTCGCGCCCGACGCCGTCGGTGCATCCGGAGGACCGCCACCGGCTGGCAGTCCCTGTCCCGCCGCGCGTGGGTGGCGCAGCCGACGGGAGGCGCGGGACCGGCTGACAGTGCGCCTCCAGTCCGGCGTGGCGGCCGGGAGGCGGGTCGTCCGCTGGCACCGCTCAGCTGCCAGCGGGCCTCCGGGCCGGGGCGCAGCGCAGCCAGTGCCGGCGCTCAGGACCGGACGGCGTCCCGGCCAGCGCTCGGGTGCGAGGACAGCGACACCGCGGTCGTGGCACCGACGAGCAACCCGGCCAGGACCATGTGGGTCCCGACGAGACCGACGGGGAGCGCGCTGCGGGCCTGCGTGATGCCGACGGCGATCTGCACGAACTCGACGACGAGCAGGAGCAGCACCCAGCGGCTCGAGATGCGGAGTCGCACCGCGGCGACGAGCAGGACCAGCGTCAACGCGAAGACCGCGAAGGCGGGGACCGCGTGGAGGTCCTCGATGACCGCCGGGTCGAAGCCCGTCCGGACGAGCTTGCCGCCCTGCACCGACTCGCCCGCGCCGGCGTGCGGCCCCGATCCCGTCGTGAGGATCCCGAGCAGGACCGTCACCGCGACGGCGCCCATGAGGGCGTCCACGACCGTCCGGTACCAGCGGGGGACGAGTGTGCCGGGGCGCCGCGGACCGTTGAGGGAGCGGTAGACGAGGCGGGCCGTGATGGACACGAGCGCGGTCGAGATGACGAAGTGCAGACCGACGACGTACGGGTTGAGGTTCGTCAGCACGCTGATGCCGCCGACCACGGCCTGGAGGGGGATGCTCGCGCCCTGGGCGAACGCGAGCCAGAAGAGCTCGGGCCGCGTGCGTCGGAGTCGCACGACGGCGAGGAACATGGCGATCGCGATCACGACGAGCACGAACGTCAGGAGCCGGTTGCCGAACTCGATGACCCCGTGGAGGCCCATCTCGGGTGTCGTGACGAAGGAGCCGCTCGTGCACTCGGGCCACGTCGGGCAGCCGAGTCCGGACGCGGTGAGGCGGACGAGCCCGCCCGTGCCGATGAGCACGACCTCGATCACGAACGACGCCCAGGCCAGGACGACGACCCGTGCGTCGACCGTGCGGGGGAGCCCCCACCACCGGGTCGGCGTGGATCGGTCGATCGGGGTCCCGACGCGTGTCACGGAGTGGGTGCCTTCCTGTTGTTCCGGGGGTCGAACCTGTAGACTCAGCGGGTTCGGCACGACGGCCCCGCGGGTCGGCCCGCAGGGGCCGGCGGACGGGGACGGAGCAGTCAAGTGTATTCAGCGGAGCGCTGGAAGTTGACTCCGGGCTTCGAAACCGCCGCACATCGTCGCTGATGGCCGGAGCCGGTGCGACCATCGTCAGACGGCCGGTACCGCGGACGGCGTCCGAGGAATGGTGCCGGAGACCCCGGCGTTGTCGTCCAACGGACCGAACGGCCCGAAGAGAGATAGAGGGAGACCATGTCCGACGTGCTCATCGACCGTCCCGAGCTCGAAGGGCTCGGCCAGTACGAGTTCGGCTGGGCCGACCCCGACGCCGCTGGCGCCTCCGCCCGCCGTGGTCTCTCCGAAGAGGTGGTCACCGACATCTCCCGGCTCAAGTCCGAGCCCGAGTGGATGCTCAAGAACCGGCTCAAGGGCCTGCAGCTCTTCGGCCGCAAGCCGATGCCGACGTGGGGCGCGGACCTCACCGGGATCGACTTCGACAACATCAAGTACTTCGTGCGCTCGACCGAGAAGCAGGCGCAGTCGTGGGAGGACCTCCCCGAGGACATCCGCAACACGTACGAGCGCCTGGGCATCCCCGAGGCCGAGCGGCAGCGTCTCGTGGCGGGCGTCGCGGCTCAGTACGAGTCCGAGGTCGTCTACCACCAGATCCGCGAGGACCTCGAGGCCCAGGGCGTGATCTTCATGGACACGGACACGGCGCTCCGCGAACACCCCGAGTTCTTCGAGGAGTACTTCGGCACCGTGATCCCGGCCGGCGACAACAAGTTCGCGGCGCTGAACACGGCCGTCTGGTCGGGCGGTTCGTTCGTCTACGTCCCGAAGGGCGTCCACGTCGAGATCCCGCTGCAGGCGTACTTCCGGATCAACACCGAGAACATGGGCCAGTTCGAGCGGACCCTGATCATCGCGGACGAGGACTCGTACGTGCACTACATCGAGGGCTGCACGGCCCCGATCTACAAGTCGGACTCGCTGCACTCGGCGGTCGTCGAGATCATCGTCAAGAAGAACGCGCGCGTGCGCTACACGACGATCCAGAACTGGTCGAGCAACGTCTACAACCTCGTCACGAAGCGTGCGATCGCCCACGAGGGCGCGACGATGGAGTGGATCGACGGGAACATCGGCTCGAAGGTCACGATGAAGTACCCGTCGATCTACCTGGCCGGTGAACACGCCAAGGGCGAGACCCTCTCGGTCGCGTTCGCGGGTCCGGGTCAGCACCAGGACGCCGGCGCGAAGATGATCCACATGGCGCCGTACACCACGTCGTCGATCGTCTCGAAGTCGATCGCCCGCGGTGGGGGCCGCGCGGGCTACCGCGGTGAGGTCCGGGTCGATCCGGACGCCCATCACGCCGCCAACACGGTCCGCTGCGACGCGCTGCTCGTGGACACGGTGTCGCGGTCGGATACGTACCCGGCGATCGACATCCGGGTGGACGACGTCCAGCTCGGTCACGAGGCCACGGTGTCGCGCGTCAGCGAGGAGCAGCTGTTCTACCTCATGTCGCGGGGCCTGCCCGAGGACGAGGCGATGGCGATGATCGTCCGTGGCTTCATCGAACCGATCGCCCGGGAGCTCCCGATGGAGTACGCGCTCGAACTCAACAAGCTCATCGAGATGAGCATGGAAGGATCCGTCGGCTAGATGTCCGCCACCAGCCCCCAGCCCCAGACCGACGTGCAGCCGCGCATCGACCAGCCGGTCGAGCCTGCGGGCGGGACCGAACAACACGGAGCGCGAGCCCACTCCGACGGCGGGTGGGACACGCGCGTCCCGGTGCAGACGCGGTCCGAGCGGTTCGCGTCGGCAGACGTCGACGCGTTCCCGGCGGTCACCGGTCGCGAGGTCAACTGGAAGTTCGCACCCCTCGCGAAGATCCGGCCGCTCCTCGACGGTGATCTCGACGGTGCGGCGTACCCCTTCCTCGCCCGCGAGTCGGGCGGGACACACATCGACTGGGTCCGGAGCGACGACGAGCGGGTCGGCAGCGCGGGTCTCCCGGAGGACCGGGCGTCCGCGGCGGCGTGGAGTGCACGCGACGCGGTGCTCGCGATCACGGTGCGTGGCGACGAGCCGGGGCACGTCACGATCACGCGGTCGGCGATGGGCTCGGAGCCCCGCGCGGCCCACACGGTGATCACCGCCGAGGCGAACAGCACGGGCATCGTCATCGTGAACAGCACGGGCTCGGCGCTCCTCAGCGAGAACGTCGAGATCGTGGTCGAGGACGGCGCGCGGCTCACCGTCGTCGCCGTGCAGGACTGGGACGACGACGCCGTCCACGTCGGGACCCACTTCGCCCAGGTCGGGCGCGACGCCTTCCTCAAGCACGTGGTCGTCTCGCTCGGCGGGGACGTGGTCCGGATCAACCCGTCGACGCGCCTCGGTGCGCAGGGCGGCGACACCGAGATGTACGGCGTCTACTTCGCCGACGCCGGGCAGTACATCGAGCAGCAGGTGTACGTCAACCACGACGCCCCGAACACCCGGAGCCGCGTCAACTACAAGGGCGCGTTGCAGGGCGAGGGCGCGCACACCGTCTGGATCGGCGACGTGCTCATCGGGCGTCCCGCCGCGGGCACCGACAGCTACGAGCAGAACCGCAACCTCGTGCTCTCCGAGGGCACGCGGGCCGACAGCATCCCGAACCTCGAGATCGAGACCGGCGACATCCAGGGCGCCGGGCACGCGAGCGCCACGGGACGCTTCGACGACGAGCACCTGTTCTACCTGCAGTCCCGCGGGATCACCGAGGACGAGGCCCGCCGCCTCGTCGTGCTCGGGTTCCTCGTCGACGTCGTGCAGAAGATCGGGGACCCCGACCTGGAGGAACGCCTCGTCCGCGCCATCGAGCAGGAGCTCGCCGGCGGCCGCACGGAGCACGGGGACCTCGCCTGATGGCCACGAAGGTCTGCTCCGAGTCGGAGATCGCGGTCGACAGCCCGATGCGGGTCGTCGTCGACGGCGCTCCCGTCGCCGTCGTCAAGGACTCGGCGGGCACCGTGCACGCCATCGGTGACACCTGCACGCACGGCGACATCTCGCTGTCCGAGGGCTTCGTCGAGGACGGTGCGCTCGAGTGCTGGGCCCATGGCTCGAAGTTCGAGCTCACCAGCGGCAAGCCCCTCAACTTCCCGGCGTACGAACCGGTGCCCGTCTACCGGGTCTCGATCATCGACGGCGACGTGTACGTCGACACGTCCGACGTCCGCGCCGACAACTGACCACCGAAGGAACACGCATGTCCACTCTCGAAATCCGCGGTCTCCAGGTCTCGATCGACACCGATCAGGGCAAGAAGGAGATCCTCAAGGGCGTCGACCTCACCATCAACGAGGGCGAGATCCACGCGATCATGGGTCCGAACGGATCCGGCAAGTCGACGCTCGCCTACACGATCGCCGGCCACCCCCGCTACAACGTCGACGGAGGCTCGATCCTCCTCGACGGGCAGGAGGTCCTCGAGATGAGCGTGGACGAGCGTGCCCGCGCCGGTCTGTTCCTCGCCATGCAGTACCCCGTCGAGATCCCCGGTGTCACGGTGTCGAACTTCCTGCGCACCGCGAAGACGGCGATCGACGGTGAGGCTCCGGCGCTCCGCGGCTGGGTGTCCGACCTCCGTCGCTCCATGGCGGACCTCAAGATGGACAGCGCCTTCGCCGAGCGCAACGTGAACGAGGGCTTCTCGGGCGGCGAGAAGAAGCGCCACGAGATCATGCAGCTCGAGCTCCTCAAGCCGAAGTTCGCCGTGCTCGACGAGACCGACTCCGGCCTCGACGTCGACGCGCTGAAGATCGTCTCGGAGGGCGTCAACCGCGCGAAGGCCGCGACCGACATGGGCGTCCTGCTCATCACGCACTACACGCGCATCCTCCGCTACATCAAGCCCGACTTCGTGCACGTGTTCGTCGCGGGCAGGGTGGCTGAGCAGGGCGGGCCGGAGCTCGCTGAGCGCCTCGAGAACGAGGGCTACGACCGCTACGTCGCCGCCGCCGCGAGGGCCTGATGATCACCACGCTGTCACCACAGAAGTTCGACGAGGTCGCCGAGGCGCTGAAGGAGGTCTCGGACCCGGAGCTCGGCGTCAACGTCGTCGACCTCGGTCTGGTCTACGACCTCGCGTGGGACGATGACGCGAACGCCCTCATCATCAGCATGACGCTCACGAGCGCCGGGTGCCCGCTCACCGACGTCATCGAGAACGACACCGCGAACGCGCTCGACGGCATCGTCGACGCCTTCCGCATCAACTGGGTCTGGATGCCGCCGTGGGGGCCGGAGCGCATCACCGACGACGGTCGCGAGATGATGCGGGCGCTCGGCTTCGCCATCTGACGCCAGCCGACATACGAACGGACGGGAGGCCCGGTACCAGCTGGTACCGGGCCTCCCGTCCGTCCGTGTCGGGCCGATCAGTGGGAGCGGCGGCCGATGGCGCGCCACGCCAGGGGGAGGACGCCGGCGGCGATGACCGCCTTGGCGATGCCACCGACGACGAACGGGGCGAGTCCGAGGCGGAACACGGTGGCGAGGTCGTGCGGCGCACCCAGCTGGCCGAGGACCACCGCCAGGTACGGCAGACCGGTCACGAAGGGGATGGCGCTCGCGAGCGTGAAGGCGATCACGCCGCGGACGAAGCGACGGTCCCAGTTCCTGCGCGCGAGCCACCCGATCGCGGCAGCGCTGGGGACGAAGCCGATGACGTACCCGAAGCTCGGCACCGCGAGCGCGTGCAGGCCACCGGTCATGTCCGCGAAGAACGGCGCTCCGGCGAGCCCGGCCACCATGTAGAGCAGCATCGAGATCGCACCGCGGCGGGCGCCGAGGGTCGCACCGACGAGCACCACGGCGAGCGTCTGCCCGGTGATGGGCACCGGCCACATCGGGACCTCGACCTGCGCCATGGCCGCGGTGAACAGCGCGCCGCCCGCGACGAGTGCCGCGTCGGTCGCGAGGCCGCGGGAGCGGATACGGTCCGCGAGCACGGGTCGGCTGGCGCCCGCGTGGACGCGGCCGGGAACGGCGTTCGTCATGGAGTCTCCTAGACTTCTCGGCCGCTTTGGGCCTGAGGCGTGAAACCGGGCCTGATCAGCCGAAACTTCTTCTGCGCTTGTCGAACCCAGTGGCCACGGTACCTGAGATCCGGCACGAGCCAAGGCATGACACCGCACTGACATGCCCCCCGGGACTTGTGCGATGCGTGCACGACAGTGGTGAGCGCCATGATGGGGTCATGCCCGAACAGGTGCTGGGTTACGACGCGTTCAAGAGCCAGCCGCGGTCGGCTCGGACGATCGCGGACGAGGCGCTGCTGATCGAGATCGAGCGGGTGTTCTGGGACCGGAACCGGGGCCGCGGTATCAGCGGTGCGCGGAAGGTGTGGCGGTTGCTACGCCGGGAGGGCATCACCGTTGCCGGCTGAAGGGTGAAGCGCCTGATGCGGAACCAGGGTCTGCGCGGCGTTCGGCGGGGAGAGCAGTTCATGACGACGAAGGCGGACGAGCGTGCAACCCGGCCATCGGGTCACGTGCGGCGCTGTTTCCGCGCGGACCGGCCGAACGAGCTCTGGGTGGTCGATTTCACCTCTGTTCCGACGTGGTCCGGATGGTCCGGGGGCAAGGAGGTAGCCGGTATCCTTTTCGCTGGGTGAGGTGCGCCGCGGGCGACAGGCTTCCGGCGCTTCGTGACGATCAGCTGTTCGCGGCTGCCGGTCGCGGTCCTGCTGGCTTGGAGCAGAGGGAAGGGCCGTCTTGGCCGTAAGTATGCACGACGTTGCCCGGCACGCGGGGGTGTCGCAGCGGACCGTCTCGAACGTGGTCAACAACTCGGTTCACGTGGCGCCCGAGACCCGAGCGCGCGTCGAAGCGAGCCTCCTGGAGCTCGGCTACCGCCCTAACGTTGCGGCCCGTCGATTGCGCAGCGGCCGTACTGGGACGATCACGCTCGCGATTCCAGGCTTCGCGGAGCGGTACTTTGCCGATCTTGCCGAGGCGGTGATCGCAGAGGCGCGCGGTATCGGCACCGATGTCCTCGTCGAGACCACGGGGGGACAGCATGATCGGGAGTTGGCCATCCTGGACGGACGACATGGTCTGCTGACTGATGGCGTGATCATGAGTG
The DNA here is from genome assembly GCF_003234565.1 of Curtobacterium sp. MCBD17_013. Lineage (GTDB taxonomy): Bacteria > Actinomycetota > Actinomycetes > Actinomycetales > Microbacteriaceae > Curtobacterium. Next base: position 163,528 of record NZ_QKTU01000002.1, on the reverse strand, counting down.
CCATCACGATCGGTTCCGCCGACGACAGCGTGTCCCGCGCCCCGTATCCCCTCGTTCTCGTGGGGGACCACGAGTTCGAAGGCCCAGTCGATCACGTCGGAATACCGAACCGGAAGGCCGCGCGCGCCGCAGTTGCGCATCTGTTCCAGGCCGGACGTGATCGAGTGGCATTGGTCGGCGCTCTCGGGCAGCCCTCCGACAGCGCATCCCTCCGGCGGCAGGGCTACGCGGCGGCACTGCGGGATGCCGGGAGGTCTGCGGATGACGCAATCATGATCGAGTGCGCGTGGAGTCATGAGGGCGGCCACGACGCGGTTGCCCAATTGCTAGCGCTGCCGCACCCGCCCGACGGAGTGTTCGCGATGAATGACGCGCTCGCGCTGGGCCTGCTCGATGCCTACCAACGACGTGGCATCCGGGTGCCCGACGATGTGGCAGTCATCGGCTTCGACAACACCCTCGAAGCACGTCAGTCGCTTCCGACGTTGACCTCGATCGACCCATCACTTGACGTCATCGCGCGCACCGCTCTCACGATGCTCCGTGAGCAGTTCGAGAGCCAAGGGCATCGAGCGCCGCAGCACCGGCACGTGCCCTTCCGCCTCCAGATCCGGGAAAGCACCGCCGCGCGCAACTGACGCCGGAATCCGTGGCTGCGACTTCCGCCTTCAACTGATACTTGTGCGACGTAGCAATCCGCCCGTACACTCGCTCCTGACCGGGCCGATGCCACGTAGCAACGGCGCTTCCCCACGAAGGAGTGGATGATGCAACGCCCCTCAACTGTGCCTGGCATCCAGGCCATACCCGCGGTCAGTCGGCGAGGGTTCTTGCTCGGCGGCGCCGGTGCCGCTGCGCTCACCCTCGGCGTGCTGGCTGACCCCCACCCCTTGACCGCGGCGGCCGCCAGTCGCCTCCAGTTGCAGTTCTGGCACCTGCTCTCCGGAGCTGATGGTCAGAACATGAACACGATCCTGACGAAGGTGAACCGGATCGATCCTGGTGCGACCGTGAAGCAAACGGTGTTGGCCTGGGGCAGCCCGTACTACACGAAGCTCGCCATGGCGGCCGCCGGAGGCCGTCCGCCAGACCTGGCGATCTCCCACCTTTCACGCCTCGAGGGTTACGCTCCAGGCGGCCTGTTCGATGCGTGGGAGATGGAGCGGTTCGCGAAGTACGGGGTCACGGAGAACGACTTCACGAAGCCGACGTTCCGGCGCATGCACGTGAACGGCAAGGTCTATGGCATCGCCCTGGACTCGCATGCGTTCGTCCGGTTCTTCAACAAGGACATCGCGGACAAAGCAAGGGTCTTGAACCCCGATGGCACGATGCAGGCGGTCAGCACGGTGGATGAGTTCATCGAGCAGGCGAGAGCGCTCAAGGGCGTCACGGGCAAGCTCGGCTTGTCGTACGGCTACCTCGGCGACGGGGCGAACATGTGGCGCCTGTTCTGGACCTTCTACAGTCAGGCCGGCGCGACGATGTCCTCACGCGGAGACAAACTCCTGTTCGATCGGGACGCCTTCGCCACGGCGCTCGGAGCGATGCAGAAGATCCTCGCCAGCGGCGTGGCCAACCAGCGCTCTGATGACGGGTTCTCGTTCTCAGCGTTCACCGCCAAACAGTCGGGTGAGATGTTCACCGGTGTCTGGGACATGAGCGGGCTGAAGGCTTCGGGGATCGCGCTCGACGCTTCCCCGATCCCCAACCTCTTCGGAACCGGTATCGACGCCGTGTGGGGCGACTCCCACTCGTTCGTCCTGCCGCATCAGGATGCGTTGAACGAGGAACGACGCGAGGCGAGCTACCAGGCCGTCGCGCTCGTACTGAAGAACTCGCTGACCTGGGCCCAGGGCGGCCACACCCCCGCCTACCAGCCCGTCGTGCATCGCCCGTCGTTCACCAAACTCGAGCCGAACGCCCACTACGCGTCCACGGCCACGTTCCTGCACTACGACCCGAAGCTCTCCTTCGCTGGCTCAGGGTCGAACTGGCAGAACGACTTCGGACAGTCAATCCAAAGCGCCCTGATGGGCACCGGGTCCGTCAAGGCCGCGCTCGAGGCGTTCGCCTCGATGAGCGACAACTACGTCCGTCACGCGGTCTGAAACCCCGACAGAGAAAGGTCAATGATGACCACCACACAGGGTTCCACAACAACTGTCGTGCCCGTGGCGACACCGCCAAGAGCAAGACGGCACCGCCGGCGGGATGCCACCGGCTTGCTGTACGTCACACCGTTCTTCGTGCTCTTCGCACTGTTCTTCGTCTGGCCGACCATCTACGGGCTGTACCTGTCGTTCACCGACCGGAACCTCGCCTCCGCTGCCGGCCCCGCACTGGTCGGGTTCGCCAACTACCTCGAGGCCTTCGGCGATCCGCTGATGTGGAAGAGCCTCGGCAACACCCTGTGGTTCACCGTCCTCACCACCGTTCCGCTGGTAGTCCTCGCACTGGCCGTGGCGCTCCTGATCAACATGAACCTTCGCGGTGTCTGGTTCTGGCGTCTGTCCGTGTTCATGCCGTACTTGTTCGCCTCCACCGTGGTCAGCTTGATCTGGGTGTGGCTGCTCAACCCCGATCTCGGACTCGTGAACGCGCTGCTGGGAACGCTGCACATCCACGGCCCGGCCTGGCTCCAGACGGAGGGACCCGCCATGAACGGCGTGGCGATCGCGACCGTGTGGTGGACGATCGGCTTCAATTTCCTGCTGTACCTCTCCGCATTGCAGAACATCCCGGTGACGCTGTACGAAGCGGCCGCGATGGACGGCGCGAGTCGCTGGCGTCAGGTGCGGTCGATCACACTCCCGCTCCTCGGACGCACAACCGCCCTCGTCATCGCGCTGCAGATCCTCGCCTCGGTGAAGGTCTTCGACCAGATCTACCAGATGACGTCCGGAGGTCCGAACAACTCGACGCGTTCCATCTTGGAGTACGTGTACGACGAAGGTTTCTCGAACTACCGCCTCGGATACGCCTCCGCGATCTCCTACATCTTCTTCGCGATCATCCTCGTCCTGAGTGTCGCGCAATTCAGTATCTTCAGTCGAAGGGGCACCACCAAATGAGCGCCGTCATCGTCAATGACCGCACCGATCAGGGCCCCCTCCACGACGTCACCGTTCGGCCTCGGCCTCGTCACCGGCGAGTCGATGCGGGAACGTTCTTCGCGTACCTCGGCCTGGCGGTGCTCGCCTTGGTGTGGTTGGTGCCGCTGTTCTGGGCCCTGAACACTTCACTGAAGTCGGAGACGGACGCCTCGGCGAGCCCGGTGACACTGTTCCCCGCCCACGCCTACACCTTCTCCTCCTACCGGCTGCTGTTCGAGTCGGGGCGCGTGCCGTTGTGGATGGCGAACAGCGCGATCGTGTCGATCGGTGTCACAGTGATCACCCTGATCGTGTCGACACTGTGCGCGTATGCGTTCTCACGCCTTGACTTCCCGTTCCGTCGAACCCTGTTCGCGATCACCGTCGGGTCGATCATGGTGCCGACCCAGATATTCATCGTGCCGCTGTTCGACGAGCTGCGGTCGATGCACATGATCGATACCTACTGGGGCATCATCCTGCCGCAGACAATCGCCCCGGTCATGGTGTTCGTGCTCAAACGGTTCTTCGATGACGTGCCCCGGGAACTGGAGGAAGCGGCTCGGGTCGACGGCGCGAGCCGGCTTCGGGTCTTCGGCCAGATCATCCTGCCGCTCAGTCGCCCCATCATCGCTGCGGTCGGGATCTTCGTGTTCATCGGGGCGTGGAACAACTTCCTGCTGCCGTTCATCGTCACGAACAACCCCAACCTCATGACCCTGCCGGTCGGGTTGCAGACCGTAACACCGAGTTATGGGGTGATCTTCGCGTTGCAGATGGCCGAGGCGATTCTCGCAGCGCTGCCGCTGATCCTCGTGTTCGTGCTCTTCCAGCGGCACATCATCCGCGGCATCGCCACAACGGGCATCGCCGGCCAGTGAGTGACTCAACCGCTCGCTGAGCTGATTCCGCGACCCCTCACCATCCTCGAAAGGACGTTCCATGACCAGCGAGATCATCGCTCCGGCCCCCCTCTTCCGCGGCGACGGTCGGATCGAGTTCGTGGACCATCGGTACCGGGAGCCGCGCGCGGGCGAGCTCCTGATCGCCCCTCGCGCGAACGCGATCTGTGGCACCGACCGCAACTTCTGGTACGGCGGCGCGGACAATGTGCCCGGCCACGAGACGGCCGGCGTCGTCATCGGGACCGGCGAAGGCACCACGGTTCCCCTGGGCACGCGCGGCGTCGTGTTCCTCATGGACTACTGCGGCCGCTGCCGAAGCTGCCTCCTCGGTGCGACGAACCAGTGTCTGAACAAACGGGCGGACATGGGTATTGCAGACGACGGGGGCTTCGGCCCGTACGAGATCGTCCACGAAACCAACTTCTTCCCCATCACCGACGACATCGACTTCACCACCGCGACGATGTTGCTCGACGTGATGGGCACCAGCGGACACGCGATCGGACGGGCGCAGCTGCTGCGGCCTGACATCGAATCCGTCTACATCTCCGGCGCCGGACCCATCGGACTCGGCCTGCTGGTGATGTCACAGCTTTTGCTCGGTCCGGACTTACCGGTGCACATCAGCGATGTGTCCCCGTGGCGTCGCGACTTCGCGGCGACGTTCGGCGGCATCCCCGTCGACGCCTCCGACCCGGCTGCGATGCGTACGGTCGGTGAGCCGGACGTCGCGTTCGACTCCTCCGGGAAGCAGGTCGCTCGCCGCGCTGCGCTCGACGTCCTCGCCAAGCGTGGGGTGCTCGTATGCGTCGGTCACGGTGAAACGGTCACGCTCGACGTGTCACGAGACCTCCTCGCACCCGAACACGCGGTGCTCGGTAGCGAGTACTTCCGCTTCGATGACCTGCCGCGCAACCTGGAACTCCTCCGCGAACACCAGGACTTCATCGCACGAGTGATCACCCACCGGCTGCCGGTCACGGAGCTCGACAGGGCGTTCGAGCTGTTCCTGGCCGGCGAGACCGGCAAGGTCGTCATCGAACAGGAGGAGGCGTGAACACGCAGACCACGCATCGGGGTCGGGATCGCGGTGGCAGCGGCTCCGCCAGCACGCTCCGAGTTGCGGTGGTGGGACCGGGGGGCTGGGGGCGCCAGCACACTCGCGTGTTCGCCGCACGGGCGGACACGGACCTCGTCGCCGTGGTCGGACGGCACCCCGACCGCACGGCGAAGGCCGCTGCAACCCTCGGTGCGAGGGCCTACACGGACATCGACCGGATGATCGAAGCGGAACGACCCGACTTGGTCAGCGTGTCGTTGCCCAACGAGGAGCACTTCGAACCGACGATGCGGCTACTGGAGCACGGCATCCCGTTGCTGGTTGAGAAGCCCCTCGTGTTCGACCTCCACCAGGCGGATACGTTGCTGGCTGCCGCGGCGGAGCAGGACACGTTCTTCGCGATCGACTTCAACCACCGCTACGCGGAGCCCGTCCGCCGCACCCGACGAGCGATCGAGAATGGCAGCATCGGTGACCCTGTTTTCGCCACCTGGCGCTTCGGGGGCGAGGCAAACCCTGGCGATTCGCCGCACAAGAACATCATCGAGACGCAGTGCCACGCCTTCGACATGCTCGAACACCTCCTCGGACCGATCACCTCCGTCGCCGCGCAGATGACGAACAAGACGTACAGCGCGTGGAGCACGGTTGCGTTGGCACTCGAGTTCGACAACGGTGCGGTCGGAACGGTGCTGGGCACGTACGACAGTTCGTACGCCTACCGAGACACCCATTTGCTCGAGGTGAACGGCACGACCGGACGGGCGGTGATCCACGACACAGTCCGATCACTTGAACTCGCTCGTGTGGGCGACGAAACCGCGTCCGTCTGGCAGCCCGGCTACTTCGACGATGAAGCGCGCAGCTTCCACGCGACGTTCGACCGTTACGTCGACGACATGCTCGCCGCCTTCCGTGCTGGGTCCCCGCCACCCGTCCCCGCATCGGCAGGACGCCGAGCGCTCCTCATCGCCCAACGGGCAATCGAATCTCACGAGACCGGCGCGCGGACAGCCGTCGAGCCAGATGCACCGGTCACCTCTCCCACAGAACAGGAACCTGCCTGATGAGCACGACGAACCAGAGCGTCCTCCCCACGGCATCCCGCCAAGACGGCCGGTACCCACGCCCTCAGCTCATGCGCGCCGCGTGGGCAGACCTCACCGGCGTCTGGTCCTTCAGATCGGACGACGAAGACGAGGGACTTGGCAGCGGATGGGCGTCCGGAATCAACTCCCACCGAACGATCGTCGTACCGTTCCCACCAGAATCAGTCGCCTCTGGAATCGACGAACCCGGCTTCCATCCGGTCATCTGGTACGAGCGGAAGATCAGCGCTTCTGACCTCGACGCAGCAGGCCGGACACCGAGCAGCACACGCCTGCTGCTCCACTTCGGCGCAGTGGACTACCGAGCAAAGGTGTGGATTGACGGCGCCTTCGTGGGCGAGCACGAGGGCGGACACACGCCCTTCTCCTTCGACATCACGCACCTGATCACCGGGCACGAGCACCGATTGGTGGTCCGCGCCGAGGACGATCCCGTTGATGTCACGCAGCCACGGGGGAAGCAGGATTGGCACGAAGACCCTCATGCCATCTGGTATCGCCGTACGACCGGCATCTGGCAAACGGTCTGGTTGGAAGCGGTTCCCAGCGCCTCCATCGACTACCTACGCTGGACTCCCAACGGCATCGCACAGACCGATGTGACCATCAGGTTCCGAGGTTCAATTCCAGAGGGAACGCAGGTGCAGATCAGGTTGCGGTCGGATGAGTACGACGAGGGATTGGGCTGGAGCGGCGCCGCTGTTGCGAGGGGAGCCAAGGAGATAGTCGTGCCGGTCCCGGTAGCGCGTCAGCGAAACGGTCAGGCAGAGCAGGAACTGCTGTGGTCGCCTGAGCATCCGCGCCTCATCGACGCGCAGGTCACCCTCTGCACCGCGGATGGCACGATCATCGACGCTGTCAGCTCGTACCTCGGTCTTCGCAGTCTCGGAGTGGACCGGGGAGTGTTCTTGCTGAACGGTCACCCATACAACGTGCGAAGCGTGTTGAACCAGGCCTACTGGCCAGACTCCCATCTGGCCGCTCCGACTCCTCTCGCTCACCGCGACGAGGTGGAACTGATCAAGGCCCTCGGCTTCACGGCCTGCCGCATCCACCAGAAGATCGAGGACCCCCGGTTCCTGTACTGGGCGGACCGGCTCGGACTCCTCGTCTGGGCGGAAACCCCCGGCGCCTACGAATTCTCTCCACGGGCAGTTGGCCGACTGACGCGGGAGTGGGTCGACGCCGTCGAGCGTGACGCATCGCACCCCTCCATCGTCACCTGGGTGCCGTTCAACGAGTCCTGGGGCATCCAACACGTCGCCGAGGACACCGCCCAGCAGGCGTATTCGCGGGCGCTCACCGACCTCACACGCGCTCTCGACCCCACACGCCCCGTCGTCTCGAACGACGGCTGGGAACACCAGAACTCCGACATCCTCTCGGTGCACGACTACGAAGGGGATGGCAGCGTGTTGGCGGCGACGTACGCGGACGAAACGGCGCGGGCGCGCCTCCTCCGGGGAATGGGACCCGCAGGACGTCGCCTCCTGGTCGGCGGTGCGATCGAGGCCGACCAACCAGTCATGCTCACCGAGTTCGGTGGCGTCAACTACCAACCCGGTGCGCCCCGCGATGACGCCTGGGGGTACACCTCCGCAGCGGACGGCGACGACTGGATCACCCGAATCACAGCGCTCTACGACGCGATCCGCGCGAGCCAGTTCCTCGCCGGATCCTGCTACACCCAGCTCACCGACACGATGCAGGAGACCAACGGACTCTGCGACGCCGACCGAAGCCCGAAAGTCGCCATCGAGCGGATCCGGGCGGCCGTGACTGGACGGTGACGGTCAGCGAGGCGGGGACGTGGCCGTGGGCCAGCCGCGTCTGCGGGACGTCGCCGACCGGGCTGGAGTCTCCGCGAAGACGGTGTCCAACGTGGTCACTGGTTCGGTGGGGGTCAGTCCGCAGACCAGAAAACGTGTGCAGCGGGCGATCGATGAGTTGGGCTACCACCCGAACGCACTCGCACGCGGTCTCAAGACGGGACGAACGAGAATCATTGCCCTCGTCCTCCCCGACATCCGGGTCCCGTTCTCGTCCGCATTGGCACACGCCGTGTTGGAAGTAGCGCAAGAACGAGGAACACGGGTGGTCATCGAGGAAACCGCGCATGGTCGGGAGGACGAAAAGGCGGTCCTCCCCGCCGGCGGTGACGGCATCGTCGAGGGCATCCTCCTCCAGGCCTCACCCTCGGTGACGGCCCCGTGTCACCCTGAACGAAATGGCATCCCCACGGTGGTCATCGCGGCCACGCAGGACGGGATCGAGGAGGTGACGCTGCGACTACCCCAGGCGGTGGCCGGAGGGGCAGTTCTGGCGGAAGCGGCTCGGTTGGTCGGTGTCGCAGTCGACATGGAGGTGGACGTGGACGATCTCCTTCTCGGGAACTCGAGGAGCCGAACTCCTGCGCTTCCTGAGCGAGGCAGACAAGCTTCCGAGAACAGCGCTGTGATCATGTTCCGCGAGTCGCAGTCATCAGGATGCGCAATACCAGATTCGATGGCAACTCCCATGAAGCTGCGGCGGCTCGTCCGCTGGGCACTTGAAACGCTTGAGCAAGCCTCGGTGGGTATTCAACCGAGTCCCGCAGCATCCGTGCAGCAGACCCCGGGAGGAACACCCAAAGCGCCAGCGACTAATCCCTGACGCGCAAAACGAACCGAACGCTTCTTCGCGCGCCTGCAGAAGAACGTCCTGAACCGACGCACGTGGGCCACGCGTGAAGAACTGCGAATCGCGATCATCACCTGGATCGAGCGGACCTACCACCACCGACGACGACAGGCCCGCCTCGGCCGATTGACGGCCCTCGAGTTCGAAACCATCATGAAGACCACCGTCGCCCTCGCGGCGTGACCACAACTGTCACGTTTCCCAGCAGCAGACGCGTCATGTACGTGTTCTTCGTGGCCGGAGCGGCGTCCTGGTGCTTGCTCCACCAGCGGTCCACGTCCTCCACCGTGATGGCCGACAAGCGCTCGTTCGCGAACGTCTGGCACACCAGCGACTTCAATCCCTGCCGGTACGAGACCAGGGTGCTGGCCCAGAGGTCACCGGCACCGGGCTCCAGGACAGCCTCAGCGGGCTCCCGGAACGTCACCTTGCCCAGCGCGGGATCAAAACCCACTGTCCCTGCTCCATGTCCACCTGAACACGTGCCAGCGCTGCCCACGCGCCCTTCTCGGTCGGGAACGTCCCCCGCGCTGACCTGCTTGTTGTCCACAAGGTGGATCACCTGGAACTTCCCCGATGCCAGTGCTTCGTCCTCACGTTGTACGGAGGACGCGGCGAAAGCCGAGCTGATGAGACACGCCGCGGCTCTGGGACGGAAAGTCCTGGCAGGCCCGGTGTCGGCTGCCACGTCAGGAAGGAGCGCTGAGTCTCCTAGAATGGGTCGGTGGTCGCGGGCGCCGCTCGGAATCCGCCATGGCCTCCGGGCGTTCTCGTCCTTGGTCCGCTCCTGTGTCGGGAGCGCGGCGCCGGAGCCGGGTTCCCCTCGATCCTACGGGCCACCCCCGCCTGCACACCGTTGTGACCACCCCACCAACCGATTGGACGTCCGCTGTGCTTGCCGTGCACGATCTCGAGATCCGCGTCGGAGCGCGCCTCCTGATGGAGGGCGTGACCTTCCGCGTCGACAAGGGCGACAAGATCGGGTTGGTCGGGCGGAACGGTGCCGGCAAGACCACGATGACGAAGGCGCTGGCGGGCGAGACCATGCCGACCGGCGGCGAGATCACCCGCTCGGGCGAGATCGGGTACCTGCCGCAGGACCCGCGGTCCGGCAACCCCGAGGACACGGCGCGCAAGCGGGTCCTCGACGCCCGTGGACTCGGCGAGATCGTCGAGGGACTGCGCGCCGCCTCACTCGACATGGGGAGCAGCGACCCGGCCGTCGCCGAGAAGGCGATGGCCAAGTACGCGCGACTCGACGACCGCTTCACCGCGCTCGGTGGGTACGCGGCCGAAGCGGAGGCGGCGTCGATCGCGTCGAACCTGGCGCTGCCGGACCGGATCCTCGACCAGCAGCTGAAGACGCTGTCCGGCGGGCAGCGGCGGCGCATCGAACTGGCGCGGATCCTGTTCTCCGAGGCCGACACGATGATCCTCGACGAGCCGACGAACCACCTCGACGCGGACTCGGTCGTCTGGCTGCGGGAGTACCTCAAGACGTACGCGGGCGGTGTGATCGTCATCTCGCACGACGTCGAACTGGTGGACGAGGTCGTGAACCGCGTTTTCTACCTCGACGCCAACCGCCAGGTCATCGACATCTACAACATGGGCTGGAAGCACTACCAGCGCCAGCGCGTCGCGGACGAGGAACGGCGCCGCAAGGAACGCGCCAACGCCGAGAAGAAAGCGGGGGAGCTGCAGAAGCAGGCCGCCCGGTTCGGCGCCAAGGCGACGAAGGCGGCGGCCGCCCATCAGATGGTGGCCCGCGCCGAGAAGCTCCTGGCCGGGCTCGAGGACGTCCGCGAGCAGGACCGCGTGGCGAAGCTGCGGTTCCCGACGCCGGTCGCCTGCGGGCGCACGCCGCTGATGGCCGAAGGGCTCTCGAAGTCGTACGGGTCGCTCGAGATCTTCGCCGGGGTCGACCTCGCGATCGACCGGGGATCGCGGGTCGTCATCCTCGGCCTCAACGGTGCCGGCAAGACCACCCTGCTCCGCATCCTCGCGGGCGCCGACCGCCCGGACACGGGCGAGGTCCAGCCAGGCCACGGCCTCCGCATCGGCTACTACGCGCAGGAGCACGAGAACATCGACGTCAACCGGACCGTGATCGAGAACATGGTCTCGGCGTCACCGGCGCTCACCGAGACCGAGGCCCGACGCGTGCTCGGTTCGTTCCTGTTCACCGGGGACGACGGCTACAAGCCGGCGGGCGTGCTCTCGGGCGGCGAGAAGACCCGTCTGTCGCTGGCGATGATCGTCGTGTCCGGGGCGAACGTGCTCCTGCTCGACGAGCCGACGAACAACCTGGACCCGGCATCGCGCGAGGAGATCCTCGGCGCACTGGCGGGGTACGAGGGCGCCGTCGTGCTCGTGAGCCACGACGCGGGTGCGGTCGAGGCCCTCAGTCCGGAGCGGGTGCTGTTGCTGCCCGACGGCGTCGAGGACCACTGGAACAAGGACTACGCGGAGCTCATCGAACTCGCCTGACCGGGGGGCCGCCGACGCTCGTCGTCCGGCCGCTGTCCGGCTCAGCCGACCCGGACGTCGTCGAGGAGGCCGTCCTCGATCTCCGCGTCGGTCTTCGGACGGGCTTCACGCCGCCGCTTGCGTTCGAGCGCGCGCTCGCGTTCCTCCGGGTCGTCCTGGTTGAGGTTCCGGTACTCCTGGACCATCAGGTAGGCGAGGAAGCCGAAGCCGCCGGCGGCGAACATGAACCACTGGATGAAGTACGACAGGTGGAGGCCGGTGTCGGCCGACGGGCGATCCCAACCAAGGGGCCGGGCCTGTGCGGGCGCCGGGTCCTCGCTCTTGAGCTGACCGTACGCACCGGTCCAGATCGGCTGGGCGACGCGGCCCGCGACGTCCGACAGGGTGACCGACTGGATCTCGTCGGTGTGGGCCGGGTCGGTCCGACCGGGGATGTGCGGCTCGGTCTGCTGGAGGCGCACCACGACGTCGACGGTGCCCCTCGGTGGTGCGGGCACGGAGTCGGGGTAGTCGTGGTCGTTGCCCGTCGGGACCCATCCGCGGTCGACGATGAACGCGCGCCCCGACGACGTCACCAGCGGCGTCAGGACCTCGAACCCGGGCTGACCGTTGTGGACGCGGTTGCGCACGAGGAGCTGCTCCGCCAAGTCGTAGTGCCCGGTCACGCGGACCTGGAGCCACGTCTGGTCGTCGTCGAACGCGGACCGTGTCGGGAGTGCGCGGTCGACGGGCACGGGGGTGTGGTCGTAGTTCTCGGCGATCTGGTCGTTCTCGCGGACCGCCTCGTTGCGGCGGTCCCACTGCCACATGCCGAAGAACGCGCAGAGGATCGCGAAGCCGACCGCGATCGCGAAGTACCCGACCCAACGGCGGCCGATCACGAAGCCCCAACCGACGAAGGGTTCGTCCGGGTCCCGGTCGGTCTCGTGCTCGTCGGCGGAGCCGAGCCGGGCCGCGCGGGCCTCGCGTTCGGCCCGGCGGAGGCGCTCCGCGCCCCGGCGCCCGTAGCGGGCCGTCGGGTCGAAGTCCCGGATGCCGGCCGTCGGCTCGTCGTCGGTGCGGTCGTGGTCCGTCCGGGGGTCGTGCAGCGTCATCCGAGGGAGCCGCCCTCGGCGCCTCCGGAGGTCAGGGAGTCCGCGACGTCCTCGAGCCGCTCGACGTCCTCGTCGATGCCGGTCACGGTCACCGGGAAGGCCCGGGACCGCAGGTAGTCCGCGAGGAAGGCACAGTGGTCATCACACGCCGCCCAGATCTTGACGCGGTCGACCGCATGGATCCTCGGGTTGCGCCAGTTGACCCGCCAGGACGCCCTGTTCGAGCATCCGGCCCGCGAGCACACCGGCGCTCCTGGATCGGTGCGGAGGTCGAAGGTCGCCATCAGCGCCGACTCCGTCCGCCGCTCGCCGCGGCGCGTTCGCGCTCCGCACGCTCCTGCTCGGCGTGTGCCCACGCGGCTCGGGCGCGCTGGTCTTCGCGGTAGCGTTCCTCGCGCTCCTGCTCGATGCGTTCGCGGTCGTCGTCTGGCAGCACGCGGACGAGTTCGCCGCCCGGTCGGACGAGGTCGTCGGCGGTGCGGTTCCCCGCGTTGGCGACGACCACGGCCACCCACGGGATGACGCCGGCGAGCACGAGCGGGAGGATGCTCCAGACGTCGTGGAGGCAGACCGCCACGACGAAGCACACCACGCGCACGGACATCGTGAACACGTACCGCCTGAGGCGGCCGCGCCGGTCATCGGCGGGCGATGCCGGCAGCGAGGTGATGCTGTTCGTCTTCATGCGATGGTCTCTCCGCTTCCCCGGCTCAAGCCTAAGCCTCACCACCGACGGTAGGCTCGCATGGTCCGTTCGGCGCACCGCGGTGATCCGACGGGCGCCCCGTACCGCCCCCGTTCAGCACCAGGAGCACTCATGACCACGCCCCGTACCGTCCTCGTCACCGGAGGGAACCGCGGGATCGGCCACGCCATCGCCCAGGAGTTCGTCGCCGCCGGGCACCGGGTCGCGGTGACGTCGCGCAGCGGCGACGGCGGCCCCGAAGGCGCACTCACCGTCGCCGCGGACGTCACGGACGCCGCGAGCGTCGACGCCGCGTTCACCGCCGTCGAGGCAGCGCTCGGACCGGTCGAGGTGCTCGTGTCGAACGCCGGCATCACGCACGACACCCTGCTGCTCCGGATGAGCGAAGAGGACTTCACCTCGGTCGTGGACACGAACCTGACCGGAGCGTTCCGCGTCGTGAAGCGCGCCTCCAAGAACATGCTGCGTGCCCGGTTCGGCCGGGTGATCCTGATCTCCAGCGTCGTCGGGACGCTCGGTTCCGCCGGACAGGTCAACTACGCGTCGTCGAAGTCCGGGCTCATCGGGTTCGCGCGGTCGCTCACGCGTGAGCTCGGGGGCCGCGGCCTCACGGCGAACGTCATCGCGCCCGGGTTCATCGAGACCGAGATGACCGCGGCGCTGCCCGAGGACGTCCAGGCGCAGTACAAGAAGCAGATCCCCGCCGGTCGGTACGGGAGCGTGCACGACGTCGCCGCGACCACCCTGTTCCTCGCCGGCGACGACGCGGGGTACATCTCCGGGGCGGTCATCCCGGTGGACGGCGGCGTCGGGATGGGCGACTGAGCCCATCCCGGACGCGGCTCCTGCCGGTACCGGTCGGTCAGGAGGCCCGGACGGGCACCCCGAGGCACGCCAGGACGGGTGTGAGGTCCCGCCGGTCGACGACGACGTCCGCGGCGTCGCGGACGCCCGGCCGCGCGACGAAGGCGACGGCGAGCGCGGCCTCGCGCATCATGGACAGGTCGTTGGCGCCGTCGCCCACCGCCACGGTGTGCCGCCGCGCGTCCACGCCGTCCGCGGCCGCCCAGGCCCGGAGCGCATCGGCCTTCGCGGCCGCGTCGACCACGTCCCCGAGCACCCGGCCGGTGAGCACGCCGCCGGACGCCTCGAGTCGGTTGGCGCGACAGTGGTCGAGCCCGAGTGCCGCCGCGATCGGGCCCAGCACCTCGTGGAAGCCGCCGGACACGACGCCGACGCTGCCGCCGGCGGCGTGGACGCCCTCGACCAGTTCGACGGCGCCGGTCGTGACCCGGACGGCGCGACGCACGTCCTCCAGAACGCTCACGGGCAACCCCGCGAGTGTCGCGACGCGGTCGCGGAGGCTGTCGGCGAAGTCGGTCTCACCGCGCATCGCCCGCTCGGTGACGGCGGCGACGCGATCACGCGCTCCTGCGGCGTCGGCGAGCAGCTCGATCACCTCGTCCTCGAGCAGTGTGGAATCGGCATCGAGGACGACGAGGAAACGCGGCACGCGCCAAGGCTAGTGGCGGTCGCGGGCGCGAGACGGCGGATGACGCGGACCGGGCCTCGCGGCCTCAGGCCTCGACCCGCACCCCCTTGCCGACCACGGTGATGCCGGAGTCCGTGACCGTGAACCCGCGGGCGAGATCCGCGCCGCGATCCACCCCGACCTGAGCGCCGGCCTCGATCACGACGTCCTTGTCGAGGATCGCGCGGCGCACGACCGCGTCCGGGCCGACCATCGCCCGGTCGAACACCACGGAGTCGACGACCTGGGCGCCCGACTCGATGGTGCACCACGGCCCGATCACGCTGCGCTCCACCTGTGCCCCGGACAGCAGACACCCGAGCGAGACGATCGAGTCGACCGCGGTACCGCTGACGCCCTTGGCGTCACGGACGAACTTGGCGGGCGGCGAGTTGATCTGCTGGTTGAAGATTGGCCAGTCGACGTTGTAGAGGTTGAAGACCGGCAGCGCTGCGATGAGGTCCTGGTGCGCCTCGAAGAACGAGTCGATCGTCCCCACGTCGCGCCAGTAGTACTTGTCGCGCTCGGTGGCACCCGGGACGTCGTTGCGGTTGAGGTCGTAGACGCCGGCGTCGCCCCGGGTCACGAAGTCCGGCACGATGTCACCGCCCATGTCGTGGTTCGAGGACTCGATCTGACCGTCGCGCAGGACCGCGTCGATGAGCGCGTCCGCGTCGAAGACGTAGTTGCCCATCGACGCGAGGACCTCACCGGGGGAGTCGGGGAGTCCCACCGCGTCCTTCGGCTTCTCCAGGAACGCGCCGATCCTCGTCGGGTCCTCGTCGTCGACCTGGATGACGCCGAACTGGTCGGCGAGCGCGATGGGCTGTCGGATCGCGGCGACGGTCGCGCTGCGGCCCGACGCGATGTGCGCCTCGACCATCTGGGAGAAGTCCATCCGGTACACGTGGTCCGCACCGACCACGACGACGATGTCGGGCCGTTCGTCCCGGAGGAGGTTGAGGCTCTGGAGGATCGCGTCGGCGGACCCGGCGAACCACCGTTTGCCGAGTCGCTGCTGCGCCGGGACCGACGCCACGTACGAGCCCAGCAGCCCCTCCATGCGCCACGTCTGGGACACGTGGCGGTCGAGGCTGTGGGACTTGTACTGGGTCAGGACCACGATGCGCTGCAGTCCGGAGTTCACCAGGTTGCTCAACGCGAAGTCGATCAGACGGAAGTTGCCGCCGAACGGGACGGCGGGCTTGGCTCGGTCGGCGGTCAACGGCATGAGCCGCTTCCCTTCGCCCCCTGCGAGGACGATGCCGAAGATCTTCTTCGATGGCATGCCCCAAGAGTAGGCGTGCGACCGGGCCATTCGTTACGTTGGGGGACGTGCGAGTCGATCTGCTGACGAAGGAATTCCCCCCGGAGATCTACGGAGGTGCGGGCGTCCACGTCGCGGAACTGACGGCGGCGCTCCGATCCGGGACGGACACCGACGTGCGCGTCCGCGCGTTCGGAGCCGATCGGGACGCCGACGGCGTGACCTCCTACCGCGCCCCCGCGGGGTTCGAGCACGCGAACGGCGCCGTGACCACGCTCGCCACCGACCTGCAGATGGTCCCCGACATCGAGGGCTCGGACCTCGTGCACTCCCACACCTGGTACGCGAACGCCGCAGGACGTGTCGCGCAGCTCACCTACGGCCTGCCGCACGTCGTGACGGCACACAGCCTCGAGCCGCTCCGCCCCTGGAAGGCCGAGCAGCTGGGCGGCGGGTACCGGCTGTCGAGCTGGATCGAGCGCGAGGCGTACACGAACGCCGACGCGGTCATCGCGGTGTCGAAGGGCATGCGCGCCGACATCGCCCGCTCCTACCCGTCGATCCCCGAGGACCGGTTGCACGTCGTGTACAACGGCATCGACATCGACGCCTGGCAGCGCGTGGTCGACCCGGAAGCGGTCCGCGCGCTCGGGATCGACCCCGATCGGCCCACCGTCGTCTTCGTGGGTCGCATCACCCGCCAGAAGGGTCTGCCGTACCTCCTCCGTGCGCTCGACGGGCTGCCGGCGGACGTCCAGGTGGTCCTCTGCGCCGGAGCGCCGGACACCCCGGAGATCCTCGCCGAGGTGACGGGCCTGGTCGAGGACCTCCGGACCCGCCGCTCGGGCGTGGTGTGGGTCGACCGGATGCTCTCCCACGACGAGATCGTCCGGGTGCTGTCGGCGGCGAGCGTGTTCGTGTGTCCGTCGGTGTACGAGCCGCTCGGGATCGTCAACCTCGAGGCCATGGCGTGCGGGCTGCCGGTCGTCGGCACGGCCACGGGCGGCATCCCCGAGGTCGTCGCCGACGGACTGACCGGGCGCATCGTGCCGATCGAGCAGGTGCAGGACGGGTCCGGGACGCCGGTCGACCCGGACCGCTTCGTGGCGGACCTCGGCGCGACCTTGCGCGAGGTGCTCGCCGACCCCGGGCTCGCCGCCCTCATGGGTCGGGCCGGGCGTCTGCGTGTCGAGGGCGAGTTCACCTGGTCCGCCATCGCGACCCAGACCCGTCGGGTCTACGACGCCGTCCTCGCCGGTCGCTGAGGACGCCGGCGGCGGCCGTCCACAGGACGTGTGCCGCGCCTCCTCGCCGACGGCCGACCGCGTAGGCTGAGGGCATGCCCTCGGTTGTGCGCTTGCAAGACGTGTCCGTCGTCCGGAACGGGGTCAGCATCCTCGACCAGGTGTCGTGGCAGGTCGACGAGGCGGACCGTTGGGTCGTCCTCGGCGCGAACGGCGCGGGGAAGACGACCCTGCTGCAGGTCGCCGGGGCGCAGTCGTTCCCGACCTCGGGCACGGTCGAGGTCCTCGGCACGGAGGTCGGTGGCGCCGACCTGTTCGAACTCCGTCCGCGCATCGGGTTCGCGTCGACCGCGCTCGCCCGGCGGATCCCGGTCACCGAGCAGGTGCTCGACGTCGTGCTCACGGCCGCCTACTCGGTCACCGGTCGGTGGAACGAGCAGTACGACGACATCGACGTCCGACGTGCCCATCGGGTCCTCGACGAGTGGGGCCTCGGCGGCTTCGCCGACCGGACCTTCGGTGAACTGAGCGACGGCGAGCAGAAGCGCGTCCAGATCGCCCGGTCCGTCATGACCGATCCCGAGGTCCTGTTCCTCGACGAGCCGGCGGCATCGCTCGACCTCGGGGCACGCGAGAGTCTGGTCCGGACGCTCGGGGGGTATGCCGAGAGCGCCGAGGCTCCTGCCATCGTGGTCGTCACCCACCATGTGGAGGAGATCCCGAAGGGCTTCACGCACGCGCTCGTGCTCGCCGAGGGGCGCGTGCACACCGCCGGACCGATCGCTGACGTCGTGACGAGCGAGGTGCTCTCGGACGCGTTCGGGATCGGCCTCGTCGTGACGGCGGACGCGGGTCGCTACACCGCCCGCGCCAGCTGAGGTGACGACCGAGCCGCCGATGCCGGAGACGAGCGGTGCCTCCCGTCCGCGCTGACGGTCTGCTAAACTCGGTCGCTGGCGTACGCCACAGTTTTGCGCGCGCTCGCGCACTCCGAACCACCACATCCACGACGAGGAACACCATGAAGACCGACACGCACCCCGAGTACAACGCCATCGTCTTCCGCGACCTGGCCTCCGGTGAGACGTTCCTGACGCGCTCCACCGCGACCAGCGACAAGACCATCGAGCTCGACGGTGTCACCTACCCGGTGATCGACGTCGAGATCTCGAGCGCCTCGCACCCGTTCTACACGGGCAAGCAGCGCATCCTCGACTCGGCCGGTCGCGTCGAGAAGTTCAACCAGCGCTTCAAGGGCTTCGGCAAGTAAGTCCGAGCCCTCGGTCGCGGCGGCAACGCTGACGCGACCTCGTCGGGAACGGCGAGCGAGCAACGGGCGGTCCACCTCCGGGTGGCCGCCCGTTGCTGCGTCTCCGGGGCAGCCGTTGCCGAGGACCGCCTGGTTCAGGTGTGTGCCCGTGCCTATGCCTGTGCCTGTGCCTGTGCCATGCCCCGTGCGCGCGTGCCGACACCGGGGCCGGGGACGATCAGGCGGGGTTGCGGTGCGGCCAGCGGCCGTCCGCGACGAACTGCGGATTGCGCTCACGCCGCATGTAGTCCTGGAACGACGCCGCCTGGTCGGAGCACCAGGCCACCTGCAGTCGGTGGAGCTCCTCGGCGCTGATGCCGAGCTGGTCCGGGTAGCGGCTCGCGATCGCCTGCGCGACGCGTCCGGCGGCGATCGCGTCGGCACCGGCGTCGTGCGCGTCCGCGAGGGTCACGCCGTACAGCGCGGAGCAGACCTCGAGCGTGCGCTTGCCCTTGCGGTAGGTGTCGACGGCCTTGTCGATGACGAGCGGATCGACGACGTTCCCGATCACGGGTGCCGCCAGGCCGTGGCGCTTGGCCTCGCGGTCGAGGACGGTGAGGTCGTACGGCGCGTTGTAGACCACGAGCGGGATCCCGCGGGCGAACACGGCCTCGACCGCGGCGATGATCTCGGCGACGACGACGTCGGCGGCACGCCCCTCGGCACGGGCGCGCTCGGTCGTGATGCCGTGCACCGCAGCGGCCTGCTCCGGGATGGGGACGCCCGGGTCGGCCAGCCACGAGCCGGCGGCGATGCTCGCGCCGGTCATGTCGATGAGCCCGACATGGGCGCTGACGATCCGTGCTGTCTCGACGTCGATCCCCGTGGTCTCGAGGTCGAACACGCCGAGCGCGTGCCACCAGGGGCGTTCCGCAGGGGAGCGGGGTGCCGCCGAGGGGGCTCCGAGGGTGGCGTCGATCGGCGCTGCGAGCGGAGAGCTGGTCACGCGGTCAGGCTAGCGGCGGCCGCCGACACCGCGGACGCGACACGGCCGGCCGGGCGACCCGAGGCGGCCGTCCCAGCGACCCGACGCGGCCGTCCGGGCGACGTGACGCGGCCGTCCGGGCGACCCGAGGCGGCCGGGCCGAGCGACGTGACGCGGTGCCGATCCCGAGACCCCTACGGACCGTCAGTCCCGCGGCCGTCCCACGTGCAGCCAGTAGAACGCCTGCGTCCCGAGGGTGATCGTCACCGTGCCGTCCTCGTCGAACGACGGGAACGACCCGCCGCCGAAGAGGTCGTACAGGGGCAGACCGGCGTGCTCGGGCGCCGTGATCGTGACCGCGGTGGGGTTGTGTGCGAACGAGAAGACGCAGAGGACGTCCTCGGCGGAGTCACCGAACTGGGTGCCCGTGCCCTCGTACGACCGCATGAACGTGAGCACCGAGTCGTTGTCGCTCTCGAGCACGGTGAGCGTGCCGAGCCCGAACACCGGGTGCGCCTTCCGCACGTGGATGACGTTGCGGATCCAGTGCAGCAGGGAGCGGGACTGCGCCAGCTGCGACTCGACGTTGACGAGGTTGTAGTTGTAGACGAGGGACTGCACGACCGGCAGGTACAGCTTGCCGGGGTCGGCCGTCGAGAACCCGGCGTTGCGGTCCGGCGTCCACTGCATGGGGGTGCGGGACGAGTCGCGGTCGGGCAGCCAGATGTTGTCGCCCATGCCGATCTCGTCGCCGTAGTACAGGAACGGCGAGCCGGGGAGCGAGAACAGCAGCGCGTGCACGAGCTCGAGCTCCGCCCGGGAGTTGTCGAGGAGCGGCGCGAGGCGTCGACGGATGCCGATGTTCGACCGCATCCGCGGGTCGTACGCGTACCAGCCGTACATCGCCTGGCGGTACTCCTCGCTCACCATCTCGAGCGTCAACTCGTCGTGGTTCCGCAGGAACACACCCCACGCCGCGCTCTCCGGGACCTCGGTGGTCTCCGAGAGGATCCGCTGGAGCTCCGTCGCGTGCTGCGCGCGGAGCGAGTAGTAGATGCGGGGCATCACCGGGAAGTCGAAGGCCATGTGGCACTCGGGCTCGTCGTCGGTGCCGAAGAACGCCGCCGTCTCGCGCGGCCACTGGTTCGCCTCGGCGATGAGCACGCGCCCGGGGTACTCCTCGTCGACCATCGCGCGGAGGCCCTTGACGAACTCGTGCGTCGCGGGCTCGCCCTCGCCGTTGCCCTCCTCGGACTCGAAGAGGTACGGGATCGCGTCGAGCCGCAGCCCGTCCACGCCCATGTCGAGCCAGTGCCGGACGACGTCGTAGACGGCCTCGACCACGGCGGGGTTCTCGAAGTTGAGGTCCGGCTGGTGCGAGAAGAACCGGTGGAAGAAGAACTGCCGTCGGATTGGGTCGAACGTCCAGTTCGACTCCTCGGTGTCGACGAAGATGATGCGGATGTTCTCGTACTTGTCCGGGCTGTCGCTCCAGACGTAGAAGTCGCCGTAGGGCCCGTCCGGGTCCTCGCGGGACTGCTGGAACCACTCGTGCGCGTCGGAGGTGTGGTTGATCACCATGTCGATGACGATGCGCATGTTCCGTTCGTGCGCCTTCGTCACGAGGTCGCGGAACTCGTCCAGGGTGCCGAACTCCGGCAGGATCGCCTTGTAGTCGGAGATGTCGTAGCCGCCGTCGCGCATCGGCGACTGGAAGAACGGCGGCAGCCACAGCGCGTCGACGCCGAGCCACTGCAGGTAGTCCAGGCGGCTGATGAGCCCGGACAGATCGCCGGTGCCGTCCCCGTTCGAGTCGACGAACGAGCGGATCATGCACTCGTAGAACACCGACCGCTTGTACCAGAGCGGGTCCAGGGTCAGTCCGGGCAGCTGGATGGGGGCAGTGAACGTCACCGTGCTCCTCGTGGATCCGTCGGGCGTCGGGGCCGACATGGCGCCCGTCGGCCCACTCTATGTCGCCCCGGGTATCCGTGTCCGGAGGGAACGGACGACCGCACGGCCCGCCGACCGGGAGGCGCGGCACCCGTCCGGCCCGACGGGTCCGGCCCGTAGACTCGGCGGGATGCGTGCCCCGATCGTCTCCCCGTACCAGCGGCTCATGGCCGGGCTGCCCGTGGTGCACCGGTCGGTCCTCGTCGACGGCCGCGCAACCCACTACTGGGTGTACGGCCCCGAGGACGCGGACACCACCATGCTCGCCGTGCACGGCTTCCGCGGCGACCACCACGGGCTCGAGTCGCTCGCCGCGCACCTGCCCGAGGTCCGCACGATCGTGCCGGACCTCCCGGGCTTCGGGGTGTCCGACGCGCTCCCGCGGTCCGACATGGACGGCTTCGTGCGGTGGCTCCGAGCGTTCCACCGCGCCCTCGGGCTCGACCGACGGGCCGTCGTGCTCGGTCATTCCTTCGGGAGCATCGTCACCGCAGCCGCGGTCGCCGACGGGCTCGACACCCGGCGCCTGGTCCTGGTCAACCCGATCGCCGCTCCCGCACTGCAGGGCCCGCGCGCCGTGGGTACCGCGATCGCGATCGCCTACTACCGGCTGGGTGCGGTCCTGCCCCGGGCGCTCGGGCTCGCCCTCCTCCGGAACCGGGGGATCGTCCGGGCGATGAGCGTCGCGATGCTCAAGTCCCGCGAACCGCGGTTGCGCCGATGGGTGCACGACCAGCACGACCGGTACTTCTCGGCGTTCGCCGACCGCCACGTCGTCCTCGACGCGTTCCGGACGTCGGTGACGCACGACGTCGCCGCGTACGCGGACCGCATCGACGTACCGGTGCTCCTCATCGCCGCCGAACGTGACGACATCACCGCGGTGCCGGAACAGGAAGCGCTGGCGGACCGGCTGCCCGACGCGACCCTCGTCGTGATCCCCGGCGTCGGCCACCTCGTGCACTACGAGACGCCGGCCGCCGCGGCGGACGCGATCCGTGCCTCCCTGGCGACGCCCGAACCGGACCGCGGCGGGATGCGCCGATGAGCCGTCTCCGCATCGGCATCGACTGCCGCTACGTACGGGTGGGGCACCATGACGGCATCAGCCGGTTCACGGCCGGTGTCGCGGCACATCTGCCGGACCGGCACGACTACGTGCTCCTGGTGAGCGAGGACGGACAGCGGGACTCGCTGCCGGACGGGATGCCCTGGGAGCGCATCAGTCCACCGACGAGCGCCGGGGAGCCCCTGGTCGCGCGGCAGGTGAACCGGCTGGGGCTCGACGCCGTGTTCTCGCCGATGCAGACCATGGGATCCCGCGGACGCCACTACGCGCTCGTGCTGACGCTGCACGACCTCATCTACTACCGCAACCGCACACCGCCCCGTGAGTTCTCGTGGCCGCTGCGGCTGGGGTGGCGTGCGTTCCACCTCGCGTGGTGGCCGCAGCGGATGCTGCTCGATGGTGCCGACGGCGTCGTCACGGTGAGCGAGACGACCGCCGGACTCATCCGGGACCACCGGCTGACGCGTCGGCCCGTGACGGTCGCGTACAACGCCGCGGACCCGGTGGCGCCGCGCGCGGCGGACGGCCTGCGGACGCGGGACCTCGTCTACATGGGCACGTTCATGCCCTACAAGAACGTCGAGACCCTCGCCTCCGCGATCCCGCTGCTCCGCGGGCCCGGGGAGGCCGACTGGCGGCTGCACTGCATGTCGCGCGTGCGAGCTGCGGACCGGGAGCGGCTCGAGCGGCTCGCCCCCGCGGGTTCGCTCGTGTTCCACGACGGAGCGTCGGACGAGGAGTACCGCGCGGTGCTCCGGACCGCGACGGCACTCGTCAGCGCCTCGCACGACGAGGGCTTCGGGATCCCGCTCGTCGAGTCGATGGGCGTGGGCACGCCCGTCGCCGTGAGCGACATCCCGATCTTCCGCGAGATCGGCGGCGCGGCCGCCGAGTACTTCGATCCGGCCTCGCCCGCCGCGGTCGCGGCCGCGGTGCGACGGGTCGAGGCGCGCTGGGACGACCTGCACCGGGCATCCCTCGAGCGGGTCCGCCGCTTCGACTGGACCACGTCCGCCGAGCGCGTCGTCGCGTCCGTCGAGCGCGCCGTCGCCGACCGCCGCGCCTGACCGACGCCCGTCGCCCCGTTCGGCGGACATGGAGGACCGCCGGACCGAGGTGGGAGCGCCAGCCCGGCGGCCGTCAGTCGCCCTCGGCCTCGAGCGGGTTCTGGTACGCGAACTCGTACCGCCCGGGGGCCTCGGACTGGTCCTCGATCGGGTCGTCGAACCGGACGAGTTCCCCGCGGAAGCGCTCGGGGTCCCAACGGAACGAGTGGATCGACCCGTTTCGGATCGGCGTCGTGAAGGAGTCGGCGGTACCCGGGGCGAGCTCGTTCACCACGGCACGGATCACCGCTCCGTGCGTCGCGACGACGACCGCGCCGGCGTCGAACCGGATCGCGATCTCGCCGAGCGACTCGAGCACGCGGGCGAGCAACGCCGAGCGCGACTCGCGGCCGGGCACCGAGCCGTCCGGGAACCGTTCGCGGATCTCGACGTCCGTCAGGCCCTCGGCCTCGCCGTACGACCGCTCGACGAGACCGTCGTCCGTCGACGGAGTGGGCAGTCCGAGCCGGGAGGCGATGATCGCGCCCGTCTCGAACGCCCGGGACAGCGGGGACGCGAGCACGGCGTCGAACCGGCGACGGACGAGCAACGCACCGGCGGCGGCTGCCTGTCGGCGTCCGGTCTCGTTCAGTGGGATGTCGGTCGACCCCTGGATGCGGCGCTGCTTGTTCCAGTCGGTCTCGCCGTGCCGCACGAGGTACAGGAGGGTCGTCACCGTTCGTCCCTTCCGCGGCGATGCGCCGTCCGTGGTGGCGTCGGCGACGCGGTCAGTGCAGGAGTCGGTGGCGCAGCGCCGTCAATGTCTCGGTGGTGCCTGCGTCGAGCCTAGCCACCGCCCGACGGTCACTGCGCGTGGCACCCCGGTTCACGATGACGACGGGCTTGCGGCGACGAACGGCGTGGTCGACCAGCCGGACGCCCGAGTTGACGACGAGGGACGACCCGACCACGAGGAGCGCGTCCGCGCCGGCGACGATCGAGACGGCCTCGTGGAACTTCTCGACCGGCACGAACTCGCCGAAGAACACGACGTCGGGCTTGAGCACGCCGCCGCACACCGAGCACGCGGGGACACGGAACCGGTCGGCGCCCGTGATGTCGACGTCGCCGTCCGGCGCGAGCGTCACCGTGCCGGGTTCGTCGATCCAGGCGTTCTCCCGGTCGAGCACCGCTGCGAGATCCGAGCGTGCGAACGCCTGCCCGCAGCGCAGGCACACGACGCGGTCCATGGACCCGTGGAGCTCGACCACGCGGCGAGACCCGGCGCGGAGATGGAGACCGTCGACGTTCTGCGTGACGATCCCGCTCACGACACCGGCCGCCTCGAGGTCGGCGAGCGCCCGGTGCCCGTCGTTCGGCCGGGCGGACGAGAACGTGCGCCAACCGAGGTGGCTCCCGGCCCAGTACCGCCGGCGCCTCGCCGGGTCGGCGGAGAACTCCTGGAACGTCATCGGCGTGCGCGCCACGCGGCCCGCACCCCGGTAGTCGGGGATCCCGGAGTCCGTGCTGATCCCGGCCCCCGAGAGCACGGCGATGCGCTTGCCCCGCAGCGTCTCGACGACGCGGTCGAGGTCGTCACCCTGCTCGGGTGCGCCTCGCTCGAGGTCGCCCGCCTCCACCCGCTCCATCGGCTCCACGGTACCCTCAACAGCCCACGACCCCGATCGCTTCCCGGAGGACCATCCCGTGCAGACGGTGCGCATCGACGCCCTCGACGACCCGCGACTCGACGACTACGCCCGCCTGACCGACGTCGCGCTCCGACGCGTGCGGGAGCCGGAAGGTGGGCTGTACATCGCCGAGTCGAACACCGTGATCGAGCGTGCCCTCGCCGCTGGGCACGTGCCTCGGAGCGTGCTCGTGCAGGAGAAGTGGCTGCCCAAGGTCCTGCCGATGCTGGCCGAGCACGACGGTCCGGTGTTCGTCGGTCCCGACGCCCTGCTCGAGGAGCTCACCGGGTTCCGCATGCACCGCGGTGCACTCGCGGCGATGCAGCGACCCGCCGAGCCCGCACTGGCGGACGTCGTCCGGGACGCGCGTCTCGTCGTCGTGCTCGAGGACATCGTCGACCACACGAACGTCGGTGCGGTCTTCCGGTCGGTGGCCGGACTCGGGGCGGACGCCGTCCTCGTCTCGCCGCGCTGTGCCGACCCCCTCTACCGCCGCAGCGTGCGCGTGAGCATGGGGACGGTCCTCCAGGTCCCGTGGACACGGATCGGCGAGTGGGCGGACGCCGGGCCCGCGCTCCGGGCCGCGGGGTTCCACCTGGCCGCGATGGCCCTGACGGACGACTCCGTCCCACTCGACGCGTTCGTCCAGGACGTGCCCGAGCGCGTCGCACTCGTCATGGGCACCGAGGGTGACGGCCTGAGCGCGCGTGCCGTGGCCACCGCCGACACCGTGGTGCGGATCCCGATGGCGCACGGGGTCGACTCGCTCAACGTGGCGGCGGCGAGCGCCGTGGGCCTGTGGGCGGTCGCACACGCCCAGCGCGCGGCGCGCAGCTGATCCATCGCCGCCCACCCCTAGGCTGCTGTGCCGTGTCACGTGTCGTCCACCGGCCCCGCTCCGCGGTCCGGCGTCCCGTCCTGATCACCGTGGTCGCCGTGGTGCTCGTCGCGGTCGCGTACCTGGTCGCGGCGGCCGTCGTGCCCTTCGCGCCGGCGACCGTCTCGCGCGCGACGTACGCCGCACCCGCGGCGACGCTGCCGGCGCTGTCATTCCCGGGCTACGGGGCGACCGCGGTCGAGGCCCCGGGCTTCGCCGGGAGCCTGCAGACGAGCGGCGACACCGGTCAACGCTCGATCGCGAGCATCAGCAAGGTGGTGACGGCCCTCGTGGTGCTGCAAGCGCACCCACTGACGACCTCGGACGACGGGCCGACGATCACGTTCACGGCCGCGCAGCACGCCCTGTACGACCAGTACCTCGCCCTGGACGGCGAGGTCGCGGCCATGCCGGTCGGTCTCCGGTTGAGCGAGCGGCAGGCGTTCGAGGTCATGCTCATGAAGTCCGCGAACAACTACGCCGGGGCGCTGGCCCTGTGGTCGTTCGGGTCGATGGACTCGTACCGCACGGCCGTCCACGCCTGGTTGTCGGCGCACGACCTGGACCACACGACCATCGAGGAGCCGACGGGACTCGACCCGCACAACACCGCGACCGCGTCGGACCTCGTGCACCTCGGCGAGCTGGCGATCGCGAACCCCGTGGTGAAGCAGATCGTCGGCACGCAGCGCACGACCATCCCCACGGTCGGTCCGATCGAGAACTCGAACAAGCTGCTCGGGATGGACGGTGTCGAGGGCATCAAGACCGGGACGCTCGACCAGGCGGGTGCGTGCTTGCTGTTCGCCGCGACGTACCAGCGCGGCGGACGCACCGTCACGGTCGTGGGAGCGATGCTCGGCGGGAGGGACCACGACTCGCTCGACGTCGACGTGCGGCGGCTGCTCGACTCGGTCGCGGACAACTTCCACGTCGTGACCCTGACGAACCGCGGGCAGACGTTCGCCCACTACGCTACCCCCTGGCGGCCGCGGACGGACGCGGTCGCCGCCTCGGCGCGGTCGGTGCTCGTCTGGGGGCGGACGACGGTGACGGCACGCACTCGCCTCGAGCAGGTGACCTTCGGCCGTCGCGGCGAGCGGGTGGGCACCGTGCGGTTCACGATCGACCACCACGCCCCCGTCACGGTGCCGCTCGAGCTCGACGCGTCCATCACGGAGCCCGACCTGTGGTGGCGCTGGACGAACCCGTTCCAGGGGGCCTGAGGCCGTCAGCGCGTCAGGGCGTGTCGGAGCGGTGCTCGAGCACCGTCTGGAGTTCGGGCCGCTTCGGCTCGACTCCGTCGCCCGAGGACGTGTGCCGGATCCGCCGGACGACCCACGGCACGAGGTACTCCCGCGCCCAGCCGAGGTCCTCGACCCGCGCCTCGCGCCACGGCCGGGCCGCCAGGGGCTCCGGCTGCCACGGCGCCAGCTCGTGTTCGACCCCGAGGGTGTCGAGCACGGCCGCGGCGACGGTGGCGTGCCCGACGGGGGAGTGGTGGAGGCGGTCGGGCGCCCACATGCGCGGGTCCCGGAGGACGCGGAGCGCCCACATGTCGGCCACGAGTGCGCCGTGCTTGAGCGCGATCGCGTGCAGGTGCTCGTTGTAGATCGCCGCCTTGCCGCGGACGAGTCCGAGCACCGGCGTGGTCCCGACGTCGGGCCCGGTGAACAGGACGACGGTCGCGCCGTCCCGCCGCAGGGTGTGGATGAGCCCGTCGAAGCGCTCGGCGACCTCGTCCGGGTCGCTGCCGGGACGGATGATGTCGTTGCCGCCCGCCGAGACCGTGATCAGGCCGGGCCGCAACGCCAACGCGTGTTCGGCCTGTTCGTCGATGATCTGTTGCAGGAGCCGCCCGCGGATCGCCGTGTTCGCGTACGCGAAGTCGACGGTCTGGTTCGCGAGCACCTCGGCGACGCGATCCGCCCACCCTCGATGGCCACCGGGGACGCTCGGGTCAGGATCCCCGATGCCCTCGGTGAACGAGTCACCGATGGCGACGTACCTGGACCACGGATGCCGATCTGTCACGACCACAAAATAGTCTCGTCCTCGTGACCGACACCACCGCGTCCAGTCCGGGCTGGGAGCTCGACGACGCCCTGCTCGCCCGCATCGCCGCCCGCGCTCCCGGGTACGACCGTGACGGCCGGTTCTGCACGGAGGACCTGGCCGAGCTCCGCGACGCGGGGTACCTGCGCGTGGGCGTGCCGGTCGGCTCGGGAGGCGCGGGGCTGGGTCTCCGGGACACCGCGCGGATCCAACGACGGCTCGCCGCGGCGGCACCGGCCACCGCGCTGGGGCTCGGCATGCACCAGGTGTGGGTGCAGGCCGCCCGCGCCGTGGGCGCCAGGGGCGAGTCGTTCCTCCAGATCGTGACGGACGCGGCGGCCGCCGACCGGCTGCTCGCCTTCGGCGTCAGCGAGGCGGGGAACGACGCGGTCCTGTTCGACTCGACGACGCGTGCCGAGTCCGACGGTGCCGGGGGATGGCGGTTCACCGGTCGGAAGTCGACGGTGTCCCTCGCGCCGGCGTGGGACCTGCTCAGCGTGTTCGGCCGGGACGACAGCGACCCGGCCGCCCCGGTGCTCGTGCACGGGTTCGTCGAGCGGGAGCAGCCCGGGCACCGCGCGCTCGGGGACTGGGACACGCTCGGCATGCGGGCCACGCGGAGCGACGCCACCGAGCTCGACGGCGTCCACGTGCCCGCCGACCGGATCGTCCGCGTGCTGCCCGTCGGGCCCTCCGCCGACCCGTTGGTCTTCGGGATCTTCGCGGCGTTCGAACTGCTCGTCGCCGCGGTCTACGCCGGCATCGCCGAGCGGGCGCTGGCCCTCGCCGTCGAGGGCGTCGGGCGACGGACCGCGCTCGACGGCTCGCCCCGGTCGTCCGATCCGGACGTCCGTCGGGCGTTGGCCGACGCGCAGGGCGCGGTGGACGCGGTGGTCCTGCAGATCGATGCGTTGACGCGGGACGTCGACGACCTCGTCGACCACGGACCCCGGTGGTTCCCGCTGCTCGTCGGCACGAAGGCGCGCTCCGTCGACACCGCGGCTCACGTCGTCGACGAGGCCATGCGCGTCGTCGGCGGGGGCGCGTACCGGGCCGGGGCGGAGCTCGCGCGGCTGGCGCGGGACGTCCGCGCGGGGCAGTACCACCCGTCCTCCCGGGACTCCGCCGCCCGGACGATCGCGGCGGCCCTGCTCGGGCCGGTCCCGGCGCCGCACTGAAGGTCGTTCCGCTCCGGTACCATTGCCAGGGGACCACGACAGGAGGCGGCACCGGGTGACGAGCGCGACCGACCGATCCCGGGCCTCCCGGCTCGCACCCGAGCGGATCGCGCGTCCCGGTCGCCGACGGCGGTTCGTCGACCGCGTCCTCATGCTCGACGTCGGCCTCGTCCGGACCCAGAGCGCGCTGCGGACCCTGCTGTGCGTGCCCGCCGGGATGGTGGTCGGTCTCGCCCTCGCCTCCGCGGTCGGCCTGCCCGGCGTCCTCGGCGTGCTCATCGGGGCGATGCCCGCCTTCATCAGCTGCCTCATCATCAACGACGTCAGTGCTGGGCGCATCGCCGCGCGGACGGGTGCGGTGGTCGTGCCGTTCGTCGTCGCCTTGTTCGCGAGCGTCGCGCTCGATCGGTTCCACGTGCTCGAGCTCGCGCTGATCGTGGTGCTGTTGTTCGTGCAGTTCGCCGCGATGGGCTGGGGACCGTGGGCGACCGACGCCGCCGCGGTGGTGTTCTCCGGGTACCTCTGCGGGCTCCTGACCCCGTTGCCAGCGGCGAGCGTGGCCGGTCTGGCACTCATCGGTGCCGGTTCCCTCGCGGTCACCGTCGTGATCCGCGGTGTGTTCCTGCGGCCCATGCCGTTCCGGTCCCTGCTGTGGACCCGGCGTGCCCTGCTCGCCTGGGCGACCGCCGTCCTCCGTGCCGCCGTCGACCTGCTCGCGGTCGGACCCGACGCGTCCCGGGAGCGGGTCCGGGCCGCCCGTCGCCTGCGCCGACGGCTCGACCGGTTCCAGGAGGTCGCGCTCACCGCCGACGGCATGCTCGCCGCTCCGGGTGCGGGACCGACGGGCGCGACCGCCGAGACGCTGCACCGGCTGCTGTTCGACACCCACCTCGCCGTCGACGGACTCGGCCGGACCGCCGAGACGCTCGCCGGGAGCGGGGCGCCCGACGACGTCCGAGCCGCGGTCGCGGAGGCGATCCGCACGGTCGTCGTCGGCGGCGGCGCGCAGGGGGCGACGGCGGCTGAAGGGATGCTCGCCCGGTTCGGGGTCACGCCGTCCGCGCGGGCGGACGGGTCGACGCTGGCGCACGTCGTGCACCGCGCCGCCCTGCAGCTCGCCGACCTCGCCGCCGCCGCCCGCGCTTGGGGGACACTGCGCGCCGCGCTGCCGCGTGAGGGCGACGCGGTCCCGTTCCGGACACCGGTCGTCCTGGTCGGCGGACGTCCGTCCGGCGCGGTCCCCGTCCTCGACGACGCACTCGCCGACGGCATGACCGGCCCCTGGCGGCGGTGGCACGTCTCGGCGTCCCTCCGCACCGGCATCCAGGCGGCGGTCGCGGTCGCGGTCGTGGAGCCGCTCGCGCTCCTGCTCGACGGCAGCCGGTTCTACTGGGGCGTGATCGGCGTCATGATCGTCCTCGCCGGCACGAACTCGACGCACGAGCGGGTGCGGAAGGCACTCCACCGCGGGGTCGGGACGGTGCTCGGCGGCGCGCTCGGGATCGTGCTCGTGCACCTGCTCGGCACGCACCACCCGTGGTGGACCGCCGGCATCGCGGTGTTCGCCCTCGCGGTCGGCACCTACGGCTTCGGCGGCGTCTACGCGATCTGGGTCACAGCGCTCGTGGTCGTGCTCTGCCAGGTGTACGCGTACGGCGGCAGTTTCACGGACACACTGATCCCGTTCCGGCTCGCCGAGAACCTGCTCGGCGCCGCGGTCGCCGTCCTCGTGAGCGTGGTCGTCCTCCCGGTGGCGTCGGGCAGGATGGTCCGGAGCGCCGTGCGACGCCAGCTCGCGGCCGTGCGCTCGTTCGTCCTGTCCGCGGGTCTCGTCGATGTCGGTGGGGACGGTCCGCGCGACGCCGACCCCTCGGATCCGGATACCTTCGACCTGCGGCGCCGGTCACGCGCCGTCGACGCCGCGACCTACCAGCTCGACGCGGTCATGAAGCCCATGGTGCGGTTCCCGTCCGGTGGTGCGGCCCGCACCGACGCGCGCACACGGGCGGCGCTGCAGTCGGTCGCCGTGTTCGCGCGCGAACTCGCCGGGAGGCCCGCTCCGATCGCGCGACCACCCGTCCCGGTCGTCGAGGCCCTCGCGCACGCCGCGGGGGTGCTCGCCACCTCGATCGACGCGCTCTCCGGCGCCGTGGGCAGCGGTCGTCAGCGCGGGGAGATCCGACGCGGCGACGACGCGTGGGTGCGTGCGAGCGACGCGCTCGACGCCGCCGTCGCGGCGACGCCACCCGGAACCGCGCACGAGTGGGTGCACGACCGGGTCCTGGCGCTCGGTCGTGTCGACGACGCGCTCGCGGTCCTGGCCGAGCGGAGCGGACTCCCGGTCGCCGGCGTCGCCTCCGGAGCCACGAGCACGAGCGCCCGAGCACGCCGGGCCGCGGCGCTCGTCGAACGACACCTGCTCGCCACCGACCGCTGAGCGCTGAGCGCTGAGCGCTCCGGTGTTTGTCGGCGGCGCATGCCACCATGGTCGCGCGTTCGGCCGATGTCGATCGCGGAAGGACGTGGCGTGAGCAAGCAGGACGGCAGCACCCGCCTCGTCACGGAGGCCCCGACCGACGACACGACCGCGTCGGTCCTGCACGTCGACATGGACGCCTTCTTCGCCTCGGTCGAGTTGCTGGACCGTCCCGACCTCGTCGGCAAGCCGGTCATCGTCGGGCACGACGCCGAGCGCTCGGTCGTCACGGCCGCCACGTACGAAGCGCGTCGGTTCGGGGTGAACTCCGCGATGCCGATGGCGATCGCCCGCCGCCGCTGCCCCCAGGCGATCGTCGTCGAGCCGCACTTCGAGAAGTACCGGACGAACTCGCGACGCATCATGGAGATCCTCGATCGCTACACGCCGCGGGTCGAACGCCTCGGGATCGACGAGGCATTCCTCGACGTCCGGGGGGCGCTCCGCCTGCACGGCACCCCGTGGCAGGTCGGCACCGCCATCCGCGCCGAGGTCCACCGCGAGACCGGCCTGCGCTGCTCCGTCGGCGCCGCCGCCACCAAGTTCGTGGCGAAGCTCGCGTCGAGCCGCGCGAAACCGGACGGGATCCTCGTGGTCCCGGAGGCCGACACCGTCGCGTTCCTGCACCCGCAGCCGGTGTCCGCGCTCTGGGGTGTGGGCGGCAAGACAGCCGAGGTGCTCGAGCGGCGTGGCATCCGCACCGTCGGGGACCTCGCGACGACCCCGGTCGCGTCGCTCGTGTCCGCCGTCGGGCCCGCGATGGGCAACCGCCTGCACGAGCTCGCGTGGGGACGCGACCCGCGGGTGGTCGAGAGCGGCTCGGTCGAGAAGTCCGTGGGCCACGAGGTCACCTTCCCGACCGACGTCACCGACCGCGACGAGCTCGCCCGGGAGCTCCTGCGCCTCGCCGACCGGGTGGCCGCTCGCCTGCGGGCGGCGGGCCTGCGCGCGCGGACGATCGCGCTCAAGGTGCGGTACACGGACTTCACGACGCTCTCACGGTCGCGCACGCTGCCCGAGCCCACGGACGTCGCGCGCCGCATCCACCGCGAGGCCGTCGACCTCTACGACGCCCTGCACCGGCCCGGACACCGGATCCGGCTGATCGGTGTGCGGGGCGAGAACCTCGCGCCCGCAGGCGAGAGCAACGCGCTGTGGGACGACGACGCGCCGTGGCGCGAGACCGAGACGACCGTCGACGCGGTGGCCGCGCGGTTCGGCGCGGGGATGGTCCGGCCCGCCTCCCTCGTGCGTCCGCAAGCGGCGCCCCACGCTCCGCACGCCCGACAGGACGGCGAGGCGTGACGGCACGGCCGGTAGACTCCCATGGAGTGAGTGCAGGGGAGTCGAGCCAGGAGGCCGCGGGCAACGCAGCGGCCGAGCACCTGTCGCCGGCGTTCCCGGACCGTGCCGCCTGGGGCACCGCGTCGAAGCTCCGCGCCTGGCAGGTCGAGGCGTTGACCAAGTACTTCGAGACCGAGCCGCGTGACTTCCTCGCCGCCGCGACACCGGGCGCCGGCAAGACGACCTTCGCCCTCCGACTCGCCACCGAGCTCCTGGCGCGGAACACCGTCGACCGGATCGTGGTCGTCGCCCCGACGGAGCACCTGAAACGGCAGTGGGCGGACGCGGCCGACCGCGTGGGCATCCGGCTCGACCCGATGTTCAAGAACGGCGACGGCATGTTCGGTCGGCACTACCAGGGCATCGCGATCACCTACGCCCAGGTCGGCATGAACCCCGAGGTCCACCGCCGGATCACCGAGGGTGGGCGCACGCTCGTCGTCCTCGACGAGGTCCACCACGGCGGTGACGCCCTCACCTGGGGCGACGGCATCCGCGAGGCCTTCGGAGCCGCGACCCGACGACTGTCGTTGAGTGGCACGCCGTTCCGCTCGGACACCAACCCGATCCCGTTCGTGAGCTACGCACCGGACGACGAGGGCATCCGGACCTCCATCGCGGACTACAGCTACGGCTACGGCCGAGCGCTGCAGGACGGCGTCGTCCGCCCCGTGTTGTTCATGGCCTACGCGGGCCAGATGCGCTGGAAGACCCGCATGGGGGACGAAATGTCGGCCTCGCTCGGCGAGCAGGTCACGAAGGACATCACCGCGCAGGCCTGGCGCACGGCACTCGCCCCCGACGGCGAGTGGATGACCGCCGTGCTGTCGGCCGCCGACAAGCGGCTCACCGAGGTCCGTCGTGGGGTCCCCGACGCCGGCGGTCTCGTCATCGCCACCGACACGACGACCGCCCGGGCCTACGCCCGGATCCTCCAGCGGATCACCGGCGAGCGACCCACCGTGGTGCTCTCCGACGAGGCCGCGGCCTCCAGCCGCATCGGCGCGTTCGCGGCCGACGAGACCCGGTGGATGGTCGCGGTCCGGATGGTCTCCGAGGGTGTCGACGTCCCGCGTCTGTGTGTCGGCGTGTACGCCACGAGCGCGAGCACCCCGCTGTTCTTCGCTCAGGTGATCGGTCGTTTCGTGCGGGCACGTCGTCGTGGTGAGACGGCCTCGGTGTTCCTGCCGAGCGTGCCCGGGCTCATGGCCCTCGCGGCGAGCCTCGAACTCGAGCGTGACCACGCCCTCGACCGCCCCAAGGGCACGGACGACGGCATGTACAACCCCGAGGACGCCATGGTGGCCGAGGCGAACCAGGACGCCAAGGCCTCGGACAGCCTCCTCGACCTGCAGCCGTTCCAGGCCCTCGACTCGCAGGCGTCGTTCGACCGCGTCCTCTACGACGGCGGCGAGTTCGGGTCGGGCGGTGAGATCGGCAGCCTCGAGGAACTCGACTTCATCGGGATCCCCGGGCTCCTCGAGCCGGACCAGGTCCGCGAACTGCTCCGCCAGCGTCAGGCGACGCAGGCCAAGCGCGCGCGACGGGGGAAGGACGGCCAGCCGCGACCCCCGGAGCCCGAGCACCGTCCGATGTACATGACGATCAAGGAGCAGCGGTCGGAGCTCCACCGGCTCGTGTCGATCTGGGCCCGGCACAGCAACGAGCCCCACGGCGCCGTGCACGCCGAGCTCCGTCGGATCAGCGGGGGACCGGCAGTGGCCCAGGCGAGCACCGAGCAGATCCAGAAACGCATCGACATCCTCCGGTCCCGGATCGGCAACCGCCGGTGATCGAGCCCGTCGACGAGCGCACCTGGTTCGTCAAGCGCGAGCCGGACGCCTCGCCCGAGGCCATCATCGACCGGTTCGGCGGCGGGTACCGACTCCGTCGCTTCTCGCTGACCGAGGCGCGACGGACCGCGCACGGCGTCTACACCGGCCTCGACATCGCCGAAGCGGCCTGGTGGCGACTCCGTCAGCGGCGCGGGTGACGCAGGTCGATCACGGGTCGGCGGCGACGCGCGCCGACGACGCGATCCGAGCCTCCCGGGACGCACGCCGGGCCGTCGGAAATGGTGACCGTCCGAGCCGATCTGGCGTAGACCGTATGCATGGCTGACTCGATCCCACACGTCCTCGTCCTCGGCGGCGGTTCCGGCGGTTACTCCACCGTCCTGCACCTGCAGAAGCAGGCCACCACGGTCCCGATGCGGATCACCCTCGTCGACCAGAACACGTACTACACGTACCTGCCGTTCCTGCCCGAGGTCGCCGGCGGGCACATCGCACCCCGCGACGTCACCGTGGAGCTCCGCCGTGCGCTGCGGCGCACCCGGGTCATCCAGGGCAAGGTGACCGGGATCGACAGCACGGCGAAGACCGTCTCGGTCGCCACGGCGGGCGGGGACGACCGCACGCTCGGCTACGACCACGTCGTCGTCGCCCTCGGTTCGGTCACCCGCGTGTTCCCGACCCCCGGTCTCGAGGAGCACGCCGTGGGGTTCAAGAGCGTCGAGGAGGCCGCGTTCGTGCGTGCCAAGCTCCTCGACAACATCGCCAAGGCCGCGGCCACGCGTGACGAGGAGGAGCGCCGCAAGCTCCTCACCAGCATCTTCATCGGCGGTGGCTACACCGGTGTCGAGGCGATCGGGGAGCTGTTCGACGTCTCGCAGGCCGCCATCGCGACCTACCCGTCGCTCGCCGGCGAGCAGCCCCGATGGGTGCTCATCGACGCGCTCGACCGCGTGGCGCCCGAGGTCGGCCCCGACCTGTCGAAGTGGACGCTCGAGTCGCTCCGCACCCGCGGGATCGACGTCCGCCTCAAGACCACGATGCCGAGCTGCGAGGGCGGGGTCGTCAAGCTCAGCGACGGCGACGAGTTCGCCGCCGGCCTCATCGTCTGGACGGCGGGCGTCAAGCCCAACCCGGTGCTCGACAACACCGATCTGCCGCGCGGGCCGAAGGGCCACCTGGCGTGCAACGCGAAGCTCCAGGTCGAGGACGAGCAAACCCACGAGGTGGTCGAGGGGGCCTGGGGCCTCGGCGACGCGGCACAGGTGCCCGACCTGACGGCGGAGAAGCAGCCGGCGTACTACCCGCCGAACGCGCAGAACGCGGTCCGGCAGGCGGTCGTCGTCGCGGACAACATCGTCGCGACGATCACCGGGCAGCCCATCCGCGAGTACCGCCACGTGTCGATCGGATCGGTCGCCTCGTACGGCATCGCGAAGGGCGCGGCCAACATCAAGGGCATCAAGATGACGAACCTCCCGGCCTGGGCTGCGCACCGCGCGTACCACGTGTACGCGATGCCGACCCTGAACCGGAAGGCGCGCATCGTCATCGGCTGGCTCACCGGCGCCGTGTCGGGTCGCGACTCGACGTCGCTCATCAAGGAGACCGACCCGCGGCGCGAGTTCGTGGACGCCGCGAACAGCTGAGTCACGCTCCGCTGACGCGGGAGATGGACGGGAGGGACGGTGCCGGTCGGCGCCGTCCCTCTCGGCACGGCCGGGACGCCGCTGGCGCGTCGCCCCGGAACCGGCGGGAGGGGCCCACCTCTCGGCACGGCCGGGACGCCGCTGGCGCGTCGCCCCGGAACCGGCGGGAGGGGCCCACCTCCCGGCGTGGGCGGGGTACGTTCCTGGATCGCCGCCCAGCGGGCGTGGGGTGGACTCGGGACGTCGAGAGGAGACGCATGCGCGCCATGACCTACCGGGGGCCCTACCGGATCCGAGTCGAGGACAAGGACGTCCCTCGGATCGAGCACCCGAACGACGCGATCGTCCGCGTGACCCGAGCCGCCATCTGCGGCTCCGATCTGCACCTGTACCACGGCCTCATGCCGGACACGCGCATCGGGCACACCTTCGGTCACGAGTTCATCGGCGTCGTCGAGGAGGTCGGCTCCTCGGTCGAGCGGCTCCAACGTGGCGACCGGGTGATGGTCCCCTTCAACATCTTCTGTGGCACCTGCTGGTACTGCGCCCGCGGCCTGTACTCGAACTGCCACAACGTCAACCCCAACGCGACCGCGGTCGGCGGCATCTACGGGTACTCCCACACGACGGGCGGCTACGACGGCGGCCAGGCGGAGTACGTCCGGGTGCCCTTCGCGGACGTCGGTCCGCAGGTCATCCCCGACTGGCTCGACGACGAGGACGCGCTCATGATGACCGACGCGCTCGCCACCGGGTACTTCGGTGCACAACTCGGCGACATCGCGGAGGGCGACACGGTCGTCGTGTTCGGTGCGGGCCCGGTCGGTCTGTACGCCGCGAAGTCCGCCTGGCTCATGGGTGCCGGCCGGGTGATCGTCATCGACCAGCTCGAGTACCGACTCGAGAAGGCCCGCACGTTCGCGCAGGCCGAGACCATCAACTTCGCCGAGGTCGCCGACGTCGTGCTCGAGCTGAAGCGCACGACCGACTTCCTCGGTGCGGACGTCTGCATCGATGCCGTCGGAGCCGAAGCCGACGGCAACCTGCTGCAGCACGTCACCGCGACGAAGCTGAAGCTCCAGGGCGGTTCGCCCATCGCGCTCAACTGGGCGATCGACGGCGTCCGCAAGGGCGGCACGATCTCGGTCATGGGCGCGTACGGGCCGATCTTCAGCGCGGTGAAGTTCGGTGACGCGATGAACAAGGGCCTGACGTTGCGCATGAACCAGACCCCGGTGATCCGCCAGTGGCCGCGGCTGCTCGAACACATCCGCGCCGGGTACCTCAAGCCGAGCGAGATCATCACCCACCGCATCCCGCTCGAGCACATCGCCGAGGGCTACCACCTGTTCTCGGCGAAGCTCGACGACTGCATCAAGACCGTGATCGTGCCGGAGGGCGCGTGACCGGCGGCGACCGGACATCGCCGAACACGAGGAGGACCGCATGACCGACGACGAACCGCTCGCCTACCTGCCGGACAAGCCCCGCGACGTCCCCACGCCCGAGGAACTGCGTGCCCGCATCCCGGGCTGGGGCGCCGACCTCGACCCCGCCGACCGGCCGGCCGTGCCGCGCCTCCGGTTCGACCCGTCCGCCACCGGTGCGCACTGGACGTTCCCGGAGCGACAGCCGGGTGCCGAGGGCCGCGAGCGCTCGATCGAGCATGCCTTCGTGACGCCCGTGTTCGGGACGGCGCAGCCGCTGTCCGGTGTCTCGGGTCTGATCCGCCGCGCTGCGTACGGGTTCTTCAGCGAAGGGCGTGCGGCGCACTGGCTGCTCCTCATCGCCGGGGACCGCGTCAACGTCGCGGAGGCGCGGATCGCCGCGGCCCTGCAGGGGTCGCCGGACCGGGTCGTGCACGAGACCGGGATCGCTGCCGAGCGGGGCGGCCGGGGGATCGCCGAACGACTGCGCTCGTCGCGGTCGGACACGCACCACACGTGGATCGACCCGCTGCTGACGATGGGGCCGTACGTGCTCGTGGGCCTCGTCGCGACCTCGCTGGTCCGGGGCCTGGTGCGTCGGCGCTGAAGCCGGGTCCGCCAGCGGCGGAGCCAGGATGCGGTGCACGAGCGGGGACGGCCACCGAACGAAGAAGCGGCTGGTCCCGATGGGACCAGCCGCTCGTCGTGTCCGAGGGGGGACTTGAACCCCCACGCCCTAATACGGGCACTAGCACCTCAAGCTAGCGCGTCTACCAATTCCGCCACCCGGACAGGGTGTCGACGCGGGTCCTGGGCCTTCCGGCCGGTCCCGCTGCCGAGGAACGACAGTAGCACGGATCGGCGGCGCGACCGCACACGGGCGCGCATCCCGGGCGCGCCCGCCCGGCCTGCCCGCACCGGCGGGCACCGTGGTCGTACGCGGACGGTACCGTTGGGGACATGACCGATGTGCAGCGACCGGCGGACGTCGACACGGAGCTCGAGGCCACCGCCGCCATCGCCCGTGACCTCATCCGGTTCGACACCACGAACCACGGCGAGGGGCGTTCGAACGGCGAGGCCGACGCGGCCGAGTACGTCGAGGCGCATCTCCGGGACCTCGGGCTGGAGCCGCAGTTGTTCGAGTCGGAGCCGGGCCGGGTCAGCGTCGTCGCACGGGTTCCCGGGCGCGACCGCGACAAGCCGGGGCTCGTCGTGCACGGGCACCTCGACGTCGTCCCGGCCGATCCCGCGAACTGGTCCGTGGACCCGTTCGGTGGCGTCGTCCAGGACGGCGCGCTCTGGGGTCGCGGCGCGGTCGACATGAAGGACATGGACGCGATGATGCTCACCGCCCTGCGGGACGTCATCGAGCGGCAGGGCGCACCCGAGCGCGACCTGGTGATCGGCTTCTTCGCGGACGAGGAGGCCGGCGGCGTCCTCGGCGCGCACCACGTCGTCGCGGAACACCCCGAGGTCTTCGCCGGGGCGACGGAGGCCATCAGCGAGGTCGGTGGTTACTCGATCACCCTCGGCGATCGCCGGGCCTACCTGCTGCAGACGGGCGAGAAGGCGCTCATCTGGATCAAGCTCGTCGCGCGGGGCACCGCCGCGCACGGGTCGCACGTGATGCGCGACAACGCGGTGACGAAGCTCGCCGCGGCCGTCGCGCGCATCGGGAGCCGCGAGTGGCCGGTCCGGATGTCCGACACGACCGACGCGATGGTGCGCGAGGTCGCCCGGTTCCTCGGGGTGGACCCCACGCGGACGGGGCCGGACGAGGTCGCGCTGGCGACCGGTTCGGCCTCGCGCTTCATCCACGCGGCCCTGCACACGACGACGAACCCGACGCTCCTGCACGCCGGCTACAAGCACAACGTGATCCCCGACACCGCCGAGGCGCTCGTCGACATCCGGTGCCTGCCCGGCGACGAGGAGCAGGTGCTCGCCGAGGTCCGTGAACTCGCCGGGGACGACGTCGAGGTGCTGACGACGCACCGGGACGTCGGTCTCGAGACCGCGTTCGCCGGTCCGCTCGTCGACACCGTCCGCGCGGTCCTCGACCGGCACGACCCAGGCGCGCCGGTGCTGCCCTACCTGCTGTCCGGCGGGACCGACAACAAAGCGCTGTCGACCCTCGGCATCGCCGGGTACGGGTTCGTCCCGTTGCAGCTCCCCGGTGACATGGACTTCCCCGCGATGTTCCACGGCGTCGACGAGCGGGTCCCGCTGGCGTCGCTCGCGTTCGGGCGCCGCGTCCTCGCCGACCTCCTGGCGACCTACTGATGCGGGCCTGGGAGCACCCCGACGTCCCCGAGGTCTCCGGCGTCGGCAGCCGGCCTCGCGTGCACGACACCGCCACCGGCAGCCCGGTCGACCCGACGGACGGCGGCGAGCGCGCGACCATGTACGTGTGCGGCATCACGCCGTACGACGCGACCCACCTCGGGCACGCGGCCACCTACCTGGCCTTCGACACCCTGAACCGGGCCTGGCGGGATGCCGGACTCGACGTCGAGTACGTGCAGAACACGACCGACGTCGATGACCCGCTCCTCGAGCGCGCCGCGGCGACCGGCGTCGACTGGCGCGAGCTCGCCGCCTCGCAGATCGCGTTGTTCCGGCGCGACATGGAGGCGCTGCGGGTGCTCCCGCCGGACGAGTACGTCGCGGTCACCGACGAGGTCGAGCGCATCGGCGAGGCCGTCGCGTTCCTGCTCGAGTCCGGCCACGGGTACCGGGTGCCGACGGAGGGCGCGGACGGCGACGACGTGTACTTCGACGTCCAGCGCGCGACCGACGCCTGGTCGCTCGGTGCCGAGAGCGGCCTCGCCCGCGACACCATGCTCGCGCTGTCGGCAGAGCGCGGTGGCGACCCGGATCGACCCGGCAAGCGTGACCCGCTCGATCCGCTGCTGTGGCGTGCGGCACGACCCGGCGAACCGACCTGGGACACCGCTGTGGGCACCGGGCGGCCCGGATGGCACATCGAGTGCAGCGTCATCGCGGGCGACCGCCTCGGTGCGCCCGTCTCGGTGCAGGGCGGGGGGAGCGACCTCGTGTTCCCGCACCACGAGATGAGCGCGGGCCACACGGCGGCGCTCGCGCACGCACCACTCGCACGCGCCTACGTCCACACCGGGATGATCGCCTACCAGGGCACGAAGATCTCGAAGTCGCTCGGCAACCTCGTGACCGTCCGCGGCCTGCTCGACGACGGCGCCGACCCGCGGGTCGTCCGCCTCGCGCTGTTGTCCCACCGCTACTCGGACGACTGGGAGTGGTTCGACAGCGAGCTGACGAGCGCGACCACGCGGCTCGCCTCGTGGGACGCCTGGGCTCGCGGCGTCGATCTGGAGGACCGGGGCGACGCCGACACGTCGGTGGCCGTCGCGAGCATGGCTCGGATCCGCGAGCGGGTCGCGGACGACCTCGACACGCCGGGGGCGGTCGCCGCGGTGGACACCGCGATCGCGGCGGGTGGCACGTGCACGGGCGAGCTCGTCGCGCTCGTCGACGCCGTGCTCGGGATCCGGATCGGACGACACTGACGGAGGACCCGGACCGGCGGTCCGGGGTCCGTCGGCCGTCCCGCCTTCAGGACTGGGGTGGGCGCCAGGGACCCTCGCCGGGGCCACCCGGGGCGCCGTCCTTGCCGTCGCGTCGGCGGAGGTACTGCTCGAACTCCTGGGCGATCGCGTCGCCGCTGGCCTCCGGGGAGTCGACCGTGTCGCGCGCCTGTTCGAGCTGCGTGATGTAGCTCGCCATGTCCTCGTCGTCGGCTGCCAGCGCGTCGATGCCCTGCTCCCAGTTCGCGGCGTCGTCGAGCAGGGACCCGCGCGGCACCGTCACGTCGGTGAGGTCCTCGATGCGGTCGAGGAGCGCGAGGGTCGCCTTCGGCGAGGGGGCGTTGTGGACGTAGTGCGGGACCGAGGCCCAGAGGGAGATCGTGGGCACGCCGGCGGTGTCCATCGCGTCCGACAAGACGCTGATGATGCCGACCGGGCCCTCGTACGTCGAGTGGTCGACGCCGAGCGCGGTGCGGACGTCCTCGTCCTCACTGGACACGAATACCGAGATCGGGCGGGTGTGCGGGACGTCCGCGAGCATGGCGCCGACGAACACGACGGCGTCGATCGCGTGCACGTCCACCAGGTCCACGATCTCCGCCGCGAACCCGCGCCACGTCCGCGACGGCTCGGGACCGACGAGCACGTACACCCCGCGCTCACTCGTGGTGCCGCCGGCACCGACGACCTGGGAGACGGCGGGCGTGGTGCCGGTGGACGCCGGACCGTGGAGCACGATCCGCGGCCAGATGACGCCGCGCACGCCGTCGTCGTCGGTGCCGATCGTCGGGCGGTTGAACTGGTAGTCGACGTACCGTTCACCGTCGAGCTCCCGGAGTTCCTCCAGGTCGAGCGCGTCGACGATGCGTCGGGCGAGTCCGCTCGCGGCCTCGCCCGCGTCGTTCCATCCCTCGAACGCGACGACGAGCAGGCGCCCGTCGCTGAAGGGGGAGTGCTGGGGCACGGAGGGGACCTCCTGGTCGATCTGCCGAGGGACGCGGGGCGCCGCGACCTGCACACCAACAATAGGACGTGCGTCCTCGCGGGCACCGCGGCCCGCGCTCCCGGCGTCGTGCCCGGAGCGAACGGGCGTTCGGGTGCCCGCCGCTACACTCGGGGGCCGTGACCTCCGAACTCCCCGCCGCGGTCCTCTGGGACATGGACGGCACCCTCGTGGACACCGAGCCGATCTGGCAGCGGTCCCAGATGGTGCTGACCGCGCAGTACGACGCCCCGTGGACCCACGAGGACGGCTTGTCCCTCGTCGGCAGTGGCCTCGAGCGCTCCGGCGAGATCCTCCGTGAGCACGGCGTGGACCTGACCGTGGAGGAGATCGTCGAGTGGATGACGACCTACGTGGTCGAGCACATGCACGACGCCATGCCGTGGCGTCCCGGGGCCCGCGAGCTCGTCGAGGAGCTGCACGACCGCGGCGTCCCGACCGCACTCGTGACGATGTCCCGGCGACGGATGGCGGTCGACGTGGCCGAGTTGCTCGGCGCGAGGGGGTTCCGCGTGGTCGTCGCGGGCGACGACGTGGAGCACGCCAAGCCGCACCCCGAGGCGTACCTCCGTGCTGCGGCAGAACTCGGCGTCGACCCGGCCCGCTGCGTCGCGATCGAGGACTCGCCGACGGGTGTCGCCGCGGCGCTCGCCTCCGGGGCCGTCACGGTCGCGGTCGAGCACGTCGTGCCGATCGCCGAGGGCAGCGCCGACGTCCGGCTCGAGTCGCTGGACGGCGTGGACGTCGACCGGCTCGTCGCACTGACGGCGCCCGCGTTCTCGGCGCACGCCGCCGCGGCGACCACGGCGTCCTCCGGGGCGGCGGCGGCGCAGCTCCCGGGCGAGGGCGCGCGATGACCGGCGCGCCAGCCCGCGGTCCCTTCCGTGCCGGCGACCGCGTCCAGCTCACCGGCCCGAAGGGCAAGCTGACCACGCTCTCGCTCGAGACCGGCGGCGAGTACCACACGCACCGCGGCGTCCTCCGCCACGACGACGTGATCGGCCAGCAGGACGGCTCCGTGATCGCCTCGTCGAGCGGCGACGAGTACCTGGCCCTCCGCCCCCTGCTGAACGACTACGTCATGTCCATGCCCCGCGGGGCCGCGATCGTCTACCCGAAGGACGCGGCCCAGATCGTCGCCTTCGCGGACGTGTTCCCGGGGGCCCGGGTCGTCGAGGCCGGCGTCGGCTCGGGCGCGCTCTCGCTGTGGTTGCTCCGGGCGATCGGCGCCGAGGGGACCCTGCACTCGTTCGAGCGTCGTTCCGAGTTCGCCGACATCGCCCGCGGCAACGTCGCCACGTTCCTCGGGGCCGATCCGGACAACTGGACCGTCACCGTGGGCGACCTCGTCGAGGAGTTGGCGCAGCACGTCGACGCCGGATCCGTCGACCGGGTCGTGCTCGACATGCTCGCGCCGTGGGAGTGCGTGGACGACGCCGCCGACGCACTCGTGCCCGGCGGACTCATCGTCTGCTACGTGGCGACCGTGACGCAGCTCTCCCGCGTGTGCGAGGCGATCCGCGACACCGGCCGCTACACCGAGCCGGAGCCGAGCGAGACGCTCGTCCGCACCTGGCACGTCGACGGACTCGCCGTGCGTCCCGACCACCGGATGGTCGGCCACACCGGGTTCCTGGTGACGGCCCGACGGCTCGCGGACGGCGTCGTGCTGCCCGACCACCGGCGCCGTCGCAAGC
This sequence comes from Curtobacterium sp. MCBD17_013, assembly GCF_003234565.1. Lineage (GTDB taxonomy): Bacteria > Actinomycetota > Actinomycetes > Actinomycetales > Microbacteriaceae > Curtobacterium. The sequence goes on along the minus strand of NZ_QKTU01000002.1, from coordinate 119,287 downwards.
CCGAGTTCGCCGACGAGGACGTCGAGCTGTGGACGCCCGGCGCCGTGGGCGAGCGGGCGACGAGCGACAAGAAGCTCCGGAAGGTCGCCCGGCAGGCGGCCGCGCAGGCCCGGAAGGTCGCCGCGGCGGACGGGCCCCGGGCGGACGAGGCGCCAGCGGACGACCGCTAAGCTCTACCGGAGTCGTCCGGCGTCATCCGGGCGCGAACCCCCGAACGAGTGGAAAGAGGGTCCGTGCGCACCATCCCCGCACTCCTGGTCACGGTCGGCCTCGTCGCGTCGCTCACAGCGTGCGCGTCGGGCTCGGCGTCCGCGGGGGGATGCACGGCACCCGCGCCCGGCAACGCGTCCGAGGCCGTGTCGGCGTCCGGCGCGATCGGTGCGAAGCCGACGGTCCACGTCCCGTCGCCGCTCACCACGAAGCGGACCGAGGTCTCCGTGCTCCACCAGGGGTCCGGCCGTGTCCTCGGCGAGGGTTCCCCGGCGGTCATCGAGTACACGGTGGTGGACGGCGCGACCGGCAAGACCCTGCAGACGAGCGGGTACAAGGGGACGACGAGTCCCATCACCGTCGGGTCGACGAACGGCGGTGCACTGGGCAACGCGCTCGAGTGCGCGCGGGTCGGTGACCGCCTCGCGATCGTGGTGTCGAAGAAGGCGCTCCAGAACGGCAGCACCACCACGGCGAAGGTCCAACAGGACGCCGCGGTCGTCGTTGCGGACGTCGTGGACGGCTTCGCCTCGCGTGCCGACGGACGGCCACAGGTCGCCGCCGACGGCATGCCGGCCGTCGTGCTCGCCCCGAACGGTGCGCCCGGGATCACCGTGCCCGCCACCGCTGCACCGTCGACTGACCAGGTGCACCTGCTCCGCAAGGGGTCCGGCCGCGAGATCACCGCGAAGGACACGGCAGTGGTCAAGTACACCGCGGTCAACTGGGGCACGAACTCGACTGTCGCCGGGTCGAGCTGGACCGACGGATCGGGTGCCGTGACGGTCCCGCTGGCGCCCGGCAACCAGATCGCGGCATCGATCCGCAAGGCCCTGATCGGCAAGCAGGTCGGCGACCAGGTGCTCGCCGTCGTCAAGCAGAACGGCACGACGTACGCGTACGTGTTCGACCTGCTCGGCGTGATGCCACGCTGATCCCGGGGGTACGCCCGCTGCCGTAGGATCGGGGCGTGCCAGCGACCCGATCCCCGCGTGTCCCGGCGGAGGAACGGCTGTTCAGCCTCGTGCTCGCGCTCCTGTCGACGGAGTCGGGGCTCACGAAGGGCGAGATCCTCGCGAACGTGCAGGGATACCGCCAGCGGTACACGCCGGGTGGTGACAACGCCTCGCTCGAGCGTCAGTTCGAGCGCGACAAGGACGACGTCCGCGAACTCGGTGTCCCGCTCGAGACCATCGAGACGCCCGGTGCGACCGGCAACAACCAGACGCTGCGCTACCGGATCCCGAAGGGCGAGTACGACCTGCCCGAGGACGTCCGGTTCACCCCGGACGAGTCCGCGCTGCTGTCCCTGGCGGCGATGGCCTGGCGTGAGGGCGCGCTCTCCGCCGACTCCCGTCGCGCCCTGCTCAAGCTGCGGTCCGTCGGCGGTACCGACGACGACGGCGAGGACGCGCTCGCGGACGGCCGCGCCGTGGACGCCTACGCTCCTCGGCTCCGGGCCAGGGACGCCGCGTTCGAACCACTGCGCGCCGCGCTCGACCGCGCCGCCGCCGTCCGGTTCGACTACATCACACCGGGCAGCACCAAGGCTCGGACCCGGCAGGTCGCGCCACTGGCACTCGTGCAGCACGGCGGACGCTGGATGCTCGCCGCGCACGAGTTCGCGACCGACTCCGACAAGAACTACCTGCTCTCCCGCGTCGTCGGTCCGGTCACGACGTACGAGGTCGGCCAGCACGAGGCGCCGGCGGACGCCGGGGAGCGTGCCCTCGCGGAACTCGACCGGGTCTGGGCGAACCGGACCGCCACGATCGAGGTCGCCACGGGCAGTGACGCCGAGCGGCGACTCGCCCGCCGACGCGGCACCACCACGGACGCCGACGGTCGGCTCGTCCTGCACTTCGTGGATCCCCAGATCCTGGCCGAGGAGCTCGCCGCCTTCGGGCCGGAGGTCCGTGTCGTGGAGCCGTCGGCCGTGCGGGACCTCGTGTGTGCCCGTCTCGAGCGACTCGTGCAGGACCACGACGACACCGCGGGGGAGGCTGCCCGTGGCTGAGCAGCCGCTCCAGGCGCAGGACAAGCTCGCGTTCCTCCTGTCGCTCGTGCCGTACCTCATCGACCGCGAGCGCGTGTCGGTCACCGAGGCAGCACGACACTTCGGGGTCCCCGCGGCTCGGATCCGCCGCGCCGTCGAGCTCATCGCCGTGTCGGGGGTCCCGGGCGAGACCATGCAGTACCAACACGGTGACCTGTTCGACATCGCCTGGGACGACTTCGAGCAGAACGACATGATCGTGTTGACCAACCTCGTCGCGATCGACGACTCCCCGCGGCTCTCGGCCCGCGAGGCCTCGGCGCTCATCGCCGGCCTGCAGTACCTGTCGGCGCTACCCGAGGCCGGGGACCCCGAGGCGATCCACGCGCTCATCGCGAAGCTGTCCCGTGGGGCGGGTGGCGCCTCCAGTTCGGTCGCGGTCGGGCAGGACGCGCACGACGTCACCCTCGAGGTGATCCGGCGGGCGATGTCGGCCGGTCGGGGCCTCCGGTTCGACTACGCGGGGCCGCGGGCGCCCCGTGGTGAACGCCGCGTGGACCCGCTCCGGGTCGAGTCCATCGACACCGACTGGTACCTGCGCGCCTGGGACCTCGATCGCGATGCGCTCCGGACCTTCCGACTCGACCGCATGTCGGGCGTCGCCGTGGACGACCGTCCGGCGACGAAACGGATCGAGGACGTCGAGATCCCCGACACGTTGTTCCAACGTGGGCCCGAGGACACGATCGTCACCGTGGAGCTCGACTCCTCGTCCCTGCCGCTCGTCGCGGATTACCTCGCCGACACCGCGGACGACCCGGACGACCAGGGCCGCGTCCGCATCCGGCTCGCCGCGACCGGGTTCGACGGCGTCGTCCGCCTCGTCGCCGGGCTGCCCGGCCGTGCGGTCGTGCTGCACCCACCCGCCGCGCGCGCGGCCCTCCGCGCCTTCGCCGCGGCAGCGCTCGCCCCCGCGGACTGAGCCGCCCCCAGCGTCGTCCGCCATGTCGGTCCACGGCGGAGAGGACGTAGGATCACAGCCATGGCCTCGACGACTGCGCGCGGACGCCAGCCTCGCCCGGGGATGCCGAAGAAGGACCCCGAGGGGCGGATGTCCCTCGGACAGCACCTCGTCGAGCTCCGCAAGCGCCTGTTCCGCGCCGTGCTCGCCATCGCCGTGTGTGCCGTGGCGGGGTGGTTCCTCACGCCGTGGGTGCTCGACGCCCTCCGCGCGCCGGTCCGCAACCTGGCCCGTGCCGGCGGCGGGCACGTCGCCGAGCTGAACTTCCCGGTGATCACCGGTGCGTTCGACCTCCGTCTGCAGATCGCGATCACGATCGGCATCGTCATCTCGAGCCCCGTGTGGCTCTACCAGGTGTGGGCCTTCATCGTGCCGGCGCTGGTCCGCCGCGAGAAGCTCTACGTCATCGGCTTCTTCGGCTCGGCGATCCCGCTCTTCCTCGGCGGCTGCTTCTGCGGGTGGTACGTCCTGCCGCACATCGTCGGGATCCTCGGCAGCTTCGTGTCGCACGAGGACGCCTCGATCGTGGACGCCAAGACCTACTACGACTTCGTCATCAAGCTCGTCCTCGCCATCGGCATCGCGTTCGTGCTCCCGGTGTTCCTCGTGCTCCTCAACTTCGTCGGGGTGCTCTCCGCCGCGGCCATCATCGGCTCCTGGCGCATCGCGATCCTCTGCATCCTCGTGTTCACCGCCCTGGTCACGCCGTCGGCCGACGTCATCTCGATGTTCCTGCTCGCCGTGCCGATGGTCGTGCTGTACATCGCTGCCTGCGCGGTCTCGTGGTTCCACGACCGGCGCGCAGCGCGACGTCAGGCAGCGGTGGACGCGGAGTACGGCCTGTGACCGACACGGGACTGACCCCGGCCGCCCGGTTCGCCGCCGCCCGCGCGCGGGCGCGGTCACGGAACCTCGAGCTGTTCCGCACCGAGCTCCGATTCGACCTCGACCCGTTCCAGATGGCGTCGTGCCTGGCGCTCGACGAGGGCCGCAGCGTGCTCGTCGCCGCGCCCACCGGTGCCGGCAAGACGGTCGTCGCCGAGTTCGCGGTGTGGCTCGCGATGCGTTCCCCGACGGCGAAGGTGTTCTACACCACGCCGATCAAGGCGCTGTCGAACCAGAAGTACGGCGAACTCGTCGACGCGTACGGCGAGTCGGAGGTCGGGCTGCTCACGGGCGACACCAACGTCAACCCGAGGGCGCGCGTGGTCGTGATGACGACCGAGGTGCTCCGCAACATGATCTACGCGGAGTCCGACCTGCTCGACGACCTGGCCTACGTCGTGCTCGACGAGGTCCACTACCTCGCCGACCGGTTCCGCGGGCCGGTGTGGGAAGAGGTGATCCTGCACCTGCCGAGCGAGGTCCGGCTCGTCTCCCTGTCGGCGACCGTGTCGAACGCCGAGGAGTTCGGCGACTGGCTGCAGGCGGTGCGCGGGGACACGGACGTCATCGTGTCGGAGGAGCGTCCGGTGCCGCTCGAGCAGCACGTGCTCGTCGGTCCGAAGCTCGTCGACCTGTTCGACTCGTCGGGTGCGGCGGCGACCAACCGTGTCAACCCGGAGCTCATGCGACTGGTCGGTGGGGCCTCGCGGGGTGGCGACCGCAACGGCGGTCGAGGCCGCGGCCGCGGACGCGGTCCGGCGTACGACCATCGCGGGCCGCGCCAGGAACGCATGCACCGCGAGGGCATCGTCCACATGCTCGACGAGCGGCGGTTGCTGCCGGCCATCTTCTTCGTGTTCAGCCGGAACGGATGCGACCAGGGCGTGCGCCAGGTCCTCCGCTCCGGGATCTCGCTGACGACCGCCGCTGAGCGCCGCGAGATCCGCGAGACCGCCGAGTACCACTGCCGCACGCTGCTCGACGAGGACCTCGCGGTGCTCGGCTACTGGGAGTGGCTCGAGGGCCTCGAGCGGGGCGTCGCGGCGCACCACGCGGGTCTGCTGCCGGCGTTCAAGGAGGTCGTCGAGGACCTGTTCCAGCGCAAGCTGCTCAAGGTCGTGCTCGCCACCGAGACCCTGGCGCTCGGGGTCAACATGCCGGCTCGCACGGTGGTGCTCGAGAAGCTCGAGAAGTTCAACGGCGAGGCGCGCGTCCCGATCACGCCGGGGGAGTACACGCAGCTGACCGGCCGCGCCGGTCGCCGCGGGATCGACGTCGAGGGCCATGCGGTCATCCAGTGGACCGACGGCCTCGAACCACAGGCGGTGGCGTCGCTCGCCTCTCGCCGGACCTACCCGCTGAACTCCGCGTTCAAGCCGACGTACAACATGGCCGTCAACCTCATCGAGCAGTTCGGGCGGGAGCGGACGCGCGAGGTCCTCGAGACGTCGTTCGCGCAGTTCCAGGCGGACCGCTCGGTCGTCGATCTCGCCCGGAAGGCCCGATCGCAGCAGGAGTCGCTCGACGGCTACCGCCGGTCCATGGAGTGCCACCTCGGGGACTTCACGGAGTACGCGGCGCTCCGACGCGAGCTCTCCGACCTGGAGCGGTCGACGATCCCGGGCGGCCGCGAGTCCTCACACGGTGCACGCCAGGAGCGGCAGGCCGCGATCAGCGAGGTCCGGCGACGCATGCAGCGGCATCCCTGCCACGCGTGTCCCGACCGCGAGGCGCACGCGCGCTGGGCCGAGCGTTGGTACCGCCTGTCCCGCTCCACCGACAAGCTGCTCGCGCAGATCCGCTCGCGCACCGGTGCGGTGGCGATCGTGTTCGACCGGGTGACCGACGTCCTCCTGGCTCTCGGCTACCTGACCCGCGACGCGCCGGAGGACGTGGACGGCGTCCCGGTGCCGACGTCCGAGTCCGCGGGGGCCCGACGGGACGAGGTGCGCGTCGCCGCCGGTGGGCGCCGGTTGCAGCGCATCTACGGCGACCGCGACCTGCTCGTCGCGGAGTGCATCGAGGCGCACGTCTGGGACGAGTTGACACCGGCGCAGCTCGCGGCGATGGCGGCGACGATCGTCTACGAGCCCCGCCGCGAGGACGCTCCCGGCACGGAACACGCGCTGCCCCGCGGCGCCTTCCGTCCGGCCCTCGACGAGACGCTCACGATCTGGGCGCGCCTCGACGACCTCGAGCGGGACCACCGCCTGGCGGGGTCGATGCCGCCCACGCCCGCGATCGCGCTCGGCGTCTTCCGATGGGCGTCGGGGTCCTCGCTCGACGACGTCCTCCGGACCCTCGACCTCGCCGCAGGCGACTTCGTCCGGTGGTCCAAGCAGGTGATCGACCTGCTCGACCAGCTCCGCAACGCGGCCGACGCGCCGTTGTCGCGCACCGCCTCCCGTGCCGCCGACGCCATGCGCCGTGGCATCGTCGCCTACGCGACGGTCTGAGGGACGATCCCATGACGACGACCGAGGACCGTCCGACGCGCCTGCCCGCCGTCGGCGCGGAGGCCGTGCAGTCGCCCCGTCCGACACCGCGGCGGCGCCGTCCCCGGCACCCCCTGCCGGTCTGGAGGCACGGCCCCGGTCACGACGCGGGCGCGGTCGGTGTCCTCCCGCGCTCCGTCGCGTACCCGCTGGCAGCGCTCGGCGGACTCGTCCTCGACCTCGCGTTCCCCGGGGCGGGCGTCTGGGTGCTGGCGTTCCCCGCCGTCGCGGTGATGCTCCTCGCGGTCCGAGGACAGCGGTTCTGGGTGGCGTTCGGGCTCGGCTACGTCTTCGGCGCCGCGTTCTTCCTGGTCGACGTGGACTGGGCGGCGAAGTACCTCGGCCCGGTGCCCTGGCTCGCGCTCGCGCTGTTCGAGGCGCTGTTCCCGGCGCTCGGGGGAGCGGCCATGGCGCTCGCGTACCGGTGGGTGCCGCGGGCGGTTCCGACCGTCCTCGGTCGAGTCCTCCTCACGCCTGCGGTCGTCGCGGCGCTCTGGACGGGCCGCGAGTGGCTCGGCGGGAACTACCCGTACAACGGCTTCTCCTGGGGTCGCGTCGCCCTGAGCCAGTCACAGAGTCCCTTCGCACCGCTCGTCGCTTGGCTCGGGGTGCTCGGACTGACGTTCGTGCTCGTGTTCATGGTGGCGGCACTCGTCGCCCTCGCGGTCGAGGTCGGTGTGCGGCCGTTCGTCCGGGCCGTGCTCGCGGTCGGCGTCGTGGTGGTCGTCCTCGCGGTGCCGGCGTGGCCCGCGACGACATCGGGCATGGTCCGCGTCGAGAGCGTCCAGGGCGACGGTCCGGCGGGGTACTTCGACGGCGCCCAGCCCGGCGAGGTCCTGTCGTCCCAGCTCGACGCGACGGACACGTCGGCCAAGGGAGTCGACATGGTGGTGTGGCCGGAGGCGTCGGCCGAGTTCGACCCTCGGCGCTCGCCCGGGGTGGCGGCGGCCCTCGACGCCCTGAGCACCGCCACGCACGCGCCGATCGTCGCCGGTGCGATCACCGAGAACGCCCGTGGCCAGTACCACAACACGTCCTTCGTCTGGCAGGCCGGCAAGGGCTGGCTGGGCTCCTACGACAAGGCCCATCCGGTGCCCTTCGGTGAGTACGTGCCCGACCGCTGGTTCTACAGCAAGCTCGCGCCGTCCCTGATCGGGCTGATCGGCCGTGACTACACGCCGGGGACGAAGCCGAACACCGTCAGCGTCGCGGGCGTGCGCGTCGGGCTCGCGATCTGCTTCGACATCGTCGACGACCGCCTGACCGACGAGATGACGGCCGCCCATGCGCAGCTCATCCTCGCCCAGACGAACAACGCCGACTTCGACGGCACCGACGAGAACCTGCAGCAGCTCGCGATCGCCCGGATGCGTGCGATCGAGACGGGGCGCTCGCTCGTGAACATCTCGACCGTCGGGGCGAGCGCGGTCGTCGATCCGTCCGGACGCACCATCGACTCGGTTCCGGCCTACACGGCCACGTCGATGGTGACCGACGTGCCGCTGGGGACGAGCACCACGCCGGCGACCGTCATCGGCACCGGTCTGACGACCGTCGTCGTCATCGGTGGCGTGCTCGTCCTGCTCGGCGCGGCGCCGTGGCGTCGGCGCCGCACATGACGGGAGGGCCGCCCTCGTGATGAGGACGGCCCTCCCGGTCCGCAGGCGCCGACGGTGTCAGGCGCCGATCTTCTGTTCGCCACGTCGGGCGCGCAGGTAGGTCAGGCGCTCCTGCAGGAGCTCTTCGAGCTCCTCGCGGGACCGCCGCTCGAGCAGCATGTCCCAGTGGGTGCGCGGCGCTTTCGTGTCGTGTTCCTCGATCGGGACGGGAGCGCCGTCATCACCGAGGAGACGACCCTCCTGCCCGCTCCTGGGGGACTGCCACGTGTCGGGGATCTCCGCCTCGGCGGCGAAGACGACCTCGAACGTCGTGCCCTTGTCGGTCTGGTAGACGGCTCGCCTGCGCTCGGAGAACTCGACGCCCTCTTCGCTCTGGAGACTCTGGCTCCCGAGTCGCATGCCCCGGAGACTGCGATCAGCCATGGTTCGCTCCTTCCGCATCGCTTCCGTGTATGGGAACCGCGCTACCCGCCCGGGTGTTTCCGATGTTCGCCTTTCACAGAGGCTTCCCAGTCCCCGCGCGCCCGTCAGTCGTGCTGCCGCGAGCTCCCGTCGCTCGCGCCGAGGTGCTCGTCGACACTCCGATCCGACTCCGCCAGTCGGGCGTCGAGCGCCGCGTCCGCTGCGTCGAGCGCCGCTCCGGGCGTCGACGAGGAGGGCGTCGTGTCGGCGAGACTCGCCGCGGCGAGGGCCGAGATGCGGTCCATGAGGGCAGGAGGGGCCGACCCGCCGGCCTCGGTTCCGCCTGCGGGGCGGACCGGAGCGCTCCCGGAGTCCTGGTTGCGGGCGTCCTGGCCGGCGTCGCCGCTGCCCGCGCTCCCGACGTCCGGTCGGCCGCCGCCTCCGAGCGGACCCGCCCCGAAGCCGCGCGCGATGCCCTGCAGTGCCTCGGTGAACTCGCTCGGGATCATCCAGAGCTTGTTGGCGCTGCCCTCGGCGAGCTTCGGGAGGGTCTGCAGGTACTGGTACGACAGCAGCTTGTCGTCCGGGTCGCCCGCGTGGATGGCGCCGAACACCGTCGCGATCGCCTGGGCCTCGCCCTCGGCCTCGAGCACACGGGCCTTCGCTTCGCCCTCGGCACGGAGGATGGCGGACTGCCGCTGGCCCTCGGCCTCGAGGATCTGGGACTGCTTCGTCCCCTCGGCCTGCAGGATGGCGGCACGACGGCTCCGTTCGGCACGCATCTGCTGCTCCATGGAGTCCTGGATCGACGCGGGCGGATCGATCGCCTTGAGCTCGACCCGACCGACGCGGATGCCCCACTTGCCCGTGGCTTCGTCGAGGACGATGCGGAGCTGACCGTTGATGTTGTCACGGCTGGTGAGCGCCTGCTCGAGGTTGAGGCCGCCGACGACGTTGCGGAGGGTCGTGGTCGTCAGCTGCTCGACCGCGCCGAGGTAGTTCGCGATCTCGTACGTCGCGGCCCGGGCGTCGGTCACCTGGAAGTACACGACCGTGTCGATCGACACGACGAGGTTGTCCTCGGTGATGACGGGCTGCGGCGGGAACGAGACCACCTGCTCGCGCATGTCGAGCAGCGGGCGGAGTCGGTCGATGAAGGGCACGAGCAGGTTGAGACCCGGTGTGAGCGTCTTGTGGTAGCGGCCGAGCCGTTCCACGACGCCGGCCCGCGCCTGGGGGATGATCCGGATCGCCCTGCTGAGCACGACGATCACGAAGATGACCACCACCACGATGAGCGCGATGAGCAGGATCGTCCCGGTGGAGACGGTCATGGTGTTGTCCTTTCGGTGAGGCGGACGACCGCCGTGGAGCCCTCGACGCCGGTCACGACGACCGGCGTGCCGAGGGGCGGGCGAACCGGGACCGCGGCGCCGGTGTCGGCGGCGATGCGCGCGCTCCAGGTCTCGCCGTTCGCCAGACGGACCTGGCCGGGGGCGGAGGCCGTGAACGCGACGACGACCTCGCCCGGCATCCCGGTGAGTGCGTCGACGTTCGTGCGGTGCGGATCGGCACCCCGACCCAGCGCGTGGATGACGCGCGGCCGGACGAGGGCGATGAGCAGGAGGGACAGCGCCGCCGCGATGAGCACGGCGGCCCACCACTGGAGTCCGAGCAGCGAGGCGACGAGGCCGCCGGCCGACCCTGCTGCGAGCATCACGAACACGAAGTCGAGCGTGAAGACCTCGACCACGAGGAACACGAGGACGAGGGCGATCCACACGACCACCCAGGTCCACATGACACCGTCCACGCGATCTGCCCTCCCTCGGGTCGCGTTCCGACGGCGCGTGCGTCGCACCGTCCGATCCAGGTGCCGCTCACGCTAGCAGCGCGGGGTGACAGCGGGACGGGAGGCCCGCGTTGCTAGGCTCGGACCCGGTCACGCGCGGTCCAACCGACGGCGGCGCGGGCCCGTATCCGAGGAGACACCACACGTGAGCAACCCCCTGGCCGCCGGTCGACTCGCCGGTACCCGCGCCCTCGTCACCGGGTCGTCCCGGGGGATCGGGGCGGACACCCTCGGTTACCTGGCGGAAGCGGGCGCCCGTGTGGTCGTGAACTACCGGAACAAGGCCAAGCGCGCCGACCAGATCGCGGAGCGCATCACCGCCGCGGGCGGCGAGGCCATCGCCATCGGCGCCGACCTCACGGACCACGACTCCGTGCAGGCGATGTTCGACACGATCGCCGAGCGCTTCGGCGGGCTCGACCTGCTCGTGCTCAACGCCTCCGGCGGCATGGAGGCCGGCATGGGCGACGACTACGCGCTGCGCCTCAACCGCGACGCCCAGGTCGACGTCCTCACGACGGCCGTGCCGCTCATGCCGGCGGGGTCGCGCGTCGTGTTCGTCACGAGCCACCAGGCGCACTTCGTCGAGACCGCCGAGACCCTGCCCGAGTACGTGCCGGTCGCCAAGAGCAAGCGGGCCGGGGAGCTCGCGCTCCGTGACCTCATCCCGCAGCTCGACGCCGCCGGGATCGAGTTCGTGGTCGTCTCCGGCGACATGATCGAGGGCACGATCACGGCGACCCTGCTCGAGCGCATCAACCCGGGTGCGATCAGCGGGCGTCGCGAGTCCGTCGGCAAGCTCTACAACGTCGCCGAGTTCGCGGCCGAGGTCGCCCTCGCCGCGGTCGAGCCCATCCCGGCCGATCACACGAAGCTCGTCGGCGACGTGTCCGAGTTCGTCGGCTCGGCTTCCTAGCGGACCGCGGTCGTGACCGCGCTGCCGGGCCTGCGCCGCACCTCCCGGATCCTGCTGCTCGACGCCGACTGCCGCGTGTTCCTCATGGACACGCGCGCCCCGTCGAGCGACGGGTTCCACCGCTGGATCACCCCGGGCGGCGGTGTCGACCCGGGGGAGTCGTACCGCGACGCCGCGATCCGGGAACTCCGCGAGGAGACCGGCATCGTCATCGAGGACCCGGGGGAGTCCGTCTGGTCGTGGGACTTCGCGGTGGACTTCGACGAGGCCGACCACGACCGCGGCCACTCGGAGTTCTACATCGTGAGGACCACCGGGTTCACCCTGTCGAACGCGGAGTGGACCGACGAGGAGCGCGTCGACATCCTCGACGCGCGCTGGTGGACGGCCGACGAGCTGGCGGCGACGACGGAGCCGTTCGAACCGCCGGAGCTGCCCGCACTCGTGCGCCGCTTCGCCTGACGCGGTCAGTCGCGCGGGGAGAGCACGCAGAACTCGTTGCCCTCGGGGTCGCGCAGGACGACCCAGGAGACGTCGTCGTCCTGACCGACGTCCGCGCGGGTCGCGCCGCGGTCGAGCAACGCCTGCACGTCGGTGGCCTGGTCGTCCTCCGGTCCTGGCGCGAGGTCGATGTGGAGTCGGTTCTTCACCGTCTTGCCTTCGGGGACCGGGACGAACACGAGGCCCGGACCCCGCTCGTGCAGGGGCACGAGACGAGAGGGATCGAGTGCGTGGGGCGGCACGATCACCGCCTCGTCGTCGGCCTCGTACACGAGTCGCCAGTCGAGCGTGTCCGCCCACCACCGCGCTTGCGCGTGCAGGTCCTGACAGTCCACGACGACGCTGTACCACCGAACGGTCATGCCCTGAGTCTGCCGAGCACGGCGGGCGACGGCAAGCGCTGGCGGCGGCTCTCCGCCCGCGCCCGTCACTCGCCGACGAGTCCGTCCACGGCCTCCCGGATCAGGTCGGCGTGCCCGTTGTGCCGGGCGTACTCCTCGATCATGTGGCAGAGCACCCAGCGGAGGCTCGGCCGTCGCCCGTCCGGCCACGCCACGGCCGACGCCCGGTCGAGTCCGCCGTCCGCGAGCGCGGTCGCGACGGCGCCGCGAGCGCGCTCCACCGCCTCGGTCCACAGCGACCGGAGGGCGTCGGGGTCGTCGTCCGCGGCGGTCCGCCACTCCCAGTCCGGGTCGACGTCCCAGTCGACGGCGTCCCAGGGAGCGCGGTCGGGGTGCCCGAGCACGACGTGGTCGAACCAGTCGTCCTCGACGAGCGCGAGGTGTTTCAGCATCCCCCCGAGCGTCATGGTCGAGACGCCGACGCTCGTCGTGAGACCCGCGGCGTCGAGGCCCGACGTCTTCCACGCGAAGGTCGCGCGCTGGTACTCGAGGAACCCGACGAGTGTCGCGGCCTCGTCGGCCGCGACCGGCGGCTCGGGGCGTCCCACCGCATCGACCACGACGTCGTCCATGGCGCGATGGTAGCGCGGTCCCCGGCGTCAGGACACCGTCGTCACGGCACCCGCGTTCCGGCGCAGCTCGGCGGGGAGGCGCCGGTGTCCGGGCCCGAAGAACCGCTCGCGCAGGGTGTCGCCGACGTACTCGTCCCGGGCGAGACCGCGGGCACGGAGCACCGGCAGCAGGTACTCGATGAGGTCCTCGTACGTGCCCGGTGTCATGTGGGGCTGGATGAGGAACCCGTCCGCATCCGTCGTCCGCACGAACTCCTCGACCTGGTTCGCCACGCTCGCGCCGGTTCCGACGAAGACGCTGCCGTTGATGCCCGTCACCCGGAAGTCCTCGATGATCTCGCGCACGGTGGGGCCGGGGCGACCGTCACGGCCGAGGTACCGCTGCAGGTTCGACAGCCCGAGCTCGGTCCGCTGCTGCGCCAGAGGCTGGTCCGGGTCGAGCGCCAGGAGGTCGACACCGGTGTTCCCGGCGAAGATCGCCGCGGCCCCCTCGGGGGTCGACATCGCGAGCATCTCCCGGTGCGTCCGCTGCGCCGCCTCCTCGGTCGGTCCGACGAGGAACAGCGCGCCGACCAGGACCTTGACGGCGCTGGGGGAGCGGCCGGCCTCGACCGCGGCCTGCCGGATCGCGGCGATGTTCCGTGCGACCCGCTCCGGTGCCCCGCCGGCAACGAACACGGCTTCGGCGTGCTCACCGGCGAACCGCATCCCGCGCCCCGATGTCCCCGCCTGGACGAGGAGCGGCGTTCGCTGCGGCGACGGCGGCAGGTTGAGGATGCCGCGCGAGCGGAAGTACGGCCCGTCGTGCGTGATCATCCGGACCCCGGCCGGGTCCGCGTACGTGTTCGTCGCCTTGTCCCGGACCAGCGCGTCGTCGGCCCACGAGTCCTCCCACAGCGCCAGGTCGAGCGCCAGGTAGTCGTCCGCCATGTCGTAGCGCTCGTCGTGCGGCACGAGGGCCTTGCCCATCAGGTCCGCCGCGGTCGCGCCCGAGGACCCGGTGACGATGTTCCAGCCGATCCGGCCCTTGGTGAAGTGGTCGAGCGTGGCGAACCGGCGGGCGTTCGCCGCGGGTGGTTCGACCGTGGTGGAGGCCGTGAGGATGAACCCGAGTCGCTCGGTCGCCGCGGCAAGCGCGGTCACGAGCGGCATCGGATCGCCGCCCGGGATCCCACGACCCTCCTTGACCGAGGCCGGGATGAGTTCGCCGTCGAGCGCCGGGAACCCGTAGCTGTCGGCGAGGAACAGGAGGTCGAGCCGTGCCTCCTCGAACATCCGTGCCAGACGGATCCAGTGGTCGAGGTCGGTGAAGTCGGCCGAGCGGTCGTCGGGGTGCTGCCACGCCGACCCGACGGTGCCGTTCGGGCTGAGGCTCTGGAAGATGCCGAGGATGAGCGGGTCCATGTCCCATTGATGCCATGGATCGTGTTTCGCCCGGGTGAACTCTGCCGACCGGACACGCGTGGACGCTGCCGACCGGACACGCGTGGACGCTGCCGACCGGACACCCGTGGATGCTGCCGACCGGACACCCGTGGATGCTGCCGACCGGACACCCGGTCTGCCGACTCTGACGGGCGCCGATAATGCATATTATGTCAGGAAAGCGTCACCGGTGGGCCGGTTGGAACGGCGGACGGCTCTGCTCGGAACCGTGGATGGCCCCGGCGTTCTGCCGAGGCCATCCGTCGATCCGCAGGAGTGTCACATGTGCTGCGAGATGATCGACGCCGCGACGATGATGTTCACGATCGCCGCGACGATGGCGATGGCGCCCAGGATGACGCCAGCCAGTGCCATGCCGCGCCCGCGCCCAGCGGCAGCGCCGCGTCGACGCGCCACGAGGCCGAGCACGAGCGCCAGGACGCCGCAGATGATCCCGATGATGGGGACGAGGAGCGCGAACACGACACCGATGACCCCGAGCACGAGGGCGGCGATCGTGAGACCGTTCGAGCGCGACGGAGCGGTGACGGGACCGCCGGGCTCAGTCGGTGCGGGCGGGTAGTTCTCGGACATGCGGGGTCCCTCTCGAACGGGACGCGCCCAGGGGCCGTCGGAGTGCGGCGTCGCGCGTCACCGCGGACGCTAGTCGCCGGACCCAGCCGTTGTCCGATTTTCGCTCACGGTTACTCGGCGTCCCGCTCACCGAACCCGGAGGCCGTGAGCGCGACGAGCGCCTCGACCGCGTCCCGCGCGTCCTCCCCCGTCGCGTCGATGGCGACGGTCGCGCCCTGGGGCAGTGCGAGCGCCATGATCGCCAGCAAGCTCTTGGCGTCCACGCCGTTCACGGTGACCGACGCGTCGTACTTGGCGGCGGTCTTGACGAACTCGGCCGCGGGTCGGGCGTGGAGTCCCGAGGCGTTCACGAGCTCGACCGTCGCCGAGACGACGCCCGTGGTCGGTCCGGCCGGGGTGTCACCGTCCGGTAGGGACTCCGGCCCGTCCGGTGTGTCCGCTCCCCCGGCGGACTCCGAGGCCGCGACCACCGCGTGGGTGTCGCCTCCGGTCTGCGCCGCGACCGCGGCTGCGACGGTCCCCTCGACCAGCGGCGCGTGCGAGACGTGCACCCGACCACGGTCGTCGTCCGTCAAGAAGTCGAGTGCGGTGTCGGTCGTCAGGTAGGCCGAACCGAGGTCACACAGGACGACGACGCCGTCGGTGTCGCCGAGCGCGGCGATGCCGTCGGTGACGGCCTCGAAGCTCGTCCCGATGCCGCCGTCGTCGGTGCCGCCCGCGGTCGCGAACCGGACGTCCGGGGCCATCTGTGCCGCGAGCTCGACGACGCCCTCGGCGATCTTGGCGCTGTGCGAGACGACGAGGATCCCGACGCTCACGCCGGGCCGCCCGATGCGTCCACCGCTGCCCGGAGGAGCAGCGCGGTCGACTGCGCGCCCGGATCGCGGTGCCCCACGGCGCGCTCCCCCAGGTAGCTCGCCCGGCCCTTGCGCGCGACGAGCGGCTCGGTCGCCGCCGCGCCCTCGGCCGCCGCGTCGGCCGCCGCCACGAGCACGGCCTCCGGGGTCGCTCCCCCGGCCGCCGCGGCGGTGCCGGCATCGACGGCCGGCGTCCACGCGTCGATCATGGTCTTGTCGTCGGGCTCGGCCTTGCCGCGGGCGACGATGCCATCCCGCGCGGCGGTCAGCAGGGCGACCACGGCGTCGGCGTCGAGCGTCTCACGATCCCCCAGCGCCTGCGACGCGCGCAGGAACGCGGTGCCGAAGAGCGGTCCCGACGCGCCGCCGACCGTGCTGATGAGCCGCGTGGCGACGAGCTTGAGGACCGCGCCGGGGGTCGCCAGGTCGCCATCGTCGAGGGACTCGACGACGGCGTGGAACCCACGGTCGAGGTTCTCCCCGTGGTCGCCGTCCCCGATCTCGCGGTCGAGGGCGATGAGGTCGGTGCGGTTGTCCCGGATGACGTCGGCGGTCCTGCGGATCCACTGCGTCGCCCAGTCGGTGTCGAGCGGCATGTCGTTCCTCTCTGTCGGGGCGGTCAGCGGCCCCAGCGGAGCGCCGGGGTCTCGACCGGGGCGTCCCAGAGTGCGGTGGTGTCGTCGTCGAGCACCGTGACGGTGATCGAGAACCCCTGCATCTCGAGGGACGTGACGTGGTTCCCGACCAAGCTACGCGACAGCTCGAGTCCCTGGTCCGACAGGATCTCGGCGGCGCGGCGGAACACGATGTACAGCTCGGACAGTGGAGTGCCGCCCATCCCGTTGACGAACAGGAGCACGCGGGAGCCGCGCGGTGCGTCGAGGTCCGCGAGCACCGGTTCGATCACCTGCTCGACGAGGACGTCGGCCGGGGCCATCGGGATGCGCTCGCGCCCGGGTTCGCCGTGGATGCCGATGCCGAGCTCGACCTCGTCGTCCCCGAGGGTGAACGACGGCTCCCCCGCGTGCGGCACCGTGCACGGCGCGAGCGCCAGCCCCATGGACCGTGTCGACGCGATCGCGCGTCGGGCGACGTCCGCGACCGCGTCGAGGTCGTCACCGCGCTGGGCAGCGGCCCCTGCGAGCTTCTCCACGACGACGGTGCCGGCGACCCCGCGGCGCCCTGCCGTGTAGAGGGAGTCCTGCACGGCGACGTCGTCGTCGACGAGCACCGACACGACGCGGATCCCCTCGGCCTCGGCGAGTTCGGCGGCCGTCTCGAAGTTGAGGACGTCGCCCGTGTAGTTCTTGACGATGTGGAGCACACCCGCTCCCCCGTCGACCGCCTTCGTCGCGTCGACGATCGGGTCGGGCGTCGGCGACGTGAAGACCGGTCCCGGCACCGCGGCGTCGAGCATGCCGTACCCGATGAACCCGGCATGCAGCGGCTCGTGGCCACTCCCCCCACCGCTGACGATGGCGACCTTGCCGGCGACCGGCGCGTCGGCGCGGCGGAGGTGGACGGGGTCCTCCTGGAGGACGACGGCCCCGGCGTGGGCGAGCGCGAACCCGCGGACCGTCTCCGTGACGACCTCGCGCGGATCGTTGACGAGCTTCTTCATGCGGTGCCTCCCGTGGTCGGCCCGAGACGACGAGGGTGGTCACGGTCGTCGTCGTCCGGTGCTGGACGTCAATGTAGCGCGAGGGCTCCGCAGCACTGCCTGCACGAACGTGCAGGATCGTCGGACCCTCGTGCGGTCATCGAGCAGGAGCGGCCCGCTCCTCCCCCTGCACGTTCGTGCAACCCGTCCGCACGGCCGCGGATCGGCCATCCTGGGAGCCCTCGCCCGCCGCTATGCTCGGCGAGAATCACTCAACGGGGAGTGGCGGGTCGCCCGCACCTCCTCCTCATGACAAGGAGGTTGCCGATGGACGGCATCGGGATCAAGTTCCTCTCCGAGGTGGTGGGCACGGCGGTGCTGGTCCTCCTCGGCACCGGCGTCGTGGCGAACGTCGCCCTGACGAAGACCAAGGGGTTCGCGGCCGGCACCCTGATGGTCACGATCGGTTGGGGCTTCGCCGTGTTCGCCGGCGTCACGGTGTCGTACAAGTCGGGTGCGCACCTCAACCCGGCGGTGAGTCTGGCGCAGTTCATCCTCGGCAACATCTCGTTCGGCACGATGCTGCTGTACTGGCTCGCGCAGATGATCGGTGGGGTCATCGGAGCGGTGCTGTGCTGGCTCGCATACCGGCAGCACTTCGACCAGGAACCGGACCCGGCAGCCAAGCTCGGCGTGTTCTCCACCGGTCCTGCCATCCGCAACTACGCCTGGAACCTCGTGACCGAGATCATCGGCACGTTCGTCCTCGTCTTCGTCATCATCGCCTTCACGAACGGCAAGACCCCCGCGGAGCTCGGCGCCATCCCCGTGGCCTTCCTCGTCATCGCGATCGGCGTCAGTCTCGGCGGTCCGACCGGGTACGCGATCAACCCGGCGCGTGACCTCGGTCCGCGCATCGCACACGCCTTCCTGCCGATCCGCGGCAAGGGATCGAATGACTGGGCCTACGCCTGGGTCCCGGTCGTCGGCCCGCTCGTCGGCGGCGCGCTCGCGGCGGTGCTGTCCGTGGCACTGCTCCCGATCGTCAGCTGACGCGGGACCACGGGCGTCCACGACCACGGGCTTCCACGACCACGTCCCCGTCCCGGGCCCTGAGCGGACCCGCCGACCGGACCCCGTCCCTCCCGGACCGGTCCCAACCGAACCGTCGCGCCGCACCAGCGGCCGGCACCGACAACCCAGAGGAGCACACACCAATGGCCGACTACATCGTCGCCATCGACCAGGGCACCACGAGCACGCGAGCGATCGTCTTCGACCACTCCGGGTCCATCGTGTCCGTCGGGCAGAAGGAACACGAGCAGATCTTCCCCCGCGCGGGCTGGGTGGAGCACGACCCGACCGAGATCTGGGACAACACGCGCGAGGTGATCGGTCAGGCGCTCTCGCGGGCGGACATCACCCGGCACGACGTCGCGGCCGTGGGCATCACCAACCAGCGTGAGACCGCCGTCGTGTGGGACAAGACCACGGGCAAGCCGGTCTACAACGCGATCGTCTGGCAGGACACCCGCACGCAGTCCATCGTCGACCGCCTCGCGGACGGTGACACCGACCGCTTCAAGTCGATCGTCGGCCTGCCACTCGCGACGTACTTCGCCGGCACCAAGATCATGTGGATCCTCGAGAACGTCGAGGGGGCGCGGGAGAAGGCCGAGGCGGGTGACCTGCTCTTCGGGACGACCGACACCTGGGTGCTCTGGAACCTCACCGGCGGCACGGATGGAGGCGTCCACGCGACCGACGTGACGAACGCGTCGCGGACCCTCTTCATGGACCTCGAGACGCTCGAGTGGCGCGACGACATCCTCGAGCAGTTCGGCGTGCCGAAGTCGATGCTGCCGAAGATCTGCTCGTCATCCGAGGTGTACGGCACGGTCGAGCCGTCGAACCTGCTGCGCGAGGTGCCGATCGCGGGCATCCTCGGCGACCAGCAGGCCGCGACGTTCGGTCAGGCGGCGTTCGACCAGGGTGAGTCGAAGAACACCTACGGCACCGGCAACTTCCTCATCTTCAACACGGGAACCGACATCGTCCGGTCGGAGAACGGGCTCCTCACCACGGTCGGGTACAAGCTCGGCGACCAGCCGACGCACTACGCGCTCGAGGGCTCCATCGCCGTCACCGGGTCGCTCATCCAGTGGCTCCGCGACAACCTCGGCCTGATCGGGAGCGCGCCGGAGGTCGAGGCGCTCGCGACGACCGTGGAGGACAACGGCGGCGTGTACGTCGTCCCGGCCTTCTCCGGGTTGTTCGCGCCGTACTGGCGCTCGGACGCCCGTGGTGCGATCGTCGGGCTCACCCGATACGCGAACAAGGGCCACATCGCCCGCGCCGCGCTCGAGGCGACCGCGTTCCAGACGCGCGAGGTCCTCGACGCCGTCAACGCCGACTCGGGCGTCGACCTGACGGAGCTCAAGGTCGACGGCGGCATGGTCGCGAACGACGCCCTCATGCAGTTCCAGGCGGACATCCTCGACGTGCCCGTCGTGCGGCCGGTCGTCGCGGAGACCACCGCGCTCGGTGCGGCGTACGCGGCCGGTCTCGCCGTCGGGTTCTGGCAGAACCTCGACGAGCTGCGGGCGAACTGGCAGGAGGACAAGCGGTGGGAGCCCCAGCTCGACGAGACCGAGCGGGCGCGCCAGATCCGGCTCTGGAAGAAGGCCGTCACGAAGACCTTCGACTGGGTCGACGAGGACGTCCTCTGAGCCGCTGACGCCCGCCGACGGACGGCCCCGACCACGACCGTGGCCGGGGCCGTCCGCGTGTCGGTCGGGAGGACCGGCCTCCCCCGCCGGGCGGCCCGCCTCGTCCCCGAGCGGTCCGGACCTGACGGGGATGGACGACGCGCGTCGTCGACACGCCCGTGCTCCGTGAGGAACGCTTCAGGCTCGGTGCTCGCCCACCCAGGCCGCGAGCTTCGCTTCCGCCGCTCCGGAGTCGACGGCCTCGGCCGCGACCACGAGTTCCTCGCGGAATCGCTGCAGCAGCGGCCGCAACACCTGTGTGGGATCGGCGGCGAGCCGGAACGCGACGAGGCCGGCGGCGGCGTTGAGGAGCACGATGTCGCGCACCGCGCCCGTCTCCCCCGCCAGCACGCGCCGCACGATCGCGGCGTTCTCGGCGGGCTCGCCGCCCAGGAGGTCGGTCGTGCGGGCACGAGGGATGCCGAGGTCCCGGGGGTCGAGATCATGCTCGGTCACGGAGCCGCCGCTGACCTCCCAGATGTGGCTGTGGCCGGTCGTGGTGAGCTCGTCGAGCCCGTCGTCCCCCCGGAACACCAGGGCCGTCGCACCCCGTGTCTGGAACACGCCCGTGATGATCGGCACGAGGTCGAGCTGCGCCACGCCGACGGCGTTCGCCTCGCACCGAGCCGGGTTCACGAGGGGCCCGAGGAAGTTGAAGACCGTGGGGACGCCGATCTCCCGGCGGACCGACGCGGCGTGGGCGAACCCCGGGTGGAAGGCACTCGCGAACGCGAACGTCAGGCCGACGCGGCGGAACGTCTCGGCGACACGCGCGGCGTCGAGGGTGAGGTCGAGGCCGAGTGCCGCGAGGACGTCGGACGACCCCGAACGGGAACTCGATGCACGGTTGCCGTGCTTGACGACGGGCACCCCGGCGGAGGCGACGACGATCGCCGCCATGGTCGAGACGTTCACCGTCCCGACGACGTCGCCACCCGTCCCGACGATGTCGAGCGCCATGGGGTCGACGTCGAGTGGGACGGCGCTCTCGAGGATCGCGTCACGGAACCCGACGACCTCGTCCACCGTCTCGCCCTTGGCGCGGAGCGCGACGAGGAACCCCGCGATCTGGGCGGGTGTGGCACGCCCGGCGACGATGTCCTCCATGGCCCATGCGGATTCGCTGATCGACAGGTCCGTGCCGGCCATGAGGGAGCCGATGACCGACGGCCAGGAGAACGAATCGTGCATGCCCCCGATCGTACTGATTTCGAAGGACCCGCCAGTTGCCTGCGAAAACACTGTCCGTGGTTCGGGCCATAATGGACGACGTGACAAGCACCCCTCTCTCCAGACCAGCCCAGGGCGCGGTCCTGAACCGGCCGAACCCCGTCGCCGTGGGGACCATCGTGTGGCTGGGCAGCGAGGTCATGTTCTTCGCCGGCCTGTTCGCGATCTACTTCACGCTGCGCAGCACGTCCCCGAAGCTCTGGGCGACCGAGACCGCGCACCTCGACGTGCCGTACGCCGCCACGAACACGATCGTCCTGGTCCTGTCGAGCTTCGCCTGCCAGTTCGCGGTGTTCGCCGCCGAGCGCTTCCAGGTGCACCGCACGAGCTGGAAGCCGCGCGACTGGGGCATGACCGAGTGGTTCTTCGTCACCTACTGCATGGGCGCGGTGTTCATCTGCGGCCAGGTCTACGAGTACTCGAACCTCTGGCACGAGGGCGTCACGCTGTCCTCGAGCGCCTACGGGTCTGCCTTCTTCATGACCACGGGCTTCCACGGCCTCCACGTCACCGGCGGCCTCCTCGCGTTCCTCCTGACCCTCGGCCGCGGCTTCGCCGCGAAGAACTTCGGTCACAAGGAAGCGACCACCGCGATCGTCGTGTCGTACTACTGGCACTTCGTCGATGTCGTCTGGATCGGCCTCTTCGCCGTCATCTACCTTCTCAAGTAGGAATCGGATAGCCCCACGCGCATGTTCTCTCGAAGCAAGTCCGAGCGCCGCACCGGCGCCAAGAAGGGCCGCCGCTCCCCGCTGGCGACCGTGTCGCTGATCGTCGTCGGCCTGATGACGACCGGCGGCGCGTACGCCCTGTTCACCTCATCGGCCAACGCGGACTCCTCGCAGTCGACCACGGTCGCGGCCACCAGCCAGTCGCGGGTCAACGAGGGGCAGAAGCTCTTCGCGTCGAACTGCGCCACGTGCCACGGGCTCAGCGCACAGGGCACGAAGTCCGGTCCGTCGCTCATCGGCGTCGGCGCCGCCTCGGTCGACTTCCAGGTCGGCACGGGTCGCATGCCCGCGGCGTCGAACGGCCCGCAGGTCGAGGAGAAGCCCGCGCAGTTCACGGATGAGCAGGTCGCGGACATCGCCGCCTACGTGTCGTCGCTCGGCCCGGGCCCGTCCATCCCGAAGGCGAGCCTCACCAACGGCAACGCCAACGCGGCCAAGGGCGCCGAACTGTTCCGGGTGAACTGCGCGATGTGCCACAACGTCGCGGGTGCCGGCGGTGCCCTGACCGAGGGCAAGTACGCGCCGAACCTCAAGTCGGTGTCGGGCAAGCACATCTACGAGGCCATGCTCACCGGTCCGCAGAACATGCCGGTCTTCAACGACCTGAACATCACGCCGAAGCAGAAGGCGGACATCATCACCTATCTGAAGTACATCCAGGACACGAAGTCCCCGGGCGGGTTCGCCCTCGGTGACATCGGCCCGGTGGCAGAGGGCCTGTTCCTCTGGATCTTCGGACTCGGTGCGGTCGTCGCGGTGACCGTCTGGCTCACCGCGAAGACCAACTGATCGACCCGTGTCGCACGACACCACTGAAGGGAACACCATGACAGAGCGCGACGACGACGTACTGTCCGCGTCCTCCGCTGTCGAGAAGCACGACACGCCCTCGATCCCCGCCGGTACCGCGGTCCTGCCCGCCGAGCCGTTCCAGAACCCGGGTGAGCCGCCGCACCGCCCGCGGCGGACCGACGTCGACCCGAAGAAGGAGCGTCTGGCCGAGCGTCAGGTCGCGACGTTCTTCTACATCTCGATCATCGGCAGCATCCTGGCGATCGCGTCCTACGTCGCGTTCCCGGTCCGCGCCGGCGACCTGTCGACGGTCCGCTTCGGCAACCTGTTCCTCGGTCTGTCGATCACGCTGGCGCTCCTCGCCCTCGGTTTCGGTGCCGTCTACTGGTCCAAGACCCTCGTCGTGGACCGCGAGATCTCCGAGCAGCGTCACGCGACCCGTGGCTCCGAGGAGACCCGTGCGAAGGCCGTCGAGGCCTTCCGGCTCGGCGACAAGGAATCGGGCTTCAACCGTCGAACGGTCATCCGCAACAGCCTCATCGGTGCGCTCGTGGCGTTCCCGCTCCCTGGTGTCGTGCTGGTGCGCGATCTCGCGCCCGCTGCCGACCCCAACAAGCTCCTCAGCTACACGATGTGGAAACAGGGCACGCGCCTGACGAAGGACCCGACCGGCCTGCCGATCAAGGCGTCCGACGTCACCCAGGGCTCGGTCTTCCACGTGATCCCCGACGGTCTGCTCGACAAGTCGGACATGCTCGAGGAGAAGGCCAAGGCGGCCGTCCTGCTCATGCGCCTGGACCCGTCGGAGCTCCATCCCCGCAAGGGCCAGGAACACTGGGGGTACGACGGCATCGTCGCCTACTCGAAGATCTGCACCCACGTCGGATGCCCCGTCGCGCTCTACGAGCAGCAGACGCACCACCTGCTGTGCCCGTGCCACCAGTCGACGTTCGATGTCGCGCACAGCTGCGAGGTCATCTTCGGCCCGGCGAGCCGGCCCCTTCCCCAACTTCCCATCACGGTCGACTCCGAGGGCTACCTGGTCGCACAGAGCGACTTCCACGAGCCCGTCGGCCCCAGCTTCTGGGAGCGTGAGCGCGTTTCATGAGCACCACCACCACACGGACCACCGGTCCCACGCCGGCGGCGGCCACACCGCCGCAGAACGCGCCGACGCCGACGTCCCGGCTGGTCGGCGCGGCCGCGAACTACATCGACGAGCGCACGAGCATCTCCGGGCTGGTCAAAGAGGTCGGTCGCAAGATCTTCCCCGACCACTGGTCGTTCATGCTCGGCGAGGTGGCGCTCTACAGCTTCGTCGTCGTGCTGCTGTCCGGCACCTTCCTGACGTTCTTCTTCCAGGCGTCGATGGCGGACGTCTCGTACGACGGCTCGTGGGTCCCGCTCAAGGGCATCGAGATGTCGGCGGCGTACCAGTCGACGCTCAACATCTCGTTCGACATCCGCGGCGGTCTGTTCGTCCGGCAGATCCATCACTGGGCGGCGCTGCTGTTCGTGGCCTCGATCATGCTGCACATGCTCCGGGTGTACTTCACGGGCGCGTTCCGCAAGCCGCGTGAGCTCAACTGGGTGTTCGGCTTCCTCCTCTGGGTCCTCGCCATGGCCGAGGGCTTCACGGGGTACTCGCTCCCCGACGACCTGTTGTCCGGCAACGGCCTCCGCATCATCGTCGGCATGATCGAGGGTGTCCCGGTCATCGGCGTGTGGATCGCCTACCTGCTGTTCGGCGGGGAATTCCCGGGGACCGCGATCGTCGGCCGCCTGTACACGCTGCACATCCTGCTGCTGCCGGCGATCCTGGTCGCCGTGCTCGGTGTGCACCTCGTGCTCGTCGTCATCAACAAGCACACGCAGTACGCCGGCCCGGGCCGTACCAACGAGAACGTCGTCGGTGTCCCGATCCTCCCGGCCTTCGCCGCGAAGGCGGGCGGGTTCTTCTTCATCGTCGCGGGCATCCTCGCCCTGATCGCGTCGCTGTTCACGATCAACCCGATCTGGACGTACGGTCCGTACGACCCGTCCCCGGTGTCTGCGGGGACACAGCCCGACTGGTACATCGGCTTCGCCGACGGCGCCCTGCGTCTGGTCCCGCCGCACTGGGAGTTCGTGATCTGGGGCAACTACACGCTCTCGATGAACATCCTCGCGCCGATCATCGTGCTCGTGCTGCTCATCAGCGCCATCCTGCTGTACCCGTTCCTCGAGGCGTGGGTCACGGGCGACAAGCGCGAGCACCACATCGCCGACCGCCCGCGGAACGCGCCGACCCGCACGGCCATCGGTGCCGCCGGCATGACGCTCTACGGCGGCCTCTGGGCCGCCGCGAGCTCGGACATCATCGCCACGCACTTCATGGTCTCCCTGAACCACGTCATCCACGTCGTGCAGGCGATGGTCGTCCTCGGCCCGTTCTTCGCCTTCTGGATCACGAAGCGCGTCTGCCTCGCGCTGCAGAAGAAGGACCGCGAGATCGTGCTGCACGGGTACGAGTCGGGCCGCATCGTGCGCCTGCCGCACGGCGAGTACATCGAGGTCCACGAGCAGCTCGACGAGTACGAGCGGTGGCGTCTGCTGCAGTTCAACGAGTACCAGCCGCTCATGCTCCGTCCGAACGCACGCGGCAAGATCAGCCCGGTCGAGCGGGTCCGCGCTCGGATGTCGAAGTTCTTCTTCGAGGATCGCATCGCCCCCGTCTCCAAGCCCGAGCTCGACGCCGCGCATGCGGCGCACCACGGGCCGGACCTCGAGGGCACGCACCAGGCGCCGCAGGTCGGCAGCGGCGGTCACTGAACCGACACACGGGAGCGCCCGACCACGATGGTGGTCGGGCGCTTCGTCGTTCGTCGTTCACCTGGGGACGATCGGACACGCCCACCCAGTTCAGGGCACGTTCACGCGCGGGTGCTGGACTGGTGTACGTGGCTGTGACAACGTTGGCCGCGCTGTTCCTCGACGAGTGATTGATTGCGAGCTCCATGGACATCCGGACGGCCGAACACCCCAGGCCGAACCACTTCCTGCTCCACCTCTCCGACACCCACCTCATCGCCGCTGACGGCGAGCTGTACGGAGACGTCGACTCGGCTGCGCGGTTGCAGCAGATCGTCGACGAGATCGAGGCGTCGGGTTCGCACCCCGAGGCCATCGTCGTCACGGGCGACGTCGCGGACCGCGGTGAGCCAGGAGCGTACGCACGGGTCCGCCGCATCCTCGAACCGGCGTCGGAACGACTCGGTGCCCAGCTCATCTGGGCGATGGGCAACCACGACGAGCGTGGCGCGTTCCGGCGTGAGCTGTTCGGTCTGCAGCCCACCGACCGGCCCGTGGACTTCGTGTACGACGTCAACGGGCTCCGGGTGATCACGCTCGACACGAGTGTCCCTGGCCACCACTACGGGGAACTGACCTCCGCGCAGCTCGACTGGCTCGCCGAGGAACTCAGCGTGGCGGCGCCGCACGGCACCATCCTCGCGCTCCACCACCCGCCCGTGCCGAGTGTCCAGGACCTGACGGTCCTCGTCGAACTGCGCGACCAACAGGCACTCGCCGAGGTGGTGGAGGGCTCCGACATCATCTCGATCATCGGTGGCCACTTGCACTACTCGACGACGTCGCAGTTCGCCGGGATCCCCGTCTCGGTCGCCAGCGCGACCTGCTACACGCAGGACCTGGTCACCGAGGGCGGTGGCACCCGCGGGCGCGACGGTGCGCAGTCGTTCAACCTCGTGCACGTGTACGGATCGACCGTGGTCCACTCGGTCGTTCCGATCGGGCACTACGCGACCGTGGGCGAGCGCGTCGCGCCGGTACAGGTTGCCGAACGGCTCGCTGCGGCAGGCGTGGTCATCCCGGCCGCGGTCGAACCGCAGCCGGTCACCTCGAGCATCCCCGTGTTCCGCGACGAGGTGGTGCCGGCCTCCCCCGTCAGCCGGCGGTAGCGGCTCCGGCGGGAGCGATCCCATCGGTGGGCCGCTCCCACGGGGCCGGGAACGGGAAGTACTTCTCGAGGAAGTCCGTCACCCGGGCGGTGCGCTCGTCGTCGGAGACCTCCGGGAAGCTCCCGTCGTTGAGGCAGAAGAAGTCGACGTTGCGCCGGCGGAGCAGCTCGTCGAGCGCCGTGAGGCCGGACACCATGGTCGTGTCGACGTACTGCACCACCGCGTTCTCCTGGACGATGGCGCGCCCGGTCATGAGTGCGTAGTAGTGGTACAGCGAGTTCGTCACGGAGATGTTGTCGGCGGCGCGGAACCGTGACGCTGCCGTGCGCGCGAACTCGTCGGCGAACTCGTGCTCCATCTCGGACATGACGCTCTTGCGGAGCGGCGTGGCGGCGTGTTCGAGGTGCCGCGTGGTGATCGCGCCGAACCGCTGCTGGAGGAGCTGCCGGTTCACCCGTGCCGAGTTCTCGAAGCCGCTGCGCTGAGCGTTGTTCGTCCCCAGGCCGATCCGGGTGGTGGCGAGGATGAACTTCGTGATCGAGCCGGGCGAGAAGAACATCGACGGGTCGACCCAGCGGCCGAAGAACATGTCGTCGTTCGAGTAGATGAAGTGTTCGCTCAAGCCGGGGATGTGGTGGAGCTGCGACTCGACGGCCTGCGAGTTGTGCGTCGGCAGGACCGACGGATCGGCGAAGAACTCCTCGCTCCGGACGATCCGCACCCGTGGGTGATCCGCGAGCCAAGCCGGGGCGGGGGAATCGGTCGCGATGTAGATCGTGCGGATCCAGGGCGCGAACGTGTGCACCGACCGGAGTGCGTACTTGAGCTCGTCGATCTGCCGGAAGCGGGCCGGGGCGTCGTCGCCCTCGCCCAGGACGGCGCCGGCCTGCTGTGCTTGCCGGGCGCGCTGGTACTCGATCGCGTTGCCGTCGACCCACGAGAAGACCATGTCGATGGGGAACGTGATGTCGCTGACGTGGTCGTCGAACATGTGCTCGATCGTCTGCCACGTGCGGCCGTAGCGCTCCACCTCGGTCCGGACGAACTCGTCGAGCGGCAGACTGCGGCGCATCATCGCGTTCTCGACGGGCGCGAGGACCTCGGTGTCGGTGACGCGCCAGAACTCGACCTGGACCGCGGTTTCCGCGCCGTAGCGGAGGCGACCGATCGGCTCCAGACGGGGACGGAACAGCCGCAGCACGTCCCTCCCGGACTGCCCGAGACCGTCGTCGGCGATCAGGACCGCGCGCTCCCCCGGTGGCTTCGCGTAGAACGGCTCGTTCGCGCAGGCGTCCATGAGCGTGCTCTCGGCGCGCTGTCGGTCACGCTCGTCGAGCGCGAGCACGGGCCGGGTGTCGTTGCCGCGGATGAGCATGTGGTCGACGTCGGCGGCCGTGAGCGCGTCGTCGATGAAGAGCAGGTCCTCGATCATCGACTGCTGCGGGGTGAGGTGCCCGTTGAGGAGCGTCAGCCGCCCCTTCCGGACCACGACGTCGGATCGTTCGAGTCCGCCGGAGGACGGATGAGGGTTCAGCAGCGGACTCTCGGTCTCCGGTGCGGTCTCGTCGGCCATCCACGCCCTTCTCGATGCGGTCGGGCACGGTGCCCGCCATCCGAATCCTATCGGTCCACGGTGGCGGCGTCAGTGCGGTCGGTCAGCGGCGTGAGGGCGCGCGTGGCCGTCCGTCAGGTGCGGTCGTCGGGCACCTTCACGACGATGCCCACCGCGACGAACGCCGCGGCCGCGACGATCTGGAGGGCCGCCCACAGCTGGCCGGGGATCGGCACCGTCACGACGGGGTTCCAGCACACGGCGATCGCCAGCGTGACGGCGGCGGCGACCCACGCTCGCGCCCGGAACGCGAACACGATGACGACCAGCGCCAGGAACGTCACGCCGACACGCACGAACACGAAGCCGGGCGAGCCGACGAGCGCGATGCAGGCCAGGAGGCCCACCGCGGCCAGGAGGCCGGGCGCGAGAGCGGGACGTGTGAAGTCCGGTTCCGCCTGTCGGCGGGAGCCGGACGGCATCAGCGCTGGAGGTCGCGGAGGTCCGCCAGGTTGATCGGACGCGACATGGGCGGCAGGTCCCGGAGCCGCTCGAGCGCGGGGAGGAGCTCGCCCACCACGGCGCGGTAGCCGTCCTCGTTGAGGTGCAGGTCGTCCTCGGTGAACCGGGGATCGATCCGGTCGCCCTCGGCGAGTGCCGGCCACAGGTCGAGGAACTGCGCGCGGCAGGTCGCGACGAACTGCCGGAGGTGCCGGTTCGCCTCCTCGATCCGGGGTGTGAACGACGCCGCGCGGGGCAGGATCGACACGAGCAGCAGCCGGACGCCCGGCAGGTCGCGGCGCAGGTCCACCAGGATGGACTCGACGTTGCGTACCACGTGCTCCGCGGTCGCCCGGTGGTTGCCGAAGTCGTTCGTGCCGATGAGCAGCACGATGACGTCGGGCTGTGCCGCGACGACCTCGTCGAGGCGCGCGAGCACGCCGTCGGTGGTGTCCCCGTTCACCCCGAGGTTCCGCACCCGCTCCCCCGGCAGCCACGACTGCCAGTCGCCGCCTGCCGTCAGGCTGTCGCCCACGAACAGCACGAGTTCGCCGTCGTGGTCCGAGGACGACGGCCGCTGGCGTGGGGCCGGGGTGGCGGACGAGTCCGCTGCTGCTTCCCCCGCGGGAGCCTCGTGGGCTTCGTCCGCGCCGCCTTGTTCGATTCCGGTCTGCTCGTCGGTCATGACTGCCTCCTCGACGTCGTGGTCCATTCTGCCGTGGGCGGGCTTCCGGTGCGACCCGGGGACCTCATCCGGCCGCCGAGCGTTCGCTCGCGGCGGTCTCGCGGTGTGGTGTGCCGAGCGGCGCCTCGTGTGGGAGGTCCTGGCGTCCGCCGCCGCGTTCCGCACGCGCCGTGATGCGCTCGACCATGCCGGGGAAGATGATCCCGTGGAACGGGAGGATCGACCACCAGTAGAGGCGTCCGGCGAGTCCCTGCGGGAACCAGATCGCCCGCTGGTGGTACTCGGAGCCGTCCTCGGTGGGCCGCACGGACAGCTCCAGCCAGGCGCGGCCCGGGGCCTTGAACTCCGCTCGCAACCGGAGGTAACGGCCCCGGTCGAGCTCCTCGACCCGCCACCAGTCCAGGACGTCCCCGGTCTCGAGTCGATCCGGGTTCCGTCGGCCGCGGCTCAGACCGACGCCACCGGCGATGCGGTCCATCCACCCGCGCAGGGCCCAGGCGAGGGGCAGCGAGTACCAGCCGTTGTCGCCACCGATCGACTCGATGACACGCCAGACGTCCTCAGCCGAGGCCGTCGTCCGGCGCGTTCGATCGTCGACGTCCACGACGTGGCCGGCCCACTCCGGGTCGCTCGGCAGCGGGTCGCTCGGCGCGCCGTCCATGCTCGCGTTGCGCCAGCTCGTCTCGACCTCGCCCTCGCGCGTCTTCTGCAACGCGAGTCGGACGGCCGTCCGGTACGGGGTCAGGCCGCCGTCGGGATGCGGGATGAACGCGTCGATGTCGTGTTCCCGCTGCACGCACTCGTACTGCAAGGACTCGATGATCGGCTTGGCGAGGGCACGCGGGATCGGCGTCACCAGGTTGAACCAGTGGGCCGCCAGCTCGGGTGTCAGGACCGGGAGGGTCGAGATCGGTCGCTGGGGCAGGCCCGCCTCGACCGCGTACGCGTTGAGCATCTGTCCGTAGCGGAGGACGTCGGGGCCGCCGATGTCGAAGGTCCGGTTGACGTCCGCCGGTAGCTCGATCGCCCGGACGAGGTAGTACAGGACGTCGCGGACGGCGATCGGCTGGATGCGGTTCCGGACCCACCGCGGCGCCGGCATCCATGGCAGCACGTCGGTGAGGTGCCGGATCATCTCGAACGAGGTGCTGCCGGACCCGATGACGACCCCCGCCTGCAGGGCGACGGTGGGGACGCCCGAGTCGAGGAGGACCTGCCCGACCTCGGCCCGGCTGCGGAGGTGCTTGCTCGTCGCGCCGTCCGGGTGCAGCCCGCCGAGGTAGACGAACCGTCGGACACCGGCGGCGCGTGCGGCCGAGGCCATCGTGCGGGCGGCACGGCGCTCGGTCTCCTCGAAGTCGCCGCGCGTCCCCATGCTGTGCGCGAGGTAGTACACGGCCTCCATGCCGTCGACGGCGCGAGCGACCGCGTCGGCGTCGGTGAGGTCGCCCTGCACCACCTCGACGCGATCCCGCCACGGCACGTCGTCGAGCTTGCGCGGGGTCCGGGCGAGGACACGGACGTCGTGGCCCGCCTCGAGCAGGCGCGGGACGAGGCGGCCGCCGATGTACCCGGTGGCTCCGGTGACGAGGAGACGCATGTCCGGGACGGTACGCTCGGATGCTGTGGAATCCGCACTGTTCCCCGCGTCCGCCGACGACGTCCGTCGTCTCATCGATCACGCGATCCTCAAGCCCGAACTCGACCGCGCCGCCGTCGACACCCAACTCGACGAGGCGGCGACCCACCGGGTCCTCAGCGTGTGCGTCCGTCCGGGTGACGTCCGACACGCCGTCGAGCGCCTCACCGGTACCGGCGTGGGAGTCGGCACCGTCATCGGGTTCCCGCACGGCACGACGACCACGAGCACCAAGACCGCGGAGGCCCGTCAGGCGATCGCCGATGGCGCGTTCGAGCTCGACATGGTGCAGCAGATCGGCGCGGCGAAGAGCGGCGACTGGGCCGCGGTCGAGGCCGATGTCCGCGCGGTGGTGGAGGTCGCGGGCGACGTCCCCGTCAAGGTGATCCTCGAGACCGCGTTCCTGACCGACGAGGAGATCGTCGCCGCCTGCCACGCGGCGGTCCGCGCGGGAGCCTCGTTCGTCAAGACGTCGACGGGCTTCGCGGGCGGCGGCGCGACCGAGGACCACATCCGGCTCATGCGGGCGACGGTCGGACCGGACGTCGGAGTGAAGGCGTCCGGCGGGGTGCGCGGTCTCGATGCCGTCATCGCCATGGTCGCCGCCGGGGCGGACCGCATCGGCACGAGCGCATCGGCGCGGATCATGGACGAGTACGCCCATCGGGCTCGTACCGGTGCGGCGTCCGGCCTCGGGGACGACACCAGCTCGTACTGAGCGGCCCCAGATCGCCCGGTCGGGCGACTCCTCCACAGGGCGGGATGCACCGACGACGTCGGACCGACGGCCGCGCCAGACTCGTCCGGTGCGCCGCATCCACACCCCTGACGACCTCGCCCTCGCGGAGCTCTGCGCCGCGCGGCTGGACGGCGAGCTCTACGAGGTCGACGCCTGCTTCGCGTCCGTCGCGCTCCCCGACGACGCCCTGACGCGGGCGAGTGCGTTCGCGTGGTCCGTGTCCGACTCGCGCATCGTCGCCGAGCGGCTCACGGCGGCGTGGATCTGGGGTGCTCGGTCACGCGCCCCCGCCGTGCTGCAGGCCTGCGCCGGCCCCGGGACGCGCGCCCGGGCCTCCCGGCCGCGGCTCCGCGTGCGCGAGACCCGGCTCACTCGGTCCGACGTCGTCGTCGTCGGTCCGGCACGTGTCACCGCCCCCCTCCGGACGGCCGTCGACCTCCTGCGCGTCGGTGAGCGGTGGGAGCGGGACGACGCCGAGGCGGTGCGACGGTTGACCGCGCTCGTGCATCCGGACGCGATCCGGACCGCGCTGGCGGCGACGCGGTCCGCGCCACACTCGCGACAGGCGGTCGGCCGGCTCGAGGAGGCCCTGCGATGACCGTCCCCCGCCGGCTCAGCCCGCGCTGACCCGGTAGACGTCGTACACGGCGTCGATGCGGCGTACCGCGTTCAGCACGCGGTCGAGGTGGGTCGTGTCACCCATCTCGAACACGAACCGGGACAGTGCCAACCGCTCGGACGAGGTCGACACCGTCGCCGACAGGATGTTGACGTGGTGTTCCGAGAGCACCCGGGTGACGTCGCTGAGGAGGCCAGCGCGGTCGAGTGCCTCGATCTGGATCTGCACGAGGAACACGCTCTTCGACGACGGGGCCCACTCGACCTCGATCATCCGGTCGGGCTCCTGCATGAGCGACTGCACGTTCGAGCATGTCGCCTGGTGCACCGACACGCCCTGTCCGCGCGTGATGAACCCGACGATCTGGTCCCCCGGCACCGGGGTGCAGCACTTCGCGAGCTTCACGAGGATGTCCGGTGCGCCGCGCACGAGCACGCCACTGTCGCTGTTCCGGAGCACCCGACTCGACACCCGGGCGGGGAACGTCAGCTCGGGTTCGTCGGTCTCGGTCTCGGTCTGGACGCTCGCGAGGATCTTCTCGATCACCGACTGCGTCGAGACGTGTCCCTCGCCGATGGCGGCGTACAGCGCCGAGACGTCCTCGTACCGCATGCTCGACGCGA
The DNA here is from genome assembly GCF_003234565.1 of Curtobacterium sp. MCBD17_013. Taxonomy (GTDB): domain Bacteria; phylum Actinomycetota; class Actinomycetes; order Actinomycetales; family Microbacteriaceae; genus Curtobacterium. Next base: position 86,103 of record NZ_QKTU01000002.1, on the reverse strand, counting down.
CCTCGGCGACGGTGTCCTGGCTCATGAGTCGCTGGAGCGGCAGGTTCTGCTTGCGCATCGCACGGGCGATGGCGTCGCGGCCCTGCTCGATCGCTTCCTCGCGGCGTTCCTTGGTGAACCACTGCTTGATCTTGTTGCGGGCCCGAGGACTCCGGACGAAGGCGAGCCAGTCCTGGCTCGGGCCGGAGTCGGGGTTCTTCGAGGTGAAGATCTCGACGACGTCGCCGCTCGACAGCTCGCTCTCGAGCGGCACGAGCCGACCGTTCACCTTCGCACCCATCGTGCGGTGGCCGATCTCGGTGTGCACCGCGTACGCGAAGTCCACGGGCGTGGCTCCGGCGGGCAGCCCGATCACCTTGCCCTGCGGCGTGAAGACGTAGGTCTCCTTCGCACCGATCTCGTACCGCAGCGAGTCGAGGAACTCGGTCGGGTCGCTCGTCTCCGCCTGCCAGTCCGAGATGTGCGCGAGCCATGCCATGTCGGCGTCGGAGTGGCTCGTCGTGTCGACGTCGCGGCCGTTCATCCGCTGCTTGTACTTCCAGTGGGCCGCGACCCCGAACTCGGCACGGAGGTGCATCTCGTGCGTGCGGATCTGGATCTCGACCGGGCGACCCTGCGGGCCGATGACGGTCGTGTGCAGCGACTGGTACAGGTTGAACTTCGGGGTCGCGATGTAGTCCTTGAAGCGTCCCGGGAGCGGGGTCCACCGCGCGTGGACCGACCCGAGCACGGCGTAACAATCGCGGACCGTCGGCACGAGCACCCGGATGCCGACGAGGTCGTAGATCTCGTCGAACTCCCGCCCCCGCACGATCATCTTCTGGTAGATCGAGTAGTACTGCTTCGGGCGGCCCATCACGTCGCCGCGGATGCGCGCGGCCTTGAGGTCCTTCTTGACCAGGCCGATGACGTTCTGCACGAACTGTTCGCGCTTCGGGGTGCGCTCCTTGACGAGGCTGTCGATCTCGACGTACAGCTTCGGGTGGAGGACCGCGAACGACAGGTCCTCGAGCTCGAGCTTGATCATCTGGATGCCGAGACGGTGCGCCAGGGGCGCGTAGATCTCGAGCGTCTCCTTGGCCTTCCGGGTCGCGGAGGCGGACTCGACGAAGCCCCATGTCCGCGCGTTGTGCAACCGGTCGGCGAGCTTGATGACGAGGACGCGGATGTCCTTCGACATCGCGACGACCATCTTGCGGACCGTCTCGGCTTGCGCGCTGTCGCCGTACTTGAGCTTGTCGAGCTTGGTGACGCCGTCGACGAGCATCGCGATCTCGTCACCGAAGTCGTCGCGGAGTTCGTCGAGTGTGTACTCGGTGTCCTCGACGGTGTCGTGGAGCAGCGCCGCCGCGATCGTGATGGACCCGATGCCGAGGTCGGCCAGGATCTGCGCGACCGCCACCGGATGGGTGATGTACGGCTCGCCTGACTTCCGGCGCTGTCCGTCGTGGGCGCGTTCGGCCACGGAGTAGGCGCGCTCGATGAGCGTCACGTCCGCCTTCGGGTGGTGCGCGCGGACCGTCCGGATGAGGGTGTCGACGGCCCCGGCCGGTTGGGCGCGCGAGAACAGTCGCGGGAGCAGGGAGCGCAACGACCCGATCGAACCGGTCGTGTTGGCACCGGTCGGGGCGCTCGACGGCATCGTCGCCGGATCGGGTCGCGCTGCGGCGCCCTCGGCCGCCGCGGATTCCCGTGTGTCGGTCATGCGTCGCCTCCGGCCCCGGCACGTCGCTCGGAGCGTCGTCCCACTGATGTCCCTCGGCCGCGGTCGCGGTCGCGGTCGTCCGCACGCGGACTGCCCGACACTCGTGGTGCAGGCAACGCCGGGTGCTGTGCGTTCAACACTACGCGCGCGGACTCAGGCGTCCGAACCCGGTTCGCCCACGGCGTCGTGGTGCCCGCTCGCGTCGTCAGCGGCCGTCGTGACCGCTCCCCCGGCCTGCGCCCACGCGACCATGCCACCGGCCACGCTCACGGCCGGCACACCCGACCGCTCGAGCGCGTCGGCGACCATCCCCGACCGGTGGCCGGAGTGGCAGATGATCAGTGCCGGTTCATCGTCGGCGGCGATCTCGGTCCACCGCTCCTGCAGGGCCGACATCGGCAGCAGGCGCGCGACCGGAGCGTGGCCCGCGTCCCATTCGTCCTGCTCGCGGACGTCGATGAGTCGCGCTCCGCCCTCGACGCGGCGCATGGCCTCGTGGACGTCGATCTCCTGCATGCGGTCGCCTCTCGGTGGTCAGGCCGGCTGTCGTGCCGCGGCCTGCAGCTTCTTCTGGTCCGACTTGCGGATCTTCTCCTCGCCGATCCGCAGGTGTGCGTAGAGCGGCGACGCGATGAAGATCGTCGAGTAGGTGCCCACGATGATGCCGATGAACAGCGCGAGCGAGATGTCCCGCAGGGTCCCGGCGCCGAGGACGTACGACCCGATGAAGAGGATCGCCGCGACGGGCAGCAACGCGACCACCGAGGTGTTGATCGAGCGGACGAGCGTCTGGTTCACCGCGAGGTTCACCGACTGCGCGAAGGTGCGCCGCGAGCCCTCGGCGTCCTGGGCCGTGTTCTCGCGGACCTTGTCGAACACCACGACCGTGTCGTACAGGGAGTACCCGAGGATCGTCAGGAACCCGATGACCGCGGCGGGCGTGACCTCGAAGCCGACGATGCCGTACACCCCGGCCGTGATGAGCAGGTCGTGGAGCAGCGCCGCCATGGCCGAGAGCGACATCTTCCAGGTGCGGAAGTAGATGGTCATGAACGCGGCAGCGAGGATCAGGAAGATCACGAGACCGCGGATGGCCTGGTCGAGGACGTCCGCACCCCAGGTCGCACCGATGTAGGACGACGCGACCTTGGTGTCCGACACGTCGTACGCCTTGGCGAGCGCGGCAGCGACGTCGTCGTTCTGCGCGGTCGTCAGCTGCGAGGTCTGGACCCGGATCGAGTCCCGGCCGAGCTGGGACACCCGCGGGACGACGTCCGGGACGACCCGCTCGACCGCAGCGGTGGCCGGGTTCTGATCGAGGGTGGAGACGTCGGAGATGGTGAACTCCGACCCGCCGGTGAACTCGATGCCGAGGTGGTAGCCACCGCGGAGCCACGGCACGACGACGGAGATGACGATCGCGGCGATGGCGATCGTGTACCACAGGCGTCGGCGCCCGACGATGTCGTAGGAGCGCTTGCCGGTGTAGAGGTCGCTGCCGAACTGGCTGAAGCTGGCCATCAGGAGTCCTTCCCGTCGGTCTCAGGGCGTTCGGAGTCCGTGGTCGTCGTCGTGCCCTGCGCCTTGCGTTCGGCGATCGTCTGTCGTCGCGCGGCCTCACGTGCGCTCCGCTGGCGCTTGCCGTCCACGACGGGGGCACGGAACTGCGCGCGGCCCCGGTACACCGCACCGAGTGCGGTCGGGTCGAGCCCGCTGAAGCGGTGTCCCTCGTTGAAGAACCGGGTGCGCGCGATGAGCCGGAGCATCGGGTGGGTGAACAGCGTCACGACGATGATGTCGATGATCGTCGTGAGCAGCAGGGTCAGCGCGAAGCCCTTCACGTCGCTCACCGCGAGGATGTAGAGGGTCACGGCCGCGAGGAAGTTGACCGAGTCGGACGCCAGGATCGTGCGGAAGGCACGGCGCCACCCCGCCTCGACCGCGCTCTCGAGCGCGCGGCCCTCGCGGAGTTCATCGCGGATGCGTTCGAAGTAGACGATGAACGAGTCGGCCGTGATGCCGATCGCGACGATGAGGCCTGCCACGCCGGCCAGGGACAACCGGTAGTCGATGCGCCACGACATGATCGCGATCACCAGGTAGGTGATCGCGGCGGACACCGCGAGCGACAGGACGGTCACGAACGCGAGCGCCCGGTACTGCACCACGGAGTAGATGACGACGAGGAGCAGACCGATGAGACCGGCGATCAGACCGCCGATGAGCTGCGCCGAACCGAGGGTCGCCGAGATGACCTCGTTGCTCTGCACCGTGAAGTTGATCGGCAGGGCACCGAACTTGAGCTGGTCGGCGAGCGTCTTGGCGGAGTCCGCGGTGAACGACCCCGTGATCTGCGCCTTGCCGTTGGTGATCGCGCTGTTCGTGGCGGGCGCGGTGATCACCGTGCCGTCGAGGACGATGGCGAACTGGTTCCGCGGCGCCGTGAGCGAGACGAGGCGCGAGGTGACCGCGCGGAAGTCCTTGGTGCCCTGGCCGTTGAAACTGAGGTTGACGGCCCACTCGCCGGTGGACACGCCCTGCGAGTTCGTGGCGATGCCGGACGTCGCGTTGCTGATGTCGGCGCCCACGACCTCGACCGGGCCGAGGATGTACTTGCTGGCGCCGTCCTGGTCACACGTCACGAGCGGCTTCGAGTCGGGGGCGGAGGTGACGTCGTCCGGCGCGTTGCAGTCGTAGTTCTCGTACAGGTCCTGGAGGCGCGCGCTCACCCAGTTCGGGTCGCTCGCGTTCGTCGGCTTCGCCGTGGGCGTGGCCTCGAGCGACGCGGGCGGGCTGTACGGCGTCGGTGAGGCCGTACCGTTCTTCCCCTTGCCGCCGACCGAGGTGTTCGTCGCCGCGGTCGTGTACAGGACGGGGCGGAAGGTCAGCTTCGCGGCCGCCTCGATCCGCTGGATGGTCTGCTTGTCGGGCCGGCCGGGGATCGACACGACGATGTTGTTCGAGCCCTGCGTGTTGATCTCGGACTCGGACACTCCCGAGGCGTCGATGCGCTCACGGATGATCTCGACCGCCTGCTGCAGCTGCTGCGCGTTGACGTCGTTGCCACCCGTTTGCTTCGCGGCGAGCGTGATCTGCGTGCCGCCCTGGAGGTCGAGCGCCAGTTCCGGCACCCAGCTCGCCGAGTCCCACCATCCGGAGGTCTTCGCGCTGTTGGCCAGGATGGTCGCCGTCCCGTTGAGCGCCGAGAGCGCGGCGATGATGATGACCAACCAGGTGAGCGAGCGAAGCGCCTTCTTGACCGGTGTCGTTCGTGCCACCTGTGCGTCTCTGCTTTCTGTACGGACCGCGCAGCCGATCGGCTACCGGGTGCGGAGGAGTCGCCCTCGGGCGGGCCGATCGGGGTCGGCCGGGCGGTGGGTCGGGGTCAGCGGTCGTCGCGCTTGGCGTCCGGGTCGACCACGCCGGTGGTGTCGCTGCCGAGACGTTCGCCGAACTCCGGCTCGCCCGTGGTCTCGACCGGGGCGATCACCGGCCGGGGTTCCTCGTCACCCGTGGCCGTGGTGCCCACGACCGCGGTGGCGGCGTCGTCGCCGTTGTCGTCGACGACCCGCGACAGGGTCTGGCGGTGGACGGTGACGATCGTGCCGGGCGCGATCTCGACGTCGGCCGTGACCTTCTCGTCGTTCACGGACACGATGGTGCCGTAGAGCCCGAACGACAGCATGACGCGCGCGCCCGGGACCATCTTGGTGGTCATCGTCTCCTGCTGCTGCTTCCGCTTCCGGCTGTTGCGGAACATGAGGAACACGAGCCCCAACGCGAGGACCAGCATGACGATGGTGGTCGGACTAGACTGCATGGGATGGGCCTTCCGGGGGGTGCTCGAATCGGGCGGGGGTAGTCTAGGGCACCGCGCTGGGAGCATCGTCCCGCCCCGCGTCGCCGCTCGGAGCGTCAGTCGCGCTCGAACAGTTCTGGCTGTGCCGTGGGAGCGGAGCCCTGCTGGGCGGCGCCGCCGGGTGTGAGCCCGAAGTGCCGCCACGCCGTCGGCGTCGCGATCCGGCCCCGGGGTGTCCGGGTGACGAGCCCGACGCGCACGAGGAACGGTTCGACGACCGACTCGATGGTCTCGCTCTCTTCGCCCACCGACACGGCGAGCGTGTTGAGACCGACCGGACCGCCGTCGAACCGCGTGAGCATGGTCTCCACGACCGCGCGGTCGAGGCGGTCGAGACCGAGCTCGTCGACGTCGTACAGGTCGAGTGCGCCACGGACGGCGTCGATGCCGCTGACGGGCGCGTGCACGAGGGCGTAGTCGCGGACGCGACGCAGCAAGCGGTTCGCGATGCGGGGTGTCCCCCGGGACCGTCCGGCGATCTCGCGGAGGGCGGACCGGTCGATGGCGAGGTCGAGCAGCCCCGCGGCGCGGACGAGGACCTGCTCGAGCTCGTCCTGTTCGTAGAACTCGAGGTGGGCCGTGAACCCGAAGCGATCGCGGAGCGGGTTCGGCAGCAGCCCGGCCCGCGTGGTCGCCCCGACGAGGGTGAACGGGGCGAGGTCGAGCGGGATGCTCGTCGCGCCCGCGCCCTTGCCGACCATGATGTCGATGCGGAAGTCCTCCATCGCGAGGTAGAGCATCTCCTCGGCGGAGCGCGCCATGCGGTGGATCTCGTCGATGAACAGGACCTCTCCCGGCACGAGTGAGGACAGGACGGCGGCGAGATCGCCGGCGTGCTGGATCGCCGGCCCGCTCGACATCCGCAACGGTCGCCCCGACTCGTGCGCGACGATCATCGCGAGCGTCGTCTTGCCGAGCCCGGGAGGCCCGGCCAGCAGGATGTGGTCCGGCGTGCGCTCCTGCATCGCCGCGGCCGTGAGCAGGAGCTCGAGCTGCCCGCGCACCTTGCGCTGGCCGACGAACTCCGCCAGGGACCGCGGCCGCATGGCTCCCTCGAAGGCGAGCTCGGCCTCGGACTCGGGTGCGGAGGACGTGATCCCGCTCATCGCGCCGCACCCGACGGCCGGAGCGTGCCGAGCGCGGCACGGAGCAACGCCTGCGTGCCCATCGCTGCGACACCGGGCTCGTTCGCGATCGTCTCGTCGACGGCGGTGCGCGCAGCGTCCTCGCGCCAACCGAGACCGACCAGGGCGATGACGACGTCCTCCGATGCGGGGTGCGGAGCCGCGGGCGACGGGGTGGCCTGGTGTACGGCGGTGAGCTTGCCGGCGAGGGCCACCGTGATGAGCTTGGCCGTCTTCGGGCCGATGCCGCTCACCTTGCGGAAGGCCGTGTCGTCGTCGTCGGTGACCGCGCGCGCCACCTGTGCGGGCGTCATCGTCGCGAGCACCCCCATCGCGGACTTCGGCCCGACGCCGGAGACGCCGCGGAGCAGGTCGAACACCTGCAGCGCCTCGGCGGTCTCGAACCCGTACAGCGACATGTCGTCCTCGCGGACGACGAGCACGGTCCACAGGAAGACCTCGGCCCCGTGTCGGACGGCCAACGCGTGCTGCGGGGTCACGGTCACGCCGTACCCGACGCCACCGACCTCGACCACCATGCGGGAGCCCGCCGTGTCGATGCAGGTGCCTCGGAGACTCGCGATCATCCTCCGAGCCTACGAGACACCACCGACCGCTCGGCCTCTCGCCACGCCCGCTGGGCCGGCGTGAGCGTGACGGCCCGCGCACCGGCCTCGGTCGGTGCGCCGACCCTCCAGGCGTGGCAGATCGCGAGTGCGAGCGCGTCCGATGCGTCGGCGGGCTTCGGGGCCTCGGCCAGTCCGAGCACCCGCGCCACCATCGTCGCCACCTGCTTCTTGTCGGCGTTGCCGTAGCCGCTGATCGCCGCCTTGACCTCGGAGGGGGTGTGCAACGTGACGGGGATCGACCGCGACGCCGCTGCGTGGAGTGCGAGTCCTGCCGCCTGGGCGGTGCCCATGACCGTGCGCACGTTCGCCTGGGCGAAGACTCGCTCGACGGCCACGGCATCGGGCCGGAACTCGTCCATCGCGGCACCGACGCCCGCGGCGATGCGGACCAACCGCTGCTCGAGCGCCATGTCCGACGGTGTGCGGACCACCGTGACGTGCACGAGACGGGCCCGACGGTCGGCCGCGACCTCGACGACGCCGACGCCACACCGGGTCAGGCCCGGGTCGACGCCGAGGACGCGGATCACGGACGGGGCCGGTCGGACCTGGTCACGGGACTAGTCCTCGTCCTCGTCGAGCTCGGCCTGCACCTCGGCCGGGATCGCGAAGTTCGCGTAGACGTTCTGCACGTCGTCGCTGTCCTCGAGGGCGTCGATGAGCTTGAACACCTTGCGGGCCGTCTCGGCGTCGACGTCGATGCGGAGCCCGGGGACGAACTCGGCGTCGGCGGCGTCGTAGTCGATCCCGGCGTCCTGCAGGGCCGTCCGCGCGGCGACGAGGTCCGAGGCCTCGGTGATGATCTCGAACCCGCCACCCTGGTCGGTGACCTCCTCGACACCGGCGTCGAGCACGGCACCGAGGACGTCGTCCTCGGTGAGGCCGTCGGTCTTGGTGACCGAGATGACGCCCTTGCGCGCGAAGTTGTAGGCCACGCTGCCCGGGTCGGCCATGGTGCCGCCGTTGCGCGTCATCGCGGTCCGGACCTCGGCCGCGGCGCGGTTCCTGTTCTCCGTGAGGCACTCGATCAGCATCGCGACGCCGTTCGGGCCGTAGCCCTCGTACATGATCGTCTGGTAGTCGATCGACTCACCGGTGAGGCCGGCGCCGCGCTTGATCGCGCGGTCGATGTTGTCGTTCGGGACGGAGGTCTTCTTCGCCTTCTGCACGGCGTCGACCAGCGTCGGGTTGCCCGAGAGGTCCGCACCGCCCATCTTGGCGGCGACCTCGATGTTCTTGATGAGCTTCGCGAAGGACTTCGCACGGCGCTGGTCGATGACCGCCTTCTTGTGCTTGGTCGTTGCCCACTTGGAATGCCCGGACACGGTTCTCCTCGATCGGTTCTGGTGATCCCGGTCATCGTACAGGCCGGGAGGGACGGGACGGGTGGAGCCGCGCCTCCCCCCTGGCGCGCGCCGACCGGGTCAGGCGTCGGCGACGAGCTGGAGGAAGCGGCGGTGGAAGCGGTCCTCGCCGCTGACCTCGGGGTGGAACGCCGAGGCGATGACGTTGCCCTGCTGCACCGCGATCGGTCGGCCGTCGGGCAGGGCGCCGATGACCTGCACGTCGGGACCGTGGTCCTCGACCACCGGGGCACGGATGAACACGGCGTGCACCGGGGCCTCGCCGAGGTCCGGCATCGGGATGTCGATCTCGAACGAGTCGTTCTGGTTGCCGAACGCGTTCCGGCGGACCGTCGTGTCGAGCACGTCGAGCGTCCGCTGCCCGTCGATGCCGTCCTGGATGCGCGACGACAGCATGATCATCCCGGCGCAGGTGCCGTACGTCGGCAGGCCCTCGTGGATGGCCTGGGACAACGGCTCGGCGAGACCGAACGACCGCGCCAGTTTGTCCATCACGCTGGACTCGCCCCCCGGGATCACGACGCCCTGGAGGCTCGCGAGTTCCTCCGGGCGACGGAGCGGCACGACCTCGGCACCGAGCGCCGTCAGCGACGCGATGTGCTCCCGGAAGTCGCCCTGGAGTGCGAGGACCCCGATCCGGGGCCGGACGCTCCCGACGACGGGGCTACCAGCCACGCTCGGCGAGGCGGTGCGGCGCGGGGACGTCGGCCACGTTGATGCCGACCATCGCCTCGCCCAGACCGCGGGAGACCTCGGCGATGACCTTCGGGTCGTCGTGGAACGTGACGGCCTTGACGATCGCCGCGGCGCGCTTCGCCGGGTCGCCGGACTTGAAGATGCCCGAGCCGACGAACACGCCGTCCGCGCCGAGCTGCATCATCATCGCCGCGTCCGCCGGGGTGGCCACGCCGCCCGCGGTGAACAGCACGACGGGCAGCGCACCCGTCCGGGCGACCTCCTTGACGACGTCGTACGGAGCCTGCAGCTCCTTGGCGGCGACGTAGAGCTCGTCGTCCTTGAGGTTGCGGAGCGCGGCGATCTCCTTCGAGATCGTGCGGATGTGCCGCGTCGCCTCGGAGACGTCGCCCGTGCCGGCCTCGCCCTTGGAGCGGATCATCGCCGCACCCTCGGTGATGCGACGGAGGGCCTCACCGAGGTTCGTCGCGCCGCACACGAAGGGCGTGGTGAAGTCCCACTTGTCGATGTGGTTGACGTAGTCCGCCGGCGAGAGGACCTCGGACTCGTCGATGTAGTCGACACCGAGCTCCTGCAGCACCTGGGCCTCGACGAAGTGGCCGATGCGTGCCTTCGCCATGACGGGGATCGACACGGCGGCGATGATGTCCTCGATCATCGACGGGTCGGACATGCGGGCGACGCCGCCCTGGGCCCGGATGTCGGCGGGGACACGCTCGAGCGCCATGACCGCCGTCGCGCCGGCGTCCTCGGCGATGCGCGCCTGCTCTGCGTCGATGACGTCCATGATGACGCCGCCCTTGAGCATCTCGGCGAGGCCGCGCTTGACGCGCGAGGAACCGGTGATCGAGGTGCCGGGGGTCGAGGCGGGATCGGTGGTCGATGCGGTGCTGTCGCTCATGATCCACCCAGTCTAGTTGCCCGGCGGAGCGTGATCACGCTGGGCGAACACGCGACTCGTGCGGCCACGCCTCGGTCACCAGGCGCCGGGTCTCGCCGAGGAGCTGGGTGATCGCCTTCGTCCGCGCGATGATCGGGAAGAAGTTCGAGTCGGACGCCCAGCGCGGCACGATGTGCTGATGCAGGTGCGCCGCGACGCCCGCGCCGGCGATCTCGCCCTGGTTCATGCCGATGTTGAAGCCGTCGCAGTGCGCCACGGTCCGGAGCACGCCCATCGCGGTGCGCGTGAGGGCGGTCATCTCGGCGGCTTCTTCGTCGGTCGCCTCGTCGTACAGGGCCACGTGGCGGTAGGGGCAGACGAGCAGGTGGCCGTTGTTGTACGGGTAGAGGTTGAGCAGCACGAATGCCGTCCGGCCGCGGGCCACGATGAGGGCGTCCTCGTCCGGCAGGGTCGGCGCGACGCAGAACGGGCAGTCGTCCTTCTGGCCACGCCCCTCCCCCGCGCGTCCCTGCTCGATGTACACCGCGCGGTGCGGCGTCCAGAGGCGCTGGAACGCGTCGGGCACGGCGGCCATGTCCGCGGAGGAGCGGATGACGAAGGGGTCGCCCTCCGTTCCCGGGGTCTCCGCCACGGTCAGACCTGAGCCCGCTCGCGGATGGCCGTCGTGATGCGGTCCACGGCCTCCTGGATCGGCACGCCGTTGTGCTGGCTGCCGTCGCGGAACCGGAAGCTCACGGCGCCCTGCTGCCGGTCCTCGTCGCCCGCGATGAGCATGAACGGGACCTTCTGCTTGGTGTGGGTGCGGATCTTCTTCTGCATGCGGTCGTCAGAGTGGTCGACCTCGGCGCGCACGCCCTGCTCGCGGAGCCGCGTGACGACCTCGTCGAGGTAGTCGCCGTACTCCTCGGCCACCGGGATCCCGACGACCTGCACCGGTGCGAGCCACGCGGGGAAGGCACCCGCGTAGTGCTCGGTGAGGACGCCGAAGAACCGCTCGATCGACCCGAAGAGCGCGCGGTGGATCATCACCGGAGGCTGACGCGATCCGTCCGCGGCGGTGTACTCGAGGCCGAAGCGCTCGGGCAGGTTGAAGTCGAGCTGCACCGTCGACATCTGCCACGTGCGGCCGATCGCATCACGGGCCTGGACCGAGATCTTCGGACCGTAGAACGCGGCTCCGCCCGGGTCCGGCACGAGCTCGAGACCGGAATCGGCGGCGACCTCCGCCAGCGTGCTCGTGGCTTCCTCCCAGACCTCGTCGGAGCCGACGTACTTGTCCGGGTCCTTCGTGGAGAGCTCGAGGTAGAAGTCGGTGAGGCCGTAGTCGCGGAGCAGCGACAGCACGAAGTTCAGCGTGCGGGTGAGCTCGTCCTTCATCTGCTCGCGCGTCGTGAAGATGTGGGCGTCATCCATCGTGAGACCACGGACACGGGTCAGGCCGTGGATGACACCGGACTTCTCGTTCCGGTACACGGTCCCGAACTCGAACAGCCGGAGCGGGAGGTCGCGGTAGGACCGGGCCTGCGAGCGGTACACGAGGATGTGCATCGGGCAGTTCATCGGCTTGAGGTAGTAATCGGCGCCCTGCCGGGTGATCTCGCCCTCGTCGTTCCGTGCCTCGTCGAGGTGCATCGGCGGGAACATGCCGTCCTTGTACCACCCGAGGTGGCCGGACTGTTCGAAGAGGTCGCCCTTGGTGATGTGCGGCGTGTTGACGAAGGAGTAGCCCTCGGCCTCGTGGCGGCGCCGCGAGTAGTCCTCCATCTCGCGGCGGATGATCCCGCCCTTGGGGTGGAAGATCGCGAGGCCCGAGCCGATCTCGTCCGGGAACGAGAACAGGTCGAGCTCGGCCCCGAGCTTGCGGTGGTCGCGCTTGGCGGCTTCCTCGAGGCGCTCGAGGTACGCGCGGAGCTGGTCCTTGTCGGGCCATGCGGTGCCGTAGATCCGCTGGAGCTGCGGGTTCTTCTCGGAGCCACGCCAGTAGGCCGCAGCCACCCGCATGAGCTTCGCGGCGTTGCCGATGACCCGGGTCGTGGGCAGGTGCGGCCCGCGGCAGAGGTCCTGCCAGACGACCTCGCCGGACTTCGGGTCCACGTTCTCGTAGACGGTGAGTTCGCCGGCACCGACCTCGACGCTCTCGCCGGCGTCACCCTCGCTCGCCGCGCCCTTGAGGCCGATCAGCTCCTGCTTGTACGGCTCCCCCGCCATGAGCTCGCGCGCCCCGTCGTCGCTCACCACGCGACGGACGAACCGCTGGCCCTGCCGGATGATGCGGTCCATGCCCTTCTCGATGGCCTTGAGGTCCTCGGGCGTGAACGGCTCGGCCACGTCGAAGTCGTAGTAGAAGCCGTCGGTGACGGGCGGTCCGATGCCGAGCTTCGCCTCGGGGTTGATCGCCTGCACGGCCTGCGCGAGCACGTGCGCGGTCGAGTGCCGGAGGATGTCGAGGCCGTCCTGCTCAGCGAGGGTCACGGGCTCGACGACCGCCCCGGCGGAGACCTCGGCCGCGAGGTCACGGAGCACACCGTCGACCCGGATCGCCACGACCGACCGCTCGCCCGCGAACAGCTCGGTCCCGGTCGTCGTGGTCGTCGCCGTCACGGTCGCGGGTGCCGGCGGCACGTCGGGCTGGTCGGCGGCGGGGACGACTGACTCGGTCACGGTGGTGGGGCTCCCTCGTTCGGTGGTGCACCAACACTAGTCGGCCGGGAGGCCCGCACCGCCCCGTCGACGACCCCGGCCCGCACCGTGGCGGGAGTGCTCGCTGCGCAGCGCGCGCGAGGCGTCAGGCGGGCGCGGTCCCGAGGGTGTGCACCGGCAGTCGACCCTCGAGACGGGCCCGGCCCCCGAGGCCGTCGAGTTCGAGGAGCGCTGCGAACCCGACCGCGTGGTACCCGGCACGTTCGAGCAGCGTGATGGTCGCCTCGGCGGTGCCACCCGTCGCGAGGACGTCGTCGACCACGAGGACGCGCGTGCCCTCGGGCAGTTGTCCGGGGCGCAGCTCCACCGCGGCCTCGCCGTACTCGAGCGCGTACTGCTCGCTGAGGACCTCGCCGGGGAGCTTCCCCGCCTTGCGGACGGTGAGCACACCCCTGCCCCGCTGGACGGCGATCCCCCCGGCCAACGCGAACCCGCGCGCCTCGATGCCCGCCACGGCCTCGACGTCCGTGAACGGCTCGGCGAGTGCGCCACAGACGGTCGAGAACGCGACGGGATCGGCGAACACCGGGGTGACGTCGCGGAAGAGGATCCCCGGCTTCGGGAAGTCCGGCACCACGGCGGTGAGTCGTTCGACGAGGGACGCGGCGTGCTCGGTCATGCCCCAACCGTACGGGGACGGCGCTGGCCGGCGTGTCGTCGGTACCGGCGCGGGACGGGGTACGCCGTGCGCCGATCCGGACCGCCCACCGGGGTACAGGCTGTCCTGCTGGCCGGCGAGGAGCACACGGCGTGGCGGTTGGCAAGCCCCTCCGGTCCGCGTGGACAAGCGGAACGGCGGCCGGTTGACTTGTCCCCCACACACGGCAGACGTACAGGACGTCTGTCAGCGATCACCCAGGGGAACAACCGATGAACCGCATCGTCCGTGCGGCCCTCGTGGCCGCCGCCGTCGCGTCGATCAGCACCACGACGGCCATCACCGCCAGCGCATCGGCGGCGACCGCCACCGTCACACCGGCGACGATCCGTACTGCTCCGACGCAGACGATCTACCAGGGCGGTCTGTACGTCCAGCCCGACAGCCAGCCGGCGCAGGCGGCAGCGACCCTCGCCGCACAGGGCCGGGCCACCGAGGCAGCGGCGGCGCGGACGATCGCACGCCAGCCGATCGCGATCTGGTTGGGCGAGTGGTTCCAGGGCGGCCTGCTCGACAGCACCATCGCACGGAACCTGGCGAGCGCAGAATCGAAGGGCACCACCCCGGTGTTCGTCACCTACGCGATCCCCGACCGGGACTGCGGCGGGTACTCCGCTGGTGGGCTGACGCCCGCGCAGTACACCGCGTGGAACCAGCAGATCGCGGACGACCTCCACGGTCATCGCGCGGTCGTGCTCGTCGAGCCCGACTCGCTCGCGATGCTCCCGTCGTGTTCGCAGGACGCGTCGACGCGGCTCCCGCTCCTCGGGACAGCGGTCGCACAGTTCCACGCCGCCGGTGTCCCCGCGTACCTCGACGGGGGGAACTCGAGCTGGAACACGCCGGCCGTCACGGCCTCGGAGCTGAACCAGGCGGGCGTCAGCCAGGCGCGCGGGTTCTTCACGAACGTGTCGAACTTCAACGCCGTCGACCCGGAGCGCTCCTACGCCGGCAAGGTGTCCGCCCTCACCGGCGGATCGCACTTCGTCATCGACGTCTCGCGGAACGGTCGCGGTGCCCGCGGCGACTGGTGCAACCCAGCGGGTGCCGGCCTCGGTCAGGACCCGCACGTCACGTACGGCAGCGGCCAGCTCGACGCGCTGCTGTGGGTGAAGACACCCGGTGCGAGTGACGGCACGTGCAACGGTGGGCCGGCGGCCGGCGACTGGTTCGCGTCGTACGCGGTCGGACTCGTGCAGAACGCCGCGCGCTGACGCCCGTCCGGTCCGTGGCACCGCCCGGACAAGTTCCTCCACCCGGAGTGGACTAGACCCGCACGCGGGCGTCCCGGTCCACGGTGGCGACGAGCTGGTCGGCGACCACGTCGATCGCGATGGTCTCGCCGGCCGCGACCTCGGAGCGGACCATGAGGTCCGCGACGCGGTCCTCGACCTCGCGCTGGATGAGCCGACGCAGCGGACGGGCGCCGTACTCGGGTTCGTACCCGTGCTCGGCGAGCCAGTCGACTGCGGCGGGACGGACCTCCAGGTCGAGGTCCTGCGCGGCCACCCGACGTGCGGTGTCGGCGAGCAGGAGCCCGACGATGGCGTGCAGCTGCGCGCGGTCGAGCTTGCGGAACAGCACGATCTCGTCGATCCGGTTGAGGAACTCGGGCCGCATGGCCTCGCGGAGCTTGCCCATCACCCGGTTCCGCAGGTCCTGCTCCTCGTACCCCGAGGCGTCGGTCGCCGCCGAGAACCCGAGGGCGCCCGAACGGCTGGCGAGGAACTCGGACCCGAGGTTCGACGTCATGATCACGACCGTGTTCCGGAAGTCCACGGTGCGTCCCTGCCCGTCGGTGAGTCGTCCGTCGTCGAGCACCTGCAGGAGCAGGTTGAACACGTCCGGGTGCGCCTTCTCGATCTCGTCGAGCAGGATCACCGAGTACGGGTTCCGGCGGACACGCTCGGTGAGCTGCCCGGCTTCGTCGTACCCGACGTACCCGGGAGGGGCGCCGACGAGCCGACTGACCGTGTGGCGCTCCCCGAACTCGCTCATGTCGAAGCGGAGCATCGCGGTCTCGTCGCCGAACAGGCTCGACGCGAGCGCCTTCGCCAGCTCGGTCTTGCCGACACCGGTCGGGCCGAGGAACAGGAAGCTCCCGACGGGGCGACGCGGGTCGCCCATGCCGGTGCGGCTGCGACGGACGGACTTGGCGATGGCGGCGACCGCGTCGTCCTGCCCGATCACCCGTGCGTGCAAGTCGTCCTCGAGGACCGCGAGCCGGGCGCGGTCGTCCGCGGTGAGCCGCGAGGCGGGGATGCCGGTCGCACGGGCGACGACCTCGGCGATGTCCGCCTCGGTGATCGTCGTGTCGGCCTCCGTCCGGGAGGCGCTGCTCGCGTCGGTCGCGGTGGGCGCGGTGGTGGACTCGATCCGGGCCTCCAGTCCGTCGATGGCGTCACGGAGCCGCGATGCCTCCTCGTACTGCTCCTCGGCGACCGCGCGGTCCTTGGCGGACTGCAGATCGACGATCTCGGCACGCAGGGCGTCGACGTCGACCGTGCCGCTGAGGGCGAGACGGCGCCGCGCGCCGGCCTGGTCGATGAGGTCGATGGCCTTGTCAGGCAGGAAGCGGTCGGTCACGTAGCGATGTGACATCTCGACGGCCGCGCGGATGGCGTCGTCCGTGTAGGCGACGCCGTGGTGCTCGGCGTACCGCGGCGCCAGGCCGGCGAGGATCTGCACGGCGTCGGCCACGCTCGGCTCGCCGACCGTCACGGGCTGGAAGCGGCGTTCGAGCGCGGCGTCCTTCTCGATGCGGCGGTACTCGTCGAGCGTCGTGGCGCCGACCATGTGCAGGTCACCGCGGGCGAGGCGCGGCTTGAGGATGTTGCCGGCGTCCATGCCGCCGTCACCACCGCTGCCGGCGCCGACGACGGTGTGCAGCTCGTCGACGAACACGATGAGCTCGTCGCGGTGCGCGGCGATCTCGTCCATGACCTTGGTGAGTCGCTCCTCGAAGTCACCGCGGTAGCGCGTGCCCGAGACCATCGCGGCCATGTCGAGTGCGACGACCCGCTTGCCCTGGAGCAGCGTGGGGACGTCGCCGTCGACGATGCGCTGGGCCAGGCCCTCGACGATCGCGGTCTTGCCGACGCCCGGTTCACCGATGAGGACCGGGTTGTTCTTGGTACGGCGGAGCAGGATCTCGACGGTCTGCTCGATCTCACCGGCGCGGCCGATCACGGGGTCGATGCCGCCCTCGCGCGCACGGGCGGTGAGGTCGGTGCCGAACTGGTCGAGCGTCGGGGTGTCGGACTCCTGGCCCGGTGTGCCGGCCGCGGTGCTGCCGGCGACCGGGCGTCCCTCGCGGGCGGCACGGGCGGCGTCCTGCGCGTACTGCTGCATGGTCTGCGGCGTCACGCCCGCGGCGACGAGCATCTGCCCGGCGACGGTGTCCTGCTCGACCACGAGCGCGAAGAAGACGTGCTCGGGGTCGACGTACGTGGATCCGAACGCGCGCGCGGCCTGCGCGGCGTCGAGGAGCGCGCGCTGCGCTGAGGGCGTGAGCGCGGGACGGCCCTCGGGGCGCTCGTCGGACGGCTCCGGGAGTCGTTCGTCGACCGCGGCGGCGAGCCGCTCGGGGTCGGCGCCGACGGTGCGGACGAGCCCGGCGAACGGCTCGGCGGTCACGAGGACGCGGAGCAGGTGCAGCGCGTCGATCTCGTGGTGGCCGCGCTCCACGGCGAACGTCGCCGCGGCGCGGAGCACTTCGTGGGTGCGGCGGCTGAGGAGCCGCGTGATGTCGACGGGCCGGCCGAACGGCACGGACCGCTGCTGGCCCTGGAGCAGGCGGGCGAGGAACTCGTCGAACGAGTTGTCGCTGCCGGTCGGGCCGAAGACGTCTGACAAAGGGACCTCCTGTGGAACTTGAGTGCGTCCGACTCAATACAACGCAGAGGTGCCCCGGCCATTCCCGGGTGCGGGAAGAAGTTGCGTCGACCCGACTCAGGTCCGCGAGGTGGCCGCCACGGCGCCGGCTCAGTCCCGCGCGATCGCGGCCGTCGCGCCCGCCGTGATCGCGAGGAGGTCTCGCGGCGCGAGTTCGATGTCGAACCCCCGCCGTCCGCCGCTCACGAAGATCGTGGCGTAGTCCTCGGCCGACGCGTCGAGCACGGTTCGGAGCGTGGTGCGCTGTCCGACCGGGCTGATGCCGCCGACGACGTATCCCGTGCGCCGCTCCGCGAGGTCCGGTGCCGCGAGCGACGCCTTCTTGCCCCCGACCGCGGTCGCGATCGCCTTGAGGTCGAGTCGGTTCGCGACGGGGACCACCGCGACCACGAGCTGCTCGTCGACCTGGACGACGAGCGTCTTGAACACCTGGTCCTCGCGGAGCCCGAGCGCCGCGGCCGCCTCGGCGCCGAAGTTCGTCGCCGTCTCGTGGTGCTCGTACACGTGCGGCGTGTAAGGGACACCGGCACGGTCGAGTGCGACCGTGGCCGGGGTGCGCGGGGAGGCAGCGGTCATGCCGTGATCTTGCCTGGAGTCCGCTGAACGTGGTCCGCGGCGCGCGGGCAGCCGTCGCTCCCGCGGAACGGGATCAGCCGCCCTGACCCTCCTGCTGCGGGCCCTGGTCCACCGGGTCGTACTCCGTGCCCCGTCCCTGCTCCTCGTCCGGCAGCGGGTTGCGGCGCTCGGCGGAGACACCGCCCGTGTTCGTGGCCACGTAGTCCGCCGCACCCGACTGGGTGTCCTCGCTCATCGGCCGGGTGAGGTCGCCCTGCAGCACGCTGTCGGAGGTGCTCGCCGCTGCCGCCTCCGCAGCCGCAGCCGGGTCGCGCTGGTCGTGCCCTGGTTCCGTCATGTCGCCGAGCCTAGGCCGACGGCGACGACGACGTCCCTGGGAACGGAGGTCGCGGGCCGCGCCTAGCGTCGGCGCGAGGGGCGCTCGGCGTGGGCGCCCCGGCCACGCGGACGAGGAGGCGTCATGAGCAACGACGGAACGAGCGGCAGCGACCGCGAGTGGGAACCGCCCATCGTCGACGGGGAGCCGGTCACCGCGGAACGGCTGGAGCGCGACCTGTCCTTCGACATCGACGCGGCGCCCGCGGACGACGCGCTCACGGACGACGACGCCCGGACCGCCGACCTGGAGGCCACCGAGGCCGAGGACTGACCCCGGCCGCTCCGCGGGCCGCTCCACGGGCCGCTCCACGGAGCAGGATGGGTGGGACGAACGGCGGAGGACATGTCGGCACTCGATGACGGGGTCGGCGGCGCCGGCCCGGAGCCGGGCCGGCGCCGCGCGGCGTTGCAGGCGATCGCGTACGGGCCGGACGCCACGCCCGCCGAGGCGCAGGCCGCTCGCCGGGCGCTCGATGCCCTCGACCCCGCGCCTGGCCGGCCGGTCGTCGCCGAGACGCGCGATGCTCGACCGACCGGCGCCGACCGGACCGACTCGATGCCGATGGCTGCCGACCGGGTCCCGTCCGGTGCGGGCGCCGCTGCCCCCGCACCGCCCGACCCGACCTCGGCCCGGGCGAGCGACGTCGCACCGGTGACCGCGCTCGACGACGGGCGGTCCAGCGGCTCCGGCTCCGGTCGCGCGCCGAGGCGAGGAGCGTGGGGCCGCCTCCCGGTCCGGCTCCGCCGTGTCGGCCTCGTCGCGATCGTCGGCACCGCACTCGCGTCGTTCGGCGTCGGTGCACTGGTCGGGACGACGATCGACCAACAGCGGTCACGACCGTCGGTCGCGGCCGCCACGAGCGACGGGGAACGCACCCTCGCGGCGCTGCTCTCGGCGCCGCAGACGTTCGCCGACCAGATCCCGGGAGCGGTCTCGGCTCCCGTGCGGCTGCACTCCACACGCCTGGTGTTCACGAACCGCTCCCTGTCGGCGGACGACGCCCAGACGCCGTGGGACGTGTACGCGGCGGTCGGGACGAACGCGTCGCTCGTCTGCCTGCTCGCGACGGCGGACGGTCGGACGGCGAGCACGTCGTGCTTCCCCCGTGCCGACGCCCTCACCGGATCCGTCACCCTCGTGACGCAGAGCGAGAGCGGCACCCTCACCGTGCACGTCCGCGGCGGGGTCGTGTCCGGTCGTGTGCGGCCCTCGTCCTGAGCCCGCCGCCTCTCTCGTGGGCGCGACGCCTCTCTCGGGTGCGACGCCCCTCTCGTGGGCGCGACGCCTCTCTCGCCGCCCCTCTCGTCGGCGCTACGCCTCCTCGCGACGGAGCAGGGTGAGCAGGGCGTCGAGCGCAGGCACCTGACCCGCCACGAGGTCCGTCCGTGCCGCGGCGACGCTCGTCCACCGGGCGTCGTCCACCTCGGGGAACGACACCATCCGGCCCGACCCCCGCGGGAGCTCGACGAGGAAGGTCGTGCTCCGGACCGTCTCCACGACGAGGTCCGACGCGCCCGCGAACAGCGTGACGCGCTTGCCCGAGGCCTGGCGGAACGTGCCGAGTTCGACGTACGGCACGTCCGGTGCGGGGACGCCGATCTCCTCGTGGAACTCGCGCCGCGCGGCGTCGAGCGGTGTCTCGTCGAGGTACTCGCCCTTCGGGAACGACCACGCCCGTGGTCGCCGCCGCCAGAACGGGCCACCCATGTGCGCGACGAAGACCTCGGTGTCGATCTCCGGGTCGGCAGCACCACGAGCGACCGGTGCCGCGGCCGATCGGTACAGCACGATGCCCGCGCTCGTCACCACGGCCGTCACGACCCGTCGGGACGACGTCGACGACGCACGAACGCCCAGACGACCACGACAGCGCCGAGGACGACCACCCCCGCGCCGATCGCCAGCCGGCCCGCGTCGGCGGAGGACCGAGCGGCGGCCGCACGAGCCGCTGCCGACGCGGACGCCCGCGCCTGCGCGGACGCGCTGGCCCGTGCCTCCCGGGCCCGTGCCGCGGCCTCCGCGTACACGGCGCGGATGCGGCGTCCGGCGTCCGTGGCCATCGCTCCGGCACCCGCTGCGTTCGGATGCAGCGCCCCGGGTACGAGGTCGACGTCCCGGAGGCCGGACGAGGCGGACAGGGTGATCCCCCGGACGAACGGCCGGGTCCTCGAACACGGTGAGTGGGCGGCCGTCGCGGAGAGCATCGAGACGTAGGTCCCACCGGCCTGGTGCACGACGGCCCGCGTCGTCCGGTCGAGCCGCTGCTGCACGCCGTGGAGGTAGCGGACGTCCGTGTCCGTGAACGGGAACGCATCGCGCGGGAACGACCCGGTCAGGCTCGCGGCGTCGAGCGCGGCGCGGAAGCAACCCGCCGTTGGTGTGTGGGCGGCGTCCGGGAAGATCGTGGGGTACCCGACGACGACGAGTCGGGCGTGCGGCGCGGCCGTCCGCACCGCACGCACCGCCGACCGGATGCCACGGGTGACGGGACCCTCGACGGCCGCCGCGAGCGCGTCGGTCCCGTCGGTGACCAGGCGGCTGCGACAGTTCGGCACGTCCGCCCCCGACAGCACGGGTCCGCGTCGGGACAGGGCGACGCACGAGGACGCCGTCGCGAACAGCCCCGCGTCGTTGCCGCCGATGGACAGCGTGACGAGCCGCGTCCGGTCGCTCAGCGCGTCGACCTGCGGTGCGGCACCGTTCTGGCGTCGGGAGACGACGTCGGCGCTCGTGGCCCCCGCGCACGTCACGTCCACGAGCCGGAGGTCCAGGCTGGCCGCGATGCGGTGCGGGTAGTCCTCGGATGACTGGCCGCAGGCCGGGACCGGGTCCCCCGTCGCATGTGGCAGGCCGTAGCCGGCGGCGTAGGAGTCGCCGAGCGCGACGTACTCCGCTCCGCGCGGGGGCAGACCGTCGCGACCGGCGCGCGCACCGTGGTGCGCGGTGGAAGCGGGCACCACGGTGGCCGCCGACGCGGCCGGTCCCGCACCGGGGT
The DNA here is from genome assembly GCF_003234565.1 of Curtobacterium sp. MCBD17_013. GTDB lineage: Bacteria > Actinomycetota > Actinomycetes > Actinomycetales > Microbacteriaceae > Curtobacterium. The sequence continues at coordinate 64,623 of NZ_QKTU01000002.1, read as the reverse complement.
CGGCGGTGCCGATGACGACGACGGACAGGGCGGCGGATGCGGCGATCACGGCCAGCGGACGGCAGAGCAGGATGGGGACCTCACCAAGCGGGGACGGGGGCGGCGGGGCGACCGATGCTACGCCTCCCGGCCCGCGTGACGATCGTGGGCGGCGGTCAGCCGACCAGTCGCCGCAGCCGACGACGGATGCGGTCGACGTCGTCGCACCCGGCCTCCTCCATCGCCTCGATCGCGCGTTCGGTGGCGGACGCGAGGGCCGCGGGGGTGGCACCGAGCGTCGCGTAGCGGTCGAGCGCGTTCGACACGGCCCGGGCGACGAAGCCCTCGTACTCGCCGAGCGACTCAGCGAGCTCGTGGAGGCCGACGAACCCGGCGACCATCAGGTGCGCCTCGAACGGGATGTCGACCTCGGGCGGGGCGTCCCCGATGTCGACCGCGCGCTGCAGCGTGGTCGCGCACAACTGGATCCACCCGACGTACGGCACCGGCAGGTCGATGTCGATGAGTTCGGCCTCGCGCTCGAGCCGCACGACGGCCCGACCGATGGGGTCCGACTGCTCCTGCATCGCGACGAAGACGGTCGACAGGGCGAGTTCGTCGAACGGGGGACGATCGGCGGCCGGCAGCGCGGCGAACACGCCCTCCTGCGTGAAGGACACGTCCATGATCGCCTGGACCATGTCGGTCTTCGACGCGAAGTGGTAGCTGACGAGGCTCTTCGCCACCTGCGCCCTGGCCGCTACCGAGGCGTAGGTCGTCGCCTGGTAGCCGCGTTCCCCGAATTCCAGGGCTGCGGCCTCGAGGATGGCGTCCCTCGTGCGTCGGCGTTGGTCCTCACGCATGCCCATGGCAGACCACCGTAGTGGCAGGAGCGATGAGGGACGCCGCCCCGGCCTGGTTCCCGTCGATTTCCCAGGACGGGCGTCCTGTGGGAGACTTCGAGCACAGGCGCGGCTCCGGCCGTGCGACGGCCGTCGAGCGGCCGGATGGACGTGCCGATGTGGGGGGACGTCCAGGGCCCGCTCGACGGTCGTCGGGGTCAGCGGCGCCCGAGTCGCCGTTCGCCGCCCGCACCGGCCTGGTACACGAGGCCGTAGTGCTGGTACAGCGTCGGTTCGACCGACGCCTCGAGCTCGCCGTCGGTGTCGATGGACGGCGCGTCCTTGACGAGCTTCTTGTCGTAGGTCACCTTGAGGTGCTTGGGCGACACGGTGGCGCCGTCGAGGGGCACGAACACGAGTCGCTGCCGACCGATCAGACCGATCTGGACGCTCGCGAACGCCGGCTGCGACGTCGCGGTGTCGAAGTAGATGCTCTCCAGGCTGCCGATCCGGTCGTCGCCGGCGTCGACGACCGGCTGCCCGATCCAGTCGCGGATGTTCTCGGCCTCGAACACGTCGTTCCTCTCCCCGCGCCGGAACGATTCGGGCGCGGTGCCGCAGACGGTAGTCCCGGTGCGGGCGTCGTGTCGCCGGTGCGCCGTGTCGCCGCTGCGCCGTGTCGCCGCTGCGCCGTGTCGTCCGTGCTCAGGGTCGCGGTCCAGGATCGGGTCTTGACGGACCGACGAGCGACCCTGCCGCGCCTGGCCGACCTCGCCCAGGGCGACGACACCGCGACGGGGACGCTCCGCGACCGTGCTCGCCGGTTCGCGGAGCTGCTCGGCATCGCTCGGCGCAACGGGCTGCTGCCGTTCGGCCGCCTCGACTTCTCGCGGTCCCCGGGAACGGCCGGTCTCCGGGTCGAGCAGGCGACCGGGTTGCGGCGCGCACTCGAGGAGGCCGGCGGCGCGTTCGTCAAGATCGGTCAGCTGCTCTCGACGCGTGACGACCTGCTGCCGGACGAGTGGCGCGCCGCCCTCGCCGATCTCCAGGAGGACGTCACCCCCGCGCCGGCCGACGCGGTCGCGGCCCTCCTCCGTGAGGAGCTCGGTGCGCCCGTCGACGAGGTGTTCGCCGCGTTCGATCCCGTCCCGGTCGCGGCCGCGTCGATCGCGCAGGTCCACCGTGCCCGCCTCCGGGACGGCCGGACCGTCGCGGTCAAGGTGCAGCGACCCGGCGTCGCGGTCGTGATCCGCCGCGACGTCGACATCGCCCTGCGGGTCACCCGGTTCCTCGCGCGCACCTCCGCCCAGGCACGTCGGCTCGGGGTGGAGGACGCCGCGGCCCAGTACGCGACGGACCTCGTGCGGCAGGTCGACTTCGGCCGCGAGGCGACGAACCTCGCCGCACTCCGCGCGACGCAGGCGCGCAGTCGTCGTGCCGCGGAACTCCACCTGCCCGAGCTCGTCGACGAGCTGAGCTCCCGCCGCGTGCTCGTCATGGAGTTCCTCGACGGTCGTACGCTCGCGACGGCCCGCGCGGACGGGGCCGACACCGCGTCGCTGGAACCACTGATGCGGACCGTGGTCCGCGCCTTCATCCGGCAGGTGGTCGTCGACGGGGTCTTCCACGCGGACCTGCACCCCGGCAACATCCTCGTCATGCCCGACGGGCGGCCGGCGCTCGTCGACTTCGGATCGGTCGGGAGGCTCGACCTCACCCTGCGCGAGACCGTCCAGGAACTGCTCGTCGCCTACCTGCAGTCCGACACGCGCGGCATCGCCGACGGGGTGCTCCGGCTCGCCCCGCTCGCCGACCCCGTGGACGAACCGGCGTTCCGACGGGACATCGCGACGTTCGTCGTCGACGAGCTCGGACCCGGAGCCCGCATCGGGATCGACACGGTCGACGCCGCCGTCGAGGTCTTCGGCCGCTACGGCATGGCGGTCCCCGCGGAGTTCGTCGCGGCCGCCCGGGCGTTCGCGATCCTCGAGGGCACGCTACGCACCGTCACGCCCGCGTTCGACCTGCTCGAGGAGGCCCGGACGCTCGCCCGCGACCAGATCCGGGACCAGGCGACCCCCGCCGGGGTCCGGGACCTCCTCGTCCGTGAGGCACTCGCGGTGCTGCCCGGACTCCGGCGCCTGCCCCGCCGCGTCGACCGCATCGGGGAAGCCCTCGAGACCGGTCACCTCAACGTGAACGTGCGTGTGCTCGCCGACCGACGCGACCGACGCCTGGTCGCCGGTCTGGTCCGTCGAACGGTCTGGACGGTGCTCGGGGCGCTCGCGGGCATCACGGCGGTCGTGTTCCTGGCGGTCCCGCGACCCGTCCACCCCGGCGCGCTGACCCCGGCGGCGGCGGGCTGGGTGCTCGTGGTGGTCGCCGTGGTGTCCCTCGGCGCGACCGCGATCGACGCGGCGCTGGCCCGGCGTCGCGAGTGACGCCGGCCGGATTCACCCCGCGAGGGACCGGTACCAGTCGCGGTCCTCGGCGTCGAGCTCGAGCGTGCCGAGTGGCTCCGGGTCGGCGACGTCGAACCACGCGTCGTCGAGCAGCATCGCGAGTTGGTGGGAGCTGAGACCCCGACCGGCGGCGCGATCGCGGAACTCCTCCACCGACACGACCGGGGGCAGGGAGCGGCCGAGCACCTCGGCGGCGGTGACCACGACCTCGCCCGCGGCCACGGGCGGATCGGTGTGGACGGGGACGACGCCCGATGCGCGCGTGAGGGCGGCGGCCGCGATGCGGCGGCCGAGTGTCCGGACGTGCACGACGCTCACCCGCGCCTCGGTGTCCGGAACCGCCCCCACGGCCGTGACGAGGCGCAGCGCCGACGGGAACACCCATCGGTCCCCCACCCCGTGGACGACGTTCGGGCGGACGACGGCTCCGCCAGCTCCGAGGACCAACCGCTCCGCCTCCGCACGGCTCACGGAGGTCGCGGACTCGGGCCTCGCACCCGGACGCGGACCGCCCCGGTGCGGCCCGGAGCCGAACACCGCCGCGGTGGACACCAGGACCACGCGCGCTCCTGCCTCGGCCGCCGCCTCGACGACGATGCGCGTGCCGTCCACGTTCGTGCGGCGGACGGCGTCGTCGTCCCCGCCGATCGCGACCGCGCTGTGCACGACGGTCTGCACACCCGCGACCAGGCGGGCCACGGCCTCCGGGTCGAGCAGGTCCCCGGACACCGGGGAGAAGGCGGCGTTCTCGGGCACCGCACGACGCACGAGACCGCGGACCGGCACGGCCTCCGCCACGAGCGCGTCGACGACGCGTCGCCCGATGAACCCGAGCGGACCGGTCACCGCGACAGGTGTCGAGGAGGACAGCGAGGAGGACATTTCGGGGGACGATTGCACGCTGGGGGCCATCCATTCACGTCGAGGGGTGTCGTGCGGACGGTAACAGGACCTGAGCGTGGCTACCATGTCGGAGCGGCCGTCGGGGCCGTTGGGAGTCGGAGGGGACACCATGGCCCAGCAGGAGCGCGCCGTCGTCACGCGCGACAAGATCGTCCGGAGCGCCGCGACGATCTTCGAGCAGCGCGGGTACGCGAACGCGTCGCTCGACGTCGTCGCCTCGGAGGCGGGCGTCACCAAGGGTGCGCTCTACCACCACTTCAAGTCGAAGGAGGAGGTGGCGAACGCGGTCATCGAGCTGCAGTACGAGATCGCGCAGTCGTACGGCGAGCGGGTGTTCCTGCTCGGACGCACCGCGCTCGAGCGGATGATGTGGATGTCGCAGACCTTCGCCCAGCAGATGAAGGACGAGGTCGTCGTGTCCGCCGGGGTGCGGCTCACCACCGAGGCCGGCGGCAACGGTCTCGAGCGCGAGGCGCCGTACGCGGGCTGGATCCACACGGTCGAGGGGCTCATCGCGGCGGCGGTCGAGGAGGGCGACATCCGCGCCGACGTGGACCCCACGCGCCTGGCGGCGTTCCTCATCCCCGCGTACACGGGCGTGCAGCTCGTCTCGGACATCCTGCACAGCCGCGAGGACCTCTTCCAGCAGCTCGAGAACATGTGGACGATGTTGCTCATCCCCGCGCTCGTGCCGGCCGAGCGGCAGCCGCTCGTGGCGGACCTCCCGGCCCGCATCATGCGTTCGGCGGTCTGACCGCACGCCCCACGGCACCGCTCTGTCGGGCGGTGCGGCTCGGCCGGGCGGTGCGACGAGGCCGGGCAGTGCCGCTCAGCCGGACAGTGCCGCTCAGCTGGGCAGTGCCGCTCAGCTGGGCAGTGCCGCTCAGCGGGGCAGTGCGACTCAGCCGGGGAAGGCGGAGGCGCGGACGCGCGACACGACGACGCCGTCCTGGCACAGGACCGCGACCTCGGTGCCGTCCTCGCGCTCGAGCGTGATCGTCACGGGACTCGTGAGCTCCGCGTGGGCGAGGAACTCGACCGTGACCTCGCGGGGCGTGTGCGTCGGATCGTCCGCGTGGGCGCGGAAGGCCTGCAGCGCGGCCTCGAGCACGACCATGCCCGGCACGTGGTCGAGCGGGTGGTCGAAGTACACCGGGTTCGTGGCGTCGAGCGAGAGCTCGAACGCGTCGCTGCCCGCGGCACCGGACAGCAGGACGAAGTCCGGCGTCGGCGCGCCCACCAGCCCGTGCGCGGCCGGACTCGGGCGAGGCGGCAGGCGATCGACGTCCGCTGAGGACGGCGCGCCCTCGCGCATCCGGCGGTACACGGGTCCGGGGATGGTGCGGGCACGACCGCCCCCGCGGGCGAGGACGTGGTCGCCGTCGCGGACCGTGAGCATCGAGTCGTAGGACGCGGCGACGCCCTTGCGCTCGACGAGCTCCGAGACCACGACGTCGATGGTCGGCGATCCGGGGCGGTCGGAGCGGCGGACCGCGTCGTCGGCGACCTCGACGCGCATCGACTCCATCACGAACGCCTGTCCGAACGGCACCCCGAGGTGCAGGTGCGCGAGTGCGATCGCGGTCTGACGGAGCGTCTCGAGCGCGAGCGCGGGTCCGACGGCGACGTCGTCCGTGCCCCACGGTCCGAAGTACGCGTGCCGCCTCGGCCAGTGCACGTCCGCCACGAAGGTGCTGTCGCTCGTCCGCTCGAGCGCAGTGAGCAGCACCTCCGTCAGCTGACGGCGGTGCACCAGGGCTCCCGGGAGGAGATGCGCGTGAGGGGACAGGTCGGTCTCTCGGGTTCGCGTACTGGACGTACGTTCGGTGGCGGTCATGAGCATCGTATGGGGCAGCGGTCCGTCGCGACACCACCCGTTCCACACGGTCGCGCCGCCCCGACGGCGACGTGCACCTCGCGCGGGGTACACGACGCGTGTCGTGCGGCACCACGCCCTCGCCGTCGTGCTGCCCGCGCGCCCGGAGTGCCGCGGATCGCGAGGAGCGGGACGTCCCGCCGTCCGGGGTCCGCGCCTGCCCGGTCCATGGGCGGAGCGGTACACGGGGACGGGCTGCGTCCCCCGTTTTGGGGTCGAACCCCCGTCCTCCCCGAGCGCCGCCGGACCGACACCCCCGGAGTGGGGCCAAGAAGCATACCCAACAGTACGGTTTTGCCGTTACGCTGCTGGTGATCGGACGGAACGGCACCGGTGTCGTGGTCTCAGGGGTGGTACCGGCGTCGTCCCCGTCCACCGCCGACCGACCCGGAGCCGACATGACCACAGCGCGCGTCACCGCACCGCGGAGCAGCACGATGCTCCTCGGTGGCACCGCGCTGGTGGTGGGCGCCCTGCCCAGCGTCATCGCCCAGCTCGCCGGTCCCACCGGCGGTCCCACCGGACCGTCCGGTCAGGCGTCGTTCGCGATGCTCGGTGGTGCCGCGACCTTCATGGCCGCGTTCGTGCTCGGGTTCGGCGACGGCGGCGCATGGGACGCCGTCCGTGGGTCGTGGATCGGGCGGGTCTCGTTCGCCGTGTTCGGCGGCGCCGGCCTCCTGGTCGGGGTCGTGCCGCTGCTGCCCTCGCCGCCGATCGCGTCGGCCGGGGTCGTGGAGGCCGGCCTCATGGTGACGGCGGGAGCCGCGGCGGTGACAGCCGCCGTCGTCGTGCGGAGGGTCGCTGCGACACCACGCCGCATCTCGGTCGTCGTCGCCGCGATCGGCGCCGCCACCGCGGCGTCCGGACTCCTCGCGCTCGCGCCGTCCACGGGGCACCTCGCTCCGTTCGCCGCGGTCGCCGCAGGGTTGCTCCAGGCCGCGGTCGGCGCTGTCGTCCTCCGGCAGCGCCGACGGAAGGGTCGGCCCGTGCCGTGAGCCAGACCTCCAGCGTCGGTCATGCACGCGCTCCTGGTGGATGCTTCCCCCCTGCACCCGTCGGGACCGCGATCGACACTGGACCAGCCCGCCACCAGGCGGGCCCACAGGGCGACCGAGCCGTGTTCGGGTCATGGCGCGATCGTCCGCGTGGACGCCCCGTCGCACGTCGCGACGCCGGGCACCGGAGGGTCCGGGTGCGTTCGGGTCGCGCCCGGACCCTCTCCACGCTCATCGACTCGGGTCGGGGGCGGCGTCGGCCGGGAGGCGCGGCATGGGTCGCCGAGGCGTGGTCTCCGACCGTCGTCAGATCCCGCCAGCCACGGTCAGATGACGCCACCGGCCGCGTCGGTCGCGCCCGCGGTCACTCCGGCACCCTCCCAGGCGACGCAGGTCCACCCGTCGTCCGGTGACCCCTGGAGCTCGACGACACCCGTGTTGCCGAGGACGTGGTCGGCCACGAACGCGAGGTCCACGTTGTCCACCCGGAGGCCGACCCACGCCCGGATGGCCGCGCCCGAGCTCACGGCGACCACGACCTCGTCGCCGGCGGTCGCGATGCGCTCCACTGCACCGTCGAATCGGTCGAGGAAGGTGCGGCCCGTGATGGCGCCGGGCATCGCACGGTCGAGGTCCCCCGCGACCCACGCACCGATCGTGCCGTGGTACCGCTCGACGGCGGCACGGTCGTCGTGACCCTCGAGCTCACCCGCCTCGATCTCGAGCAGGCCCGGGAGTTCCACCGCGACCAGGTCACGCCCTTGGAGGAGCGGGGCCGCGGTCTGGTGCGTCCGGACGAGCGGTGAGACGTAGACGGCGTCCAGCCTGCGGCTCACGAACGATGCCGCGAGGGCGTCGGCCTGCTCGCGTCCCGTCGGGGTGAGGTCCGGACCCGGGACGCGGGTCTCGAGGCGCTTGACGACGTTCGTGGGGGTCTCCCCGTGGCGGATCAGGAACAGCTGCACGAGGGACAGCGTAGGGAAGCGGCGGCGCGGTGTGCGCGCCGCCGCTTCCGCGTGTCGGCGCCGGAGGACCTCCCGGCGCCGTGCTCCCCGCCGCGCGCGGCCGCCTCGGGCCCGGTCGCGATCAGCGGTGTCGTGGTCGGTCGACGTCGTCGTCAGAGCCGAAGTGCATGCGAGGGAGCGGGCGCGTCGACGCCGTACTCCCAGCCGTCGTAGTCACCGTGGTGGTGACGGGCCAGGTCGGTGAAGAACCGCCGGGCGTCGGACACCGTGCGTTCGTCGATCACGGAGACGGTGCGGACCGCGATCACGGCCCATCCGTCCTCACCGACGGCCCGGCCGAGGCGACGGATGCCCCATCCGGACTCGCGCATGCGGTCGGCCGCTGCTCGGGCGTCCCGCTCGGTGTCGCAGTACCAGAAGTGCAACCACGGTCGTGCCGTGGTGACCGCGCCCGACACGGTCGCGAGCGACGCGCGGTCAGCGGCGGTGAGGAGCGCCTCCCCCGCGCTGCCGCTCGTGCGCCGACCGAACTCCCAGATCTTCCCCATGGCCGTCATACAACCATGCGTGAGCATGGTTCAGGAAAAGGATACTCGGTATGCTTTCCCGGTCCCCGTGTTTCCGCGGGAGTCGGCCTTCCTGGACTCCGTACGGCAATCCGATTCCCAGCCATTTCCGAGCGGAGTGGAACGGACCGCCGTGCCGTGCACATCGGGTGCGGGAGCGCCGTCGCGTCGGGGGTCCGCCGTACCGTGCGAGGGTGACGAACCACGACGGGATCGACGACCGTGGCCACGGGACCGCCGCGCGACGCTCGCTGGGAACACGAGCGGCCGCCTGTGCGGGTCCGGTGTGCGGCTCGTCCTGCCGCCGCCCGGTCCCTCCGGACGCGCCCGTCGCGCTCTGCGCGCAGCACCTGGCCGTGGCGGCCGAGTGGGCCGGCGCCACGGGCGGTGTCGACGACGTCCTCCCCGCGCCGTGCGCCGCCTGCGGAGCACGGACCGGCGTGCGGTATCCGTCTGGGTGGGTCTGCGGGGTGTGCGAGTGGCGCGTCGGGGCGGTGCCCGACGGCGAGGCACGTCCGCCACGCGTCGACGTGGTCTACTACATCCGCTTCGAGGAGCGCATCAAGATCGGCACCTCCGCCAACCCCCGCCAGCGGCTCGCCCGGCTCTGGCACGAGGAACTCCTCGGGTTCGAACGGGGTGGGCGCGCCCTGGAACGCGCCCGACACCACCGGTTCGCGCACCTGCGGTACCCCGGGTCGGAGTGGTTCAGGATCGAGGACGACCTCCGCCAGCACGTCGGCCGCGTGACGGACGGCCAGCCGGCGCCGTGGGACCTCTACACGCGCTGGGTGAGCGAGGCCGTCGCGCTCCGGACCTGATCTCGGGCCCCGTGCGGACCGTGCCCGGTGTCAGTCGCGCAGGTAGGCGTCGACGAGCAGGTCCCCGCGCACCGCCCGCAGTTCGTCCACGAGCCGGGCGAGCGTCCGCCGGGACCACCCGCCGGCCTCGATGTCGTGCGGCCCGAGTGCCGGGAGCCGTCCGGTCCGGATGCGGATGACCTCCCACCCCGCGGCTCGGAGGGCACGGTCCTTCCGGCGGTCGGCGTCCTCACGGCGGCCCACGTGCTCGAGACCGTGGCGTCCCGTCGAGTCGTACTCGATCGCGACGCGGAGCTCCGGGAGCACGACGTCGGGCCACGCCTCGAGGTGGTCGAAGAAGGGTCGGGCGAGACGCACCGCGTTGTCGCCCTCGGTGTGCTCGAGCCGCGCGCGGAGGTCGGCACGCAGCTGCGCCTCCACCGCGGACGCCGGGCGCGGGGCGCACGCACTGCGGAACGGGGTCCCCGCCGGGAGGTCGGGGGTCCGGGTGCAGACGTCCCGGCCACGACGTGTGGGTCGAGCCGGACGCGTCGCGAGCGGAGCGGGCGCACGTGGTGCGTCGGATGCCGGCCCGGTGACCCCGCCCCGACCCGTGGCCGACACCACGGCGGGGTGCAGCAGGGTCAGCGGTCCGCGGGGTCGGGCTTGCGCGGCACACTCGGGACACCACGAGGACCGCCGGCGCTCCCGGCCGGGACGGGACCGCTGTTCGCTCGGTGTGGCGACGAACACGTGGCCGGCGTCACACTCCCAACACAGGAAGACGTCGGCGGCGGGCGGGATCTGGCTAAGGACGATGCCGCTGTTGCGGTCGGGGTGGTACTGGCGCACGAGGACCGGGAAGGAACGCCATGCCTCGCGGAACTCACCGACGGCGTAGGGCACGTCGCGCCCGCGCGACCACTGCCGTCGCGCCCACCACACACCCACCGGTTCGGCCACGGACTGCAGCGTAGGGAGCACCACCGTCACCGGCGGCCGCGCCCGATCAGGAGCGCACGAGTCGCGCGATCGCCGCCGATGCCTCTCGGATGCGCTCGTCCGCGGCATCACCGCCCTCCGCGACGGCGTCGGCGACGCAGTGCGCGAGGTGGTCGTCGAGCAGTCCGAGGGCGACCGACTGCAGGGCCTTCGTCATCGCGGAGACCTGGGTCAGGATGTCGATGCAGTACTGCTCCTCGTCGACCATCCGCTGCAGGCCGCGCGCCTGCCCCTCGATGCGCCGGAGCCGTTTCAGGTAGTCGTCCTTCGCGGAGATGTACCCGTGGTGGTGCGTGGTCTCGTCGGTCATGCCGTGCCTCCCGGTCGTTGGCGGTATCGTGGTGCGGTACCCCGCCAGGGTATCGCGATGACCGAGGGAGACGAGCATGACCGAGCCGACGACGACCGACTACCGGATCAGCGGGATGACCTGCGAGCACTGCGTCATGAGCGTCGACGAGGCGTTCCGCGAGCTCCCGGGCGTCCTCGGCGTCGTGGTGGACCTGCAGGTCGGCGGGATCTCGACCGCGACGGTCACGAGCGAGCGTCCGCTCGGCGACGCCGAGGTCGCGGCCGCCGTCGACGACGCGGGGTACGCGCTGGCGGAGGCATGAGCGACACCGCCGCACCGGTCGACCTCGCGATCGAGGGCATGACCTGCGCATCGTGCGCGAACCGCATCGAACGCAAGCTCAACAAGCTGCCCGGCGTGGCGGCGAGCGTCAACTACGCGACCGAGACCGCCACGGTCCTCCTCCCGCCGGAGATCGGGGTCCCCGACGCGATCCGGACGGTCGAGGCCGCCGGGTACCACGCGCACCTGCCCGAACCGGACGTCGAGGAACGGGACCCCGCCCTCCCCCTGCGTCGCCGACTCGCTGTCTCCGCCGCGCTCGCCCTGCCCGTGGTCGCGCTGTCGATGGTGCCCGTCCTGCGGTTCCCCGGGTCGACCTGGGTCGCGCTCGTCCTGGCGCTCCCGATCGCGGCGTGGGGCGCGTGGCCGTTCCACCGGTCGGCGGTCGTGAACGCCCGACACGGCGCCGCGACGATGGACACGCTCGTGTCGCTCGGGGTGACCGCCTCCCTGCTCTGGTCGGTCTGGTCCCTGATGGCCGGTCTCGCCGGCCGGGACGGGGCCGGGACGCACTCCTACGCCGAGGTGGCCGCGGTCGTGACCGTGTTCCTGCTCGCCGGCCGCGTGGCCGAGCTCCGGGCCCGTCGTCGCTCGGGGGCCGCGTTGCGGGCGCTCCTCGACCTCGGCACCCCGACCGCCCGCCTGCTGCGCGACGGTCGGGAGGTCGAGGTGCCCACGACGGCGCTCCGCGTCGACGACCGGTTCGTCGTCCGTCCCGGCGACCGGATCGCCACCGACGGTGTCGTCGTCGAGGGGACCTCCGCCGTCGACACGAGCATCATGACGGGCGAGTCCGTGCCCGTCGAGGTCGCGGTCGGTGACGCCGTGACCGGCTCCACCGTGAACGTCGGCGGGGCCCTGGTCGTCGCCGCGACGAGCATCGGCGCCGACACCGAGGTCGCGCGGATCGGTCGCCTCCTCGTCCGCGCCCAGACGGGGAAGGCGTCCGTGCAACGGCTCGCCGACCGGGTCTCCGCGGTGTTCGTCCCCGTCGTGATCGGCCTCGCGCTCGTCGCGCTCGTCGGCTGGCTCGCGATGGGGTCCGGAACCGGTCCGGCGGTCGCCGCCGCCGTCGCGACGCTCGTGATCGCCTGTCCCTGTGCCCTCGGTCTCGCCACGCCCACGGCGTTGCTCGTCGGGACCGGCCGTGGATCGCAGCTCGGGGTGCTCATCACGGGCCCGCAGGTGCTCGAGGTCACCCGGCGCGTCGACACCGTCGTGCTCGACAAGACCGGCACCGTCACCACCGGTCGCATGCAGGTCCGGGAGGTCGTGCTCGCGCCCGGCACGGGGACCGACGAGGAGACCGTGCTCGCCCTGGCCGCCGCCGTGGAACGTCGGTCCGAACACCCGGTCGCGCGCGCCCTCGTGGAGCGCGCGGGTCACGACACCGCTGCGACCGTCTCGGCCTTCCGCTCCACCGTGGGATCCGGCGTCGAGGCCGTGGTCGACGGCGCCGTGGTCCGCGTGGGTCGTCCAGGCTGGGTCACGGGGCTCGGAGCGACACCCCTGCCGGCAGCACTCGTGGCCGACGTCGAGCGGGCGACCGCGACCGGGCGGACCGTCGTGGCGGTCGCACGCGACGGCCACGTCCTCGGCCTGGTGTTCGTCGCCGACGCGGTCCGCCCGACGAGTCGCGCCGCGGTCGAGCGGTTGCGACGCATGGGTCTCCGGACGGTCCTGCTCACCGGCGACGGGCAGGAGGTCGCCCGTGCCGTCGCCACCGAGGTCGGCATCGACGAGGTGGTCGCCGAGGTGCGACCCGAGGACAAGCACCGCGCCGTGACCGACCTGCAACGTGCCGGGGCGGTCGTCGCCATGGTCGGGGACGGTGTGAACGACGCGGCCGCGATCGCCGCCGCGGACCTCGGCATCGCGATGGGCACGGGGTCCGACGTGGCGATGGACGCCGCGGACGTGGTCCTGGTCCGGAGTGACCTGGCGGCCGCGGCGGATGCGATCGCCCTGAGCCGACGGACACTCCGGACGATCCGCGGCAACCTGTTCTGGGCGTTCGCGTACAACGTCGCCGCGCTCCCGCTCGCCATGGCCGGGCTGCTCGACCCCATGATCGCGGGTGCCGCCATGGCCGCGTCCTCGGTGTTCGTCGTCGGCAACAGTCTGCGGCTCCGCCGGTTCCGGCCCGCCTGACCGTCCGGAGCGGCGGCGGACGACGGGGCACCCGCGGACGACAATGGACCTGGCGCACGAGGGTCGAGGGCCCCTCGTGCCGGAGGGGGAACAGTGGACACGACCGATCACGTCGACGAGCCGGGCGACCAGGCCGACGCGCTGCGGGCCTCCCGGTCGAGGCGGCGGCAGCGTCCGCTGCTCGTCGCGGTGGGCGTCGTCGTCGTCGGGCTCGTCGCGGTGGGCATCGGGGTCGGCGTCACCCACGGGCGTCCGGCCACGCCCGTGACGACCCCCACCGCCGAGGCACGCCGCATCACCCCGACGCCCGCGCCGACACCCACCCTCGCGGCCGTGCCGCCGCCGGTCGGTCCCCAGGCCCTCGCGGCGCTGCCGTTGGCGTACTACGACGCCGTCATCCCCGGCCTGCTCGACGGCACCACGGCCCACCCCGCGAACCAGTGGGAGATCGCGACACCGAGGCAGGCGCTCGTGCCGCTGTACGCCAGCCCCGCCGCCGACAGCGCGCCGATCGCAGCGCTCGGCGCCACCGTGCCGACCGTCAACCGGCCAGCGGCCACGGCGGTCTGGGGACGCTCCCCCGGTGCCGACGGCGGGATGGTCCTGGTGTCCACGCCGTCACGGAAGAGCACCCCTGGCACGAACGGTGTGGCCACCGCCCCGAGCGCGACCTTCGCGTGGGCGCGGGCGGCCGACTTCACCCTGACCCGGACGGACCGGATGATCCGGGTCGACAACGCGACCTCGACGATCGCGATCGTCACCGAGAGCGGTGCGACGGCCACGAGCGAGGCCGCCCGGCTGGGCACACCGACCGATCCGACGCCCGCCGCCACCTCGACGTACATGGAGGCGGACTACGTCGACACGAGGATCGCGTACACCGAGGGCCACCCGATCGCCCTGACCGGGGCGCACTCCGCCCTGCTTCCCGGGTACGGGGGGAACTCCGCCCTGACGGCGCTGCACTACTACCCGGACCCCACGGGCAGCTCCCACGGCTGCGTCCGGATCTCCGCCGCGATGACCGCCGCGCTCGCGACCCTGCCGGTGGGGACGCCGATCCAGTTCACCTGACGGCCGTGCGGTCAGCCGTCGTGCTGGTCGCCAGGGCGGGGAGCATCAGCCGATGACCCGGCGGCGCCCGGCGAGCAGGCCGAGCCCGGCGAGCGCGACCTCGAGCACGAGCAGCACCACGAGTGCCGGTCGCCAGGAACCGACCGCGTCGTGGAGGGCGCTCACGGCGATCGGTCCGGCCGCGGCCAACAGGTACCCGACGGTCTGCGCCATCGCGGACAGCCCAGCCGCCTGTCGGTGGTGCTCGGTGCGGAGGCCGAAGAACGACAGGGCCAGCACGATGCACGCTCCACCGGACACACCGATGAGGCTGTCCCACACCGCGGCGAGGTGCGGGTCCACGAGCTGTCCCGCCATCGCCGCCACGAAGAACAGCGGGCTCACCGACGCCAGGATGCGCTGGTCCCGGAACCGCGGCAGCGCGGCGGAGCACAGGAGGCTGCCCGCGATGGCGAACGCGTTGAGGAGGAACTGGTGCACGCCCGCCGCGGCGGCGCTCACCCCGGCGGTGCGTTCGATCGTCGGCAGCCACGTGATGACGACGTAGTAGCCGACCGACTGGAGGCCCATGAACGCCGTGACCTGCCATCCGAGCGCCGAGCGCCACGGTGACCGGTGGGTCGGGTCCGGGTGCCGGACGTCGTCGAGCGCGACGTCGTCCGCGGCCGGCGGCACGACCGTCCGGGCCCGGAGCTGCGGCGCGAAGACGGCCAGCGCGACGAGCGCGAGACCCGCCCAGAGCCCGAGCGCGAGCCGCCAGCCCGAGCCGTCGGACCCGGCGACGGGGACCGCGATCCCGGCCGCGATCGCGGCGAACGTCGACTGCACGGCGGAGTAGGCACCCGTGACCTGCCCGATGCGGTCGGGGAAGTCCCGCTTGACGAGCGCGGGCAGTTCGACGTTCACCACCGCGATCGCGACGCCGAGCAGGACGGTGCCGACCCACAGCAGCGCCGGTCCGGGCACCGAGCGGAGGACGATCCCGACCGCCAGGGCGGCCAAGGACACCCCGAGCGTGCGCTCGATCCCGAGGGCGCGTGCGATCGCGGGCGCGACCGGTGCGACGGCCGCGAACGCGAGCAACGGCAGGCTGATGAGCGCCGACGCCGTCGCCGAGGGAAGGTGCACCGATTGCTGCACGTCGGCGAGCACCGGCCCGACCGACGTGATCCCGGCGCGGAGGTTCGCGGCGACGAGCAGCAGGCCGACCAGGACGAGGCCGGGACGGAGCACCCGTGAGGGCGAGGTGGAGCGGTGGAGCACGGCAGTGACGCTACCCCGCTCCGGCCCTCCGACGTCGGCGGGACCCCTTCCCGTTGCGCCCGGGCCGGACCGCGCCGGGCCGGACCGCGCCGGGCCGGACCGCCGGACCTGGACCGTGCCTCCCGGCGGGTGCCAGGCTGGGAGCGTGCGCCCGGACCACGGGCGCGGACGCGAAGGAGCGGACGATGACGGGTGCCAGGGTGTTGTTCATCGGCGGGAGCGGCGCGATCAGCGCCTCCTGCACGCGGGAGGCCGTGCGGCAGGGGTTCGACGTGACCGTGCTCAACCGCGGATCGAGCGACCTGCGGGCGATCCCCGACGAGGTCACCCGGCTGACCGCGGACACGGCCGATCGGGAGGCGCTGGAGGCGGCGCTCGGAGACGCGCAGTTCGACGTGGTCGTGAACTGGGTCGTGTTCACGCCGGACCAGGTCCGTCAGGACATCGAGGTGTTCGCCGGACGGACCCGCCAGTACGTCTTCATCAGTTCCGCGTCGGCCTACCAGACGCCGGCGACCCACCTGCCGATCACGGAGTCGACCCCGCTGAAGAACCCGTACTGGGAGTACTCGCGGAACAAGATCGCCTGCGAGGAGCTCCTGCTGCAGGCCTACCGGGACGACGACTTCCCGATGACCATCGTCCGACCCTCGCACACCTACGACGAGACGCTCATCCCGTTCGACGGCGGCTGGACCGTGATCGCCCGGATGCGGGCCGGCAAGCCGGTCGTCGTCCCGGGCGACGGCACCTCGCTCTGGACGATCACCCACAGCCGCGACTTCGCCGTCGGGTTCACGGGCGTCCTCGACCGCGCCGAGGCGATCGGCGAGGCGTTCCACATCACCGGCGACGAGACCCCGACGTGGAACCAGCTGTTCACCGAGGTGGCGGCCGCTGCGGACGCGCCGGAGCCGCAACTCGTGCACGTGCCGACCGAGGCGATCCTCGCGAACGACGCGGCGTGGGGTGCGGGGGTGATCGGCGACAAGGCGAACACGATGGTGTTCGACAACGCCAAGATCCGAACGCTCGTGCCCGGGTTCGCGGCGCGCACGACGTTCCGGCAGGGCGCGCGCGAGATCGTCGCCTGGTACGACGCGCACCCCGAGCGCCAGCAGGTCGACCCCGAGAAGGACGCGCTCATGGACCGCCTCGCCGAGGCCTACGCGCCGCGGGTCGTGTGAGCGGGGACAACACCGCCCGCCTCCGCCGCGTCGCCGCGTCGGTCGACCCGCACGGAGTCCTCGCGCAGCCGCACTGGGTCCGACCCCGCGGCGGCGCCGGGTCCACCACCACGACCACCATCTCCACCACCACGGAAGGACCCACCATGGCCACCTGGCTCATCACCGGCTGCTCGACCGGACTCGGGCGCTCGTTCGCCGGGGCCGTGCTCGCCCACGGTCACAACGCCGTCGTCACCGCGCGCGACGTGACGAAGGTCGAGGACATCGCCCGCGACCACCCCGACTCCGCGCTCGCGCTCGCGCTCGACGTCACGGACGACGCGCAGGTCACCGCCGCCGTGCGGGCCGCGGAGGACCGGTTCGGTGCCGTCGACGTCCTCGTCAACAACGCCGGGTACGGGTACCGGGCGGCGGTCGAGGAGGGCGAGGAAGGACCCGTCCAGACCCTCTTCGACACCCACGTGTTCGGAACCGTCCGCACGATCAAGGCCGTGCTGCCCGGCATGCGCGGCCGCCGATCCGGCACCATCGTGAACATCTCGTCGATCGGCGCCCGCATCTCGCCCGCCGGATCCGGCTACTACGCCGCGGTCAAGGCGGCGATGGAGGCCCTGACCCTGTCGCTCCGCGCAGAGGTCGCGCCGCTCGGCATCACCGCGATGGTGGTCGAGCCCGGTGGGTTCCGGACGGACTTCGCCGGACGCTCGCTGACCCAGTCGGCCGAGCCGATCGCGGACTACGCCGAGACCGCCGGCAGACGCCGGAAGGAACACGACACCGTCCACGGCACGCAGAAGGGCGACCCGGCCAAGGCGGCGGAGGCGCTCATCACCGCCGTCGAGTCGGACGAGCCGCCGTTCATGCTCCTGCTCGGCAACGACGCGTCGGACGGCTTCCGATCCGCCCTCGACGCGCTGCGCGCGGACGCGGACACCTGGGAAGCCGTCAGCCGCAGCACCGACTTCGACGACTGACCGCCCGCCCGCGGGGGGCGGGCGTACCGTTGACGGGGTGATGCGTCCAACGATGACCACCGTCGGCGATCTCCGCGCCTCGGGCCACCAGGCCCGGAGCGTCCGCGCCGAGATCCGTGACAACCTCCTGGCCGCCCTGCGCGCCGGTCGGGATCCCTGGCCGGGCATGCACGGGTTCGAGTCGACGGTGATCCCGCAGCTCGAGCGTGCGCTCATCGCCGGTCACGACGTCGTGCTGCTCGGGGAACGTGGCCAGGGCAAGACGCGCATCCTCCGGACGCTCGCCGGCCTGCTCGACGAGTGGACGCCCGTCATCGCCGGCTCCGAGCTCGGGGAGCACCCGTACGAGCCGATCACGACCGAGAGCGTGCGCCGGGCGGCGGAGCTGGGCGACGCCCTGCCGATCGAGTGGCGGCGCCGGGAGGACCGGTACGTCGAGAAGCTCGCGACGCCCGACACGAGCGTCGCGGACCTGATCGGCGACGTCGATCCGATGAAGGTCGCGGAGGGCCGCAGCCTCGGTGACCCCGAGACGATCCACTTCGGGCTCATCCCCCGCAGCCACCGCGGGATCGTCGCGATCAACGAACTCCCGGACCTCGCCGAGCGGATCCAGGTCGCGATGCTCAACGTCATGGAGGAACGCGACATCCAGATCCGCGGGTACGTGCTCCGCCTGCCGCTCGACGTGCTCGTCGTCGCGAGCGCCAACCCCGAGGACTACACGAACCGCGGGCGCATCATCACCCCGCTCAAGGACCGCTTCGGTGCCGAGATCCGCACCCACTACCCCACCGAGCTCGACGACGAGATCGCGGTCATCCGGCAGGAGGCCGAGTTCACCGCCGACGTGCCGGACGTGCTCGTCGAGATCCTGGCCCGGTTCACCCGCGCGCTCCGCGAGTCGAGCGCGGTCGACCAGCGCAGCGGCGTCAGCGCGCGGTTCGCGATCGCCGGTGCCGAGACCATCGCCGCCGCGGCGGTCCACCGCGCGACACGGCAGGGCGAGGACGAGGCCGTGGCGCGCCCGATCGACCTCGAGACCGCGGTCGACGTGCTCGGCGGCAAGATCGAGTTCGAGTCGGGCGAAGAGGACCGCGCGGACGACGTCCTCGAGCACCTGCTCCGCACGGCGACCGCCGAGACGGTGCGCGCGCACTTCCGAGGCATCGACTTCGGCGTGCTCGTCGACGCGCTCGAACGCGGCGGGATGGTCACCACGGGCGAGCAGGTGACCGCGCGGGACTTCCTGTCCGGCCTGCCGTCACTCGGCGAGTCCGACCTGTACGACCAGGTCGCCGACCGGCTCGGTGCGCACACCGACGGCGAGCGCGCCGGGGCGATCGAACTCGCGCTCGAGGGGCTGTACCTGGCCCGTCGCGTGAGCAAGGAGACCGGCGGGGGCGAAGCAGCGTATGGGATGTGAGGTCGCATGACGGGGACCAACCGGCGGCTCGCCCGCGACGCCCGGTACCGGAAGTACGCCGGCGGCCCGGACCCGCTCGCGCCGCCCGTCGACACGAGCGAGGCCATGGACGCCATCGGTCAGGACGTCATGGCCGGGTACTCACCCGAGCGCGCGATGCGGGAGTTCCTCCGCCGCGGTGGTCGTGACCAGGCCGGGCTCGACGACCTCGCCCGCCGTGTCGCCGAGCGTCGACGCGAACTGACGCGCAAGCACAACCTCGACGGCACGCTCGAGGAGATCCGCGAGCTGCTGGACCAGGCCGTCACGCAGGAGCGCGGCCAGCTGGCGCGTGACGTGGAGATGGACGACGGCGTCCGCGCCCTCGCCCAGATGCAGCTGGACAGCCTCCCGTCCTCCCCCGCCGCGGCGGTGAGCGAGCTCAGCGACTACCGGTGGCAGAGTCCGCAGGCGGCCGCGGCCTACGGGCGGATCAAGGACCTGCTCGGGCGCGAGATGCTCGACCAGCGGTTCGCCGGGATGAAGCAGGCGCTCGAGAACGCCACCGACGCCGACCGGGCCGCGATCAACGACATGCTCACCGACCTGAACGAACTGCTCGACGCGCACGCGCGGGGGGCCGACACGCCGGAGCAGTTCGAGGACTTCATGGCGAAGCACGGGGCGTTCTTCCCCGAGGCGCCGGTGGACATCGACGAACTGCTCGACGCCCTCGCCGCCCGAGCCGCGGCCGCCCAGCGCATGCGGAACTCGATGACCCGGGAGCAGCGGGACGAGCTCGACGCGCTGGCGGCCCAGGCCTTCGGCTCCCCCGACCTGATGCAGTCCCTCGCGCAACTCGACGGGAACCTCCGCGCGCTCCGTCCGGGCGAGGACTGGGGCGGGGGCGAGCGCATGGACGGCGACGAGGGTCTCGGGCTCGGCGACGGGACCGGAGTGTTCCAGGACCTGGCGGACCTCGACCAGCTCGCCGACCAGCTCGCGCAGTCGCACAACGGGTCACAGCTCGACGACCTCGACCTCGACGCGCTCCGGCGGCAGCTCGGTGAGGAGTCCGCGGTCGACGCACGGACGCTGCAGCAGCTCGAGAAGGCCCTCCGCGACACCGGGGCACTCAAGCGCGGACTCGACGGGCAACTCCGTTTGACACCCAAGGCCATGCGACAGCTCGGCACGGCGCTGCTCCGCGACGTCGCCGAGAAGATGAGCGGCCGCACGGGAGGCCGCGACCTGCGGAGCGCTGGAGCCGCGGGCGAGCGCTCCGGCGCGACGAGGGCCTGGGCGTTCGGGGACACCGAGCCGTGGGACGTCACGCGCACGATGACGAACGCCCTGACGCGCACCGCTGGCGAGGGGCGCGCGATCGGTTCCGGCGTCCGGTTGACGATCGACGACGTCGAGGTGCAGGAGACCGAAGCGCGGACACAGGCGTGCGTGGCGCTCCTCGTCGACACGTCGTTCTCGATGGCGATGGAGGACCGCTGGGTGCCGATGAAGCGCACCGCGCTGGCCCTGCACACGCTCATCACGAGCCGGTTCCGCGGCGACGACCTGCAGCTCATCGGGTTCGGGAGGACCGCCGAGGTCATGGAGATCGAGCAGCTCGTGGGGCTCGACGCGCAGTGGGACAAGGGCACGAACCTGCACCACGCGCTGCTCCTGGCGAACCGGCACTTCCGGAAGCACCCGAACGCGCAACCGGTGCTGCTCGTCGTGACGGACGGCGAGCCGACCTCGCACCTCGAGCCGGGCGGTGAGGTGTACTTCGCCTACCCGCCGGATCCGCTGACGATCGCCCACGCGATCCGCGAACTCGACACGTCGACGCGCCTGGGAGCGCACACGAGCTTCTTCCGTCTCGGCGACGACCCCGGGCTCGCCCGGTTCATCGACGCCATGGCGAAGCGCGCGGGCGGGACCGTCGTCGCACCGGAGGCCGACGACCTCGGGGCCGCGGTGGTCGGGTCCTACCTCGGTTCGAGACGCGGCGGCTTCGGCGCCGCCGGGTTCGACGACGCCTTCGGCGGCGGCTGGGGGCGCGGACAGCAGGGGCGCGGCGGCTGGGACCGCTAGAACAGCGGCCAGGGCAGCGCGGGCATCGGCCCGTGCGGCGCCGGGAAGCGACCACGCGCCGCCAAGCGGGCGCACCGGCCGGCGAACGCCCCGATCTCCTCGGCGCTCAGGTACGCGATGAGCGTCTCGGCGAGGTCGCCCTCGAGCCCGGCGCGGACGCGGTCGAGACCGGCCAGCTCGTCGTCCGTCAGTTCCTCGCCCACCCAGCCCCAGAGCACGGTCCGGAGCTTGTGCTCCTGGTGGAAGGTCAACCCGTGGTCCACCCCGTGGCGATGACCGTCGGGCATCGCGAGGACGTGCGCGCCCTTCCGGTCCGCGTTGTTGACGACGACGTCGAACACGGCCATGCGCCGGAGTGCGACGGAGTCCTCGTGGACGAGGGTCACGGGTCGGCCGGTCTCGTCGTCCCCGTCGAGGACCTCGCGCCAGCCGTCGTCCGGGACCTGGTCCGAGGGGACGAGGTCGACCGGGTCCTGGTCCGGGTCGACGTCCTGCCAGAGCTGCACCATCCCCGCGCCGAGCGGGCCGTCGCGGAGCCACGTGCGCGGGACGACGTCCCATCCGAACGCCTCGGACACCAGGTAGGCCGCGACCTCGCGGTGCGCGAGGTCGCCGTCCGGGAAGTCCCACAGCGGGCGCTCCCCCGACACCGGCTTGTACACGACCGTGGTGTCGCCGATGGTCCCCAGGAAGGTGGCGTTCGAGGCGGTCGTGATGCGCCCGCTGATCTCGAGGTCCGCGGTGAGGAGGTCGGGCCCCTCGGGCATCAGCGCTCGCCGAGCACCGGGCAGACGTGCCCGTCCGGGTCCATGGGGGTGCCGCAGAACGGGCACATCGCTCGACCGGCGCCGACGACCTCGAGCGTGCGCTCGGCGAAGGCGCGCGCCGTCCCGACCGGGATGCGCACCACGAGCATCTCGGCGGGTTCGTCGGGGACGTCGTCGTCGTCCGCGGTGTCGATGGGGAACGCCTCGATCACGACCTGCGACGTCGTCGGGTCCCACCCCAGCGTCATCGCACCGGCTCGGAACTCCGGCTCCACGGGCTGGTCGAGCGGCTCGTTGTCGACGAGCTCGACAGGTGTCCCCGAAGGGACGCTGACGGGGTTGCCCGCCGTCGTCATCAGCTGGTCGAGGATCTCGCCGATCTTCTCGGCGAGGGCAGCGGACTGTTCCTTCTCGAGGGCGACGCTGACGACCCGCGAGCCGGACCGGACCTGCAGGTAGAACGAGCGCGATCCCGGTCGGCCGACGGTGCCGACGACGACGCGATCGGGCCAGTCGAACCCGTGCACGATGGTGGGCATGCGTCCATCCTACGAGCGTCCGGTCGGACCCCGGTCAGCGAGGGGCGGGGCCGTCGGCCGTCGGTTCCGGATGCCCGGCACCGCCGCCCACCGGGGCGTCCGCGGCGGGTGCCGGCGCGCGCAACCAGGACAGGTCACCCGAGTCCGTGTTCGTGGCGACGACGTCCGGACGGGCGGTGCCGTACCGGATGATCGACACCGACGCCGGCCCGACCGAGATCCGCTGGAAGAGGTCGAGGTGCATGCCGAGGGCGTCCGCGATCACGGACTTGATGACGTCGCCGTGACTCACCGCCGCCCAGACCGCGCCCGGACCGTGCTCGGCCTCGAACCGGGCGTCGTGGCGCCGGATCGCCGCGACGGCGCGTGCCTGCATCGCCGCCATGGACTCGCCGCCCGGGAACACCGCGGCCGACGGTTGCGACTGCACGACCGACCACAGAGCCTCCTTCGCGAGTTCGCCGAGGGCGCGCCCCTGCCAGTCCCCGTAGTCGCACTCCGTGATGCCACGGTCCGCCAGGGTGGTGGGTGATCCGGTCTGGAGGTCCGTCACGGCCCGCGCCGTCTGACGGCAGCGCTCGAGGGGGCTGGTGACGACGCCGACGAGCGGCACGACGGCGAGTCGCTCGGCCGTGCGTCGCGCCTGCGACCGTCCGACGTCGTCGAGCGCCACGCCCGCCGCCCGCCCCGCCAGGACACCGGAGGCGTTGGCGGTGGTGCGGCCGTGGCGGACGAGGATGACGGTGGCCATGCGGTCCAGCCTAAGCGGCGCGCCGTGGTCGTGGAGATGCATGCAAGGGCGTGGACCGCGCGATCCGGATGGTCCGGTGGAGGGAGTTGGGCCTCCCGATCGCAGATCGTAGAGTCGTGGAACCGGGCTGTTCAGCAGTCTCGTCGCCACGACGGCCTCCGCGATCCGCGGAACGCTGGCACAGCGAGGCGGTCCGGCAGCGATGAGGTGTCCACAGCCTCGTGAAGGGCTGGTCGCATGACCGCCGTCCGTTCCTTCCTCACCGACTCCGACCGGTTCGCCGGTGTTCCGCGGAACCCCGCACTCCACTGCGCCGAGCAGACCCGAACACGATCCGGCCGCGGCGACCACACGCGACGGCCCGCCCACTCGGCCTGACGCCGGGCGGCGGCGGCGCGCGACGCGGCGCCCGGGCCTCCCGGCCGTGACCGCGCTCGGCCGGACCGCCGTACCGTGTGCGCGGTGACGACCGCGACCAAGGGCAGGGGCATCCCCGACGAGATCGATCGCGAGGGCCGGTCCGACGACGAGGTGGCGTCCGCCACGCGCGGGCACGTCCGGCGCATCGCGCTGATCGCGGCGCTCGGCGGTCTGCTCTACGGCTACGACACCGGTGTGATCTCCGGGACGTTGATCTCGATCGGCAAGGACTTCGGGATCGGCAACGGGGTGAAACAGCTCATCACGGCGGCGATCCTCGCCGGTGCCGTCCTCGGCGCGTTCTGCAGCTCCTGGCTCTCACGTCGCATCGGTCGGCGTCGGACGATCATGATCGTGGCGGCCGTGTTCGTGCTCGGCGTCGTGTTCGCCGGGCTCTCCCCCGGCCCCACGACCCTCGTGCTCAGCCGCCTGTTCCTCGGCCTCGCCGTCGGCGGGTCGACGCAGGTCATCCCGACGTACGTCGCCGAGCTGTCGCCCCGGGAGCGGCGCGGGCGGATGGTCACCCTGTTCAGCTGTGCCATCGGCATCGGCATCCTGTCGGCCGCGTTCGTCAACGTCGCGCTCGACGACGTGCTGTCCTGGCGTTGGCTCATCATGCTGTCCGGTGTGCCCGCCATCGTGCTGTTGCTCGGCATGTTCGTGCTCCCCGAGAGCCCCCGATGGCTCGTTCACGCGGGCCGGGACGACGACGCGGGGACGGTCCTCCGGTGGGTGCGGCGGTCCCCCGCCGACGCGGGTGACGAGCTCGACGACATCCGGTCCGTCGCCGACCGTGAGCAGAACGGAGGCACCGGCGGGGGCGCGGCGTGGTCGCAGCTCCGGGAGCGGTGGGTGCGGCCCGCGCTCGTCGCGGGGGTCGGCGTCGCGATCCTGACGCAGATCACCGGGCTCGAGATGATGATCTACTACACGCCGACGATCCTGACGCAGGCCGGGTTCCCGCATGCGTTCGCACTCTGGGCGAACGTCGGGGTGGGTGCGGTGTACCTGCTCATGACGTTCATCGGCAGTCGGCTCGTGGACCGGATCGGCCGTCGGCGGCTCCCCCTGCTCACGCTCCCGTTCTCGGCGGCGAGCCTGGCGGCGTTCGGGGCGCTGTTCCTGTTCGGGGGCGACCACCTCAACCCGGTGCTCAGTCTCCTGTTCCTGCTCCTGTTCATGTTCTTCCAGTCCGGGGGTCTGCAGGTCATCGGCTGGTTGCTCGAATCGGAGCTCTACCCGCTCACCGTCCGACCGGCCGCGACGAGTCTGCAGGCGATGACGCTGTGGGGTTCCGACCTGCTCGTGACCGTCACGGCCCTGACGCTCGTGCTGTGGCTCGGGCTCGGCGGCGCGATGTGGGTCTACGCGGGGCTCAACGTGGTCGCCTGGGTGTTCATCTTCTTCCGCCTGCCCGAGACGAAGAACCGGTCGCTCGAGGACATCGAGCGGTCCCTGCGCGACGGCGTGTTCCTGCCCCGTGTGGGGCGGCGGAAGGCGGCGCGGGATGCGGAGGGCGCCGCGGCGTCGTGACGCCGGCGCGCTGACCTGCGCGCGACACGGCCCGCGGCGGTCAGTCGCGTGGGTGGAGTGCGGCGATCGACGGCATCCGGTCGCGCTCGATGTGGGAGTACGCCAGCGCCTCCGCCATCCGCTCGTCGCCGCGTTCGATCGCGGCGGCGAGTTCGACGTGGTCGTGGAACGCGTCGTGCACGTCGAGTTCGCTCGTCAGGTAGAACAGCCACTGCACGCGACCGGAGACCGACCGCATCGAGGCCTGCATGAGCGTGTTGCCGGTCATCTCCACGATCACCTCGTGGAACCGCGTGCT
Source organism: Curtobacterium sp. MCBD17_013 (assembly GCF_003234565.1). Classification (GTDB taxonomy): domain Bacteria; phylum Actinomycetota; class Actinomycetes; order Actinomycetales; family Microbacteriaceae; genus Curtobacterium. The sequence goes on along the minus strand of NZ_QKTU01000002.1, from coordinate 39,137 downwards.
CGCCGCGGCGATCGCGTACGGGTCCCCGTCGTCGACCACGGCGTGCGAGTGCTCGAGCGCCTCGTGCAGTGCGTCGACGGAGGCACCACCCGCGACGGCGCGGGCGGCGTGGCGGGCCGCCCCGACCTCGAGGACCTCACGGAGGTCGAAGAGGTCGTGGACGAGGCGGGAGGTCCACGTCGCGACGACCGCTCCGCGTCGGGGCGTCGTGACGACGAACCCCTCGGACTCGAGCATCGGGACGGCCTCGCGCAGCGGGACGCGGGAGACCGCGAGCTCGTCGGCGATCCGGACCTCGGGCAGCTTCTGCCCCTGCGGGTACTCGCCGCGGATGATCGCCTCGCGGAGGCGCGCGTGGATCCGCAGTGGGAGCGACGGCGCGGCGGGGACGGTGGCCAGGGCGGCGATCTCGGGAGGGGTCATCAGGTCGATCTTCCTGGAAGCGGTGGACGGGGGGAAGGGACGCGGGCGCCGGCGTGCACCGGCGCCCGCGGACCTCACCCGGCGATGCCGAGCTTGCTGAAGTCCAGCTCGTTCGCGCCGATGTTGTGCGACTTCGCGACGCCGGTCAGCCACTTCTGCGCGACGACCCAGTCCTTGTTGTAGGAGAGGTTGTAGTAGCAGCCGGTCTGGGCGTACTGCTCGGCCGCGGCGACGTACGCGCTGACGTCGCCGGTCTGCACGGCGTGGTCGAGCTTCTGGTCGACCGCCGGGACGTCGCAGCCGAAGTAGTCGATGCCGCCCGACTTGTCCCAGAAGACGTGGCCCCACATGTACGGGGAGCCGCCGTCCGGCCCGTTGTTGCCGTCGAAGAACGCGTCCGGGCCCGTGGTCGGGTCGTTGATCCACCCGAACACCTGGGACGTCGGGTACGACTTCGCCGTGGCCGTGATGCCGTCGGCCTGGAGCTTCGCCGCCTGGATGTTCGCCATCTGCTGGGCGTTCGTGTTGCCGCTCGCGTAGCCGATGGTCATCGTGGTGCCGGACGGCAGCGTCTTCGCGTACGACTTCATCGCCGAGGGCTCGTACGTGATCGTCTGCTCGTCCTTGCCGCCCGGGATCATGCCCTTGGCGTAGAGGGTCGTCGCCGGCTCGGAGCGGCTGCCGAGCACCTGCTTGACGATCGACTTCTGGTCGATGCTCTCGAGGAACGCGAGTCGGGCCTGTTTGCTGCTGAAGAACGACTTGGTCGGGTTCACGGTGACCAGGGCGGACTGCAGCGTGGGGAGCATGTAGCTGGCGTACTGCTTGCTGTCCTCGTACTTGGACAGGCTCGACGAGGGCAGTGCGGCGACGATCGCGGACACGTCCCCGCGGTCGAACGCGAGCTGCAGCGCCGAGGCGTCCGAGTAGATCGGCAGCTTCACCGTGGTGAACGGCGACTTCGTGCCCCAGTACCCGGCGTAGCGGGACAGGGTCCACGAGGTGCCGGGGTCGGCCGAGCTGATCTCGTACGGACCCGTCCCGACGTCGTGGGTCTGCAGGTAGGTCTGCGCGTCGTCCGATCCGGCGTGCTTCTGCAGCGCGGTCGGCGACTCCATCTTCGGGCCGAACGGCGAGGCGAGGTAGTCCAGGAACGCCGAGTTCGGGGCGTCGAGGGTCACCACGGCGGTCGAGGCGTCCGGCGTCGCGACGCTCTCCACGCCCTGCACCATGTACGCGGCGCCGCCCTTGACGGCGATGCGTCGGTCGAAGGCGACCTTGACCGCCGCCGAGGTGAAGGGGGTGCCGTCGTGGAAGGTGACGCCCTTGCGGAGGTGGAACGTGTAGACGGTGTTGTCGCCGCTCACGGTCCACGACGTCGCCAGGCGGGGCGCGATCTTCACCGAGTCGGTGTCGTTCGCGTACTGCACGAGCCCCTCGTACGTGTTGAGCACGATCGCGAGGCCGTTGTTCGCGTAGTAGATGTCGGGGTCCGGCGGCTGGCCGATGTCGCCCAGCAGACCGACGGTGAGCGTGCCGTTCTCCGGTGCGGCGTTCGGGCTCGAGCCGCCACCTCCGGAACAGGCCGCGAGGGCGAGGAGCGGGACGGCCGCGGCCGCGACCAGCGCGATGCGGGTCCGCCGACGGAGTGAGCTGAGCCTCACGGTGTCTCCTTCATGGGATGGGGTGGTGCGTTCTGGGTGGGATGGGGTGGAGCTGGCCGAGGTCGCTCGCGTTGTCAGGCGAGACGCGGGTCCGCAGCGGTCTGGAGGACGTCGGCGACCGTGTTCACGACGACGTAGACCGCGCCGAGCACGAGCGTCACCGCGGCGATGGCCGGGTAGTCGGAGGTCGGGATGCTGTTGGCGAGGTAGTTGCCCATGCCGGGCCAGCTGAACACCTGCTCGACGACGACGTCGCCGGCGAACATGAACCCGAGCTGGAGGCCCGCCATCGCCAGGGCGGGACCGATCGCGTTCCGCACGACGTGCCGGGCGAGCACGGCCCCCTCGCCGAGGCCCTTCGACCGAGCGGTCCGGACGTGGTCGGCCACGAGCGTCGTCTCGAGGCCGGCCCGCAGGATGCGCCCGATCGCGAGTGCCGGTGCGATCGCGAGCACGGTCGCGGGCAGGACGAGGTGCGACACCGCGGACCCGACCCCGCCGGTGCCCTGCCCGGAGGCGGGGAGCCAGTCGAGCTGCGCGTAGAACAGGATGATCCCGCCGAGTGCGAGCAGGAACGGCGGTGCGGTCGCCGCGAGGAGCAGCGCTCCCCGGTAGACGCCCGCGAACGGCCAGCGGAGGGCCGCGGAGGCCGCGAACAGCCCGGCCAGCACGAGCGCGATCACGAACGCGGCGAGCACGAGCTCGACGGTCGCGGGGAACGCCGATGCGAGGTCGGTGGCGACGGCCCGGTGCGTCCGGTACGACGTCCCGAAGTCACCGTGCAGGGCCCCGGCGATGAACCGCACGAACTGCACCGGCAGCGGGTCGTCGAGGCCGAGGCGGTGGCGTTCCGCGTCGACGGCCTGCCGTGACGCGTTCGCGCCGAGTGCCGCGCGGGCCGGGTCGCCGGGCGAGATCTGCTGGAGCAGGAACACGACGGCGCTGAGCACGAGCAGCACGGCCACGAGGGACCCGAGACGACGGAGCAGGAAGCGGATCACGCTCGTCACCTCCTGGACCCGACGAGCGTGCGGATGCCGTCGCCGGCGAGGTTCGCGACGAGGCTGAGGACGAGCACGGCGACGCCGGGGACGACGGGCACCCACCACGCGCTGAGGAGCAGCTGCGTGTTCGCGGCGGTGTCGGCGCCGAGCTCGGGTGCGGGTGACGGCGCGCCGAGACCGAGGAACGACAGCCCGGCGAGCAGGAGCACGACGTTGCCGATGTCGAGGCTCGCGGTGACGATGGCGGTCGGCACGGCGGCGGGGAGCACGTGCCGGAACACGAGCCGTGTCCGGCCGACCCCGGCCACCCGGGCCGCCTCGACGTGGGGACGGGCGACGGTGGCGCGGATCTCGGACCGGATGATGCGTGCGTAGTAGGGCCACCACACGACCGAGATGCCGATGAGCGTGTTCGTGATGCCGGGTCCGAGCGCCGCGACGATCGCGATGGCCACGAGCGTGGACGGCAGCGCGAGGAACAGGTCGGTGACCCGCATGAGCACGCTGTCGACCCACCCGCCGGCGACGCCCGCCGCCACGCCGACCACGCCGCCGACGACGAGGCCGACCGCGACGACGGCGAGTGCCGAGAACCAGGACGTCTGGAGGCCGTACAGCGTGCGCGAGAGGATGTCGCGCCCGATCGAGTCGGTACCGAGCAGGTGTCCCGGCGACCCGAGCGGGAGTTGCACGCCGCCGACCGGCTGGATCGGGTCGTCGGGCGCGATGAGGCGGGCGACGATCGCGACGACGGTGAGTGCGCCGAGCAGCCCGACGAGCACCCATGCCGTGGTGCGTCCGGCGTGCACGCCGCTCGTGAACGCCGCGGGTGAGAACCGGCGGGTCGCGACGACGGCGCTCACCGGGCCACCGCGATCTCGGGGACCGACGCGACGAGCGTGCGGGTGTACGGCTCACGTGGGTCGCCGATGACGGCGTCGGCGGCGCCGAGTTCGACGATGCGGCCGCGCTCGACGACGGCGATCCGGTCGCCCATGAGCCGGGCGACCGCGAGGTCGTGCGTGACGAACAGGACGGTCATGGCGAGTTCCTCCCGCATGTCCCGGATGAGGTTGAGGGTGGTCGCGGCGAGCGAGGCGTCGAGCGCGCTCGTCGGTTCGTCGCACAGGAGCACGGCGGGCCGCACGACGGTCGCTCGGGCGAGCGCGACGCGCTGCCGTTGCCCACCGGACAGGTCGGAGGGGCGGAGCCGTGCGACCGATGCGGGGAGACCGATGGCGTCGAGGGCCTCGGACACGCGTCGGTCGGTCTCGGTGCGGCCGAGCCGCTGCGGGCGGAGCCGCTCGGCGAGCGTCTCGCCGACCGTCATCCACGGGGTGAGTGACGACCCGGCGTCCTGGAACACCATCTGCGCGCCGCCGTCGGCGACCCGGATGTGTCCGGACCGGACGGGCACGAGGCCGGCGATCGCGCGGAGGATCGTCGACTTGCCCGAACCGCTCTCGCCGACGATCGCGAGTGACGCACCGGCGGCGACGTCGAAGCGCATGCCGCGCACGGCCTCCACCGTGCGTCGCCGTCGACCGTGGCCGGTGACGTACGTGCAGACGACGTCGTCGACGACGACCGCCGGGGCGGGGGCCGTGCCGTCACCGACGCGGGCGGCACCGGCCGGTGCAGCGCGGGTGGCGACCGGCCGGGAGGCGCGGCCCGGGCCGGGTGCGACCGCGGCGGTCCGCGGCGTGGCCGCGTCGGTGCGCACGACCTCGGCCGGGGCCCAGCACGCGGCTGCGTGGCCCGACGCGGGCACCGAGGCGTCGAGCCCGGGGGTCTCGGCGACGCACCGGTCGAACGCGAGGGGGCACCGTGCGCGGTACGGGCAGCCGACGAGGCGTTGCTCGGGCGTCAGCGTGTCCGGTGGCAGGGTCGGGAGCCGGACGTCGCGGTCGAGACCGAGCGACAGGCGGGACCGCATGAGGCCGGCCGTGTACGGGTGCGCGGGGGCGGTGAGCACGGCGTCCGTGGGACCGACCTCGGCGAGGCGTCCCGCGTACATCACGGCGATCCGGTCGGCGATCTGGGCCGCGACGCCGAGGTCGTGGGTGATGAGGAGGACGCTGCAGCCCTGCTCGTCGCGGAGTTCGCGGAGCAGGTCGAGCAGCTGCGCCTGCACGGTGACGTCGAGCGCGGTGGTGGGCTCGTCCGCGACGACCAGGGCGGGCCTCCCGGCCATCGCGATCGCCGCCATGACGCGCTGGCGGAGGCCACCGGAGAGCTCGTGCGGGTAGACGCTGAACCGCATCGCGGGGTCGGGCACGCCCATCGCGTCGAGGAGGGCGATCGAGCCGGCGCGGTCCTGCCCGGCCTCGACGATCTGACGGCCGACGCGCATCGTCGGGTTGAGCGACGTCATCGGGTCCTGGAACACGGCGCCGAGCGCGGTGCGCCGGGCACGAGCGCGTTCGGCGTCGGTGCCGTGGGCCATGTCGGTGCCCTGCACCCGGACCTCGCCGCTGATGTGCGGACGGGCGGCGTCCGGCAGGAGCCCGAGCAGGCTCATGGCGAGCATGCTCTTGCCGGAGCCGGACTCCCCCACGAGCCCGACGATCTCGCCGCGGGCGATGTCGAGGTCGACGCCGCGCAGCACCGCGCTGCGGGCGCCGTCACGTTCGAGCGACACGTGCAGGTCCCGGATCGACGCCGTCACGCCGCCCGTCGTGGCCGCCGCGCCCGTGGCCGTGCCTCCAGCGTTCGGGGTGTCCATGGGGTCGCTCACGCCGTCACCTCCGTCGTCGCGAGGTGCGCCGCGATCGCCCGCGGTTGGGTGAACCAGACGCGGTCCCGGTGTGCGGTCATGTGCTGCAGGGCCCGGTCGAGAGCACGGAGGCGGAACGGGGCGCCGGAGATGAACGAGTGCACGACGACGCTCATGACGAGCGGCTGCTCCTCGGAGCGTTCCAGGAGCTCGTCGAACTCGTCGACCACCATGTCGGCGAACTCCGACGCCGACGCGCCGCGGCCGACGATCGTCGTGCTGTCGTTCACCTCGAGCGCGTACGGCAGCGCCACGATCTGGCCGGCAGCGGTCGTGATCGGCACGGGGCGGTCGTCGAGACGCAGGTCGAGGAGGTAGCGGTACCCGCTCGCGACGAGGTTGTCGAGCGTCGAGGGCGTGTGGGTCAGCCAGGGGCTCGACCAGCCGCCCGGCGCCTCGCCCTCCTCGGCGGCGATCCGGTCGGCCACGGCGGCGACGTACGCGGCCTCCTCGGCGCTCGACATGGCCCCGAGCGAGTCGGAGTTCGAGATGCCGTGCCCGACGAACTCCGCGCCCAGGGCCCGGGCGGCGCGGATGAGGTCCGGCGCGGCGTCGTACACGGCGGTGTTGAGGAGCACGGTGGGTGGGATGCCCGCACGGTCGAGACGCTCGAGCAGGCGGAACGCCCCGACGCGGTTGCCGTAGTCCCGCCACGAGGTGTTGACGAGGTCCGGCGCGGTGACGTCCGGCACGATGTCCTCGGTCGCTCCGACGCCGAAGCGGTACTCCTCGAGTCCGACGGCGACGTAGACGGCCAGGCGTCGGCCGTCGGGCCAGTCCCGGCCGGGCGCGTCGGTGATCGGCCGGTAGTCCCAGAAGCCGTGACCCGGGGCCGTGTCGGTGCGGGTGTCGTCGTGCGTCATGCTGTCGTCCTGTCCGTGGCGATCCACCTGGTCATGCCCACGTCGGTGCGGGCGGCCCGCCGCACCACGGCGTCGTACGCCGGGTACAGGGCGTCGGCCGCGGCCCACGTGCGTTCGAGCGCGGGACGCCGGGCTGCGTGCAGCTCCCGGGCCTCCGCGAGGAGTGCGGCCTCGTCGACCGAGACCACGCGGCCGCCCTCGGCGACGATCCGACCGGCGACGACCGTCATCCGGACGCTGCCGCCGGACTCGCAGTAGACGAGTTGGCCGCGGAGGTCGTTGAACGGCGTGAACGCCGGCGCGTGCAGGTCGAGCAGCGCGAGGTCCGCCTGCGCGCCCTCGGCGACGCGGCCGATCCGGCCGCGCTCGGCGTTCCGCCCGTCGCGGCGCATCGCGGCGGCGCCGCCCTCCCAGAGCGCGTCGAGGACCTCGGCCGGGAGCGGCCAGCGGTCCGCGTCGAGCCCGGCGACGTTGTGGATGAGACCGGCCTGCTTGACGACGCCCCAGGTGTTGACGGTGTCGTCGCAGATCGCCTCGTCGACGCCGAGCGCGATCCGGATGCCGCGGTCGCGCATGGCGCGGAACGGCATGACGCCGCTGCCGAGCCGCAGGTTGCTCACCGGGTTGTGCGCCACGACGGCGTCCGCTGCGGCGATGAGGTCGAGGTCGTGCTCGTCGACCCACACCGCGTGGATGACGTTGACGCGGTCGCTGAGCAGCCCGAGGTCCGCGGTGTACCGGACGAGGCTCCGCCCGGCGAACCGTTCCTGCCCGCTGCCCGGCGCGGAGAGGGCACGCTGCGTGCGTGTCTCGAGCATGTGGGCGAAGAGCGGGACGTCGTGCGTACGGCTGAGGTCGTCGAGCGCACCGAAGTACTCCGGGCTCACCCGCTGGGGCGCCGAGATCGACACCGCTGCGGTGAGCCGGCCGTCGGCAGCGCCGTGCCACCGCCGGAACAGGTGGTCGTACGCGGCCAGGAGTTCCGGTGCCGCGGCCGGTGCCGGCGCGTGGAGTGCCGCGGCCAGCGCGTCGTCGGCGTCGTCGAGGAACGGGAGCTTGTCGGCGTCGGCGAGCTCCGGCTGGTCCAGGGCGACGCTCGCGCGGATGCCGCTGTCCTCGTACGCCTGCATGACGGCGTCGATGACGTCGGGATCGGGCGCCGGCATGAGGAACGCGTCGTCCTGCACGCTCGTCGTCCCGGTCCGGAGCATCTCGAGCGCGCCGAGCATCGTCCGGAGGTACGCCTCGCGCGGGGTCGGGGCGAGGTCGGGGTCCGCGGGCGACTCGTAGAGCATGAAGGTCTCGAGCGGACGACTGGGGAACGCGCCCTTGAGGTGGTTCGCCGGCGAGTGGAAGTGCGCGTTGACCAGTCCCGGGACGAGGACGTGGTGCCCCCCACCGGCGACCATCCGCGCGTCCGCCGGAGCCTGCTGCCGAGCCGCCGGGCCGATCGCACGCACGGTGTCCTCGACGACCAGGAGATCGGTCGGACCGACCATGCCTGCGGGTGTCTCCGGTGCCCAGACGAACACGTCGGTGAACAGCACGCTCATGCCCAGACCTCGCTCGTGGTCGGGGACCCCGTCGGCGCGGCCCAGGTGTTCGCACGCGAGGTCGTCAGCCCCTGCGCGAGCAGCCCCTCGACCGCGGTCGTGGCGGCGGCGACACCGTCGACCACCGGCACGCCGAGCGCGTCCCCGAGGCCGGACACCAGGTCCGTGAGTCCTGCGCAGCCGAGCACGATGGCCTCCGCACCGTCCGCGACGAGCGCGTGCCGTGCCTCCCGGGCGAACGCGTCGAAGGCGGGACCGGCGCCGGTCTCGATCTCCTCGACCGCCACGTCGACGGCGCGGACGACGCAGCGGTGCCCGAGGCCGAGCGACGCGACCACGCGGTCGGTCATCGCGATGGTCCGCGGGGGCATCGTGATGACGGTGAACCGGTGGGCGAGGAGCGCGGCGGTCTGGAGCGCTGCCTCCGTCATGCCGACGACCGGTCCGCGGGCGCGCTCACGAGCGGCCGGGAGGCCCGTGTCGCCGAAGCAGGCGACGACGTAGCCGTCGACCCCGTCGCGTTCGCCCTGCTCCACCTGCGCGAGCACACCGGCGGCGCCGAACACCTCGTCGACGTGGGTCTCGACGGTCGCCGGCGCACCACTGGAGTGGCTCGCGGTCAGGACGGTGTCCGGGCGCGCGACCGCGCGGGCGGCGGCGAGGACGGCGTCGGTCATCGGCAGGCTCGTGTTCGGGTTGAGGAGTCGGACGTGCATCAGGCGGCCCCGGTCGTCGCGGCGGTCGGCGCGCCACTCGGTGCGGCGGCGGCCGCGGTGCGCTCGGCGAGGAGCGCCGTGACGCCGTGTGCGCTGATCGCGACGCGGGCGGCGGCGGCGCCGACGTGGGCTGCGGTGACCGGGTCCGCGCCGGTCTGGTGCGCAGCGGCGAAGGCGCCGCAGAACGCGTCGCCCGCGCCGGTGGCGTCGACGGCGGTCACGACGTCGGTCGGCACGACGAGCGTCCGGTCCGCCGTCGCCAGGACGCAGCCGCGCTCGGCCGTCTTGATCACGACGAGGTCCGCCCCGGCGGCGCGGAACACCGCGGCTGCCGCGACGAGGTCGTCGGTCCCCGCGAGGGCGACCGCCTCGACCTCGCTCGGCAGGAACACGTCGCACGTCGGCAGGAGCGCGAGGAGCGCGTCCTCGTTGCCCGCGACGTAGTCCTCCTGCAGGTCGAGGTAGACGGTCGCCGCGGTCGCGGTGCGGAGCCACGGGCCGAGGGCGAGCTGTGACCGGAGGCTCATGGCGGAGACGAGCACGCCCTTGGCCGTGAGCGCGGCGGGGGTGACGTCGTCCGGGTACACCGACATCGCGTCGAACGCGTCCTCGCCGTCGAGGAGGTCCCAGGTGCGGGTGCCGTCCGCGGCGTAGGTGACCCGGTTGCGGACGGTGCGTCCGTCGCGCGGCCGTGCCGACTCGACGCGGATCCCCGCGTCGGCGACGTCCTGGAGGAGCGCGGCGGGCAGGTCCGTCCCGACCGGTGCGAGCATGCGGACGTCGTCGAGCACGCGTCGCGCGGCCAGCGCCGCGAAGAGCGCGTCGCCGCCGAGTGCGGTGGTGGTCACGCCGTCGATGACGGAGTCGTCGATCGTCAGGTTGCCGACGCACAGGAGGCTCGGCGCGGCCGCGTCCTCACGCATGCGTCGCCGCCGTGGTCGTCGTCCCCGCCTCGGCCGCCACCGCGGCCTCGGCCGTGGCGAACTGCTCCATCGCGAGCAGGTAGCCGGTGAGCTGGGCCGGGAGGACCGTGAGGAGTGGGCTGATCGGCTCCGGGACCGCCGGGACGGTCACGACGTCGTCGGCGACGTCGTCGAAGTCGTGCACGCCCTCGGTCGTGACCACCGTGACGCTGCCGCCGAAGCGCTTCGCCTCGCTCGCGGTGTGCACGGCGCGCGGCACGGACGGCCCGGCGGGCGCGATCACCCAGATGGGCTCCCCCGCCTTGAGCGAGTTGTAGTGGTGGAACTCCTCGACCTGGATCGCCTCGGCGTGGTCGGGGGTGCACTCCTTGACCTTGGCGGCGCCGATGATCGCCGCGCCCCACGAGGGGCCGGCGGCCGAGAACAGGAACGCGTCGGCGGCCTGCTCTCGCTGTGCGATGGCGCGCAGGCGGGGCTCGGTCTCGGCGATGACGCGTTCCATGAGCGCGGGCACCGTGTCGAGCGCCTGCCGGAGTGCGGGGGCGGCCGCGTGCCCGCGGAGCGCACCGACGCGGATGGCGAGGTCGACGAGGAGCGCGAGCGCCGTGGTGGAGGACTGGGTGGGCCAGCCGACCCGGGTGGCTCGGAGGAGCAGGGTGCGCTCGGACTCCGTGTCGAGCGTGGAACCCGCCGTGTTCGTGATCGCGACGGTCAGGGCGCCGATGTGCTGGGCGACTAGGGCCGCCTCGACCGTCCGGGTGGTCTCCCCCGAGCTCGAGAGGGCGACGACGACGCTGCGGGTCGTCACGAGCGGTGCGAGGTAGTACGCGAGGTCGAGGCTCTGGACCGGCTCGACCGGGACCCCGAGCATGAGCTCGAGCGTCTGCCGCGCGGCGATCGCCACCGCGAGGGAGTCCCCCGCGCCGGTCACGAACACGCGGTCGACGTCCATCGCGGCGATCCGGTCCGCGAGTTCGTCGAGGGCGGCGTCGTTGGCGGCCAGGGTCTCGCGGATGCGGTCGGGCTGCGCGATGAGCTCCGGGTAGGTGGCCTCGTCCCGCGCACGCCGCTTCGGGTCGAGCGGGTGGTCCGTCGGCAGGGCGACGATCGACGCGTGCTCCGCGGCCGACACGCGCTCGACGATCTGCTGCTGGCGCGCGTCGAGCGGGCTGTCCGGGCCGATGAACGGGCTGGGCGGGGTGGTGGTCATGGTTCCTGTCCTGGGGTCCGGCGCTGGTGCTGGTGTGGGGGGGCCGTGCGGGCGAGGTGCGGGGTCGGTGTCGCCGGGCGTCAGGCGGCGGCGGGCACGAGCGCGCGGCCGAAGGCGGCGGCGATCGCGGGGTCGACGCGGGCGTCCGGGGCACTCGACCGCTTGATCGCGCTGCCGAGGATCGCGCCGTCCGCCCGGGTGACGGTCTGCGCGATGGTGTCGAGCCCGACGCGGCCACCGACGACGAAGGGCGTGTCCCCGGCGGTCGGCCGGAGGAGGTCGATGTCGTCGAGCGCGTCACCGACGCCGCTGTCCCGGGTGACGACGAGGACGTCGGCGCGGCCGAAGGCGCGGGCCTCCTGCGCGGCCCACGCGGTGCTGCCCGCGAGTGCCAGGCTCGTCGCCTCGTGCACGTCCGCCCAGACCTCGACGTCGCTGCCGAGGCGCTGGCGCATCGCGGCGACCTCGTACGCGCAGCCCTCGATCCAGCCGGTCGGACCGACGGAGACGCCGGTGAGCACCTTGACGCGGACGAACGTGGCACCGATCGCGTGGGCGATCGCGACGGCGCTCGGGCCGTCGTTGTGGCCGACGACGACACCGACCGGGACGCCGACGGCGTCGACGACCGCGGCACCGACGACCGACAGCGCCGCGACCGTGGGGGCGTCGACACGCACGGCCTGGGGCATGTCACTCGCGTCCTGCACCATGACGTGGGTGAAGCCGGCGTCCTGCAGGGCGCGGGCGTCCTCCGCGGCGCGCACCGCGATGTCGGCGACCGGGACGCCCGTGTGGTTCACGGCTCCCGGGAGCGGCGGCAGGTGCAGGACGCCGACCAGGCGGAAGCCGGTCGGGTCGGCGTCGGGGTGGCGCAGGGAGTCGGTCACGCGGGGCGCTCCTCGGGGTGGAGGGGTGGGGTGACCAAACGGTATACAGAACCGTGTTTCCGGGGTGTGAACGCGCGTTACCGGCTCGTGAAGCGATGCTGGACGCGGTACCGGGGCGCGAGGGAAACCCCTGCTGAGGAGCAGTTTCAAGCCGCCGTCAGGAGCTCGGCGGAGCGGTCAGGATCGCGATGTCGTGTATACGAGGAACCGGGTCAGGGCGTCGATCCGGCCGGCCGGTCGTGGTCGGCACCGTCCCAGAGGTCGCCGCACTCGACCCGCTCCACCCCGTGCTGCCGGAGGTACGCTCCGGCCCCGCGGTCGCCGTGCAGGGACGCCGCGAGCGGTGCCCAGTGTGCGCGCCCGACGAGCACGGGATGCCCCGGTCGGTCGCCGAACACCGCCTGCCGGAGGCGGGCACGGCGGCCTCCGTGCGGTCCGCAGGGACCGGGCGGGTCCACCTCGAGCAGGCGTCGGACGGCAGCGACGGGGAGCTCAGGGAGGTCCACGAGGGTCACGAGGACCGCGTCGGCGCCGCCTCGTGCGCCGTCGTCGTCACACGAGCGGTCGTCGGGTGCGCGGTCGCCGTGGGCGACCGCGACCAGTCCGGCGCGGAGCGACGCCCCCAGCCCCTCCGCCCAGGCGTCGGCGACGACGACCCGGACGGCCGGATGGTCGGGTACGAGCGGCCGTGCGACATCGGCGGCCGCTCCGAGGACCACGACGACGGTCCCGCAGCCACCGTCGAGCAGGGTCCGGACGGCGCGCTCGACCCAGGGGCGTCCGTCGGCACCCCGGACGAGTGCCTTCGGTCGGCCCATGCGGGAGCCCGCGCCGGCGGCGAGCACGAGGCCGACGACCGTGCTGCCGGAACGCTCCCCGGTCGCGTCGGTGGTCACACGAACCCGGGTACCGACGTCCACGCGGCGGGGGCCTCGGCGACACCGTCGCGGACGACCGAGCCGGAGATGAGTCCGTACGGGCGGTCGGCGGCGTAGAACACCTCGTTCGGGTTGTCGAGGCCGAACGGCGCGAGGTCGACGAGGAAGTGGTGCTTGTTCGGCATCGAGAAGCGGACCTCGGCGATCTCGGGGAAGGCTTCGATGGCGGCGCGGCCCATCGCGAACAACGTCTGCTGCAGCGCGTACGAGTGCAGGTCCGCGAAGGTCGCGAGCGTGCGCTCGAGGACACCCGCGTGGGTGGCGTTCCAGTCGATGCCCGCCTCGACCGCCTCGGGCAGGTACCGCCAGCGCGCCGTCACCGAGGTCGCCAGGATCCGGTCGTCGGTCTCGGCGAGCGTGGTGTAGCGGTCGCGGGGGAATCCGTGGAACTCGCTCCCCGTCGACTTGAGCACGGTCAGGTCGGTCACGCCCGCGAGGACGTGGACGTCGTCGCCGTCGACCTGCACGACCGCGGTGCGGGTGCCGCTGCCGGCGCGGACGAAGGCGTGGTCGTGGTCGCGGCCGTCCACCGGGATGCGCGCCCACCCGTGCTGGTCCGCGGTCAACGTCGCGCCCTCGTACCAGTCGAACGCCGTCGTGAAGTGTCGGCCGAGACGGAGCAGGAACTCCTCGGGGCTGTGCACGCCGTGCTCGCGGGCGAACGCGTAGACCGTGTTCTTCTGCGTGTCGGTCGCCAGGACCTTCGCGTTGTCGCCCGACGTGTACGAGTCGGCGAGGGCGGCACCGCGGAGCTGCGTCGTGATCGTCAGGTCCTCGATCTCGTGCCGGTCGGTGTCCCGCGTCACGCGGACGAGGCGGACCTCGGCCTTGCCGTACTGGTTCGGGCCCAGGTGCACGCTGGATGTGTCGGTCATGGGGTCAGCTCCCTCGGTAGGTGGAGTAGGCGAACGGACTGATGAGCAGGGGCACGTGGTAGTGGCCCGCCGGGGGTTCGGGCACGACGAAGGTGACGTCGACGCGCGGGTGGAATACGGGGAGCCCGAGTCGCGCCCAGTGCTCCCCCGTGGCGAACGTCAGCGTCCACGCGCCGGGCGGCAGGAGGTCCGGGCCGAGGTCCCCGACCCGGCCGTCCTCGTCCGTCGTGCCGACCGCGACCACGGAGCCGGCGGCGTCGGTGAGCGTGACGGCGATGCCCGCGGCGGGCCTCCCGTGCGTCGTGTCGAGGACGTGGGTGGTCACGTGGCTCATGCGACGCTCCGTTCGAGCCGGAGCAGGGCGATCGCGCGGAGCTGCTCCGCGACCTCGGCCCGCTCGGTGTCGTCGTCGTCGTCGAGTCGCCGCCGGAGCTCGGCGAGGATCTCCGGACCCGTCCTGCCGGCGGCACGGATGAGGAACACCCGGCCGAACCGCGCCTCGTACGCGACGTTGCCCTCGCGGATCGCGGCCGCGGTCGTGGCATCCGTGTCGGCGGAGGCGGCCTGCTCAGTCCGCGACGCCGCGGCGCTCGCGCCGGTGCCGGTCGCCCGGTCGCCGATGCGGGGGTGGTCGGCCAACGCGGCCTCGACCTCGTCGTCGGTCCAGCCGGCCGCGAGGTCGCCGGCGTGCTGCGCGAGCGCGGCGGTCGTCGCGTACGGACGGGCGGACACGACCGCGTCCACCCAGCGCGGGACGTCGGCCCAGCTCCGGACGAGCGCCGCGGCGGCGTCCGGGTCGAGGGCGTCGAACTCAGTCACGTCCATGGCGGTCCTCCCCCGGGTGCCGCTGCGGACCTCCCGGTCGTCCTGTGGGGCGCCGACGGTCGCCCTCGTCGAGTTCGCCGAGCGCGGCGTAGGTGCTGGCGATGGCGGCGACGCGGTCGCGTCCCGCCGGGCCGCTCGCGTCGTACACGTCGTTCGCGATGGCCGCGACGACCGCCGCCATCGCGGCGAGGCTGTCGAAGGCGGACGGCGAGTCGACCGGACACAGCACGAGGGTGCGTGCGGACGCTGCGAGCACCGCGGCGGTCGGGTCGGCGATGACGACGACGTCGGCACCGTTCGCGACGCACTGCTCGACGAGCGCGCCGACCACCGCGGCGTGCCGACGCACGGTCACGACCACCACGAGGTCCTCGGCCCCGACGTCGGCGACGTCCTCTCCGACGCTCTGGCCCGCGGAGGGAGCGAGTCGCACGTCGGCGCGGACCTGGGCGAGCTGGGCGCGCAGTTGGAGCGCGATCGGATGGGCGTTGCGGACCCCGACCACGGTGACGCGTCGGGCGTGCACGATGCGGCGCGCGAGTCCCGCGCGGTCCGCCCGGCCGAGGGAGGCGAACGCGGCGTCGAGGTTCCGGCGTTCGACCTCGCGCGCGTTGACGTGCGCGGCGTCCTCGGCGGACCACGGCAGGCCGGCACCGCGGGCTGCCATGAGTGCCTCGCGGACGTCGGCGGCGTCGCGGTAGCCGAGCGCGCGGACGAGCCGGCTGACGGTCGCCTTCGACGTGCCGGCCTCGGCCGCGGTCTCCGCCGAGGTGCGGAGGACGAGGAGCTCGGGGTCGTCCCGGACCACGGCCGCCACCCGTCGTTCGGCCGGGGTGAGGTCGTCCCAGACCCGGGCGATCCGGCTCCGGAGGTCCGGCGCCGTCACGGGCCGACCTCCGCCGCCGCCAGCGCCTCGACCGCGGCGACGAGCGCGTCGAGCCCGAGGGCGATGTCCGCCACCGACACGAACTCGTCGGGGTGGTGGCTGATGCCGTCCGGGTTCCGGAGGAACAGCATCGCGACGTCCGTCACGAGGCCGAGCGACATCGCGTCGTGGCCCGCCTTCGAGAACAGCTCCGGTGGGGTCGGTTCGCCGGTCGCCCGGATGCCCGTCCGGACGGCGTCCATGAGCCGCGGTGCGCAGAACACGGCGGGCGCGGCGTGCACCTCGGTCGGCGTGATCGTCAGGCCGCGGCGCTCCGCGATCCGGTCGAACTCCGCGACCAGGGCGTCCCACACACGGTCCCGTCCGTCGTCGAACTCGCCCCGGAGGTCGACGGAGAGCCGCGCGTGCCCCGGGATGACGTTCACCGCGCCGGGTTCGACCGTCATGGTGCCGACGGTACCGATGTGCTGCTCGGCCACGCAGGTCCGTTCGACCGCGAGGGCCACCTCGGCCGCGCCGAGCAGCGCGTCGTGGCGCATCTCGTACGGTGTCCCGCCCGCGTGCCGGGCCTCCCCGACGACCTCGACGCTGAACCGTCGCGCAGCGGCGATGCTCGTGACAACACCGAGTGCCTGCCCGGACCGGTCGAGGAACGGGCCCTGCTCGATGTGGGCCTCGAGGTACCCGGCGAGCGATCCGGCGTCGACGGCGGCCTCCCCGACCCGGGCGGGGTCGAGCCCGAACGCGGTGAACGCGTCGCGCAGCGTCGTGCCGTCTCCGTCGGCGAGGTCCCACCACGCGTCGTTCCACACGCCGGCGACCGCGGATGAGCCGAGGAGCGCTTTGCCGAAGCGGGTGCCCTCCTCGTCCGAGAACGCGACGACCTGGATCGCGAACGGCAGGTCGTGGACGCGGTCACCGAGCAGCTCGACGAGCGCGATGCCCATGAGCACGCCGACGATGCCGTCGTACCGTCCGGCGTCCACCACGGTGTCGAGGTGCGAGCCGACGAGGAGCACCGGTCGGGGATCACCGTCGGCACCGAGCGCCGCCACCCGTCCGTGTAGGTTGCCCGCGGCGTCCTGCCACGTCCGCAGCCCCGCCTGCTCCATCCACCCGGCCGCGATCGTGTTCGCCCGCGCGTGCTCGGCGGACAGGTACACGCGGCGGATGCCGCCCTCCATCGAGGTCACGGCGGCGAGCTCGTCGCAGCGGTCGGCGATCGTCGCGGCCCGTGCCGCCGCCGGACGGGAGGCGCGCGTCGGCTCCGTCACCGTGCCTCCCGGTCCACGGTCGGCGTCGCGCGCACGCCCGCGTAGACGTCGAGCGCGGCGTCCACGCCGCCCCCCTGCGGAACCGCGACGCCCGCACGACGGAGGCACTGCTCGAGCGCGGCGAGGGTCGTCACGACGGCGTCCTTCCGGGCGTTCACCCCCATCGTGCCGATCCGCCAGACACGACCGTGCAACGGCCCGAACGAGGTGCCGATCTCGATGCCGTGGTCCTCGAGCATGGCGGAGCGGACCCGGTCGCCGACGACGCCCTCGGGGATCTCGACCGCGACGACGTTGTGCATCTTGTGGGCGACGTCGCCGAACACCCTGAGTCCGAGCGCGCGGACCCCCTCGAGCATCGCGGCGCCGGCCAGGGCGTGCCGGGCGGCGAAGGCATCGCGCCCCTCGTCGAGCAGCACACGGGCGCACTCCCGCGCGGCGTAGAGCATGCTCGTGGCCTCGGTGTGGTGGTTGAGGCGTCGCGGCCCCCAGTAGTCGAGAACCATGCCGAGGTCGAAGTAGTTCGACCGGATCGGGTCGTCCTGCACGTCGTCGCCCGGCTCGCGGATGCCGGCCTCGACCGAGTGCCGTGACCGCACGACCGCGACGGCGGCGTCGGACAGGCTGAGGGGCGCACTGCCCGAGGGACCGGACAGGCACTTCTGCAGGCCCGCGGTGACCGCGTCGATCCCCCAGGCGTCCATCTCGAACGCGTTGCCGCCGAGGCTCGCCGTGGCGTCCGTGTAGAGCAGGACGCCGTGCCGGGCGCAGATCGCGCCGAGCTCGTCGAGCGGTTGGTTCATCGTCGTCGACGTGTCGCCCTGCACGATCGCCAGGACCGTGGGCCGGGTCGCGATGATCGCCTCCTCGATCACGGACGGCGGGAACACCTGGCCCCAGTCGGTCGTGATCGTGTGCACCTCGGCCTGCGCGCGGGTGGCGATCTCGACGAGCAGGTGGCCGAAGCGCCCGAACACGGGCACGAGCACCCGGTCACCCGGCGCCAGCAGGGACACGAGCGCGGCCTCGATCCCGGCGCGCGAGGTGCCGTCGACGAGCACCGTGGCGTCGTTGTCGGTGCCGAACACCTGGCGGTACAGGCCCTGCGTCTCGGTCATCGTCGCGGTCATCCACGGGTCGTACTGCCCGACGAGCGGGGTCGACATCGCCCGGAGCACGCGCGGGTCCGCGTTGACCGGGCCGGGACCCATGAGGAGTCGTGCGGGCGGGTCGACTGGCTGCATGTGTGTTCCTTCCGTTCCACGGTCGACGCTACTGGGCCGGTCGTTTCAGGCGTGTAACAGGTGCCGCCACTCGGTTGCCGCTCAGCGCCGCGGCGTGCCGAGCGACACGGCGAGGTCGATCAGCGCCACGTCGCGTCCCGGTGGGCCGACGAGGCAGACGCCCACGGGTGCGCCGTCGACCATGAGGAACGGTGCGGACACCGCGGGCAGACCGCCCACCCCGGCGACGGCCGTCATGCGGAGCGTCGCGGTACGGAGCACCTGGACGTCCGCCGCGTCGGCCGTGCGCAGCGGCGCGGGGCCGGGCACGGTCGGGAGGCACAGGACCCGTCCGTCGAGCGCGGTCCGGACCGCGGTGCGGAGCTCGGCGAGTCGGCGGCGGGCCGTGGCCTCGGCAGCGGCGTCCACGGCGGCGGCCGCGTCGAAGCGTGCGAGCACGTTCACGCCGAGGGCGTCGCGGTGCGCGGTCACCCAGGTGCCGTCGTTCCGCCACGCCTCGGCGGCCTGGACGACGCGGAGGGTCTCGGCGAGCTCGTCGAGCGGCGGCAGCGCGACCTCGTCGGGCTCGAGCCGGGCCGCCGCGAGCCACCGCCGGAAGGCAGCGCCGGTCGCGGGCTGGACGGCGTCGAGGAGCGCTCGAGACACGACCAGGTCGGCGGCGTCGAGGGGCGGGTCGGCGGCGTCCCGGTCCGGCGGCGCATCGGCGGGGCCGGATGCACCGGACGCGACCGCGGCGGCGCGGACGGTCGCGGCGTCCCGGGCCAGCCACCCGATCGTGTCGAACGCCTGCGCGAGCGGGAGCAGTCCCTCCCGGTCCACCAGACCGTGCGTCGTCCGGAGCCCCCAGAGCCCCTGGTACGAGGCGGGGACGCGGACGCTCCCGGCCGTGTCGGTGCCGAGCGCCAGATCCGCCTGGCCGAGCGCGACGGCGGCCGCCGGGCCGGAGGTCGAGCCGCCCGGCATGCGGTCCGGCGCCGCGCCGTTCGGCGGGGTGCCCGTGTGCGCGTTGCGGCCCGCGATGCTGTAGGCGAACTCGTCGGTCCGGGCGATGCCGGTGATCGAGGCGCCCGCGTCGAGGAGGGCACGGACGGCCGGAGCGTGGGTGGTCGCCGGCGGGGCCTCGCGCTCCCACACCGGGTTCCCCGCACCGACGACCTGCCCGCGGACGGCGAACAGGTCCTTGACCGCGACCCGGACGCCGGCGAGCGGGAGCGCGGTACCGGCGAGCGGGAGCGCTGGGTCCCGTGCTCCTCGGTCCGGCGTCGGCACCGACGCCCCGGGCACCAGGGGGTCGCCGACGACGCGCCAGATCGTCCGGTCGAACGCGGGTGCCCGGCCGGTCACGTGCGCGGCGGCGATGCGCCAGGAGCCCTCCGTGCGGCGCCAGAGCTGCGTCTGGATGCCCCGGCCGCCGCTGTCGAGGTGCGACTCGGCCACCACCAGCACGACGTCGTCGGTGAGCGGTCGCAGCTCGGTCCGTCCGATGCTCCGCCCGGGCACACCGCCACGCGCCGAGCGGAAGGCGCTGATCCGGTCGTGTCCGACGAGCAGCCCGGCCGCGTCGGCGCGGAGGGTCTCCGGCCCCGGCTCGAAGAGCGCGTCGAGGACCGCGACGTCGTCGGTGAGCAGCGCCGCCTCGTAGCGGTCGAACGCCGCGTGCAGGCCCTCGGGCCAGCTCGGTCCGGTCACCGTCGCGCGCGGGTCGACCCCGCCGACCTCACCGGTCACGGGGCACCGCCGGACGGGGCACCGCGGCACGGGGCACCGCGGCGAAGTCGGCCACGCGGATCGTCGCGTGCACCCCGCACACGAGGTCGACGACCTGCGACACGCGGAAGTCGGTCGCGGCGCTGAGGTACGCGTACGCGATGTGCTCGTCGACACCCCACCGGGCACGGACGAGCGTGATCGCCTGGCGGACGCATCGCCGGACTGCCTCGTCGAGGTCGGCGTCGAGGCCGGTGGGCACGAGGTACTCCGCGGTCTCGCCGAGCGGTCCGGCGAGCTCACCGAACTCCTGCAGCGCACGCTCGCGCGGCACGACGTCGACCCGGAACGTGGCGCGGAGCGAGGCCTCCATGGCGGTGAGCGCGACCTCGCCGTCCCCCTGCGCGAAGTGCGGGTCGCCGACGTACACCCCGGCGCCCGGGACCTGCACGGGCAGGTGCAGCGTCGTCCCGGCGGTGAGCAGCGCGATGTCGAGGTTGCCGCCGTGCGGGCCGGGCGGCACCGAGTGCGGGCGGAGGTCGTCGGACACCTGCACGCCGACGATGCCGAGGAACGGCCGGAGCGGGAACGTCACGAGGCGCGGACCGTCCTCGGCGACCGGCAGACGGCCGCGCAGTTCGCCGTCGCGCTCGACCACGTCCGCGAACACGCTCACCGGGAGTTCGCCGCGCGGCATCTCGCCCGGGAGCGCCCCGCGGCCGTGCCGGTTCGACACGATCCCGTACGGCACGCGGGGCAGCGCCTCGAGCAGCGTCATCGACACGAGGTCGCCGGGCTCCGCGCCCGCGACGGCGACCGGCCGCGAGACCACGTGCGGCCCGTCGACCGGGTCGCGACGGAGCTCCTCGGTGATCGCGACGGCGTCGTCGAGCACGAACTCCCGCGGGACGCCGTGCCGGGCGAAGAACGCCACCGGATCGCCGCCCTGGTCCGCGAGGATCCCCTCGTGGCTCACGGTGTCGAACGTCACGGTGTCGCCGGGCTGCACGGTCGTGACCGGCCGGTCGTCACGCGCCGGGAGGCGCCCCCACAGCACGTCGCCCGGTCGCGCTTCGACGAGGTGGTCGCCCCGCACCGGTCCGGTCCCGGGTTGCAGGACGCCGTCCGGGAGGACCGTCCCCCACTCCGTCACGTCCGCCCGCTCCACGGCGCGTCCCCCCTGCGGCTCAGGCACGGCGGAGCAGCCGTCCTGCGACCGCGGTCACGCCCTGGTCGGCGGTCGCGACCTGCGCGCCGTGCAGCCACGTGCGCGTGACGCGGCCACGGAGGGTCCGTCCGTCGTAGGCCGAGATCGGGTTGCGGTGCTCGAGCGCCTCGACGTGCACGGTGTCCTCGGCGTCGGGGTCGAACTCGACGAGGTGCGCGACGGCGCCGGGCGCGATCGCCGCACGGTCGGTCACGCCGACGAGGGCGGCCGGCCCGGTGGTGAACGCGGGCACGATCCGCTCCAGCGGCACACCTCGCCGGGCCGCCTCGGTCCACGTCGCGCGGAACCCGACCTGGAGGCCCGCGATGCCACCCCAGGCGAGGCCGAAGTCGCCGCCGCTCCCCCGCTTGAGGTCGACCGTCGACGGCGAGTGGTCGGTGACGACCATGTCGATCGTGCCGTCGAGCAGGCCCGCCCACAGGGCGTCCTGGTTGCCCGCCTCGCGGATCGGCGGGCAGCACTTGAACTCGGTCGCGCCGTCCGGCACGGACTCCGCGTCGATCGTCAGGTAGTGGGGGCAGGTCTCGACCGTGATCGGCAGGCCCTCGTCCTTGGCGGCGCGGAGCATCGGCAGCGCCCCGGCGTCGGACAGGTGGAGGACGTGCGCCCGTGCCCCGGTCGCGCGGACGCCGTCGATCACCCGGGCGATCGCGTCCTCCTCGGCGGCCGGTGGCCGCGACGCCAGGAACGCGCCGTACCCGGTGCCGAGGGCTCCGCCGTCCGCGAGGTGCGCGGGGTCCTCGGCGTGCACGATGAGCACGCCGTCGAACGCGGCGATCTCCGCCAGTGCACGCCGGAGCTGGTCGGCGTCGAGGTGGCCGAACTCGTCGACGCCCGAGGGTGCCAGGAAGCTCTTGAAGCCGTACACGCCGGCGTCCCACACGGGCCGGAGCGCACCGAGGTTCTCGGGGACGGCGCCGCCCCAGAACCCGACGTCCACCGCGACCCGACCCTCGGCCCGCTCCCGCTTGACGGCGAGTGCGTCGACGGTGGTGGTCGGAGGCACCGAGTTGAGCGGCATGTCGACGATGGTCGTGACACCGCCGAGCGCCGCGGCACGGGTGGCCGACGCGAAGCCCTCCCACTCCGTCCGGCCCGGCTCGTTCACGTGCACGTGCGTGTCGACGAGCCCCGGGAGCAGCACGCGGCCGGCCGAGACCTCGACGACCGGCACCTCCACCGGTGCGTCGAGGGGCAGCACGGCGTCGACGAGGCCGTCCCGCACGAGGACCGTGGCCGGACGGAACGCGCCGTCCGTCCAGACGCGGTGGCCGCGGACGGCGACCGGCGCGGTCGCGTGCACCGTGCCTCCCGGATCGGTTCGCTGAGGCTGCATGTCGGGAGGATCGCACAGCCGTGTTTCCGGCATGTCTCGGCGGGTGGGCCGACACCCCGCCAGCCGTAACCGGGCGGAAACACGCCGACCCCTCGGCCGAAACACGCCGACCGTAGCGTCGCTGCACACGAGGTCCGGCGGCGAGCCCGGATCCGGGACGGGAGGTCGCCATGGTCACGCACCGACGACCGCTCGCGGCGTGGAACCGGGGCATGATCGCGCACGGCCGAGGTCCGGTCGTCCCGCGCGTCCCCGTCCCCCTCCCGCAGATCGGATCCGTCCATGGACCTCGTCACCGTCCGCACCGTGCGGACACCCACACACCGCGACGACCTCGCCCTCGCACCCGGTGAGCGACCGCTCGGCGGCGGCACCTGGCTCTACTCGGAGGAGCAGCCGGGCCTGACCGGGCTCGTCGACCTCACGACGCTCGGCTGGCCCGACGTGGAACGCACGAGTGAGACGCTCACGATCGCCGCGACCTGCACGATCGCCACCCTCGTCCGCACCGCCCCCGACCCGGACTGGACCGCGTGGCCGCTCGTCGGTCGGTGCGCGAACGCGCTCCTGGCCTCGTTCAAGATCTGGAACGCGGCGACGGTCGGCGGGAACGTCGCGGTCGGGCTCCCCGCGGGAGCGATGATCGCACTCCTCGCGACGCTCGACGCGACGGCCGTCGTGTGGACCCGCGACGGGGCCGAGCGCCGGACGGCCGTCGAGCACCTCGTGCAGGGCGTGCGGACGCTCGACCTGCGGGACGGCGAGGTGCTGCGGGCGTTCGAGGTCCCGGTCGCCGCGCTCCGCCACGAGACCGGGTACCGACGGGTGTCGCTCAGCCCGCACGGACGGTCGGGGGCGCTCGCCACCGCGCGCTGGGGGCGTCCGGGTCGGTCGGGCCCGCCCGGGTCCTCCGGCGTCCCCGGCGGCTTCACGCTCGTCGTCACCGCCGCGACACCGCGCCCGGTCGTGCTCCGGTTCGCCGCGGTCCCATCGCACGACGCGCTGGCCGCCGTGCTCGCCGACGTCACCGACTGGTACGACGACCCACACGGGAGCCCCGCGTGGCGCCGCGCGGTCAGCGTGCGGTTCGCACACGAACTCCGGGACGAGGCCGCCGCGTCGGTCGGCTGCCCCACCGGCCGGACCGGGGAGGCGTCGTGAGGCTCCACGTGGACGGCGCCGAGCTCGAGGTCGCCCCGCAGCCCGGTCAGGTCCTCCGGACCCTGCTCCGCGAGCACGGCGTGACGGCCGTCAAGAAGGGCTGCGACTCCGGCGACTGCGGTGCCTGCTCGGTCCTCGTCGACGGCACACCCGTGCACGCGTGCATCACGCCGGCCCATCGGCTCGACGGTGCGACCGTCACCACCGCGGCGGGGCTCGGGACGCCGGAGGACCCGCACCCCGTGCAGCGTGCCTTCGCAGACGCGGCCGCGTTCCAGTGCGGGTTCTGCACCGCCGGGTTCGTCGTCACCGCGTCGACCCTGACCGAGGACGACCACGCCGACCTGCACCGGAAGCTCAAGGGCAACCTCTGCCGCTGCACCGGCTACCGGGCGATCGAGGACGCGCTCGCCGGTGTGCGGAACACCTGCACGCCGACCACCGGCGACGCCGTCGGCACCTCGGTGGCCGCCCCGGCGGCGATGCGCATCGTGACGGGCCGCGAGGAGTACACGCTCGACGTCCGGAAGACCGAGGCGCTCCTGCACGTCGCGGTGCTCGGCAGCCCCCACCCCCACGCACGCATCACCGCGATCGACGTCACGGACGCGGAGGCCCTGCCCGGCGTCCACGCGGTCCTCACCCACCACGACGACCCCGGTGTCCTGTTCTCCACCGGACGCCACGAGTCGCGGCTCGACGACCCGGACGACACCCGCGTGTTCGACCGCGTGCTGCGGTTCCGCGGGCAGCGCGTCGCGGCCGTCGTGGCGGACAGCGTGCGCATCGCCGAGCAGGCGTGCGCCCTGGTCCACGTCGAGTACGAGGTGCTGCCGAGCGTGCACGACCCCGACGCCGCCCGCGTTCCGGGCGCGCCGCTCCTGCACGGCGACAAGACCACGGACGAGCACCGGATCGCGGAGCCGGGTCGGAACGTCGTCGCCGCGTTCCACGACGAGACCGGGGACGTCGAGGCCGCGCTGGCCGCGTCGGCCGCGACCGTCGAGGGCGAGTGGACCACCGGCCGGGTCTCGCACGCGGCGCTCGAGACCCACGCGACCCGCGGGTGGTTCGACGACGACGGCCGACTCGTGCTCCGGACCTCGACGCAGGTGCCGTTCCTGGTCCGCGACGAGATCGCCCGCGTGTTCGGACTCGACCCCGAGCGGGTGCGGGTGCTCGCCAAGCGGGTGGGCGGCGGGTTCGGCGGCAAGCAGGAGATGTTGACCGAGGACCTCGTGACGCTCGCCGTCCTCCGGACCGGTCGGACCGTGCAGTACGAGTACGCGCGACGCGACGAGTTCACGATCGCCCCGACGCGGCACCCGATGCGCGTGCGGGTCCGACTCGGTGCGACCGCTGACGGGGTCCTCACGGCCCTCCATGTCGACGAGACCATGGACACCGGTGCCTACGGCAACCACGGCATCGGCGTCATGTTCCACTCGGTGAGCGAGTCCGTCGCCGTGTACCGGTGCGCGGCCAAGCGCGTCGACGCCGAGTCCGTCTACACGAACAACCTGCCCGGCGGGGCGTTCCGCGGATACGGACTCGGGCAGGTCGTGTTCGCGATCGAGTCCGCCATGGACGAACTCGCGCGCCGCCT
The DNA here is from genome assembly GCF_003234565.1 of Curtobacterium sp. MCBD17_013. GTDB lineage: Bacteria > Actinomycetota > Actinomycetes > Actinomycetales > Microbacteriaceae > Curtobacterium. The sequence goes on along the minus strand of NZ_QKTU01000002.1, from coordinate 14,035 downwards.
CGGCATCGACCCGTTCACGATGCGCCGCAGGAACGTCATCGTGCCGGGTGATCCGCTCGTCGTCACCGACCCCGACGAGGAGTCCGACCTGCACTTCGACGGCAGCTACGGACTCGACCAGTGCATCGACCTGGTCGAGGACGCCCTGCGGACCGGACCCGACACCGCCGCGCGGGATGCCCTCGTGCCGCGGATGGACGGCCCCGCGCTCGACCCCGCGTCCGGCGACTGGGCGTTCGGATCGGGCATGGCGCTGGCGGCGATCGCGACGCTGCCCCCGCGGGGCCACCACGCCCACGCCACCGTGGCGCTGACGCCCGAGGGGCGCTACCGGATCGGCGTCGGGACGGCCGAGTTCGGCAACGGCACGACGACGGTGCACGCGCAGCTCGTCGCAACGGCGCTCGCCACCACGCCCGACCGCGTCGACATCCACCAGTCGGACACCGACGCCGCCCGGCACGACACGGGTGCGTTCGGCTCGGCCGGGGTCGTCGTCGCGGGCAAGGCCCTGTACGCGGCCGCCCTCGACCTGCGCGAGGCGATGACGGCCCGGGCCCTCGACGTCGTCGCAGCGCGGACTCCGCGGACGGCGTCGGGCATCCTCGGACCGAGCGTGACCGTCGAACCGGACGGCGTCCGGATCGGGCACGAGTTCGTGTCCGCCGCGGAGCTCCTCGCCGACGGTCCCCTCGTCGCGCACGGCCACCACGACGGCACGCCGCGATCCGTGGCGTTCACGGTGCACGGGATCCGCGTCGCGGTGCATCGACCGACGGGCGAGGTCCGGATCCTGCAGAGCGTCCAGGCGGTCGACGCGGGCACCGTGATGAACCCCGAACAGCTCCGCGGCCAGGTCGAGGGCGGCACCGCGCAGGCGATCGGCTCGTCGCTGTACGAAGAGGTCGTGCTCGATGACACCGGCCGCGTCACGACCGACAGCTTCCGGAACTACCGGGTCCCGAAGATCTCCGACGTGCCGCGGACCGAGGTGGTGTTCGCCGTCACGCACGACCCCCTCGGGCCCCTCGGCGCCAAGTCCATGAGCGAGGCACCCTACAACCCCGTCGCGCCGGCCGTGGCGAACGCGGTCCGCGACGCGATAGGCGTCCGTCCCCACCGCCTCCCGATGACGCGGGACCGGGTCTGGGCGCTCACGAACGGGGAGGCGGGCTGAGCGGGGTGGTCGGCATCGCATCACGGAAGATCCTGACGGTGCGCGCGGGTCAGCTCGCCGCGTCGATCGCCACCTCGGGGCCGAGCAGGTGCGGACGGTCGTCCGGTTCCGACGGTTCGCGGGAGGGCCCGCTCCAGAGGGCTGACCGCGCGACGGAACGGAACCGCCGGAGTGCACGACCCCAGTAGCCGAGCGGTCGCCGTCCGCATGCACGGAGCGCCTCGGCGTGGTCGACGCACAACACCGTCGCAGCTCCGACGGCGACGACCCACCACGCGACCCCGACGGCGGCCCTCGTGAGGTCGGAGGCGTCGGCGAACCCGGCTCGGAGTCCGTCGACCTGGAACCGGAGGTGCTCGCGTTCGTCCGTCCGGATGCGCTCGCCGATCCCGCGCAGGATCGGATCGGGAGCGTGGTCCGCGAGCGCTTCGAAGTACTCGACGGACACCGCTTCGGCGATCATGAACAGCGCGATCTCGGTGCGCAGCCCGAGCAGACGTCGCAGTCGGGTGAACGCCGAGTCGGACCAGTGCCTCCGGAGCGAGGGTGCGCCCATCCGGCGGAGGCCCACGCCGAACAGCGCGGAGTGCTTCTGCTCCTCCGACACGAGCAGCTCCAGGGCCCGCGTGTACACCGGGTCGCCGGCCGCCCTCGCCTTGGACAGCAGCCGGACCCCGTCGCCGCCCTCACCGAGCTCGAGGCGTTGGAACGACCGCACCAACCCACGCCGCTGCCGGTCGCTCAGCACGACGGGAGCCGACCGGTCCCAGTCCCGTTCGAGTCGCTGCTGTCGCGCGGTGTTCGCCTCGAAGTACGCGACCCAGGGGTCGAACCCCGACGACTGCGCATCCACCAGCGCTGTTCGTGCAGGGTGCTCGGTGCCTGCTGCGGTCCATGTCGTCCCCGCCGCGCTCGACCTGTCGTCCATCACAACTCCCCTCCGTCGGACCGCTGCCGGTCCGCTCCGTCGACGCGCCTCGCTCCGGTGTCGGACCGGGCGCTGGTGGGACGATCGTCGTCGTCGGGAACCCCGCCGTCGTCAGCCGCCGGGACGAGGTCGCTCGGCCGGACGACCGAGTGGACGTCAGTCGACAGGCCTGCAGCACCACCGCCGCGTGCTCGCGGCCTCGGTACCGTCTCCACATGCCGTGGACGTTCATCACCCATCCAGAAGTGACGATCGAACCGATGGCGCGCGTCGAGGACTGGGGCCTCTCGGCAGCGGGACGGGCGCGCGCCGCCCATGCGGTGGAGGTCGTTCCGCGTCCTGCACACGTCGTCAGCAGCGCCGAGCGGAAGGCCCGGGAGACGGCGACCGTCCTGGCCGCGGCCCTCGGCGTCGAGGTCGTGGTGGACCGCGAACTCGGCGAGATGGACCGGAGCGCGACCGGCTACCTCCCGCCCGACGAGTTCGACGTGACCGTCGACGCCTTCTTCGCCGAACCCACGTCGTCGATCCGAGGATGGGAACGAGCGGTCGATGCGCAACGACGGATCGAGCGTGCCGTCCGGAGGCAGTTGACGAACACGCGGGACTCCGTCGCGTTCGTCTCGCACGGCGGCATGGGCGGTCTCCTGCTGGCGAGCCTGACCGGCGCACCGATCAGCCGAGGCCTGGACCAGCCCGGGCTCGGGAGCTGGTTCACGTTCGACCCCGGCACATGGCGCGCCCTGTCCGGGTGGCAGCGGCTGGATTGACGGGATCGGTCGTCGGCGGCCCCACAGATCCACCGGGCGGAGGACGTCGCGCCGGCCACCGTCCCGCTAGCGTCCTCGGATGACCGTCGCACCGACCAGCCGGAGCCGCACGACCGCACTCGCCGTCGGTGCCGGATCCGCCGCGGTCGGGTTGCTGCCGTGGATCATCACCGGCATGCGGCTGCCGCTGCAGAACCTCTGGGCGTCCGACGTGACCTCGCCGCACCAGATGCCGATCGCGCTCCTGCCGTTCAGCCAGTACGACGTCGCGCTCATGGCGTCGATGCTCGTCGTGGGCGGCGCACTCGCCGGCGTGCTGTTCCGCGCCGTGCGCGTGCCACGGACGATCGGCACGGTGCTGGCCGCGCTGATCGGCGTGTTCGCGCTCGACCTCGTCGCGGTCGTCGAGTCGGCCGTCGTCACGGGGGTCGGACTCCGTCGGCCGACGGGGTACGTGTCGACGTTCGTCACCCCGGAGCAGGTCTACCTGTTCGGGTTGGTGGTCATCGCGCTGTCGGCGACCGTGGTCGCACTCGTCGCCTGTTCGCTCGTCGTCGCTGTTCCGGCCCCCGGGCCCGTGATCGGCATCGCGCTCGCCGCGGCGACGCTGACGGACTGGGCCGACGCACTCGTCGTCCGGCCGACCACGGCACCGCCGACCTGGTCCGCGGATCTGCTGTCCGTGTCCCACCTGTTGCCGGGGCTGGCCGTCGGTGTCGCGGTCGGCTCGTTCTGGCAGCGCCCGTTCGGTCGGCAGATCGTCGGGGCCGTCGTCGCGTTCGGGCTGGCGTGGATCGGACCGACCTCGATCGCGGCGCTGACCGGCGCGCTCGGGTCCCGCGCGCTGCTCACGGTGCCGAGCGAGTTCGCGGACTTCGCGGTCCTCCTGTTCACCAACGAGGCACGGTCGTGGCAGGTGTGGGGTGGGGTCCTGATCGGCGTCATCGTCGCCGTCGCGCTGATCGTCGTGCGGTCCGTCAGAGCGCGAGCGACCGCAACCACGCGTCCGCCTGGCGCTGCGAGCGGAGACGGACGACACGGAGCTGCGGCCAGTCGCGCTCAGCGGCGACGACGTTCGCTCTGATCCGTGCGCGGCCCTTCCAGCCCCAGCGGATGATGTGCTCGGGGTTCCCGAAGAACGTCCGCAGCGGCGGTTCGACGTTGCCGTTCCAGAGCTCGACGCGTCGCACCGACCGTCGGATCGTCCGCAGCACGAGGCGGGACATGTGCAGGAGCACCGGGTAGTCGAGCGCGACGAGCGTGTCCGCACGCGAGACCACGAGGTCGCCGAGTTGCGACGTGTACGCCCACTCCGTGACCCACCTCGGTTCGCGCGTGAACGCGTCGACCGCCTCGACGAAGTCAGGTCGGGGCGTCCAGCCCGGACCGTGGAAGAGCGCGTCGACCTCGGTGTGCGGCAACCCGGCGACGCGTTCGATCTGCTGCGCGAAGGTGGTCTTGCCCGCGCCGGACGGCCCGGCGACCAGGACGCGCTGGGGCGGCGGGGTCAGGCGGTCGGAGGAGTCGAGCACATCCCGACCCTAGACAAGGGCGCCGCGTTCCTCGTCCTCGCGGATCTGGCGCCGTCTCCCGCCACCTCGCTGGTCGGGATGCCAGGATGACCTACGGCACGTCGCACCGGCGGCGGTCGGGAAGGCAACGATGTCGAAGCGGACGTACGCGCAGCACCTCCAGGCGATGATCGAGCGCGCCGGGTCCCTCACGGCGCAGGAGGCCGAGGCGCTCGGTCGCCTGTGGAAGGCCGACGAGGACATCGTGCTGCCCGAGCCGAGCTGGGCGTTCGAGATCCAGGGGGGCATCGACGTCCCCGTCGTCACGAACGTGCAGCTCGTCGCCGCCTGGGAGCACGCGCTCCACGCTGCGGGCACCGCGGGCCGAGTCGACGAGATCGAAGCCGCGCAGGACGCCGGCCGTGCGGCTGCACGCGACCTCCGTCACATCCACGACGACGAACTCGCCGAGGACGGCGCGCAGGAAGCCGTCCGTTCCGCGGTACTCGCGGCCGGCGTCCGCGACCTGATCCCGGACGACGAGTACCAGACGCTCACCACGGCATGGCGGCGCGTGCTCGGCGAGCTGCCCGCCTGAGCTGCTTCGCCACCAGTCAGCGGAGGGATGGTCATCGCAGGAGGGTCTCCGTCACCGCGGTGGCCACCGTCCGAGCCGTACGCGACACTCCAGCGTGATGACCCCTGCTCGGTCTGCCCGGGTCCGGACCGCCGCCACGCCGGTGCTGAAGGGTCGCCCCGACCTCCGCGGGTCGGCAGACTGACCCGGTGTCATCGCTCGACCCTGGTCCGGCCCTGCATCGTCGGCACACGCGATCGGGCCGCCACTCCGGCGAGCTCTCCCGGCGTCCGCTCGTTCTCACGATCGCGGCGATGACCGTCTACACACTGCTCCTCGCGGCCGGCGTGTTCCTCGCTCTCACAGCGGTGCAGGAGCACGCCGCACTCGATGAACCGGTTCACTGGGGCACGTATCGGGAGACGCTCTGGGAGTGCACGGTGGGTCGCGAAGGCAGGACCTGCACCTCGACCGGGACATGGACGAGCGACGACGGAGGCACGGTAGCGCACGACGTCGAGTTCGACGGGTTCGATGACGACGACGGGGCCCACCCCGGCGATGCCGCGCGCGCGGGCTACCGGACGTTCGACGCGGATGACGACGGCCTGCCTGCCACGGTCTGGGACGAAGAGGGGATCGACCAGACGTGGATTCCCCCAGCGGTGCTCGCGCTGGGGTTCCCAGCGTTCGCGGTGGTGCTCGCCGGTCAGTGGGGCGACCTCCAGCGCCTCGCGGAGCGCTGGCGCCGGCGATCTCATCGGTAGGCGCACCTGAGGCCGATGCCGCTCCGGTCAGGCGACCACCGCAGGCGTCCGAGCCAACCGCTCCCGCAGCCGGGCCGCCAGCTCGCGCTCGTCGGCGGCCACGAGCCTCCCGTCCCGGACGACGACGCGGCCGCCGACGACGACGTGCCGTGGACGGCGACCGGGTGACGCCCAGAGGAGGCCCGCGACCGGGTCGTCGACGCCGGCATCGGCGACGCCCGAGACGTCCCACACGCACAGGTCACCGGCGGTCCCGGCACCCAGGTGACCGAGTTCCGGCCGACCGAGACCGGCCGCGGACCCGGCGGTCGCCATCCCGAGCACCTGGCGGGCCGGGAGCTGCGGGCCGACGAGCGCGGACACCTGCATGGCCAGACGGGCGTCGGCGAGCAGGTGGCCGGCGTCGTTGCTCCCGCCACCGCTCGTCCCGAGTCCGACGGCGATCCCGGCGTCGGCGAGCCGGGCGACCGGCGCGATTCCCCAGCCCATCGGCACGTCGCAGCCCGGCGCGTGCGTCGCGGTGACACCGGCCGCGGCGAGTCGGGTGATCTCGTCGTCCGTGACGTCGCAGAGGTGCGCGATGGTGACGTCCGGTGCGAGCCAGCCCCACTCCTCCAGGAGGTCGATGGGGCGTCGGCCGGACCGCTCGAGCGCGATCGCGGTGTCCACCTGTTCGTTCGCCTGCGTCCGCCGCCGGAGGCGGTGGCGCGCGGCGACCTCACCGAGTGCCAGGAAGGTCTCGCGCGCGTCGGAGTGCACGCCCGCCGGCCCGACCGCGACCTGGAGGCGACCGTCCGGGTCGACGCCGCCCACGGCCTCCCGGTCGAGCAGGGCGCCGACGATCGCGTCGGCCGACGCCGCGGCCTGCTCCGGGTCGTCACGAGCGGAGCCGCGGACGAAGACGAGTCGGCCGCCGAGTGCGCGGACGGCGTCGGCCGTCGCCCGCGCGAGCGCGACGGTGTCCTCGGGCGTGGCGTCGGTGGGCCAGTTGAGGTGGTGGTCGGCGATGGTCGTCACGCCACTCAGGAGGCCCTCGGCGGCTCCCACGGTCGCCGCCAGTCCGTACAGCTCGGGGTCGTGCCCCGCTCGTCCGTAGGCGGCGGCCATCGCGGGGAGCCAGTCCGCCATCGGGACCCCACGCGTTCCGGGCAGGGTGCGGAACGCCGTCTGCAACAGATGGTGGTGTGCGTTCACGAGTCCGGGCGTGACGACGCAGCCCGTCGCGTCGAGGGTGGAGGACTCCGCGTGGCCGTCCTCGAGGACGACGTCGCCGCCGCGCTCCGTGCCGGGATCGACGAGGACACGGACGGCGCCGGTGACGGTGAGCATGGGGCCGTTGTAGCAGCGCAGTGTTTCCGGGCGGTGGCGGTGTGTTTCGGCGCGATGACGAGGGGGCGGGACCCGCCGACGCTCGTGATCGATCGGAAACATCCCCGGAACACGTCGCCCCTAGGGTCACAGGCATGGCCCAGACCCTGATCCGTGGCGGGTGGGTGCTCACCGGAGCGCCCGAGTCCGTCCCCGTCGCCGGTGTCCCCGCACACTCCGACGCCTCGCCGACGCCCGCCGCGATCCGTGACGGTGCCGTCCTCGTCGACGGCGATCGCATCGCGGCGGTCGGCACCTACGACGACCTGCGGGCGGCGAACCCACACGCGGTCGTCCGCGGCGGGGCGTACGACATCGTGACGCCCGGGTTCGTGAACACGCACGGGCACTTCAGCGAGGGGCTCATCACCGGCATCGGCTCGCAGTACACGCTGTGGGAGTGGCTGCAGGAACTCATCGCACCCGTCAACCCGGTCATGACGCGGGACAAGGCGTACGCGGGGACGATGCTCCAGGGCATCCAGATGCTCCGCAGCGGCGTGACGACGGCGAACGACATGTTCTGCTCGGACCCGATCCCGGGCGACCCCGCCACGCCGGGCGTCGTCCAGGCGCTCGACGAGCTGGGGCTCCGCGGCGTGCTCTCGTTCGGGTCCGGTGACGTCGACCGGGACTTCGGGCCCGCGCCGATCCTCGACGAACTCCGTGTGCTGGAGGAGGCAACCGCCGCGAGCCGGTACAGCTCGTTCCGCGTCGGGATCTCCTCCATCGGCCGCTACACGGACGCAGCCTGGGAGCAGCACATCGGGTACGCGGTGGACGGCGGCCACGGCATCCACATCCACATCCACGAGGTGCGCGAGGAGGTCACCGCGGCGCGACAGCGCACCGGCAAGACCGTCGTCGGGCACGCGGCGGCCACCGGCATGTTCGCCGTCCCCGTGATCGCCGCGCACAGCGTGTGGGTGGACCGGGAGGACCGGCAGCTCTACGCGGAGCACGGCGTCGGCGTCGCACACAACCCGGTCGCGAACGGCATCCTGGCGAGCGGCATCGCGCCCGTCGCCGAACTCCGCGCCCTGGGCGTCCCGGTCGGCATCGGCGTGGACGGTCCCGCCTCGAACGACTCCCAGGACTTCCTGCAGGCGATGAAGACCGCCGCGCTGCTCGCCCGGATCCGCGATCTGCAGGCGACCGCGATGAGCGCCCGCGAAGCGTTCGAGATGGGCACCATCGGCGGCGCCCGGGCACTGCGGATGGACGGCGAGATCGGCTCGCTCGAGCCCGGCAAGCGCGCGGACGTCGTCGTGTTCGACGGCGACAGCCCGGCGCTGGCGAACGTGCACGACCCCTACCAGGCGGTCGTGTTCGTCGCCGGGAGCCGCGAGGTCAAGGACGTGTGGGTCGACGGCGAGCTGAGCCTCGCCGATGGCGAGGTCACGCGCGTCGATCCGGCCGAGGCCGTCGCGCGGGCTCGGCCGCTGGCCCAGCGGCTCGTCGCCGAGGCGGGGTTGTCCCGGCTGTCCGCGCTCGGCGGGGCCCCGCTCGAGGGCACGGAGCGGCCCTGAATCGGGAGGCCCGTGGGCACGGGTCCGCAGGCCTCCGGCCCTAGCCGGCGCGGACCGCTGCGGCGATCCGCTGCGCCGCCTGCGTCGGGTCGATGTGCGTCGTGTCGACCACCTCCGCCTCGGCGTGGAGCCAGGTGCGAGCGGCCTCGGCGTAGGGCTCCAGGCGCGAGAAGCGGAACGTCGACGGGCCGAGGACCGGGTCGTTCTGGATCCGGTCGCGGATCGTCTCCTGGTCGGCGTGCAGGACGAAGTGGCGGACCGGGATGTCATGCGCGGCGAGGCCGTCGCTGATCTCGCGCCAGTACCGCTCGACCAGGACGGTCATCGGCATGACGAGGATCCCACCGGTGTACTGCAGCACGCGTCGGGCGGTCTCGACGACGAGCGGTCGCCAGGGCGCCCAGTGCTGGAAGTCGTCGGTCGCCGGGAGGCCCGGTCGGATGTCCATGAGGACCTCACCGACCTTCTCGGCGTCGAGGACGCGCGCGTCCGGGAGCATCTGCTGCACGAGCGCGCTCGTCGTCGTCTTCCCCACACCGTGGGTGCCGTTGATCCACACGATCATGCGCGGGACTGTACCGGTCGCACATGCCGACACGGACCTCCCGGATGTCGGCGCGCCGTGGTCCACGGGCGGCTCGAGTCGTGCCAACCGACGTGGATCGGGGTACGACGGGTGCATGGTCAGCGCGAGTCCGGTCCCCCAGTCCGCCACGAGCGAGGACAGCCACCTCAAGCAGCGGCTCGGCTACTGGTCCCTGGTCGCCACGGGAATCGGCAGCGTCATCGGTTCGGGCTGGCTGTTCTCCGCGATGTACGCCGCACAGACGGCGGGGCCGGCAGCGCTCATCGCGTGGGTGATCGGCGGCGCGGTCATGCTCGCGGTCGCACTCGTGTTCGCCGAACTCGGCATGGTGCACCCCGAATCCGGTGGGCTGGTCCGGTACCCGCTGTACTCGAACGGCCGCTTCGCCGCGAGCATCGTGGGCTGGAGCATGTGGGTCACCTACGTCGCCAACCCGCCGACCGAAGCGTCCGGGGTCGTCCAGTACGCCAGCTCGTACATCCCCGGGCTCTTCCGCCACGGCCAGCTGACGTTCCCCGGGATCCTCGTCGCCATCGGCCTCATGGCGGTGTTCGTCGTCGTCAACTACTTCGGTGTGCAGTTCTTCGCACGCAGCAACAACATCGTCACCGCGGTCAAGATCTGCATCCCGACACTGACCATCGTCATGCTGTTCGCGAGCGGGTTCACGCACAGCGGTGGCGCGGGTGGCACGCACAACTTCGCCGCCGGCGGCGGGTTCGCCCCGTACGGCATCGGCGCGGCCCTCGGCACCATCGCGACCGCGGGCATGGTGTTCGCCTACACCGGCTTCCGCAACATCGTCGAGCTGTCGGGCGAGGCCCGGAACCCGCACCGGAACATCCCGGCCTCACTCGTCACGACGATCCTCGCGGCGATCGCGCTCTACCTGCTGCTGCAGCTCGCGTTCATCTTCGGCGTGCCGCAGCACCTGCTCGGCAAGGGCTGGAGCGGCATCGACTTCAACTCGCCCTTCGCGCAGCTCGCCATGCTCCTGGGCATGACCTGGCTGTACTGGGTCCTCATCGCCGACTCCATGGTCTCGCCGTCGGGGTCGGGCATCGTCTTCACGGCGTCGAACGCGCGCAACATGTTCGGCCTGGCGAAGAACCGGTTCTTCCCCTCGTGGTTCGCCAAGGTGCACCCGGGATCCGGCGTGCCGCGGCGGGCGCTCATCACGAACTTCCTGGTGGGCATCCTGTTCCTGCTCCCCCTGCCGAGCTGGCACGCGATCATCGGCGTGACGGGCACGCTCATCGCGTTCACGTTCTCGATCGGATCGGTGTCGGTCGTCGCGTTCCGTCGGTCGGGTCTGGCTGACCGCGCGGCACGCCTGCCCGGGATGTCGGTGATCGCGCCGTTCGCGTTCGTCGTGAGCGCGCTCGTCATCTACTGGGTGCCGTGGTCCGAGCTGGTCCTCACCATCCCGATCATCGTCGTCGGATTCATCTGGTACGCGGTCACGTACGCCCTGCAGCACCACGGTGCGGGTGAGGTCGTCGGCGGCATCTGGCTCGTCGCGTACCTCGCCGTCGTCTACGGCATGTCGGCGATCGGGAGCTTCGGCGGCCTCGGCCTCATCGGGGCGCCGTGGGACTCCGTCGTGCTCGCGGTGCTCGCGGCCGGCCTGTACGTGTGGGGCACGCAGTCCGGGATCCGCTACATGCGCTCGCGTCCCGAACTCGTCGACGAGCTCCGCGCGCAGCGGATCGACGCGGCGCCGTCCCCGTCACAGCAGTAGGGCGCGCGCGGACGACGAGCGCGCCGAGCAGCGACAGCGCAGTCGTCGTCGGCGCGCGCCCTCCGGCAGCGATGGGCCCTACAGGTCGAGCACGAGCCGGGGGCAGCCGCCGCGCGCCCGCGACACGCAGATCATCATCGTCCGCCCCTCGGCGTGCTCCTCGGCGCTGAGCACGGTGTCCCGGTGCTCGACCTCCCCCTCGAGCACGGGGGTCTCGCAGGTGCCGCACGTGCCCTCGCGGCACGACGACAGCACGAGCACGCCGGCGTCCTCGACGACGTCGAGCAGCGACCGGTCGGGAGGCACGGTGACGGTGATCCCCGACAGCGCCAGTTCCGCCTCGAACGGCTCCCCCGGTGCGGTGGCGTCATCGGCGGCCGTGAAGCGCTCGACGCGGACGGCGTCGGGGCCACGGTGGGCGCCGGCCGCCACGACCGCGTCCACGAGCCGCCGCGGCCCGCACGCGTAGACGACCGCGTCCGAGGGTCCCGCGAGCAGGCCCGGCACGTCGAGCCGGGTGCCCTCGTCGCCCGGGTAGAGCCGGACCTCGGCGGGGTGTGCGGCGGCGAGGTCCGCCGCGAACGCCATCCCCGCCCGATCCCGTCCCGCGTAGTGCAGGGTCCACGGGGTGCCGTCGGCCTCGGCCAGGGCGATCATCGGCAGGATCGGTGTGATCCCGATGCCGCCGGCCACGAACACCGCCGGGCGTGCGGGGTCGAACGCGAAGTGGTTGCGCGGACCGCGGACGGCCACGGTCTCGCCGGGCACGAGGACGTCGTGCACGGCGGCGGATCCCCCGCGGCCCTCCTGCTCGCGGAGCACGGCGACGCGCCAGTGCCCGTCCGCGGTCGTGGCGACGAGGGAGTACTGCCGCTCGAGCCCGGGCCGCACCTCGAGGTCGACGTGCGCCCCCGGGGTCCACGCGGGCAGCGGTGCCGCGTCCACCGGAGCGAGGTCGAGGGTGACGACGTCCCGGGCCACCGCGGTCCTGGCCGCGACCCGGACGGCGATGCGGGCCTCCTGCGCGCTCATGCCGCACCTCCGGTCGGCGCGGGCGTCTGCTTGACGACGATGAGGTGGAACCGCTCGCCGTCGGCGCTGCACCATCGGTGCGGCGTGCCGCCGCGGTAGTACGCGGAGTCGCCGACGCCGAGCCGCGTCACCTCCCCGGCGAGGTCGAGGAGCACCGCCCCGGCCACGACGGTGAGGAACTCGTCCTCGTGGTGTTCGTAGTGCTCGCCGGGGTCGGTGTTCGCGCCGATCCACTCGAGGGGCTCGAACGCGTGGCTGCCGCCGTGCACGAGCAGGCGGGCCGATCCCAGGGCGAACGGGCTCCGGGCACCCTCGTGGGCGCGGACGACCTCGGGGCGCGGGTCGTCGGGCTCGCGGAGCTGCGGGTCACCGGCGGCGAGCAGCGCGACCTGGCTCGTCCCGAGCGCGCCGGCGATCCGGTCGAGCGACACCATGCTCGCCCGGGTGTGCCCGCGCTCGAGCTGGCTGAGGAACGAGTGCGACAGTCCGCTCCGGTCGGCGAGCTGCACGAGCGTCAGGGACCGGCCACGTCGGAGTTCGCGGATGTGCTGGCCGATCCGGCGGGCCTGCTCGTCGACGACGCGCGTGCCGGCGGCGCCGGGGTCGACGACCTCGGTGGTGACCACGGGCTCCTCCATCGTGCTGGCCGCTGCGGGCGGCGTCGCGGGTCGTTACATGCGGCAACGGGGGCGAAACGCGCGGGAAACGTGGCCGCCCTAGCATCGGCGATGTTGATGCGATCAACATTTTGGCACACGAGCGGAGGGATCCCGTGAGCGCGACACTGCCCCGGCCACTGGCACTCCTGCGCCACGGACTGCTGCCCGACGGGCGCCGTGTCGACATCGCGATCGAGGGCGGCACGGTGTCCGAGGTCGCCCCGGCCGGCACGCTCACGGCGGACGCCGAGGCCACCCTCGACCTCGAGGGGCGTCTGCTCCTCACGGCCCCCGCGGAGCCCCACGCGCACCTCGACAAGGCGCTGAGCTTCGACCGGATCCGCCCCCCGCTCGGTGACCTCGGCTCGGCCATCGGCGCCTGGATCGCCCACGCGGCGGACATGACCGTCGACGACATCGCCGACCGGGCCCGCACCCAGGCCCTCGCGATGCTCGCCACGGGCACGACCGCGGTCCGCACGCACGTCGACGTGCTCAGCGGCGACGGAACGGCCACGACCGACCAGGCCACCCGCGGCGCACGAGCGCTGCTCCGGGTGCGGCGTGAACTCGCCGGCCTCATGGACATCGAGCTCGTCGCACTCGCCGGTCACCGCGCGCCGGACGCGCACGTCGAAGCGGTGCTCGACCTCGGGGTGGACCTCGTCGGCGGTGCCCCGCACCTCGCCGACGACCCGGACGCGGATCTCGACCGCCTCCTCGCGATCGCGGCGCGTCGCGGACTCGGCGTCGACATGCACGCCGACGAGAGCCTCGACGGGCCGGTCACGCTCGACCGCTACGCGCGGACGGTGCGGGACTGGCCACGGGACCGGCAGTACTCGGCGGGACACTGCGTGCGTCTCGGCACCCTGTCGCCGCAGCGCCGCGCCGAGGTGATCGAGGACGTGCTCGCCGCGGACATCGGCGTCATCACACTCCCGATCACGAACCTGTACCTGCAGGGCTGGCAGCACCCGGTGTCGACGCCGCGCGGTCTGACGGCGCTCCGGGCGCTCCTCGACGCCGGCGTCCGGGTGGCGGCCGGAGCGGACAACGTCCGGGACCCGTTCAACCCGGTCGGGCGGTCGGACGCGCTCGAGACCGCTTCGCTGCTCGTGACCGCGGGACACCTCACGCCGGAGGAGGCGTACCGGCTCGTCAGCGACGGCGCCCGCAGTGTGATGGGCCTCCCGCCCGCCGGGGCGGTGCCGGGTGCGCGGGCCGAGTTCCTGGCCATCGCCGCGTCGAGCCTCATCGAGGCCGTCGCCGAGGCGCCCGCGGACCGGCTCGTCGTCGCGCACGGCCGGCTCGTCGCGGTCACCGAGGTCCACCGCTCCGTCGCCGCGCCCACCCCCGCGCCGGCCGCCCCCGGCGACACCGTTCCCGC
>NZ_QKTU01000019.1 GCF_003234565.1 Curtobacterium sp. MCBD17_013 | reverse complement strand
CGCTCATGCAGGCGAGCTTCGGTGACAAGTGCGCCGCCATCGTGGACGCCGCGCGCAGCCAGACGGACTGACCCGGCCCCGGCCCGGCCGGCCCGGCCCGGCCCTCCTCCGTGAGATCGCAGTCGTTGCCGTTCTGACCCCCCTCGGGACGGCAACGACCGCGATCTCACGGTTGGGGGCGGGCGAGAGGGGGTCGGCGGGCGGCGGCCGGCCGGCATGGCCCCGTCAGAGCTTGAAGACCTCGCGCGGGATGTCCGACACCAGTCGGTGCGCCGTCCGCACCGCGGCCTCCTCGGAGATCCGGTGCGTCACCACGAGGTCGGCCAGGTACGCCGCGTCGACGCGCCGGGCGGTGTCGTGCCGCGCGGGGATCGAGCAGAACGCCCGGGTGTCGTCGATGAACCCGGAGGTCTTGGCGAACGACGCCGAGTCCGTCACGGCCTCGCGGAACCGCCGCATCGCCCCGGGGGTGTCGAGGAACCACCACGGCGCACCGGCGTACACGGCCGGGTAGAAGCCCGCGAGCGGCCCGACCTCGCGCGAGAACACGGTCTCGTCGACGGTGAACAGCACGAGGTGGAACCCCGGCACGGTGCCGAACGCCTCGAGCAGGGGGCGGAGCGGCGCCGTGAACCCGCCGACCGCGGGCAGGTCGTGGCCGGCATCGGACCCGTAGCGCTCGAACGACGGCCGGTGGTGGTTCCGGTGCACCCCCGCGTGCAACTGCATGACCAGGCCGTCCTCGCACGACATCTCGGCCCAGCGGTACAGCATGTCGTGGCGGTACGCGGCGGCGTCGTCCGGGGTGAGCGCGGTCGGCCCCCGGAGTGCGGCGGCGTGGATGCGCTCCCGGTCCACCGGGGACAGCGGTGCGGACCCGGCGTCGAGGACCCCCGTGTCGGTCGCGGTCGCACCGTGCTCGATGAAGTACCGGCGGCGGGTCCGGAGCGCCTCGAGCAACCCGGCGTGCGTTCCCGTGTCGATGCCGGCGGCCTCGCCGATCCGCGCGACCACGTCCCTCCAGCCCGGGCGCGACGGCTCGAACACGGCGTCGGCACGGAACGTCGGGATGACCCGCCCGGAGAAGGCCGGGTCGGCCGCCAGTCGGGCGTGCGCGGCGAGGTCGGACGTCGGGTCGTCGGTCGTCGCGAGCACCGCGATCCGGAACCGGTCGAACAGTGCGCGGGGGCGCATCCCGGGGTCGCGGAGGGCCGTGGCCAGTCGGTCGTACTGGGCGTCGGCGTTCGCGCCGGACGGCTCCTCCGTCAGCCCGAACACGTCGTGCAGCTCGGTCTCGAACCACGCGCGCACCGGGGTGGCCAGGAAGTCGTCCCAGTGCTCGGCGAGCGTCCGCCAGACGGCACGGCCGGGAGGCACGACACCCGTCCCGTCGACCGGCGCGCGCCCGAGCGCGTCGAGCGGCACCCCGTTGGCGTGGAGCAGGCGGAGCACGTAGTGGTCCGGGGTGACGAGCAGCGCGGCCGGGTCGGGGAACGGTTCGTCGTCGGCGAGCACCTCGGCGGGCACGTGTCCGTGCGGTGACAGGATCGGGGCCTCGGCGACCTCGTCGTACAGGCGGCGGGCGACCGACCGCGTCGTCGGGTCGGCGGGGAACAGCCGGTCGGGGTGCGGGACCATCGGTCGGCCGGTGTCGGCGGGGGCGTCGGTGCTCGTCATGCGGGACTCCGTTCGGTGCCGGGGGCGGGCCCGGTCGACCCGCGGACGGTCAGGTGGGTGGGCAGGGCGACCGAGTCCGTCGGGTGCTCCGCGACGGCGTCGGCGACGACGGCGGCGGCGGCGTCGGCGTCGGTCGGGACACCGCCGCCGATGCGCCGCAGCAGCATCGTCACGGCGACGCGTCCGGCCTGCTCGATGGGCGACGTCATGGTGGTGAGCGGCGGATCGCAGAAGTCGGCGCCGAAGATGTCGTCACACCCGACGACGCTCATGTCGACGGGCACGCGCACCGACCGCTCCCGCAGGCGGCGCAGCATCCCGATCGCGATGAGGTCGTTGAACGCGATGCACGCGGTGACCCCGGCGGTGACGGCGGCGTCCGCGGCGGCCGCACCGGAGTCGACGACCGGCGCGAACGGCCCAGCCGTGTCGACCCGGACGCGCAGCCGCGCGGCGGCGGCGGCGAGCGCCCGCCACCGTCGCTCGTTCGACCACGAGGTCTCGGGGCCGCCGACGTACAGCACGTGCCGGTGTCCGAGCGAGACGAGGTGCTCGAGCGCCCGCCCGACCCCGCCCGGTGTGTCGATGAGCACGCTCGACACGGACGGCACGCGCCGGTTCAGGACGACGACCGGTAGGAGGCCCGCGAACCGTGCGATCTCGCCGTCGCTCAGGCGCGAGGCGGCGAGCACCGCGCCGTCCACCCGTGACGCGATCGCGCCGAGGGTGGCTGCTTCGGTCCCCGCGGACTCCTCGGTGTCCACGAGCAGCTGGGTCCGGCCGGCCGCGGCGAGCCGGTGCTGTGCCCCGCGGATCACGTCGAAGAAGAACGGGTTCGTCACGTCCGGCACGACGACCGCGACCGCCCCGACGTCCCGGGTGCCGCGCTCGCTGCGCGGCGCCGTGTACCCGAGGGCCCGTGCGGCGGCCTCGATGCGGGTGCGCGTCGCGGCGTTGACGCGGCCCGGCCGGGCCAGTGCCCGCGAGACCGTGGAGGGCGCGACCGCGGCCGCCCGCGCGACGTCCCGGATCGTCACGCGGCGGGGCTCCTGGATCTCGGACGTGGCGGCCTCCTCGCGCGCTCGGTCGTGCCACCGACCGTAGGGCCCGTGGCAACGCGATGGCAACGGGTTGCCACAGCGTTGCCACAGCGGCAGCATCGACACGGGTCGGTGCGGACCCTCCGCGGTGCCGCATCCCGACCGGTCCAGCATGAGGCGTGGAGGACGACATGACCGAGGCACCCGCCTGGACCCTCTCGGGGTTCGGCGACGAGATCGACGACGACCCGGTCGTCCAGGTCGCCGTGCTCCAGGCCCTCGGCGCGAGCGCGATCGAGGTCCGCAGCGCGTGGGGCGTCAACGTCGTGGACCTCGACGAGGACCAGCTCGCCGGCCTGCACCGCCTCCTGGAGGACCGGGGCCAGTCCGTCTCGGCCGTCGCCTCCCCGATCGGCAAGGTCGACGTCGGCCTGCCCGTCGAGCACGAGGTCACGCGGCTCGAGCGGGCGATCGCCGCCGCGCACGCCCTCGGGACCCGGGACATCCGGGTCTTCTCGTTCTACCGGTCGCCCGAGCAGACCCCCGAGGACGTCCGCGACGCGGTCCTCACGCGGATGCGGGCCCTCGCCGACGTCGCCGAGCGCGAGGGCGTCCGACTGCTGCACGAGAACGAGAAGGACATCTACGGCGACGTCCCCGAGCGGGTGCTCGACGTGGTGGAGTCCGTCGGATCGGACGCGCTCCGCCTGGCCTGGGACAACGCGAACTACGTCCAGTGCGGGGTGCGCCCGTTCACCGACGGCTGGGACCTCCTCGCCCCGTACGTCGTCTACCTCCAGGTCAAGGACGCCCTGGCCGCCGACGGCACGGTCGTCCCCGCGGGCGAGGGCGACGGCGAGCTCCGCGAGACCCTGACGGCGCTCCGCGACGCCGGGTACGACGGCCACGCCTCCCTCGAGCCCCACCTGGCGAGTGCCACCCGGCTCGGCGGATCGAGCGGACCGGCCGCGTTCGGTCGTGCCGCCCGCGCGTTCCGGGACCTCACGCGACAGATCGGAGTCACCCTGCGATGAGCACCAGCCCCACCGACGCGGCCCCACCGCTCCGCCTCGCCGTCGTCGGCGCGGGCGTCATCGGCCAGCACCACGCCCGTGTCGCCGCACAGCACCCGGACCTCGACCTCGTCGCCCTCGTCGACGCCGTCCCCGCGGCGGCCGTGGCCCTGGCGGACGAGATCGCCGCGACCGGCGTGCAGCGACCCCTGACGGCGACGACCATCCGCGAGGCCGTCGACGCCGTGGCGATCGACATCGTCGCGATCTGCTCGCCGTCGGGGATGCACGTCGACCTCGCGACCGCGGCGATCGCGGCCGGCAAGCACGTCCTCATCGAGAAGCCGCTCGACACGACGATCCCGCGGGCACGGAAGCTCGCGGCGCTCGCCGCGTCCGCTCGCGACCGGGGGCTCGTCGTGTCCGTCGTGAGCCAGCACCGGTTCGACCCGGCCTCGGTCGCGGTGGCCCGGGCCGCGCACTCGGGCGGGTTCGGCACCCTCACGAGCGGCGTCGCGAGCGTCGCCTGGTACCGCTCGCAGGGCTACTACGACTCCGGCGACTGGCGGGGTACCTGGGCGCTCGACGGCGGTGGCGCGGTCATGAACCAGGGTGTGCACACCGTCGACCTGCTCGTCTGGACGCTCGGGCGCCCGGTCGAGGTGTCGGCGCGTACCGGTCGACTCGCCCACGAGCGGATCGAGGTCGAGGACACCGCGGTCGCGACGGTCCTGTTCGACGGTGGCGCCCTCGCCGTCGTCCACTGCACGACGGCCGCCTACCCGGGGCTGTCCGCGCGGTACCAGGTGCACGGCACGCGCGGTTCGGCGATCGTCGACGACGACCGACTCGCCTTCTTCCACATGGCGCCCGACGACGCGGCCCTGGTGTCCGCGTCGACGACGAGCGGCGCCCAGGCCGTCGCGGGTGCCACGGACCAACGGGCCGAGGTGGTGCCGCCCGAGCACGTCGTCGGCGGCCCGTCGGAGCCGGACGCGTTCCTCCACGGCCACGCTCGGCAGTACGACGACCTCGTCGACGCGATCCGCGACGGGCGCGAGCCGGGGGTGACGGTCGAGGCCGCCCTGCTGTCCCTGGCGACCGTGCGGGCCCTGTACGTGTCGGCGACGCTCGGCGTGCCGGTCCGTGTCGACGACGTCCTGAGCGGCCGGTACGACGACGTCGAACCCATGGTCGGCCCGGGCCCGGGGAGCGTGCTCGCGTGAGGTTCTCGGTGTTCACGGCGGCGACGCCGGAGTGGACCCCCGACCAGGCCGTGTCGATGCTCGCCGCGCAGGGCTGGGACGGCGTCGAGTGGCGTGTCACAGACCAACCGGACGCCCAGGGCGCACCGGGGTTCTGGGCCGGCAACCGTGCCACCTGGCCGTTCACGGGCCTGGAGGACCGGCTCGGGCAGATCGCGCGCGTCACCGCCGGCTCGGGGCTCGCGTACTCCGGCATCGGCGGGTACCAGCAGGCGTCGGACCACGACGCGGTCCTGCGGATGCTCCGGGCCACCGCGGAGCTCGGGGCCGAGCGCGTCCGGGTCACGATGCCGCACACCCGGACGGGCACCCCGTACCCCCAGCTGTTCGACCGCACGCGCGCCGACCTCGAGTGGATCGCCGCGCGGGCCGCGGAGCTCGGAGTGCAGGCGCTCGTCGAGCTCCACCACGGCACGATCACCGCGTCGGCGTCCGCGGCGCTCCGGCTCGTCGACGGTCTCGACCCCGCGCACGTCGGGGTCATCCACGACCTCGGCAACCTCGTCACCGAGGGACGTGAGGACCACCTCGCCGCCTTCGAGCTGCTCGGCCCCTACCTGGCGCACGTGCACGTCAAGAACGTCCGCTGGGTGCCGACGGACGACCGACGCGCGGACGGCAGCACGGTGTGGGTGCACGAGTGGGCGACGCTCCGGACCGGGCAGGAGTCCGTCGCGGACTACCTCGCCGACCTGCGGACCGTCGGGTACGACGGCTGGGTCACGGTCGAGGACTTCTCGACCGAGCTGCCCCTCGTGGACCGCACGGCCGACGACCTCGCGTTCCTCCGCTCGCTCGTGTCGACGGACACCCCGTGACGGGCGGCACCGCACCCGACCGCCGACCGGGCATCGTCCACCTGGGGATCGGTGCGTTCGCCCGCGCCCACCTCGCCTGGTACACGCAACGCGCCGGCACCGACGACGACGGACGCGCCTGGGGCATCGTCGGCTTCACCGGGCGGTCACCCGACGCCGCCACCACGCTCACGGCGCAGGACTGCCGGTACACGCTCGTCGAGCGCGCGGCCGACGGCGACACCGCGACCGCCATGGACGTCGTCGTCGCCGCGCACCCCGGGTCCGACACAGCGGCCTGGAGGACCGCCCTCGCGTCCCCGACGACGGCGATCGTCACGCTCACCGTCACCGAGGCCGGCTACCGGCCGGGGTCCGGCGTCGCGGACCGGCTCGTCGACGGCCTCCGGGCGCGGGCGACCGCGGAGGGCGGCCCCCTCACGCTCGTCAGCCTCGACAACCTCGCCGGGAACGGCCGGGTCCTCGCCGGGGCCGTGCGGGAGGCGGTCGGGGCGGACCCGGACCTCCTCGCCTGGATCGACCGGAACGTGACGTTCCCCGACGCCATGGTCGACCGGATCACCCCGGCCACGACCGACGAGGACCGCGCCGCCGTCCAGGAGCTGCCCGGCGCGGTGCCCGACGACCGCGTGCCGGTCGTCGCCGAGCCGTTCGCCGAGTGGGTCCTCGCCGACCGCTTCGCGGGGGACCGGCCGCCATGGGAGCGTGCCGGGGTCCGCATCGTCGATGACGTCGAGCCGTACGAGCAGCGGAAGCTGTGGCTCCTCAACGCCGCGCACTCGCTGCTCGCCTACCTCGGCCTCCTGCTCGGGCACACGACGGTGGCCGAGGCGATCGCCGACCCGCGCTGCCGCGGCCGCGTCGACCAGCTGTGGGACGAGGCCGGAGCCGAGGTGCGCCTCCCGGCCGACGAGATCGCCGCCGCGCGTGCGGCGATGCTCGAGCGATGGGCGAACCCGCGGATCCGCCACACGCTGCGACAGATCGCGAGCGACGGGTCGCGCAAGCTCCCCGTGCGGATCGTCGACCCCCTGCGGCGGCGGCTCGCGCGCGATCCGGACGCCGGCGTCGGACCCGGCACGGCGACGGTCGTCGCGGCGTGGTGGCTGCACTGCGCCCTGCAGGCCGACCTCGTGTCGGACGATGGCGCCCCCGCCCCGGACGCCGACGTGCACGACGTGCTGGCGGTGCTCGACCCGGACCTCGACACCGACCCGGTCGTGGCCGCGATCACCGCGGCGGCGACCCGCATCAGGACCATGATGGACACCGACGACGGCGACGAGGCCGTCGATCCGACACGAGGAGCGACCGCATGACCGCCACCGACCTCCCCTCCACGAGCTCCACCCGGGGTGCGCGGGGGATGCGCATCACGAAGGCCGAGGTCGTGGTGACGAGCCCGGACCGGAACTTCACGACCCTGAAGCTCACGACCGAGGACGGCATCACCGGTCTCGGGGACGCGACGCTGAACGGCCGTGAGCTCGCCGTCGTGTCGTACCTGCGTGACCACGTCGTGCCGATGCTCATCGACCGCGACGCCTCGCGCATCGAGGACACCTGGCAGCTCCTGTACCGCGGGGCGTACTGGCGTCGCGGTCCCGTCACGATGGCCGCCATCGCCGCGGTCGACATCGCGCTCTGGGACATCAAGGCCAAGGCCGCCGGCATGCCCCTGTACCAGCTGCTCGGCGGCGCCTCGCGTGAGGGGCTCATGGCGTACGGACACGCGTCGGGCAAGGACCTGCCGGAGCTGTTCGACTCGATCCGGGAACACCAGGAGCAGGGCTACCGGTCGATCCGCGTGCAGACCGGCGTGCCCGGGCTCAAGAGCATCTACGGCATCGCGTCGAACGCCCGGCTCGACGGCGACCAGGGCGTCCGGTACGACCACGAGCCCGCGCAGCGCGGGGCCCTGCCGGCGCAGGAGGACTGGGACACCCGGTCGTACCTGCGCCACGTGCCCACCGTGTTCGAGGCCGTGCGGAACGAGTTCGGGCCCGAGCTGCCGCTGCTCCACGACGCCCACCACCGGATGACCCCGATCCAGGCCGCGCAGCTCGGCAAGTCCCTGGAGCCGTACGACCTGTTCTGGCTCGAGGACTGCACCCCGGCCGAGAACCCCGAGGCCCTCCGGCTCGTCCGCCAGCACACCACGACACCGCTCGCGATCGGCGAGGTGTTCAACTCGCTCTGGGACTACCAGCAGATCATCCGCGAGCAACTCATCGACTACGTCCGGAGCGCGGTCACCCACACCGGCGGGATCAGCCATCTGCGGAAGCTCGTCGAGTACGCCGCGCAGTACCAGATCCGCTCCGGGTTCCACGGGCCGACCGACATCTCACCGGTCGGGATGGCGGCCCAGATGCACCTCGGCCTCGCGATCCACAACTTCGGGATCCAGGAGTACATGCAGCACGGGGCTCGGACGAACGCCGTGTTCCAGCAGTCCTTCACGTTCGAGGACGGTCTGCTCCACCCGGGCGACCAGCCGGGCATCGGGGTGGACCTCGACGTCGACGAGGCGGGGAAGTACCCGTACGAGCAGGCGTACCTGCCGTACAACCGCCTGGCGGACGGCACCGTGCACGACTGGTGACCCCGCGGAGGACGTCGCTCGATGTCGCTACTGCGCGGCGATCCCGGCGAAGGTGTCGAAGGACGCCTTGCGCTGGTGTGACCAGGTGTAGAGCCCGAAGTCGCCGTCCTGGCCGTCGTCCTGCCAGCCGTAGAGGAACACCGGCCCGACCTGCGGGTACTGCGCGGCGATCTGGTACAGCTCCTTGATGGTCTCCTGCTGCTGCCCGACGGAGAACGCCGGGTAGTTGCCGTCCGAGCCGGTCGGCATGCCGCTCTCGGTCCACCAGATCGGCTTCGAACCGTCCCCGTACTGGCGCATGACGGCGAGCAGGTCCGGCAGGACGGACAGCAGGTTGTAGCCGCCGTCTGCGGTCATCGGCATCACCGGGTAGGTGTACGGGTGCAGGTTGACGGCGTCGAACCAGCCCGCCGCACCGTTCCAGTACATCTGGCGGATGAAGTCGATGGGGTTGTAGTCGTTGCCCTGGGGGCCGCTCCCCGAGGCCTGCCGCCCGAACGGTGCCATGCCCGCCATGAGCACGGTGGCCTGCGGGTCGGCCTGGTGGATGATGGGGTACACCGTGCGCAGCAGACCGGCGTAGGCAGCGGGGTTCGCGTGGCCGCCCGCCCACGTCCAGCCGAGGTTGACCTCGTTGCCGATCTCGAAGTCGTGGATGCCCCCGGCCGCGAGGCGCCGCACCGAGTAGGTCATCCAGCCGTTCTGCGCCGAGTACCCGGCGGATTCCGGCATGGATGCCGTGCCGTCACCGAAGATGACCTCGACGTTGAGACCCGCCATCCGGGCCTGCGTGATCGTCTGGTCGGAGGCGCCGCCGTGCCCGGTGGGGTTGCCGGCGTAGTTGTAGTCGAGCCGGACCCACTGCACGCCCGCGGAGCGCATGTCCTGGAACACCGAGCGCGCTCCACTGGCGGACATCGTGTTGATCTCCGACTCGTACAGGCCGCCGGGCGAGATGCCCTTGCCGCGCACGATCCCGGATGCTGCGGCGGTCGTGGCCGTCACTGCCGACGCCGGTACCGCCGACGCGCTCGCGGCGGCCGTGGTCGCGGTGATGGTGCGCGGGGCGGGCGACGCAACGTCCGCCCGCACTACCGGGGTGGCCGTCGTCGCCGCGGGCGACGCCGCCGCGGGGGCGGCAGTGGCACTCGGCTTCGAGGAGGCGGTGGTCGCAGCGTCGGCGGTGGTGCCGCCCTGGGGCAGCGCACATGCCATCAGCGCCACCGACGACGCCACCGCGGCGACCGTCACCGGGAGCGCCCAGCGCAGGCGGTGCCGGGCCGAGCGGTCCGTTCCGCTCGTCGTGGTCTCGTTCATGGTCGGGTCCGTGTTGTCCATGGGCTCGTTCCTCCCTGAAGGTCGTGAGCGACCAGAAACGTAACGGTTTTCCGTACCCCCGGATTCGGCTGATTCTCAGGCACGCCTGTTGACTGCCGAGCGCGGATGTGAGGGTCCGTGGAGCGCCCTGTCACCTGTTCGGGGGTCAGCCGAATAACCTGTACGAGTTCGCAGGATCCGATTCGCTCGGACAGGTCGCGCACGGCCTCGCGACCCGGTCGGGGGGCACCCTTGGCAGGGCGGCGACGTCCGCAGCGGTGGATGCGGCGCGAGCCGGCGGGTGAGGCGCGAGCCGGCGGTCGCGGCGCGGGGCAGACTCGGCGGCATGGACCCCGAGCAGCTCGCCGCCGTCGCGCGCGAGCTGTACCGGCGACGCCCCGAGGACTTCGTCGCCGAACGGACCGCGCGGGCACGCGACCTCCGGAAGCGCGACCGGGCGTTGTCGGACGGCGTGAAGGCGCTCCGCAAGCCCTCGCCCGCCGCGTGGGTCGTCGACCTGCTCGCGGCGCAGGGCGCCCTCGACGACGCGGTCGACCTCGGACCGGCGCTCCGCGCTGCGCAGGAGCACGCCGACCCGCGGGCGATCAGCCGGCTCCGGCGCGAGCGGGCCTCGCTCGTGGCGTCGCTCACGGATGCCGGGGCCGATCTGGCTCGCGACGCCGGGCACGAGCCGTCGGACGTCGTGCTCGAGCAGGTCGGGGCGACGGTCGAGGCGGCCATGGCGGACCCCCGTGCGGGTGCTGCCGTGCGGTCCGGGATGCTCGTCCGCGCGCTCGAGGCCGTCGGGTTCGAGCCGGTCGACCTCGACGGCGCCGTGGCGGTGCCCGAGGCGGTGCCCGAC
This sequence comes from Curtobacterium sp. MCBD17_013, assembly GCF_003234565.1. Taxonomy (GTDB): domain Bacteria; phylum Actinomycetota; class Actinomycetes; order Actinomycetales; family Microbacteriaceae; genus Curtobacterium. The sequence goes on along the minus strand of NZ_QKTU01000019.1, from coordinate 27,771 downwards.
ATCGACGGGGAGGGCGCCGAGGCTGAGCCGGAGCCGGAGCCGGAGCCGGAGCCGGAGCCGGAGCCGGAGCCCGACGCGGAGCCGGAGCCGGAGCCCGACGCGGAGCCGGAGCCGGAGCCCGAGTCGACGCCACCCCGCCGGTCGCGCGGCGGCACCGGCCGTCCGCGCCGCGCGACCGGTGGCCATCCGGCGGACGCGCCCCGGTCCTCCCGTCCGACGCAGGGCGACGACCACGACCACGACCGCGTCCGCCAGGAGGCCCGGGCGGCCGAGGCGGCGGCACGCGACGCCTCCCGGACCGCCGACGACGACCTCGAGCGCCTCGAGGACGCGCTCGACGACGCCGACCAGCGCCGTCGTGACCTCGAGGGGCGCCGGCACGACCTCGAGGAGGAGCTCGCCGCGGTCCGCCGGGACCTCGACGACGCCGAACGGGAGACGCAGCGGCTCGAGGACGATCGCGACGCCGCGGAGGAACGCGCGGACGAGGCGCGGACGGCGCTCCGGCGGGCCCGCGCGCACCGGCGTGAGGTGGGCTGAGCCCGCGTCTGCTACCGGTCGTCCTCCGGCGTGTCCGAGCCCACGTGGGCACCACCGTCGGCACCATCGCCGTCGGCGCTGCCCCCGTCGTCGTCCTCGCCGAGCAGCCGGCCGAGGATCGACGTCAATGCCGCCCGGTCCGCCTCGTCGAGGGGCGCGAACAGCGTCGCGAGCGTCCGGTCCGCGGCCTCCTGTCCGGCTACGAGGAGCCGTTCACCCTCGGCGGTGAGTTCGTACCGAACCCGGCGGCCCACCCCGGGATGGCGCTCGACGAGCCCCCGCGTGGCCATGCGCGTCGTGAGGGTCCCGAACGCCTGGTCGCTCTGGAACGTCACGAGTGCGAGCGCGTGCGCCGAGGCCCCGGGGCGGGTGGCGATCGCGCGGAGGGCGTCCCACTGGGCGAGGGTCGTCCCGACACCGTGCAGGGCCGCGTCGACCGCACGGTGGTCACGCCACTGCGCCTGTTTCACCATCCGGCCGAGTCGTCGCAGGTCCGTCGTCATGGTGCTACCGTATCAGCAGCATTAGATAAACATGTTGAGACAGGAGCGACACCATGGACATCACCCTCGACGAACGCGGCACCGACGGCCCCCTCGCCCTCGTGCTGCACGGCGGCGGCGGCCCCGCGACGGTGGCGCCCTTCGTGGCGCACCTCGCCGAGACGCACCACGTCATCGCACCGACGCACCCGGGGTGGAACGGCACCGACCGTCCGGACGACCTCGACACGGTGCGGGCACTCGCGGGCGTGTACCTCGACCTGCTCGAGCAGCGCGACGCCCGGAACGCCGTGCTCGTCGGCAACTCGCTCGGCGGCTGGATCGCGCTCGAGATGGCCGTCCAGGCGGCAGAGCGCGGCTCGGACGCGGTCGGCGCGCTCCTCGTCGTCGACGCGGTGGGCGTGACGGTGCCCGACGAGCCGGTGCGCGACTTCTTCGCGCTCGACGCGCGCGGGGTGGCTGAGTACGCCTGGCACGACCCGGAGCGCGGGTACCTCGACCCGGCGACGCTCTCGGACGAGCGCCGGCGCGTCCAGGCCGCGAACATGGCCGCGCTCCGGACCTACGCGGGCGGCGCCGCGATGGCCGACCCGACCCTCGCCTCCCGGCTCGCCGACGTGCGGGTCCCGGCGCTCGTCCTGTGGGGTGACAGCGACCGCATCGTCACCCCCGCGTACGGGGCCGCGCTCGCGGATGCGTTGCCCGACGCGCGGTTCGTCGTGGTCGAGGCGGCGGGCCACCTGCCGCAGCTCGAGCGCGCCGACGCCACGTTCGCCGCGGTCGACGCGTTCGTGACCGCGCTCCCGACGCCCGGCGCGGACGAGGCGCACGACATGCGCTAGAGTGACCGACTGGACTTCGGCGAGGGTCGTGCGCAGGCGCGGCCGTGATCGACGCGGTAGGAGATCCGGTCCCGTGCTCCGTGCGGGTGACCGGCGGTGGCCCCGGATCACGGGCCCTCCTGGCGCTGTGACGCGTTCGAGTCGAACACACTGACCGACGACGGCCGCATGGCGGTCGTCCCCACCCAGGAGGCACCACCATGGCCGACCAGTACCAGCTCGCCGCCGAGCACCGCACCGCATTCGGCAAGGGCGCGGCACGCAAGCTCCGCGCCGCCGACAAGATCCCCGCCGTCGTCTACGGTCACGGCACCGACCCGCAGCACGTCACGCTGCCCGGGCACGACACGATGCTCGTCGTCCGCCGCGCGAACGCGATCATCGAGCTCGACATCGAGGGCGCCACGCAGCTCGTGCTCGTCAAGGACGTCCAGCGTGACCCGGTGCGGCAGATCATCGAGCACATCGACCTCGTCGTGCTCCGTCAGGGCGAGCGGGTCACCGTCGAGGTCCCCGTGGTCGTCGAGGGCGAGTCGGCTCCGGGCACCATCCACGTGCAGGACGAGTCCACGCTGTCGCTGGTCGTCCTCGCGACGAACATCCCGCAGCACGTCGTCGTCGACGTCACGGGCCTCGAGGACGGTGCCCAGCTGCACGCCTCGGACATCACGCTCCCCGAGGGCGCCGAGCTCGACACCGACCCGGAGGCCCTGGTCGTCAGCATCAGCACGCCCCGCGGCGCCGGTGACGAGGGCGACGAGGCCGGCGAGGACGCCGCGGAGTAGTCCGCGAGCCTCCCGACGCCCATGGCGGAACGAACGCTGCTCGTGGTCGGGCTCGGCAACCCCGGGCCCGACTACGCCGGCAACCGGCACAACGTCGGACAGATGGTCCTCGACGACCTCGCGGTGCGGATCGGTGCGACCTTCCGGAAGCACAAGACCCCCGCGCAGGTCGCCGAGGGCCGCACGGCCCCGGGTGGGCCGAAGCTCATCCTGGTCAAGCCCGCGTCGTTCATGAACACGTCCGGCGGCCCGGTGTCGGCTGCCCTGTCGTTCTACGGTCTGACGCCCGCCGATCTCGTCGTCGTGCACGACGAGCTCGACCTGCCCTTCGACACGCTCCGGCTCAAATCCGGCGGCGGGCACGGCGGGCACAACGGGCTCCGCGACATCATCAAGGCCTGCGGGACGAACGAGTTCGCTCGGGTCCGCGTCGGCATCGGCCGCCCGCCCGGTCGGCAGGACCCGGCCGACTACGTGCTCCGTGACTTCTCGTCGACCGAGCGCAAGGTGCTGCCGTCGCTCCTGGCCGAGGCCGCCGACGCGGTCGAGGCGATCGCGACCGACGGCCTCCTCGCCGCGCAGCAGCGGTTCCACGCGCCGGCCTGACCGTCGTGGGACGACCGGGAGGCTCGGTGTGCGCCCGCCCATCTCCCTTCCGTTCGCCCACAGCACGCGGCGGGCCGGATCGCCTGTCGGAGGGCGCCGGTACCATCGGATGAGTGACGATCTCGGGCATCATCCCTGCGCTCGCGCGCGCCTCCGCGTTCGATCGTGTCCTCGCCGCCGCCCCGCGTGACGCCGACTTCTCCGTCGTCGACGGCCTCCGCGTCCCGTTGCTGGCGGCGCTGCTCGCCGAGCGGGACGGCCCGCAGTGCGCCTTCGTGATCACCGCCACCGGGCGCGAGGCCGAGGGCGTGCGTGACGCCGTCCGGTGCTACGTGCCCGAGGCCGAGGTCCTCGAGTTCCCCGCGTGGGAGACCCTGCCGCACGAGCGCCTGAGCCCGAGCGCGCAGACGGTCGGCACGCGCATCAACACCCTGCGGCGCCTCGCCGACTGGCAGGCCGCCGCCGACCGGGGCGAACCCCGTGGGCCGATCGTCGTCGTGGCGAGCGTGCGCGCCGCGCTCCAGCCCATCGCGGACAACATGACCGCGATGGCACCCCTGGTGCTCCGGACGAACTCCCGGGGCAACGACCTCACGCAGCTCGCCGGCGCCCTCGTCGACCTCGCCTACGCCCGGGTCGACCTCGTGTCCCGCCGTGGCGAGTTCGCGGTCCGCGGCGGCATCCTCGACGTCTTCCCGCCGACGGCCGACCACCCGGTCCGCATCGACTTCTTCGGCGACGAGATCGACGCGATCAAGGCGTTCAGCGTCGCGGACCAGCGCTCGACGGACGAGGACCTCGGGCAGGTGGAGCTCACCGCGAGCCGCGAGCTCCTGCTCGGCGAGAGCGTCCGGCAGAGGGCGCGCGAGATGCTCCACGAGTTCCCGAGCCTGTCCCAGATGCTCGCCAAGATCGCCGAGGGCATCCCGGTCGAGGGCATGGAGTCCCTCGCGCCCGCCCTGGTCGACCGCCTCGTGCCCGTCACCCACTACCTGCCGTCCTCGGCGGTCGTCGCGGTGTTCTCGCCCGAGCGTGTCGTCGCCCGGGCGCACAGCCTGGCCGAGACGAACCAGGAGTTCCTGCAGGCCGCGTGGAGTGCGGCGACCGCCGGGGCGCAGGCCCCCATCGACCTCGACGCCGGCAACTTCCTGTCCCTCGGGGCGCTCAAGCAGTCCCGTGGCGACCGCACCTGGTGGACGGTGTCGCCGTTCGACTCCGGTGCCGACCTCACCGACGAGCAGGCGGTCGAGTCGGCGGGCGACTACCTCCGCGTGCCCGCCGAGACCGTCCCGAGCTTCACCGGCAGCGCCGAGGGCGCGGTCGAGCACGTCGCCGAGCGCACGCGAGACGGCTGGTCCGTCGTGGTCACCGCGCAGGGCGCCGGTCTGGTCGAGCGTGCCGTGCAGGTCCTCGCGGACGCCGGCGTCGCCGCCCGGGTCGAGGACGTCACCGAGCCCCCGGAGCCCGGCGCCGTGCTGCTCACGACCGCGTCGGTCGAGCACGGGTTCGCCGTGCCGGAGCTCCGCCTGCTCGTGATGTCCGAGGCCGAGTTCTACGGCCGGAGCGCCCAGCAGGGAGCCCGGCAGGTGAAGAAGCTCGCCAGCCGCCGGAAGAACGTCGTCGACCCCCTGCAGCTCAAGCCGGGTGACGTCGTCGTGCACACCACGCACGGGATCGGCAAGTTCGTCGAGCTCGTCTCGCGCGAGGTCTCGTCGGGTGGTCGGAACGCGGTCAAGACGCAGCGCGAGTACCTCGTGCTCGAGTACGCGCCATCGAAGCGCGGGTACCCGGGCGACAAGCTCTACGTGCCGACGGACCAGCTCGACCAGCTCTCGCGCTACGTCGGCGGCGAGGCCCCGACGCTCAGCAAGATGGGCGGCAGCGACTGGGCGTCGGCCAAGAGCAAGGCGCGCAAGGCGGTCCGCGACATCGCGGTGGAGCTCGTCAAGCTCTACTCGGCGCGGATGGCGTCGAAGGGGCACGCCTTCGGGCCGGACACCCCCTGGCAGCGCGAGCTCGAAGAAGCTTTCCCGTTCGCCGAGACGCCCGATCAGCTCACCACGATCGACGAGATCAAGGCCGACATGGAGCGGCCGATCCCGATGGACCGCCTGCTGTCCGGCGACGTCGGCTACGGCAAGACCGAGGTCGCGATCCGCGCCGCGTTCAAGGCCGTGCAGGACGGCAAGCAGGTCGCGGTCCTCGTGCCGACCACGCTGCTGGTCCGCCAGCACTTCGAGACCTTCCAGGAACGCTTCGCCGGGTTCCCCGTGCACCTGCGCGCCCTGAGCCGGTTCCAGACCGAGAAGGAATCGAAGGAGACCATCGCGGGCCTCGCCGACGGCACGGTCGACATCGTGATCGGGACGCACCGCATCCTGTCCCAGCAGGTGCAGTTCAAGGACGTCGGCCTCGTGATCATCGACGAGGAGCAGCGCTTCGGCGTCGAGCACAAGGACCAGCTCAAGAAGCTCAAGACGAACGTCGACGTCCTCGCCATGAGCGCGACCCCGATCCCGCGGTCACTCGAGATGGCCGTGACCGGCATCCGCGAGATGTCGACCCTCGCCACCCCGCCCGAGGACCGCCATCCGATCCTGACCTTCGTCGGGCCGCAGTCGGACATGCAGGTCGCGGCGGCGATCCGGCGGGAGCTGCTCCGCGAGGGCCAGGTGTTCTACGTGCACAACCGCGTCAAGGACATCCAGGGCACCGCCGCGCACCTCGCCGAGATCGTGCCCGAGGCCCGGATCGCGGTCGCGCACGGCCAGATGTCCGAGCAGGCCCTCGAGCAGGTGATGGTCGACTTCTGGGAGCGCAAGTTCGACGTCCTCGTGTCGACCACCATCATCGAGACCGGCCTCGACATCGCGAACGCGAACACCCTCATCATCGACCGCGCCGACAAGTACGGGCTGTCGCAGCTGCACCAGCTCCGGGGTCGTGTCGGCCGCGGGCGCGAGCGCGGGTACGCGTACTTCCTCTACGACGCCGACAAGCCCCTGTCCGAGACCGCGCAGGACCGCCTCGAGACCATCGCGGCGAACAACGAGCTCGGTGCGGGCATGCAGGTCGCCCTCAAGGACCTCGAGCTCCGCGGAGCGGGCAACCTGCTCGGTGGCGAACAGTCCGGTCACATCGCGGGGGTCGGGTTCGACCTCTACCTCCGGATGATCGGCGAGGCCGTCGGGCAGTTCCGCGGCGACGTCGCCGAGGGGCAGACGGAACTCCGCCTCGAGCTCCCGGTCGACGCCCGCATCCCCGAGGACTACGTCGAGAGCGAGCGGCTCCGGCTCGAGGCGTACCAGAAGCTCTCGGCCGCGTCGGCTCCTTCGGCGCAGGACGCCGCGATCGACATGGTGCTCGACGAGCTCACCGACCGGTACGGCACGCCCCCGAAGGCGGTCACGACGCTCATCGAGGTCTCGCGGCTCCGGCGCATGGCGCAGCAGGTCGGCCTGTCCGACGTCGTCGTGATGGGGTCGAACCTCCGGGTCGCGGGCAAGGAGCTCGCCGATTCCCAGCAGGTCCGGCTCACCCGCATGTTCCCGGGGTCGCGGTGGTTCGCCCAGCAGAACGCGACGAGCATCCCGCTCCCGAAGCGGAACGGCGAGCCGCTACCGGACGATGCGCTCATCGACTGGGTGGAGTCGATCCTCACGGCGATCTACGGCGCGAACGTGCCGGAGCAGGCGCCGGCCGCGTAGGCGTGGGCGGGATCGCCGGTCGGGAGGCACGGTACGGGCTCGCCCCGCGCCTCCCGGCCGGCCCGCCCCGCGCCTCCCGCCGGGCCCGGCCCGCGGCGGAACCGCCGGATCGTGCTCTGGTCAGGGCGCGCCCGGAGCGGCCGCGCGCTCGGACCGCGCACGGCGTGCCCCGAGCGCGACGACGACGGCCGACGCCACCATCGCGACGCCCGAGCCGACGAGGACCGCGAGCGTGCCCTGGTCCGCGACCTGCGGCGTGTGCACGAACGCGAGTTCGTTCATGAGCAGCGAGACGGTGAACCCGACCCCGCCGAGGACGCCGACGGTGGCGACCGCCGAGAGCGACAGCGTCGGGCGCTCAGGATGCCGGAACACATGGGTCGCGACCCCGCCGAAGAGCGTGATGCCGACGACCTTGCCCACCGGGAGTGCGAGCACGATCGCCCAGAACGCCGGCGACAGCGCACCGAACCCCACCGCGGGCACGGCGACCGCGGCCGAGGTGAACGCGAACACCGGCAGGACGACCCCGTTCGACCAGGGTTCGACAGCGTGCCGGACCGTGTGCCCGGCGCGCCGGGGGAGCACCAGCCCGAGTGCCACCCCGGCGATCGTCGCGTGGACCCCCGAGTGCAGGACGAGCCACCACGTGACGACGCCGAGCACGACGAGGCCGACCACGATCCACGGCCGGGCGCGCCCGACGCGGCGCAGGGACCGGGCCAGCACCGCGAACGCCGCGAGGGCCACGACCGCCAGCCCGAGGAGTCCCAGGTCGGTGCCATGCGCGAAGACGACCGCGATGATGACGATCGCGATGAGGTCGTCGAGCACCGCGAGCGCCAGGAGGAACACCCGGAGGCGTGACGGCAGCCCGCGGCCGAAGATCGCGAGGATCCCGAGCGCGAACGCGATGTCGGTCGCGGTGGGGATCGGCCAGCCGTGTTCGAGCCCGGTGTCCTGCGTGACCGCCAGGTAGAGCACCGCCGGCACGACGACACCCCCGACGGCGGCGATCGCGGGCACGATCGCGGTCCGGGGATCCGACAGCTGCCCGATCGTCAGCTCGTGCTTGAGCTCGATCGCGATGAGCAGGAAGAACGCGACGAGCAGCCCGTCGCTGACCCAGTGTGCGATCGACAGGTCGAGTCCGACCGCGGACCAGGGTGTGTGGAGCGCCAGCAGGTGCTCGAGTCGTGGCCCGAGGGGGGAGTTCGCGGCGGCGAGTCCGAGGACCGCGGCGGTGAGCAGGGCGACGGCGCTGAAGCGCTCGGAGCGGACGATGGCGGGCACGGTGACTCCGTCTCGTTGGGGTCGGTCGATGGTCCGTCGACCAGACTTCCCGACACGCCACGCCGACGCTACCAGGCGACGGCGGCGTGGTCGGGGCTGCGTTCACCTGGTGCCGTGGGGGGAGGGCGAGGCCGTCCGGACGGGGTCGAGGTCGTCGATGTACCGCTGGTCGAGCGGTACCCCCGGGAGTCCCACGATGACCGTGGTGTGCCCGATGACCGTTTCACCGTCGGACTCGTACACATCGACCGTCGCGGTCTCCTCGGCCAGGTCGACGTCGTTCCAGAACACCCAGCCCTCGCGGCCGTTGTCCGCCGTCGCCGGGACGAGGTCGGGGTGTCCGTGCTTGTTCTCGACGCCGTACGTCTGTCCCTCGGCATTCAGGCCCCACACGCTCGTGACCGAGCTGGCGTACCGCAGGACCGCCCGCCACCGCGTGCCCGGCGAGGCCTCGATGCTGAACCGGGACCGACCCTCCGCTGGTGTTCGGCCATCCGTGACGTGCATGCTGCCGCCGTCGCGACAGCTGTACCCGGCGCCGCCGCCGTCGACCGTCGACACCTTCACCATCCCGACGTGGTTGAGGCAGGTGATGTCGACGATCACCGCGCCCGCCCTGTCGGGCGCCTTCCCGATGTCGACCAGGGCCGGCCCGGTGTGCGTCGCCGTGGTGGCGGCCCCGATCGCGGCGGTCGTCGTGGACCCGGGCACACCAGACGCCACGAGTGCTGCCGCACTGGTGGTCAGACCGACCGCCGCGACGCCGACGAGGGCAGCCGTGACGCGTGCTCGGCGCTGGCGGCGTTGGAGGCCGCTGGCCCGCGTCCCGATGGCAGCGAGCTCGGCTCGGATGGCGAGGGCGGTCTGGGGCTGCATGTCGATGCTCATGGGTTGGTGCCTTCCGGTGCGGTTCGGATGGACGGGTCGAGGTCGTGCAGGTCGTCGCGGAGGCGTCGGCGCATGCGGTGGAGGCGGACGCGTGCGGCGGGCGGATTGAGGCCCACCGCTTGTGCCGCCTCCCACACCGGCATGCCCTCGAGGCTCGTCAGGACCAAGAGCGCTGCATCGACCGGGGAGAGCGCGCGAACGGAGGCGCGCAAGCGATCGCGGACCTCGAGGTCCTCCGCGTCGACCGCTGGCGTCGTGTCGTCGTCCCGCGGGAGCTCGTCGAGCAACCGGCGGTACCGGGCGGTCGCCCGACGATGGTTCCGCGCGAGGTTGACGGTCGTGACCAGCAGCCACGGCACGACGGAGCCCGCAACCAGGACGACGGTCCTCCGCTTCCGCCAGAGTTCGTAGAACGCTGCGGCGGTGACGTCCTCGGCGTCGTGCGGCGTCTGGAGCAGGCTTGTGGCCCGTCGGTAGACACGCGGACGGTGCCGATCGAACAGCGCAGCGAAGGCGGCGCCATCGTTGCGCTGCGCCAGGACCCAGAGCGGGCCGTCGTCCGGTTCGTCCTCCACACTGAGTAGTGTCCGGCCGCCCCGCTGGCGTTACACGTTCGCTCGACGTCCACACGCGAGGTGCGACGATGGAGCATGACCCCGCATCAGGATGACCAGGCCGACCCCGCCGACCGAGCCGCGGTCGTCGAGGCCCTCGCCGCGGTGGTCGATCGCTTGCTCGCGCCGGACGACGGCTGCGTGTGGAACCGAGCGCAGACCCACCGGAGCCTGGCGGCGTACGCGGTCGAGGAGTCGTACGAGCTCGTCGACGCGATCGACGTGGACGACGACGTCGAGATCCGCGAGGAGCTCGGCGACGTGCTGTACCAGGTCGTGCTCCACGCGGGGATCGCCGAGCGTCGCGGCGCGTTCACGCTCGCCGACGTCGCCGAGCACGCTCGCGAGAAGATGGTCCGCCGCCATCCGCACGTGTTCGGCGCCGAGCACGCGGAGACGTTCGCCGACGTGGTTCGGGTGTGGCGCGCGGCGAAGTCGGCCGAGAAGGCAGCGCGCACGAGCGTGTTCGACGGCGTGCCCCGGGCGATGCCCCCACTCGAGCGGTCCGTGAAGCTCCTCGAGCGGATCGACGAGCACGGCCTCGGTTCCGTGCCCCTCGCGCAGGCCGTCGCGGACGCCGCTCGGCAGGACCGTACGCCCGGGGTGACCGACGGCGCGGACGGTCACGGTGCCGTCGACCCCGCGTGGGGCGGTGAGCTCCTCGACCGGATCGCGGCGGCCCGGGCGGACGGGGTCGATCCGGTGGCGAGCCTCCGCGCTGCGGTCGTCGCGCTCGAGGCGGCTGGCCGCGCGACGGAGCGCGAGCGGTCGCGCTGAATGCAGCGGGGCTCCGAGCGCGACCTGGGGCCGGGCGTCGGACGCATGGCGACACGACGAGGTGAGGGCGCCCTCCCAACCCGAAAAGGAGGGCGCCCTCCGCGCGGCGACCGCGGCACGCAGCCGCCACGCCGGACGCGGGAGTCCGCAGCACTGGCCCCCCGCGGCCCGCCACGCGGGCGGACGATCGACCACCGTGATGGATCAGTGGAGCGGTGATCGACTGGAATACAGCATATCATCGCCGACGGCGCGGCGGCAAGCGCTCTGGGAAGATGGGGCCATGGCGACTGTCGTGACGGCTCCCCGCGGGATGCGGGACTTCCTCCCAGCCGAGAAGGCGCGCCGTGACCACGTGCTCGGCGTGATCCGTGGCGTGTACACGCGCCACGGCTTCGACGAGATCGAGACCCCCGTCGTCGAGGACGCCTCGCGGCTGCACGCGGGCCTCGGCGGCGACAACGAGAAGCTGGCCTTCGCCGTGATGCGTCGGGGGCTCACCGTCGAGGACCTCCGCGTCGCCGAGGCGCCGCTCGACCTGGCCGACCTCGGACTCCGGTTCGACCTCACGGTCCCGCTCGCCCGGTTCTACGCGAGCCACCGTTCCGAGTTGCCGACGGTGTTCCGGTCCGTGCAGATCGCGCCCGTCTGGCGCGCGGAGCGTCCGCAGAAAGGCCGCTACCGGCAGTTCGTGCAGTGCGACATCGACATCCTCGGTGAGGCCGGGCCGCTCGCCGAGATCGAACTCATCCGCGCGACGACCGACGCCGTGGACGCCCTCGGCATCACCGGGACCACCATCCGCGTCAACGACCGGCGGATCCTCGTGGCGCTGCTCGGCTCGTGGGGCGTCGACGGGCCCGATGCCGACGCCGCCCTCGTCGTCGTCGACAAGCTCGACAAGATCGGCCCCGACGGCGTCGCGCGCGAACTCGTGGCACTGCCGGGGCTGGCCGGACACGACGCCTCCGAGCTCGAGGCCGTGCTGCGCGACCTCGCGACGGCCGACTGGGACAGCGTCGTGGGCGCCGACTGGCTCGACGCCGAGGCGTTCGGGGACCTGCAGGCCCTGCGTGCGGCCCTGCCCGGCGTGCGACTGCAGTTCGATCCGACGCTCGTCCGGGGCATGGGGTACTACACGGGCACCATCTTCGAGGTCGCGCACCCCGACTTCGGGTACAGCCTCGGCGGTGGTGGGCGGTACGACGGCATGATCGGGCGCTTCCTCGGCCAGGACGTCCCCGCGGTCGGGTTCTCGCTCGGGTTCGAGCGCCTCGTCGACCTCGTGACGCTGCCCGAGGACGCCACCGCCGACGCCGTCGTGCTCGTCCACGACCGCGACGTCCCGCCCGCCCGCCTCGCCGCGCTCAAGCAGGACGTCCTGGCCGGCCACGCCCGGGTGCGCCTCGAACGCCGGACCAAGAACATGAAGAACCTGTTGGCCGGGCTCGCCGCCGCGGGGTTCACCGCCTTCGCGACGGTGGACACCGACAGCACCCTCGAGGACCTCGCCTTCCGACCGCTCGAGTGACCCCGCTCGCTAGGATCGGTCCCGGATTCGTCCAACCACCACTACCGCTTGTTAGGAGTACCCCGTGGCCGTGATCGATGCCGTTGGAGCACGCGAAGTCCTCGATTCCCGAGGCAACCCGACCGTCGAGGTCGAGGTGCTCCTCGACGACGGCGTGGTCTCGCGCGCCCTGGTCCCGTCCGGCGCCTCGACCGGCGCGTTCGAGGCCTACGAGCTGCGTGACGGCGACGCCGGACGCTACGGCGGCAAGGGCGTGCTCAAGGCCGTCGAGGGTGTCCTCGACGAGATCGGCCCGGCGCTCGAGGGCTTCGACGCCACCGACCAGCGTCTCGTGGACGCGGCGCTCATCGAGCTCGACGGTACCGAGAACAAGTCCCGCCTCGGCGCGAACGCGATCCTCGGCGCCTCGCTCGCGGTCGCCCGCGCCGCGGCGGACTCCGCCGACCTGCCCCTGTTCCGCTACCTCGGCGGCCCGAACGCGCACACCCTGCCCGTGCCGCTCATGAACGTCGTCAACGGCGGCGCCCACGCCGACACGAACGTCGACATCCAGGAGTTCTTCCTCGTGCCCTACGGCGCGTCGTCCTTCTCCGAGGCCCTCCGGTGGGGCGTCGAGACCTACCACGCGCTCAAGGGCGAGCTGAAGAAGCAGGGGCTCGCCACCGGCCTCGGCGACGAGGGCGGGTTCGCCCCGGAGCTCGCCTCGAACCGCGCCGCGCTCGACTTCCTCGTCGCCGCGATCGAGAAGGCCGGGTTCACCCCCGGCAAGGACATCGCGCTCGGCCTCGACGTCGCCTCGACGGAGTTCTACGCCGACGGCACGTACGCGTTCGAGGGCGGGCAGCTCTCGAGCGAGGAGTTCACGCAGTACTTCGTGGACCTCGTCGGCAACTACCCCCTCGTCACCATCGAGGACCCGCTCGCCGAGGACGACTGGGAGGGCTGGACGCACTTCACCGCCGAGCTCGGGTCGAAGGTGCAGATCGTCGGTGACGACCTCTTCGTGACGAACCCGAAGCGCCTCGCCAAGGGGATCCAGGAGCGGGCGGCGAACTCGATCCTCGTCAAGGTGAACCAGATCGGCACCCTGACCGAGACCCTCGACGCCGTCGCGCTCGCACAGCGCAGCGGCATGACCGCGATCCTGTCCCACCGCTCGGGCGAGACCGAGGACACGACGATCGCCGACATCGCGGTCGCGGTGGACGGCGGCCAGATCAAGACCGGTGCGCCGGCCCGCTCGGACCGCGTCGCCAAGTACAACCAGCTCCTCCGGATCGAGGAGGAGCTGGGCGACGCCGCCGTGTACGCCGGCCGCAGCTCGTTCCCGCGCAGCGCCCACCTGTGAGCTGAGCACCCGCTGGTCCGGACCGTCGGACCAGCGGATGCCGCTCCGGCCCCTGGGCCTCCCGACCGGGAGGCCCAGGGGCCGTTCCGTGTGTCGGCTGGTGGACGACGCGTCAGTGGAATCACCGGTGTGAGCACGGGCGCGGGAGGCAGTGCCCGGCGTCCTCGGTGGTCGGTTGCGCGTGGGATGGGGGACGGGTCCGGACCGTGCCGCTGTCCGGACCGTGCCGCTGCCCGGACCGGACCGGCGCCCGGGTTATCGTCGCTCCATGCCCTCGACGAAGCCCCGCGTCCGTCGCGTGCCGATAGCGATGCCCGCCGCCACGAGTCCGTCCGGCGCCTGGTTCCGGAACATCCGGTTCTCGGGCTTCAGCGTCCTCATGCTCGGCATCGTCGTGCTGTTCGTCGTGGTGCTCGCGCCGTCGCTGCGGACGCTGATCCAGCAGCAGCAGGAGATCGCGCAGAAGGAGCAGCAGGTCGCCGCGCAGCGTGCGGACGTCGCGACGAAGAAGCGGGACGTGGCGCGGTGGGACGACCCCGCCTACATCGAGGCCCAGGCGCGCGACCGCCTGCTGTACGTGTACCCGGGCGAGACGAGCTACCTCGTCATGGGCGCGGGGAGCGGGTCCTCGTCGGGCTCGACCAGTGCCGTGACGACCGACTCGGGCACCCCCGTGAGCTCGAAGCTCCAGACGCCGAAGGTCGACTGGGTGCAGGCGATGTTGTCGTCGGTGCTCGAGTCCGGGCTGACCGAGAAGACGACGTCCGAGCTCGTCGCCCCGGACGTCTCGGGCAGTGGGACGCCGACCACGGGTGCGACCGCGGGCACGGGCGCCGGGCGCTGATCGCTGATCGCTGATCGCTGATCGCTGATCGCTGATCGCTGATCGCGCGGGCATCGCGCGCCGACCTGCGGGTACCCAGCGCCGGACGGCCCGAGGACGGATCGTGCACCGGGTAGGATCACCGTCCCGTGGCAACTCCTCCGTTCGATCCGCCCACCGCCCGTGACGTCGCCGTCGTCTCGGCCCAGCTCGGGCGTCCCGCGCGTGACGTCATCGGCATCCCGGCGCGCTGCGTGTGCGGTGCGCCGACGGTCGTGGCGACGCAGCCCCGGTTGTCGAACGGCACGCCCTTCCCGACCCTGTACTACCTGACGCACCCCGCGGCGACGGCCGCGGTGTCGACGCTCGAGGCGACGGGTGCGATGCCGGAGCTCGCGGCCCTCCTCGAGGAGCAGTCCGTGGCCGACGCGTACGGTGCCGCGCACGAGGCGTACCTGGCGGACCGCGAGTCGATCGAGGTCGTCGCGGAGATCGCGGGGGTCACCGCGGGCGGCATGCCGAACCGGGTGAAGTGCCTGCACGCGCTCGTGGGGCACGCCCTCGCCGCGGGGCCGGGCGTGAACCCGATCGGCGACCTCGCGCTCGAACGGGCGGCCTGGAGCCCCGAGCGGTGCGCCTGCGTGACGTACGATGGGGTGGACGACGGCGGAGTCGGGGTGGGCGGAGGCAGAGAGTAAACTCTCGGCAAACCCCCATCCAAGGAGACATCACTCGTGCCCAAGATCCTCATCGTCGGCGGCGGCTACGCCGGCTTCTACACAGCATGGAAGCTCGAGAAGGCGCTCCGCCCGGGCGAGGCCGAGGTCACGATGGTGGACCCGCTGCCCTACATGACCTACCAGCCGTTCCTGCCGGAGGTCGCGGCCGGGTCGATCGAGCCGCGGCACGCGGTGGTCGCGCACCGTCGGCACCTCGGCAAGACCCGTGTCGTCACGGCCAAGGTCACCAAGGTCGACCACGCCACGAAGACCGCGACGATCACGCCGCAGGTCGGCGAGCCGTGGGAGGAGACCTACGACACGCTCGTCATGACCGCCGGTGCCGTCTCGCGCACGTTCCCGATCGCCGGCGTCGCCGAGGAGGCCATCGGCCTCAAGACCATCGAGGAAGCCGCCGCGATCCGCGACAAGATCCTCACGAACTTCGCGAAGGCCGCGAACCTGCCCGCCGGCCCGGAGCGCGAGCGTCTCCTCACCGTCGTGGTCGTCGGCGGTGGCTTCGCCGGCATCGAGATCTTCGCCGAGCTGCGGTCGTTCGCCACGAACCTGCTCCGGAACTACCCGACCATCTCGTTCGACGAGACCCACTTCCACCTGGTCGAGGCGATGGGGCGCATCATGCCCGAGGTCTCCCTCGAGACCAGCCACTGGGTGCTCAAGAACCTCGCCGAGCGCGGCGCTGAGGTCCACCTCGACACGCAGCTCGCCTCGGCGGTCGGCGGCGTCTGCCAGTTCAAGCCGAACGAGGGCGAGATCCAGACCGTCGAGTCCGACCTCATCATCTGGACCGCGGGTGTCATGGCGAACCCGATGGTCAAGGGCACCGACCTCCCGCTCGAGCCGCGTGGACGCATCCGTGTGCAGCCGGACCTCCGTGTCGTGGACGACAACGGGATCGTCGCGGACGCCTGGGCCTGCGGTGACGTCGCGGCGGTGCCGGACCTCACGGGCGGCGGTGTGGGCGGCATGTGCGTGCCGAACGCCCAGCACGCGGTCCGCCAGGCCAAGCAGCTGGCGAAGAACCTCGTCGCGGTCATCCGCGGTGAGGAGCCGAAGGACTACAAGCACGAGAACCTCGGCGCGGTGGCGGGCCTCGGCCTCGGCATCGGTGTGTTCCAGTCGGGCAAGTTCGCGATGAAGGGCTTCCTCGCCTGGGGCGCGCACCGCGGGTACCACGGCCTGGCCATGCCGTCGTGGGAGCGCAAGGTCCGCGTGGTCGGCGACTGGCTCACCGGCACGATGTTCGGCCGCGACATCGTCTCGCTCGACGACCGCGAGACCCCGCGTGCCGCGTTCGAGACGTTCGCGTCGCGCCCGAAGCCCCCGATGCCCGAGGCCGGTACGCCCGAGGGTGCGTCGGGCCCGGTCTACGCGACCCCCGCCGACGACGTCTCGAAGGACGTCAAGAAGGACGACGCCGCGCCCGCCGCGAAGACGACCACGCGCAAGCCGGCCGCCAAGAAGGCCGCTGCGCCGAAGGCCGACGCCGCTGCCGCGGCCCAGCCCGTCGCCGAGCCGGCCGCGGAGTCGGCGCCGGTCAGCGCGAAGGCGGAGTAGCCGACTCCGTCCGCGCCAGCGGATCGACCACGATCGAGGCGGTCACCCCACGGGGTGACCGCCTCGTCCACGTCCGGGGTGCCGACGATCTAGGCTGGAACGCGTTCCCGAGCAACGCTCGGTGCGCGGCTGGCCCGCGCCGCCCCCGTGGCCCAACGGCAGAGGCATGCGACTTAAAATCGCCGAGTTGAGGGTTCGAATCCCTCCGGGGGCACCGAACACCGCCGGCGCCCCCGCGACGGCCCGTCACCCCCTAGGCTGCGGATCGTGACGACCCGAACCCGAACCGCGTCGACCCGAGACGCGACCCTCGACATCGCCCGTGGCATCGCGATCATCATGATCGTGCTCGGCCACGTCCTGCGCGGACTGGCGTCCGCGCACATCATCGACCGCCATGCCGCCGGCTACATCGACACCGACCGACTCCTGTACAGCGTGCACCTCACGGTGTTCGCGTTCATCAGCGGCCTGTTCGTCGCTCGCGCCGTCGATCGTGACGGCGTCGGCCGGTACCTCCGCAGCCGCGACGTGCTGTTCATCTACGTCTACGTCGTGTGGTCGCTCGTGCAGGGCGTGGTGAAACTGGCTGCCGGCGCCCTCGTGAACTCGCCCACGAGCATCACGAGCACACTCGACCTGCTGCACCCGGACGGGCAGCTCTGGTTCCTGCCGTGGCTCGTGGCCGTGTCGACGGTGGCCGCGCTCGTCCGCCCGTGGCGGTCCCGTTCCGTCATGATCGCCAGCATCGTGGGGGCGCTCGTCGTGAGCATCGCGGGCTGGGGCACTGACCTGGGGGTCGCCCTCGTCCAGGGCCTCGGGATCTGGGTGTTCTTCTTCCTCGGCGTGTGCATCGGCGCGCGCCGCGTGATCGAGTTCATCGCGCGCGTGCGGATCCCCGTGGTGGGTGTCGTCGCGCTCGTCGGGACCGTCGCCTTCGTCGCCCTGGTGTTCGGCACGTCCGAGGGCACGCCGACCCCGAGTGCGGGCGACCACCACGGGGTGGTGGCGGTCGCGCTCGGTCTGCTCACGACCCTGGTCGGCCTCGTGGCGGTGATCGCGGTCTCCCGGCTGCTCGCGGCCGTGTCGTGGCTGACCTGGGTCGGTGCGGTCGGCCGCCGCACGCTCGAGATCTTCCTCGCGAGCATCACGTTCGCGTCGGGCACCCGGATCGTCCTGTCGCACCTCGGCGTCCAGGACCCGGTCGTCCACGTGGTCGTCGGCACGCTCGCGGGCGTCGTCGGTCCGATCCTGCTCGGCATCGTCCTCGAGCGGCTCCGGTTCCCCTGGCTGTTCACGGCGCCCTCGCGGCTGACCGGCACGCGTGCCTCCGTGACACCGCGCGCGGACGTCCCAGCGCACCGCTGACGCCGCCCTTCGGGACATTGCGCACATCACCGGCATTTCGTATACCGCCGATTGGGTTTCCGCGGTCGGCTCGTGCAACGATCGTTCGCCACGGAACGGGGAAGGGGACCATGGTGTGGGGGACGACGATGAGCCGGATGGCGAACGGGTTCCGGCACGGCGTGTACGTCGGGATCACCGGGGATGCAGCGCGAGCCACATCGATGCGAGTGGCGGTGAGATCGAGGCGACGCACTCGGCGTACTCCGTCGAGGCGAGCACGGATGACGACCGACAGGACGCGGTTGGGGGCCTCCAGGTAGCGGCGGCAGCCGAATCGTTCATCGGCCCGCTTCCTGCCCCGCGGACACTCGCCGAGTACGACACAGTCGTGCCCGGCGCTGCGGCGCGGATCGTCGAGGCTCACCTCCGACGTGAGGCGGTCGACGCGGACGCACTCGAGCGTCTGAGCGCCGCGGAAGCGACAGCCGTTCTCATCGGCGCGTTCGGTGCGCAGGCCCTGACGCTCGGCGGACTCGGTGCCGCAGTCGTGTTGATCGCCGCCGGTGACCCCGGGTGGGCCTGCACCGTCGGGGTCCCCGCCGTCCTGGGTGGTGCGGCACAGCTCGCCGCGGCGATTCGTCGGTCCGCCGACGGCGACCATTGAGGTCTCGGGGCTGCAGCACCGTCAGTGGTGCGGTCGGGAGGCGCGGGGCGAGCCGGTCCCGAGCCTCCCGACCGTGGGCAGTGGGTCAGGGCGCGATGAGCAGCCCGGCCGCGTGGTCCTCGGCCGCCGTCGCCTTGGCGACGTAGTGGACCTTCTTGCCGGTCGCGTTGTAGGGGATGCTGTCGACGAACCGGTACAGCCGGGGGCGCTTGTAGCGGGCGAGCGCGGGGTGGGATCCGGTGAACGACTCGAGCGCGGCTGCCGCTGCCGCGTCGTCCTCGGGCAGACCGTCGCCGGGCCTGCGGACGACGTAGGCGGTGACGACCTCGCCCCACCGCTCGTCGGGCACGCCCACGACGACCGAGTCGGCGACGCCGGGGTGCTCCCCGAGCACGGCCTCGACCTGCACCGGGTGGACGTTCTCGCCGCCGGAGATGATCATGTCGTCCTTGCGCCCGACGATCGTCACGCGCTCCTGGGTGTCCCAGGTGGCGAGGTCGCCCGGGTAGAACCAGCCGTCCGAGAACTTCTCGTCCTCGAGCTGCGGGTTCCGGTACGAGTAGCCCGACTTGACGGTGCGGACCGCGAACTCGCCGATCTCGGTGCCGTCCTTGGCGACCGTGTCCGTCGGATCGGCGAGGCGGTCGGCGTACACCTGGACCACCGCCACGTCGTCGTCGGTGGACGCACGGCCGGTGGAACCAGCGCCGTCGGGGAAGTCCTCCGGCCGCAGGAACGTGTTCCAGAAGGTCTCGGTGGTGCCGTACCCGTTGAAGATCCGCGGGGTCAGCAGCTCCTGGAACCGCAGCGCGGCGGCACGGTCGAGCGGTGCGCCCATCGTGACGATGCCGTGGAGCGACGACAGATCCCGGGCGTGGCGTTCCTGCGCGTCGGCGAGCTGGACGAGGTTCGTCGGGGCGCCGATGAGGAACGTCAGCCGCTCGGACTCGACGAGGTCGAGCACTGCGTCCGCGTCGAAGTGCCGGAGGGTGGTGAGCTCCGCTCCGACGTAGAACACGGGGTTGGGGCCGCCGGAGTACAGGCCACCTCGGTGGAACAGCGGCGACATGTTGAGCGTCTTGTCGAACGGCGTCAGCGGGAAGTGCATGATGACGTCGTGTGCGCTGAGCACCTCGACGAGGCTCGGCAGCGGCACGGGCTTCGGCCGTCCGGTCGTGCCCGACGTGTACAGGCGTGTGGTCTCGTCGTAGGTGGTCCGCGGCCGTGCGTCGTCGCGCTCCGCGAGTTCGAGGTGCGTGACGGGCTCGGCCGCCAGCAGGGTCTCGAACGACTCGGTGTCCGCGGACGTCCCGTCGGCCCCGACCACCACGACCCGCGCGGGAGCGTGGGTGGCGGTGGCGAGCGCGTCGGTCATGTCCCCGGTCCGCGCGGCGTCGTGGAGGAGCACGACCGGTGCCGAGTCGTCGATGATGTACGCGACCTCGGCGGGGGCCAGGCGGAAGTTCGTGGGCGAGAACACGGCGCCGATGCGGTGGCACGCCAGGTACGCGATCGCGAGCTCCGGACCGTTGAACAGCTCCGCCATGACGACGGCACCGCGTCCGACGCCGTTCCGGACGAGCCAACCACCGACGCGGTCGACGGCGTCGCCGAGCTCGGCGTAGGTCCAGGAGCGTCCGGAGGACGGATCGCGCAGGGCCGGCCGATCGGCGAACCGGTGCACGTTGCGGGCGAAGCCGTTGGCGTAGGTGTACTGCCCCTCGAACACCCCGCGGAAGCGGGTGGGGTCGTACGGCGTCGTCGTGTCCGGTGTGCGGTCGGTGTCGGTGCTCATGGTCGCTCCAGCTCGTCGGCGCGTCGGCGGGCTCCGGCGCACCGTCCGTCAGCGTATCGCGGGGGACCGCCGGGGCGGGTCGATCCGCGGACGGCCGGTCGGGCCTCCCGTCAGTCGCGCAGGGCGGGCTCGACGACGCGGGTCCAGGTCCAGACGGCGAGCGCCACCGCGGCGCAGCCGCCCATGGTGACCCCGACGGTCGCGAGGGACAGGTGCGTGCCGGTCGAGCCCGAGTACACGGCCACCGCGAGCGCCACGGGGACGGTCGCGACGGCGGCGTAGCGCGCGCGGGACGTCGCCCACAGTGCGGCGCCGGCCGACCCGGCGACGGGGAGGAGCGTGGTCACGACCGACCCGAGGCCGCCGACGCAGAGGGTGGTGGCGAACTCGGACAGGAACTGGTGCCAGAACCCCGCTCCGGCGCTGACGCTGCACAGGAGCCAGCCGATCGCCGCGAGCGCGAGGAGCGCGCCCGTCTGCACGGTCGCGCTCCTCGCGCTCGCCCCGTCGGTGCCCAGGGCGACGACCCTGCGCGGGAGTCGGACGTGCCGGTGCGGGAGCGGATCGCGTCCACCGACGCCGACCGAGGGGACGATGAGCACGCCGAGCAGCACCGCGGGTGCGAGGTGCGCGCTCCGGGTGAGGAGGCACGCGACGAGCGCCGCGACCACGAGGGCCGGGGAGACCCGGACGACGACGGCGTCGCGGGACGGTCCCGCGCTCCATCGTGCGGCGACCACCACGGCGACCGCGAGCACGGCGGTCCCGAGGACGACCGCGATCGCGAGGCGGGCGTAGCGCGGCTCCGCGGCGATGCCGGTGGCGAACAGCGTCAGCAGGCTGGCGACACCGGCCGACACGGACACCGCGGCCCACGTCGGGAGCGCCCCCGTGCCCTCGGCGGTCGAGCCGACGGGGCGGTTCCGCCCGGTCAACCGTGCGAGACGCCACCGGAACCGGCCGCGGGTGGACCGGGCGAGCAGGGTGAGCGGCACCGCGACGAGCACGAGGAACGCGGCGACCCCGACGAGCACCAGCACGAGGGTCCGCAGCGAGACGCTCGCCGGGATGCTCGGCACGTGTGCGTCGTAGGCGGTCGCCGCCGTCCAACCGTCGTCGGGTCGGGCGCCCGCACCGCCACCGCCGGTACCGCTCGCGTCGTCGCCGGTCGCGCCACCGGGGCCGCCGCCCGTACCGGACCCGCCCGTACCGGACCCGGACGCGCCGGACCCGGATCCGCCGGACCCGGGGCCACCACGGACCGAACCGCCCGGGAGGCCCGGTTCGGCCCGTCCCGTCGCGTGCGGTGACGAGGGCGCCGCGCCGGACGTGCCGTCCCCGTCACCGCCGGACGACGTCGGACCGCCGCTCGGCGCGTCGGTCAGGGCGCCCCCGACGACCACCGCGCGCCCGGCCGACACCGGCGAGAGGTTCCCCGCCGCGTCGCGCTGCCCCGCCGCGAAGCTGCGTGTGCCGTCCGGGATGCTCGATCCGGCCGTGGTGCACGACCAGCGGGTCGCGGTGACCGCGCTCTGGCACACCGGATTGCCGTCGACGTACACCGTGACCGTGTCGCCGGTCTCGCCGGTGCCCGCGACGGTGATCGGCTGCGCCCGGACGTGCGTGCCGACCGCGGGACGCGTGAGGACCGGGGCGACGGGCGCGGTGCGGTCGACGGTGACGGCCACCGGTGACGACGACGTGCTGCGCACGGTCGCGGCGAACCCCAGCGCCGGATCCGCGGCCTGGGTCGCCGTCATCGTCCAGGTCCCCGTCGTCAGGGCGTCGGGCCCGGCGGACCAGGAGACGTACCAGGACCCGTCGGAGGCGATCGTGGCCGTTCGGGAGGCGCTCCCGGCGTCCACCGTCACCCGCGCTCCGGGGTACCCCGTGCCGGTCACGCCCCCGGTCGTCGGGCCCGTCGTCGTGACGACCGGCGGTGTCAGGACGTCGACGGGTGCGGCGTCGTCGGGCGCCAGGTCGTCGTGCGTCGTGTCGAGAACGGTGAAGACCTGGCGGGGCCCGGAGCGGACCGGTCCGGTGCACGCCCACGTCCCGTCGCCGGTCACGGTGGTCGAGCAGACCGACGCCGTGGGCGTGCTCGGGTCGGCGACGCGCACGCGGTCGTCCGGGGTCCCGCGGCCCGTGAACCGGCCGCTTCCGGTGGTGATGGCCGACTGGTCGTCGATCGACGGTGCGACCGGCGTCGGAGCGGTCGGGCTCGCCGAGGCGGCCGGCGCCGCCTGCTGTGCGCCGGCCGGCTGGGTCGGCACGGCCCGGGGCATGGTGGTGGTGATCGGAGCACGTGCCGTCGCGTCGGGCGAGGCGGCGCGTGCGGGAGCCGCCGCGGCGAGCAGGGCCACGACGACGGCGAGCGGCGCCGCGGTGACGAGTGCGACCCGTCGCCCCCGCAGGGCGCGTCGGTGCCGAGCGGGCGGTCGACGCACGACCGGCCACCCGACGGCCCCCCGGCCCGCTCGTGTTCCCTGATCCACTGCCCCCCATTCGAGGTCACCCGCGTGCCGACGTCAACCACTCGCTCGGCTCGGCGGATCCAGCCGATGCGAAATCGTGACGAAGGCTCCACGCGCCCGGGAACCAGCCGAACGGTGCGCGGGAATCAGCCGAGAGCCAGTACCCCGGCGGCCGAGCGCTCCTGGTGCCGCCCGTATAGTCGATACGGACACATGTGCCTGCGTGTCCGTCGCGGAGAAGGAGTACTCGCCATGGACACCGGTCTCGTCACGACGCTCATCGTCGTCGGAGTGGTCGTCGTCGTGCTGGTGGTCGTCGGCATCGCCGTCTGGGCCACGTCGCGGTCGCTCGTGGCCCTGAAGGGCCGGGTCGACCAGGCGTGGAGTGAGATCGAGACGCAGTTCCACCGGCGGGCCGAGCTCGTCCCGACGATCGTCGACACCGTCCGGGGGTACGCCACCCACGAGAACGGTCTGTTCGAGACCGTGACGCAGGCCCGGGCCGAGACGCTGAGCGCGGGCGACGCCACGGCTGCGTCGGAGGCCGAGGGGCACATGCAGAAGGCACTCAAGCGCGTGTTCTCCATCGCCGAGGGCTACCCGCAGCTGCAGTCGAGCCAGGCGTTCCTGCAGCTGCAGTCGGAACTCGTCGCGACCGAGGACAAGATCCAGTCGGCGCGCCGCTACTACAACGGCAGCGTCCGCGAGCTCAACACGAAGATCCGCGTGTTCCCGGGCTCCGCCGTCGCGCGGAACCGCGGGTACCGCGAGGCACCGTTCTTCGAGACCGCGGAGCCCGCCGCGATCGCCGAACCCCCGCGCGTGCAGTTCTGACGGGTGCGGTCGTCAGGGGCCGTCCGGCGGGGAGTCCGCGGCCTCGGCGTCGTCCGCGGCCTCGTGCGGCACGAGCGGCACACCGAGGGCGTCCGCGAGCCGCGCTGCCGCTGTTCCCCGGTCGGTGACCGCCACGGCGTCGAGTCCCTGCCAGTCCGCGGTGCGGAGCAGCAGTGCGCCGAGACGCCCGGGATCGAGGTGTCGGCCGGGTTCCTCCCATGCCGTCCGGACGCGGAGGACACCGTGCTGGCGGTCGCTCTTGAGGTCGACCCGGCCCACGACCTGGTCGTCCTGCAGGACCGGTAAAACGTAGTAGCCGTACACGCGCTTCGGGGCCGGTGTGTAGATCTCGATCCGGTAGTGGAACCCGAAGACGCGCTCGGCGCGGGGCCGGAACCAGACGACGGGGTCGAACGGGCTGAGCACGGCGTCGGCCTCGACACGGCGGGGGACCGTGGCGTCGGCGTGCATCCACGCCGGGCGGCCCCAGCCCTCGACCTCGACGGGCACGACGACCCCGGCGTCCTCGAGGTCGCGCAGCGCCGACCGGGTCCGGTCCGACCGGAGGCGGTGGTAGTCCGCGACGTCCGCGAGCGTCCCGACGCCGGAGGCCCGGATCGAGCGCTCGACGAGGGTGCGGACCGCGTCGGTCTCGTCCGGGATCGTGTCGAGCACCTCGGCCGGCAGCACCTGGTCCGGCAGGCCGTACACGCGCTCGAAGCCGCTCCGCCCGGCGCTCACGACGTCGCCCCAGCGGAACAGGTGCTCGAACCCCCGCTTGACGTCGCTCCAGCCCCACCACGGTCCTCGCCGTACGTTGCTCTCGTGCTCCACCGCGCTCGCGGGCAGGGGCCCTTCGGCGCGGAGCACGGCGAGGAGTTCCCGGAGGAGTGGCGCATGGGTGGCCGCGAAGCCGTCGGGGTCGGCGTGGTCCCGCGCACGCCGCGTGTCCATCGCCCACCGGAACAGCGGCCAGCTCGCGCGGGGGATGAACGCGGCCTCGTGCGCCCAGTACTCCAGGTGGGCGGCGCCCTTCGTCATCGTCATGCGGTCGAGGAGGGCCTTGTCGTACGCACCGAGGCGGGCGAAGACGGGGAGGTAGTGGCTCCGCTCGAACACGTTCACGGAGTCGATCTGCAGGAGCCCCAGCCGCTCGACGAGGGCGCGGATGGTCCGGCTCGACACCGCGCCCTCCGGCACCGCGCGGCCGATGCCCTGCGCTCCGAGCGCGACGCGTCGTGCCTGGGCGGCGGAGAGTGCGGTCCGGACCATGCCCGCAACGCTACCGGCGGCCTCCGACGTGCCCGCTGCCTCCCGGTCGTCCGGAACGCGCGCATCGTATTCCGGGATCGGAACACGAACGGGCACGCGCTCATACACTGGCGCAATGGCATGGGGCAAGAAGAAGCAACCGGACGCCCGGACGACGCGGCCGGCACCAGCGCTGTCGCGCCCCGCGGGTCGCGAGCAGGCGCGGACAGGTCGAGAGCCGGTCCCGTCGCGACGGCATCCGGCGTCGGTCGTCGAGGACAACGTCCCCGTCGGCATGCAGATCGCCGGTGCCTTCAGCTGGCGGATCCTCGTCGTCGTGGGCGTGATCGCGCTCTTCATCTGGCTGATGACGCTGTTCAGCGAGATCCTCATCCCGTTCCTCGTCGGCATCGTGATCGCGGCGTTCCTCATCCCGATCTCGAACTGGATGCAGCGGCACCACGTGCCCAAGTGGGCGGCGATCGTCATCAGCCTGGTCGGCGGTCTCGCCGCGGTCGCCGCACTGCTCTGGCTCGTCGTGAGCCAGATCGTCTCGTCCTACCCGTCCCTCAAGAAGCAGACGCTGTCGCAGTTCGACAACATCAAGGACCTGATCGCGGGCGCGGGCCTCGGCGTGACGCAGAAGGACATCTCGGGCTACCTCGACCAGGGCACGAACTGGCTCCAGGCGCACTCGGGTTCGATCCTGTCAGGCGTCGCGAGCGCCGGATCGAGCCTGACGCACGTCGCCGAGGGCCTGTTCGTCATCCTGTTCACGGTGATCTTCCTGCTCATCGACGGCAAGAACGTCTGGCGCTGGTCCGTTCGGGTGTTCCCGATCAAGGCCCGCGCGGCGGTCGACGGTGCGGGCGTCGCCGGCTGGATCACGCTCTCGAGCTTCGTGCGCGTGCAGATCTTCGTCGCGTTCGCCGACGCGGTGGGCATCGGGTTCGGCTCCTGGTTCGTCGGCCTGTTCTTCGGCGGGCTGCCGCTCGTCATCCCGATCGCCGTGTTCGTGTTCCTCGGGGCGTTCGTGCCGGTGGTCGGCGCGATCGTCACCGGCTTCCTCGCGGTCTTCGTCGCGCTCATCTTCAACGGCCCCGTCGCAGCTTTGCTCGTCATCGGCGTCGTCCTGCTCGTGCAGCAGATCGAGGGCCACATCCTCCAGCCGCTCGTCATGGGCAACGCGGTCAAGGTGCACCCGCTCGCGGTCGTGCTCGGCGTCACGGCGTTCTCCGGTCTGGCCGGCATCGCCGGCGCGTTCTTCGCCGTGCCGCTCATCGCCGTGCTCAACTCGATGGTCACGACCGTCGCGCAGGGGCGCTGGAAGTACATGGACTCCGACCACGTGCGCGACGCCAAGCCCGAGCACGGCACCACGGTCATCCCGCGGTCGCGGTGGCACCGGCACAAGATCGGCGACGACGTGCCGGCACCGGGCAGCGACAAGCAGCCGACCGCCAACAAGGGCACCGCGGTCGACGTCGAGTGAGTCGTCCCGCGACGGTGACCCGTCGCGGGACGTGCGCCGACACGCGATGATGGTCCGGTGACGATCCCCAGCACCGTGCCGCAGGTCCCGACCCTCGACGACGTCGAGGCCGCACGGGCGATCGTCGAGGGCGTGGCGCGCGTCACCCCGATGGAGACATCGCAGTTCCTCGGCGAGATCCTCGGCTCGGCCGTGCACCTCAAGTGCGAGAACCTGCAGCGCACCGGTGCGTACAAGATCCGTGGTGCGTACAACCGGCTCGCGGCGCTCGACGCCGACGAGCGCCGGCGCGGCGTCGTCGCCGCGAGCGCCGGCAACCACGCGCAGGGGGTCGCCCTGGCGGCCCGTGAGCTCGGCGTGCCGGCGACGATCTTCATGCCCGTCGGCGTCGCGCTCCCGAAGCTGCAGGCGACCCGGCAGTACGGCGCCGACACGGTCCTCCACGGCCACAGCGTCGAGGAGGCCCTGGCCGCTGCCCAGGAGTTCGCCACCCGGACCGGCGCGGTGTTCATCCCGCCGTTCGACCACCCGGACATCATCGCCGGGCAGGGCACCGTCGGCCTCGAGATCGTCGACCAGGTGCCGGACGTCGACACGGTCGTGGTGCCGATCGGCGGCGGGGGCCTGGTCTCCGGTGTCGCGCTCGCGGTCAAGGGCGTCGCCCGGCGGCAGGGCCGGTCGATCCGGGTCGTCGGCGTCCAGTCCGCGAACACGGCCTCGTACCCGGTGTCGATCGAGGCGGGTGCGCCGACCACCATCACGACCACCCCGACCATCGCCGACGGGATCGCGGTCGCCCGACCCGGCGAGCTCAACTTCCCGCTCGTCCGCGACCTGGTCGACGAGATCGTCACCGTCGCCGACGACGACGTCGCCCGGGCGCTCCTCGTGCTGCTCGAACGCGCCAAGCTCGTCGTCGAGCCGGCCGGCGCGGTGGGTGTGGCGGCGATCATGGCCGGGACCATCCGCGACTCCGGCAGGACCGTGGTGGTGCTGAGCGGTGGCAACATCGACCCGCTCATGATGGAGCGCGTGATCACGCGCGGTCTCGTCGCGGCGCAGCGCTACGTGGCGATCCGGATCATGCTCCCCGACCGCCCGGGGCAGCTCGCCCTCGTGTCGCAGGTGATCTCCGACGCCGGTGCGAACGTCGTCGAGGTCCTGCACACGCGGCACGGGCAGGGGCTCGAGATCACCGAGGTCGCGCTCGAGCTGAGCATCGAGGCCCGGGGGCCCGAGCACGCGGCCGAGGTCACGGAGCGCCTGCGCGAGGCCGGGTTCCGTCCACTCGTCCGCCATTGACGACGGTCGGGAGGGCCGGTGCGGACCGGTCCCGCCCCTCCCGACCGTCGTCAAT
>NZ_QKTU01000018.1 GCF_003234565.1 Curtobacterium sp. MCBD17_013 | reverse complement strand
GTCGG
The DNA here is from genome assembly GCF_003234565.1 of Curtobacterium sp. MCBD17_013. Lineage (GTDB taxonomy): Bacteria > Actinomycetota > Actinomycetes > Actinomycetales > Microbacteriaceae > Curtobacterium. The sequence continues at coordinate 39,856 of NZ_QKTU01000018.1, read as the reverse complement.
GGTCAGCCACACGGAGACCGCACCGGTCCCGTCGGCGCCGGGGGGCGGGCCTCCCGGCCGGGAGGCCCGGGCTCAGCGGGCCGGGACCGGTGCGGTCTCCGTGTGGCTGACCCCGACGCCGCGGACCAGGCCGGCCTTGCCGGCGATCACGTAGAGGACGAACGCGATGACGACCGAGTTGATCGACGGGATGCCGATCGTGACGAAGTAGCCGATCAGGGCCGCGATGGCCCACACGACGAGCGTCATCGGCACCCACGTCGGTGAGGTCGCCGGGACGTCCGCGGCGGCGCTCAGCTCGCGACGCCAGGTCTTCACCACGAAGTACTCGGCGACCATGATCCCGGCGATCGGGGGGAACACGACGCCGAGGACGGTGAGGAACGGCGTGAACGCGCCCAGGAACCCGACCGCCGCGAGCACCGAGCCGACGACGCCCATGACGAGCGTGACCACGCCGCGGTTGACCTGCCGACCGAACACGGCGTCGATGAAGTTCGTGACGCCGAGGCTCGAGCTGTAGATGTTCCAGTCGTTGATCTTGAAGGTGCCGAGCAGGATCACGAGCACGCCGACCCAGCCGACCGACGACGTGATCACGCGCGTGATGTCCGAGGACCCGACCGCGTGGGCGAGCAGGACGCCCGCCAGGCCGATCACGTACTCGCCGAGCGTCACGCCGAGGAGCGTCTGCTTGACGACGTCGCCGGTGCTCTTGTTGAACCGGGTCATGTCGGGGGTGATCACGGCCCCGACGATGAACCCGCCGGCGACGAGCGTCGTGCCCGCCACGAAGCCCATGTGCGGACCGGCCGGGGCCTTGGCGGCGAGCTCCGCGATCGAGTGCTTGCTCAGCTCGACGGTGATCGCCCACCCGACGAGGACCAGGAACAGCGGCACGGTGATGTTCGCCAGCCACTGCATCGAGTGGAACCCGCGGAGCACGATCGCCGTGACGAGCAGGCCGAACACGAGCGACCACGCCCACGCCGGCAGGATCGGCAGGATCGCGACGAGCCCGGACGCCGAGACGCCCGACTGGATCCCGAACCACCCGATGAGGCTCATGCCGATCGCGAGCCCGACGAGCGCGGAGCCGCCCTTGCCGAACCCGGTCCACCGCGCGATCACGGAGGTGTTGAGGCCTTCGCGGACCCCGATCACGCCGACGAAGACCGACACGATCTCGAGGATCACCGCGCCGAGCGTGATCGCCCAGAACGCGGCCCAGAAGCTCATGCCGAAGCCGAGCGTCGCCCCGAGCAGGAACTGCGACAGGGCCGAGATCTGCCCGAACCGCTGCACGGCCACCTGGAACCACCCGTAGCGGGCGGACTGCGGCACACGGCGGAGGGAGTAGTCGTCGACGGCGACCGTCGCCGACGATGACGAGACGGGTGGTGCCGAAGCTGCGGTGTCGCTGGCCATCTGTGGCTCCTCGGGTCGGACGGGCCCGGAACGCGGAGTGCGTCGCCGGCGCGGGGTTGCGCCAACGCTAGGAGTCCGGACACCGGCCGACCATGTGCAACATGTCGTTACCGGGGTGTGAACCGGTGCGAGATGCACACCGCCCCGACCTCGACCCGACCGCCTCCGCACCATGACGAATGTCACGCCGGATCCATGACGGACCGCAGACGTCCCGCGCCCGCGGTTCCGCCACGCTGGCCGCATGAACGAAACGCCGATCATCCAGCTGGCCGGACTGCACAAGCGGTTCGGTGCGGTGACCGCGGTCGACGGTGTCGACCTGACGATCCACCGGGGCGAGGTCGTCGCCCTCCTCGGCCCGAACGGGGCCGGCAAGACGACCACGGTGGACCTCGCGCTCGGGCTCGCCACCCCGACGGCGGGCAGCGTGCGGCTCTTCGGCGGCGCGGCGCGTGACGCGATCGTCGACGGCCGCGTCGGTGCGATGCTCCAGGGCGGTGCGCTCCTGCCCGACCTCACCGTCCGGGACTCCGTCGCCCTGGTCGCGAGCGCCCACCGGGCCCCGATGTCCGTCGACGAGGCACTCCGCCGCGCGCGCTGCACCGAGATCGCGGGCCGCCGCGTGAACAAGCTGTCCGGCGGGCAGCTCCAGCGCGCCCGGTTCGCGGTGGCCGTGGTGTCCGACCCGGACCTGCTCGTGCTCGACGAGCCGACCGCGGCGATGGACGTCGAGGCCCGACACACCTTCTGGTCCTCCATGCGCGAGTTCACGGACACCGGCCGCACCGTCGTGTTCGCGACGCACTACCTCGACGAGGCCGACACGTTCGCCGACCGGATCGTGATCATGCGCGCCGGACGGATCGTCGCCGACGGCACCCCCGCCGAGATCAAGGCGATCGCGGCCGCCCGGACGATCCGGTTCACCGGGGTCGGCCCCGCGGACCACGACGCGCTCCGCGGTCTGCCCGGCGTCAGCGGTCTGGAGGAACGGCACGGCACGGTCACGCTCGTCACCGACCGATCGGACGCGACCCTGCGCGCCCTGCTCGCGGCGTTCCCCGCCGCGCACGACATCGAGGTGGTGCCGACCACGATGGACGACGCCTTCCTCGCCCTCACCCGCACCACGGACGAGCCGTCGTCCGCCGAGTCGACCGGAGCCCGATCATGAGCACGTCCATCCCCTCCACGCCGGTTCGGGCCACCGACACCGCGGCGACCTCGCCCACCGACGACGCCCTGACCGCTCCCGTCCCGCTCCGGACCCGGGGTCGCCTGCCGATCCGGTACGTCGCCCTCGAGGCCAAGCGGCAGCTCCGCAACGTCCGGTCGCTCGTGTTCACGATCGCGGTACCCGTGGTGATGCTCCTGGCGTTCGGGTCCGCCTACGGGTCGAGCGGTCAGGTCGACCCCGCGACGAAGCTGCCGTGGCTCGTCGTCACCACGCTGCAGATGGCGTCGTACGGCGCCATGATGGCGGCGCTCGGGCAGGCGTTCACGATCGTCACGGAACGGTCCATCGGGTGGAACCGGCAGCTGCGGATCACCCCGCTGTCCGGGGTCGGGTTCCTCGTGTCGAAGGTCATCGCCGCGATGGCGGTCGCCGCGCTCGGCATCGTCGTCGTGACGCTCGTGTCCGTGCTCGCGCTGCACGCCGACCTCGCACCCGGCCGCTGGTTCGTCGCCGGCGTCGGCGTGTGGGCCGGGGTGGTGCCGTTCGCCCTCATCGCCATCCTCATCGGGCAGTTCGCCCGCCCCTCGTTCGCACAGCCGCTGTTCATGGTCGTGTTCATGGGGCTCGCGATCCTCGGCGGCCTGTGGGTCCCGCTGTCGATCATGCCGTCGTGGATGAGCACCCTCGCGCACGGGGTCCCGTCGTACTGGCTCGACCGGATGGGCCAGATGGGCGCTGGCGCGGACGGGAGCATGCTCGAACCCGCCCTGGTGCTGGCGGCCTGGGCGTTCGGTCTCGCCGCGGTCGTCGTCTGGCGCTACCGCCGCGACGCCGCACGGCAGTGACCGGACCTACGCTGGATCGCGTGACGGACGCGACCCAGACGACCCAGGTGCGGCGCACGGAGGACGTGCGCCGCACCTCCCGGTCGTTCCCGTGGTCCGGCGCGCCGGGCATGGCGGAGGGCGACCTCCGGACGGCCCGTCGACGCTGGTACCCGGGGGCGTTCTTCGGGCTGGCGTGGCAGGTGCTCCTCGTCCTCGCGGTGTTCACGGACGGCGGCTCGGTCCGCAAGCACGTGGTCGACAGCGTCGTGCTCGCCGTGGTCTACGTGGCGTACCTCGTCGCGCCGGAGCTCATGTGGCGACGACGGCTGCCCGGCCGCATCGTCGTCCTCAGCACGTTCGCCCTGCTGAGCGTCCTGCCCCTCGTGCCGCTCGGCGCCGTCGCCATGTGGACGTGGTTCCTGCTCGCGTCACTGGTCGGGTTCGTCGCGGTGCGGATGTGGGTGGCCGCGGTGGCCATCCTGGCGATCGCTGCCGCGCAGGTCGTGATCTGCGGCATCGCCGGATGGGACGTGAGCTCGAACGACGGCCTGCTGTTCGCGCCGCTCGTGACCGTGTCCATCGGCGCGTCGATGACCTTCTTCGGGCGCCAGCGGGCCGCCGAGCAGGAACTCGGCGTCGCGCAGGACGAGATCACCCGTCTCGCCGTCGTGGAGGAACGGGCCCGGTTCTCGCGGGACCTCCACGACGTGCTCGGCCACTCCCTGACCGTGGTCGCGATCAAGTCGGAGCTGGCCGGGAGGCTCGTGGACCGCGATCCCGCCGCCGCGCGCAGTGAGATGGCCGACGTCGAACGGCTCGCCCGCGAGGCCCTGCAGGGTCTCCGGCAGGCGGTGAGCGGGTACCGCGAGGCCGACCTCGACGCCGAGCTCGTGTCCGCCCGGGCCGCGCTCCAGGCCGCCGGGATCGACGCCGACCTCCCCGCGAACGCCCACGCCGTCGTGGCCGACAGCAGGTCGCTCTTCGCGTGGGTGCTCCGCGAGGGCGTGACGAACGTCGTCCGGCACGCCGCCGCCACGCGCGCTCGGGTCACCCTGACCCGCAGCGCGATCACCGTCGAGGACGACGGCGCCGGTGCGTCGGACGACCTGGCCGACGGGGTCGCGCCCGTCGGTGCACCGCTCGGCGGCAACGGGCTTCGTGGACTCCGCGAGCGTGCGGACGCGGTCGGTGCGACCATGACGACCGGGACGAGCGACCTCGGCGGGTTCCTCCTCCGCGTCGGGCGGGGGCGTCGGTGAGCGCCGCGGAGACGACCGGCGTGACGGCGTCGGCGGCGATGCCCGGCTCGACCACGATCCGGGTCCTCCTCGCCGACGACCAGGCCCTGGTCCGCGGCGCGCTCGCGTCCCTGCTGTCGCTCGAATCGGACATCAGCGTCGTCGCCCAGGTCGGCCGCGGGGACGAGGTCGTCGACGCGGCGCGGGCGTCGGGCGCGGACGTCGCCCTGCTCGACGTCGAGATGCCGGGCGCCGACGGGCTGCGGGCGGCACGCGACCTGGCCACGGCCCTCCCGTCCTGCCGCTCGCTCATCGTCACCACGTTCGGCCGACCGGGCTACCTGCGCCGCGCGCTCGAGGCCGGCGCGTCGGGGTTCGTCGTCAAGGACACACCCGCGGAACAGCTCGCCGACGCCGTCCGCCGGGTGGCCGCCGGGTTCCGCGTCGTCGATCCGGTGCTCGCGGCGGAGTCGCTCGCCGCCGGCCCCTCGCCGTTGACCGCACGCGAGACGGAGGTCCTCATCGCCTTCCGCACGGCGCCGACCGTCGCGGGCGTGGCCGCGGAGCTGCACCTGTCCGAGGGCACGGTGCGGAACCACCTCAGCGCTGCGATCGGCAAGACCGCGGCGCGGAACGCCACCGAGGCGCTGCGGATCGCGGCGGACAACGGGTGGCTGCTCGGCTGAGCCGTCGTCCGACGCCCGCGCGCCGGATCACGCCCCGAGCAGCAACCGCACCCCGAACGCGACCATCACGACCGCGATGCACGCGTCGAACACGCGCCACGCCCCCGGGCGGGCGAACACCGGGCGGAGCATCCGGGACCCGAACCCGAGCGCCGAGAACCAGCAGCAGCTCGCGGCCACCGCGCCGCCGACCCACCACCACCGTTCGTCGACGCCCTGCTCGTTCGCGACGGACCCGAGGAACACGAGTGTGTCGAGGTACACGTGGGGGTTGAGCCACGTGAACGCCAGCATCGTCAGGACCGCGCGCCGAGCGGTCCCCGCGGTGGTCCCGTCGTCGGTGCCGACCGCGCGGACGTCGAGGGCGTCCCCCGCCGGCCGGATCGCCCGGCGTGCCGCCAGCACCCCGTAGGTCAGGAGGAACGCCGCGCCGACGAACCGCACCACGACGAGAGCGACCGGCGCCCGCTCGACGACCGCGCCGACGCCGAGCACCCCCGCCAGGATGAGGACGGCGTCGGACCCCGCGCAGATCCCCACGGCCGCGGCGACGACGCGTCGGGGTGCGGTCACGGCCAGGCGGAGCAGGAACGCGTTCTGCGCTCCGATGGCGACGATGAGCGCGAGTCCGGTGCCCAGCCCGTTCAGTGCCGGGAGGACCGTGGTCGCGATCGTCATGCCCCTCACGGTAGGAGCGGGACCGCCCCGAGTACAGCGCGCTCCGGTGCCCGGGTGCGTCTGGCCCCGTCGGGCTCCCGGCGTGGACCGCGTCGTCAGACGTGGGCGGGGCCGACGAGCGGTCGTGCGCCGACGTGGGACGGCGGTGGCCCGCCGCCCTCGTTCGGCGGACGTGCGGCCGAGGCGGGCAGGGTGGACCGATGGACACCGCGAGCGCCGCCTCGAGCCGACCGTCCGGGCGAACACCGGGGCCCTCGCGCGACCGGCGTCCGCGACGCCCTGGTCGTCGACCCGGCGCCGCGCTGGCGGTGCTCGTCTCGTGCGGACTCGTGGCCGTGCTCGCCGCCTGTTCGGGGTCGACCGCTCCGTCCGCGTCCGCCACGCACGCCCGCACCGGCTACCGGGGCCATGTGGTCACGAAGGCGGCGGAACCGGGGGACGTGCCGCCACCGCCCGTCACGCCAGCCGGCCGGGTCGTCCCACTCCCCGCCACCGCCCATCCCTGGGGCGTCGCGGTGGCCGACTCCGTGCACACCGTGTACCTGGCCGAGCGGAAGCAGGACCGCCTCGTCCGCTACGACATGGACACCGGCGCGGTCACGACCAAGGCCGTGCCCGGATCCGCTCGGATGATCGACCTCGCCGATCCCGACGGTCCCCTGTTGCTCCCCGCGGAGGACCGCGATCGTCTCTACACGCTGGCGCTGCCGTCACTCGACCTCGTCAGCTCGGCGTCGACGGGCCGGCACCCGCACCAGGCGGTGCGGGTGAACAGCACCACGTTCGTCACCGAGGAGTTCGGGCATGGCGTCCGGGCCCTGCGGAACGGACGGACGGTCGCGCACTTCACGCAGCCCGTCCAACCCGGTGGCATCACAGCCGTCGGGAACCGGGTCGCGGTGGTCGACGTCGCGGCGAACCTGCTGTTCGTCTACGACGCGACGACGCTGCGGCTCGTCGCCGCCCTGCCCGCCGGCGCGGGCCCGAGCCACGTCGTGCCGATCGGCGGGGACCGGGTGGCCGTCTGCGACGTGCGCGGCAACGCGGTGCTCACGTACGACATCGGTGGGACACCCCGGGCGCTCGGTCGCGCGGCCGTCCCCGGCCGCGCCTTCTGGATCCACGCCGACGCCGCGACGGGGACGATCTACACCGCGCTCGCGAACACCGACGAGATCGCGCAGCTCCGCGTCCGTGCCGACGGCGCACCACAGCTCGTGCGGACGGTGCCGACGGTCCGCCAGCCGGTGTCGTTCGATCGGGACCCGGCGACCGGCGACCTGTACGTCGGCGGGTACGCGGACTCGCAGCTGCAGGTCATCCCCGCGTCGGCGTTCCGCTGACCCGCGCCGGGCGACCGCGTCAGCGCGGCGCCGTCGGGCGCGTCCGCACGGGCCCGAGCCACCGCACGACGATCGCCGCGGTCACGGCCCCGGTCGCGATGATCGCCGCGAGGACGACGATCTGGAACCGCCCGGCCTCGACCGGCGAGACCCCGCCGAAGATGGCCCCGACGAACGCGCCGGGCAGCGTCACGAGTCCGGTCGTCCGCGTCTGGTCCGTCGACGGGATGAGCGCCGCGTGCACCGCCCGACGGGCGAGGTCCCGGGTGGCCGTCCGGGGCGGTGCACCGAGCGCGAGCCAGCCCTCGACCTCCTCCCACCGGTCGTCGACGAGCTCGAGGAACCGGCGTCCGGCGAGCGTGGCGACGGTCATCGCGTTGCCGACCACGATCCCGCCGATCGCCAGGGCGTACCGCGCGTCGAACGCGATCGCGCCCGTCACGAACACGACGGCGAGGGACAGCAGGATCCCCGCACCCATCGCGGACGCCACCATCGGCGCCGTCCGTCGCAGCGGGCCGAGCCGTCGGGAGGCCGTGCTCACCGCGACCGTGAACATCACGACCAGGGCGGCCGCGACCCACCGGACGTCGTGGATGACCCCGCTCAGGACGACGCTGATGACGGCGAGCTGGAGCGCGCCACGCAGGACGGCGAGCGCCGGCGCGACGGGACTCGGGGCCCGGACGAGGAGCAGCACGACGGTCGCGACGACCACGAGCACCCCGACGCCGAGGAGGCTCGGGCCGATGTCCGAGGACCAGGTCATGACCTGGGACCGTAGCGTGCGTGGCTGCCGACGCGGGTCACGGCGCGAGGCTGTCGGCCGGCCACTCCCGGGTGTCGAGGTCGGCCCGTCGGCTCTGACGCACGCTGAGCACCGCGACGCACACGACGATGAGCACGGCGAGCACCGCGCTGATGGGTCCGGTGCCGAACCCGAGACCGCCGCGCGCGGACGACACGGCGCCCCAGTCGGCGAAGGACGCCCCGACGGGCCGGGTCAGGACGTACGCGACCCAGAAGGCGGGCACGGCGGCGAGCGCCCGCCCGAGGTACAGCGCGATCGGCACGCACATCGCCGCGACGAACACCGCCCCGCCGAGCAGGTACCCGAGGTGGAACCGCGACGCGACGAGGTCGCCAGCGGCGGTCCCGAGGGCGAACGTGGCGACGACCGCGGCCCAGTAGAAGGCCTCGCGGCGGCGGGTGTCGATCGCGTGGACGTCGACGGTGCCCTCGACGACCCGCCACGTGACGAACACGGCGACGAGGAGCACGAGGAACACCGACGTCGACACCAGGTACGGGACGCCGGCGACGACGTGGGTGAAGTCGGCGATCATCGTCCCGAGCACGCCGACGAGCACGACGACGAGCCAGTACAGCCACGGCACGTACCGGCGGACGGTGAACTGGGCCACGATCGCGGCGGCGAACAGGACGGCGGTCGCGAGCACGGCGCCGACGGGGTCGACGTGTCCGACGAGGAAGTCCGACAGGGTCTCCCCCATGCCGGTCGTCAGGATCTTCGTCACCCAGAACAGCAGGGTGATCTCGGGCACCTTGTTCCGCAGCATGCCGTGACGATCACACGCCCGGTCCAAGAAGCCACCAAGGGAGCGTCGGTCTTGGCCGTTCCTGGGAGCCGCACCCGGAGGATGGGCCGGTGCCCCTCGCGATCCACCTGTTCGACGCCGCCTCCATCCTGCACGCGTTCGGGCCGTGGGTGCTCGTCGGCCTCGCGGTGCTCGTGTTCGTGGAGTCGGGGGTGCTGTTCCCGTTCCTCCCGGGCGACTCGCTCATCCTGACCGCGACCATCCTGGCCTCGGCACTCGGCATCACCCCGTGGCAGGTCGCGGTCGTCGGGTCCCTCGCCGCGATCGCGGGCGACCAGGTCGGCTACCTCCTCGGGCGCCGGTTCGGGCGTCGGCTGTTCCGCGAGGACGCGCGGGTGCTCAAGCGTGCGCGCCTGCGCGAGGCCGAGGCGTTCTTCGTCCGGTACGGCGGCCTGTCGCTCGTGCTCGGGCGGTTCGTCCCCGTGGTCCGGACGTACGTGCCGCTCGCCGCCGGCGCCGCGGCCATGCACTACCGACGGTTCATCGTCTGGAACACCATCGGCGGCGTGGGCTGGGTGGCGGTGTTGACGGTCGTCGGGGTGCTCCTCGGCGGCATCCCGTTCGTGGCGCACAACATCGACGCGCTCATGGTCGTGGTGGTGGTCGTCTCGGTCCTCCCCGTCGTCATCGGGGTGCTCCGGAAGCGGAGTGCGGCGCGGCGTGCGGTGCGCCGGTGACGCCGACGGCCAGGATCGGGGCATGACGGAGCCGGCACCGCGCCTCCTGCTCGTGGAGGACGACGCGCGCCTCGGTCCGATCGTCGCCGACGTGCTCGGTGCGGACTGGGACGTCACCCTCGTGACCGACGGTGAGCAGGCGGTCACGGCCGCCGTCGAGCGGTACTTCGACGTCATGGTCGTGGACCGCAGGTTGCCGGGCATGGACGGCGTGGCCGTGGTCGGGGAGATCCGCCGACGCCGCATCAGCACGCCGATCCTCATGCTCACCGCGCTCGGTTCGCTCGACGACCGCGTGTCCGGCCTCGACGCCGGGGCGAACGACTACCTCGTCAAGCCGTTCGAGTTCGCGGAACTCGGAGCCCGGCTCCGCGCCCTCACGCGCGACTACGCGCCCGAGGGCGAGGCGATCGCGATCGGCGGGTGGACCCTCCACCCGGAGACCGGCACCATCACCTCGCCGTACGCCGGGAGGATCGGGCTCACCGAACGCGAGACCGCGCTCGTCCGCCTGCTGGCCCGGGAGCCGACGCGCACGTTCTCGCGGGCGCACATCCTGACGGCCGTGTTCGACAAGGGCGAGCAGCTCGGCACGGTCGACACGTACGTCCACTACGTGCGCCGGAAGACCGACCGGGACCTCATCGCCACCGTTCGTGGGGTGGGGTACCGCATCGGCACACCCTGAGCGTCGTCGGCGGGACCCCGGGGACCGACGGCCTACGGTGGGCGGTCGGAGGAACCGATCGATGTCACTGCTGGACCTGCCCCATCCCCTCGGACCCGTCGACGTGGACACGCTCCGCGCGGCCGTCACGGACTCGCGCCGCCGGATCGTCGTGATCGACGACGACCCGACCGGCAGCCAGAGCATCGCCGATCTCCCCCTCGTCACGGCGTGGGCGGACGACGACATCCGGTGGGCGTTCGACCAGGACACCGTCGGGTTCTTCGTCCTCGCGAACACACGGAGTCTCGAGCCGGACGCGGCCGAGCGGGTCGTCCGCGAGGTCCACGACCGCGTCTCCCGCATCGCCGCGGAGCGCGGGGAGGACGTCGTCCTGCTGAGTCGCGGTGACTCGACGCTGCGTGGGCACTTCCCGCTCGAGACCGACGTGCTCGTGGCGGCCGAGGACGCCACCGGCCGCACGGTCGACGCCGTCCTGCTCGTCCCCGCCTACCCGGATGCGGGGCGCATCACGGTCGACTCCGTCCACTACCTCGCCCAGGGCGACGCCTGGATCCCCGTGGGCGACTCCGAGTTCGCGCGCGACGCGAGCTTCGGGTACCGATCGTCCTCGCTGCCGGACTGGGTGGCCGAGAAGACCGACGGGCGGGTGCCGGCCGGCGAGGTCGTCCGCATCACGATCGACGACATCAGGAACGGCGGTGCGGCCACGGTCGCTGCGGCGCTCCGCTCCTGCCGGGACGCCCGGGTCGTCGTCGCCGACGCGGTCGACGAGGACGACCTCCGCGTCGTCGCGCTCGGTGCGCTCCGCGCCGAGACCGACGGCACGCGCATCGTGTACCGCGTCGGTCCCTCGTTCGTCCGGGCCCGCTGCGGGCAGGACGTCCACGGTCCCATCGCGGACGCCACCCTCGCCGAGTCCTTCACGCACGCTCCCGAGGGGCACGGGCTCATCGCGGTCGGGTCGCACGTCGGACTGACCGGTCGACAGTTGGACGGACTGCTCGCGGCCGACCACCCCGCGGTCGTCGAGCTCGACCTGGCGCGTTGCCTCGAGTCGACCGAGGCGATGCGGGACGTGGTCGCGGCGGCAGCGGCGCGCGCGGCGTCCCTGCTCGACACGACCGAGGTCGTCGTGATGACGAGTCGCACGCTCATCCGGGGCGTCGACGCCGACGACAGCTTGCGCATCTCCCGTGTCGCCTCGGAGTCCCTCGTCGCCACCGTCCGAGCTGTCGTCGAACGCCGACGGCCGTCGTTCCTCGTCGCGAAGGGCGGCATCACCTCCAACGACCTGGCGACCGAGGCGCTGCACATCGGGCACGCCCACGTGATCGGCACCCTCCTGCCCGGCATGGTCTCGCTCTGGGTGGCGGCCGACGGGCCCTCAGCCGGTCTGCCGTACGTCGTGTTCCCCGGGAACGTCGGGTCCGACCAGTCGCTCGCCGTGGCGGTCCAGCGCGTCGCCGACGCAGCCGCACTCGACGGCCTCATGTAGGAGACGGCCGCCAGGGGAAGCCGGAGGCGGTGATCGTATAGGCTCCGCACATGGACGACCGGCCGAGGACACCGACGAGGACATCCCTGGCCGACGGCGTCTACGAGGTCCTCATGGCCCAGCTCATGGACGGCGAGCTCCGCCCCGAGCAGCAACTCAACATCGACGGACTGGCGAAGTCGCTCGCCGTCTCGCAGACACCGATCCGCGAGGCGCTCGCGCGGCTCGAGTCCACGGGCCTCGTCCGGCGCGAGGCACTCCGGGGATACCGGGTCGCACCCCTGTACACGGATCGCGAGCTCGACGACCTGATGGACGCACGGGCCGTGGTCGAGCCGTCGAGCACCTACTTCGCGACGACGCGGATGCCCGACGCGGCCCTCGACCCCCTGGCGGCGAGCATCGACGCGCTCCGGACGATCCCGCACGGCCCGCACCACCACGACGTGCGGGCGTACTGGCGCGCGGACGAGCAGTTCCACGACCTGATCGTGCGCGGCGCCGACAACGTGTTCCTGCTGAGCGCCTACCGCTCGTTCGGCGGGACGGTCCAGCGGTTCCGGCTGTTCTCGGAGCGCGGGGTCACCGACGCCGACGCGGCGGTGCACGAGCACTCCGCGGTGCTCGAGGCGATGCGGCGCCGGGATGCCGACGGCGCTCGCGACGCCATGCGCCGGCACATCCTCGCGGTGAAGGCGCGCGCCCGCCAGGACCGCGACGCACTGCGCTGACGGGATCCGCGTGGAGCACCTGTTCAAGCCGCGGCGTAGCCTATAGGATACATGAATGCCGAGGCCCGACTCGGTACGACCACGACGAGGTGTCAGCCCCCGCGACTCCAGCGGAGACGGGCGATGCCGGCCCAGGTCGGTGTGATCGCGGCCGTCGCCGCAGAAGGAGCGCGAGCATGACCCAGCAACGACCCCGTGTCGCCCTGACCCTCGGAGATCCGGCGGGCATCGGTCCGGAACTCGCCGCCAAGGTGCTGTCCCGTCCCGGCACGCTCGACGCGAACGAGGTGCACATCCTCGCCGACCGCGACGAGTTCGAGCGCGCGTTCGCCGACGCGCGCCTCCCGGCCGTTCCGCTCGGGGACGAACCGCGGCCGGGGGTGGCGACGCTGCTCGACGACCACAGCGCCCCGCCGACCCTGATCCCGACCGGCGTCGTGAGCGAGGAGGCCGGTCACCGCGCCATGCACCAGCTCCGGCGCGCCGTGGCCCTCGCCGCCGAGGGTCGGGTGGGCGCGATCGTCTTCGCGCCGCTCAACAAGACGAGCCTGCACCTCGCCGGCATGCAGGAAGAAGACGAGCTGCGGTGGTTCGCCAAGCAGATGGACCACCACGGCACGACGTCGGAGCTCAACGTGCTCGAGGATCTGTGGACGGCGCGGGTCACCTCGCACATCCCCCTCAGCGCGGTCGCTGCCCGGGTCACCCCCGAGTCCGTCCGAGCGACCATCGGTCTGCTGCACCAGGTGCTCACCGACGCCGGCATCGAGCCGCGGCTGGGGGTCTGCGCCCTCAACCCCCACGCGGGCGAGAACGGGAACTTCGGGCGCGAGGAGATCGACGCCATCGCCCCGGCCGTGTCGGCAGCGACCGCGGACGGCATCGACGTGCGCGGCCCGTTCCCCTCGGACACCATCTTCCTCGCCGCACGACGTGGCGACTTCAACGGGATCGTGACGATGTACCACGACCAGGGACAGATCGCCATGAAGCTGCTCGGGTTCAGCGGGGGTGTGACCATCCAGGGCGGTCTCCCCGTCAGCATCGCCACGCCCGCACACGGCACCGCGTTCGAGATCGTCGGCCAGGGCGTCGCCGATCCCACCTCGATGGCGAACGCCTTCGACATCGCGGCGGCAGTGGCGGCCCGGCGACAGGCATGAGCGCCACCGAGCCCTGCATCAGCGCCACACCCACGGACGACGACGTACCACGGAACGAGGCTTCTTCATGAGCAGCACCACGACCACACCGCGACGCTCCCGAGTACGGCTCGGGGTCTTCGGGATCCTCTGGATCCTCGTCCTCCTCAACTTCGTCGACCGATCGGCGCTCTCCATCTCGCTGCCGTTCATCAGCGACGACTTCAAGCTGTCACCCGCCGTCAACGGCTGGGTCCTCGGCTCCTTCTTCTGGACGTACCTGCTGTTCCAGATCCCGGGCGGCTGGCTGCTCGACCGGATCGGCGCCCGCAAGGTGGTCCTGTTCGCCGCCGGACTGTGGGGTCTGTTCCAGGTCCTCGGCGGTATCGCCACGGGTGGCATCATGCTCGTCATCTCGCGGCTCGGCATGGGGATGTCCGAGGCGCCCGTCTACCCCGCCGGCTCGAAGCTCAACTCGAAGTGGCTCGCGTCACGGGAACGCGCCCGCGGCGCGACGTTCATCGACGCGGCGAGTCCGTTCGGCAGCGCGGTCGGCGGCCTCATCGTCACCGGACTCATCGGCCTCTCGGGCAGCTGGCGCTGGTCGTTCATCATCACCGGGGCGATCACCGTCGCGGTCGCCGGGCTGTACTACCTGTACGTCCGCGACGACCCGGAGCAGCACCCGAAGGTGAACGAGGCGGAGCTCGACCACATCCACGGTGACGACGTCGTGGCTCGTGAGACGGAGACCGGACCGCTCCCCGGTGTCGCGGACTACGCCCGGTCGTCCTCCTTCTGGTCCATGTGGCTCGGACTTCTCGGATGGGCGACCGTCTGGTGGGGGATCATCTCCTGGTCTCCCTCGTACCTCTCGACCGCCCTGCACTTCAGTCTGGCGGGCCTCGGGTGGGGCACGTTCTTCATCTACGGCATGGGCGTGCTCGGTCAGGTGGTCGCAGGATGGTCGACCGATCGTCTCCGCGCCCGCACCACGAACTACAACGGAGCGATGAAGCTCGTGCTCGCCGTCTCCGGCGTGGGGACGGTCGTGTCGATCCTCGCCCTGCCGCTGACCCACAGCGGGTACGCGGCACTGGTCGCCCTGGCGCTCGCGGTGTTCTTCAACCAGTTCGGTGGCGTCTACTGGGCGATCCCGTCCTGGCTCTCCCCCAAACCGCAGGTCGGACGGGTGGGCTCGGTCATGAACGTGGCGTCGAGCCTCGGTGGGGCGATCGCACCGGTCGTCATGGGATACGCCATCGCCGCGAGCGGTGGTGGGTACACCGGCGCGTTCGTGTTCCTCGCCGTCGCCGGCATCGTGTACCTCGGCGGATCGATGTTCATCGACTTCAACCGCCCCCTGGCCGTGCGCCGGGCCGCGTAGGGAGGCACAGGACGTGGCCCGTTACTCCGGTCCGGTGATCGACGCGCACCACCACGTCTGGGAACCATCGCTCGGCCGACAGCCGTGGCTGCTCCCGGACGCGCACATCCCGTTCCGCTACGGCGACTACGAGCAGATCAAGCGCGACTACCTGCCACCGGACCTCCGACGCGACGCCGGTCCGCTCGAGCTGGTCGGTTCGGTCTCGATGGAGACCGAGTGGGACGACGACGACCCGATCGGCGAGATGGAGTACACGCAGGCGGTGTCGGAGCGCTTCGGCCTCCCCACCGCCTCCGTCGCCCACGCCCTGTTGGACGACCCGCAGGTCGGCACGGTGATCGAACGCCTCGCCGCGATGCCGCGGGTCCGCGGCGTCCGCCACAAGCCGGGAGGCGCGCCCTCACCACGCGAGGCCGCGTCCCGTCCGACCCTGCTCGAGGACCGGCAGTGGCAGGCGGGGTTCGCACTCCTGCACCGCGCCGGGTTGTCCTTCGACCTCCAGGTCGCGTGGTGGCACTTCCCCGAGGCCGCACGGCTGGCAGCGGAGCACGAGGACACGACCATCGTCATCGACCACACCGGGCTCCCTGCCGACCGTTCTCCCGACGGGCTCGCCGGGTGGGCCGACGCGCTCCGGCTCATCGCGCGGCACGACAACGTCGTCCTGAAGATCTCCGGCCTCGGGGTGGCAGGCAGGCCGTGGACGGTCGCCGACAACCGCGGCATCGTGACGACCGCCGCCGAGGTGTTCGGTCCGTCGCGGATCATGTTCGCGAGCAACTTCCCGGTCGACGGCATCGTCGCGACCTACCAGGAGATCTACCAGGGCTTCCTCGAGATCACGACGGACTGGTCGGCGTCGGAGCAGCGCGCTGCCTTCGCCGGCAACGCCGCCCGGGTCTACCGACTCCCATCAGAGGTCCTCGGGGATCCGACGTGAGGGCGGACCTCAGGACAGGGGGAAGCGATCGGCGAAGGCCTGCAGCCGGAGCGGCGCGGGGTCGCCGGCGGGGTTGATGACGACACCGGCGTGCCCGTCCTCCTGCGCCACGCGCGCGACGTTCGCGAACCCGGTCGGTCGGGCGTCGAGGTCGGGCGCCCAGGCCCAGACCTCCGCCGGCGAGGTGAACACCGGCGAGTACGTCTCGCCCTCGGGGCTGCGGATCGTCGGGACACCCACACCGGTCACCTCGCCGCGCTCGTCCCGGTGCACCTGCGCCCCGATGAACACCACCGGGGCAGCGGCGGCCAGGGCCACGAGTTCGTCCTCGGGAGCACCGACGGCGATGGCGGTCTTCAGCGGCTCGTTCACGGCCGGGTCCTCCGTGAGCCCGTTGCGGATCTCGTCGGCGTAGGCGATGCAGAGCGTGTCCGAGGAACCGGGGTCGATGGCGATGCCCTCGTACGGGGCGGTGGCCGCCATCTGGAGCGTCGCGGCCGCCGGCTGCACGAGGGACCGTGGCGGCGTGGGCGACCCACCCCGACGGCGGTACTCGGCGAGTCGCTCGTTGTCGGTGAACGCGACGAGGAGCCGCTTGCCCGCGTTGTCGACCTGGAACCCCATCGCCAGCTGGTCACCCTCCTGGAACGGACGAGCGGGATCGCGGGTCGTCGAGTCCGACGCGTCGAGGAGCAGATCCCCCGTCACGCACTCACGGAGCACCCCCGAGATCGTCTGCGCGTCCTTCCGGACGGCCCACGCGGCCAGCGCCCGCTGCACCCGTCGGTTGACGACGAGCCGGTCCTCCGATCGCGCGGGTCGGTCCGACGACGGCTCAGCCCCGCCGCGCTTCCTCGCGAAGATCCCCATGGAGCGACGCTAGCGCGCCCGCACCATGGGTTCCACCCCGCTTGCACGGCGACGGGTGCGACGGCGTGCGAGTGCGGGCACGGCTCCGTACAGGGCGTCGCGGAGGGTCCGGTGCTGCCGCCACTCGCGCCAGGTGAGCACGATGATCGCCGCGTCGAACGCCGAGAGCACCCCGACCCCGAGTGACGGGTGCACGACCATCTCGACGAGCTGGGCGACCAGGAACGCGGCGAGCGCAGCGATCGCCCAGGGGTGCACGCGCTCGGAGCCGCGGACCAGCGCGATGACGACGACCACCTTCACGAGGCCGTGCACGACGAGGTAGACGGCGGCGTAGAGGGCAGCGTCGGCGCCGAGTGCCGCGGCACCGTGCAGGATCAGGTGCGCGATGAGGTCGTGCGGGTCCTGTGCGAGCTCGTGCGCGGTGAGCAGGTGGGCGACGGCACTGATCTGTGCCGGGCGGAGGAACAGCAGCGGCAGGCCCAGGAGCAGCTCGGCCGCTCCGTCGATGCCCTTCAGGGCGATCCCGACCAGGAACACCACATCGAGGATCCGGCCTCGTCCCGTTCGCGTGCTGTCCATGACTCCAGCATCGAGACCCGCTGCCCAGAAAGCGCCAAGAGGGCTCAGGGAACTCCCAGCGGGCGTCCGGCTTGCTGGGTCCTTCCTTGGAGGGCGCGGCGCAGCCTGACGTCCGGAGGTCTTCATGTCCACAGTGCCGCTCCGTGGCGGGTCCATCGACGCCCGCACGATCCGACTCGACCCTCGCCACCGCGCCTGGCTGCCGCCGGTCGTGGTCGGGCTCACCGCCACGGTGATCGCCGTCGCGCTCGACTGGGTCCCGTCCGTCTGGTACGACGAAGCCGCGACCGTGGTGTCCGCGACCCGTCCCTGGCCGGCGCTCGCGCGCGAGGTCCAGCACGTCGACGTCGTGCACGCCACCTTCTACGGCCTCATGCACCTGTGGTTCCTCGTCGCGGGATACTCTCCGTTCACGCTCCGGCTGCCGTCCGCGGTCGCGGTCGGTGCGGCGGCGGCGCTCCTCGTCGTGCTCGGCCGGATGCTCGTCGACCTCAGGACCGGCGTGGTTGCGGGCGCCCTCTTCGCACTGCTCCCGCGGGTCACGTGGATGGGCACCGAGGGGCGCTCGTTCGCCCTCGGCACGCTGCTCGCGGTGGCGGCGACCATCCTGTTCCTCGCCGCGCACCGGAGGAGCGTCACGGGCCTCCGTTCCTGGCCGTGGTGGGTCGGGTACGTCGCGGTGTCGCTGCTCGGCGGGGCGGTGTTCCTCTACCTCGTGCTCGTGACCGTCGGGCACGGCGTCACGGCGGCGGTCCCGCTGGCCCGCCGGACCGCCCGGACCCGCGGGGCGCAGCGGGCGCTGCGCTGCTGGCTCCTCGCCGCTGCGGTGACGGTCGTGGCCCTCGTGCCGCTGGCCCGGGCCTCCGCGACGCAGTCGGCGCAGATCGACTGGATCCAGCACATCAGCCGCCACACGGTCGAGGAGGTCGTGGTCACCCAGTGGTTCACACTCAACCCCGCGTTCACGGTGTTCGGCTGGCTCCTGGCGGCGGCCGGCGTCGCGGTCGGGCTGACCTCCGCGCGCGGCCGATCCCTGCTCGCGGTCGCGCTGCCGTGGGCCGCGGTGCCGACGGTCGGACTCATCGCCGCGTCACTCGTGACGAACCCGCTGTACTCCCCGCGCTACGTGTCCTTCGGCGCTCCGGCGGTGGCGCTGTGCATGGCGCTCCCGGTCGCCGCGCTCCCGGACCGGTTCTTCGCCCGGGTCACCGCGGGCGTCCTCCTCCTCGCGGTCGCGCTGACCGCCCCGACGTGGGTCCAGCAGCGGACGGTCACCGCGAAGGACGACTCGGCGTGGAACCAGGTCGCCCGGCTCGTCCGCTCGGAGCGGGCCCACGAACCGGCCGGGCAGGTCGACGCCGTCGTCTACGGGCCGGTCGATCGACACCCCCTCGCGACGTCGCGGATCATCGCCGAGACGTACCCGAGGGCGTTCCGCGGCCTCCGGGACCCGTTGCTCGTCCGCCCGGCCTCCGCGTCGGCGGGGCTGTGGGAGACGCAGCGTCCGATCGCCGACATCGGCCGGACCGCGGACGGCGCACGGGTCGTCTGGTTGCTGACGGGCACGGCCCACGACGAGCGGAGCACCGTCTCGGCGGCCCTGGCCCCCGAGGGCTACCGCGTCGACGGCACCTGGGTCCGGGCGAGCACCGAGGTCGTCCGCTACGTCCGGGCCGTGCGCTGAGCCAGCGGCAACCGCAGGAGGAACACCGTGCCGTCCGCGCCCGTGTGCTCCACCCGCACCTCGCCGCCCGCCCGGACCGCGATGTCCCGCACGAGCGCGAGACCGATGCCGTAGCCCGACCGGGTGGTACCGGTCGGCCGCGAGCCGGCCGCACGGGCCGCGTTGCCGTGGGCGAACCGGTCGAAGACCCGCCGCGGGGCGATCCCCGTGATCCCCGGGCCCTCGTCGCGGACCCGGATGGCGACCCAGCGCTCGGCACGCTCCGTCGTGACGGTCACGGTCCCGCCCGTCGGCGTGTGCCCGATCGCGTTGTCGACGAGCGCGACGATGCAGCGCCGGAGCTGCGTCGACGGCAGGGACACGACCGCGTCGCTGTCGCCGACGTCGAGGCGCACACCCCGCGCGTCGGCGAGCACGCCCATGTCGTTCGCGGCACCGGCCAACTCGGGTCCGAGCGGTGTCATCGGGTGTTCCCCGGGCCTCCCGGCCGCGACCTCGAGCAGGTCGTTGACGATGTCGATGAGCACGCGGGTGTCCGCCTGGAGCTCCTCGACGATCCCGTGACGCGGATCGTCCGCGTCCATGCGGAGCTCGAGCTGCTGCACACGCGCGTTGAGCACGGTCAACGGCGTGCGGAGCTCGTGGCTCGCGTCGGCGACGAACGTGCGCTGCATCCGCGACGCCTCCGTGATGGGACGGACCGCCCGCCGGGCGATGATCCACGTCGCGATCCCGGCGAGCACGACCGCGAACCCGCCGACGCCGACCACCGCGATCGTCAGGTCGATCGTGTCGAGGTAGACGTGCACGTCCTCGGGGCCGTGGTACTCGTGCTGCTGCTGCGGGGTCAGCTGCCAGACCACGTACACGACGACGAGCAGGATGATGGACGCCACGAGCGCCGCCGACACGACGGCGACCTGGAGCCCGATGCGGACGGCGGACCGCCGCGAGGCGAGGCGATCCGGGTCCTGGTCGCGCCGGCCGGACACCCGGCCCCGGACCCCGTCGGTGCCGAGCGTGAGCCGATCGACCAGCACCTCGTGCACCGACGACCACCACACGCCCACGGGACCGCTCCTTCCGTCACCTCGACGGTCGACCCGCCGCCCCCAGGATCCACCAAGACGGCGGCGGGGTCGCGCCTACGCCTCGCCCGGCGTCTCCGCGCTCGCCACGAGCGTCGCCCGGCCGAGGATGTGCGACGACATGGTGAACCCGAGGTAGGCGGGCGTGGCGTCGGCCGGCACTCCGATGTCCGCGACGTCGAGCGCGTGCACGACGATGAAGTACCGGTGCGGACCGTGGCCCGCGGGCGGCGCCGCCCCGACGAACTGGGGCGCCCCGGCGTCGTTCTGCAGTTGGATCGCGCCGTCCGGGAGGCCCGCCCCGCCCGCAGCCCCCGCTCCGGTCGGCAGCGTGGTCACGTCGGCCGGGATGTTCGCCACGGTCCAGTGCCAGAAGCCGGACATGGTCGGGGCGTCCGGGTCGTACATGGTCACCGCGAAGCTCTTCGTGCCCTCGGGAGCGCCACTCCACGTGAGCTGGGGCGAGACGTCCTCGCCGCCGGGGACGCCCATCATCCCCGACCACTGCGGGGGCCGGAACTCCTGGCCGTCCTGCACGTCGTCACTCGTGACGGAGAACGCGGGCACCTCGGGCAGGCGTCGGAACGGGTGGTTGTCGGTCATGCTCGTCCTCCTCGGTGGGCGGTCGGCCCGCCCCGTGATCGATCATGCCGCGCGGGCCCGAGCCGCGTCCGCGTCCGCGGTCGCATCCGCGGTGCCGTCCTGGTCCGCGTGCCGGTCCGCGTCGGCGTCCGCGGTCAGCGCAGCCGGGGCTGCGCCGAGGCGAGCCGCTCCCAGGACCGCTCCCGGGCCTCCCGGTCGAGCGACGCGTGGTGCAGGACGGCGGCGCGTTCGTGGAGGACCCGAGGTGCGGGGGTCGTCACGGCGACGCGTGCGAGACGGCGTGCGCGGCGATCCGCGCGGGCGGTGCTCCAGTGGACGAGCCCGAGCCCGATGCGGTGGGCGGCTCGTTCGACCGGGTGGACGGACGTGACGGGCACGGTCGCGTTCATGGTCACTCCTTGGGGACGTCGAGGACGGGGAACAGGTTGTAGTTGACGAACACCCGACGCGCAGCCGGGTCGGGGTGGCGCGAGGCCGGGTCGTTGGCGCGGAGGTACCGACCGATGAGGTCGTTGATCCCCCGGTCGAGCTCGGCGAGTTCGTCCGGGGTCATGAGGAGCCAGGCGGTCGAGAAGTCACTGACCTCGCGCCAGGCCTCGGGCAGGTCGTCCGACGAGGCGAGGGCGTCGCGGATGAACTCGGCCGTCGTGTCCTGGAAGCTCATGCTCGCGAGCACGGTGGCCGTGCGCTCCGCCCGGCTCTGGTCGGTTCCGTGGTCGCCGAACTCGAGCGGGCCGGCGTAGCGCCGCCACCAGCGGTCACGGCCGCTGCCGAGTTCGGGAGCCTCCTCGACGATGCCGTGCTTGGCGAGCTGGCGCAGGTGGTAGCTCGTCGATCCGGATGACTCGCCGATCCGGGCACCGAGCGCGGTGGCGGTGGCCGGGCCGTGCGAGGCGAGCTCGTTGAGCAGCCGGGTCCGCACGGGGTGCGCGAGGGCCTTGAGGGCCTCGACCCGCAGGACGCGGGGCTCGGGGGTGTTCGTCGCCATGACTCCGAAGATACCTTTGCAAAGTGCTCTTTGCAATGGTTTCTTTGCATTGGCTCCTCTGCGGTGGTGTCGTTGCGGTCAGCCCAGTCGGGTTCCGGATGCTCCGGCACGGGCCGATGCAGCCACCTGCACGACCGCGGCGATGACGATCCCCGTCGCCATCACGGCCCCCATCGCGACCGCCGTCCCCCCGAACCACCCAGCCAGCGGTGTGCCGAGGCCGCCGAGCCCGAAGCTGATGCCACCCTGCAGCGCCGCGGCGGTACCGGGCAAGGCCGCGCCGAGGGCCTGCGTCCGCGTCGTGGACCCGGTGATCACGAAGCCCCAGGCACCCGTCACCACCGCCAGGCAGACCCAGACCGCGATCGGCCCGAGGCCTGCGAGTGCACTGACGAGCACACCGACCGCGCCGAGGGCACCGACCACGAGTCCCGTCGTCAGGAGCGCGTCCTCGCTGAAGCGTCGGACGAGCCGCCGGAACGCCAGGGTGGTGAGGATCATGCAGCTGGCGTCGACGGCGAAGACGACGGTGTACCCGGTCTCGCTGAACCCGAACTCGGACTGGAACACGAACGAGCTCGTGGAGATGTAGGCGAAGAAGCCGATCGTCGCGACGCACGAGGACACGAGGTACCAGTCGAAGCGCGGGATGGCCAGCAACGCCCCCATCCGGCGGAGGTTCGCGCCGAGACCGATTCCCGACGACCGGTCCTGCGGCGCGAGGGTCTCGGGGATGCGGACGAGCACGATCGCGAAGAGGAGGAGGCCGAGCACCCCGAGCGCGACGAACATGATCCGCCAGTCACCGACGAGCAGGAGTGCGCCACCGGCCAGGGGCGCGACGACCGGTCCGACGGCGTTGATCGCGGCGAGCGCCGCGTAGATGCGTGGACGGTCGGCAGGAGGCGCGGCGTCGGTGACCACCGCGCGCCCCGCGACCGCGCCGGCGGCACCGCCCAGGCCCTCGACCACGCGCGCGATCACGAACACGGCGTTGTCCGGAGCGACGGCGCAGGCGAACGACGCCACCGCGAACAGGGCGGTCCCGCCCAGGAGGATGGACCGGCGCCCCACCGAGTCGCTGAGCGGTCCCACGAGGATCTGACCGACCGCGAACGCGACCAGGAACGCCGTGAGCGACACCTGCACGGCACTCGTGGAGGTCCCGAAGTCCTTCGCGAGCGCAGGCAGCGCGGGGATGTACATGTCCGTCGCGAACGGCGAGATGCCGACGATGACGGCCAGGGGCACGATCGGCGGGAGGGGACGGGAAACCATACGGCGGATGGTATTCCGTCGGTGGGGTGCGGTCCGGGCGAGCGGGGCGCGATGGGGACCGGGTCCGCGGCGGGTGCGGCGCGGTCCCGGGTGCGGCGGGTGCGGTGCTCCGGCCGGGGTCAGGACCCCGCTTCGATGTCGAACACGACCAGGTCGGCGCTCGCCCCGCCGAGGAACGCGGCGACCGGCTGGTGGTCGGGGTGCGGCAGGTAGCCGTCGAGCGCGGCGCGGTCCCGGAAGCGGACGACGAGCATCCAGTCGAACCGCCCCTCGAGCCCTTCGCTGCTCACGCTGGGTCCGGCATCGACCGATGTCACCCCGTCGATGCCGGGGAGGTGCTGCCGGACGAGCTCCGCGGCGCGCTGTTCGGATGACGCGTGGTCCCCGTTCCACTGGACGAGGACGACGTGGACGATCTCAGACATGGGTCGAGGCTACGGCGTCGGAACTCCGACGCCCGGCCGGCACCGCAGCATCCTGTTGTGTGCGGACAGGGGTGTTCGATGCGGCACACAGCGGAGCCAGCAACCGCTCAGACGGCCGCCGCCCGGCCCTCGGCCGATGGGCGCCTCGCCGCGGCGTCGGCGTACCGGCGGGCGTGACGGAGTCCGAGCAGTGCCAGCACCGCCATCACGACGGCGCCGGCGTACGCGACGACCGCGCCGATGAGCGCGAGCGTGGCCATGGTGTCGAACGCGTACGCGTTGAGGAGCAGGCCGCGGAGGGTCTCGCCGCGGAACACGGTGTCGACCTCGGCGGCGAGTGCGGCGTCCTTCGGGTGCGCCTGCGCCTCGGCGGACAGTTCGGAGTACGTCTTCCCGCCGGTCATCTCCCGCAGGTGGACCGCGATGTAGTGGTCGGCCCAGGCCTTCGCCTGTGCGCCGGTCTCGAGCTGCTGTCCGGCGTAGCGGTTGAGGTACGGACCGATGTCCTTGCTCTTCAACGCGTCGCTGCCCTTCGCCGGGAACTGGATCTTCTCGGCGACGAGCTGGTCCCGCACCTGGTCGTGCACGTACACGTGCGCCCAGGTCATGAGGACACCCGCCAGGAGCAGGACGAGGGCGATGACCGCGCCGCTCGCGGAGAGGAGTCGGTCGAGTACGGTGCGGTTCACGGTTCCTGCCTTCCGTCGGTGTGCTGCCCGCTGTCACTGCCGCCGCGACGCTGGGCCGCCAGCCGGTGCTCCGCGCGCTCGCGCGCGTCGCGCTTCAGGCGCTCCCACTCGTCGGTGGGGAGTCGTCGGACCTCGTCGCGCTCGGGCATGGAACCAGGGTCCCGCCAGGACCGGCTGGTGCAGGAGGGCACTTGGTCCCGACCGCGTCGGGACGACCGGGAGGCCCGCGACGGTCAGCCGCGCCGGACGCCGTAGACGGCCGCTTGCGTCCGACTCTCGAGATGCAGCTTGCCGAGCAGGACGGTCACGTTGTTCTTCACGGTCTTCTCGGCGATGTGGAGTCGTTCGCCGATCTGCCGGTTCGTCAGGCCCTCGACGATGAGGTCGAGGATCTGCTGCTCACGCCGGGTGAGTCCGGCGTCGGGGTCGGGGCTCGCGGGGACGACCGCGGAACGCACGCGCCGTCCCGCGTCGGCCGGGAAGAGGGTCTCACCCGAGGCGGCACGGCGGATCGCCTCGACGAGTTTGTTGCCACGGATGTCCTTGAGAACGGAGCCGCTCGCTCCGGCGAGGACCGCGGCCGTCGTCGCCTCGTCGTCGTCGTAGGCGGTGAGCATGAGGCACGGGAGGTCCGGATTGGCCGAGCGCACCGTCCGGCACAGGTCGATGCCGCTGCCGTCCGGCAGGCGGACGTCGAGCACGGCGATGTCCGGCCGGGTCGCGGCGATACGCGGGACGGCCCGGCCGATGGTCTCGGCCTCGCCCACCACCTCGAGGTCGGGCTGCGCGTCGATGATCCGCGCCACGCCCTGCCGGACGAGTTCGTGGTCGTCGACGAGGAACACGCGGATCGTCATGCTGCCTCCCCCTCGATCACCGGGACCCGCCAGGTCATCGTGGTGCCGCCTCCGTCGCGGCCGTCGAGCGCGTAGTGGCCGCCGCGGGCGGCAGCCCGTGCGGCGAGGTTCGCGGTGCCGCTCGCCCGGCCCGGGCGGCCGAGCCCGCGGCCGTCGTCCTCGACGAGCACGGTCAGGTGGTCGTCCTCGAGCAGCACGCGGACGTCAGTCGTGGAGGCGCGCGCGTGGCGCCCGACGTTCGTCAGCGATTCCCGGACGACCGCGACGACGTCGTCGGCGAGTTCGTCCGGGACGAGCGCGTCCACCGGCCCACCGAAGGTGACGCTCGGCGGCCCGGCGAGCATGGGCGTGACCTCGGCGATCGTGTCGAGGACGCGGTGCCGGATGGTGGTCGGGGCCGTGCGGGGCGGTGTCTTCAGCGCGAACACCGCCGTGCGGATCTCGGCGATCGCGGTGTCGATGGCGTCGATCTGGTCCGCGAACTCCTGACGGACGGTCGCGGGGACCGCGGGCTCGAGGCTCTGGAGCGTCAGGCCCGCCGCGAACAGCCGCTGGATGACGTGGTCGTGGAGGTCACGCGCGATCCGACTCCGGTCCTCGATGCGCTGGAGCTCCTGCCGGTCGAGCCGTCCGCGGGCGAGCTCGAGCGCCACGCTCGCCTGTGCCGCGAACTCCGACGCCAGGTCGAGTTCGGAGCTGGCGAACGGCGGGCGTCCTGCTCGACGCGCGAGCAGGAGCGTTCCGAGCGGGGCGGCCGTCGCGGCGAACGGCACCGCGGCGGCCCATCGGAGTCCGTCCGGCCAGTCGACGGAGTCCTCGCGGAGGTCGCCCGTGGTGACGTGCCCGCTCTCGATGGACCGGCCGGCGATCGTGTCGTCGGCGTCCTCGATCACCGCTCCGAGATCGTGTGCGTCGACCCCGCGGGCGCCGTCGACGCGGAAGCCCGTGTTGTCCGGGACCAGCACGCAGGCGAGATCGGCGTCGACCAGCGGGGCGACGCGGTCCACGACGACGCCGAGGCCGTCGACGGCATCGGACGACAGCAGCGCGGTCGTCACGTCGGCGAGCGCCACCGACCACCGCTGGCGGCGTCGGGACTCGTCGAAGAGGCGCGCGTGGTCGATGGCCGCGCCGGCGGTGGCGGCCAGGGAGGCCACGAGTTCCTCGTCCTCCTCGCTGAACACGCCGGACTCCCGCGTCAGGTACAGGTTGCCGAACAGCTCGTCCCGCACGCGGATCGGCACCCCGAGGAACGCCTCCATCGGCGGGTGGTGCTCGGGGAACCCGGCTGCTCGGGGATCCGCTGCGAGGTGCTCGAGCCGGGTCGGGGTCGTGGTGGTCAGGATCGCGCCGAGCAGCCCCCGGCCGCGGGGGAGGTCCCCGATCGCGGCGACCTCCGCGTCGGACATCCCGACGTGGACGAACTGCTCGAGGGTGCCGTCGGGGGCGATCACCCCGAGCGCGCCGTAGCGGGCGCCGGCGAGTTCGACCGCGGCCTCGACGATGCGCCGGAGCACGACGGGCAGGTCGAGCTCCTCGACCACGAGCCGGTTCGCGCGGAGGAGCTGCCGGAGACGCCCCTGGGTCGCGAGGACCTCGTTCGCGCGATCGACGAGGTCGCCGATGGTGCGCTCGAGTGCCGTCCGCGGCGCGTTCGGGAACTCGAGTCGGTCCTGCTCCTGCCCCACGCCGGTCCTCTCGCTCGCCCCCCTCACCCTATGGGGCGGCGCAGCCGCGGGAGCCGGGACCTTGGTCTCTGGGTCCGGTCCGCCGCAGCACGGACCATCGAGGAGGAGGCGGCACATGGGTGAGCGGTACATCGTCGGGTTCGACGACTCGCGGCCGAGTCGACGCGCACTGGACTGGGCGCTCGACCGCGCCGCGCGAGACCACGGGTCCGTCGTGCTCGCCCACGTCCGCACGGTTCCGGACGGCCCACCCTCCGACCCGGACCTGGAGGCCGCGGTCACCCGTGCTCGCACCCGCCGTCGCGATGTCGGGGTGTCGCTGCTGCGGATCGACGGGGACGACGTCGTGGCCGCCCTGCTCGGGGTAGCCGAGGACGAGGACCTCCTCGTGGTGGGCACGCACAAGACGGGTCACCTGCACGGCCGGGCGCTCGGCACGCGGGCACTCGCCCTCGCGGCTGGCGCGCGCTGTTCGGTCGTCGTCGTCCCGGACACGGACCTGCGGTTCCGTCGCGGTGTCGTCGCGGGCGTCGGCGGCGGTGCAGGGGCGGCGCACGTGTGCGAGACCGCGGCCAGGGAGGCCGAACACCGTGAGGAGGAACTCGTGCTCGTCCGGGCGCTCGAACCCGACGGCTCCGGCGACGACGGCACCCCGCTCGGCACCACCGGCGGACGCGTCCAGGACGCCCACCCGCTCCTCGAGGTGTCCGCGCGCACCGCTTCCCGTCCAGCGGCGCCCATGCTGCTCGATGTCGCGCTGGGGCACGCGCTCCTCGTCATCGGCGCGCGCCATCCGGCCCAGGCGCGGGCCGGGTACGTCGGCGCGGTGCTCCACGACGTGCTCATCAACCTGACCGCACCCGTGCTCGTGACCCGCCACCGCGACCTCGTCGCGACCGCGGCAGCGAGTGGTGCGGCCACTCGACCGGACCCCATCGAGGAGAACGCATGACCGACACGACCATCAGCAGGACCGACACCACGGCGACCGAGGCCTTCCGGCGCGGCAACGGAGCGGAGGTGGACGAGCCCACGATCGACCGCCTCGACGCGTGGTGGCGGACCGCCAACTACCTCTCCGTCGGGCAGATCTACCTGCTCGACAACCCGCTGCTCCGACGGCCGCTCACCCGCGACGACGTCAAACCGCGCCTCCTCGGTCACTGGGGAACCACCCCCGGACTCAACTTCGTCTACGCCCACCTGAACCGGGCCATCCAGGAACGCGATCTCGACACGCTGTACGTCACGGGGCCGGGGCACGGCGGCCCGGGCATGGTGGCGAACGCCTACCTCGACGGCACCTACACCGAGGTCTACCCACGGATCGGGCAGGACGAGGACGGCGTCCGGCGCCTGTTCCGTCAGTTCTCCTTCCCCGGCGGCATCCCGAGCCACGCGGCACCCGAGACCCCGGGCTCGATCCACGAGGGCGGGGAACTCGGCTACGCCCTGTCACACGCGTACGGCGCCGCCTTCGACAACCCGGACCTCCTCGTCGCCGCGGTCGTCGGCGACGGGGAGGCCGAGACCGGCCCCCTGGCGACCAGCTGGCACTCCAACAAGTTCATCGACCCGCTCCACGACGGCGTCGTGCTCCCGATCCTGCACCTCAACGGGTACAAGATCGCGAATCCGACCGTGCTCGCCCGGATCCCCGAGGAGGAGCTGCTGTCGCTCATGCGCGGGTACGGCCACACCCCCTACGTCGTGTCCGGCGGGTTCGACGGCGAGGACCCGCGGGCGGTCCACCGCCGGATGGCGGAGACCCTCGACCGGGTCCTCGACCACGTCGCCGAGATCAAGGCCGCAGCCGCCGCGGGCACCCTGGAGGGCCGCCCCGCCTGGCCGATGATCGTCCTGCGCACACCGAAGGGCTGGACGTGCCCCGCCGAGATCGACGGCAAGCCCGCCGAGGGCAGCTGGCGTGCCCACCAGGTGCCGCTCGCGAGCGCCCGGGACACCGAGGAACACCTGCAGGTGCTCGAGGGCTGGCTCCGCTCCTACCGACCCGAGGAGCTGTTCGACGACGAGGGCCGGCCCGTCGCACTCGCGACGGCGCTCGCCCCGACCGGCGACCGGCGGATGAGCGCCAACCCCGTCGCGAACGGCGGGCTGCTCAAGCGGGACCTCGTGTTGCCCGACTTCCGCGACTACGCGGTCGACGTCCCCGCGCACGGCGGCTCCATCGACGAGTCCACCCGGGTCCTCGGTCGGTGGCTCGCCGACGTCGTCCTCGCGAATCCGGACACGTTCCGGATCTTCGGCCCCGACGAGACCGCGTCGAACCGCCTGAACGCCGTGCTCGACGTGACCGACAAGCAGTGGGACGCCGAGGTGGTGCCGTCGGACGAGCACCTGGCGCGCGCGGGCCGCGTCATGGAGATGCTGAGCGAGCACCAGTGCCAGGGGTGGCTCGAGGGCTACCTGCTGACCGGACGGCACGGACTGTTCACCAGCTACGAGGCCTTCATCCACATCGTCGACTCGATGCTCAACCAGCACGCGAAGTGGCTCAAGGTGAGCAAGACCATCCCGTGGCGGCGGCCGATCGCGTCGCTCAACTATCTGCTGTCGTCGCACGTGTGGCGCCAGGACCACAACGGGCTGTCGCACCAGGACCCGGGTTTCATCGACCACGTCGTCAACAAGAAGCCAGACATCGTTCGGGTGTACCTGCCGTTCGACGCCAACACGTTGCTCTCGACGTACGACCACTGCCTCCGGAGCGTGGACTACGTGAACGTCGTCGTGGCGGGCAAGCAGCCGACGTTCAACTGGCTCCCCATGGACGAGGCGATCGCGCACATGACCCGCGGCCTCGGCATCTTCGACTGGGCCGGCACCGAGGTCGACGGCGAGGAGCCCGACGTGGTCCTCGCGTGCGCGGGCGACGTCCCGACGCTCGAGACCCTGGCGGCCGCGTCGATCCTCCGCCGCGAGGTCCCGTCGCTCCGGGTCCGGGTCGTCAACGTCGTCGACCTCATGCGGTTGGTGAGCGAGGGCGAGCACCCGCACGGGCTGTCCGACGCGGAGTTCGACGCCGTGTTCACCCCCGATAAGCCGGTCGTCTTCGCCTACCACGGGTACCCGTGGCTCATCCACCGACTGACGTACCGCCGACACGGCAGCGGCAACCTGCACGTCCGCGGCTACACGGAGGAGGGCACGACGACGACGCCCTTCGACATGGTCATGCTCAACGACATGGACCGGTACCACCTCGTCATCGACGTGCTCGACCGCGTTCCCGGGCTCGCGTCCCGCTCAGCCGGACTCCGTCAGCGCATGCAGGACGCCCGCATGGCTGCCCGCGCCTGGACCCGGGAGCACGGGGAGGACATCCCCGAGGTCGCCGACTGGACCTGGACCGACGACGGTGACGCGCACCACGACGCCGCCGCGGTCCGTTCGGCGAACGTCGGTGTCGACACCGTCTCGGCCACTGCTGCCACGGGTGGTGACAACGAGTGAGCGAGCACCGGAACGACCCCGAGCCCGTCCCGACCCGCACCTCCGACCGGCCCGGCGCCCACGCGTCGACCGCACCGGTCGAGGAGCTCGTCCTGGTCCTCGATCCGGACCAGTGCTGGACCCGACTGCGCGACGCGAGCACCGGGCGGGTGGCGTTCCGCACCGACGAGAGCATCGAGATCCTGCCCGTCAACCACCTCTCCGACGACCGCCAGATCGTCTTCGCGACCTCGAGCCACGCGATCCTCGCCGCCGTGGCCGACCGACGTGAACTCGTCTTCGAGGTCGACCACCACGACGGGTGGACCGCCTGGAGCGTCGTCGTCCGCGGGCCAGCCCACACGACCCAGGCGAACGACGGCACGGCGGGGCGACTCCGGTCGATGCTGCCCACGCCGAAGATCGCGACGGTGGTCATCGAACCGACGTCGGTCACGGGGAGGCTGTTCGACCAGGCCACGCCCTGACGCGGCCACTGCGGTCAGCGCGCGCTCATTTGCCCGCGCCCATGGTGAGCCCGGCGACGAGCTGCCGCCGCGCGAGCAGGTACAGCACCAGGATCGGCAGCGCCGAGAGCACGACCGCCGCGAGCGTCGCCGGCACGTTGATGCTGAACTGCCCCTGGAAGTTCCACAGCGCGAGCGGCAGGACGCGCTTGTCGTCGCTCTGCGTCAGCACGAGGGGCAGCAGGAACCCGTTCCAGACCTGGAGCGCGTCGTAGATCGCGACCGTCGCGATGGACGACCGCGACAGCGGGAGCACGAGGCGCCACAGGATGGCCCACTGCCCCGCACCGTCGACCCGCATCGCCTCGAACAGCTCCCCCGGGATGTCGCGGATGAAGTTGACGAGGATGAGGACCGTGATCGGGATCGCGAAGGCGATCGACGGCAGGATCACCGCGGCGAGCGTGTCGTACAGGCCGACGCGGCCGAGCACGAAGAACAGCGGGATGACGGTCGCCTGCAGCGGGATCGCCAGGCCCAGGAGGAACAGGGAGTAGGTGCTCCGGACGATCCACCGCCGCGAGCGCACGATCGCGTAGGCCGCGAGCAGGCAGACGGCGGTCGTCACGACGACGGTGACGAGCGAGACGATCACGCTGTTCGCGAAGTAGACGCCGAAGCCGGACTGCAGCACGAGCGCGTAGCTCGCCAGGGTCGGGTGCGTCGGCGGCGCGAGGGGGTTCCGCGTGTAGTACGAGCCCTGCGCGGTGATGCTCGTGATCACGACGTAGTAGATCGGCAGGAGCACGACGGCGAGCCAGACCCAGGCCGCGACCGCGCCGACGACGTTCCGGTTGGCCCGTGTGCGCCGTGGCCGACCGGCGCCGTTCGTGCGGGTCGTGGTGGATCCGCCCACGGCGGTGTCCCGGACGCTTGCGATCGCCATCAGGCGCCTTCCTGCTCGCTGGTCATGCGGTTGAACCCGCTGAACCGGGTGAGTGCGAGCGCGATGACCAATCCGATGACGACGAGGATGACGGCGAGCACGCTCGCGTCGCCGAGGTCGCTGGCGGAGAAGCCGGTCAGGTACATGTCGAGTGGGAGGATCCGGGTCGCGTACCCGGGGCCGCCCTGCGTGAGGACGTACACGATGTCGAAGTAGGTCAGGGACCCGACGATCATGAGCGTCGAGGACGTGATGATCGTGTTCCGGAGCTGCGGCAGCGTGATGCTGAAGAACTGGCGGACCCGTCCGGCCCCGTCGATCTGCGACGCCTCGTAGAGGGACGCCGGGATCTGGCGCGCGCCGGCTTGGTACAGCAGCGAGTGGAACGGGATGAACTGCCACGCGATGACGAAGATCACCACGTACAGCGCCGTGGCGGGGCTGCCGAGCCAGTCCTTCGACAGCGCGGGCAACCCGAACGCGTGACCGACGCCGTAGTTCGGGTCGAGCAGCGCCTTGAACGCGATCGCGATCGCGGCCGACGACAGGATCAGGGGCAGGAAGTACAGCGCGGCGAGGACGGCGCGGTACCGCTGCTTGCCCGACACGAAGACCCCGACGAGGACGCTCATCGGCGTCTGGATCACCCAGGAGATCACGATCACCTGCAGCGTGAGCCACAGCGCGTGGTAGGTCAGTGGATCGCCGAGCTGGGTGATCCAGTTGCGGATCCCGTTGAACACGGGAGCGGTGAGGCCGTCCCAACTCGTGAAGCTGAGGCCCAGCGCGATCACCAGCGGGATGATCGCGAACGCCAGGAACATCGCGAGTGCGGGGATGACGAACCAACTGCTCGGGGCCGATCCGTCGATGACGGCCCCACCGTTCCGTGTGCGCATGCCTACTTGCCGATGGTCGTGTTCATGTGGTCGGAGAACTCCTTCGGCGTCTCCGACTGGTTGAAGAGCAGGTCGAGCTGGGTCCAGAACTCCGTCGAGGCGGCGGGGCTGAGCGCGAGGTCCCAGGACTGCTGGAAGTGCGGCGCGTCCGTGATCATCTGCTCCGCCTGCTTGGCGAAGTCGCCCTTGAGCTTCGACGACACCCCGGTGACCGGCGGGATCTGCCCCTGCCCGATCATCGTGTTCACGTACGAGTCGTTCCAGACGCTCTTGGTCACGTACTGCAGCGCGGCCTTCGTCTGGGCGGCGGACGCCTTGGACGACACCGACCAGTAGACCGAGGGGTTGCCCGCGATGTCCTCCGGGTCGCCCTTGCCGCCGGAGACCGCGGGGAACGGTGCGACCTCGAGCTTGCCGCTCTTGACGAAGTTCGGGTCGATCGACGAGATACCCGAGTAGGCCCAGGTGCCCTGGAGGAGGAAGCCCGCGCGGCCCGTCACCATGAGCGCGAGGTCGGCGTTCGTGTCGGCGGACACCGACGCGAACCCGTCCGCGAAGCCCCCGGCCTTGATGAGCTGCTGGATCATCGTCGTGGCCTGGATCACGGCGGGGTCGGACCAGGCGTTCGGCTTGTTGTCGAGGATCGCCTGGAACGGAGCAGGGCCGCCGATCCGGTCGACGAGGTACTCGATGTACATGAGGTACGGCCACTTGCTCTGACCACCGAGCGAGATCGGGGCCACCCCGGCCGCGCGGAGCTTCTTGACGTCCTTGAGCAGGTCGTCCCAGGTGGCCGGAGCCTCGCTGATGCCGGCCTTCTGCAGCACGTCCTTGTTCATGTACAGGACCACGGGCGCGGTGGAACTCGCGGGGATCGCGTAGGTCTTGCCGTTCACCTTGCCGGTGTCCGCGATCGAGGGCACGATCTTGTCGGTGAAGGACGCGTCCGACTTGAGGTCGCTGCTGAGGTCCTTGACGAGCCCGGCCTTGACGTACGACTTGAGCGTGCCGCCGCCCCAGTTGTAGACGAGCGTGGGCGCCTGCGGCGAGTTGATCGCGGTGCGGATCTTGTCCTTGAAGTCGTTCGTGCCGAAGTACGAGTCGGTGATCTTCTGGTCGGGGTGCGCCTTGTTCCACGTCGCGATGGACGGCTGGATGTTCGGCTTGTCGGCGGTGGTGCTCCAGGCCGTGATGGCGCTGCTGGACGAGCCGCTGCCGCCGGCGCTGCACGCGGCGAGGGCGATCGCGACGGCTGCCGCGGCGACGGTGGCGGCGGTCCGGCGGATCAGTCGTCCGCGGGTGATCGGCCGCGACG
Organism: Curtobacterium sp. MCBD17_013; assembly: GCF_003234565.1. Lineage (GTDB taxonomy): Bacteria > Actinomycetota > Actinomycetes > Actinomycetales > Microbacteriaceae > Curtobacterium. The sequence continues at coordinate 5,959 of NZ_QKTU01000018.1, read as the reverse complement.
ATGCGGGGATCTTCATGGGGGTACTCCTCAGGAGTCTCGGGATGGTGTGTTGCGGGGACGTCCGGATGGACGGGCCGAGGCCACGAAACGGGCGACGGGAGATCAGGGGACGACGACGGCCTTGAGCGTGTCGGGGCGCGTCGCCGCGTCGAGCGCGGCCTCGACCTCGTCGAGGCCGAACCGACCGGTCACGAGTGCGTCCACGTCGACGAGCCCGGCTGCGATGAGCCGGATGGCGATCGGCCACGTGTTCGCGTACCGGAACACGCCGGTGACGACGAGCTCGCGGTTCTGGATGCGGGACACCGGGAGCCGGATCTCGTCGGCGCCCATGCCGACGAGGACGACACGACCCGCGGGAGCGACAGCGTGGATGCCGGCGCGGACGGCGGGTTCGGCGCCGGACGCGTCGATGAAGGCGTCGACCTCGTAGTCGGCGGTGGCGACGTCGACGACCATCGGGTCGACGACCTCCGTCGCGCCGAAGCGGAGTGCGACCTCCCGGCGTTCGGCCACCGGGTCGCTCACGATGATCCGCGTCGCGCCGAACGCGCGCGCGACCTGCGCGGCGATGACACCGATCGGCCCGGCCCCGGCGATGAACACCGAGCTCCCGGGCGTGGTCTGCGCCTTCTGGTTGGCCCAGATGCCGACGCTGAGCGGCTCGCAGAGCGCCGCGGCCTCGATCGACATCGTGTCCGGGATCGGATGGGCGTAATCGGTCTGGATGGCGGCGTACTCCGCGAACGCGCCGTCGATCGGCGGCGTCGCGTAGAACTCCATCGAGGTGCAGAGGTTGTAGCGGCCGTGCTTGCACTGGTCGCAGTGTCGGCAGGCGCGCTGCGGCTCGATCGACACGCGCTCGCCCACGCGGTCCGGCGAGACCGCGGCCCCGACGGCGACGATCGTGCCCGCCGACTCGTGGCCGAGGATCATGGGCTGCTCGACGACGAACGAACCGATGCGGCCCTCGTGGAAGTAGTGGACATCCGAGCCGCAGACGCCGACGGCGGCGATCCGGACCAGGACCTGGTCGGGATCGAGTCGGGGCACCGGCACGGTGTCGACACGGACGTCGCCCGGGGCGTGCAGGACGCTCGCCCGCATGTGCTCCGCGACGGAGGCGGATGGTGCAGTCATGTGGACCTCTCCGGCCGCGCCATCGCGGCTCCTCGGACCCTCACAGCATCGATGCTGAGTGGTAACGGTTCCAACAATGCGCACGCGCGCCGAGGGTTGTCAACTCCTCTGGCCAAGAAATATGGCGGAATTGGGCCTCCGAGCCCGCCACCATTGACAGCGCCAGCGCGTTCCTCCTACTGTTCGATGTGGAAACGGTTCCACTTTCTGTTGCCTGCCCGAGGAGGGACGCGATGCCACGCAACGCCGCTGCCCCCGCTCGGGACGTCGTCCCTGTCGCTCTGCGCTATGCAGGGCACGCGGCGAGCGCCGCGTCAGGGAGGAGCGACGGATGACCGACAGCACGCAACGCCCCAAGCGGGGCCAGGTCACGATGCGCGAGGTCGCCGAGGCGGCCGGCGTCGGCATGGGCACGGTGTCGCGGGTCTTCTCGAACGTCGGAGCGGTCGCCCCGGCCACGCGCCAGCGGGTGGAGGCGGCGGCCAAGGACCTGCATTACCGTCCGAGCGCGCTCGGTCGCGACCTGAAACGACGGACGACGAACAACATCGGCCTCATCGTCACCGACATCTCGAACAACTTCTACGGGGAGTTCGCCCAGGGGGTCCTCGCGAGCGCCAAGGAGCTCGGACGCCACGTGATCCTCTGCGCGAGCGGCGAGGACCCGGCGACCGAGCGGGAGTACATCGACCTGCTCGTCGAGCAACGCGTGGACGGGATCATCGCCTTCCCCACGGGGAGCAACCTCGACGCGTGGGAGACCGCGCGGGCGATCGGCATCAACGTGCTGTTCGCCGACCGGACGATGGCCGACCTCGACGTGCCGTCCATCCTGGCGGACAACCTCGGGGGCGCCCGCCGACTGACGGAGTACCTCCTCGCCCTGGGGCACGAGCGGATCGGGTACCTCGGTGGGCCTTCCCAACTCACGACGGGCAGCCAGCGCGAGGCGGGGTACCGGCTCGCCCACGAGCAGGCGGGCGTCCCCGTGATCGACGAACTCGTCGTGCGCACCCGGTTCACCCGGGACACCGCCTACGCGAGCGCGATCCGCCTCCTCGACTCGGCGGTGCCGCCGACCGCGCTCCTCGCCTCGAACAACATCCTCGGCGAGGCGGTGCTGGCCGCGGTCCGCGACCGCGGTCTCCGCGTGCCCGAGGACCTCTCGCTGGTCATGTTCGACGACGTGCCGTGGGCGCGCCTCGTCGACCCGGCGATCACCGTCGCGGCGCAGCCGGCCTGGGGCATGGGCCAGTCGGCGGCGCGGATGGTGCTCACACTCGACGACGACACGCGGTCCCAGGTGGTCCCGGTCGACGTGGTCATCCGGCGCAGCGCCGCTGCCCGGTTCATGGACACTCCCGTCATCGGGAGCTGACCGACGGGTCGGACCCGTCACGTGCCCACGACGCTGTGGGAGGAAGAGCGACACATGGAACGCGGTATCTACTTCGACGGCTGGTACCCGAACGAGCACTGCTACCACCCGAGCATGCCCCCGCGGCGGCTCACGATGGCGGACGACGTCGTCGAGATGGGTGGGACGATGCTCGTCTGGGCCGGCCTCGGCGGCGGCGTGATCAGCCTCCCGTACCTGGAGGACGAGGCGTTCGGGCCGATCCCGCAGCGGTTCCGCCAGCACGGCTACGTCAACGAGTCGGAGTTCATCGCGTACACGAAGGAGCGCGGCGTCGACCTGTTCGGCATCGTGTTCGAGGCGCAGGCGTGGGAGTTCCCCGCCGAGGTCGAGGACGGTCGCGTGCTGGCCCAGAACCAGCTGCGGGACGTCGGCACGCGCACGACGATGGGCCTCCGCGAGTTCTCGACCGACACCGGACCGGCCGACTGGAAGCCGTTCCGCCACTACTTCCCCGACGGCCTCGTGAACAGCGACGGCGACCAGGTCACCGACCTGTGGGAGGAGGTCGTGTCCCGCGACCTCGAGGGCCGCCCCCTGCACGCGCACTGGGTGGAGGTCGACGGCACGGGCCAGTCCTGCTACCTCGCAGACCGGAACAACCCGGTCTGGCGCGAGTACCTCAAGGCGGTCATCCGCATCCAGATCGACGCCGGGGCGCCCGGGGTCCAGCTCGACGAGACCGACGTGCCGCTGCTCGCCCTGCGCTACGGCGGCTGCTTCTGCAAGGACTGCGTCAAGGGGTTCCGGGCGTACCTGCAGACCCTCGACACGCCCCCGGCGGAGCTCGCCGGCGTCGACCTCGCCACGTTCGACTACCGGCAGTGGCTGCTCGGCCAGGGGTACCGGACGGGGACCGCCCCGCAGACGTACCCGCTGTACGCCGACTACTGCCGCTTCCTGCAGATCGCGATCACCGCGACGTTCCACGAGGTCGCCTCGTACGTCAAGGAGTACGCGGCGTCGCAGGGCAAGCAGGTCCGCGTCGCCGGCAACTTCTACGACTGCGCGCCGTTCTACGAGGCGATGGTCGACGACGTCGACGTGCTCGTCACCGAGATGCGCGAGACGAAGTACCAGCAGCCCTGGTACTTCCGGCACGGCGTCGGGATGAGCCGCGGACGTCCGCTCGTCGCGGTCGAGAACCCGTACGGCGGCATCACCGAGGACCTGCTCCGCCGCATCCAGCGAGGACGCGCGCACGACCTGTTCCGCCTGTCGATCTTCGAGGCGAACGCGATGGGCGCGAACATGTCCCTGCCGTACGGCTCGTGGCTCGGGACCGAGGTGAAGGACTCCTACTGGGTGCCGAAGGACCTCGCCGTCGAGACGGGTCAGGCGCTCGTCGGTCTCGACGCCGTCACGTCGAACGTCTCCGTGCACAGCACCGCCGTCGTCTACTCCGTCCCCAGCGTCATGCGGGCGATGATGGACTCGGACATGTTCAGCGACGACGGCCGCTGGTTCGAGCCCGTCGAGGCGGTCGACGCACGCGCCTCCTCGTACTGGGAGACCATCGAGTGCCTCAGCCGGTCCGGCCGCACCTTCGACGCGATCGTCCTGCCGGACGAGGGCCTCCGCCCGGACGACACGGTGGCAGCGACCTTCGCGCCGTACGCGACCGTCGTCGTACCGGACGCGTGGAACATGAGCGCCCGCCAGCACGAGGCGCTCCTCGCCTACCTCGGCCAGGGTGGACGCGTCGTGGTCAACGGCGCCTACGGCACCGAGTTGCCGGCGGCCGACCGGGAGGCCCTGCTCACCCACGCCGGGACGACCCACCTCGACGACGTGCGCGCGATCCCCGACCTGGTACCGCAGGACGTCCTCGGCGAGTTCGATGAGGCGATGGCCGTCAACGTCCACCATCTGCCCGACGACACGCTCGCCGTCCACGTCGTCAACTTCGACTACCAGGAGGCCGACGACGCCGTCCAGCGCCGGCTCGACTTCGAGATCGGCGTCCGCACGGATCGCGCGATCACGACCGCGACCGTCCACCGGCCGGGCCTCGCCCCCGAGACCGCGCCCGTGCACCTCGCCGAGGGCGTCGCGCGTGTGACCATCCCGACCCTCGACCTCTACGCGGTGGTGCACCTTGCCTGATCGACCCGAGCCGCACGACGCAGCGGACGACGCTGCACGAGCCGACTGGTCCGCTGCCCCCATCCGCCTCGCCGCGAACCAGCCGCCCGCTCGCCCGTACCGGGGCGGCGCCGGCATCGCGCGGTTCCGCGGCCTCCCCGAGGCCGAGGTGGACCCGTACACACCCGAGGACTTCGTGGCCTCGGTCACGACCGTGCACGGGTCCGATCACGTGGGCCTCACCGAGCTCGCCCCGGGGCTGACACTCCGCGACGCTGTCCGGGCCGACCCCCAGGGGTTCCTCGGCCCGGAGCACGTCGCCCGGTTCGGTGCCGAGACGATGCTCCTCGTGAAGCTGCTCGACACGGCGGAGCGCCTGTTCGTGCACTTCCACCCGGACGACGACCACGCCCGCACCCACCTCGGCGAGCCCCGCGGCAAGACCGAGGCGTGGATCGTGCTCGCCGTGGCGGACGGCGTCGACGGCTACGCGTCCCTCGGGTTCACCCGCGAGGTCTCCGAGGCCGACGCCGCAGCCTGGTTCGCGGAGCAGGACGCCAGCGCGATGCTCGCCGCGATGCACCGCGTGCCGCTGCAGCCCGGGTCCGTGTTGCTCGTGCCCGCGGGGGTGCCGCACGCGATCGGGCCCGGCATCACGCTCGTGGAGCTGCAGCAGCCGGCGGACCTGTCGATCCTGCTCGAGTACGACGGCTACCCGGGACTGGACGCGTCCACGGCGCTCATGGGGAACGGCCTGCACGAATCGCTCCTGGCACTCGACCGGCGCGCGTGGACCGCGGAGGACGTCGCCCGGCTCGTCGGCGCCCCGACCGCGTCCGACGACACCACCGCCTCCGTGTTCCCGCCGGCCGCGGACCCGTTCTTCCGCGCCGAACGGATCCGCACGACGGAACCCGTGCGTCTGCCGGCGGCGTTCGCGGTCGTCGTCGTCGTCGGCGGGAGCGGGACGATGGCGTCCGGGTCGGGCACGCTCCCGATCGCCGCGGGTGACACGGTGCTCGTGCCGTTCGCCGTGGGCGAGGTCGAGCTCTCCCCCGGGCTCGACGTCATCCGGGCGCTCCCGCCGCGGCCGTGAGTCCGGGGCGCCCAGCCTGGGGCCGGAGCGCGTTCCGCAGACCTTCGGCCCCAGGCTGTCGTTCCTCAGGGAAGTGTTGGATGGCAGCGCACCTTGCGGATTCCAAGATGTGACCTGTCCCGGGTTTCCCGGACACCTGAGTTGGGGCGATGATCGTCCCGGAGAAGGAGTCCGTGATGCCTGCTGCGAAGCCTGAGGAGTTCCGTCGCCGCGCTGTGGCG
>NZ_QKTU01000017.1 GCF_003234565.1 Curtobacterium sp. MCBD17_013 | reverse complement strand
GCGAGAGGGAAACGCCCGGTCACATTCCGAACCCGGAAGCTAAGCCTCTCAGCGCCGATGGTACTGCAAGGGGGACCTTGTGGGAGAGTAGGACACCGCCGGACTCAACGTGAAGATGTGGCCACCGGCCCTCCATCGGACTCCTGGGACTCGTTCCCAGGATGCCGATAGGGCCGGTGGCCATTTCTGTTTAACCCAGTGCGCCGTCGCGCCATGTGTGCGGATCCATCCGGCACGTGGTGGACTGAGCGTGGACAACGACACAGTGAACCGTCTCCGGTACGACCTCCGGATGAACGTACGAGGAGCCATGGTGGCCGACAGCCCCGAAGACGAAGCCCGCGACGACCGGCGCAACCGACGCGACGGAACCTCCCGCTCGAGCAGTGGTCGAGCAGGTGACGGTTCCGCTGGGGCACCCGGTTCTGGCGCTGGTCCTCGATCAGGGGCTGACGGTCGGCGCGGTCGATCGGGTGACGACCGGGGCACCGCATCGTGGCGTGATGCCGGACACCGGCGGGAGAACGGTGAGCGGCGTGACGTCGTGCGCCCCGACGGCGATCGTGGTCCCCGAGGAGGCCGGAGCGCTGAGCGCGGCGGGTACGTGCGGGGACCCCGGGAGTTCGAGCGTCGCGACGATCGGGGAGGCAGTTCGTACCGAGGGGGACCGCGAGACGGCAACGGCCGGGGTGTCGAGGGTGGACCTCGAGGATCCGGCCGTGCCGACGGTGATCGTCCTGGGCGCCTTCAACGTCCTTCCGAGGGGGAGCGTCCGCGCCGCGACGGGCGGGACTTCCGGGCGAACGGCACCCGTACGGACCGCCAGGGATGGCGCGACGACCGCGGGCGCGGACAAGGCGGTGCGAGGCCCGATCATGGCGGCGTCGGTCGGGGTGCGGCGGGGCGAGATGGTGGCCGGGCCTCCCGTCCGGCAGACGGCGGCCGCCGTCCGTACGGCGACGACCGCACACGCTCCGGCGACGACCGACGTGCCCGGAGCGACGAGGGCCGGCGCTTCGGCGACGACCGCCGGACGCGCGGTGACGACCGCCGACCGTACGGCGACGATCGGCGTGAACGGCGCGATGACCGCGGACCTGCCGGGGCCGGCCGTCGTGCTGGTTCCGATGGCGGCCGTTCGGGCGGAGCCAGCCGCGGGCAGGGTCCGCGCGACGGTCGACCGTACGGCGATCGTGACGACCGGGCGCGCGGCCAGGACGGGCGCGCCGGGGGTCGCGAACGTGCGCGCTTCGGTGACCGCTCCCGGTCTGCAGGCGCTCGCTTCGGGGAGGGGTCGCGGGACGCCTTCGTCGACCGCGATCCGTTCGGTACTCGGTCCATCCGTCCGCGTCACGATGACCCGGACGTCCCCGAGGGCATCCAGCCCCGTGATCTCGACATCCAGGCGCGCGCCGAGCTGAAGACGCTGAGCAAGGACAACTCGGACTGGGTCGCGAAGCACCTCGTGGCCGCAGCACTTCTCATCGACGACGACCCGGAACTCGCGCACGCGCACGCGGTCAGCGCCGGACGTCGGGCTGGACGCGTCGCCGTGGTCCGCGAGACCCTGGCGATCACGTCCTACCGACTGGGTGACTTCGCGTCTGCCCTCCGGGAACTCCGGACCTACCGCCGTATCTCGGGGCGCAACGACCAGCTTCCGATGATGGTCGACTGCGAGCGCGGACTCGGCCGTCCGGAGCGCGCACTCGAGTTGGGACGGTCCGTCGACCGTGCGGCACTCGACGTGCCCGTGCAGGTGGAACTCGCGATCGCGATGTCCGGAGCCCGACTCGACCTGGGGAATCCCACAGCGGCGCTTGCCGAGTTGGAGATTCCACAGCTGGACCCGGCGACGGCCTACAGCTGGTCGCCGTCGCTCTACAGTGCTTACGCGGCGACGCTCGAAGAGCTCGGCCGCCAAGACGAGGCCGACGAATGGTGGGCCCGTGTCGATCGTGCTACCGCGGCGCTCGCCGAGGCTGCGGATGAGGATGCTTGGGAGACGGTGGATGTGGTCGAGGAAGCGATCGACGGAGCGGACGACGAGCGAGGCGAGGACGACGGGCTTGCCCCCGTCGACTCCGGGCGAGCCGATGGCAGTGGGAGCGACGACGGGGAAGCACCCAGCGATGGACTCGTCGAGCGCGGAGACGGCGTCACCGGTGACGACGGCATCGACGAAGGGCCAGACGTCGCCGGCGTCATCGAGTCGGATGACATCGACGACGAAGCGTTCGAGATCGACGAAGCCGACCCAATCGACGTCGACGGATCCGGAGCAGACCGCTGATCGGTCTGGATCGAAACCGATCGCGGGCGCGGTCGATGTGCACGACGATGGGTCCGGATCGGCGCGCACCGACTCGGCTGACGCAGCTCGTCCGCCCTTGGACGGCATCGACCTCGTCCTGACGGACCTCGACGGGGTCGTGTACCGCGGCGCCGCGGCGATCCCGCACGCGGTCGAGGCACTCACCGCGGCGTCGGCCACGGCCCGCGTCGGCTACATCACGAACAACGCGTCCCGGCGCCCGGCTGACGTCGCCGAGCACCTGCGTGGCTATGGCCTCGAGGTCGGAGCGGACGACGTCGTCACCTCGTCGCAGGCCGGCGTCCGGCTCCTGTCGACGCTCGTGCCAGCGGGGGCGACGATCCTCGTCATCGGTGGAGTCGGGTTGACGAGCATCGTCGAGGCCGGGGGCTTCCGGGTGACGGACTCCGCCGACGACGAGCCAGCGGCCGTGATCCAGGGGTTCTCACCGGATCTCGGGTGGCGACAACTCGCCGAGGCGTCGTTCGCCCTGGCCCGGGACATCCCCTGGGTGGCGACGAACATGGACTGGTCGATCCCGGTCGAGCGCGGCATCGCCCCGGGCAACGGCACACTCGTGGCGGCGGTGCACAACGCGGTGGGACGCATGCCCGTCGTCGCGGGCAAGCCAGAACGGGCGATCTTCGAGACGGCGGTCGAGCGGTTCGGGGGAACGCAGCGACTGTTCATCGGCGACCGGCTCGACACGGACATCAAGGGTGCCAACGACGCCGGTATCCCGAGCGTCCTCGTGCTCACCGGCATCGACCGAGCGAAGCAGGTCCTCGCCGCGGATGAGCGATCGCGGCCGACGTGGGTCCTCGGTGACCTCCGCGGTCTCGCCGAGCCGTACCCAGTGACGCACCGCGAAACCGACCGCGACGGAGCGCGCATCGTGCGGGTCGGTGGGGCACGCGTGAGGATGCAGGCACACGTCGTTCGCGTCGAGGAGCGCGGCGACGACCCCCTCGACCTCCTGCGGGCAGGGGCGACCGCGATCTGGGAATCGGGGCTCGCGATCTACGGTCTCGACGTCGATCCGGCGCTGTACGGCGGCGAGTAGCCTGGACCGTATGGGTGAGCACGACGAGACCGGAGGGGACGCATTGATCTCCCGAGTCCGGCTCATCGAGGACCAGCCGCTCCCCGAGCGCGCCGACGCCTTCGCGCAGCTCCATGACGAGCTCCGCACGCGTCTCGAGGGTGGTGGCAGCGCGAGTGCGTGACGGGCGGCCCGCCGCGGGTGCTCGGACCGCTGGTGACGCCGATGCCGGTGTGCACGCTGGTTCTGGTTCTGGTTCCGGTGCTGCTACCGGTGCCGTCGAGCGTTCGGTGCGGCTCGACGCGCTGCTCGCCGAGCGGGGACTCGTGCGGTCCCGGACCGCCGCCGTGAAGCTGGTGCAGGCGGGCCGGGTCGTGGTCGACGGCATCACCGCGGTGAAGCCGTCGTCGCCGGTGCGCCCCGACGCCACGCTCGCGGTCGAACCGGACGACGACTGGGTGTCGCGGGCGGCGCACAAGCTGGTCGCGGCGCTCGACGCCTTCGAGGTGGACCCGGCGGGCAGGGTGGCGCTCGACGTCGGGGCATCGACCGGCGGCTTCACGCAGGTGCTCCTCGAGCGAGGAGCGTCCCGGGTCATCGCGCTCGACGTCGGTCACGGGCAGCTCGACCCCCGCGTGGCGTCGGACCGTCGCGTCGTTGTCGTCGAGGGGATGAACGCCAGGAACCTCGAGCCCGATGGCTTCCGCGCCCTGGATCCCCGGGCCGCGGCCACGACTCTGGTCGTCGCCGACCTGTCGTTCATCAGCCTGCGACTCGTGCTCCCGGCGCTGGCCGACGCGGTCCCGGCCGACGAACACGTCCTGCTCGTGAAACCGCAGTTCGAGGTGGGGCGGTCGGGCATCCGCGAGGGCATCGTCCACGATCCTGACCTCCGCGACGACGCCGTCATGAACGTCCTCTGGACCGCGCACGACCTGGGGTTCGGCGTAGCGGGCGTCATCGCGTCGCCGATCCTCGGTACGCACGGGAACCACGAGTTCCTCGTGCACCTGGTGCGGGGCGGCGGGACACAGCCCACGGAGTGGCGATCCCGGGTGACGGCGCTCGCAGCGAACGCCGTGCGGGGCACGACGTCCGTGCGGGGCACGACGTCCGTGCGGGGCACGACGTCCGTGCGGGGCACGACGTCCGTGCGGGGCACGATGTCAGCGCGGGACCGAACGGGTACGGACAGGAACGAGGAAACGCGATGACCGGCGAACGACACATCCTGCTCGTCTCGCACACCGGCCGGCGGGACTCGATCGACGCCGCGCTCGAGGTGTGCGACCTGCTGCACGCCGCAGGCCTCGTCCCGGTGATGCCGTTCGACGAGTACGCCGACATCCGGCGTGCCGAGGCCTCCGTGGGCCAGGTCGACATCCTCGGGGTCGACGTGCAGACGTCCGAACTCGAGATCGTGATCGTGCTCGGCGGGGACGGGACGATCCTCCGTGCGGCGGAACTGGTGCGCGACGTCAACGCGCCGATCGTCGGGGTCAATCTCGGTCACGTCGGGTTCCTCGCCGAGAGCGAGCGCGACGGGTTGGCCGAGACCGTGCAGCGTGCGCTGAGCGGCGACTACCACGTCGAGGAGCGGGTGACCCTGCAGGTCGACGTCATCCTGGGGCAGGACGTCGTCTACTCGTCCTGGGCGCTCAACGAGGCGACCGTCGAGAAGGCCGCCCGCGAGCGGATGCTCGAGGTCGTCATGGAGGTCGACGGCCGCCCCCTCTCGTCGTTCGGGTGCGACGGTGTCGTCATGTCCACCCCGACCGGGTCGACCGCGTACTCGTTCTCGGGCGGCGGTCCCATCGTGTGGCCGGACGTCGACGCGCTCCTCATGGTGCCGCTCGGGGCACACGCGCTCTTCCAACGACCCATCGTCGTCGGTCCGAACTGCACGTTGGCCGTCGAGGTCCTGCGCCGGACGGCCGGCCTGGGCGTGCTCTGGTGCGATGGACGACGCACCCACGACCTGCCTCCCGGCGCGCGCGTCGAGGTCCGGCGCTCGCCGCAGCCCGTCCGGGTCGCACGTCTCAAGGACGCGCCGTTCACCGACCGGCTCGTCGCGAAGTTCCAGCTGCCGGTCAGTGGATGGCGTGGGCCCCAGCACGACGAGGACGGATCGTGATCGACGAGATCGGGATCCGGGACCTCGGGGTGATCGGCGAGGCGACGCTGGAACTCGGCCCCGGGTTCACGGTCGTGACGGGTGAGACGGGTGCCGGCAAGACGATGATCGTGACGGCGCTCGGCCTGTTGCTCGGGGCGCGCGCCGACGCGTCGTCGGTACGGCGGGGGAGTGCGTCGGCCGTCGTCGAGGGCCGCTGGCGGATCGACGCCGACTCGCCGGTCGTCGAGCGCGTCGAGGACGCCGGCGGAGCGGTCGAGGACGGCGAGCTCATCCTGACGCGGACGGTCTCCGCCGAGGGACGCAGCCGCGCGACCGTCGGCGGACGGAGTGCGCCGGTCGCGGTACTCGGGGAACTCGCCGACCGGCTCGTCACGGTGCACGGGCAGTCCGACCAGATCCGCTTGACCTCGGCGACCGCGCAGCGCGCCGCGCTCGACGCCTTCGGCGGCTCGGCACTCCGCGACGCGCTCGCCGCGTACACCACGGCGTACGACCGCTGGCAGCAGCATGCGGGGGACCTCGAGGGCCTGACGCGCGATCGGGAGGAACGCATCCGGGAGGCGGACACGCTGCGGGCCGCGAGCGCGGAGATCGAGGCGGCCGACCCACAACCCGGCGAGGACGTCGAGCTCACGGAACGCGCCGAGCGGCTCGGCAACCTCGAGGAGCTCCGCCTCTCCGCCGGCCTGGCCCACGAGGCGCTCTCGAGCGAGGCGCTCGACGGCACACCCGACGTGGTCGGGCTGGTCGAGGCGGCGCGCCGCGCGGTCGAACGGGTGGTCGGCTTCGACGCGGAACTCGCGCCGATCCTCGACCAGCTCACCGACATCGGGTACCAGGTCGGCGAGGCGGCGTCGACGTTGTCGAGCTACCTCGGCTCGCTCGACGGCGATGCCGCGCACGACCTCGAACTCGTCAACGAGCGACGGGCCGTGCTCGCCGCGCTCGTCCGGAAGTACGGGGACGACGTCGACGACGTCATCGCGTTCGGGCGGCGGGCGTCCGACCGTCTGCTCGAACTCGACGGGGACGACGACCGCATCGTGGCGCTCGAGGCCGCGGTGGAGTCGGACCTCGCCGTGCTCGAGGAGACGGCGACCGCCCTCACCGCCGCACGGACGACCGCGGCCGAGGACCTCGCCGCACGGGTGACCGACGAGCTGGCGTCGCTCGCGATGTCCGGGGCTCGACTCGTCGTCGAGGTGACGGATGCCGGTGAGTACCGGCAGGCCGGACGGGACCAGGTCGCGATCCTGCTGCAGCCGCACTCGGGATCCGACCCGCGGCCGATCGGCCGGGGTGCGTCCGGCGGCGAGCTGTCCCGCGTGATGCTCGCGATCGAGGTCGTGATGGCCGGCACGACCACCGTGCCGACGTTCGTCTTCGACGAGGTCGACGCCGGGGTCGGGGGAGCGGCGGCGATCGAGATCGGACGCCGCCTGGCCCGCCTCGCGCGGACGACCCAGGTCGTCGTGGTCACGCACCTCGCGCAGGTGGCGGCCTTCGCCACGAACCACCTGCGGGTCGTCAAGGACGCTTCGGGTGCCGTCACCTCGAGCAGCGTCCAGCGCCTGCAGGGTGAGGACCGACTGCAGGAGATGGCGCGGTTGTTGTCCGGACTCGACGAGAGCGAGAGCGGTATCGAGCACGCGCGCGAACTGCTGCAGATGGCGGCGGCGAGCGTCTGAGGCGGGCGGCGGTCGGGCCTCCCGGCATCCTGCGGGCGCCGCGCGGACCGGACGAGCGCTCCATCGGCGTCGCGTCCCGGGGCGTGGCGCCGCGACACACCCGGACCGCCGCCGGCACCGCCCGCCGCTCCGGGCGGCATCGACGGGGTGACGCCCCGTGCCATACAATGGAAGCCCGTGGCGGACATCTTCAGCGGCGGTACTCGATCCTCTTCTCCTGACCAGCCCTCCAAGGTCACGAAGCACATCTTCGTCACCGGTGGCGTGGTCTCCTCGCTCGGCAAGGGCCTCACCGCCGCGAGCCTCGGCAACCTCCTCACCGCGCGGGGCCTTCGCGTCGTGATGCAGAAGCTCGACCCGTACCTCAACGTCGACCCGGGCACCATGAACCCGTTCCAACACGGCGAGGTCTTCGTCACCGACGACGGTGCCGAGACGGACCTCGACATCGGCCACTACGAGCGGTTCCTCGACATCAACCTGTCGCAGTCCGCGAACGTCACGACGGGGCAGGTCTACTCGTCGGTCATCGCCAAGGAGCGCCGGGGCGAGTACCTCGGCGACACGGTGCAGGTGATCCCGCACATCACGGACGAGATCAAGCGCCGGATGCGGGAGCAGGCGAGCAACGACCCGCAGCCCGACGTGATCATCACGGAGGTCGGTGGCACCGTCGGCGACATCGAGTCGCAGCCGTTCATCGAGTCGGCCCGCCAGGTGCGACACGAGCTCGGGCGGGCGAACGTGTTCTTCGTGCACGTCTCCCTCGTGCCCTTCATGAACGCCTCGGGCGAGCAGAAGACGAAGCCGACGCAGCACTCCGTCGCCGCGCTGCGCTCGATCGGGATCCAGCCCGATGCGCTCGTGCTCCGCTCGGACCGCCCCGTGTCGGACTCGAACAAGCGGAAGATCGCGCTCATGTGCGACGTCGACGAGGGCGCGGTCGTGAACGCGGTGGACGTGCCGTCGATCTACGACATCCCGACCATGCTGCACAACCAGGGCCTCGACGCGTACATCATCGACGCGCTCGGGCTGTCCGCGGGCCCGGTCGACTGGTCGAGCTGGAACGAGGTGCTCCGCGCGGTGCACGAGCCGAAGCGCGAGGTCACCATCGGACTGGTCGGCAAGTACATCGACCTGCCGGACGCCTACCTGTCCGTCACCGAGGCGTTGCGAGCCGGCGGCTTCGCGCACAACACCAAGGTGCTGCTGAAGTGGGTCGTGTCGGACGAGTGCCAGACGCCCGAGGGTGCGGCGAAGCACCTGGGTGACGTCGACGGCATCTGTGTGCCGGGCGGTTTCGGCGTCCGCGGGATCGAGGGCAAGCTCGGTGCGCTGCGGTTCGCCCGCGAGAACGGGATCCCGACCCTCGGTCTGTGCCTCGGTCTGCAGTGCATGGTCATCGAGTACGCGCGCAACGAGGCGGGTCTGCCGCACGCGTCGTCGTCCGAGTTCGACCCGGAGACGCCGTTCCCCGTGATCGCCACCATGGCCGAGCAGGTCGACATCATCGCCGGCGGCGACCTCGGCGGGACGATGCGGCTCGGCCTGTACCCGGCCGAGCTCGGCGAGGGCACGCTCGCCCGCGACCTGTACGCCGCGGCGGAGGCATCCGAGCGACACCGTCACCGCTACGAGGTGAACAACAAGTACCGCGACCAGATCGCCGACGCAGGTCTCGTGTTCTCGGGGACGTCGCCCGACGGCACGCTGGTCGAGTACGTGGAGCTCGACCGGTCCGTGCACCCCTTCTACATCGGCACCCAGGCGCACCCGGAGCTGCGGTCGCGGCCGAACCACGCGCACCCGCTCTTCGCCGGCCTCGTCGCCGCGGCGCTGGACCGTCAGGAGGCCTCGCGACTGTTCGAGGTGCAGGAGCCGGAGACCGAGTCCGTCTGACCACCGGCGACGCGGACGGGAGGGACGGTGCCAGTCGGTACCGTCCCTCCCGTCGTCCGTCCTCCCCATGTCCGCGTCGCGCTGCGCCGTCCACTGCCGCCCCGGCGGTCGAGTGTCGTCGTCGCGGCGAGGTGCAGGATGGATGCGTGACCGAGACCGCGACGAACGACCCTGAACCCACGCCCGCTGAGACCCCGCTCGCCGACGAGCACCTGGAACCACCGCTCAAGGCGTCCGAGGTCGTGTACGAGGGCGCCGTCTGGGACATCCGGAAGGACACGGTCGACTACAACGGCGAGGACATGGTGCGCGAGTACATCGCGCACACCGGCGCCGTCGCCGTCTACGCCGAGGACGACGAAGGCCGGGTCCTCGTCATCCAGCAGTACCGGCACCCGATCCGCAAGCGGGACTGGGAGCTGCCCGCCGGGCTCCTCGACCAGCAGGGGGAGGACCCGCTCGACGCCGCGAAGCGCGAACTCGGCGAGGAAGCCGACCTCGAGGCCGACGACTGGTCGGAACTGCTCCGCTTCACCCCGTCGCCGGGCGGCAGCGACGAGGTGATCATCGTCTACCGTGCCCGCGGCGTCCGTGCCAAGGACGAGGCGTTCGAGCGCTCCTTCGAGGAGGCCGACATCGTGAAGCGGTGGGTGCCGCGCGAGGACGTCGTGCAGGGCGTGCTCGGCGGCCGGCTCGGCAACGCGATCCTGTCCCTGGCGGCGCTCGCCGTGGACCGGGTCGAGTCCCGCTGACGCGGAGGACCGAGGGCAGGGTCGGGATCGCGGGCTCGGGCCACGTCGGAGGCCCGCTCGACCTCGCGGGGTGGGTCCGCGGGGTGGGTCCGCGTCGGGCGGACCGGGACCTCGGTCGCCTAGCCTGGATGCCGTGACGACGTACGACGCTGCCGTGGGGAGCTACCTGCGCCACGTCGCCGTGGAGCGGGGACTGTCCGAGCACACGCTCGCGGCCTACCGACGAGACCTGACGGCCTTCGGACAGTGGCTGGGGTCGGACCCGGACGGGGCGGTCGTGGTCGAGGACGTCCGACGTCTCACCAAGTCGCACGTGTCCGACTTCGTCACCTCTCTGGCCACCCGGCCCGAGGGGCCGCTCGCGCCCCGGAGCATCGCCCGGATGCTGTCGTCGATCCGGTCGTTCTCGGCGTTCACCGCTGCGGAGGGCGTCCTGCCCGCGGATCCCGCCGCGTCCGTGCGACCGCCGAAGTCCCCCATGCGACTGCCGAAGGCGATCACGATCGACCAGATGGGCGCACTCCTCGCCGCCGTCGACGGAGACGATCCCGTGCAGCTCCGCGATCGCGCGTTGCTCGAACTCCTGTACGCGACGGGGGCCCGGATCTCCGAGGCGGTCGGCCTCAGCGTCGACGACGTCACGGCCCTGCCGCCCGACGATGACGACGAGGACGGGGACGAGTCGGAGATCGCCGTGGTCCGGGTGACCGGCAAGGGCAACAAGCAGCGGATCGTGCCGCTCGGCAGCTACGCGCGAGCCGCCATCGACGCCTACCTGGTCCGGGCTCGGCCGGTGTTCGCCGCGCGCGGCACGGCGACCCCCGCGCTGTTCCTCGGTGTCCGCGGGGCGCGCATGTCCCGGCAGAGTGCATGGCTGGTGATCCAGGCCGCTGCCGAACGCGCCCACCTGACCGCGCACGTCTCGCCCCACACGTTCCGGCACTCGTTCGCGACGCACCTGCTCGAAGGCGGAGCCGACGTCCGGGTCGTGCAGGAGCTGCTCGGCCACGCGTCGGTGGCGACCACGCAGATCTACACGCTCGTGACCGCCGACATGCTCCACGACGTCTACGTCACGAGCCACCCGCGGGCGCGACGACCGACAGGTGTGCACACCGGCGGCACCCGGGCCTGATCGGGCACGCGTCGCCGAGCGTGCGGCGCGGGGCGGCGTGGGGTGCGCCTCCCGGCCGCGTCGTCGGCCGCCGCTACGATTGCAGCGTGCCCACGAACCCGACGACCCAGCCCGCGATCGGTCCGACCGGGCGACCCGTTCGGACGTTCCCCGTGCCCGAAGAACTCGACGGCCACGGGCCCGCCCGCATCATCACCCTGTGCAACCAGAAGGGCGGCGTCGGCAAGACGACGACCTCGATCAACCTCGGCGCAGCGCTCGCCGAGTACGGACGCCGCGTGCTCGCCGTCGACTTCGATCCGCAGGGTGCGCTGTCGGCGGGACTCGGTGTCCGCACGCACGACGTCCCCACCGTCTACGACCTGCTCATCGGCACGGTGAAGGACCCCAACACGATCATCCAGGGCACGGGGACGCCCGGGCTCGACGTCATCCCCGCGAACATCGACCTGTCCGCAGCCGAGGTCCACCTGGTCAGCGAAGTCGCTCGCGAGCAGATCCTCGCCGGGGTCCTGCGGAAGGTCTCGCGCGACTACGACGTCATCCTCGTCGACTGCCAGCCCTCGCTCGGACTGCTCACCGTCAACGCCCTCACGGCCGCGCACGGCGTGCTCATCCCACTCGAATGCGAGTTCTTCGCGCTGCGCGGGGTGGCGCTGCTCATCGAGACCATCGACAAGGTGCGCGACCGGCTCAACCCGGCGCTCATGCTCGACGGCATCCTCGCCACCATGTACGACTCCCGGACGCTGCACTCGCGCGAGGTCATGGAGCGGGTCGTCGACGCGTTCGGCGACAAGGTGTTCGAGACCGTCATCGGGCGCACCGTGAAGTTCCCCGACGCCACGGTCTCCGCGCGACCGATCACCCAGACCGCGCCCGACCACCCCGCAGCGGCTGCGTACCGGGCGCTCGCGCGGGAACTCGTCTTCCGTGGCGCCGTCGCCTGACCCGACGCGGACGGCACCGGAGGCCCTGACCGCGTCGGCCACCGAGACCGACGGGCGCCCGGGGTTCCGGGTGACGCTGGCGAACTTCGACGGGCCGTTCGACCTGCTCCTGTCGCTCATCACCAAGCGTGAACTCGACATCACCGAGGTCGCGCTCAGCGCCGTGACCACCGAGTTCATCGCATACGTGCGGGCGGCCGAGAGCGCTGAGGAGCTCGACGAGGCGAGCGAGTTCCTGGTCGTCGCCGCCACCCTGCTCGACCTGAAGATCGCGGGGCTGCTGCCACAGGGCGAACTCGTCGACGCCGAGGACGTCGCCCTGCTCGAAGCACGCGACCTGCTGTTCGCGCGGCTGCTGCAGTACCGGGCGTTCAAGCAGGCCGCGCACTGGTTCGGGGCGCAGTGGGACACCGAGGTGCGCCGGCACGTCCGGTCCGTGCGGCTGGAGGAGCGGTTCCGGGCTCGGACCCCGGAGCTCGTCTGGACACTTTCCGTACAGGACTTCGCGGCGCTCGCGGCCGTCGCACTCGCCCCGCGGGAGATCCCGACGGTGGGGCTCGACCACCTCCACGCGCCGCTCGTCAGCATCCGCGAGCAGGCCGCGATCGTCGTGTCGATGCTCCGCAACGGCGGCGAGGTGACGTTCCGGCAACTGATCGCCGGCGTGACCGAGACGGGTATCGTGGTGGCTCGCTTCCTGGCGATCCTCGAGTTGTACCGGAACGCCTCCATCGTGTTCGAACAGCTCGAGCCCCTCGGGGAGCTCACCATCCGCTGGACCGCGGACCACTGGTCCGACGAGAGCCTCGCCAACTTGGGAGCCGACTATGACGGATGACAGCAGCGGCGGTCGTGCCGGCGGCTCCGACGAGCCCGGCGGCGCCGACGAGATCGCCGAGGCCCGCTTCGCCGAGCAGGAGCTTCGTGACGGCGAGGCAGTGGACGCCGCGAACGGCGCCGACGATGCTCGGAGTGGCGCGGCAGGCCTCGACGTGCCGATCGACCGTCAGATCGAGGCGATCCTGATGATCGCGGACGAACCCCAGACCCCGATCGCGCTCGCGACCGCGGTCGGCGCGCCCGTGCCCGCGGTCCGGCAGGCCATCGAGCGCCTCGTCCATGACTTCGACGGGGCGGACGGCGGGGTCCGCCGCGGGTTCGAACTCCGTGAGGTCGGCGGCGGTTGGCGCTTCTACGTCCGGTCCGAACTCGACCCGGTGGTGGAGCAGTTCGTGCACGCCGAACGTCCCGCCCGTCTCTCGCAAGCAGCGCTGGAGACCCTGGCGGTCGTTGCCTACAAGCAACCGATCACACGTGCTCAGATCGCGTCGATCCGCGCCGTGAACGTGGACGGTGTCGTTCGGACCCTCGTGGCTCGCGGACTCATCGCGGAGTCCTTCACCGACAGCGAGACCGGCGCGATCAACTACGTGACCACGGACCTGCTGCTCACCCAGCTCGGGATCAACACGCTCGAGGAGCTGCCGCTCATCTCGCCGCTCCTCGAGGACGGCACGGAAGGATTCGCCGATGGCCGCGCATGACGACGACCGGGACCCGAGGGGGCGGGATCGGTCCGACCGATCGAGGCCGGACCGGAACGGGCACGGCCGCGCTCGTCCCGGTGCCGGAGGCGCTGATCGTGGTCGTCCGGATCGAGACGGTCCGGATCGCGGCCGTCCCGATCGCGGCCGGCCGTACAGCGACCGTGGGCGCGGTGACGGCGCCCGTGGTGACCGGCCGATCGACGGTCGGCCGTACGGCGACCGTGGTCGCGGCGACAGCGCCCGTGGCGAGCGGCCGAACGACGGTCGGCCGTACGGCGACCGTGGTCGCGGCGACAGCGCCCGCGGTGAGCGGCCGAACGGCCAGCGTCCGTCCCGCGACCGTCCGACGGGAGGCTTCGGTTCGCGCGGCGAGGGTCGCCGTGGGGGCGGCCCCGAGCGACGTCGGGACGACCAGAGCGACCGTTCGGGTGTTCCGCGCGACGAGCGGTTCCGTGGCGGGCGACACGGCGGGGACGACTCCCGGCCGCGAGCCGGGCGTGACGATCGCCGACAGGACGACCGGGGCGGCCGCGAGCGGGACCCCCGGGCCGGCCGCGGGCAAGACCCTCGACGCGACGCGCAGCGGTCCGACCCCGCGGACTCGCGGGTGTGGCACAACGGTCGTCGGTACGTCGGCGGCACCGCGAACCCGCGGAACCAGCGCCGTGACGACGACGGACGACCGGGGCGCCGCACTCCCGCCGCCCGGCCGGACACCACCCCGCTCCGGCCCGGTGCCGTGGATGAACGAGGGCTCCCGCTCGAGGGGACGCCGGAGCGCCCCATCATCCCCGAGTGGGACGACGCGACCGGCTCGGGAACGGGGCGTGGAGGTCCGGATGGGGCGGGCCTCCCGGCCGGCGATCTGCCCCAGGGAGAGCGCCTGCAGAAGGTGATCGCGGCAGCGGGGATCGCGAGTCGGCGGGTGGCCGAGAACCTCATCGCCGAGGGACGCGTCACGGTCAACGGCGACGTCGTCGACGCTCTCGGCCGACGCGTGGACCCCGAGCACGACGAGATCGCCGTCGACGGTCTCGCGGTGCAGGTGGACACCTCGCGTCGATACGTGATGCTCAACAAACCGACGGGCGTCGTCTCGAGCATGCACGACGAGCACGGACGGCCCGACCTGTCGCAGTACGCCGACCGGTACGACGAGCGACTGTTCAACGTCGGGCGGCTCGATGCCGAGACCTCGGGCCTCCTGGTCCTCACGAACGACGGTGCGCTCGCGCACGTCCTCGCCCACCCGTCGTTCGGCGTGACCAAGACCTACATCGCGAAGGTCGAGGGCGGCGTCACGCCCGCGACGATCCAGCGCCTCATCGACGGTGTCGAACTCGAGGACGGTCCGATCGCGGCGGACAAGGCGCGGTTGCTCGAGAACGCGCGCGGGTCCTCCCTGGTCGAGATCACGTTGCACTCCGGACGGAACCGGATCGTGCGTCGCATGCTCGACGCGGTCGGTCACCCGGTCGAGGAGCTCGTGCGTCGGTCGTTCGGGCCGCTCCACCTCGGCACGCTCGGCGTGGGCCGGCAGCGTGCGTTGACGGCGCAGGAGCTCGGAGCGCTGCTCACCATCGCGCGACGGCATCGGAACCGTGGATCGGACCGCGTGGAGCGGGACCCGGAGGACTGACGCGCTGCGGCCACGACGAGCCGTCGCGTCGGGCATCGGTAGGCTCGGGTGGTGCCCGCGGTACCGGGGCGCCCCGAGCGCCGTCGTCCTCGGGCCCCTGCGTGTGATGGAGAGGACACGACCGTGACCCGAACGGATCCGTCGGCCTCGTCCGGGCCCTCCCGCACCGCCCCGACCGCCGCGCCCGAGTCCACCGGCCAGCGTCGGGTCAGCGGACAGGTCCGGATCGTCGGGACCGGGCTCCTCGGCGCCTCGATCGGACTCGCGCTCCGGCAACAGGGCGTGGACGTCGTCCTCGACGACGCCTCGCCTGCAGCGCTCGCACTCGCCGCGGACTACGGGGCCGGTCGGCTCGCGTCCGACGGTGACCGCCCTGGCCTCGTCGTCGTCGCGGTGCCACCGGACGTGACCGCGTCGGTCGTCGCACGCGAGTTGGACGCACACCCGGACGCGGTCGTCACCGACGTCTCGAGCGTCAAGGCGGGTCCGCTGGCAGCGCTCCGACAGCGCGGAGCGGACGTCAGCCGATACGTGGGATCGCACCCGATGGCGGGTCGCGAGCGCAGCGGCGCCATCGCCGCGCGCGCGGACCTGTTCATCGGACGGCCCTGGGTCATCGCGGGCCACGACGGCATCACGCATCAGCGTGCCGTGGCCGTCGAGGACCTCGCGCTGGACCTCGGCGCGACCGTCGTCGAGATGGACGTCGACACCCACGACGAGGCCGTCGCCCTGGTGTCCCACGCGCCCCAACTCGTGTCGACGCTGATGGCCTCGCAGCTGCGCAACGCCCCCGACACGTCGCTCGGTCTCGCGGGTGGCGGCGTTCGCGACGTCACCCGGGTGGCCGCGAGCGATCCCGGCCTCTGGGTCCAGATCCTCGGTGCGAACGCGCCGCGGATCCGGCCGGTGCTCGAGGCGTTCCGCGCTGAACTGGACGCCGTCATCGCCGCGCTCGCCGAGCCCGCCGCCCCGGGAGCCCCCAGGACGATCGCGGGCGCGATGGCCGCCGGCAACCTCGGCGTCGCCCGGCTGCCCGGCAAACACGGCACGACCCGGCGGTACAGCCAGGTCGTCGTGCTCATCGATGACCAGCCCGGCCAACTGGCCTGCCTGCTGACCGAGATCGGGCAGATCGGCGTCAACCTCGAGGACCTGCGCCTCGAGCACTCGCCGGGAGCGCCCATCGGCATCGTCGAGGTCTCGGTGGTACCGGAGGAAGAACAGCGGCTGCTCGACGAGCTCGAGCGCCGTGGATGGAGGATCGCAGCGGCATGGGCATGAACGGCACCGACGAAATGGGCACCGACGAGATGGGCATCGCGGCGATGGGCGACACGGCGCTCGGCGACAGCGGCGTGACCGGTGGTCCGGACGGGCCCGACGCCGGCCTCCCGACTCCGGGTGGTGCGCCCGGTCCGGCGACACCGGGCGGCGGTGCTCCCGGTGGCGGGATCAGTGACGTGCTCGGCGGCGCTCCGGACGGTCCGGCCGGCGAGCCGGGCTCGATGCGGGACCCCCTGCCCGCGGGTCTGCCGCAGGGCGCGTACGTCGCGAAGTTCGTGGTCGCCGTGGACGGTCCGGCGGGGAGCGGCAAGTCGAGCGTGTCGCGGGCGGCGGCGCGGGTGCTGGGCTTCGACTACCAGGACACGGGAGCCGCCTACCGGGCGCTCGCGTGGCACGCGCTCCGGTACGGCGTCGACCTGGACGACCCGGCAGCCGTCGTGGCGTCCTGGGACACGTTCCGCTACCAGATCGGCACCGACCCCGACGACTACTTCGTCCGCGTGGGCGACACGGACGTCACCGAGGCGATCCGGACACCCGAGGTGACCGCTGCGGTGGCGCACATCGCCAAGCTCCCGGCCGTCCGGGCCAAGCTCGTGCAGTTGTTCCGCGACGTGATGCGCCGTGCGGACGCGCCGGGGATCATCACCGAGGGGCGCGACATCACGACCGTCGTCGCGCCGGACGCCGAGGTGCGGATCCTGCTGACGGCGGACGAGTCGGTTAGAATGGCCCGACGTTCTGCTGAGGTGACGACGCAGACACCCGAGGAGACGGCCCGTGCCCTGGCGCGACGTGACCAGGCCGATGCTCGGGTCGTCGACTTCATGAACGCCGCGGACGGTGTCACCACCGTCGACTCCACCGATCTCGACTTCGACCAGACCGTGCAGGCGGTGGTCGATCTGGCCCGAGCGGCCACCACCCCACAGGACTGACACATGGCGCATCTCGACGACCTGAGCGACGACGTCGCCGACTCCTCCGGCGGGGACTCGTTCCCCGAGTACGACCGCGCGCTCGGCGAGCGGCTCGACCAGCTCGACGACGCCGACGCGGAACAGCGGGCCAACGCGCTCCGGGCTGGACTCGAGGACTACGACCTCGACGAGGAGGACATCGAGCTCCTCGACGGCGCCGAACTCGGTGAGGACGGCCAGACCTATCTGCCGGCCCTGCCGGTGCTCGCGATCGTGGGACGTCCGAACGTCGGCAAGTCGGCGCTGGTCAACCGGATCCTCGGCCGCCGCGAAGCAGTCGTCCAGGACGTCCCGGGTGTGACGCGCGACCGGGTCTCCTACAAGGCGGAATGGAACGGCAAGCGCTTCACGCTCGTCGACACCGGCGGGTGGGAGCCCGACGCCACGGGCATCAACGCGTCCGTGGCGGCGCAGGCCGAGGTCGCCGTGGACCTGGCGGACGCGGTCCTGTTCGTCGTGGACGCCACCGTCGGCGCGACCGCGACGGACGAGCACGTCGTGCGGATGCTCCGGGGAACCGACAGGCCGGTCATCGTCGCCGCGAACAAGGTCGACGACGAGCGCCGCGAGCTCGACGTCCACGAGCTGTGGAACCTGGGCCTCGGCGAACCGCACCCGGTGTCGGCCCTGCACGGTCGCGGCGTCGCCGACCTGCTGGACCTCGTCGTGACGACGCTGCCCGACACCTCCGCGGTCGCCAAGCAAGAGGTGGGCGGCCCCCGTCGCGTCGCGATCCTCGGCCGACCGAACGTCGGCAAGAGCTCGCTGCTCAACAAGGCCGCGGGCGAGGAACGGGTGGTGGTGAACGACCTCGCCGGGACGACGCGCGATCCCGTCGACGAGCAGATCGAGCTGGGCGGCCGGGTCTGGCGCTTCGTCGACACGGCCGGCATCCGCAAGCGGGTGCACATGCAGCAGGGCGCCGACTTCTACGCGTCGCTCCGCACCACGGCGGCGCTCGAGAAGGCCGAGGTCGCGGTCGTCATCCTCGACGTGACCGAGCCGATCTCGGTGCAGGACCTGCGGATCATCGACCTCGTCCTCGAGTCCGGCCGCGCGCTCGTGCTCGCGTTCAACAAGTGGGACCTGCTCGATGACGACCGCCGGCGGTACCTGGAGCGTGAGATCGAGCAGGACCTGGCACACGTGGCCTGGGCGCCGCGCGTCAACATCTCGGCTCGGACCGGTCGGCACCTCGAGAAGCTGGTGCCCGCGCTGACGGTCGCGCTCGACTCGTGGGACACGCGCATCCCCACCGGGAAGGTCAACGCCTTCATCGCGGAACTCGTCCAAGAACACCCCCACCCCGTCCGCGGCGGCAAGCAGCCGCGGATCCTGTTCGGGACGCAAGCGTCCTCGCGACCCCCGACATTCGTCCTGTTCACCACCGGGTTCCTGGACCCGCAGTACCGGCGCTTCATCACCCGACGCCTCCGTGAGGTCTGGGGCTTCGAGGGGACCCCGATCACGGTCAACATGCGCGTGCGCGAGCGGCGGAAGCGGCCGTAGGTCCGGAACATCGAGGAGGGGGTGCCGTCGTCACGACGGCACCCCCTCCTCGATGCCCGCGGGCGTCCTCGGCTGCCCCGCCTGCTCGATCTCCTCGCAGCCGTTGGTCAAATATCAGTCGATCGGTCGGCTAGCCTGAGGGAGCGGGACGGGGGCCCCGCGGGTGCTGCCGGGTCTGTCACCGGCCCGGCAGCACAGCAGACGTGGGCGACGGGACGAGGGGGGACCATGACGGGATCGACGACGGACGAACTCCGCATCAGCCGCGCGGAACTGGAGGCGCTCGCACGCACGCTGGACGAGGCCGCGGACCGCGTGCTGATCGACCCGCGCATGCTCGGCCCGCACGACGACGCGGTCGGGCGAGTCGACGTGGTCGCGGAACTCGACGACGTGGTCGCTCGACAGGTGGCGCGATCCCGCGCGTGTGCCGACGACCTCCACCACCTCGGTGCCTTCGCGCGGACCACCGCTGACCGGATGGCGGAATGCGACGGGCTGTTGGCCGTCGCGGCGCGATGACCGACGACGACCCGGGCGCGGGAGACCCAGGTCAGCTCCGATCGTTGGCGCGCAACCGTGATGCGGTCCTGCGTGCCACCTCGGCTGCGGTCCGCGCCGTCCGCTCGGCAACCGAGTTCGACCACACCGCATGGGCGGGGTCGGCCGCGGACGCCTTCGCCGCGACCGTGCCGTCCGTCCTGGCCTCGGCGCTCGTCCTGGAGGCCGGTCTCCAGTTCCACGAAACGGCGCTCGCCCGGTACGCGGACGGCGTCGCTGAGATCCAGGAGGAACAGCGCGAAGCCCTCCGTCAGCTCGCCGAGGCCGAGGCGACCATCGGGTCCGAGCGGACATGGCTCCTGGATCTCGACGACCAGTTCCACCGCGTCACGGCACTCGGTGCGGGTGAACCCGGGGACCTCGCGGGCCTCCGTCAGCAGCGCGCTCGTGCCGAGGACACGGCGGCGCTCGCCGAACGGGAGCGCGCAGACGTGGAATCGGCGCTTGAGGACCTCCGCGTCCGGAGACGTCGCCTCGACGGCGCCTTCGTCGAGGCGCTGCACGACGCCGACGATGCGAACGCGGTGCTCCGGCGCGCAGGCGTGGCGGCATCGGCCACGGACCTCGTCGCCTTGCTCGCCGCGATGACGCCTGAGCAGGTGAGGTCCTACGCAGACGCGCACCGTGCGCTCGTGCGGGCTGCCTTCTCCGGCAGCGCCGACGCGGTCAGGCACCGCTGGGACAGCATGGGCGCCAGTGATGGCACCACGGCCGTCCAGTCGGCGCTGCTCGCAGCACTGCCGTCGTTCTTCGGGTCGCTCGACGGGGTCCCGGTAGAGGCGCGCGTCGCCGCGAACCGGCACGTGGCGGTGCGCCGCATCCGTCGGTTGGACCATGAGCGTGCCGCCCTCGTCGCGCGTGGCCGCCGCGGCGAGGGGGGCCTCCGACAGCGCATCGCCCAGCTCGACGCGGAACGCGCGTACCTGGCACTCGTCGTGGCCGGACGCCGACGGACGTACCTGCTGGACATCGACCACAGCCGAATCATCGAGGTCCTCGGGACGCCGAGCCCGGCGACGAGGCACGTGATCACCTACGTGCCCGGGACCTTCACCAACCTCGACGCCATGTACGGCGGGGGAGTGCGGCAGGTGCCCGCGTACCTGTCGAGGCGACACCAGGAGGGCGCGGTCGTGTTCGTGTACAAGGACGGCCGATTCCCCGGAGTCGTGGAGCCGGACGGGACAACGACCGCGAAGGGCTTCGTGATCGAGGCCAACGACACGGCCTTCGCGCTCCGCAGTGGCCGACAATTGGCGTCGTTCACCCGCGGCGTTGAGTCCGATCCAGTTCTCGCCGCTGCCCGGTCGACGGCGATCGGACACAGTTGGGGCCTGGCGAACGTCGCCGCGTCCGAGGTCGCCGGAAGCCGGTACGACGCCGTCGTCTCGCTCTCCGGCGCGGGGATGCCGTTGGACTGGCGCGCGGATCCGGCCACCGAGTACTTCGACTACTCGTACAACGACGTCCTGCAGGTGCTCCAGGCGCCCGTGCTCGATGCCGTCTGGCAGGGTGTCAACCCGCGGCACGAGCCGGCGTTCGAGCACGGTCCGTACTACCGCAGCCCCGCTGACGACGCCGCGGATCGCACACCCGGGCTCGCGGCGAGGGTCGAAGCAGAGCTCGGTGCCCTCACGAGCAACCATTCGCTGGTTGCGTCGAACGCGCCGGCCAACCGTCCGCTCCTCCAGGACCTCGACCGGCAGGTGCTGCGTTGACCGGTCCGCTGACGAACCCGTTCGCCGGTACCGTCTGCGCGATCGCCGTATTGACCGCACTCGGAGGCTGCGCCGTGATCCAACCACCCTCGCCACCCACGCCGACCCGGACCCCGGGCGAACCGACCATCGCTGAGGTCAAGGCCGGCGTGCAGCGCCGGGAGCACCAGATCGCCGATCTCGTCCCCGCCGAACTCGTCGACCGCACGCGGTCGCTGGACGAGGGCTCGTTCCTGAGCTGCGCCGACGGCCGACAATCCTGGACGGGCCGGACGTGGGTGTACCTGCATGACGCCGAACAGGTCCGGCCTGCGGTCGAGATGATCCGGCGGGCGCTCGTCGAGGCCGGAGACGGCGTCGTGTCGATACGAACGGACGCTGCCGGTGATCGCGGGGTCACCTTGACCCTGCCCCACGACGAGCAGTACCTGATCGGACCCGGGCCGGATTCGGACCCGACGGCGATCTGGATCGACTCGTTCTCGCGGTGCGTCGTGCTGCCGGGGGGTGTGCTGCCCGGCGACTCCTACTGATGCATCGCTGCCGTGCCGTGCCGTGCCGTGCGGCCGGTCATCGTGCTGGGGGTCGTGCGGACGCTTGGCTCGCGTCGCCGGTCGCTCGACCACCCGCGTGAACCGTTCTCTCAGCGACCGATGCGGCACCATTGATGCTCGGGATCGGCCCGGAGGGCAGAACGAGGATGACGCAGGCGTCGCACGGCGGTGCACTCGGCCACGGCCAGCGCAACGGTCTGCACGGACTCGCAGCGCTCGCGGACAGGGCGTGGTGCCGGTTGCGCCTCGACCGCCTCGCCGGTGGGCGTCAGGCCGGGTACGTGATCCGTGAGGACATGCGGCGGCATCCGCGGACGGTGCGCGCGTTCCGATGGATCCGTTGGCTCCTCGTGGCCGAGACGCTCGTGGGGCTCACCGCCATCGTCATCGCGGTCGTGCTCACACGGGCCGGCGTTGCCGTTCCATGGGCAGTGTGGTTCCGGGCGACCGTTGTGCTCCTGATCACCCTGACCCTCTCCGTGTTCGCGTGGCGGGCGCAGCTCGGGTACTACTGGGCATACTCACGGCTGCGGCTGTTCAGCAGGATCTTCCCCGTCGTCACGCTCGTCATCGCCGCGATCCCCGGCCTGTACCCGTTCTGGATGGTCGTCGAGCAGATCCTGTTCTCGCTGCTCATGATCGGGATCGGTGACTTCTTGACGTCGGACCACATGCGCGCCGCGTTCCCGAAGCCCGCGCCGCGGACCAGGAGTCGACGGGAACGGAGCTGAGGCAGCCGGAGCTGATGCGGCTCGCGCTGGATCCGTCCGCGCTGGCGTTCCGGGTGCTCGGTCAGGCCACCACAGCGAGTGCGAATGGCAGGACCTGCTCGACTCCGGCCTGCCGCAGCACGCGTCCGGCGACGGTCATGGTCCACCGGCTGTCCACGAGGTCGTCGACGAGCAACACCGGCCCGTGGTGTTCCTCGAGCGCGGCTCCGAGGTCAGGTCCGACGCGCACGCTGTCCCAGATGCCGGCGAGTCGATACGCACTGTTCGTCGCGCCGTCCGCGCGCATGGTGCCGCCCGTTCGCTCGAGAGTCCCGAGGAACCGCAGCTTGCCGATCCGCGCGAGCTCCCCCGCGAGCGAAGCGACCAGGAGCGGTCGCGTCCGTGACGGAAGCGCGACGACACCGGTGGGTCGGGCCTCCCAGGGCCAGTCGCGCAGCGCGCGGACGCAGCCCTGCATGAGCTCCGCGCTGATCGGGGCGTCGGCGCTGTCCGGCGCGAACAGCGCGCGGAGCGGGCCGCCCCAGCCGAGGTCGGTGAGGCGCGCGACGGCCCGGCCCGTCGCGACCTGTTCGGCTGGAGTGATCTTGCCCTTGACGGGGACGTGGAGCCGGTCCATCCCGGACGGCCACTGGAGTCGCGGCGGGATCTCGACGCCGACCTGGTCGAGCGTGCGAGCCGCCTCGGACGAGGCGGCCGCAGCCACATCGGTCGGGTACCACGCGCCTGCGCAGATGTCGCAGCGGCCGCAGGGTTCCGCCGTCGGGTCATCGAGGTCCTGCTGCAGCATCTGCATCCGGCACGTCGTCGCGTGCTCGTACCGGATCATCGACTCCTGCTCGGCGATGCGCGCCTGCGCGACTCGTTGGTACCGCTCGGCGTCGTACTGCCACGGTTCACCCGTGGCGACCCAGCCGCCGGACACGCGGCGGACCGCGCCGTCGACGTCCAAGACCTTGAGTAACAGCTCGAGCGTCGATCGCTTGATGTCGACGAGGCCTTCGAGCGCCACCGTCGAGAACGCCCGATCCCGCTCGAGTTGCCGGAGCACGGCGTTCGCACGGTCCTCGGACGGCATCGAGGCGTTCGCGAAGTACTGCCAGATCTCGCGGTCCTCGCGACCGGGGAGCAGCAAGACGTCGGCGTTCGGGGTGGCCCGACCTGCACGCCCGATCTGCTGGTAGTACGCGACGGGCGAGGACGGCGCCCCGACGTGGACGACGAACCCCAGGTCCGGCTTGTCGAACCCCATCCCGAGGGCGCTCGTGGCGACGAGGGCGCGGAGTTCGTTGTCCTTCAGCTGCTGCTCGAGCTGCGCGCGTTCCTCGGCGTCGGTGCGACCGCTGTAGGCCCGGACGGCATGGCCGGCCTCGCGGAGGAGGCGAGCGATGTCCTCGGCCGCCGACACCGTCAGCGTGTAGATGATCCCGCTGCCCGGCAGGTCCTGCAGGTGCGCGATGAGCCACCCGAGGCGAGCACGCGCGTCCGGGAGGTCCAGCACACCGAGACGCAGCGACGCTCGCGCGAGCGAACCACGGATCGTGAACACCGGTGCGTCCGGTGTGACCGTGAGCTGTTCCTCGACGTCGGCCGCCACCCGGGCATTCGCGGTCGCGGTCGTCGCGAGGACGGGAACCCCGTCCGGCAGGGCTCGGATCAGGTCGGCGAGACGCCGGTAGTCGGGGCGGAAGTCGTGACCCCAGTCGGAGATGCAGTGGGCCTCGTCGACGACGAGCAGGCCGAGCCGTTCGACCAGGGTCGGGAGCTGTTCGTCTCGGAAGCGCGGGTTGTTGAGGCGTTCGGGGGAGACGAGGAGCACGTCGACCTCGTCGGCGCGGAGCGCGGCGGTGATGTCGCCCCACTCGTGCGCGTTCGCCGAGTTCATCGCCATCGCTCGAACGCCGGCCCGTGCCGCGGCCGCCACCTGATCCCGCATGAGCGCCAGCAGTGGCGAGACGAGGACGGTCGGACCGGCGCCGCGGCGCCGCAGCAACAACGTGGCGAGGAAGTAGACCGCCGATTTTCCCCACCCGGTGCGCTGCACCACGAGCGCACGCTGCCGGTGTTCGACGAGCGCACTGATCGCCTCGAGCTGGCCGTCGTGGAACACGGCGTCCTGCCGCCCGGTCAGGGCGTGCAGCGCCTCGAGCGCCTCGGCGCGGAGGGCTTCGGACGGGGCCACGACGGTGGCGGGATCGCTGGTCACCACTCCATGGTGACAGGCGGGGCCGACAACACCTGGGCCTCCCGGCCATCCTGTGGACAACGAGGCGGGTAGGCGCTCTGTGGGATCAGTCTTCGGAGCTGATCAGGCGGCGTCGTGCCGACAGCAGGTCGACCTCCGGCCGCTCGGCCATCCACTGCTCGGCCGCGTCGAGTACCTCGACGACGTGCCCGGCGGAGGCAGCCACGGCCGCCAGCCCGACGCCCGCGCGGCGGTGCAGGTCGAGATGGTCGGTCTCCGCAGCGCTCACGGCGAACCGGCGGCGGAGTTCCGCGACGATGGGACGGACGACCGCACGCTTCTCCTTGAGGGAGTGCACATCACCGAGCAGCAGGTCGAACTCCAGGGTCCCCGTCCACATGCGCTCCAGTCTCCACCGGAGTCCACAGGATCCGTCGGGAGGCACGGCGCTCGTCGCGGACTCGTCCTACCGTGGTGGCATGAGCGATCGACACCTCGACATCCCCGGCTCCCGGCTCGCGTACGACGTCTTGGGCGCCGGTGACCGCGTCGTCATCGTCGCGCACGGCCTCGGCGCCAGCCGGGCGGCGGAGGACGCCGAGGGCGTATTCGACTGGTCCGCGGTCGCCGCGGACGCCCGCCTCGTCCGGTACGACGCTCGCGGCCACGGGGTCTCCACCGGTCGCGCGCAGCCGTCCGACTACCAATGGGCGGCGCTCGCCGACGACCTGCTGGCGCTCGCGGACGCCGTGTCGCCGGATGCACCAGTTGATGCCATTGGTGCGTCGATGGGCACGGCGACGATCATCTGGGCAGCCACGCGACGCCCAGAACGGTTCCGTCGCCTCGTGCTCAACATCCCGCCGACGGCGTGGGAGACACGGGCCAACCAGGGGAACCTGTACCGGGCGGGTGCCGACCTCGTCGAACACGAGGGGATGGACGGGTGGCGCCGTGCCATGGCGGCAGCTCCGTCGGTGCCGATCCTGGAGCAGGGCGGGTGGGCGTTCGATCGCGACCCCGATGTGCCTGCGGACTTGCTGCCGTCGGTGTTCCGCGGCGCCGCCGGGTCGGACTTCCCCGATGCCGACGCCGTCGCCACGATCGGACACGAGACGCTGCTGCTGCCGTGGGCGACGGACTCTGGGCATCCGGTGAGCACGGCCGAACGGCTCGCCGAGCTGCTGCCGTCCGCCACGCTCGAGGTCGCTGAGACGCCGGACACGATCCGGGGGTGGGGCGCGAGAGCTGCCTCGTTCCTCCGCGGCTGAGGACGGTCCTCCCCGACGGTCCGGCCCGCCGAGCGCCCGCTGGCTGGCGTGCGCGGCCGGGAGGCGCGGGTCCGCTATGCTTGTCGGGTCGCTCTGGTCGGAGCGGCACCAGAGTCCGCTCGTCGGGCTCTCGGGCTGTGGCGCAGCTTGGTAGCGCACTTGACTGGGGGTCAAGGGGTCGCAGGTTCAAATCCTGTCAGCCCGACCAAGGGGCCAACGTGAAAATCGTCTGAAGAACTGGCTCACAAGAAGAAGCTCACCGAGGATCTCGGTGGGCTTCTTTCTCGTTTCGGCGGCTGCCTGTGCTTCCGAGCTGTCCGGCAGCTCGACCCAGGGCACGAGGGTCTGCTGCAGGTTCGGCACGAGCGTTGCAGGGCCGGTCTGCCCGTCCGATCGGCCCGATGGAACGATTCGCTGCAGGCGACGGCGCACGGCGCGTTGCAGACGCATACCTCATGATGAGCGTTTCGTAAACCCTCCTGTTCGGGACGGGGCCGTCCTTACGCTTCAAGTGCTGGCTCAGTCCCCGTCAGCCGCTCCGAGCACTCGTGACCTTGGCTCGCTGTGTCTCACGAATCCGTAGGAGCTGACCTTGTATCGAGTCGATCGTGCCGCCGATTTCCATCCTCGAACGCTGACTCGGGAACGGCATCTCCCGCAGCGATCGGTTCGCCTGCACACCGACCGTGTCAGCCCGCGGCTCCTCTCCTCGGCGCTTGCAGAGAGGCTGGGCGGCTCGTGGGTGCCAGGAGCCGACAGGTGCGGTCTGCTCGACATCGAGGGGACGGCGTGGCCATGGTGAGGCGGAACGCGGTCACTGCCCGGTCCACCGGAGCGCAATGGCTCTTGTCGGTCGGCAGGACACCGCTGCTCCGCGTTGACACGCCCGCAGAAGCAGAAGTGTTCGGCCGGGAGCTTGCAACGGCGCTCGGCCTCGCCTTCGACACCACCGGCACGCTGGAGTGACAACCAGGCCGTTCGGTGGTGGGCAGTGAGGCTCGTGCTGAGGCGGGGCCGCGAGCGCGTCAGTCCGCGTCGATACCGGTGATGGCGATGCTGACACCGGGCTCGATCAGGAGTTCGGTCTGCCGGTATGAGCCTTCGCCGTGGTTCACGCGCATCCATGTTGGGGCTTCCGCCCGGACCGCAGCGAGCAGCGTCGCCTTGACCTCGTCGAGGTCCGCGTCAGTCACGCTGTACTCGATACCGCCGTAGGTGATGTTGATCCGCTTCATGGTCAGTTGCCGCCGTTTCCGGTCGCCGGAGAGCGCGGTTCCTCGAGGACCTGAAGCCCTTGCGCTGTGTTCGAGGAGAGCTCCAGGGCGGCTATCCACTCCCGGTTGAGAGCGGGCATCCGGCTGCCGTAGAACTTGAACACCAGCGGGATCGTCGGATGGATCCAGATGGTGGTTCGGCCGTCGCCGACCCGTCGGTCGTCTTTCCAAGAGAAGTAGAACGCTTCGTTCCGGCGCAGCTTCAGGCCGATCACGATCTGCAGATGCCCGAGGAGCCGGTCGTCGAACTCGACGTTGAGCGAGTGGTCGTACGTCAAGCTACCCATGATGCGCCCTCATCCAATTTGGACATCAGGGCCGCCCATTGGCGAACAAGATGCGGCCGCCCGCAACCTGCGAAGCGCCCTGGGGCTATCCTACTCGCGATATCCGAGGCCGGGCCCCGGCGGCCATGACGTTCTCGTGTCCGCGACGCTGCAGGAGTCGTCGGGATGGCCCTGCTGCACGCCGTCCCCGCTCTCCGTCTCGCGCCGAGAACGACCGAGGGCGCTTGTCTTCTGCTCGAGGCTCCTGACGAGGTATTCGTCGACGATGCCTTCGTGTTCGCGGGGCTCTGGCACGTTCATGACCTGGCTTGCTCGGCCGAGGAGGATCTCCGCTGGGGCGACGTCACCGCTCTCGAGGAGCACCGAGAAGGCGACGGTGTCCGGGGTGCCGCTGGTCTGCTCGGACCCGGAAACGTGGCCACCCGGGGCAACCCGATGGAGGCCGCGACAGCTCGACCTGTCGGAGCGCACGGATCGGTGTGCACCAGGAGCCGTGCAGCGGCGTGCGAGTGCAGATGCTCCGGCGCGTACGGTCGACTCATGAAGCACGTGACGTACTCGGACAAGTCGCTCCTGTTGGGCGACACCACGGCAGATCTGCTCCTCGAGTACGCCAGTGCCCTCGGCACCGACGGCACCGCGGACGCCGTCACCGTCAAGGCGATGAGCTCCGATGGCGACGACGTCGAAGCGACGTTCCTCCTCGGCGAAGGCGCACCGCTCATGGCCGAGACCTCGACCACCACAGTGCCCGAGCCCGACAACGCGGACGCGGACACCTATCTGCGGGAAAAGATCGAAGCCCTCGTCCACCCGGCCAAGGCGACGACCCTGCCGGAGGGAGACGTCTACCCCGACGACTACGCCGAGTTCCAGTCGTGAGAGCCGCCGCCACCGCTGTGGGCAGGCGCCTCTGCGCGTCGGTGCGCGATCTCGTGCGGGGAGGAAGGGCCTCCCCAGCGGGATCATCCGGAGGCTAGCTGCCGAGCAGCAGCACTCGTCCGCCGCCCGAGGCGCGACGTGCTTCGGCTCCCCCGTCGCGGGGGAGAGCCGACTGTGCTCGGCGAGAGGCCTCCCGTGGATCGGTCAGCGCTGATATGGCCCGGAGGGCCATGCCGGAGACCACGCGCACGCCAGCCGGCAGCAGCAGCGCGTCACCGTCGGTAGAGCTCGCGCCGGACGCGGACCGCGTAGTCACGGAGCAGATCGAGTTCGACGGAAGCCTCGTCCCGCGGCTTCGGGTCGAACACGCACACGGCGCCCACACGCGTGCCGTCGAGCGTCTCGAGCGGGTACCCGGCGTAGAACCGCACGTCGTTCCGCGGCAATGGCCGCTTCGCCTGCCAGGCGTCCCCGACGACGAGCGGGCCGGAGCCGAGCACCGTCGTCCTGCAGAACGAGTTCTGCAGAGGACTGCTGCCGACCGGGAACCACCGGCCGGCCTTGGTCCACTGCCGGTTCTCCGGGATGAAGGTGATCGCCGCACCCTCGGTGCGGAAGACCCGCGCCATGCTGTCGACGATGCGGTCGAACCGGGCCTCCCGAGCCGTGTCGAGGATGCCGAGCTGGTCCACCGCCTCGTACCGCTCCTGGCACGGCTGAGGCGCGTCGCGGTGCCACTGCGGGCTCCGCGCAGTGGCGCGCTGATGGGCGAGGAGCGCCCTGGACACCTCGAGCACCCGGGGCAACCCGTTCATCGTCGTGCTGTCCACGGCCAGGATGACGACCTCGTCCCGTCCCGTCTGCAGGGCTGCGGCGAGGTCCGACTGGTCCTCGCGGTGGGCGAGCACCACGATCGCCTCGGTGGTCGGCAGCAGTCGCTGCCGGAACCGGTCCACCTGCTCGAGGAGGTCTGCCGCGGCCGCGGCCACGGCCCCGGCGGAGGTCCGTCCGTGGATCACGCTGTCGGTGAGGGTGACGACGACGACGTCGTAGTTGACGCACCGCAGCGTGGTCGCTGCAGCGGCGAGCGGATCACCGGACCAGGCCGACCACGACACGGCCGTGACGTCCGCCCCGCGGCCGGTCATCGCGGCGAGCGCATCCGCCGTGATGCGCGCGCCCTGGTCGAGGGCGCTGCCGGGCGGGAACAGCGCGTCCCCGAACACGAGGACGCGATCGGGGTCCAGTCCCGTCGCTGATTCCGTGACGACCTTCGCGGTCGTCGGTCGAAGTGCTGCGAGCGACGTCATCGTCATCTCTCCTGATCGAAATGCGGTGATCCGGGCCGGTGGTGTTGCCGGCCCACCCCTCACGATAACGAGCCGAACCGAGCCTGAGAGGCCTCGCAGGGAACCCAGATCGGGGGCCATGGCCGAGAGCGATGACGTATTCCGTCCGTGCGCTTCGCCCGGCGTCCGCCGCGCTCGTCATGCGCGTGCGGTGCGGGGCGTCACGGGAGCGGGCGGATGTTCTCGGCCTGGGGTCCTTTGTTGCGTCCCTTCTTCCCCGGACCGAGGTCGTAGTGCACGCGCTGGTGGTCGTTCAGGACGCGTTCTCCGCTGGCCGGGACGATGCTGGAGAAGTGGGCGAAGACGTCATCGGTGCCGTCGTCGGGCGTGATGAAGCCGTAGCCCTTGGTGTTGTCGAACCATTTCACGGTGCCTGTGGGCATGTCGTGCCGGCCTGATCTCGGATGGTCGAGCCGGGCACGGGATGCAAGTGGTCCGGAGGGACCTCGACCGGGATCACGCGGATCGGCCGGCCGAGGCTGGTGTGGTCAATGGATGCGGAGTTCCGCGACCATGGGGCATGCGAACGGGTCGCGGGCGGAGAGACCGACGCGGTTGAGGTAGCGGACGACGATGCCGTAGCTGCGGAGGAGCGTGGTCTCGGTGTAGGGCACGTCGAGTGTGTCGCAGTGGTCGCGGACGAGCAGACGAGCCTGCTTGAGCGCCGGCCGCGGCATGCTCGGGAACAGGTGGTGCTCGACCTGGTAGTTGAGGCCGCCCATGAGGAACGACACCCACCAGCCGCCGCGGATGTTCCGGGAGGTCCGCACCTGTCGCGAGAAGAAGTCGACCTTCGCGTCATGGGCGATGGTGGGCATCCCCTTGTGGTTGGGCGCGAACGAGGCGCCCATCATGATCCCGAAGACGGCGAGCTGGACGCCGAGGAACGCGCACGCCATGCCGAAGGGCAGGAACCAGAACACGGCCGTGAGGTAGAGACCGAACCGGACCGCGAGGAGTCCCGCCTCGAGCCAACGGTGCCGCACGTCCGCTTTGGTGTCCTTGCCGGTGGCGATTGAGCGCACCGCGAGCCAGTGCAGGTTCACGCCCTCGAAGGCGAGCAGCGGGAAGAACGCGTAGCCCTGCACCCGCATCAGCCACCGCAGGGGCCCCCGCACCGCGGCGGCGTCCTCCGGGAGGAATCGGATGGTGTCCGGCGCGATGTCCGGGTCCTTGCCGACCGTGTTCGGGTTCCCGTGGTGCCGGGTGTGCTTGTTCATCCACCAGGAGTAGCTCAGCCCCACCAGGAAGGTGCCGATGTAGCGGCCGGCGCGGTCGTTCCACCGTTGTGAGGTGAAGATCTGGCGGTGCGCGGCCTCGTGGGACAGGAACGCGAACTGCGTGAAGATCACGCCGAGTGCGGCGGCGACGATGAGCTGGAACCAGGAGTCACCGAGGAACGCGAACGCGACCCATGCAAGGGTGAGCGTGCCGGCCAAGCTGCCGAACAGCGACCAGTAGAAGCCGGTTCGGCGTCGGAGCAGGTGGTGGTCCTTCACCTGCGCGAGGAGCGCGGAGTACGTCGACGTGCCGGAACGGCCGCCGGAGCTGGGGCGGGTGCGGGTGTAGCCCGCGGCGATCGGATCGGTGGTCGTCAAAGGACCAGCCTTCCGTCAGGATCGGTCCTTCAACCGGTGCAGCAGAGTTCACGCAGTCGCGCTTGCTCGCGACGATACGCGACCGACATGCGAGTCGGCCTTCCCCGGGGTACGAGTCCGGCCCCCGCACGATCCGACCGGGAGGCGCCCACCGCGGCGGTGGACCAGGCGCCGGCTCCGCTGCGGCGGAAGCAGGTCGGCCGATCCGAGTGTCAGTGGAGGCGCCAGCGAGCGACGACGAACTGGTCAGGGGACATTCCTGCTGCCACAGCCGCATCGAGCCAGGCGATCTGACTCGCTGTCGGTGCTGTGCGCCCGCGGACCGTCTGGTAGAACACGACGTCGCCCTCATGGCCGGCCGTGACCGACCAGGCGCCGGCCCAGCTGCCCCGCTGCTCGGCGATGCGTTCGAGCGCCGCCCCGGACGGTGCATGGGAGACGGGGTCCTGGATCTGGTCGTGCCGGCCCAGTCTCGGGTCCCAGCACGACATCATCTGGGGACGGTCATCGCGGCTGTCGTGCCGGAGCTCGTCGAGCCACCGGGCGTCCCACCCGTACGCGGTCGCCATCGAGGCGACCGCGAGTTCCACGAACATCGGCTCGATCCGCCGGCTCACGACCGGCTTCCTCCCGTACGCGTCGGCGATGGGGGCACCAGTCCACTTCGGGAACGCCACCTCCACGCTCGGCACGACGTGGGACCCGAGGTGCTCGTGAGAAGTGGGACTGAGAGTGCGAGGGTAGGCGGGCATCCCTCGAGCCTAGGCGGGTGCGCATGTGGCCCTGGCCAGGAGCGGCTCTGGTCGCCGTCGACGACATGGAGGACCTCGGGTCCGCCGCGGGGCCGCCCGGCTCCCGCTGCGCCTCGCGGACACAGCGGGAGCCGGATCGGTCACGCCGCTGCCGGGTCCTGTGGGCGACGGCGCTGCGTCTCGAGCCAGCCTCGCAGGTCGGCAGCCTCGGGGACGATCTTCCGCGTCCCGGGTCGATCGGCCAGGTATGACGGCGAGGTCGCGAACCAACTGAACATGGCGTGCATGTCCGCGTCGGAGGCGAGGACCTCCACCGGGAGCGCCTCGAACCGCGCTTCGATGCCGTAGACCTCGCCGATGGTGGCGGCGACCTGGTCCATCGTGAGTTCGTCGCCGGCGATCTCGATGGCCGAGCCGGCCAGCAGGTCCGGGTCGAGCAGCAATCGCGCCGCCGTGCGGCCGACGTCACGGACGGCGATCATCTGCATCGGCAGGTCGGCCGGCATCGGGAACCGCAGCACGAAGTCGTCGGCGTCGCTCGTCGGCAGCTGTTGGAGCAGGTTCTCCATGAAGAAGGCCGGTCGTACGAAGGTCGCCGGCACGTCCAGCTGTTCCAGGCGCTCCTCGACGCGACGCTTGCTCTCGAAGTGGGGGACGCCGGTCCCGCGCTCGGCGCCACCGACCGACGAGTACACGACCCGTGGGACGCCGGCACGGGCGGCGGCGTCGGCGACCGTGATCCCGCGACGGGCCTCCCCTTCGGTGCCGTCGGGGCCTTCGAAGGTGGTGAAGAAGAAGAGTCCTGCCGTGCCGGCGAGGGCGCGCTCGAGCGCATCGCGGTCCTCCTGGTCCGCGGCGACGACCTCGACACCGCGGTCTCGGAGGGCGGAGGCGGCATCGGCGTCCGGATGGCGGACGAGGGCGCGCACCGGGGCTCCGGCGGCGAGCAGCTCGTCCACCGCTGCTGATCCCTGGTTGCCTGTCGCGCCGATGACGGCGAAGGGGGTTCGAGAACTGGTCATGATGCTCCGATCAGAGATGGCGTCGTCGGTCAACGCCGGATGGGTTGGTTGTTCCGGGACAGCGGGGACCGCCGTCGGGGGGGGGGGGTCAGAGAGAGGAGAGGACGCGGATCCGGTCGGCGAGCGCACGGCCGGACACGTCGGCATCGGGCGCGATCGAGTCGAATTCGTGCGGAACGCCGGGGCGCAGGTGCAGCTCCACCGAAACACCGGCGCGGCTCAGGGCGGTCGCGTAGGCGGTGTCCTCGTCGCGGAAGACGTCGAGTTGACCGACTTCGATGTAGGCGGGCGGCAGCCCTGCATGGTCGTCGAGACGTGCGGGCGCAGCGGTCGCCGGGACATCCGGGCCGCCGGCACGGTCACCGAGCAGCGCGGGCCAGGCGGTGCGGCTGTCGTCGTACGACCAGATCAGGAACGGTTCGATGTGTGGATCCGGGGTGGTCGTCCGGTCGTCGAGCATCGGCATCAGCAGGATCTGCTGTGCGATGGCCGGCCCGCGCCGGTCGCGGCTGAGGATCGACACCGCAGCCGCCAATCCACCGCCGGCGCTGTCACCCATGACGCCGATCCGGTCGACGTCCACGCCGAGCTCGTCCGCGTGGGTGTGCAACCAGGTGAGCGCTGCGTAGCCGTCCTCCAGGGGGGTCGGGTAGGGGTGCTCGGGGGCGCGTCGGTACTCGACGGACAGCATCGACACCCCGCTGAGCGACGCGTACCGGGCGACGGGGCCGTCGAACTGCTCGATGTGCCCGAAGATGTAGCCCCCACCGTGGAAGAAGATCGCGGCGGGACCGGGCTCGGCACCCTCCTTCACGTACCAGCGCGCGGTGATGGTCGCGCCGTCCGCCGTCGGGATCGTCCGTTCGGTCACGGTGACGTCGGGCGAGGCCGGGACCGCGTCGCTGGCGGCTGCCAGGATCGGTTCCCACATCATCCGCCGTCCCTCGACGTCTCCGACGGCGGGCAGGGTCGTCGACGCCATCGCTTGCCCCATCGGAGCCATTGCGATTGCGACTTCGGGATCCAACTCGAGTGCCATGAGCGCGCTCCTGATGCTTTGCGAATCGTTTGCTTCGGATTCGAAGCAATACCAGAACCGTAACACTGCTTCGAAGCTGAAGCAAGTGGGATCACGGCATGGAGAACGCGCCCCCTCGCATCGATCCGGCGCACCTCGACGCGTACTTCGCGCTGATCGAGGTGAGCAGCCTGCTGCGACACTCGGTCGAGCAGCAGCTGCGCGACGCCGGGAAGCTCAGCTCCGTCCAGTTCCAACTGCTGGTGACGCTGGGCGACCGATCATCGGGCAGTGCTCGCATGACGGATCTGGCAGACGGCGTGGTCTCCAGCCGCAGTGGCCTCACCTACCAGGCGCTCGGTGCCGTGTTGGGGAAGGTGCGCGCACGTGCGCAAGAACCCGCCGCGATCCGCCAGCGCTCGCGGCACCCGCCCCGGTTCCTCTCGGACCGCGACAGCCGGGTGAGCGGATCGGCGACGCTGACAGGGCCGTCCGAACGACTGTCGGCATGCCCGGGAACTCGGAGCCCCTCAGAACTCCTCGTGCGTCCGGGGGTCCTGCCCGCTGACCCGGCCGTCGGGGCGTGCGAGCCCGGACAGCGCAGCGACCTCGTCCTCGCTCAGCTGGATCGCGAAGACGTCGAGGTTCTCCGCCTGCCATGACGGGTCGGCCGCCCGGGGGAGCGGGATCACGCCGAGCGTGACCGACCAGGCGAGGACGATCTGCGCGGGGGAGACCGCGTGCGCTCCGGCGATGCGCCGTACCACCGGGTGCTCGAGCAGGTCGGTACCGCGGCCGAGCGGAGACCAACCCTCGGTGAGGATCCCACGCTGGGCGTTCTCGGCCTGCAGGTCGAGCTGCGGGAAGTACGGATGCACCTCGATCTGGTTGACGGCCGGCGCCACCCCCGTCTCGTCGATCAGGCGGTCGAGGTGGTCCGGCAGGAAGTTGGACACGCCGATCATCCGGGTGAGCCCGCGCTCCCGCGCCTCGACGAGGGCGCGCCAGGCTTCCGTGTAGAGCCCGACCCGCGGGTTCGGCCAGTGGATGAGCACGAGGTCGAGGTGGTCGAGGCCGCTGCGGAACAGGCTCTCCTCGACGTACTGCAGCGCGAGGTCGGCGCTGTGGGCACGCCCCGGCAGCTTCGTCGAGAAGACGACGTCATCGCGGGGCACCGGAGCGGTGCGGAGCGCGCGGCCGACCGTGCCCTCGTTGTCGTAGATGAACGCAGTGTCGAGCAGGCGGTAACCCAGCCCGAGTGCGGAGGTGACGGCTGCGACGCCGTCGCTGCCCCGGGCCTCCAGGCTGCCGAGCCCGATCGCGGGGAACGCGAGACCGTCGGCGGTCCGGCGCTGCGGTGCCACCGCGGCCGGTTCCGGTCGGAACGCACGCTGCTCGTCGTCCTGCATGCCGCGCTCCTGCCCCTCGACTGCGCGACGCGGTGTCGCCGCTTCGATCATCCCACCGCGTCGCGCGCTGCTCCGCGCCTGGACGCGACGGATGCGCTGGACGCGACGGATGCGCCGGACGCGGTGGCGGTGGCGGCCGTGGCCGATGCGACCATGGGTGCCGTGACAGCGCGCGCTCCCCTCGGGTTCGTCGTCGGCCTCGCCGCGATCGTCACGGGCGGGCTCGCCGTCGCGGAGGCCCTCACCTGGTTCGCATCGCGCGACCTGACCGCGGACGGTCCGGACGACGGCGCCGAACTCGTGGTGGTGCTCGGGTACCGGTCGAGTCCCCGCGGACGGACGAACGTGGTGCAGCGCTGGCGGACCGGGATCGCGCTCCGCAGTGTCTCCGACCACGGACGCCTCGTGTTCACAGGCGGCCCGACGCGGGGCGTGCGGTCGGAGGCCTCCGTGATGGCGGAGGACGCCGTGCGCCGGGGCTTCCCCGCCGATCGGGTGGTGCTCGAGGAGGAGTCGCGGACGACGTGGGAGAACGTCCGGAACACGGTGGACCTGCTGCGGACCGCGGACACGATCCGGTTCGCCTCGAACACGTTCCACGCGCGGCGAGCGCGCCGCTACCTGATCCGGCAGGCGCCCGAGCTCGCCGGTCGTCTGCGCCCGGCTCGTGACTTCGTCTGGGGGGAACGTCCGGTGCTCACGACGTTCCTGCTCGTGTACGAGCTGGTCAGGACCCGCCTGCGACCGTCTTGACGGCGTGTCCGAACCTGAACGCATCTGCGAGTTCACTCAGGTCCAGGTGCCCCCCGAACGCGTGACGTACCCCGAAACGGCGCGGCGAGCTCCACAGGTCGCGTCACTCCGGGCTTCTGAACCTGGAGAAACGCCGTGCATCGGGGGGACGAAAAACCGTTACCGTTCCATCCGCTCACGACCTTTCAGGGAGGGGACGAGCCCATGGAGATCAGGAACTCGAAGCAGGACACCAGCCACGGCTTCCAGCGGCGCGCATCAGGGCGCGCCGCGGAACCCGGGAGTCGCGTACGGACGCGCGGGATCGTGTCGGCCCTCACCACGGCCGTCATCGCATCGATCGCGCTGACCGGATGCGCGACGAACACCAGTGCGCCGACGCCGGCCAGTGGCGCCGGCCGATCGGTGACATCCCACACCGCACCCGGCGCGATCCGGACCGGAACGGCCTCCACGGGCACCGTCCGGGCGGCCATCGACGTCGCGCGTTCCACGACGGCGGGCACGCCCTCGCCGAACGTGGTCACGACGGCCGCAGTGTCGACTGCCGAGCACGGCAAGGGCGTCTCGCCCGGCGGCGTGTACGAGAGCACCATCAACCGCATGTCCGCGAGCGGAGCGCTGTCGGTGTTCACCGACATGCGGTCCGTGGGCGTGCAGTGGGTGCGGCTCGACTACAACTACGCCGGGTCGGTCAGCGCCCACGGCGGCGCCAGCGACCAGACCATCCAGCAGGCTCGCAAGGCCGGACTCGACGTCACCGTGGTCCTCGGGGACGGCACGACGACCATGCCCGAGTCGGCCGGGTTCACGGCGAAGAACGGCTGGCTGACGTCGTCGGTCAAGCGTCTGGCGTCGATGGGCGTGCACCACTTCGAGGTCGGCAACGAGGTCAACCTCGGCGCCCAGTGGGGTGGGAAGGCGAACCCGACCGCGTACGTGGGGCTCCTCAAGACCGTCCACCCGATCATCCACGCGGCCGATCCGAGCGCCGTGGTGCTCATGGCGGGCATGGCGCCCTACGGCAAGCAGGCACCCGGGAGCGTCGCCCAGGGGAACAACTACAACCCCATCGACTTCATCCGGCAGCTGTACAAGCAGGGCGGACACGGGTCCTTCGACGCCGTGAACCTGCACCCGTACACGTACCCGGCGATGCCGACGGCCGCGGACGGCGGCTACAACATGCTGTCCGTCCTGCCGGACCTGCTGGCACTCATGAAGCAGCAACAGGACGCCAGCATGCGGATCTGGTGGACCGAGAGCGGGATGCCCACCGGCCCGGACGGCGGGTACCCGACGTACACGGTCGCGCAGCAGCAGCAGACGATCACGGGACTGTTCCAGGTCGCCGCGAAGTACCCGCAGGTCGGCCCGGTCTTCCTCTACGACTGGCAGGACGGTGGGGTGGACGGCGACTTCGGGCTGTACACGTCGTCGCACCAGAAGAAGGCGTCCTACGCGACCTTCGCCGCGGCCACCGCGAAGTAGCGGCACCAGCGCTGCGGCACCGGGCCCGCACCGCACTGCACCACACCCGGGGGAGCGCCACGATCGCGTTCCCCCGGGTGGGAGCATGAGCAGATGACCGCCACGCTCGTCGCCAAGGACCTCGCCGGTGGGCACGCCGCTCGCACCCTCTTCGACTCGCTCGACCTGACCGTCGCGCCCGGTGACGTCATCGGCGTCGTCGGCGTGAACGGGGCCGGCAAGTCGACGCTGCTCCGCCTGCTCGCCGGGGTCGACGAACCCCTGGCGGGGTCGGTCGCGCTGTCGCCGAAGGACGCGTTCGTCGGCTGGCTGCCGCAGGAGCACGAGCGCGTCGAGGGCGAGACGATCGGCGGGTACCTCGCGCGACGCACCGGATGTGCGGCGGCGACCGCGGCGATGGACGACGCAGCCGCGGCGCTCGCCGAGCCCACCGCCGGTGACGTTGCTGGTGACGACTACGCGGTCGCGCTCGAACGGTGGCTCGCCTCCGGTGCGGCGGACCTCGACGAGCGCATCCCGGTCGTCCTCGCGGATCTCGGACTCGACGTCGACTCGGGCTACGGCTCGCTCACGGTCGACTCGGCGATGACGTCGCTGTCCGGAGGCCAGGCGGCACGGGTGGGCCTCGCGGCGCTCCTGCTGTCGCGGTTCGACGTGGTGCTGCTCGA
Organism: Curtobacterium sp. MCBD17_013; assembly: GCF_003234565.1. Classification (GTDB taxonomy): domain Bacteria; phylum Actinomycetota; class Actinomycetes; order Actinomycetales; family Microbacteriaceae; genus Curtobacterium. Next base: position 18,354 of record NZ_QKTU01000017.1, on the reverse strand, counting down.
CGAGCCGACGAACGACCTCGACCTCGACGGCCTGGCCCGGCTCGAGGAGTTCGTCCGGGGCCTGCGCGGCGGTGTGGTCCTGGTGAGCCACGACCGGGAGTTCCTGGCGCGCTCGGTCACGGCCGTGCTCGAGCTCGACCTGGCCCAGTCGTCGCATCGGCTGTTCGGCGGCGGGTACGACGCGTACCTCGAGGAGCGCGCGCTCGCCCGGCAGCACAAGCGGGACGCCTACGAGGAGTACGCGGCGACGAAGGCGGACCTCGTCGCCCGCGCGCGCACGCAGCGCGAGTGGACGAGCCAGGGCGTGCGGAACGCCATGCGGAAGAGCCCCGACAACGACAAGCTCCGCCGGAAGGCGTCGGCGGAGTCGAGCGAGAAGCAGGGGCAGAAGGTCCGCCAGATGGAGTCACGGATCGCCCGGCTCGACGAGGTCGAGGAGCCCCGCAAGGAGTGGCAGCTCGAGTTCACCATCGGCGCGGCCCCGCGGTCGTCGTCGGTGGTCGCGACGCTGTCCGAGGCGACGTACGTGCAGGGCGACTTCACGCTCGGTCCGGTCTCGCTCCAGGTGGCCGCGCGCGACCGCATCGGGATCACGGGTCCGAACGGCGCAGGCAAGTCCACGCTGTTGCGGGCACTCCTCGGCGGGCAGGAGCCGACCTCCGGCACGGCGTCCACCGGGTCGAACGTGGCCGTCGGTGAGATCGACCAGGCGCGCAGGCGGTTCACGGGCGCCACGGCGCTCGCCGAGGTGTTCGAGGGGCTCGTGCCCGAGATGTCCACCGCCGAGGTGCGGACCCTCCTGGCCAAGTTCGGGTTGAAGGCCGACCACGTCGGTCGCGCCGCGGGGGAGTTGTCGCCGGGTGAGCGGACGCGCGCCGGTCTGGCGCTCCTCCAGGCCCGCGGGGTGAACGTGCTCGTGCTCGACGAGCCGACGAACCACCTGGACCTCCCCGCGATCGAACAGCTCGAGCAGGCACTCGACGCCTACGACGGCACGCTGCTCCTGGTGACGCACGACCGCCGCATGCTCGAGACCGTGCGACTCGACCGCCGTTGGCACGTCGAGGAGGGCCGGGTCACGGAAGTCTGACCAGCGGGCGTACCGACGGGGACCGGTCGGGCTACCCTCGGCGCCGAGGAGGGCTCGATGACGACCCATCACGATCGAGACCGACGGTGCGGGGTGCGCCTGCGCACGCTGGTCGTGCCCGTCGCCGTGCTGCTGCTCGCCGGGTGCACGGCCGGGAGGCCCTCCGTCGCGCCGACGACACCGCCTCCGTCCGCCGGAGCGCCTGCTGGTACCGCGTCGACGAGATCGGACGGACCGTCCGCCCCGTCCGGACCGTCGACGGGGACGGGACCGTCCCGAGCCGCCGCGTCCGACTCGTGGCCGAGCTACCACGGCACCGCGACGCTGACGGGTGCGGTCCCCGCCGGGGCGCCTCTCGACCACGCGACGCGGAGGTGGTCGGTCGACCTCGGCGGCACCGTGCAGGGGCAGCCCGTCGCTGCGGACGGACGCATCGTCGCCGCCACCGAGCGGAACCGGGTCGTCGCCCTCGACCCCACGACCGGGCACGTGCTGTGGTCTCGGACGCTCGGCACACCGCTCACGCACGTCGCCGCCGTGGCGGGCTGTGGCGACATCGACCCACTCGGCATCACGAGCACGCCCGCGATCGACCCGGCGACGCGCATCGTGTACGTGGTCGCCGAGGTCGACGCCGGCCGGGGCGTCGTGCACCACGTGCTCTCGGGGCTCGACCTGGCCACGGGGCGGACGGTGCGGACCGAGGACGTCGACCCGCCCCTCCCGGCCGGCGAATCGCCGGTGCACCTGCTCCAGCGGGTGTCCCTGGCCGTGGCGAACGGCCGCGTCTACGCCGGCTACGGCGGCAACGCGGGGGACTGCGGGCACTACCACGGCTGGGTCGTCGGGGTGCGCGAGAGCGGCGCGCCGGACCCGGTGTCGTTCGAGGTCGCCCCGGACGGCGAGGGCGGAGCGGTCTGGGAGTCGGGCGGCGGCATCGCGGTCGGTGCCGACGGGCACCTGTTCGTCACGACGGGCAACGCGAACCCCGATCCGCCGCAGGGCGGCCCCGATCCCGAGCGGTACACCGAGAGCGTCGTGGAGCTGTCCCCGGACCTCCGGCCGCTCGCCGCGTTCAAGGACCGCGTCGCGGGCGGCGACGAGGACCTGTCGACGAGCAACCCCGTGCTGCTCCCGGGCGGGCTCGTGTTCGCCGTCGGGAAGACGGACACCGCGTTCGTGCTGCGGCAGGGAGACCTGTCGCAGGTGACCGCGATCCGCCACGTGTGCGGCAGCGACCCGGACGGCGCACCCGCGTTCGACCGCCGCACGGACCGCGTCTTCGTCCCCTGCCGAGGCGGCGGGATCCAGCGGGTCGACCTCGCGACGCGGACGCTCGGACCCCGACTGGCGGGTGCGAACAGCGGACCGACGCTGATCGGCAGGCACCTCTGGGCCGTCGAGTACCCGACGGGGACCGTCTCGGAGTGGGACCCGCGGTCCGGGCGCCGACTGCAGACCCTCCACACGGGGACGGCGTTGCCGACGTTCGCGACGCCGACGTCGGTGGACGGCCTCCTGCTCGTGCCCACGGTCCATGGTGTGACGGCGTTCGCCGGGCGGTCCTCGTAGCACGCGGCGTCCCGGAGCGCTCTACGCCGCGGCGAACGTCCCCGGCGTCGTCCCGAGCACGCGACGGAACTGCCGCGTCATGTGGGGTTGGTCCGCGAACCCGGCCTCGGCGGCGGCGTCGACCGGGCGGCGTCCCGCGAGCAGGAGTCGGCGCGCCAGGTCGACCCGCCGCGCCGACACGTACTGGTGCGGTGCGATCCGGAACGCCGCCGAGAACACGCGGGCGAGGTGTGCCGGGTGGACGTGCAGCGCGGCGGCCGCGTCGGCGATGGTGAGCTGCTCGGTCAGGTGCTCGTCGAGCATCGCGCGGAAGCGTCGGGCGAGGACCGGGTCGTCGCGGTCCGTGGCGTCCGCGCCGAATGCGTCGCGGAGCCGGGCGCCGAGGCGCAGGACGCCGAACTCGACGGCCAGGGCAGCCGTCGTCGGCGCGGCCTGCGCGAGCGCGGCGTGGATGCTGGCCACGCCCGCCGCGAGCGTCCCGTCCGTGAACGCCGGGTGGTGGACCGCGCCGCCGATCGTCCCCGCCGGCAGCCACTCCGGTTCGAGGTACAGCACCCGCTTGCGGTAGCGCTCGCCGCCGGTGGCGGTGCGCCCGGTGTGCGGGACGCCCGGCGGCAGGACCGTGAGCGTCCCGGGCATCACGTGGTGCCGTCGGCCGTCGAGTTCGTAGACGACGGCACCGTCGTCGACCGTCAGGAGGGTCCAGCTGTCGTGCGTGTGCGCCGGGTACGCGTGCTCGAGGTGCTCCGCGTGCAGCACCTCGCGCACCAGGGGCACGGCGGGCCGCCACGCGCGCACGGACTCGACCATGCAAGGAACGTACAAGACGACCGGGTGTGCCCGGCGCGATCGTGGGGACATGGCACCGCTCGACGACACCACCACCGAACCCGTCCGCTTCGACACGAAGGTCGTCGTGGTGCTCCACGACGACCTGCTGCCCTGGCAGGAGCTCAACGTCACCGCGTTCCTGACGAGCGGCATCGCCACGAGTGAGCCGGACCTCGTCGGGGAGCCCTACGCGGACGCGGACGGCAACCGGTACCTCCCGATGCTCCGGCAGCCGGTGATGGTGATGTCGGCCGGCCCCGAGGTCCTCGCCGCCGCGCGGACCCGGGCGCTCACCCGCGGCGTCCCGCTCGCCCTGTACACGCGCGACCTGTTCGCGACGGGGCACGACGCCGCCAACCGCGCAGCCGTCGCCGCCGTGGCGGCCGACGACCTCGATCTGGTCGGCATCGCCGTGCGCGGGCCCCGGAACGCGGTGGACAAGATCACGAAGGGTGCGCGCATGCACGCCTGACGCGCGCTCCGCGGTGTCCACGCACCCCCGAGCAGCGGCGAGCACCATGGAGGTCGTGCACCGGCTGGTCCTCGGCCGGGCAGACAGGAGACAGCATGGAAACCCGCACACTCGGCGACCTGCAGGTCGGTGCGATCGGCCTCGGCACGATGGGCATGAGCGCCTTCTACACGGGCGCCGGCACGGACGACGCGGAGTCGGTCCGCACGATCCACCGGGCGATCGACCTCGGCGTCTCGTTCTTCGACACGGCGGAGGCGTACGGGCCGTACACGAACGAGGAACTCCTCGCCCGCGCGCTCGGCGACCGTCGCGACGACGTCGTCATCGCGACGAAGTTCGGCCTGATCCGTCACGTCGAGGGCGAGACGACCCCGAGCACGGAGCGGCACATCACCTCGGACCCCCGGTCGGTCCGCATCGCGCTCGAGGGGTCGCTGCGCCGGCTCGGCACGGACCACGTCGACCTCTACTACCAGCACCGTGTCGACCCGGAGGTCCCGATCGAGGACGTCATCGGGCAGCTCGCCGGCTTCGTGCAGGAGGGCAAGATCCGTCACATCGGCATGTCCGAGGCGAGCGCCGCCACCATCCGCCGTGCGCACGCCGTCCACCCGATCACCGCGCTCCAGAGCGAGTACTCGCTGTGGACGCGGGACCCCGAGGGCGAGGTGCTCGACACCCTGCGGGAGCTCGGCATCGGGCTCGTGCCGTACTCGCCGCTGGGCCGGGGGTTCCTGACCGGCGCGATCACGAAGCCGTCCGACCTCGACTCGAGCGACTTCCGCCTGGCGAACCCCCGGTTCCAGGAGGAGGCGTTCGCGGCGAACATGCGCATCGTCGACGAGGTGCGCACGGTCGCGGACGAGGTCGGCGGCACACCCGCGCAGGTCGCGCTCGCGTGGCTGTTGGCGCAGGGCGAGGACCTCGTGCCCATCCCGGGCACGAAGCGTGTCTCGCGGCTCGAGGAGAACCTCGGCGCGGCGGACCTCACGCTGAGCGGCGAGCAGGTCGCGCGGCTCTCCGCACTGCCGGCACCCACCGGCGACCGCTACCCGGACATGGCCCCCATCGGGCGCTGACCGGACGGGCGCTGACCGGACCGGCGCTGACCGACGGGCGCTGACCGGACCGGCGCTGACCGACGGGCGCTGACCGGACGGGCGCTGACCCGATCGTGCGCTGACCCGATCAGGCGCTGACCGAGTGCGTCGTCGCCCCGCGGGGCGAGCCGCGACGGACGGGAGGGACGGTGCCGGACCGCCCCGTCCCTCCCCAGCGTCCCCTGTCGCCCGGTCGTCCCCACCTGCCGTCGGGGGGAGCGGCAGGGGAATAGATTTGGACCCGGCCCGCCGCGCAGCGCCGCGTGATCCGCGAGCCGTGCACCGTTCCCTGTTCAGGAGGACCCCTTGACCGAATCCGCTCCCGTCGATCCCACCTCGACCGAGGCCTGGCGCGCCCTGGCCGGCATCGCCGACGGCTTCACGCCGGACCTGCGTGGGTGGTTCGACGCCGACCCGGACCGGGCCGACCGGTACACCTTCCAGGCCGCCGACCTCACCGTCGACCTGTCGAAGGGCCTCGTGACCGAGGAGATCCTCGGCCACCTGCTGCAGCTCGCGCAGGACGTCGACGTCCCCGGCCGCTACCAGGCGATGATCCGCGGCGAGCACATCAACGTCACCGAGGACCGCGCCGTGCTCCACACCGCGCTGCGTCGTCCGGCCGCCGGTTCCGACCTGGTCCCGCCGGCGGGCTTCGAGGTCGACGGGCAGGACGTCGACGCCGACGTGCAGGCCACGCTCGACAAGGTGTACGGGTTCGCCGAGCAGGTGCGGTCAGGGGCGTGGAAGGGCGTCACCGGCAAGCGCATCGAGACCGTCGTCAACATCGGCATCGGCGGGTCGGACCTCGGCCCCGTCATGGTCTACGAGGCGCTCAAGCCATACGTGCAGCAGGGGCTCGAGGCCCGCTTCGTCTCGAACATCGACCCCGCCGACATCTACGAGAAGACCGCGGACCTCGACCCGGAGACGACGCTGTTCATCGTCGCGTCGAAGACCTTCGGCACGCTCGAGACCCTGACGAACGCCCGGCTGGCCCGCCAGTGGCTGTGGGAGCGGCTCGGTGCCGCCGGTGCGATCGAGGACACCGACGAGTCCCGCAAGGACGCCGTCGCCAAGCACTTCGTCGCCGTCTCGACCGCGCTCGACAAGGTCGCCGCGTTCGGCATCGACCCGGAGAACGCGTTCGGGTTCTGGGACTGGGTGGGCGGCCGCTACTCGGTCGACTCGGCCATCGGCACGTCGGTCGTCATCGCGATCGGGCCGGACAACTGGCGCGACTTCCTCGCCGGGTTCCACGCCGTCGACGAGCACATGCGCACCGCGCCGCTCGAGCAGAACGTCCCCGTGCTCATGGGCCTGCTCAACGTCTGGTACTCGAACTTCCTCGGTGCCCAGAGCCACGCGGTCCTGCCGTACACGCAGTACCTGCACCGTTTCGCCGCCTACCTGCAGCAGCTCACGATGGAGTCGAACGGCAAGCGGGTCCGCTGGGACGGCTCCCCGGTCACGACCGACACCGGCGAGGTCTTCTGGGGCGAGCCGGGCACGAACGGCCAGCACGCCTTCTACCAGCTCATCCACCAGGGCACCCGGCTGATCCCGGCGGACTTCATCGCCGTCGCGAACCCGGCGCACCCGCTGCAGGACGAGACCGGTGACGGTGGCGCCGTGCAGCCCGGACAGGACGTCCACGCGCTGTTCATGGCGAACTTCTTCGCGCAGACCAAGGCGCTCGCGTTCGGCAAGACGGCGGACGAGGTCCGCGCCGAGGGCACGAAGGAGTCCGTCGTGCCGGCCCGCGAGTTCCCGGGCAACCGACCGACCGCGTCGATCCTCGCACCGGCACTCACGCCGAGCGTCGTCGGCCAGCTCATCGCGCTGTACGAGCACATCGTGTTCACCGAGGGCACGATCTGGGGCATCGACTCGTTCGACCAGTGGGGTGTCGAGCTCGGCAAGCAGCTCGCGCTGCAGATCGCTCCCGCGGTCGACGGCGACACCGAGGCGCTCGCGTCGCAGGACGCCTCGACGAAGGCGCTCATCGCGAAGTACCTCGAGCTGCGCGGCTGACGCGTGTGCCGGGCGCGCAGATGCGCACCCGGACGACGAGGGCGCGGTCCGACGACCGCGCCCTCGTCGTCTGTCCGCGCCCGTTCGGGTGGTTCCGCAACCCAGGGGAACGGTCGGGAGGGACAGGACGGGCCGGTGCCGTGCCTCCCGGCCGCCGGTCGGTGCGGTCAGGCAGCCGGGACGGTCAGGGCGATCCGCTGCGCGTCCGGTCCGAGCGTGAAGGGCGTCGTCGTGCCGGCGAGCCGTGCCGCGTAGTCGCCGCGGAAGCCGCTCACACGGACCTCACCGCGTCCGTCGGTGACGAGTTCGGTCGGTCCGAGCCACCACGCGTCGCGGACGAGGCGGCGCAGCGCGTCGTAGGAGGGCTTGGGGGAGCCGTCCGCCCGGACGAGTCCGATCGGCGCGCCGAGCCACGCGCCCGCGTCGGTGATGCCCCAGTACGTGATGGCCTCGACGGCCTCGTGCCCCACGAGGCTCCGGTAGTGCCGGTCGATCTCGTCGGCCTGCCGCGCCTCGCCCTCGGGCGTCGACGGCCATGACGGCACCTGGTGGTCGTTGAGGTCCGCGATCTCCGCGGGCATGAGTTCGCCGGACACGAGCGAGGACTCGGTCATGTGGATCGGGAGGCCGAACCGCGCGAACCGGTCGACCGTCGCGAGCATCGTGTCCTCGCCCCAGTAGCCCTGGTGCATGTGCGTCTGCAGACCGAGGGCGTCGAGCGTGATCCCCGCGTCGAGGACCTCCTCGACGAGGTGTTCGTAGTCGCTCGACAGGTCGAAGTCGTTGAGCAGGAGCCGGGCCTCCGGGTTCGTCGCACGGGCCTCCTCGAACGCCATCCGGATCATCGGCACGCGGCCCCGGGCGCGGGCGAGGGGTGTGATGGCGTTGTCGCCGTTGTCGAACACGGGCATGATGACGACCTCGTTGATCGCGTCCCAGGTGTCGACGAGCCCGGCGAAGTCGGCGACCTCACGCCGGATGCGCGCACGCTGCAGTCGCTCCACCTCGTCGAGCGGCAGGCCGAGCAGCCAGTCCGGCTGCACGGTGTGCCAGACGAGCGGATGGCCCTTGAGCGCGATCCCACGGTCGCGGAACCACCGCGCCGCGGCCCGGAGGCGTGTGGTGTCGGGCGCGCCCCGCTCCGGTTCGAACCGCCCCCAGTAGAAGGGGAGGGTCGCCGTGTTGAACACCTCGGCGTACCGCTCCGCGAGCGCCTCGGTCCCGACGTCGTCGGGCTCGCCGTTCGCGAGGCCGATGAAGTCGAAGCCGATGTTGCCGAACACGAAGGCGTGACGGGTCTGCTCGACAGTGATCGGGACGGCGGGCTGCGGGGTGCCGGCGGCGTCGACGACGGCGAGGACGACCTCGCCGAGCCGTGCGGCCGGGCCGGGCGGGGGGAGGGTCTCGTGCATGTCGGGCGCCTTCCGGACAGCGTCGTCAGGTTTGTTGTGGGCGAGAACATAACACGGACGGCGTGCGACGGCGTCCGGTCGCGCCGGATCCCGCGCGCCGCGGCGTCCGGCCGCGCCGGATCCCGCGCGCCGCTCCGTCCGGCCGCGCCGGTTCCCGCGCGCGGAGGTGGGGCCGGTCGCGGCGAACCTGAGTGCCGATTCAGGGTCTCGGCGCGGCCAGCACGCTGTTCGCACCCGCTTCCGGGATGATCCTGGGACGGCACCGAACTCCGAGGGGGACGAATGGCGCGCGAACGTGCGGCAGTGAGCGGCGGCATCGCACGGCACGGACGGCTCCGCCGCTCGAGCCGGGTCGCCGCCGTCCTCCGGATCCTCGCCGCCGTCGTCGCGGTCGCGGTCGTGAGTTCCGGTTCCGTCGCGGCGATCGCGACCTGGCAGGTCCTGCAGGGCGCCAAGCCCGCGGTGACGCTGGCGTTGCCGGGCGTGAGGCACGAGGCCGTCCCGACGCTCACCGCGCAGTCGGGTGAGGTCAACATGCTGCTCGTCGCCACCGACACCCGGACCGGGCAGGGCGCGGGGTTCACCGGCGCGGCGAACCAGGCCGCGAGTTCCGGGGTCGGGCACAACGACACGACGATCCTGGTCCACATCTCGCAGGACCACACGCACATGGCCGTCGTCAGCTTCCCCCGCGACCTCATGGTGCCCATCCCGGCGTGCACGAACGACGACGGCTCGGTCACACCGGCCTCCTCGAGGGCGATGCTCAACACGGCGCTCTCGCGCGGTGGGGAGCGCCACGGCCTCGCCTGCGTCGCGGGGACCATCAGCCAGCTGACCGGCGTTCCGATCTCCTACGCCGGCATGGTCACGTTCGACGGCGTCGTGCGGATGGCGGACGCGGTCGGCGGGGTCCAGGTCTGCCTCGCCACGCCGATCCACGACCACAACGTCTCCCCGGCGATCGACCTGCCCGCGGGTACCCGCTCGCTGTCGGGCGCCCAGGCCGCCGCGTTCCTCCGGTCGCGGGACGGCGTCGGCGACGGCAGCGACCTCGCGCGCATCAGCAACCAGCAGACGTTCATGTCCGCCCTCGCGCGCCAGGTCGTCTCGGCCGGGACGCTGACGAACCCCGCGAAGGTGCTCCGCCTGGCCGACACCGCGTTCCGCAGCATGACGCTCTCGGACACCCTGACGGATCCGCGGACCCTCGCGCGCCTCGCGCTGGCCGTCACGACGGTCGGCCTGTCGAACATGGTGTTCGTGCAGTACCCCGTGGTCGACGACCCCGAGGACCCGAACCGGGTCGACGTCGCGACGGACCCGGCGGGGATCCTGAACGCCGCGCTCCGTCATGACGACCCGATCGCGCTCTCGGCCGGCAGCCTCGGTCGCTCGGCCGTGGTCGACCCGAACCCGCCGAAGGCGGCCGCCCCGACCGCTCCGCCGTCGCACGCTGCGGGAGGCCCGTCCAAGCTGGCAACGGCGCCCTCGTCGGGCGCGTCCACCCCGAGCGCGCCGGCCACGACGGCGCAGCTCCCCGGGTCCGTGTCGGGGCAGAGCGCCGCCACGGTGACCTGCGCGGCCGGGCGGGACTGACCTCCCGCCCGCCTCAGCGCGTGGGGGCCGGTCCGGTGCTCGCGCGGACCACGAGCGTCGCGGGCAGCTGGACGTGCTGCGGGACGTCCTGTCCGCGGAGCAGGTTGAGGAGCATGTGCACGGCCTCGGCGCCGAGGTCGTGCAGCGGCTGTGCGACGGTCGTCAGCGGCGGGGTGGCGTTCGCGGCGAGGGGGACGTCGTCGAAGCCGACGACCGACAGGTCCTCGGGCACGCGGAGACCGAGCTCGTGCGCGACCTCGAGCACCCCGAGCGCCGAGATGTCGTTCGCCGCGAACACCGCGGTGGGACGGTCCGGACGGGTGAGGAGCGCACGGGCGACCTCGGCGGAGAGTGCGGTCTGGTACCCGCCGACGCGCACGAGCTCCGGGTCGAACGGGATGCCGGCCGCGGCGAGGGACTCCCGGTAGCCGGTCTCGCGGAGCTCGGCGGACGCCAGGTCCTCGCGGCCGCGGATGTGCGCGATGCGCCGGTGTCCGAGGCCGATGAGGTGCTCGGTCGCTGCCCGCGCACCGCCGACGTTGTCCGAGTCGATCGCCGCGTGGCCCTCGGGACCGGTGTGCGGGTCGATCGACACGACCGGCACCGACGTCGACGACATGAGCGTCGTGGGCGTGACGACGATCGCGCCGTCGATGAGGGTCCCGGCGAGCCGCGACAGCGACCGGCGCTCCCAGCCCGGCCGGGTCTCGCCCGACACGAGTCCGGCGTACGCGAGGAGCTCGTACCCCGTGCCGGTCGCCGCGGACGAGATGCCCTTGAGCAGCTCGGTGGAGAACGGCTCGAACTCGGTGACGAGGATGCCGATCACGTCGGTGCGGCTCCGACGGAGGCTCCGGGCGACGAGGGAGCTCTCGTAGCCGAGGGACTCGATCACCTCGAGCACGCGCTTCGACGTCGCGGGTGCCACCCCGTCGCGCCCGTTGATGACCTTCGAGACCGTCGGCACGGACACCCCGGCCGCGCGCGCGACGTCGCTGATGGTGGCGCGCCCGGGCGGGGGAGCGGACTCTGCGACGGTCTCCACGTGCTCACCGTACCGCCCGGATCGTGCGACACGAGTCGTCGCCGCGCCCACCGAAATCGTTATCGATATCGATTGACAACCCGAGCCACGCCTGCCACGCTCTCGTCTGCGGCACTCGAAGCCGCATGTCAACGACGACTACCGAGGGGTTTCCACAATGACGAGGAAGATCAAGCTCGCGACGGCCATCGCGCTGGCCGCGGGCACCGCACTGCTCGCCACGGGCTGTTCGAGCGGCGGTTCGGACAACGCGTCGGGGAACGGCAAGGTCACCATGACCTTCTGGCACAACTCGACCACCGGCCCGGGCAAGGCGTTCTGGGCGGACACCGTCAAGGACTTCGAGGCCGCCCACCCGAACGTCACCATCAAGGTCCAGGCGATCCAGAACGAGGACCTCGACGGCAAGCTCCAGACGGCCCTCAACTCCGGCGACGCCCCCGACATCTTCCTGCAGCGGGGCGGCGGCAAGATGAAGGCCATGGTCGACGCTGGCCAGGTCATGGACATCTCCGGCTCGATCGACAAGGCCTCGAAGGCCGCGATCAACAAGGGCACGTTCGCCGGCTACGAGCAGGGCGGCAAGACCTACGCCATGCCGATCGACGTCCTGCCCGAGGGCATCTGGTACAGCCAGGACCTGTTCAAGGCCGCCGGGATCACGAGCACCCCGAAGACCATGACCGAACTGAACGCGGACATCGCCAAGCTCAAGAAGTCGGGCGTCGCACCGGTCGCCGTCGGTGCCAAGGACGCCTGGCCCGCCGCGCACTGGTACTACAACTTCGCGCTCCGGGAGTGCAGCCAGGCCACGCTGAACAAGACCGCGTCCAACCTGAAGTTCGACAGCAGCTGCTGGACGAAGGCCGGCCAGGACGTCAAGGCGTTCAACGACACGAAGCCGTTCAACAACGGATTCCTCACCACGGCGGCGCAGCAGGGCGCCGGCAGCTCCGCCGGTCTCGTCGCGAACCACAAGGCGGCCATGGAGCTCATGGGCTCCTGGGACCCGGGCGTGATCTCCTCGCTCACCCCGAACGCCAAGCCGCTGCCCGACCTCGGGTTCTTCCCGTTCCCGTCGATCTCCGGCGGCTCGGGCAAGGCCGGCGCGATGATGGGTGGCCTCGACGGCTACTCGTGCTCCGCTAAGGCGCCGAAGGTGCCCTGCACCCAGTTCCTCAACTACATCGTGACGAAGTCGAGGCAGGAGGCGTACTACAAGGCGTTCGACACCATCCCGGTGAACGAGAACGCGCAGTCCGTCGTCACCGAGCCGTACCTCAAGGACGTCCTCGCCGCGTACCAGAAGGCGCCGTACGTCTCGCAGTACCTCGACACCCTCTACGGCCAGAACGTCGGCAACGCGCTGAACACGAGCGTCGTCGACCTGCTCGCCGGCAAGGGCAGCCCGGCGGACATCGTCAAGACGACCAGCCAGGCCGCGGCCAAGGGCTGATCCCGTGTCCGCGAACACCTCCATCGCTGCGGGTCGGGTCACCGACCCGCAGCGCCCCCCGGGTGCACCGGAGGCGGGGCGGGGCGCACCACGTGCCTCCAGCCCCGCCGGCCGGCGCGGTACCCGGGCGCCGGCCGACTGGCGCAAGCGCGCCGAGATCGCCGTGCTCGCCGGACCGGCGGTCGTCGTCTTCGTCGGGTTCGTGATCCTCCCGGTCGTGCTCGCCGCCTACTACGGGTTCTTCCGCTGGGCGGGCTACGGCACCCCGACCGACTTCGTCGGACTGCACAACTACGTCGTCATCTTCACCGACAGCGCGTTCCAGTCCGTCCTGCTCCACAACGCGTTCATCGTGGTGCTGTCCCTGGTCCTCCAGGGTCCGCTGGCGATCTTCCTGGCGCTGCTCCTCAACCAGAAGATCCGCGGTCGGACGCTCGTCCGGGTGCTCGTGTTCGTGCCGTACGTGATCTCCGAGGTCATCGTCGGCACCGGCTGGAGCCTCATGCTCCAGTCGAACGGGGCGGTGAACGACCTCCTGCAGGCCATCGGCCTCGGCGGCCTGCGCGCGGACTGGTTGTCGAACCCGTCGATCGCGATCTGGACCCTGCTCCTCATCATCTCGTGGAAGTACATCGGGTTCGCCGTGATCCTGTTCCTCGCCGGGCTGCAGAGCATCCCCGAGGAACTGTTCGAGGCCGCCGCCATCGACGGTGCCGGCTACTGGCAGATCCAGCGACGGATCACCCTGCCGCTGCTCGGACCGACCATCCGCATCTGGGCGTTCCTGTCGATCATCGGGTCGCTCCAGCTGTTCGACCTCGTCTACATCATCTGGGGTCAGTACATCGCCTCGACCGCCGGGACCTCGACGATGGCGACGTACATGGTCGGGAACGGCCGCAACTCCGGCAACTACGGCTACGGGAACGCGGTCGCCGTGGTGATCTTCCTGATCTCCCTCATCGTCGCGCTCCTCTACCAGCGCTTCGTCCTGCGCCGCGACACCGCGGGCGCACTCACCGAGAGGAACGGCTGATGGCGACCACCACCATCGACGGCCGGGAGGCCCGCTCGGGCCGGTCCCGCGGCGTCCGGTCCGGCATCCCCGGCCCCGGCAGCACCCGTCGGCGTCGGTCGGGCGCGGCGAACACCCACGTCAACCCGATCACCTACGTCGTCGCGATCGTCTTCATCGCGGCGAACCTCGCCCCGGTCCTTTACATCGTCCTGGGCGGCTTCCGGACGAACGCGCAGATCACGACGAGCCCCGCGGGCCTGCCGGACCCACTGCAGTTCGGGAACTACGCGAGCGTGCTCTCGAGCGGGGTGTTCTGGCAGGAACTCGGCAACTCCGCGATCACGGCGATCGCCACCACGGTCGGCGTCGTGGTGCTCGGACTCATGGTGAGCTTCGTGCTCGCGCGCTACCACTTCGCCGGACGCGGGGCGCTGTACGCGCTCTTCGCCGCGGGGCTGATGTTCCCGATCACGGTCGCGATCACACCGCTCTACCTGCTCGTCAAGGACCTCGGCCTGACGAACAACCTGGCCGGGGTGATCCTGCCGCAGATCGCGTTCGCGCTGCCGACGACCGTGATCATCCTCGTGCCGTTCCTCCGGGCGATCCCCGACGAACTCGAGGAAGCCGCGTCGATCGACGGTGCGAGCCGGCTCGGGTTCTTCTTCCGCATGATCGTGCCGTTGTCGCTGCCGGGTGTCGTCACCACCGGGATCCTCGCGTTCATCGCGAGCTGGAACAGCTACATCCTGCCGCTGTTCATCCTCAACAACGAGGGGCAGTACACGCTGCCGCTCGGTGTGCAGGCGTTCTCGTCCCAGTACTCCGTGGACACCGCGAAGGTGCTCGCGTTCACGACGATGTCGATGATCCCGGCGCTCGTGTTCTTCACGATCTTCCAGCGCCGCATCGTCGGCGGCCTGACCGGCGCGGTGAAGGGATGAGCGCCTCCCGGCGTGCGTCGCGCACCATCCCGACCACCGGTCGCCCCACTCCGACGAAAGCGAGGAACGCGTGACCACCGCGATCCCCACCACCACCACCACCACCGACGTCGACGACCACGCCGTCGTCGCCGCGGCGACGCCGCCCGCCATGCCCACCGTGTCCGACCGGGTCCGCGCCCTGCACGCGCGGATGACCCTCGAGGAGAAGGCGGCGCAGATCGTCGGCTACTGGCTCGACCAGAACGGCGTCGTCGCGCCGATGCAGGGCGAGATGGCCGCGGGGCAGGACGCCTCGGCTCCGCTGGCGGAGGTCACCCGCGACGGCATCGGCCACTTCACCCGCGTCTACGGCACGCGACCGGTCGACGCCGAGGAACGCGCGGCGTGGCTCTGGGGCGAGCAGCGCCGCCTCAAGCGCGAGACCCGGCTCGGGATCCCCGCGCTCGTGCACGAGGAGTGCCTGACCGGGCTCGCTGCATGGCGCGCCGCGACGTTCCCCACGCCACTCGCCTGGGGCGCCGCGTTCGACCCGGAGCTCGTCGAACAGGTCGGTCGCGCCATCGGGGACTCCATGCGCGAACTCGGCGTGCACCAGGGGCTCGCGCCCGTGCTCGACGTCGTCCGTGACCCCCGCTGGGGCCGCGTCGACGAGTGCATCGCTGAGGACCCGTACCTGGTCGGGACCGTCGGTACCGCGTACGTGCGGGGGCTGCAGGACGCCGGCGTGCACGCCACGCTCAAGCACTTCCTCGGCTACTCCGCATCGCGCGCCGGGCGGAACCACGCCCCCGTGCACGCCGGGCCGCGCGAGGTCGCCGACGTGTTCCTGCCCCCGTTTGAGATGGCGGTCCTCGACGGTGGCGTCCGATCCGTCATGAACTCCTACGCCGAGATCGACGGCGTGCCCATGGCCGCGAACGGCGACTACCTGACCGGGGTGCTCCGCGAGCGCCTCGGGTTCGACGGCGTCGTCGTGGCGGACTACTTCGCCGTCGCGTTCCTCGAGGTCATGCACGGCGTCGCGGCCGACCGGGGTGAGGCGGCCGCGCTCGCGCTCGAGGCCGGCATCGACGTCGAGCTGCCCACCGGTGACGCCTACCTGCAGCCGCTCGTCGACCGCGTCCGCTCGGGCGAGTTCGACGAGGCGTACGTCGACCGTGCGGTGCTCCGCGTGCTCGCGCAGAAGGAGTCGCTCGGCCTGCTCGACGACGACGCGTACGAGGACGAGCCGCCGACGGCGATCGACCTGGACTCGCCGCGCCACCAGGCGCTCGCCCGGCGGCTCGCCGAGGAGTCGATCGTGCTCCTCCACAACGACGGCGTGCTGCCGATCGGGAGGTCCGGGGCCGACTCCGGCGCCGATCGTCCGGCACCCGCCCGGGTCGCCGTGATCGGTCCGAACGCGGATCGGGCCGAGGCCCTGCAGGGGTGCTACTCGTTCGCGAACCACGTGCTCGCCGGTCACCCCGACCTGCCACTCGGGTTCACGATCCCGACGGTGCTCGAGGCACTGCCCGGCGCGTTCGCCGCGGCGGGCCTCGGTGCCACCGAGATCGTGCACGCCGTCGGCTGCGCGGTCGAGGGCGACGACACGACTGGATTCGCGGAGGCCGTCGACGCGGCGGCCGCCGCCGAGCTCGCGGTCGTCGTCGTCGGCGACCAGGCCGGACTGTTCGGCCGGGGCACCGTGGGCGAGGGCAACGACTCCGAGTCGCTCGAACTGCCCGGCGTGCAGCGGCAGCTCGTGGAGGCCGTGCTCGCCACCGGCACGCCGGTCGTCGTGGTCCTGCTCACCGGTCGGCCGTACGCGATCGGCTGGGCGCTCGACGGCACGGGCCCGAAGCCGGGCGCGGTGCTGCAGGCGTTCTTCCCCGGTGAGGGCGGCGGGCTCGCGATCGCCGACGTGATCACCGGTCGGGTCGCACCGTCCGGGCGTCTGCCCGTGTCGCTGCCCCGGTCCGCGGGGGCGCAGCCGTACTCGTACCTGCACCCGGTGCTCGGCGGGCCGTCGGACGTCACCGCGACGGACTCGACGCCGCTCCGGCCCTTCGGGTTCGGGCTCGGGTACACCACGGTCGCGTACTCGGACCTCGTCGTCGACCGGACCGTCGGCGCCGGGGACACGTTCACGGCCGCCGTGACCGTGACGAACACCGGTACGACCGCGAGCGGCCACGTGGTGCAGCTGTACGGCCACGACGTCCAGGGTTCCGTGACCCGTCCGGTGGTGCAGCTGCTCGGCTACGCGCGGGTCGACCTCGAGGCGGGGGAGTCCGTCCGCGTCGCCTTCGACGTGCCGACCACTCGGTTCGCCTTCAGCGACCGCCGCATGGTCCGGGTCGTCGAGCCGGGCGACGTCGAGGTCTGGGTCGGCGATCACGCGGCGGCGTCGGCGGCCCCCGTCGACACCGAGGAGACCACGGGCGGCGTCATCGTGAACGAGAAGCAGGCCGTGGCGCAGGACCTCCCGGGTTCCGCGACGCCGCGCGCGACGCTCACGATCGCGGGGCCGGTGCACGAGGTCACGACGGCGGACGAGCGGCTCGTCGCCTGGCGGGTCGTGTCGGGCGTCTGACGCGCGGTGCCCGCCGGGCGGCAGCCGGGCCTCCGCCCCGGTTCCGCGAGATCGCAGAAGATGCCGCTTCCAAGCCATGGGGAGCGGCATCTTCTGCGATCTCGGTGGGGGGGAGGTGGGCCTGGGGGTCAGGCGCCGCCCATCATGAGGCCCTCGATGTCGTGCTTCTGCACGATGGGCGTGAGCTCGTCGACCACCGGGCAGACGAGGTGGTCGCGGACCCGCTGGGGGAGCGACTCGTGGAACGCATGCGTGACGGCCATGTCGTGGTGCTCGGCGTTCCCCGCACCGGGTGCGTCGATGCCGAGCACGAGCACCGGACGCGGCTGCGACGAGAAGTTCTGCGTCCCCCGGTGGACCGTGAGCGCGGACCGGGCCGCGATGTCACCCATGTTCGGGTACTTGCGGACGGCACGCTCGGCGTAGCGCGGCGCGAAGGACGCCGGCGGGAACATCTCGTGGTCGAACTCCGGCGAGAGGTCCCACTGCGTGCCGAGGGCGATCTCGAACGGACCCATCTCGTCGACCGTGTCCACCGCCGTGAGGTTGAAGGCGAGGGACGTCAGCCGCCGGTCCTCACGCGTCGCCTCGGGCATCCGGAAGTCGCGGTGCCACGGCTGGTTCTTCGCACCCGGGAACGGGATGTCGAAGCCGAGCTCGACGATCTGGTACTCCGGCCCGAGGACCGCCTCGCTGAGCGCGCGCACCCACGGGTGGTCGACGATGTCGACCCAGCCGCGGAGCTGCTCGGGGTGGATCTCGACGTAGTAGCGGCGCGGACCGCGGCCCATCGTGCCGCCCTTCCGCGCGAGGGCCTGGTGGAACGCGACGTACACGTCCTCGGCCATGTCGGTCGCCCACTCGCGGGAGAAGGCGCCCTTCTTGCCGATCGTGCCGTCGGTGTAGAGCGCGCGCACGGCCTCCGCGATCTCGGGCGAGGCGCCCTCGGGAACGGGGATCCGGTCGGGGCCCCCGAGGCTGATGTCCTCGAGGTCGGTGCTGGTGTCGGTCATCGTCGTCCTTCCGCCGTCGCCCTCGCCGTCGAGGGCACGTCAGCAGTATCGTCCTCCGACCCTGCCGGGCTCCTCCGGTCATCCGCGAGATCGCACTTGTTGCCGCTCTGGACCGCGCCAGAACGGCAACAAGTGCGATCTCGCGGATGACCGGAGGAGCCCGGCAGGGTCGGAGGACGATACTGCT